>CAVTGI010000001.1:0-19193 GCA_963734225.1 uncultured Solirubrobacteraceae bacterium
AGCAACGAATCGCCCGCCATGTGACCATCGGTGTCGTTGACCTGCTTCAAGCCATCCACATCGACGAAGGTGACCACGAGCTCTGCGTGCGCGCGGCGTGCGCGGTCGATCTCCCGCTGAAGTTGTTTCATCCCAGCGCCGCGCCGGCGGACGTGAGTCAGCTCATCGACCTCAGAAGCCGCACGGTCGATCGCAGCCTGAGCGCGATCTCGCGCGGCCAGGGCGCGCTCACGCGCGGACTGCGCTCGTTCATCGGCCGCGCGCGCACGATCGTCGGCCGCTCTCGCACGATCGGCCGCGGCGCGAGCACGATCGTCGGCGGCCCGCCGACGATCGCGGGCTTGGCTGAGGGCCCCCTCCCCATGTTGCTGGCCCCCCGACTGCAAGGACGCCCCCGTACGATCGCTCGCCGCCTCGCGAGCGTCTCGCATCTGCGCGACCCGATCGCGCTGGGCGGCCACCTGATCGCGCTCATCCGCTGTGATCTCCCGCGATACCCCAGTTCGCAGACGCGCGTGAGACTGCTCGTGGCGCAGGTGCATCGCATGCTCCCGATGCAAGCTTCCCGCCCCGCGAACCTGCTCGTCGGTCGCGAGCGCTTCCAGGTCGCTGGCGGCCTGATCCTCCTCCGAAGCGCGTTGGTCGGTGTCAGAGGCCGACTGGTCGCTGTCGGAATCGGTCTGATCGCTGTCGGAGGCCGTCTGGTCGCGGTCTGAAGCATGCTGGTCGCTGTCTGCTGCCGTCCGGGCGGAGTCGGCTCGGAGCGATCCGGTCAGCTCGTCCAGCGCGTCCCGTTGCCCGCCGAGCGAGGGCCGATCCTCACCTGGATCGGCACCCGACCGCTTGTCATCTGCTCCACGCAAGAGCCCGCCTTCGGACAATCACGGTAGCAGAACATCGGAACAGTACCGGAAAGCGGAATTCTTGGGATCGGCTAACGCTAGCTCCATGAACCGCCGATGCAGGTGGCAGGTCGAAGAGACCAGGGAGCCATTCCGCATCTATCGCGGCACTCGATACCGCAGTCAGGAGACGCCCATGACACGAGGCGTCACCCAGACGCCCACAACACGCGGCGTCACCCCAAAGTACGAGTCGCTCGGCGACTCAGTCACAGTCAGCCAGCGACCCCTCGTTCGCGTACCGCGCACGGACCGCAGTGCACGCCTGACGGTCGCATTCCGAGCGCTCGAGGAGTTTCCAGCGCTGGGCGAGGCGCGCAATCGCCTGCTGGCCGTGATCACCGACGACCACCACTCCACGGCCGACGTCATATCGGCTGTCGAGTCCGACGTCGCCCTGATGACCGCCGTCCTGCGTCTCGCCAACGGTGGACAACCCGGGCACGAACGCACCGACACCGTCGCGGGCGCCGTCGAACTGCTGCGACCCCACGCCATCCAGGCGCTCGCCAGCCGCGTGCGCACGTTCGACTTCTTCGAGCGCGCCAACATATGGGGCTCGGTGCCCGAGCGCTTCCGGCTGCACGCCCTGGCCACCCAGCGCGCCGCCGACAGGATCGCCGCCATCGCGGGCTATGCCAACCGCGACCGCCTCGCCGTCACGAGCCTCCTGCACGACATCGGCAAGCTGGCGCTGATCCATGCTCACCCCGGCTACCCCGCCCAGGTCCACAAAGGCGCAGGCACGCCCGAGGAGCGCATCCATCAGGAGCGCAGGGAGCTCGGCGTCGACCACGCCCTCGTCGGCGGCGTGCTGATCCGCCGCTGGAGGCTGCCGGCGTCGCTGGCCACACCGATCGCGCACCACCACAACCCCGACGCCGAGGGCGAGGGCGAGGGCGAGGCGGCGATCATCCGGCTGGCCGACATGCTAGCCCACTACGAAGAGGGCGCACGAGTCTCCCCCGGCGAGATGCTCCACAGCGCCCGCGCAGTCGGTCTGGGGACCGAGCAGCTGCGCCAGCTGATGCACGAACCGCCGGGCGCCAGCCAGCAACCGCGCCAACGCCACCTCGACCCCAACCCACTCTCCAAGCGACAGCTCGCGATGCTCGAGCAGCTTGCCAAAGGCAGCACCTACAACCAGATCGCACACGACCTCGCCCTGTCCGTGAGCACCGTACGCACCCACCTTCACAACATCTATGGCAAGCTCGGCGTGGCCGACCGCACCCAAGCGGTCCTCACCGCCAACGAGCGCGGCTGGCTGTCCGCTCTGGCGTGGCTTCCGCCACAACGGCCACGAGTGACCGGCGCAAACAGGTTGCCGTAGAGGCCCGTGTGCGTCTCCTGCAAAAGCTAGCGGGCCAGCGGCACTGGCGCGTGGCTGTCGCGGGCATTCTCATCGTCGGCGTCATCCTGTCGCTGGTCGCGAGCGCTCTGTGGCGCAACAGCGTGCGCCGCTCCGAACGCCTCGCGTTTAACACAGCCGCCTCGGACGTGTCCGACACGGCCGAAATGCTCTTGAATCGCGAGGCAGCTTTCGTGACCTCGCTGCGCACCGCCCTTACGCAGCAGCCGCGCCTCGGCGCCAGCGGTTTCTCGCGCTGGCTCGACGAACTGACAGCCAGGCAGCCGCAGGTGGGAGCACTCGGCACGCTCGTCATACGCAGCGTGCCGGCGCCGAGCCTGCGCGCGTTCCTGGCCGCCCGCGACGCCGACCCCGCCTTCCGCGCGCTCGTGGGCGGACGCGTCCAACCCGTGGCCCTGTCACGGAAGTCCAGCTACTGCCTGCTGGCAGGCGGCGGCGCCGACTACACCCCCGAAGTCGCGGCGCTCGTGCAGGGCGACTGGTGCGACGCTCACAGCGCGATCGGCAGCTTCCCCGTGGAAGGCACGGATACGGCGCACCAGATGAGCGAGATCGCCAACAGCGCCAACCTGTTCGTCTACCCGGTCACCGCCCAGGGGGTGAGCACCTGCTTTATGGAAAGCGCCTTCTATCGGGCCGGCGCCCCGCTCGCCACTGTCGCACAACGTCGCGTCGCGCTGCTGGGCTGGGTCGAGAGCTCCTTCTCGATCCCCGCTCTCGCCCGCACCGCACTGGAACCGCACCGCGGGCTGTCGGTCGCCCTCTATCACAGCAACCCCGGCGATCCGCTCGTGCGCATCGGCGGCGCCGGAAAAGCCGCCACGCCACGGTTCGCCTCCTCGACGACCTTCCGGCTGGCCGGCACCTGGGTGATTCGCGTAGTCGGCGCCGAGCCCGCTCCCGCGCTGTCCGCCCCCCTGCAGGGTCTGCTCGTGCTGCTGGGCGGCGTACTGACGACGATCCTGCTTGCAGCTCTCACGCTGATCCTCGGCAGCTCGCGCGAGCGCGCTTTCGTGCTGGTCGATCAGCGCACCGGCGAGCTGCGCCATCAGTCGCTGCACGACGCGCTCACCGGGCTGCCCAACCGCGTGCTCGCACTCGATCGCGCCGAGCACATGCTCGCCCGCGCCCGCCGCGAACAGGTGCCGGTGGCGGCTCTGTATGTGGACATCGACAACTTCAAGCACGTTAACGACAGCTTCGGCCACGGCGCCGGCGACCAGCTGCTGCGGATCGTCTCAAAGCGCCTGCAGGGCGTAGTGCGCGAGGGCGACACGGCCGCGCGTCTCGGTGGCGACGAGTTCGTGGTGCTGGTCGAGGGCACCACGCTCGCCACCGGACCGGAGCTCGTGGCCGAGCGGCTGCTCGAAGTCCTGCGCCAGCCCTATGACCTGTGCGAGCACGCCGGCCGAGAGCTGTCGCTGACCGCGAGCATCGGCGTCGCCTGGGGCCTGCGCGAGAGCGCCGACGAGCTGTTGCGCGACGCTGACCTCGCCCTCTATCAGGCCAAGAGCGAAGGCAAGAATCGCTGCGCCGCCTTCAAGTCCGACATGCAGATCGCGGCGCGCGACCACGTGGAGCTCGAAATGGATCTCGCCGGCGCATGCGAGCGAGGTGAGCTCGTCCTGCTGTACCAGCCGATCGTCGACCTGCACACCGAGCGCATGATCGGCGTCGAGGCGCTGCTCCGCTGGCAGCACCCCGCGCGCGGGCTGTTGACGCCCGATCGATTCATACCCCTGGCCGAGGAGAGCGGGCTGATTGTCCACATCGGCGCGTGGGTGCTGGGAGAGGCATGCCGCCAGGCCGTCGCCTGGCGCGACAGTGGACACCCGCTCGCCGTCTCCGTCAACGTCTCGGGCCGCCAGCTGGACACCGGCTCGCTGCTCGACCACGTGGCCGGCGCCCTGCGTGCCAGCGGCCTGGACCCAGCCCAGCTCACGCTCGAGGTGACCGAGACGGCGCTTGTGCGCGACCCAGAGGTGACCGCCGCGCGCCTGTACGCGCTCAAGCAACTCGGCATGCGCGTCGCCATCGACGACTTCGGCACCGGCTACAGCTCGCTCGCCTACCTGCGCCAGTTTCCCGCCGACACGCTGAAGATCGACCGCTCGTTCATCACCGGCATCGTCGACTCCAAAGAGTCCAGCGCGATCGTCCAAACGCTCGTCGCGCTGGGCAAGACACTGCACATGGAAACGCTCGCCGAGGGCATCGAGGATCGCGAGCAGTTGCATAGGCTCCAGCGCGAACACTGCGATCACGGACAGGGCTACCTGTTCGCCCGGCCGCTATCGGTCGACGCGGTCGAGACGCTGCTCGAAAGCCAGAGCGGTCCGCAGGAGGACGCCGGACACGACGGCGCCTCGGTCGAGCTCGACCCGGCCAAGATGCGCCCGGCGGTCGCGGCGCGACCATGAAACCCGCCCCGGCGCATGACGCACCGACGACGTCCGCTCCGCTGGCCCCGGTGGCGCCCAGCGAGGAGGTCCGTCTTCTGGGTCAGGCGCTCAACGAGCACAGGGAGGAGGTGCTGCGCCGGACGGTCGCGAGGACCAGACGCGACAGCCCGTTGCTCGACGCCCTGGTCAGGCACAGCTTTGAGCGGATCTGCCTGCTGACGACAGCCGCCGTGGCGCGCTGGATGGCGGGCGACGATCCCGAGACGACCATGGCCGTGGGCCGGGAAGCCGGGCAGATCTTCGGCCAACTGGCCGGCCGGCGCGCGGCGCCGCTGCACGAGGTGATCAAGCGTTGTGTGCGCTGGCGCAAGGTCACGGCGGAGGTGTTGCGCGAGAGCGCGGCGCAGCTGGGGGTCTCGCAAGAGGCGCTGTATGACGCGCTGCGGATGCTGCAGGTGAGTCTCGAGATGACCCTCATAACCGTCGGTGAACGCGTCGAGGTCGAGCGTCGACGCGCAGACGATGAGCTCGTGCGACGCGAAGAGGAGCTGGCGTTCCTCGCCACGCACGACGCGTTGACCGGATTGCCCAACCGCACCTTGATCCTCGACCGCGTCGAAAGGATGCTCGTGCGCTCGCGCCGCGACAGCGAGCCGATGGCGGTGCTGATCGTCGATCTCGACAACTTCAAGTCCGTCAACGACACGTCCGGTCACGACGCCGGCGACGAGATCCTCAGGGCGGTCGCACTGCGACTCGACGCGACGATGCGCGTGGGTGACACGCTCGGGCGCCTGGGCGGCGATGAGTTCGTGATCGTCGCCGAAGAGCTCTCGACCGTGAGCGCCGAGCTCATCGCGCAGCGGCTGCTGGAGACGCTCGGCGAACCGTTCGAGCTCGCTGGCGAGCACGGCGCCCGCTTGCACATGACCGCGAGCATCGGCATCGCCATCTGCACACGCGGATCGACTGACAAGACGTCTGCCGACGAGCTCATGCGCGATGCGAGCATCGCGATGTACCACGCCAAGTGGGACGGCAAGAACCGCTGCGTTGTGTTCGAGTCTGCGATGCAGCACGCCGTCCAGAGCCGAATCCAGCTGGAAATAGACCTGCGCAACGCCCTGCCCAACGACGAGTTCTTCCTCGTTTATCAACCCACTTTCGACCTGTGCGATCTGACTCCGATCGGCGTCGAGGCGCTGCTCCGTTGGAAACACCCGATGCGAGGGGTAGTCCAGCCCGACGACTTCATCCCGGCGCTGGAGCAGACCGGGCTGATCACGAAGGTTGGGCGTTGGGTGCTCCAAGACGCATGTCGCCAGGGTGCTGCGTGGCGCGAGGCCGGACATGCGATCGGCGTCGCGGTCAACGTCTCTGGACGCCAGTTCGACACCGACGAGCTCATCACCGACGTCGGCGATGCGCTCGCAGACAGTGGGCTCCATGCCCACGCGCTGACCCTCGAGATCACCGAGACAACGCTGATGCAGGACGTCGAGGAAACCGCTCGCAGGCTCACAGCCATCAGGGACCTCGGCGTGCGGGTCGCGATCGACGACTTCGGAACCGGCTACTCCTCCCTCGCCCATCTGCAGCGGTTCCCCGTCGATGCACTGAAGATCGACCGCTCCTTCGTCCATCGCCTGCTCGGCAATCCCGAGAGCGAGACTCTCATGCGCACGCTCGTGCAGCTTGGCAGCGCCCTCTCGATCGAGACGCTTGCCGAGGGAATCGAGCAGGAGCAGCAGCTGTCATTCCTGCGCGACGAGCACTGCGACAGCGGACAGGGGTTCTTGCTCGCGCGACCCATGGGCGCGGACGCCGTGGAGAACTTCCTGCGGAATTGCGCCATGAAGGTCGCTCCGGACTCCACTTGGTCGGCTCCGGCCTGACCGTGCTACTCGTCGACCATCGCCGCGTGCGCGGCGTGCGCGCCGGGCGGCAGGCCGAGCTGATCGCCGACGCGCGCAAGCAGCGCCAGCAGCTGCTCGCGCTCGGCCGCGCTGAGCTGGGCACACAGGTGGCTCTCGAGGTCGGCCGCCAGGACGAACGCGCGCCCGAGCAGCTTGCGCCCGGCGGCGGTCAGATGCAGCGCCCGCGTGCGGCGGTCGGCGGGGTTGTGCCGGCGTTCGAGCAGGCCGCGCGCCTCGAGCGCGTCGACGAAGGCGACCATGCGGCTGGGCGGTATCTGCAGGCGCTCGCCGATCGCCTGCTGGGACTGGCCCTCGGCGGCGCCCACCGCGCGCAGCAGCGCGAACTCGCGCGGTTCGAGCTCCAGAGGGGCGAGGACCTGGTGAAAGCGTCGGCCGACCGCATAGCCGATCGAGGACACCACGAAGCCGACCGCCTGGAAGGGCGTGTTGGCGACCGCAGACGTGGACGGGTCGGCACCGGCGGGCAGCGGACACGCGTCGGGGGGTTCAACCGCTGCTGCAGGCTCGCTACTGTCGGTCTTGGCCCCCTTCATAACACTGATCATATCGTCGCGGAAAGATTTGTGGTATAGATTGTTCTGCACGGAATGATTCCTAACCGAATCAACGCCGGCCCGGCGATGAGTTTCGGGTCGGTCGCAGGTCTTGGCTGTCGTACACGTCCAGCAGGCTCGGCCGCCGGCGCGCCGGCGCGGAAAGGAGACTCGCCATGACAACGATCACCCGTTGGGTTCTCGCGCACAAACGCATCGTGGTGGCCTTCTGGGTCGTGCTGACCCTGGTCGGCGGGGCATCGGCCGGGTCGGCGACCAAAGCGCTCAAACAGAAGTTCTCGGTGCCCGGCAAGGAGGGCTGGCTGACCAACCAGCAGATCCAGCGCGACTTCCATCACACGGGCGGCAACGGCGCGCCACTGCTGGCCGTGGTGACACTCCCGGCGGGCCGCTCGGTGAACTCACCGGCCGTACAGTCAGAACTGCGCGCGGTCGAAGCGCGGCTGGCGAGCACGCTGCCGGGCACGCGCCTGGCCGGCTTTGCGAGCACGCACAGCAGCGCGTTCTTGTCGGGTGATCGTCAGACCACATTCGTGATCGCCTATCCCCCGCCGGACCCCAAGCAGGCCTTCGAAGACAACCCCGAAGCGGCTAAACACGCGAGCGCCGCGCTGGCCGGCACGACGGTAGCGGGCGCGAAGGTGCACCTGACGGGCTTTGACGCGCTGGCAAACCAGAGCGGAGGCGGCAACGGTCCGGGCGTGCTGCTGGAGGCGATGCTGGGCGGGTTGGGCGCGCTGCTGGTGCTGGCGTTCGTGTTCGGCTCGTTCCTGGCGCTGGTGCCGTTGATGATGGCGATCGTGTCGATCCTGACGACGTTCCTGGTCGTTTGGGGCCTGACGACGCTGACCGAAGTCTCCCCCATCGTCCAGTTCCTGATCGCGCTGATCGGCCTGGGCGTGTCGATCGACTACGCCCTGCTGGTGGTCGTGCGCTGGCGCGAGGAGCGCGCCCACGGCGCGTCGGGCGAGGCGGCGATCGAACGGGCGATGCAGACGGCGGGGCGCGCGGTGGTATTCAGCGGGACGACGGTCGCGATCGGACTGCTGGCGCTGGTGGCGCTGCCGCTGCCGTTCCTGCGCTCGGTCGGATACGGCGGCATGCTGATCCCGCTGATCAGCGTGACGGTGGCGCTGACGCTGCTGCCGGTCGTGCTCAGCAAGCTCGGCCCGCGCCTTGACTGGCCGCACATCCGCGACGACGACAAGGCCAGCCGCTCGTGGACCGGCTGGGCGCGCCTGATCGTGCGCACGCGCTGGCTGGCGGCGGCTGGCGCGGCGCTGGTGCTCGCCGCGCTGGTGCTGGCGGCGACCAACCTGCAGCTGGGCACCGCCAACGTGAACACGATCGCCAAGGAAGGCGACGCCAAGCAGGGCCTGTTGGCGCTGGAGCGCTCGGGTATCGGCTCGGGCGTGCTTGTGCCCGCCGAGGTGCTGGTGGGCGGCTCCGCCTCGACCTCGCCCGCGCACGTGGCCCAGGAGCTTGCAGCGGTGTCCGGGGTGCACGGCGCGGTTGCGCCGGCACTGCCCACGTGGCGCAGTGCAGGGGTGGCAGTCGTGGACGAGTTCCCCACCGCCGACGCCTCCACGCCAGCCGGGCGCGACACGCTCGAACGTGTGAAAGCTGCCGCGCACGCGGCCGGCCCGGAAGTCCGCGTCGGCGGGCTGGGCGCCCAGAACAAGGACTTTATCGACGCCGTGTACGGCAACTTCCCGCTGATGATCGGCCTGATCGCGCTGATCACCTTCGTGCTGCTCGCACGCGCGTTCCGCTCGCTGCTGCTGCCGCTGAAGGCGGTCATCCTAAACGTGATCAGCGTGGGTGCAGCGTGGGGCGTGCTGGAGCTCGTGTGGCAGGCCGGCCACGGCTTCGAGCCTGATCTGGGGCATATCTGCGACCGGCTCGATCACCTCTTGGATACCGCTGATGGTGTTCGCGTTCCTGTTCGGCCTGTCGATGGACTACGAGGTGTTCATCCTGTCGCGCATGCGCGAGGAGTACGACGCGACCGGCTCGACCGACACGGCTGTGGTGCGCGGCATCGGGCGCACGGGGCGCCTGGTGACGAGCGCCGCGCTGATCCTGTTCCTCGCGTTCGTGTCGCTGGCGTCCGGGCCAGAGACCGAAATCAAAGTCCTCGCGACCGGACTCGCTGCGGGCATCCTGCTGGACGCGACCGTGATCCGCGCGCTGCTGGTGCCGGCGGTGGTGTCGCTGTTCGGGCGCTGGAACTGGTGGCTGCCGACGATGCCCGCACGGCTGCTGCGCGTGGCGCCATCACCGGCGCCACGACTGGCGGCCGAGCCGGAGGGGTCGCGATGAGCGGCCCCGGGGCCAACAGCCACACGGGCGCGTCCACCCGATCGGGCTCGCCGGGCGACAACGGCATCGAGGTGCAGGGCCTGGTGCGCGACTTCAAGGGCGGCGTGCGGGCGGTGGACGGCATCGACCTGAGCGTGGCGCCGGGCGAGATCTACGGTTTCCTCGGCCCCAACGGCGCGGGCAAGTCGACGACCGTGCTGGTGCTCACCACGCTGCTGCCGCCCACATCCGGCAGCGCGCGCGTGGCGGGCCTGGACGTGGTCCACCAGGGCGCAGAGGTACGCCGGGCGATCGGCGCGTCGCTGCAGGAATCCGCCCTGGACCCGTTCCTGACCGGGCGCGAGCACATGCGCCTGCAGGCCTGGCGCTCGTGCACGGGCCGCGGCTGCTGTTCCTGGACGAGCCCACCACGGGCCTGGACCCGCAGAGCCGCGCTGCCCTGTGGGATGAGGTGCGCAGGCTGGCGGACGACGGCGTGACGGTGTTCTTGACCACGCAGTACCTGGAGGAGGCCGACGTGCTGGCCGACCGCGTGGGGATCATCGACCGCGGCACGATCGTGGCGGAGGGCACGCCGGCGCAGCTGAAGGCGGCGATCGGGCGCCCGAGCGTGGAAGTGGTGCCGGCGGACCCCGGCGACCGCGAGCGCCTGAAGGGCGTCCTGCACCGCTTCGGCGAGGACGCGGCGGCAGCCACCAACGCGGTCGCCGCGCGGCTGCCGCAGGGCGTGGGCGACATGGCCGAGATCGTGCGCGCGCTTGACGCCGAGGGCCTTGCGATCGCGGACCTACGCCTGCACACGCCCACGCTGGACGACGTGTTCCTGGCCAAGACCGGACGCTCGCTGGAGGGCGCCGGCGACGGAGAGGGCGCGGGCGACGGGAAGGGCGCCGGCCCCGGGACGGGCGACGACACGGCCAACCGCGAAAAGCAGCCAAGCTCGGCGGCGGTCGCCTCGTGACCGGCACGCTGACAACGCAGGTGGGCGTGCTGGCCAAGCGCTCGATGCTCAAGACGCTGCGCCAGCCCTTCCAGCTGTTCCCGATCGTGTTCTTCCCGCTGATCCTGCTGGCGGTCAACGCGAGCGGGCTGCGCGCGGCGACACGCCTGCCGGGCTTCCCCACCCACTCCTACATCTCGTTCGCGATCGCGGTGGCGTTCATCCAGGGGGCGATGTTCTCGCTGATCAACACCGGCACGAACCTCGCGGAGGACATCGAGAGCGGCTTCTTCAACCGCCTCGCGCTGACTCCGCTGCGGCGGGTGTCGCTGATCGGGGGGCTGCTGGTGGGTGTGGCGGCACTGGGCGCGCTGCAGTCGGCGGTATACATCCTGATGGGCCTCGTCGCGGGCGCGCACCTGGACGCGGGCTTTGGCGGAGCGCTAGTGATCCTGGTGCTCGGCGCGCTGGCCGCGCTGGCCTTCGGCGCGCTCGGCTGTGTGGCGGCCCTGCGGACCGGCTCGGGCGAGGCGGTGCAGGGCCTGTTCCCGCTGTTCTTCGTGTTCATCTTCCTGTCGTCGAGCAACCTGCCGCGCAACCTGCTGCGGACCGGTTGGTTTCACACGGTCGCCACCTGGAACCCGATCTCGTATTTGATCGAGGGCTTTAGAAGTCTTTTTATTTATGGATGGGACGGGGCCGCGTTGTGGCGCGGCTTCGCGGTGGCGCTGGGACTGACGCTCGTGGCCCTACTCGGCGTTGCCGGCGCGTTGCGAACGAGGCTCCAGAGGACATGAGCGCGACGATCGCAGGCCCAACCCCAGGCGCGACGGCCAACCGCGGCGGTGGGCTGTGGCGGGTGGCTGGCACGGTGTGGTGGCGCAGCATGTACACATACGTGCGCAGGCCGGATCTGTTCGTGCCGTCGCTGGTGTTCCCGCTGATCTTCTTGGCGAGCTTTGCGGGCGGCCTGTCTGCGCTGGGGTCGGTACCGGGCTTTCACTTCCCGGCCGGCTACACGGCCTTCCAGTTCGTGTTCGTGCTGTGCCAGTCGTCGATGTTCGCGGGGCTGTTCACCGGCTTCACGCTGGCGTTTGACTTCGAAAGCGGCTTTGCGCGCAGGCTGATGCTGGCGGTGCAGGACCGCCGCGGGATCGCGCTGGGCTACGGGCTGGTGGCGCTGTCGCGGGCGACGATAACGCTGGGCCTGGTCACCGCAGTGGCGCTGGCGACGGGGATGCGCATCACCGGAGACGGCGTGGACATCTTCGGCCTGTTCGGCCTGGCGGCGCTGCTGGTGCTGGTCGGCTACGGCTGGGCGGCGGGCGTGGCATTTCGCTTCCGCTCGATCCAGGCGGGCCCGCTGATGCAGACGCCGGTCTTCTTGATCATCTTCCTGGCACCCGTGTACGTGCCGCTTGGCTTGCTCAAAGGCTGGATCCACGCGGTCGCGAGCATCAACCCGGCGACGGCCTTCCTGGAGGCCGGCCGCGGCCTGATCTCGGGCGTGCATTCGCACACGGGCCTGGCGTTCGTGTGCGCGCTGGCGTTGATCGGGCTGTTCTCGATCTGGATGCTGGCGGGCCTGCGCAACGCCGAACGCTCGGCTTAGGCGCCCAGCTGGCTAGGCGGGGTGGGCGGGGTCAAATCCCGCGCGAGCTGCTCGGCTTCGGGCGTGCTGACGAGCACGTGCTTGAGCGGGCTGGCGTTGTCGACGGCGAAGGACAGCCCCGGCTGGCCGCGGCGCACGGCGAAGAGCTGGTCGAGGCGGATGGTGCGCGCGATGTAGTAGAGCCAGGGCAGGCGCAGGCCGAACTTCATGCCCGAGCGCATGGCGTCGCGCATGGGCTGCTCGACGACCTGGACGTCGCGGACGTCTGAGCGAGACGCTGACGTTGCGCGTCAGACCCACGATCTTCTGCCACCAGGCAAAGCGCACCTCGACGCAGTCATCGCTTACAAACACGCGCACGGGGAAGAAGCGTAGCCTGAGGCGATAGCTGTGAACGAGGGAGAAGGGAGTGCAGATCATGGAGGCTTCACAGAAGCCCACGCGCGTGTTGGTGGTGGCTCACAAGACGGCCGCCACGCAGCCCCTCCTGGAGGCAGTGCGCGAGCGCGCTGCGCGGGGGCCGAGCGCCTTCACGCTGCTCGTGCCCAACTCGGCCCACGGCCTGCACAAGGTGGTCGATGCCGAGGACCAGAGCGCAGGCGAGGCACAGGGCGTGCTCGAACAGGCGCTGCCCAAGTTGGGCGAGGCGGCGGGAGCGCCGGTGGATGGGATCGTGGGCGACTCCGATCCGATGGCGGCGGTACAGGATGCGATCAACCTGCGGGGCTTTGACGAGATCATCATCTCGACGCTCTCGCCACGGGTGTCGCGCTGGCTGAAGCTGGACCTGCCGAGCAAGCTGTCAGGCTTGGGGCTGCCGGTGAACACGGTGACGCCGGCCGACGATCCGCCTGCATAGGCCTGGTTTGTAGAAACCAACCATCGTCCAAAGCAGATGATTGTCTGTGGAACTTTCGTCTGCGTGCAGCGAGAGTTGCGTCATGGACGCGGTTCGCAAGCAATTTGCGGTCAACCTGCGCAAGCATCGCGACAAGGCGGGCCTGTCTCAGGAGGCGCTCGCGGAGATCTGCAACCTGCATCGCACGGGAGATCGGCCTGCTCGAGCGCTGCAAGCGCTCACCGCGCCTGGAGACGATCGTGATCCTGTCTCGCGGCCTGGAACTGTCCTCGCCGGGCGAGCTGCTCGACGGGATTAGCTGAAACCTTCAGCGCGTCCTGTCTCCCCCTCCGCCTCCCGCCGCTCGCAAGGAGATCGTCGCGCCGGGTGCGTCCCGTGCGGGGAGAAACCCCGAAGGGCGCGCTGGCGCCAGTGGGTGGCGCCAGCGCGGTCGCGCATCTGTGGGGATGGCGCGGCGCGCGACCATAGCAGACTGTCGGCAGTCAGCACCTGGCGATGAAGACCATGGACCTGACAATGCAGTGCATGGCATGGTTCGAACGTGCCAAAGCCGAGCAAGCGCGATTGTGCCCTCGCTATCGTCTTGCGCCGGCTGCGCGAACAGCGCGGCCAGTCCCAGGAACAGCTGGGATACCGGGCCGGACTGACGGCGGGCGCGTTGGCGCGTATCGAGCTTGCGCAATCGGCGCCGGCCTGGGCGACGGTGCTGGACATCGCGCAGGCGCTCGAACTGAGCCTGGGCCTCGACCTGGCAACAGCTGTAGAAGACGAGCGCCGCAGGCAGAACAAGCGTTGGGCGCCTGCGTTGCAGGACGACGCGCAGTAGCGGCTTGTGGTCGAAAACCTGCTCTGACTGGCCTTTAGTAGTACGTTTGGGCAAGAAGGAGCGTGTTTAGCGCCCTGGCTGTTGGCTATGGGCCCGGGTGTAGGCGCCGCCACCGGGCACTGCGGCCGGTGCCCATCGGTTCGATGCGTCCTGCCTCCTTAAGCTCGCCAAGCACCTTGTTGATGTAGCCATCGCTCACCCCTGGGGCCGCATGACGGACGGCTGCGACGGTGAACTCGTCGGTCAGGAGCGAGTCGATGAAGGTCGTGATCAGCGCCTTCTTGGATCCTCGTCCGGCCAGCAGGGTCGCTCGGCTCTCGAACTCGCCGTATGCGGCAACCAGGATGCCGAGGAAGTAGCTGGTCCATGGCGCGAGGTCGTGCATCCCGTCGTGCCACCCGTGGTCGACTTGCCAAGGCGTCGTAGTAGGTGTCCTTGGTTTCGTCAATCAGCTTCTCGATGCTGATAAACCTGCCGACGTCACTGCCGACGATGTAGAGCAGCCAGAGCGTGATCAGCCGCGACATCCGACCGTTGCCGTCACGGAAGGGGTGGATGATCGTGAAGTCCAGAACGTAGGCGGCGCTCAGCAGCAGCGGCGGGTACGTGCCCTGGGCGAGGCTCCCGGTTGAAGCTCTCGTGCAACGCGCGCATCGCCCCGGGCGTGTCGGCCGCCGAGACCGGGGTGAACCGCTCGACCTTGGTTCCGTCCGGGCGTTCTTCCTCAACCTGGTTGTCCAAGCGCTTCCAGTGTCCGGCGGTCCTGCGCCCACGTATCTGTAGAGATTGCCGTGCAGTTGCTCTACATATCGGGGCTCGAACGGGATATTCGTCTGGTTGGCGTGGATCAAGCCGAGCACATCGCGATAGCCGGCGATCTCCTGCTCTGAGCGGTTCTTTGGGGTCGTCTTCTCCGCGACCAGCGCTTCGATGCGAGCCCTTGGCGCGTGAATGTTCTCGATCGCGTTGGACGCCTCCGTACTCTGAATCATCGCGACCTGGCGCAGCGTCTCAAGGCCCGCCGGGTTCTGGCGACGGGAGACCTCCTCGCGTCCGCGAGCCTCGGCGATGCTGGTCAGCGATCCGACGGTCTCCAGGTCAAGCGACCGGAAGTGGCGGGCCAGATCACGAAGCTGCTCACGACGTAAACGTACTACTAACCCTCGTAAAGGGGGTCGTTTAGAGCAGAAGGAGCTAGTTTAGAGGCCGCGTCCGTAGGTGGGCCCCGGTGATGGTCAGCGCCCCGCCGCCCTCTGGCGCATGACCGTCGGCGAGATCCTACGGCGTCATCACGACCCGGCCAAATGCCTTGCGGCTCTCGATGTACTCGTGCGCGGCAGCGGCGTCGGCGAGCGGGAACGTCCTGTCGATCACGACCCGCAGGTCGCCGCTCGCGACGCGCCCGATCAAGTCGGCGATCATCGCGTGTACGCGGGGGTACTCGGCCAGTAGCGCCCCGCCGAGGAAAACCCCGCGCAGCGTGTTGTTCTTCGCCCACAGATCCCTCGCCTCGATGTTGGAGCCCGCGCGGGCGGCCAGCCCGACGCTGACGAGCGAGCCGCGGTAGGCGAGCGCACCAATGCTGTCGACGAGGTTCTGGCCTCCGATCGAATCGAGGATCACGTCAGCGCCGCGACCGTCGGTCAGTTCGTGCGTTCGCGCCACGAAGCTCTCGCGAGCGTAGTTGATGCCGTGGTCGAGACCGAGCTCATTCAGGCGCTCGAGCTTTCTCGTCGCTGGACGCGGTTGAGATGACGGTTGCACCGGCGTGCTTGGCGAGTTGGATCGCCGCCATCCCGACGCCTCCCGCCCCGGCGTGAATCAGAACGGTCTGCCCGGCCTGCAGATGGCCGGCGGTGAACAGACACTCCTCGGCTGTCCCGAACGCGACCGGAACACACGCAGCGGCGGCGGCGTCCAACCCGTCGGGGATGGGCCAGGTGGACATGGCGGGAACGACCCGCTTGGAAGCGTGCGACCCAGGGTGCAGAGTTGAGGGTCACGACCCGGTCACCGACCGCGCGGTCGGAGACGCCCGCGCCGACCGCGACGACCGTGCCTGCGGCGAGATAGCCCACGATATGCGGGACCGACTGCGGAGGCGATCCCGCGCGGGCCAGCTCGTCCCCGCCCTCGACGCTGATCGCCTCGACGTCGATCAGCACGCAGCCGTCGGGGCACTCCGGGTCAGCTACGTCCTCGTAGCGCAGAACATCTGGACTGCCGTTCTCGTAGATCACAGCCGCCTTCATATGGCGCGCCTCCCGGGTGTCCAGCGTTTAGTCATGCGGTTTGCAAGGCAAGCCGACGTCGGGACTCGAACCCGAGACCCCCTCCTTACCATGCTGGGGTTCCAGGGGCGCCCTATCTCTAGGTAGAGCACCATTTTTGACTCCTGTGCTGATGATTCGTCGCCCTCCTCCGATGGACAGACGAGGACAACCTGGGACAAAAAGTGTATCGATCTGCGGTGACCTTGCGGTACCGAAAAAGAGCCGACGCGGGAGTCGAACCCCAGACCTCTTCCTTACCATGGCTGCGCTCTACCAGCTGAGCTACGTCGGCCTGACGCTCGCATCCTACCGCCGCCGGACCGGAGGAGGAGACTGGCTCAGCACCCCGGGGATGACCTGGGCGTCCGTCTGCCCGGCGCGTTTCGTCCCGCCATAGGAGCCGGTCGGCCCGAGCTGTAGCGTCCGGAGCATCCTCTCGAATGTACGGTCGTGCCTGACCGTGATGAACTCATCAGGCGACTGGCGGCGGCGCTGGTCGTCTCGGACGCTCGCCGGTCCGGTGATCCGGAGACCCGGGTGCGTCTCGACCACTACCTGCCGTCCGTCAGTGGCCCTGGGAGCGCTGTGCGCTGGCGTCTGTATACCGCGCGGCACAGGCTGATCGGTGTCCCAAGCCCTGAGCCCGCTCGGTCGGCGTGGCACCATGCCGACGCGGTGAAGGGGCGCCGGCTGATCGCGGTCGACGTGCGCAACTCGAACCGCGTGGGGGCCTTCCTGTCCTGGCACTTCGAGGACCCCAACATCAAGCCGCCGCGAGCGAAGGCCGGGCGCCGCCCGCCCGCATCTGATCACGTCCATGTGTGTCCGCGAGGACGTCAAGGGACGACTCCGCGGGGAGTACATGACCGCTGCTCTCCTGCTGACGCTCGTCGTGTCGGCGATCGACACGGTGACCGTCGCACACGGCCGCGTCGGCGTGCTCGAAGGACTCGGGGATCGCCCTCACGCCCGAGGAGCTCGACGCGTTCGGGTTCACGCCCGGTGTGGGCGAGCCCAACGGCGGCTGGTCCGACCGCGGATACCGCGAACGGCGTCATCCCGTCTAGTCATTCAGATGGCGGCGGTAGATCGCCTCCGCGCGATCGGCCCATTTCCCGGGCAGCT
This sequence comes from uncultured Solirubrobacteraceae bacterium, assembly GCA_963734225.1. Lineage (GTDB taxonomy): Bacteria > Actinomycetota > Thermoleophilia > Solirubrobacterales > Solirubrobacteraceae > Palsa-744. Next base: position 17,125 of record CAVTGI010000001.1, read on the forward strand.
CGCTTCGCAGCTCCGCAAGGAAGGTGTCGCTCTCCTCGGGCTCCGGCGCGGGAAGCGCGGCAAGGAATTGCTCTGCTTCTGTGGTGACCCATCCTGCAAGCTCCGGTGCCTGGAGCTCCGCCAGCTCGACCAGGCCACCAGCGACCTCCTCGACGGCATTGCGTCGGGCATGAGTCGCGATCAGCAGCACGTCCGGGATCTGCAGGTAGCGCTCGCGCCCGGCCCCACTCGACCGGCGCTATCCCCAGATCACGCACGGCACGAGTAATGAACGAAGGATGCACATCGATGAGCGCGGCGGCCTGCGAAAGGTCGGGAGCACACGCTGCAGATCCGCTCGGGAAATCGTCGGTGCGGTTGCCGTGATCGAGGCGCTGACGAAGCATCGGCTACGACTCAGTACAGATCCGCGTCATCGTCGAGCACGGCGTCCGGCAGGCTCGGCACCGTCGGCCTGGCCAGGCGGCGATGCCCTCGGCGGTCGGTAGCGGAACTCGTCGCCATCGCCTTGGGTGCCTAGCCTTCATGGGCGGGCTCATGCTGGCGCGAGAGGATTGAGCTAATCGGCCAAGGTGCAGCGTCGGGTCGCTGTCAAGAGTCCGGCGATAATTCGTGCAGGTGTGGTCCGGCTAATCGACATCGACCTCCCGGTAACGCAACCGTCCGGTCCGCCGGCTCCAGCCCAGAGACTCAAGCTTTGCTCGCACCTGCTTCTTGCGTTTGAAGCGATCCCCGCCTTCCCCGCAGTGCTGTGCGCAGTGCGCTCTTCGTTCGTGGTGGCTGGCGGGCGAGATCGATCTCCCGTAGGACGAGGTCGAGAGCTTCGCCGTTCAGCGTGGCCATTGGGACCATGAGCTCCTTGATAAGCTGGCGTCGAGGCTCGTCCTTGGTCGGCCGCAGCGCCCGCCACAGCAGCAGGACCTGCTCGCGCTCGCTGTTCTTAGTCGCCTTTTTGTAGCGCGCGACGAGTAGATCGGCCGCCGCATGCTGATCGGCCCGATGGAAGCTGAGCGCTTCGAGGAGCTCGTCAGGCCTTACATCGAAGAAGGGCTTGCAGAGCGCCAGTCTTCGCTGTGGCTCTGCGTCGGCGGTGATCCTCGCCAGCGCGTCGAGCAGCGCCCGCGGACGCCTCGGTGCGTACGCCTCGATGATCTGACGGATAGCCGCGTTGCCGGGATCGAGAGCGACCCACTCGCCGATCTCCTCGTCCACGCCTGATCGTGCGCCGCCGCGATATAAGACAGTACTGTCTCGACGTCCAACGACTCGTCAATCACCAACGACCTGACCTTTGCGGCGGTGGCGAAGAATGAGGCGGAGTCGGTTCTCCTCGCGCGTGGGAAGCCAGCCGCCTCCCCGAAATGCCTCCCACGCGTCCTCGAAGACTGGCGTCTCGACTGACCCGAGCACCTCGTGTCTCGGGCCAGGGCTGCTGCCGGCGTAGTCACCATGGAGGTGCTCTACCAGCTGAGCTACGTCGGCCTGGCGCCTTCATCCTACCGCCGCGCCAGCGCCGGCTGCGAGCGAGGAGGCGCGGAGGCCCGAAATCGGAATGCAGGGCATGATACTGTGGTACCGAGGTACCGAGATATCCTATGTCGCGAGCACAATCCCCGATCAAGGTTCATGAGGCCACCAAGGAGAAGGTCCGCTACGCCGCGCTGATGTCGGGCCTGAAGCAGGCCGAGCTGGTTGAGCGCGCGGTCGACGAGTACGTGGATCGCCACCGCGACCAGTTCGCGCAGCGTGGAGCGCGCGCAACAGGCACTAATGGGCGGCAAGGCCTCGACCCTTGCGTACTCGCTCGGGATCGAGGAGGCCGACGTCCAGCGTCTCGGCGGCGTGTCGTCCGGTCAGCTCAGTGACTCGCGCAAGCCAAGGCGCGCGACCTCGAACCAGGCGAGCTCGCCCGACGGCCAGTCCGCGCGAGGCTCCCACAGTTCGGCCTCCGCCGCGGTCAAGACCAAGCCGAACAGCACATCGCGCAGGCGCTCCTCGACGAAACGCCCGTCGGTCGCCTGAGTCGCGATCGCGACCCACACCTCCTCATCCGACGCGGCAACGTGAAG
>CAVTGI010000002.1:0-114311 GCA_963734225.1 uncultured Solirubrobacteraceae bacterium
AACTACGAAGTCAAGACCTTCGAGGGCACCTCGCTGAACAAATCCATCAACCTCGTCCAGGCCACGCTCACCTCCGACAACACCGTCTACGCCCAGCTCGCCGCCGACCTCGGCGAGGAATCCATCACCAAAATGGCCTACGCCATGGGGGTCAAAACCCACCTGATCGGCAACCCCGCCCAGGCTCTCGGCGGGCTCGAATACGGGGTCACGCCGCTCGAAATGGCCGACGTCTACTCCACGCTCGCCGACGGCGGCTCGCGCAACACGCCCATCGCCATCACCAAGGTCGTCTTCCCCGACGGCCGCGTCGACAACAACTGGGGCAGGCCGCAGCGGGTCAAGGTGCTCAGCGAAGCCATCACCGGCGAGGAGACCAGCATCCTGCATCAGAACGTGCTCGGCGGCACCGCCGTCAAATCCGTCATCTCCTGTCCCACCGCCGCCAAGACCGGCACCACCTCAGAACTCGCCGACGCCTGGCTCGACGGCTACAACTCCCAGTACGCCACCGTCGTCTGGATGGGCTACCCCAACCGTCGCGTCCCCAGTGACCGACGTCCACGGCGAACCCCAGCAGGGCGGCGCGCTGCCCGCCGTCATCTGGAAAACCTACATGGGCGCCGTCACCGAAAACCAGTCTTGCGCGCCGCTCAACACCTCCAGCGCCGGCATCGAATACCGGCCGTTCTACGGCAAATACGCCACCACCGGCCAGACGCCCACGCTCACACCGCTCGAACTTGGGTCCGCAGCCGAACGGCCCGCCGTCAAGCGCCTGCCGCACTCGCCCGGCAGCGGCCAGGGCCACCACCACAGCGAACGGGCCGTCATCGAAGTCCAGGAAGCGCCCGCGCCAAAAACCCAAGAAGCCCCAGCGCCCAAAGCGCAAACACCCGCCGCGCCCGGGCGCGAACCCGTCACGCCCACGCCCCCGGCCGGCGGGCCCGCCGGCGCCGGCCAGGGTGCCGGCGGCGGCAGCGGCAACCCCGGCGGCACCGCGCCGCCGTAGGCCCGCCGCAGGGTGACTGTGGCGGACGAGGGCGGGTGACTGCGGCGGCGCAGGTAAGGATGACTGTGTCGACGGACGCCGTATAGCGATGGTTATACGGTGTGTTTCGAGGCGACACATCCACCGCGGGCCACCTTGGGCCGCAGCGCTGGTAGTTTGATCGCCATACAGCAAGCGATGGTCACGCCCCCGCCACACCGAAGGGTGCCGTGACCGGATGGGATACGCGGTGGCCAAGGAGGACAAGGTCGAATTCGAGGGCGAGGTGATGAAGGCGCTGCCCAACGCCATGTTCCGGGTCAAGCTGGACAACGATCACATCGTGCTCGGGCACGTAGCCGGCAAGATGCGCCGCTTTCGCATCCGCATCCTCCCCGGCGACCGCGTCGGCTACGAGCTGTCCCCCTACGATCTCGACCGAGCGCGGATCGTCTACCGGCATCGTTGACGGGCCTTTGACTGGCCTCAAGCGCTCCCTGATCGAATCCATCGCCGCCGAGCTCGCCCGCTCGCCGGCCCCCTCGCGAGTCCTGCGCGGCATCGGAGACGACGCCGCCGTCGTGCGCGCGCGCCCGCTGTGCGTGACCTCCGTCGACGCGCTCATTGACGGCGTGCACTTCCGCCTGCGCGAGGGCTGGGCAAGCGCCGCCGACGTCGGCCACCGGGCGCTCGCCGGCGCGCTCTCCGATCTTGCCGCCATGGGCGCCGACGCCGGCGAGGCCTACCTCGTGCTCGGCCTGCCCGCCGGCTTCTCGCAGGACAGCGCCATGGAGCTGATGCGCGCCGCCAACGCGCTCGCGCAGGCAAGCGGCGCCGTGATCGCCGGCGGCGACGTGGTGGCCGCTCCCATACTGACCGTCGCCGTCACCGCCGTCGGCTGGGCCGAGCGCGAGCAGGAACCCGTGGGCCGCAGCGGAGCGCTGCCCGGAGAGCGTCGGAGTCACCGGCACCCTCGGCGCAGCCGGCGCGCGCTTGCCGTCCTGTCCGGACGCGCGCCGCGCACGCCCGCAAGTCAGTCCGTACTCGCGCGCGCAGCGAGCCCCACCCCGCGCCTGCCCGAGGGTCGCGCGCTGGCCCGCGTCGGCGTGCACGCCATGATCGACCTGTCCGACGGCCTCGCCACCGACGCCGCACACATAGGGCGCGCCAGCGGAGTGTCCCTGCGAGTCCAGCTGCCCGCGCTTCCCTGTGCCAACGGCGTCGCCGAGGTCGCCGCCGCGCTCGGTCAGCCGCCCTGGCAGCTGGCCGCCGGTGGCGGCGAAGACTACGAGCTGTGCTTCTGCGCCCGCCCCGCCGATCGCGCGCGCGTGGAGCGCGCCGTAGACCAGTGCACCAACGTGCAGGTCACCTGGGTCGGGCAGGTCGTCGACGGGGAGCCCGGCGTGGCGCTGTCAGACGGAGAACACGACGTGCGGATCGAGGGATTCGAGCATCGGTGGTAGGCGCCTGTGACGCTGCCCGCGGCACAGGCGTCACTATCGGTCGCGCCAGCACGCCGCCCGGCAGGAGCCGCGCAGCGCCTTGTGGCACGATGCGCGTAAGCCTCGCGTACACCAGCAGGCGTTTTTCCGCACTGAACAGCGGTGTGCACGCCGACAGCACCAGCCGGCTGTAGCCCACCCTGGCCACCGCCGCGCTCACGTCCGTGGGCGCCACCACACGCTGGCCGGTCACCGTGTAGATGAACTGCCCGTAGGGCATGTTCACCTGGATGCGATTACCGCGCGACAGCAGGTTGATGTTGCGGAAAGGCGCCAGGTATGTCGTCCGGTGCCCCGCGATCGCCGTCGTGCCCGCGATCCCCGGGAACCTCGTTTCCCTGTTGAGATCCCTGGCCCGCTCTGAGGTCCTGCGTGTCCGTGCCGTTGACCACCACGTAGCTTGCGCCGATCCGCGGGATCACGATGCGCGCCACCGGGCTGCCGTCGCCCGCACGCCGCGCCAGCTCGCGCGCCAGGAACGTGATCCGCTGACGCTCATCCGCCAGGCTCGCCAGCGTCCTGCGCTCTGCCGGCGTCGGCGCCAAGCGTTCCACGCCGCGCAGTTCCCCGCCCAGGCGATCCTGGCGCAGCAGCGCATACAGCGCCGATATCGGCTCCTGCCAGACCAGTGTCACGCCCGCGTCGATGAGCAGCAGGACCCCCAGCGCGATCATCAGCACCGCCAGCGCGCGCGCCCGCGAGAGCCCCACGAGCGTCCGCCGGCCAGGCCGCTGGGCGCCGGACCGGCCGCATCAATCCCGGCAGATATCGGGGCGTGGGGCCTTAGGTTGGGCATGTCCCCTTATCGTCGCAGAGCCGACTCGGTACCACCAAGCGACCCCGGGCCCGCGTATGACATCGGGCCGCGGATCGTCACGTCCACGCCGTCGGCCACGCGCGCGTCCGCCAGCGGCGCCCGCGGCATCGCCGCCAGCATCGTCGCGCCCGCCGCGCAGCCGAGCGCTGCGCTCCACAGGATCACGCTGGGAAACGCCGCCGTGCCCGCCCGCCAGCAGCAGCACCACGATCCAGGCCACGCCGCCCACGCCCAGGCCCAGCTGGTGTGCGTAGAAGGCGACCAGCGCCGCCAGCGGAAGCACGCCCACCGTGACCAGCGTAAGCGCCCCAGCGCGCCCCACACGCGCCGGTCGATCTCCAAGCGCAGCGGCGACGCAAGCACCAGCCACAGGTGCAACGCAGGCAGCGCCAGCAGCGCCGCGAACGGGTTACCCCACCCACACCACCACGCACACTGAAAGCGCCACCGCCAGCATCGACAGGCCGGCCACTTCCGGGTCCGGACGCTCGCCCCAGCCCACGCGGCGTACGAGCACGCCCCACGACAGCCACGCCAGCGCCAACGTGAGCACGACCGCCACCACCGCCGTCAGCGCCTTGACGTCGAGGGGCAGGGCGCTCGGCAGGACTGGCACCGACGGCGCAGCTCCAAGGATGCCCGACAGCCCGAGCAGGTACACGAACACTGCGCAGCCCAAAAACGGAAGCGCACAGCTGCACGTCCGGCGTCAGCGCCCCACCGGCGCGCGCCGGCGGCGCGCACGCGCAAGCCCGTCCACAACCGCCACCAGAGCGGGGATCACCAGTGCGATCACCAGCAGCGCCAGCGCCCATGCGGGCATCGTCTTGCGCTGGATCGGCAGGCTCCAGTCCATCGCCTGCGACACGTCCGGCGCATTGTCCAGCGCGTCCACCGCGTTGAGCACCGCACGCCCAAAGCCCTGCAGTCGTTCGGCGCTCACCGGCTCGCTCGGCGAGGGCCCGCGTTCGCCTGACACCTGCACCAGCACCGCCGGCAGGCCGGCCGCGTCGAGCACGCCCTGCTCGCCGACCGCCAGCGGGAAGGCGAGGTGCGCCAGCTGCCCGAGCGTGCTCGGCGCGCCCGGATCCACGCCGGTCTCGCCCGCGATCGCGCTCTCCACCGTGCGCTGCAGCTGCAGCGGCGCCGAGCCCACGCCATCCGAGTACGGCAGCACGAGCGGCCTGCTCGTGCGCGTGCCGGCCAGATCGCCCAGCACAATCGCCGCGTCGAACGGTCCGTGACCGCCGCCTGGCGCGGCGATGCCCCCGCCAGCCAGCTGGGCCGCCCCGTGTCGCCGCCGCTGCCTCCGCTGGTCGACGCCAGCACGATCGTGCGCTTGGTCTCGCGCGCCGCGAACACGCGCGCCAACTCCAGCAGCGCCGCCGTGCCCGACAGTTCCGCCGCCGACCCCGCAGCCGCCGCATCGCGGTGCGCCACGATCAGGATCGGCGTCGCGTCTCCGTCGAGCCGGGGCGCTGGGCGATGACCGTGCTCAGCGTGCGCTCGCCTTCGATCGTCTGGCCGCTGACGCGCTGAGTGCGCACCGTAAAGCCACCCCCTGCCGCGCCGCCGAGTCCTTCCAGCACCCGCGCCACATGCCCCGCCAGCGCTTCGTCGCCCACGCTGCCCGGGCGCCTGTCGGGATAGGCCGCCCTCTAGGCCCTTCAGGTCGGCCATCGCGCGTTCGCCTTCAAACGCTTCCGGCGCCAGCGTCGAGCTCAGCGCCGCCGGGCGTCCCTGCAACGAGAACGCCGCCACGGCCAACGCGAACAGGAACGGCACGAACGCCGCCCGGTACAGACGCCAGTTGATCATTCGCTAACCATAGTCCCGCGGCCGGTCCGCGCGCACGCTTGCGCGCACGGTTTAGGTATCGTGCCGCCGCGTGCTCCAGCCCGTCGCCGTCGGTCACAAGACGCTCGCCGACTACACGCACATCTGCGGTCGGGACCTGATCGCCGAGATCAAGGAGCTGGCCGAGCCGCTCAAGGGCCAGCGCGTCGTGCACATCTCCGCAACCGCGTTCGGCGGAGGGGTCTCTGAGATCCTCTACACGCTCGTGCCGCTGATGCGCGACGTCGGCCTGGACTGCGAGTGGCAGGTGATCTACGGGCGCGAAGAGTTCTTCAACGCGACCAAGCTCATGCACAACGCCCTGCAGGGAGCCCCCCAGGATCTCGACGAGGAGCAGTGGGCGACTTGGCGGCGCGTTCAACGAGATCAACGCGCGCGAGCTGACCGGGGGCTGGGACGTCTGCCTGGTCCACGACCCGCAGCCGGCGGCCCTGTGCCAGCTGGTGCCCGAGAAGGCCAAGGGCTGGATCTGGCGCTGCCACATCGACGTCTCCACCCCAAACCCCGACACGATCGCCCAGCTGCTGCCCTACATTCAGCAGTATTGCGAGTCGTGTTTCACATGCGCGAGTACGTGCCCGCCGGCATGCGCGGCCATGTCAACGTGGTGCCGCCCGCGATCGACCCGCTGACGCCCAAGAATATGGCGCTGTCGCCCGAAGACGGGGCCTTCGTGTGCGGGCAGTTCGGCATCGACATCGACCGCCCGCTGATGTGCCAGGTCTCACGCTTTGACCCCTGGAAGGACCCGCTCGGGGTGATCGACGCCTACCGCCTGGTCAAGGAGGAGATGCCCGACGTGCAACTCGCGCTGGTCGGCTCGATGGCCTCAGACGACCCCGAGGGCTGGGACTTCTTCAACGCCACCATCGCCCACGCCGACGGCGACCCCGACATACACATCCTCAACAACTTCAACAACGTCGGCGCGATCGAGGTCAACGCCTTCCAGTCGCACTCCGACGTGCTCATCCAGAAGTCCACACGCGAGGGCTTCGGGCTGACCGTTACCGAGGCCATCTGGAAGGCCCGCCCGTTCATCGGCGGCAACGTCGGCGGCATCCCGCTGCAGATCGAGGACACCGTCACCGGCTTTCTCGTCTCCAGCGTCGAGCAGTGCGCGCAGCGCTCGCTGGAGGTCCTGCGCGACCCCGAGCTCGGGCGCTCGCTGGGCCGGCGCGGCAAGGAGCACGTGCGCCAGCACTTCCTCACGCCGCGCTACCTGCGCGACTATCTGAAGATCTTCACCGAGCTCGCCAAGGCATGAGCGACACGCCGGCACAGCGTCCTGCGCTGGTGCTGGTGAGCAACCGCGGGCCGGTCACCTTCCAGGCGCACGGCGAGGTGCAGCGCGGCTCGGGGGGGCTGGTCACGGCGCTGACGGGCCTTGCTTCTCACCGCGACGCGATCTGGATCGCGTCGGCCATGAGCGACTACGACGCCGAGGTCTCGCGCGCCAACGGCGGCCGCGCCTTTCCCGTCAGCGCCCCCGGCGGCGGCGACTACCAGGTGCGCCTGGTGGTCAGCGACCCCGACGCCTACGACCGCTTCTACAACGTGTTCGCCAACCCCATGTTGTGGTTCATCCAGCACTACCTATGGGACCTGTCCAACGCGCCCGACATCCGCCGCGAGGAGATCGAGGCGTTCGAGTTTGGCTACAACGTCGTCAACGAGGACCTCGCCAAAGCCGTCGTCGAGGAGATCGAGGGCGACGCAGAGCCGGTCGTGATGATCCACGACTATCACCTGTACACGCTGCCCAACCTCGTGCGCCGGGCCCGTCCGGACGCGTTCCTGCACCACTTCATCCACATTCCCTGGACCCAGCCCGACGCCTGGCGGGTGCTGCCCTCGCGCATCCGCCAGGAGATCTTCGCGGGCCTGCTCGCCAACGACATCATCGGCTTTCACACCCGCTCCTACCGCCACAACTTCCTGCAGTGCTGCCGCGACCTGATGGACCTCGACGTGGACTTCGACGAGGGCGTCGTCCACTTCCGCGAGCGCGAGGTGTGGGTAAGGGCCTATCCACTGCCGATCGACCACCGCGCCACTTGCCAGATCGCCCAGGGGCAGCGCGTCGCCGAGTTCGAGCGCGAGCTCCTGCGCCGCCGGCGCGACTTCTTGATCTTGCGCGTCGACCGCGCTGACCTGTCCAAGAACGTGCTGCGCGGCTTCTCCGCCTTCGACCTGTTCCTCGACGAGCACCCCGAGTTCTCAGAGCGGATCACCTTCATGGCCCAGCTGATGCCCTCGCGAACCGACGTTCCTCAGTACGCCGAGTACCTCGAACGCATCGAGGCGCTCGTAGCGGTGGTCAACCACCGTCACGGCACGCCCGACTGGATGCCCATCCAGCTGAAGCTGCGCGACGACCTCGACGAGGCGCTCGCCGCCTACAAGCACTACGACGTGCTGCTCGTCAACGCCATGTTCGACGGGATGAACCTAGTGGCCAAGGAGGGGCCGCTGGTCAACGAGCGCGAGGGCGTGTCGATCCTGTCCGAGAACACCGGCGCACACGAGGAGCTCGGCGAGTACGCGCTGTCGGTCAACCCGTTCGACATCCAAGAGCTCGCCAACTCGATCTATGCCGCGCTGACCATGGACTCGGGCGAGCGCCGCCGGCGGGCTGCCGGCCTGGCGCAGATCGTCACCTCACGCGACCCCGGCGACTGGGTCGACGAGCAGCTCGCCGACATCCGCGCCAAGGCGCTAGGCGGCCGATAGGCGGCGCGATGCTGCGTGGACCCGCTACTCTGTCGGCTCCCAGCGCATGACCCTGCCCGCACCCACATACGACCTCATGCTCCTGCTGGACCTCCAGACCGAGGAGGCGTCGCGCGCGAAGATCGTCGCCGACACACGCGCCGCGATCGAGGCCCAAGGCGAGCTCGTGCGTTACGACCAGTGGGGCGAGCGACCGCTCGCCTACCCGATCGAGCGCAAGTCCAGCGCCGAGTACCACCTGTTGCAGTTCCACGCCGGCACGAGCGACCTGCTCGCCGGGCTGGACCGCTCGCTGCGGATCACCGACGGCATTCTGCGCTTTCGCATCGTCAAGCTCAAGCCCGGCGTGCCCGACGCGCCCAGCGTACCTGCCGCCGCGACCGCCACGCGGGCCGACGAGCCCGAGGCGAGCGAGCAACAGGTCCCAGCGGGCCACGAGGCTCAGGCCGACGCCGAGCAGCCCGTCGGCGAGCCCGCATAAAGACCCGCGGCCACCGCGCGGGCGTAATAAGATCGCTCAATGGGTTGGGCCGAGGACACACCGGGTGGGCCGGCGAGCAGGACCGACGTGCTGCGCGCGTCGCCGCCGATGTTCGAGTCCCGGGTGCTGGACGCCTTCACCCGCGTGCACCCGGTCATCCCGGTGGTCATCTTCGTACCCGCCATCGTCGCCCTGGCCGCCTGGGACCTCTCGCAGGTGGGCGTGCCCGCGGCAATCGGCCTGGCCGTCGGCGGCTATGCCCTGTGGACGCTGTTCGAGTACTGGCTGCACAGGCTCGTCTTCCACTTCGAACCGCAGGAGGGGCTGGGTGCGCGCATGCACTGGATCATCCACGGCGTCCACCACGACCACCCCAACGACCCCATGCGCCTGGTCATGCCGCCCGCTGTCAGCGTCCCGCTCGCAGCGGCGGTGTTCGGACTGCTGTACCTGGCCTTCGGCGTCAGCTGCGCGCCCGGCCTGGGCGCCGGGTTCTTCGCCGGCTACCTCGTGTACGACATGATGCACTACTACCTACACCACTTCCGCCCGCGCGGGCCGCTGGGACGGATGCTGCGCGAGCGCCACATGCGCCATCATTTCCAGGACGAGACGCGCGGCTTCGGGATCAGCGCGCCCTACTGGGACGAGGTCTTTCGCACGTCACCGCGTGCGAAGCGATCCTCGCAATGAGCGCGTTCGCGCCGACACCGCGCAGTTGCGGTCGGCGAGCGGGTCTAGACTCGAAGTCAAAGTCCGGACGCCGATAGGAGCTGCAGCGGACGAGAACAAGCTGAAAGGAAGAACAGCCGTGGCCGCAACCAACATCAACCGGGTCGTTATGACCGGAAACCTGACCGCTGATCCCGAGCTGCGATCGCTGCCCAGCGGCATGTCGGTGTGCAGCCTGCGCATCGCCTGCAACACGCGCCGCAAGAATGGCAGCACGGGCGAATGGGAGGACAAGCCCAACTACTTCAACGTCACCGTATGGGGCTCGCAGGGCGAGAACGCTGCACGCTTCCTGCACAAGGGACGGCCTGTGGCCATCGACGGGCGCCTGGAGTGGCGCGAGTGGGAGGCACAGGACGGCACCAAGCGCCAGGCAACCGATATCATTGCTGACTCGGTGCAGTTCCTGGGCTCGCGCGACGAAGCCTCCGGCGGCGGGCCGATCGAAAGTCGGTCGGTCGCAAATGGAGCCTCGGCGGGCGGCGACGTCTCGCACGACGAAGGGGACTTCCAGCCAGCACCGGTCGCCGGCGCCTCCGGCGACGACGACATTCCGTTCTAGCCAGCAAGCCACCACAGCGAGGTCCCGTGTCTTTGAAGATCGCCATGCTCGTCCACCACCGCAGCGCCGGAGCGCGCTGATGGCCAAGGCACGCGGTCGCGGCAAGCCGGTGCGCCGGCGCGACAAGAAGGGCGGCCCCGGCAGCGGCCGGCGCAAGCCCTGCCAGCACTGTCGCGACAAGGTCGAGCAGGTCGACTACAAGGACGTGGCCTCGCTGCGCAAGTTCATCTCCGAGAAGGGCAAGATCCGCTCGCGGCGGATCACCGGGTCCTGCCGGCGCCACCAGGTGCAGATCGCGCGCGCGGTCAAGCGCGCGCGCGAGCTTGCGCTGCTGCCCTACGTCAACGAGGGCGGCCGCGACGACAGCCCCCGCGGCGGCCGCGACCGCGATCGCGAACGCTAAGGCGCCTACGAGCGGATGCCCGAAGCGATCCTCCTCCAGGACGTCGACACGCTCGGCGAGCAGGGCACGGTCGTTGACGTGTCCAAGGGCTACCTGCGCAACTACCTGATCCCGCACAAGCTCGCCCAGCCCGCCACCAGGGGCGCGATCGAAACCATCCGCCAGCGCCAGGCCGCCGCCGAGCGGGCCGCCCGCGACGCCGTCGAGAAAGCCCAGGAGAACGTCAACCTACTCAACCGGACGGTGCTGACCATCCCCCAGCAGGCCGGCGCGGACGGGCGCCTGTTCGGCTCGGTCACCGCGCAGGACATCGCCACCGCGATCCGCGAAGCGCGTGGGCTGAAGATCGACAAACGCAACGTACACATGCCCGAGCCGATCAAGAACGTGGGCACGTACATGGTCGTCGTCGAGGTGGTCGACAACACGACCGCCACCGTCAAGACGATGATCGTCGCCAAGCGCTAAGGGGCCCCAAGGCTCCCTTCAGTCCTTGGCCGCCGCCAAGGGCTAAGCGCGTGACAGGGGGCGGCGCTCGCCGCGGGCAGGCGGTCGTCCGTCACCCGGCCGTGCGAACATGTGTTCGTGAGCAGCGATTTCCTCCCAGATAGCGGGGACGCCGGCGGGGCGGTTCGGGATGCCGGCCTAGACTCGACGCAACCGTGGCAATGAGCGCCGTCCTGGCAACCAACGGAACGACTGGCGCACCCGCGGGGGTGATCGCCCCGCCCCACAACCTCGACGCCGAGCAGTCTGTGCTCGGAGCGATCCTGCTGTCGGACCGCTCGCTGTATGCGCTGGTGATCGAAGAGGGCCTGCGGCCCGAGGACTTCTACCGCGAGCACCACGGCACGATCTATCAGGCGATGCTCGCGCTGTATGGCGAGAGCGAGCCGGTGGACGTGCTGACCGTCACCGACCGCCTGCGCCAGATGGGCAAGCTGGCAGACGTCGGCGGCCCGGCGGCCATCGACGAGCTGACCGGTGTCGTGCCATCGGCCGGGCACGCTCGCCGCTACGCGCAGATCGTGCGCGAGAACGCCCTGCTGCGGCGCCTGCTGGCGAGCACGTACGAGATCCAGGAGAGCGTGCTCGAGCACTCGGCGCCGCCGCGCGAGCTCGTCGAGCTGGCAGAGAAGGCCATGCTCGAGGTCGCCCGCGACGACCGCCAGCAGGACTTCCGCGCGATCGCCGAGGTCTTGCACGACGAGATCGACAAGCTGCACAAGCTGTCGCTGGAGGGCACCTCGCTGACGGGCACGCCGTCCGGCTTCAAAGACCTCGACGAGATCACCGGCGGCTTCCAGCCGGGCAACCTGATCATCATCGCCGCGCGCCCCGCGATGGGCAAGAGCGCGCTGGTGTGCAACATCGCCGAGAACGCAGCGGTGGAGCACGACAAGCCGGTGGCGCTGTTCTCGCTGGAGATGGCCGAGACCGAGCTGGCTCAGCGCTTCGTCGCCTCGCAGGCGCGGATCAAGGGCGAGGAGCTGCGCAAGGGTCGCGTGCCCGAGAAACAGTGGGACAAGATCGTCAAGGCCTCCTCGCGTCTGTCCAACGCGCCGCTGTGGGTGGATGACTCCAGCGACGTGGGCATGCTTCGAGATCCGCGCCAAGGCGCGCCGCCTGCACAGCCAGTGCGAGGGAGGGCTGGGCCTGATCATCATCGACTACCTGCAGCTGATGCGCACCGACAGCCGCTACGACAACCGCGTCACCGCGGTCGGCGAGCTCAGCCGCGGCCTGAAGATCCTCGCGCGCGAGCTGGGTGTGCCGGTGATCGCGCTGTCGCAGCTCAGCCGCGCGGTCGAGCAGCGCTCGCCCAAGAAACCGCAGCTGTCGGACCTGCGCGAGAGCGGCAACCTCGAGCAGGACGCCGACCTGGTCATGTTCATCTACCGCGACGAGTACTACGAGCCCGACTCAGAGCGGCCCGGCGAGGCGGACCTGATCATCGCCAAGCACCGCAACGGCGCCACCGGCGAAGTCACGCTGACTTTCCACAAGGAATACCCCAAGTTTATGAACTACGCCGGCGAGCGCTACCAATGATCCTGGGCACGTCAGGAGTCTTCGGATGAGCTGTCCGCTGGGATTGTGCGACGGCAGCGGCTTCGTCGTTGACGAGGCCACCAACACGACCACCGACTGCGCCTGCCGGGCGGCGCGCATCTCGCGCGCTCGCACACGCAGGTTGGCCGGGCGCATACCGCGCAGGTACGAGGGCGTGTCCTTCGAGCGCCCGCCAATCAGCGACATGGCCAGGACCGCACCCGAGCAGATCCGTGAGGTCCGCCGCTACGTGGCAGCAATCGAGCGCAACCTGGACAGCGGCAGGGGCCTGTGGATACAAGGCGACGTGGGCACGGGCAAGACCACGCTTGCGATGCTGGTCTCCAAAGCCGCGCTCGACGCCGGGCGATCGGTGGCCATCTACTCGCTTCCGCGCCTGCTCAGCCTGTTGCGCGACTCGATGGACGCAGAAGGCGGCATGCTCGACTTCATGGACCGACTCGGAGCGGTCGACCTGCTGCACGTCGACGACCTCGGCGCGGAGAACCAGACCGACTGGGTGCTGGAGCAGCTGTACTCGATCGTCAACGCCCGCTACGAGGCGCAGCGCGCGATCGTGGCCACGACCAACCTCATGCCCGACGAGCTCGACGAGCGCCTGGGCGCGCGCACTGTCTCGCGCCTGGTCGAAATCTGCGGCGACCCGCTGCCGCTGCACGGCGCCGACAAGCGCCGCGAGTTTCGCGCCGGACAGGCCGAGATCGCCGATCGCGTGGCCTGAAGAGTTGAAGGCCCGCCCGCGCGCCCGGGTGCCCGCACGGGCGCCCAGCCCGGAGCGCCCGTGCGGGCACCCTAAACTCCCTTGCGCATGCCAGGCATAGTCATAGTGGGCGCCCAGTGGGGCGATGAGGGCAAGGGCAAGATCACCGACCTGCTCGCCGAGCACGGCGACGCGGTGGTGCGCTTTCAGGGAGGCAACAACGCCGGCCACACGATCGTGCGAGGCGAGGAGGAGTGGAAGCTCCACCTGATCCCCTCGGGCATCCTCTACCCGGGCAAGCGCTGCGTGATCGGCAACGGCGTGGTGATCGACCCGCGGGTGCTGATCGACGAGCTGGACGCGCTGCGCGCCCGGCGCGTGGACGTGGGCGGCTTGCGCATCTCGGCCAACGCCCATCTGATCATGCCCTACCACCTGCTGCTGGACTCCGCCGGCGAGGCCAAGCTGGGCAGCCTGCAGATCGGCACCACGCGCAGGGGCATCGGCCCCTGCTACGCCGACAAGGCCGCGCGGTTGGGCATCCGCGTCCAGGATCTGCTCGACGAGAAGATCCTCAAGAAGAAGATCGTCGCCGCGATGGAGCCCAAGCGGCTGTCGCTGCGTCCGTTCGAGAAGGACCCCGCGCTGGACCTGCACACGATGACCGAGGAATACCTCACCTTCGGCCACCGCCTGGAGCAGCACATCGCAGACACCTCCAAGCTGATGTGGGAGATGCTCGAGGAAGGAGACATGGTGATCCTCGAGGGTGCGCAGGGAGCGATGCTGGACATCGACCACGGCACCTATCCGTTCGTCACCTCCTCCAACCCGCTGGCCGGCGCAGCCTGCGTCGGGACGGGGCTCGGCCCCAAGGCCATCGACGAAGTGTGGGGGATCGCCAAGGCCTACACCACGCGCGTCGGCGCCGGGCCGTTCCCGAGCGAGCTGCACGACGACATGGGCGAGCTGATCCGCCAGCGCGGGGGCGAGTTCGGCACCACCACCGGGCGCCCGCGGCGCACCGGCTGGCTGGACCTGGTCGCGTTGCGCTACGCCACGCGCCTGAACACACTCACCTCGTTGGTCGTCACCAAGCTCGACGTGCTCTCGGGCCTCGATCGCATCCAGGTGTGCACGAGCTACCGCGGCGCCGAAGGAGCCGTGTTTGACGACTTCCCTTATCACCAGACCGTCTTGCACCACACAGCCGCACAGCTGACCGAGCTGGGCGGCTGGAAGGAGGACCTGGGCGAGTGCCGCACCGTGTCCGACCTCCCCGAGGGAGCCCGCGAGTACCTGCAGTTCATCGCCGAGCACATCGGCGCGCCCGTCGCGCTCGTCGGCGTGGGCCCGGGGCGCGAGCAGGTCGTGTGGACCGAGGCCGGCCAGGACACCCTGATCGCGCGCAACGGAAGCTCGCCCGGATCGGGCACAGCCGCGCCCGCAGCGGCCGGCGGCGCCGTCAGCTAGGCGCGCACCGGGCGCACCTCGCGCAGCGTCCCGCTCTCGGGGTCAAAGACAAAGCCGCGGATATGCTCGCGGATGGGCAGCTCCGGGCTGCGGCGCAGCCGCTCTAGGCCGTGGCCGAGCGTGGCCTCGAGGTCCTCGAACGCCCCCAGCCGCCAGCCCGGGTGCACCCCGTCCGCGAGCAGAGCGCGCGCGAACTCGTCCTCGGAGGCGCCGTGCAGGCCGCAGCCTGTGTGCATCACCACCACGACCTCCTCGGTGCCCAGCAACCGCTGGGAGACGCTCAGCGAACGGATCGCATCGTCGGTCACCAGCCCGCCCGCGTTGCGGATGATGTGCGCGTCGCCGCGCTCCAGGCCGAGCATCGCCAGCGGGTCTATGCGCGTGTCCATGCAGGCCAGCACCGCCACCCGTCGGCGCGGGCGCGGGCTCAGCCCCGGCACCGCCAGCTCGCCCGCGCGTGCCGCCGCCGCCTCCAACATCTCGTCGGCGCCCGCCATCCCTACAGACGCACGGGCACGCCGCTCGCGCCCACCGCCTTGGCCAGCTCGCGCTCGCGGCTGATCGTCACCACGTCCCACACCAGCCCCGCGCGCTCCATCCCCGCGATCAGCCACCCCGACGGATCGATCTGCCACCAGCGCAGGCCGTGGCGCGCCGATGTGGGGAACGCGTGGTGGTTGTTGTGCCAGGCCTCGCCCAGCGTCGGCAGCGCCAGCCACAGCAGGTTGCGCGACTCGTCCGCCGTCGCAAAGCGCCGCCGCCCGAAGAAGTGGCACAGGGAGTTGATCGAGAACGTCGCGTGGTGCAGCAGGAAGATGCGCACCGCGCCACCCCACAGCAGGGCGGTCAGGCCGCCTGCGACAGAGCCCGTCAGCGCCACGCCCAAGCCGAACGGGAGCGCCAGCCCGGCGAGGACCCACACCAGGAACGTGCGGTCGATGAAGCTGACGACCGGGTCTGCCAGCAGGTCCTTGGCATAGTGCTGCCTGTCCGCTAGCGCATCGCCGCCAAGGATCCAGCCCACGTGCGCGTGAAACAGGCCCACGAGCGCGCCGCGCCATCCCTGCGGGCGGTCCACATGCGGGCTGTGCGGGTCGCCCGGCTGGTCGGAGAAGCGGTGGTGCTTGCGATGGTTTGCCACCCACTCGATCGCCGGCCCCTCGACCGCCATCGACCCCAGCGCAGCCAGCAGCGCCCGCATCGGCGCGCTCGTCTTGAAGCTGCGATGGGTCAGTAGACGATGGAAGCCGACCGTCACGCCCAGGCCGGTCAGCAGGTAGGAGACCGCCAGGGCCAGCAGGTCGGGCCAACGCAACGCTCCGCCCCACGCGCGCCACGCGGCGAAGCCGACCAGGGCGAGCGGCGCGAGCGTAGCCACCAGGTTGGCGATGCGGTCGAACGTGTTCAGAGCGACCGCACGCTGCGGTGCTCGACCGCGCTCGACACTCGGGGCGACGGACGCGGCGGCGGCGAGCTCTGTCGGCATGCCATCACACTACAGCGGCATGGGGCAGTGCGCAGGCAAAAAGCCCGCGCACCACTCCCCGTGCTGCTCACCCCGATTGGGTCAGCAAGCGTCCCAGGCGGGAATCACGCTTTGAGCATCAGCGGTTCGCCGAACTGGGCGATCGTCGTCTGTTCCTGGCCCGCGAACGCTTCCTCGGCGCAGCTGGCGCCTTGCAGCGCCTGCACGCGTTCGCCGCACATCGTCGCCGTGAGAACGTGCGCCGGCGCTTCGCCTTTGCCGATCGCTTCCAGTTCGTCCTGCCACCCGACCGGGTTGACCAGCGGCGCGAACGTGTGTCCTTCCGCTTCCACGTCGCCCAGGTTCTCAGCCGGGGTGAAGATGACCTGCGCAACGTGACTGATCGCGTTGACGTCTTTCTCCTGCACTCCGATCATCGCGCCGGACAGCGTCGCTTCGAAGCCGCTGCAGTTCAAGGTCACCAGGGCGCCGCCCGGGCTCGATTCGAGTTCCAGCCTCAGCCCCACCGAGACGGGCGCTTCTTCCAGATAGCCCAGTTCGCCGGCCATCGCCTGGAAGCGGATTTCGCCCCTCTGCCTGGCGTGCGTCGAGTTGCACTCGTGGCCGAGCGATGTGCAACTGAAATAGAGCAGTTCCACGTCTCGCTCGAAGTTAGGCAGTTTGGGGACGCCGCTGAAGTTGCTGCGCTTGCATTCCACCACTGTGTCGCCCGCCCACGTCTGCACGTGCAGGACCGTCGGGCCGCTTTTGCCCTTGATCCTCCTGTCCCGGCGCACGCCTTCGCGCAGCACGAACTCGCCCTTGCCTTCGGCGTTGGCCGACGTGCACGTGTTGTTGTTGAAGTCGCCCGTGTATTCCCTGCCGACCTGCGCCGCTTTGGCGCATTCGAACCACGTTGGAACCGTCGCCGAAGCGTTTGCCGCGACGGCCCCGGCCACCGTGGCTACCACTACCAGCCAAGCCCCCATAATCCGCAAGCGTTTCATTGCCCTGCTCCTTTCCCTCTCGCTGGAACCATCTCTGCGACGTCCGGCGGGGGGCTCGAAAGAGCCCCCCGCCGCCTCTGTCCGCGCTAGCGATCATCGACTGTCGCGCGAGCGTCTATGTCCTCTCTATCCGTGTTGCATCACCCGAGTGGCAGGTAGAGGGTGAACAGCGATTCGAGTTCCGCGTTCGCAGCGACTCCCCACTGCTTACCAGGCGGAACGATGAACGTATACACGGAGCCTTCTCGCGCCACGGCGGATTTGACGACGTTGATGATTTCCGAGCCAGGTCCACCGCCCACCTGCACATCGATTGTCGTTTCCCGCGTTTTGATCGTCTTTGCTTCGAGGATGACCTCGACCGGTTCGGTCGCAGACGGTTCGTACATGACGCCCACCAACCGTTCCGTCCTCGGACCATACGAGCCCACAGAGAAGCCTTTGCCTTCTTTGCCTTCCGCTCCGGCCGGGCCCTGTTTGCCTTCTGCTCCCGTGGCTCCGGCTTTGCCTTCTTTGCCTTCCGGTCCGATGGAGCCCTGTTTACCTTCCGCTCCGGCGGGCCCCGTCTTGCCTTCCTTGCCTTCTGCTCCGGCGGCGCCCTGTTTGCCTTCTGCCCCCGTGGCTCCGGTCTTGCCTTCTTTGCCTTCCGCTCCAGCGGACCCTTCTTTGCCTTCTGATCCCGCGGGACCCTCTTTTCCTTCTTTGCCTTCTTTTCCTTCTTTACCTTCCTGGCCTTCTTTACCTTCTTTGCCTTCTTTCCCTTCCGCTCCGGTTGCGCCCGTTACGCCCTCGGCGCCTTCTTTGCCTTCTTTGCCTTCTTTGCCTTCTTTGCCTTCTTTACCTTCTTTACCTTCCACGCCGGACGCGCCCGTTACGCCCGCGGCGCCTTCTTTGCCTTCTTTGCCTTCGGCGCCTTCTTTGCCTTCTTTGCCTTCTTTGCCTTCCGACCCTTCCTTACCTTCGGCGCCTTCTTTGCCTTCCTTGCCTTCTTTTCCTTCGGACCCTTCCTTACCTTCGGCTCCTTCTTTGCCTTCCTTCCCCTGAGCGCCTTCTTTGCCTTCCTTCCCCTGAGCGCCTTCTTTGCCTTCTTTGCCTTCTTTGCCCTGTTTACCTTCTTTGCCTTCTTTGCCTTCTTTGCCTTCCAGGCACACGAGCAGGTTGAGGTAGGTGAAGCTGGGCTGCTCGTAGCTGCCGTCCCAGCCATTGAAGCCGATCCTGCCCGTGCCGTTGCCGACCGTCTGCAGCAGGAGTGGGACGGTCGCCGTTGCTTGCGTTTCGCTCACGAATGTGACGGCCCCGCTTTCCGTGCCGACCGATCCGTCCGCCCAGCTGAGCTGACCCGTACCCGGATAGTGGAAGCCACCCGGCTCGAAGTGTTTCCCGGTGATGGTTATCACTGTTCCGGGACATCCCGAGGACGGTGAGATCTTCGTGACTTCGAACTGATTGGCCGAGGCAGCCTGTGCGCTGCCAAAGAACACAAGCGCGCTCAGCAGGCCGGCGAGCAAGCCGACCCCCCGCGTCATTTGCTTTGCTTTCGTGCTGTTTTTGGACAGCCGAAGCTGACCGGTCCGCCGGTACTGGCGCATTCATCTCCTCCGTGTGTTGCGCTTTGATTTCCCCCGCCGCCGGGCTTAAGCCGCGACAGTCCCGAAAGGCACCATGGCCAATCTGACGCGCGAGCTTACCAGAAACAGGGTGCGGGCGATTTGTCAGTGCACCAATGCGCAGCCCGGGATCCAGCTGTTAGCATTTCAACTATGGAGGGGTGGGCTGGTGGTTGGGCAGTTGCCGGGGCGGTCGTGGCCTGCGCCGCGCTGATCAGCGCCTGCGGGTCGACGGCTGGTTCTGCGAGCACCGCGCAGGCCAGGCACACCAACCTCGACGTCGCTCGGGTGGAGCGGTCGATCCAGCAAAGCATCATGTCTCAGCGGCACCTCGAGTCTAAGGTCGTGTGCCCGGCCAAGGTCGCGCAGAGACCGGGCAAGTTTCCCTGCATCGCCACGACCTTCGCCGCGAAGAGGCCGCACAAGGAGACCAAGACGCCCTTCGTCGTCACGATCCACAACTCAGCCGGCTACGTCACCTACGTAGGTAAGTAGCCCGCGGAGGTAGCCGCGGGCGCGCCGTCCGCACAACGTCGCGCGTAGTCGCGTGTATGGCCAAGGGTCTGCGCAGACCTCGGGGAAATGGGCCGTCCGGGAATCGAACCCGGAACCTTGGGCTTAAGAGGCCCCTGCTCTGCCGGTTGAGCTAACGGCCCACGAGGGCGCCGGCGAGGCAGCCGGCTTGGGCCCGATTCTATCCGAGCGGGCGCCGCGTGCGCCCCTCGCGGGTACGCTGTCCTGTGCTAACGCGAGAATCTGCCGCGGTATGCCGGCGACGGCCGACGCTCCTGCCAAGAAGGCCAAGAAGGCCGACAAGGCCTCCAAGAAGGGGTCCAGCGAAGGCGCGCCCGATGCGGCGGGCCCGAGCGTGGCCGCCCACCCGCGCGCGGCGCGGCACGTCGCGCGGGCGAAGGGGTGGGGTGGGCTGATCGGCTTCGCTCTGGGCGGTTATTTGTCTTTGCCGACCAGCACCCTGGCCGCCGCCGGCCTGCGCGCGTTGATCGCGGGTGTTGCCTGCTACCTGACGGCCTGGGCAGGCGCGGTGTTCGTGTGGCGCCAACTGGTGATGCTCCAGATCGCAGGCGCGCGCGAACGCCTGCGAGCGCCGCTCGGCGCGCGTGTGAGCGTGCCCGCGCTGGCGCGACCCGGGGCGGGGGGACCGGAGATCCGCCGCGAGAACGTTCGCGTGGGCGCCCAATGCCCGGTGGTCGCCTACGTCGGCGCCAACCGCACGCGCGTGCAGACCTTCACGATCGACGTTAGCGCCGGGGGGCTGCTGGTGAGCGGGCTCGACATGCTGAGCAGGGGTGAAACGTTCGAGTTCCAGCTGACGCTCGCGCCCGCCACCCCTCCGATCACAGGCACCGGCGCAGTCGTGCGGACCGATCCCCAGGGTCGCTGCGCGATCGTGTTCAAGTCGATCAGCGACCACGACCAGCGGCGTTTGGTCCAGTTCATCTTCGACTACCAACGAAACGAACAGCAGGGCGCCGGCCAGCGCTGAGACAGGCCGCTCACCGGCGCCGGCGCTTTACCGCAGCGCCGCGGCGCCCGGCCGGCTACTTCTTGACGGAGGTCGTTCCGGTGCTCGACGCCTTGCCGGGCTTGGCAGGCGTCGTCTTCTTGACTTCGACGGCATTGATCTTGCCTTCGGAGCTCACTTTGCCGGCGTACGTTTTGCCGTTCGTCGTAAATGTGCGTTCGCCGCCCTTTTCGCCGCTCGGGTTGGCCTTCACTTCGGCCAGCTCTGTCTTCAGGCGCGTGCGTTCGGTCGCGGGGGCCAGCGCGACCGCCTTTTCGGACGCCAAGTCGCCGACGCGCGTGTTCTTCGCCTTGTAGGCGTACTCGGCCAGCGAGGCGTAATAGGCAGCATTGTTCGGTTCGGAGGCGACGATCAGCTGCAGGACTTCGACGGCGGAAGCCGGCTTGTCGAGACCTTCTTCGTCGTAGATGCGCACCATCTCCTTGGCCAGTTCCAGGCTCGGCTTGGGGGGGTTCTGCGCGACGTAGCCCGACCACGATTCGGAGATCTGCTCAAACAGCGTCTTGCCCTTGCTCGTCAGCGCCCCGGCGCTGGTCACGTAGGCTTCGCCCGAGCCCTGCTGCAGCTGAACTTTGATCAGCTTTTCCCACGCGACGAAATCATGCGGCTGCGCTGCTGTGAGCTTTGAATACTTCTTGATTTCGGCGCTGTAGTTGGGACCGCCGGAGCTTTCGCCTTCTTTGGACAGGCTGCTGAGGATGCCGCCGCCGCCGAAGCCGGCGCCGACCCCGAACAAGACCAGGCCCGCGCCGAACAGCACCGCGAGGCTGCCGTAGATCACTCTCACGGTACGACGACGCCCGCGTCCCCTCAGATCGAACAGCATCGGCCCTACAGGCTCTCGTCTACGTGGTCGATGATGTCTTGCACTGTCGGCTCCGCTTGGTCGTTGGTCGGTGGCGCTGGATCCCCGCGTGGCGAGGCGCCCGCGCTGGCCCCGTCGGGCGCGCCGCTGTGCGCTCGCCCGACAAGCGATGCCACCAGGATACTCGTCTCATAGAGCACATAGAGCGGGACCGTCTTGAGCGCCAGGGTGATCGCGTCGCCGGGCAGCAGCGCGGCGATCACCGCGCACGCCACGATCGCGTAGCGGCGATTCTTGCGCAGCTGGCGCGGCGTGACCAGGCCCAGGCGCGTGGCGCCCACGATCGCCACGGGAACCTGGAAGATCAGCCCCATGGCCAGCAGAACGGTCGTGGCGAAGCCATAGAACTGGCTGGCCTGGACGAGCACGTTGAACTCACCCGCGTTGAAGTTGACGAAGAAGCGCACGGCCGCGGGCAGCACCACGAAGTAGCCGAACAGCACGCCGCTGACGAACAGGAAGGGAACCGCCGCGAGCAAAGGCATGGCCACGCGTCTCTCATGGGGCGCGAGCGCCGGCAGGATGAAGCCGTAAAGCTCGAACAGGATGAACGGCAGCGAGATGATCAGCGCGAAGTACAGCGTCACGGTAATCGTCGTCGTAAACGGCTCGCCCACCCCGAGCGTGACGGGGTTGTCGCCGGGCGGATTGCGCGGGACCTTGGCCACGTCGGCCTTCAGCGCCGTGATCAGCGCGGGCAGCTGTGCGCGCGCGTGCGCGGATAGGCCGCTGCCGGGAGCCGCCAGCACGCCCAGCGCGGCGCGTGTGTCGCCGGCGATCTTCAGCAGCCCCTGCTGGGCCAGTACGGCCTGACCCACCGTGCCCTCCCCCTTGGCCACCTGCTTTTGCGTCTGGGTCTTCAGCGGTTTGTTGATGACGTTCAACAGCGCGTGGTTCTGCCAGAAGCAGAAGCCGAACACAATCGCGAAGGCGACCCCGCTGAGGATCAGGCGCGTGCGCAGCTCGTCGAGATGATCGACGAGCGTCAGCCGCTGCTCGTGGCCGACGGTGCGGATCGCGCTGACCATCAGACCCATGAACCTAGCAGCCGGTCAGCGGCGAAAGCCGTGCTTTGCGCCGGCGCTCGCCGGCCAGTGGTCCGTACCTCGCCCCGAACCGTATTAACCCGCAGCAACACTGCGAACAGTGCCTCTCCAACGAGCTAAAGGCGTCCGGCTGACGCGTCGATGACGACTGAGACACAGCTGATGCGACCCGACAACGATCCTCACATCCAACCCCTCCAGCCGCCCGCCGACGAGGCGCTCGGGGTCGACCGCGCCGACGCCGGCAAGGCCGTCCCGCAAACGTCCTCGCCCGACCAGCTGCACATCTGCTTCCATTGCGCTGGCGAGCTGACCTACCCCCTGGATTGGAGCGAGGAGGGCCCGCGGCACTGGCGCATCGTGCTGCGCTGCCCGGAGTGCGAGTCAAGACGCGAGGGCGTCTTTGAGCAGACCGCCGTGGAACGCCTCGACGACGAGCTCGACCGCGGCGCAAGCGCCCTGCTAGGCGACCTGCGCCGGATCACGCACGCCAACATGTCTGAGGAAATCGAGTTCTTCATCCGCGCGCTCGACGCTGACCTGGTCACGCCGAGCGATTTTTAGCGGTAGCGTTCGACCACGGCGTCGGCCACGAGGTCCAGCAGCGCCGCGCGCCCGTCCGGCAGGATCGCCGGCAGCGTGGCCTTGGCCTCGGCGACTACCGCCAGCGCCCGTTCCCGGGCCTCCTCCAGCGCGCCCGTAGCGGCGATCCGTTCACACAGCGCCTCGATGCCCCGACTGTCGCCTGCCGCGCCCGTACCGCTCAGTAAGGCCAGCTCGAACGCGGCCAGCTGCGGCTCGTGCTCGCGCGCAAGGATGAACGGGAGCGTGACCGTACCGTCGAGCAGATCGGTGCCGCGCGACTTGCCCGTGCGCTCCACCGGCCCGGACACGTCGAGCACGTCGTCGAGCATCTGAAAGGCCAGGCCGATGCGCCGAGCGAACGCACCGAGCGCGTCTGCCAGGGCGGGCGAGCCTTCCGTGCCCACGAGCGCCCCCAGGCGGCAGGCCGCCTCGAACAGCGCCGCCGTCTTCAGTTCGCAGCGCCTCAGGTAGCGCTCCACCGGCACGTGCGTCGCGTAGGCGTCCTCGCGCTGGAGCAGCTCGCCTGCGGCCAGCGCCGAGCTGGCGTCCGACAGGGCGCACAGCTGGGCCGCGTCGCCGTTGCGCGCAAGCTCGGCGAACGCCCGCGAGAACAGCAGGTCGCCGGTCGCCACCGCCATGCCGCGGCCGGCGGCTGCCGCCACCGTGGGCCGTCCGCGGCGCAGCGCGGCCCCGTCGATCAGGTCATCGTGGACGAGGGTGGCCGAGTGTACGAGCTCGACCGCCGCAGCTGCGCGCACCAGGCGTTCCTCGCCGTCGGCACCATTAGATGGCCCGCCCACCACGCCCGCCGGGCCGCCGGCCGCTTCGGCGGCCAGGATGACCAGCAGCGGGCGCAGGCGCTTGCCGCCTGCCACGACCATCGCGTTCGCGTGCGAGGCGAGCGGCGCGCCGGCGCGCGCGGTCACCTGCTCGAGGTACAGCTCGGTGCGCAGCATGCGCGTGCGCAGCTGCTCGCCGCCGAGGCGCATGATCGCGTCGAGCCCGTCCACCTCGCCTACGGTTTCGCTGGCCGCTGTGCCGCCCACCGCGCCCATCATGCCTGCTCGACCGCAACCGTGCCGGAGTGGATCGCCATGATGCCTCCGGCGAGCAGCACGTAGCGGATCTCCGACAGGCCCGCGCGCTGTAGCTCGGCGGCCAGCTCGGCAGGGCCGGGGAAGCGCCTGACCGAGTCGGGCAGGTAGGTGTAGGCGTCGGCGATGGTCGCCTGCTGGGCACCCTCGCGCGAGCGCAGCGCCACGAGCGCGCCCGCGAGCCTGCCCAGCGCGGGCACCAGGCGGTCGAACCACACGCGGTAGAACAGCGACAGCGGCGGGCGCGTGGGCGTGAGGATCTCCAGCACCACCACGCGCCCCCCGGGGCGTACGACGCGAGTCATCTCGGTGAGTCCACGCGCCAGGTCTGAGAAGTTGCGCGCGCCGAAGCCGACGGTGGCCGCATCGAAGCTGTCGTCGGGGTAGGGCAGCTCGAGCGCGTCGGCCCATTCGAAGCGCGGCCGCACCCCCGTCGTTGTGTAGGCCGCCGCCTTGGCGCGGGCCCGCGCGAGCATACCCTCGGAGAAGTCGCTGCCCACGACCTCGCCGCCCGGCGAGACGCGGCGCGCGAGCTCCAGCGCGAGATCGCCGGTCCCCGTGGCCACGTCAAGCACGCGCGCGCCCGGGCCGACACGCGCCTCGTCGGCGGCGCGCGCACGCCAGCGATGGTGCAGGCCGGCGGTCATGGCGGTGTTCAGCGCGTCGTACACACCCGCGATGCGGTCGAACATGGCACGCACCTCGGGCGCCTGCAGCGTGCCGGCCTGCGGGCCCCCTTGCGGGCTTGCCCCGTTGTGTGCGCCGGCTTGGCCGCTGGCGGGCACGGCGCGCGCTATTTGAGCTGCGAGAGGAAGTTGACGATCGCGCTGAACTTCTTCGCGGGCAGGTTCTTGAAGGAGGGCATCGGCGCGGTTGGGTTGACAAGCGTGCGCGCGATCGCCTGGCGGGGGATGCGCGCGGCGATGTGCGTCAGATCGGGCCCCGGCCCGGCGTTGCCGTTGTCGCCGAGCTTGTGACAGGCCAGACAGCCGGACTGTGCGACCACCTTGCGGCCTTCTTCATACTCGGCCAGCGTCTTGCCGCCGGCCTGGACGACCGCCGCCGGCGCCGCCATTTCGATCGACGTGGGCGCGCCCACGTTGGCCCCCGAGTAGGTCAGGTAGGCCATTGCGCAGATCACCGCGACCGCGGTGACGGTCGCTATCGGACGGCGCTCGGGACGGCGCTCGGGCCCGCGATCGTAGAACGGCAGCAAGAACAGCAGGATCATGCAGATCGTCGGCACGCCGATCGTCGCCAGCGGCACGAGGCTCGGCGTCCTGATGATGCGCAAGAGCTCGAACAGGAAGAAGAAGTACCACTCCGGGCGCGGCACGTAGGTAGTGCTGGTGGGGTTGGCCTTGGGGCCCAGCTCGGCGCCAAGCACCAGCGACATGGCGATGATGATCGCCATGACCACGCAGGCCATCGCCCCGTCCTTGGCGACCGCGTAGGGGAAGAACGGCTTGCCCTGGGCCTTCAGGATCGAGTATTCGCGGAGGTACTCCTCCTTCTGGCGCTGGTTCATACCTGCGCCTCGCGCAGCTCCTGGCGCTTCTCCGCTTTGGTCCAGGGCGGCGCGGTGGTGCCAAGCTTGGCCACCAGGTACAGGTGGGCGCCGATCAACGCCGCCAGCAACCCGGGTATCAGCAGCATATGGATGGCATAGAAGCGCGACAGCGTGGTGGCTCCGAATTCAGAGCCTCCGCGCAGGAAGTCGCTCAGGTAGGGGCCGATCAGCGGCCCGGTGCCGTTGATGTTGACGCCCACGATCGTCGCCCAGTAGGCGCGCTGGTCAAACGGCAGCAGGTAGCCGGTGAACGACATGACCATCGTGAGGATCAGCAGCACCACGCCGATCACCCAGTTGAGCTCGCGCGGGTACTTGTAGGCGCCGAAGAAGAACGTTCGCCCCATGTGCAAGAACACGAGCACCACCATCACGCTCGAGCCCCATTTGTGCATGCCGCGCACAAACTGGCCGAGGAACACGTCGTTGGTGACGTAGCGGATCGATTCGTAGGCCCCGCCGGCCGGGTCCGGGCGGTAGTACATCGCCAAGAATACGCCCGTGACAGCCTGGCTGAGGAAGGCGAACATGGTGGCCGAGCCGAGCGTGTAGAACCAGTTGGTGCCCTTGGGCACCTTGCGGAACATCAGCCAGCGGGCAGCGCCGCTCAGCGAGGTGCGCTCGTCGACCCAGTCGACGACGGCGATCCCCGCGCTGCCCGCCGCCTCCAGCGGCCCGCCGTTGCCGTTGCTCTCGCCCGGCCGCGGGGGAGGTTCCTGCAGCGGCGGGGGGAGCGGGGGGGCGGGGAGCTTGGGGATTCTGGGCACGGGAGCTGCTCCTAGAGTTTCTGC
Source organism: uncultured Solirubrobacteraceae bacterium (assembly GCA_963734225.1). GTDB lineage: Bacteria > Actinomycetota > Thermoleophilia > Solirubrobacterales > Solirubrobacteraceae > Palsa-744. The sequence goes on from CAVTGI010000002.1 coordinate 25,898, forward strand.
GCGCCGGGACGGGAGGGATAGAGGTACTGGCCGATGCCGTCAAGCGGCTCGCCGGGGTCACGCGGTGAGAAGCGGCGCAGCTGGCTGTTGACGGAGAAGCGCGGGCCCACTTCCACGTATTCGCCTTTGACGCGGGTGTAGAAGCGGTCGAGCGGCCTGACCGGGGGCCCGCCCACGCGCCGGCCGAGCAGGTCGTACACGCCGCCGTGACACGGGCAGATGAAGCGCTCAGACGCGTCCACCCAGCGGACCGGACAGCCGACGTGCGCGCAGCGGCTGGAGATGGCGATGTAGGGGGTCCCTTGGTCGTAGGAGTCGGTGTCGATTTCGGGGTTGAACTTGCGCATGTACACGGTCGTCTTGCCGGCCTCGCCGAGGTTGGGGGTGACGGTCAGCACGACCGGCACGTAATTGTTGTCGGGGAACTGGTCGACCGTGCCCACGATTTCCCAGCGGTGGGGCGTGCTCTTGAAGATCGGCCCGATGGCGAAGCCGAGAGCGGGCAGGGCGAACGCGGTGGTGGCGATCGCGCCGGTGGCGTGAGCGGTGCCGGTCATGAACCTGCGCCGCGTGATCGTCTCGCCCTCGAAGGCCCCCGGGATCCCCCGGTCGAGCGTGTACTTGGACCTTTGCTTTGCGCGTTTGTCTGCCACCGCAGCCAAACAATATCGAGGCGCCGTCAAGCGCGACGCCACCGGCTTCAGACGCTTGTGCGCATCGCCTCGATCGCCTCCCAGCGGCCTGCGAAGGCGAGCGCCTTGGCTTGCGTGTGAGGCTCGCTGGACCCCCAGCCGACCGCCCGCGCGCCGGCCTGCCAGATCACGTCCGCGAGCGGCCGGCGGCCGGCGCCATTGGCCAGCGCGCTGAGCGTGATCGTGTCGGCGAGCTCGGCCACGGCCATTGTGTCTCCGAGTCCCACCAGGCGGGCGAGACCGATCGCATACAGCTGGTCGCCGGCCAGCAGCCGCAGGTCGGCCTCGGGCACGTGCAACAGGCGGGGCGAGTCGTAATGCAGCAGGTAGCCCTCGTAGATGGCCTCGACCAGCAGCTCGTACTCCTCGCGCCTGCCCTGCGCGCGCGGGCCCTTGGCGGCGAGCGCAGCGGGGCTTTCGTGCGCGCATGCATGCCCGCCGCCGTTGGTGTCTGGCGACGGCGCGAGCAGTGTGGCCATCAGGCCGCCCTGCTCGTCCAGCAGCGCCCGCAGGCGCTGCAGCCCATCGCCGTTGGCGCGCACTGGTCGGGCGCTCATCGCCGCTTCGCTCCCGGCTCGGGCAGGCAATCAAACGCGGCGGCGGCGGCCTCCAGCGTGCGCTCGATGTGCTCGGCGTCGTGCGCGAGCGAGGGAAACCACGCCTCGAACTGCGACGCCGGCGGATAGACGCCGCGGGCGAGCAACTCGCGACACCACTGCGCGTAGGCGTCGGAGTCACAGGCCTGCGCGTCGGCGAAACTCTGCACTTGCTGCTCGCTGAAGAAGACGGTGAGCAGGCCGGGCGCGCTTGCGACTTGGATCGGATACCCGCCCGCCCCGCCAGACGCTCGGGCCTCGCGCGCAGCCTCGCGCAGGCCGTCCGCGAGGGCCTGCGTTATCGCGGCCAGGCGCAGGTAGGCGCCCTCGTCGAGTAGCTCCAGCGTGGCCAGGCCGGCGGCCACGGCCAGCGGGTTGCCAGACAGCGTGCCCGCCTGGTAGACGTCGCCGGCGGGCGCGAGCATGCGCATCACCTCGGCGCGGCCCCCGACCGCGGCGGCGGGCAGGCCGCCGCCGATGACCTTGCCCATGATGGTCAGGTCGCCGATCACGCCGGTCAGCTCGTGGGCGCCTCCGCGCGCAACGCGAAAGCCGCTGATGACCTCGTCGAGGACGAGCAGCGCCCCGTTGGCGTCTGCCCGCTCGCGCGCCAGCTCCAGGAAGGCCTCGCGCGCGGGCACGAGCCCCATGTTGGCGGGCAGCGGCTCGGCGATGATCGCGGCGAGCTCGTGTCGCTCGGTGGCGGCGATCAGCGCGTCGGGGTCGTTCCATGGCACGACGATCGTGTCCGCGGCCGCGCTCGCCGGCACGCCGGGGCTGGACGGGAGCGCCTGCGTGGCCAGCCCCGATCCGGCGTGTGCGAGCAGCCCGTCGACGTGCCCGTGATATGCGCCGGCGAACTTCAGCACCTTGTCGCGGCCGGTGGCAGCGCGCGCCAGGCGGATTGCGGTCATCGTGGCCTCGGTCCCGGAGGAGGTCATGCGCAACATCTCCACGCCCTCCATGCGGCTCGTGACCTCGACCGCGAGCTGCACCTCGCCGGGCGTGGGCGCGCCGAAGCTGGTTCCCTTGGCGGCCGCGTCGCCGATCGCTGCGAGCACATGCGGGTGGGCGTGCCCGTGGATGAGCGGTCCCCACGAGCAGACGTAGTCGACGAAGCGGTTGCCGTCGACGTCGATCAGCTCTGCCCCCTGGCCGCGCGCGGCGAAGATCGGCTCGCGCCCGATCGCGCGCATCGCCCGCACGGGCGAGTTGACCCCGCCGGGGATCACCTCCAGGGCGCGCCTGTACAGCTCGGCCGAGCGCGTGTCGATGAGCGAGGCGGTCAACCCGGTCGTGCGCCTGTCCCGTAGATACGTTGGCGCACGCTGCGTGTAATCACGATCATTGCCCTCAGGCGCCGCCGTGCTCGCGCTCCCACGCCTTGAACTCGTCGGTGAAGTACAGGAGCCGGATCTTCTTGAACTCGGTGGAGGAGTACAACGTGGCGCGCTCGTGAATCCCGGTCATCTGGGCGATCGCGTCGAGCACCGCGTCGCACTCGTCCTTGGAGCGGCCGTGGGCCATCGTGAAGACCGAATAGGGCCAATCCTCGTAGGTGGGCCGCTGGTAGCAGTGGGAGACGCCGCGCACGGCGGCCATGCGGCAGCCGACCTGGAAGATCTGCTCATCGGGGACCTTCCACACCCCCATGCCGTTGGCGGAGAAACCGGCGCGGCGGTGATAGAGGATGGCGGCAACGCGGCGCAGCAGGCCGCGCTCCTGCATGCCGGCGAGGTGGTCAAGCAGGCGCTCCTGGGTGATCCCAAGCTCGGCGGCGGCGGGCGCATATGGTTCTTGCATCACCGCCATGTCACCCTGCAGCGCGCGGATGACGGCGACGTCGAATTCGTCGTAGGGCTGGGGCTCGAGCTCGATCGGCTCCTTGACCTCGGCGGCGCTGGAGAGCGCGTCGGTGTCGCCCTCCATCTCCAGATCCATGCGGATCTTGAACAGCTTGAGGGTGGGCAGTTGGCGCACCGATGCTGCGCCAGCCTCGCGCGCGAGCGCGTCCAAGGTGCCGTCCAGCCCGAGCTTGGAGTCGGGCTCGGTGGCGAGCGTGAACCATAGGTTGAATTCGTGGTTGCGCAGGTAGTTGTGGGATACGCCGGGGTGCTGGTTGATGACCTTGGCGGCGCGGTGGGGATGCTCGGGGTCGACCTTGGCGGCGACCAGCATCGACGAGTAGCCCAGGGCGCGGGTGTCGAAGATGGGCGTGACCTGGCGGATGATGCGCTTGTCGAGCAGGCGCTGCACGCGGTCCATCGCCTCTTGTGCCGGGATTGCGGCCAGCGACGCGACGTGCTGGTAGGGGCGCGGCGCGATCGGGAAGCTGCCCTGCATCAGGTTGAGCAGCTTGCGGTCGACGTCGTCGAGTGCAACCGCCGCGCCGTCGCTGCGACTGCGCAGCTTCGGCGTCGCGGTGACGGGGCGTGCTTGGTCGGCCACGTCGGCGAGCGGTGCGACAGCTGGCTCGGGCTCGATCACCTGTGCTCCTCCAGCCAGCGGGCAGCGTCCTTTGCGTGGTAGGTGATGATCGTGTCGGCGCCTGCGCGACGCAGCGAGGTAAGGATCTCCAGGACGATCGCGCGCTCGTCGATGTAGCCGGCGGCGGCGGCGGCCTTGACCATGGCGTACTCGCCGCTGACGTTGTAGGCGGCGACGGGCAGGCGGGTGGCGCGCTTGACCGCGCGGATCAGGTCGCCGTAGGCGAGCGCTGGCTTGACCATGACCATGTCGGCGCCCTCGCCGACATCGAGCAGCGCCTCACGCACGGCCTCGCGGCCGTTGGCGGGATCCATCTGGTAGCCGCGGCGGTCGCCGAAGGCGGGCGCGGAGTCGGCGGCGTCGCGGAACGGCCCGTAGAAAGCAGAGGCGAACTTGGCGGAGTAGGCGAGGATGGGCGTATCGGCGAAGCCGTCTGTGTCGAGCGCCTCCCTGATGGCGCCGACGCGCCCGTCCATCATGTCCGACGGAGCGACGATGTCGGCTCCGGCGCGCGCGTGGCTGACGGCGGTGCGCGCGAGCAGCTCGAGGGTGGCGTCGTTGTCGACGCGGGGGGGGTGGGCCCCCATCGGCTCATCGCCGTGATCGTCGCGCAGCACGCCGCAGTGTCCGTGGCTGGTGTACTCGCACAGGCACACGTCGGTGAGCACGAGCAGGTCGGGGACGGCCTGCTTGATGGCACGCGTGGCCAACTGCACGACGCCGTCGTCGTCCCAGGCGCCCGAGCCCTCGTCGTCCTTTTGGGCGGGCAGGCCGAACAGCAGCACGCCGGCGATGCCCAAGGCGGCAGCGTCACGCGCCTCATCTACGGCGGCCGACAGCGACAATCGATCAACCCCGGGCATCGTGGCGATCGGGTTACGGCCGGGCGACCGGTCGGCATGGCCGTCGCCCAGAACGCCGGCCTCGGCGACGAACAGCGGCAGCACCATCTGGCCGGCGCGCAGGTCGGTCTCGCGCACAAGCCCGCGCAGTCCGGTGGTCGCGCGCAGCCTGCGCATGCGCGTGAGGGGGAAGGCCATCGCCTTCGAGGATACCCATCGCGGATCGAATCTTTTTGACCATGGGCGCCTTCGGCGCGGGCGAGGTCGGCCTTTGCGATTACTCGACCTGCCGCAACCCCACGCGCGCGATGACCACGAACAGCAGGGTCAGGCCGGCGAGGTGGGCGACCGACGCGCCGACGGACGGCGACGCGCTGTTGACGGCGGCGTCGAGCGCCTGCAAGGACGCCTTGAAGGGGAACACGAACGAGATCGCGCCGATCGCATCGTAGAAGCCGCCCGACACGGAGCCGGCTGGCACGAGCGCGAGGAATGCGAGCGGCAGCGACAGCAGGAAGGCCAGCAGCGAGGCGGCGCGAACCTCACGGGCGAGCGCGCCGATGGCCACGCCGAGACCGCCGAAGGCCAGCGCGCCGAACGCGAGCGCCAGCACCCACAGTCCGACGCGGCCCCAGTCGAGCGTTACAAACGCGCTGACCCCGGCGAGCATGGCGAAGGCGACCGCGAACGAGCAGGCGGCGGCCAGCAGCGACTTCTCGGCCAGCAGCGCCTCACGGGTTATTAGAGTCCCACCCGCCCGACCCCCAGCCACCGTCCCACCCGCCCGACCCCCAGCCGCCCCACGGGCCCGGCCCCCAGCCGCCCCCCGGACCAGGCCCCCAGCCGCCCCCCGGACCAGGCGCGCGAGCGTGCCCTCTTCGCGCTCGAGCGCGACGCCGCCGGCGGCGAGCAGGACGCACAGGAACATCAGCGAGACGGTCACCGCGACGACCACCGCGAAGGTGTCAAGCGGGGTGCGCCGCCCGTGCAGCAGGGTGCTGCGCACGCGGATGGGCTGGCCGATGGTGGACAGGACCTGCCTGCTGATGGCGAGGTTCTGCGCGGCGAACTGCGCGAAATCGGCCACCCGTTCGAGCGCGGCGCGGTCGGGCCCGGGCGGCTGGTGGGCCATCACGCCGTGAAGCAGCGGCGGGATGGCGTCCAGGGCGATCAGGTTCTGGTTGGCGCCGAGCGCGCCGAGGCTGCCGCCCTTGAGCAGCACTTCGATCACCCGGGCGGCGGCCTGTTGAATCTGCTTGGAGAAGCCAAGGTTGGCCTGGGCGAGCGCGGAGCCGATCTGCGACTGCACGATCGACTGCTCGAGCGCGTCGCCGTTGTAGATCACTTCGACTTGCGCCTGGGCGGTCGCCGAGGCGACCCGCGCGGCGATGTCGGAGGGAATGACCACGGCGGCGAGCACACCTGCGGACTTGACCTGTTCGATCGCCTGTGCGCGCGTGCCCACGCTGACCGCCTGGACCTGGCCGAACAGCTGGCGGGCATACTGACCGACGCTCACGTGCTGGTCGCCCACGCGGACGGTTTCCCCCGGTGGGGTCTCATCGACGATCGCCACACGCGGCCGCGAGGGGCTGCGCGAGATGGCAAAACCGATCAGCAGTGCGATCGCGACGGGATAGACGATCAGCAGGCCGACGAGCAGGCGCGAGCGGCCGAGGATCAGCAGGTCCTTGCGCGCCAGCCACCTCACGATTGCGCCCCCAGGAAGTTGACGAGCGCCTGCTCGAGGTCGCCGTCGGGGCGCTGGCCGGCGGCGGCCAGCAGCGCCGCGGGAGATCCGTCGAACAGGATGCGCCCGTCGGTGAGGACGATCAGGCGACTGGCGTGGCGCTGGGCCTCGGCGACGTTGTGGGTGGAGAAGACGATCGTTCTGCCCGAGCGCGCGAGCGCGCAGACGAAGTCCCACAGCCGCTCGCGCTGGGCCGGATCGAGTGACGCCGAGGGCTCGTCGAGGGCGAGCACCGGGGGGTCGCCGATCAGCGCGATGGCCACGTTGACGCGCTGGCGGTTGCCGCCGGACAGGCGCCCGGCGCGCTCGCGGGCGCGCTCGCGCAGGCCACTCTGCTCGAGCATCAGCGCGACCGCGCCATTGGGATCTGCGACCTTCTCCAGACGCGCGAACAGGGCGAGGTTCTCGGCGACTGACAGCTTGGAGTAGAGCGCTGGAGCCTGTGGTGCCCAGCCGACGTCGCCGGCCGGCCGGCTGACCTCGCCGGCGCTCGGCGCGAGGATCCCGGCGATGATCGACAGCAGCGTGGTCTTACCCGCGCCGTTGGGCCCGACGATGGCCACGAGCTCGCCGGCCATGGCGTCGAAGCTGACGTCGCGCAGCGCTTCCAGTTCGCCATAGCGCTTGGCGATCCCACGAACGCTGAGGACGGGGCTGGCGACAGGCGTTGCCGTGGGCGCGTTCATGAGCCAGGCCCGGCGACGAGGTCACAACAGCCCGTTCGAGCCGGCCTTCCACGACTCGAACACGAGATGGCGGTTGAGGTAGACGGCCGTCTCGCGCAGGATCGACAGGATCGGCAGCGCTATCAGCGCGCCGACGACGCCGTGCAGCTGCAGGCCCAGCAGCAGCGCGAAGATGACCAACAGCGGGTTGATGCGCAGCGTGTGCCCGAAGATCTGCGGGGCGACCACGTGGCCCTCCAGCTGCTGCAGCCCGACGAACAGCAGCGCGACCCACACCGCGGTGATCGGGTGCATGAACAGCGCGACGATGACCGGCGGTAGGGCGCCAAGGATCGGGCCGACGTAGGGCACGAGCTCCATCACGCCGTAGAACACGGCGAAGGCGACCGCGTAGGTGCTGCCGGCGGGGAAGATGCCAAGGGCGCCGAACAGCCACAGCGAGAGGCCGGCGGAGGCGCCCATGACGGTGCTGAACAGCAGCTGCCCGCCGATGTAGCGCGCGACGGCGTGCTGTACGAGTGTGGGGTAGTCGTCGGCGCGCGAGCCGTCGCCGTCGGGCATCAGGCGGCGGGCGAGGTGCCCGATCTGCCTGCCGTAGATGAGCATGTAGACGGACAGCACGAACACGAGCACGAGGTCGAAGATGGCGTTGGCGGCTTCGGTGGCCAGGGCGCCGCCGAAGGACGCGAGCTTGGCGGCGCTCTTGGCGACTTTGTCCTGGATGCTCTGCAGAGCGGTCTTGCCCTGCGTGACGAGTTTGAGGTGGATGCCGTGTTCTTCGAGTTCGCGCTGGAAGGTCGCGATCTTCCTGTTGGCTTCGTCGACGATCTGGGGTAGATGGTTTGTGAACGTGCGCACCTGATCGGAGATAGGGTTAGCGAGCAGGAAGCCGATGCCGGCCAGCGCCAGGAAGAACGCGACGTACACCGACAGCACCGCCAAGCCGCGGGGCACGTGCGGGCGCTGCACGAGATCGACCGCCGGGTTGAGGATCAGCGCGATGACGCCGGCGATGATGAAGATCAACAACACTTTGCCCGCCGCTTTGGCAAGCGCCCAGGCGGCGAGCAGGACGAGCGGGAGCATGACCAGCTGCACCCAGCGTGCGACGACCACCCGCGGGGGGGCTGACTCCCCAGCCACCCGCTCGGGCGGCGTGTCGGTGATCTCCTGCTCCTCCGGCTCAGGCGCGGCGGCCTGGGGAGGGCTCTTGGGGACGCTCATCGCTTGCCTGCGACCATCGCCAGAGTATGGCTGAGGACGAGGCGGGCACAGTCGTGCGGGCGGACGCGGGCTCGCTCGCGAGCGAGGGCGCGCAGGCGGGCGGTAGCGCAGGCGTGCGCATCCTGTTCGTGGGCGACGTGGTCGGGGGCATCGGCAGGCGCACGCTGCTGGACTGCCTGCCGGTCCTGCGCGAGCGCTACGCGCCGACGTTCGTGGTGGTCAACGGCGAGAACGCGGCCGGCGGTCTGGGGATCACGCCGAAGATCGCCGACCAGATGTTCGCGGCGGGCGTGGACGCGATCACGCTGGGAAACCACACCTATCATCGCCGGGAGATCTACCCGTATCTAGAGGCGAAACGGCCGATAGTGCGCCCGGCCAACTTCCTGCGCAGCCAACCGGGACGAGGCGTGTGCGTGGTCGAGCGCGACGGGGTGCGCCTGGGAGTGGTCAACCTGAGCGGGAACCTGTACCTGCGCGCCGGCCGCTCGGCGTTCACCGAGATCGAGGCGGCCTTGGGCGACCTCGACGGCGTGGAGCACATCCTCGTCGACATGCACGCGGAGGCCACCTCGGAGAAGGTGGCGCTCGGCTGGCACCTGGATGGGCGGGTGACGGCGGTCGTGGGCACCCACACGCACGTGCCGACCGCCGACGCGCGCGTGCTGCCGGGGGGCACCGCCTACATCACCGATGTCGGCATGACCGGCCCGCGCGGAGGGGTGATCGGCGTCAAGCGCGAGCAGGCGATCGAGTCGCTGCTGACGCAGATGCCGATCCGCTTTGAAACCTCCGAGGAGGACCCGTGGCTGATGGGCGTGCTGATCAGCTGCTCAGCGCCGCTGCGGGCCGACTCGATCGAGCAGGTGCTGATGCCACGGCCGGCACAGGTGCAGGAGGCTCGCTGAAGCGCCCGAGCAGGGCAATCATGACCAGCGGGAAAAACCAGGGGATGTACAGGTAGAACCAGTGTTCGATCCCGAGCTGCTCGGCGATGACGACGGCGGCGCAGGCCGCCGCCAGCCCGACGATGTCGTCGTTGCGAGCCCACCCACCCACGAAGGCTAGCGCCAGGGCAAGCACCACGGCGAGAGCCTCCACCGCGATCTCCTCTGCGTGCAGCCCGTACAGGCCCCACACCGAGAACGGCGAGCCGCGGTTTGATTGGTAGACGAGCGTGCGCTCGTAGATCTCGTGCAGCGAATCGTGACTGAGCGCGGGTATCGAGACGATCGCAACCGTCGCCGCGAATCCAGCCCCGAACACTGCCAGCGCTCGGGCACGTCGCATCCGCCCGACGTCAGGCAGTCCATGCGTGGCCAGCAGGGGCGCGAGCGCGAGCGGCGCGAACTTGGTCAAACCGGCGAGCGCCGCCAGGGCACCCCGTCCGGCTCGCGCTGCATTCGACGTGTAGGTGGCCGCGAGCAGCGCGGCCAGCACCAGGACAGCGACGAGCGTGTCGTTTGAGTTGCTCTCCAGGGCGAACAGGGTGAAGGGGAAGGACAGCCACGCGTAGGCCAGCGCGATCCCCAGCGTGGGGCCGCGCAGGCGCCGGCCCAGCCAGAACAGCAGCGCGACGGCGAGCAGGTCGAAGAAGATCGCGGCGGCGTGCGCAGCGGGCAGGTCGTCCCAGGTGCCGCTCCAGCCGAACACCTGCTCGAACGGGATGTAGGCCTCGTAGTTGGCCGGGCCGTAGGTGTCGCCGTGTTCGTTGTCGATCGGAAAGGAGCCGTATAGCGCTCGCCCGTCGGCGATCCGCTGCGCGCCGATCACGCCGGCGTAGCCGACGTCGATGACGTTCGAGTCGGTGACGTTCAGCGCGATGCGAAAGCCGAGCAGGAAGACCACGCCGACGGCAAGCCACGGGGCGGGCACGAGCAGGCGCAGCGGACCGGGTGAGGACCCGCTCTCCGTCCGCCCGTTTGCGCGGGCGCGTCCCGCCCGACCGCGGCGCAGCAGCGCGAGCATGCGCGCGAGCAGGTACAAAAGGGGCGGGTAGGCCAGCGGCACCGATGCGTAGATGTGCGCGTGGTTGAAGAACGCCAGCGAGACCGAGAAGGACAGCAACACGAGCAGGTCCAGGTGCAGCAGCGCAAAGGGCTTGCGGAAGTTGACGAAGGGCACGAGGAACAGGACGCACAGCGCCAGCCAGATGTACAGGGCGTTGACATGCCTGCCGAACGCCCCGGGATAGCCACGCGCCATCGTCCAGGCGACCTGGAAGCCGGTCCATTGTTCGAGCACCCTGCCGGTCAGGTCGGCGATGGTCACCTGGCCAATCTCGGTCTTGCCGTTGCGCGAGAAGAAGCTGACCTGCCAGTGAAACGGGACCTTCAGGTAGGCGCCGGCGTAGGAGCCGGGGTATTTCCTGCGCACGGCGCGCATCTTTCCCAGCGCGCTGGCGATCGCGATAACCCGGTCGGCCGACAGGCGCCGGCCGGCGGGCGGGACGTTGGAGTCGGGCACCGGGATCGGCGTTTCGGAGTTGGTGGACGCCGTGGTGGACGTGGTGGTCGTCCTCGCGGCGCGCGCGCCGAGGGCGGTGGTGGGCGCGAGCAGGGTGACGCTGAGCAGGACGGCGACGAGGGTGCTGTGGCGCATTTGCTCAGGATGAAGCGTCGAGGCCGAAGTGGCGCAGGACGAGCGGCGCGACGTCGCGGATCGCCCACTGGGCAGGGACCGCCTTCGGCAGGGCGGCGCCGGTGAGAATCAGCGCGCCGAGCGAGTCGCTGGCGTGCAGCGAGCCGTGACTGCCGCCGCCGACATGGGCCTGGCCGCCCCAGTCGACGAACTCGTACCCGGGGGCGGCCGACAGCAGCACCTCTCCGGAGGTGGGGCAGGTAAGCGCGGACCACACGCGGGCCAGGGCGTCGGGGTAGTCGGGGCTGAGCAGGCGGCCGTCGTGCGTTGTGGCGCCGATCGCGGCGAGGGCGCCGTCCACGCTCCAGGCGACCCCGCGGGGATCGATCAGCGTCCCGCCCGGGGCGAAGCGCAGCTCGCCGTGGGCCGAGCTGGAGATGACTGCCTCGCGGGGAGCGTCGTGGGCGTCGCGCTCGAGCCACATGACCAGATCGATGCCCTCGATGGCCAGCGCGCGGGTCTCGACAGATGCGCGCATGGCGTCGCGCTCTGACTCGCGCAGCGCGTAAACCATGGCGGCCCGCTGGGACGGGCAGACGGCGATGTGTGGTTCGACTTGCTGGTCGCCCGAGCGCGCGGAGGCGCGCGGCGGGCTGAGCACCCCGAGATCGTCCAGCTCATCCTGCAGTGAGATGGTGTGCAGCACGGGCGCCTGGGAGTGGTCGGCCATGGTGATGACCGCGTGCTCGGCCAAGAACTCGTCGACGCCGCCGGCGGCGTTCATCACGCGAGCCAGCTGCAGGTCGGCCTGCGCGAGCGAGCGCACCTGGGCGTCGGGTCCGTGCTTATGCGAGTACCAGTCGTTGTCGGGCAGCGAGAGCAGCAGGAAGTCGAACAGGTCATGCTCGACCAGGTAGGCGGACACGCAGCCGGAGTGGCGATCGCGCACGCCGGGCATGCCCAGGCCCGAGCGGCAGCCGGTGCGACGCGAGGCGAAGATGTCGGCGTAGAAGAGCTCGCGCGGGCCCATGACGGGGTGGCGGATCAGCGCAGAGGCGACGCGGGTGAGCGCGGTGTCGCGCTGGGGCTCGTGGCGGTGGCGACCGCGATACATCAGGTAGGTGGTCCCCGCCGTGCGCACGCCGGCGTCGTCGAGCGACTCGAACACGGTGGGCGTCTGTTGCGCGAGATGGGCTCGGTTCATGTTGTAGACGGTGTCGGTGAGCTGGCGGCCGATGCCAAAACGCTGGGCGGCACGGAAGCTGGAGCCGTACTCCACGTAGCGGTCCTCCTCGCGGTGAAACCAGTTCATGCCGGGAATTCGATGGCGGTCCTGGCCGGTGCCGGTGACGATCGACGCGGCGCACACGGGCGTGACCGACGGAAACGCGGCCACGCAGTCGGGGACGTACAGACCGTCTGCGACCAGCCGCTGCAGGACCGGCGCGACACCCTGCTCGATCGCACGCTCGAGCATTGCAGGGGCCATCGCGTCGATCACACACAGGACGAGCTTGGCTGGCATCGCGTGGTCGCTAGCGGCGCAGGATGCGCAGCCCGGCGTACTTGGCCTGGGCACGGTCGCGCCCGCGCCAGGCAAACCACGCGAGCGCTGCGACTGCCACGTAGCCGAGCGGGTGCAGCAGGCAGACGACGGCAGCCAGCACAAGGGCGCAAGCGTCGAGGTAGACGGTCAGCGCTTCGCGCGCGGTGCGGTCGGCCAGGCGCGCGCGAGCGCGGACGATCACCGGCCAAACAGCGCGCTGGGCGAGACCAGCAACCACAAAGCCGGCGAGCAGGCCCGGCCACCAGGCGTCGCCGTGCGCCGCGAGCGTGCCCGCGAACAGCAGCGCCCCCGCGCCCAACCCAAGGCCCGCGAGCGATGCACCGAGCGGACCGACGGGCTGGCTGCGATCGGAGGAGTCGATGATCGGCGCGAGCGACAGCAGGAGTTGCAGCGCGTACGCGAGCGCTAGTGCGACAACCGCGGCCAACAGCCACCAGTCTTCGTGTAGGAACGCGAACGAGTGACCGGCGAAGCTCACGCCGAGCGCCTTGGAGGAGGCGAGCGCGCCGGCCAGCAGCGCGGGCAGGAAGGGACGCAGACCACAGGCGGCCGCGAGGCCGGCGCCGAGACCGATGTAGAAGATGAGGCCGTTCATGCGGTGGGGTTGCAGAGGTGCGCTACCGTGCGGGAATGCTGGACGGTGTCCAGATCGGTCAGGACGATAGACGACGCGCACGGGCGACCGCGCACGAGCTGGCGCGCTACGAGGCGCTGTTCGCGGCACGCACGCGCGGGATGAAAAGCTCGGCGATGCGCGAGATGATGGCGCTGACAGAGCGCCCGGACGTGATCTCGCTGGCGGGCGGACTGCCCGACACGACGACGTTCGCGCCAGAGCTGTACGCGAAGCTGATGGCGCAGGTGGCAGCGGAGTCGACCGCGCGCGCCCTGCAGTACGGCCCTACCGAGGGGATGGCCGCGACTGTGGGTTGCATCGCGGAGGTGATGGCCGCGGAGGGCACCGAGATCGACCCCTTGGAGGTGATCGTCACGACGGGCGGCCAGCAGGTGATCGACCTGGTGTGCAAGACGCTGATCGACCCGGGCGACGTGATCGTCGCGGAGGCCCCCACGTACCCCGGGGCGGTGCCCACGTTCAGCGCCTACCAGGCGCAGGTCGTGCAGATCGAGATGGACAGCGACGGAATGCCGATCGACGAGCTCGAGAGCACCTTGGACCGGCTGCAGCGCGAGGGGCGCAGACCGAAGTTCATCTACACGATCCCCAACTTCCACAACCCGGCCGGGGTGACGATGTCGCTGCCCCGGCGCCGGCGCCTGGTCGAGGTCGCCCGCGAGCGTGAGCTGTTGGTGCTCGAGGACAACCCCTACGGCCTGCTGCGCTACGAGGGCGAGGCGCTGCCGACGCTGTATTCGCTCGATTCCTCCATCGCCGGCAGGGGTGGGGGCTCGGACCTGGTGATCTACCTGGGCACGTTCTCGAAGATCCTCTCGCCGGGACTGCGTCTCGGTTGGGCGGTCGCGCCGCGGCCGGTGCTGGAAAAGCTGAACCTGGGTAAGCAGGGCGCGGACCTGTGCTCCTCGCCGGTCACCCAGATGTTCGTATCGGCGTACTTCGCCGAGCGCGGAACGCAAGCCCAGCCTCCCGGACCGGCGTGGGTCGAGTACGTCGAGCGCCTGAGGAATCTCTATCGCCGCCGTCGCGACGTGATGCTCGAGGCGCTCGAGGAGCACTTCGGCGGGCGCGCGAGCTGGACCCGGCCCAAGGGCGGGCTGTTCATCTGGGCCACCCTGGATGGCGAGGTGGACACGACCGACCTGATGGCGCGCAGCGAGGGCGTTGCGTTCGTGCCCGGCCGCGCGGCCTACATGGACGGCAGGCGTGGGGGCTCCTCCATGCGCTTGAACTTCGCAGGCGTGCCCGACGCGGACATCCGCGAGGGAATCCGGCGGATCGGCAAGATCATGGGCGGAGACACGGGTCTGCTGGGAACATTGACGACCGGGTCCGCCACCTCAGCGTCGTCGGCGACAGCCTCATCCTCGCCGGGCGCAGCGCAGACGGGACCGCAGGAAGACGAAGGTGCCCCGCTCGCCGATGTCGTCGCGCTGCCTCGCCGCGAGCAGCAGCGCTCGACGCGCCGGCGACAGGATCGATGAGCGCCGCCAAGAAGGTCGCGGTGCTGAAGGGCGGCAGGTCGCTGGAGCGGACCGTATCCCTGCGCTCGGGAGCTCGGGCGCAGAGCGCGTTGGGTCGGCTGGGTCATGAGGTGGTGGCGATCGACGCGGGCCCGGAGCTTGTGGCGCAGCTGCATGACTGCCGACCGGACGCGGCGTTTGTGGCGATGCACGGCCGCGACGGCGAGGACGGGACTGTGCAGGGCCTGCTGGAGACGATCGGCGTGCCCTATACGGGTTCGGGGCCGGCGGCGTGCATGCGCGCCACCGACAAGGCGCTGGCGAAGTACCTGATGCGCGAGGCGGGCATCCCGACGCCGGACTTCGCCGCCTTCAAGGAGACCGCGATCCAGGAGCTGGGCGTGGCGGCGGCGCTGGGCGACGTCGAGCGCATGCTCGGGTTCCCGATGGTGGTCAAGCCCGCCAGCCAGGGCTCGGCGCTGGGCGTGAAGTTCGCGCGCTCGGGCGACGAGCTGCCAGCGGCGATCGTGGGGGCGCTCTCCTACGATCGCAAGGTCGTGATCGAGCGCTACGTCAAGGGGCGCGACCTGGCGGTGTCGGTGCTCGATGGAGACGCGCAACCCGCAGCGTCCCGCTCCGCGTCGGCAACGACTGCGTCGGCAGCCGGCGAGCCGCTCGCGCTGCCGGTGGTCGAGGCGATCCCGCGAGAAGAGGAGTTCTACAACTACGAGTCGCGCTATGAGATCGGCATGACCACGTTCGTGTGTCCGGCGGAGCTGCCCGACGGGGCGACCGAGCGGGCGCAGGAGCTGGCGCTTGCGACATACCGGCTGCTCGGCTGCCACGGTCTGGCACGCGTCGACCTGATGCTGGATGCAGACAGCGGTGAGCTGTCGGTGCTGGAGACGAACGTGGGCCCGGGATTGACCGAAACGAGCCTGTTGCCGCTGGCCGCAGACGCCGCCGGGATCGGCTTCGACGAACTGATCGAGCGGATCCTCGCCTCAGCCTTCACTCGCTGATCAGGAGTCGCCTGCTGCGAAATCCTCGGGAGACACTTGGTCCAAGAACTCCTTGAACTTCTCGACGACGTCCTCGGACTCCTCGACGTCGTGCTCGAACTCGATGGCCGACTCGGAGATGACCTCCTCGGCGGCGTAGATGGGTGCTCCGGAGCGCACGGCGAGAGCGATTGCGTCGCTTGGGCGCGAGTCGATCTCGAGCTCGCGACCGTTGACGCTGAGGGTGATGGACGCGAAGAAGGTGTTCTCGCGCAGCTCGGTGACAGACACCTGTGTGCACTTGACGTCGAGCTCGCCAAGGATGTCGCACAGCAGATCGTGGGTCATCGGCCGCGGCGTGCCCGCGCCCTGAAGCTTCATCAGGATCGACGCCGCCTCGGGATGCCCGATCCAGATCGGCAGGAACTTGTTGCCCTCGACAGTCTTCAGGAGCACGATCGGCTGCTTGCCAACCATGTCGAAGCTGACACCGTAAATCACCATCTCCTGCACAAAGAGCCTCCGAGCGGGGAAAGCCAGAGTATAGGTCCCGACGTAGCCCCGTCCGACCCACCGGGAGGGGCAGCTCAGGACTCCGGCCGGAAGCTCCAGAGCTTGTTGCCGAGGAAGTTCAGCGGCATCGAGCCGGCCACCGCGAGCGCCTGGGCGCCCACCTTGTCGATGCCTGCGCCCTCCACCAGCAGCGTCAGCAAGAGCAGGCTGAAAGCCTCCGCCACGAGGCTGACGATGAGGAACCGCAGGGCTTGGAAGTGCGCTCGACCGGCGCGCGCGTCGAAGGTCCAGTGGCGGTTGAGCACGAAGTTGTTGATCACGGCCACCAGCCAGGCGACAACCGAGGCCACACGGTAGTCGACGCCGATGGGATGGACGAACAGCGAGTACACGGCCAGGTTGACGATGAACCCGACGCCTCCGACCATGCCGAAGCGCACCAGCTGCAGCCAGTTGGAGGGCCGGCGCATGCCATGCAGCAGGCGGGCATGCGGCCGCAGCTGCACGGCGGTGGCTTCCTCGCGCATCACACCAGATTATCGACACCTCACGGCGGACGCGGTCGCTAGCCTGTTCGCATGACCCTCGCGCGCAAGGCGACGGCCGCGGTCGGTTGCCTGCTGGGCATCGTCGCGCTCAGCGCCTGTGGTGAAGCGCCGGTCGGTTCAGCGATCAAGCCGGGAGACCCCGCCGCCAAGTCGACGGTCCCCGTTGGCGCAGCTGGCAACGCGGTGGCTACGTCGCCCAAGCCGGGCAGCAAACCAGGGGTCGCCAAGGAGGTCGCAGACCCGTTGGAAGCGGACAGCTATCCGGCGCCTGCGTCGGTCAAGCACGCAAGCGCGGCCGCCCCCATCCAGGCGGGAGAAGCGATCGTCGCCGCCGGCGCGCCCTCCAACGCGGAAGTCCGCAAGGAGCTCCAGCAGATGCAGGCCGTCGAACGCACCGCCAGGCTCAACCAGCAGCGCACGCTGACCGCCGTGCCCGGTGGCGAGTCGATTGGCGGCAACGGCACGATCCCGATCCCCACCGCTATCCCCGAAGTGGTGCAGAAGGTGATCGCGGGCGCAAACGAGATCGCGGACTTCCCCTATGTCTATGGCGGCGGGCACGCGTCTTTCATCGACAACGCCTATGACTGCTCGGGCTCGGTCAGCTACGCCCTTGCCGCCGGCGGGCTGCTGGGCGCGCCCGAGACCTCCGGAGAACTGGAGAGCTGGGGCGTCGCCGGTCCGGGTCGCTACATCACCGTGTATGCCAACGCGGGCCACACCTACATGTACGTCGACGGCATGCTCTACGACACCGCTGGGCGCAGCGGCGTGTACGCGTCGCGCTGGCAGGTACAGCCGACCGACAACGCGGGCTATGTCGTGCGCCACTGGCCCGGGCTGTAGGCAATGGCTGGCGCGCTCTCCCCGCTCGTGAGTCTGGCCCTGAACGTGCCGATGGCGCTCGGCGGCGAAGCTGAAGGCGCCAACAGCACCAGTCTTGGTGTGATCTCGCTCGTGTCGATCGTGCTCGGCTGGGTGTTCCTGGCCGCGCTGTGGTGGTTTGTCTTCCGCGACAAGGCGCGCTCGAAGCGAAACAAGCGCTCGCCGGATTGACCTCGGATCTACGGTGCGGCTCGCGCGAGCGCTCAGTGGGTGAGCGTGATCGGGCTGAGGACCGTCGTCGTGGCCGGGTTATGCGATGCGGCGTTGCGCACGATCAGTCGCAGCAGCAGGGTCACCTTGTGTAGCTTGGCCAGGCGCGCGGCTGTGCGCTTGGAGAATTGAATGTCGACGGTGTTGCGCCCACCCTTGGTGGTGACCAGGATCGCTTTGGCGATGACGAGCTCGGCGGGCGACCCCACGGGCAGGTTGGTGGCCCGCGAGCCACTGATGCCCAGTCGGTGCGCCACGTCGGCGGCGAGCAGGACCTCGAAGTGCCCGGCCACCTGCTCGTTGACCGAGTAGCGCACCACAAGACCGTTCTTCAGCGCGCTCGAGAGACTGTGCGACAGCGCCGCAGCGAGCGCCACCGGAGCCGGCACGCCGGCCGGGGCGGGAGAAGCAGGCGAGGAGGAACCTCCCTGGCTCGACTGACTGGAGCCCCCCGAGCTGCTCCCAGAGCTGCTCGAGCCTTCGGATTTGCTCGAGTTTTCTTCTTTTGACGGCGGCGGCGGACCGATCACGGTGATCGGGTGGGTGACGCTGGCTGTGTTGCCCGCGACATCGGTCACAGTGAGGGTCACGTTGTACGTGCCGCCATACTTGTAAGAGTGAAAAGTGCTGCCCGCGCACGGTGCCAGCCACGGCGCCGCGCAGGGGGACGCTCCGGGAGAGTTAGTCGAGGGCCCAGCGGGCTCGAAACCGGACACGGTCGGGCTGCCGTCGCCGAAGTTCCATGTGAAGACGGGGTAGGTGACGTTGGCGGCGGCCGGCGCCGGGAAGTCGTCGGCCCAGTCGAGAGTGATATCTGACTCCAGGCCGTCGAAGCCCGCCAGTTCGCCGGCGTTGACGGGTACAGGTGAGGTGAACTTGGGTTCGAGGCGAATCCCGTCAAGGCACTCCACCCCGGGGAAGTTCATCCTGACGCCGGACAGGTTGAAGGCGTCGTTGAGGTAGTACTGCTTTTTTTCGAGAAGCTGATTGGCCAGACTCCCGGCATGACTTTCGGGCAGTGCGCTCGGGCTGCCGCCAATTGTGGGAACGAAGTAGTTGCGGCACTCGTCCGTCACCTCTTTGCCTTCGGTGTCGTGCCAGGCGTTGAGGAGCGGATCGGTGACGATGTTCTGCTGCTGGACCGCGATCTGGTTGACGATCAGGTCGGCCAGGCCGGTGTCGAAGAAGCCGTCTTCGCTGCGTTCGCCCTGGAGCTGGTTGGGCTCCTGGATGTGGGGGCCCCGCAGGCCGAGTTCTTCGGCTTCTTCCTCCTTGCGTCTTTCTTCCGCCGTCTTATTGTCGAATTCTTCTTGTTCCTTGGGCGTTCTGGCGTGCGTGGCCTCCTTTTCCACAGGTTCGCGACCTGGCTTGGTGGCCGGTTGGAAGCCGCCGTCCTGGCATGGGTAGGCCTGTATCTCGTCCTTCGCGGGCAGCTGGTAGTCGGCGGCCCCGCCGGCGGTCCAGGGGATCATCGCGTAGAGGATCGTGCTGGCGTTGCCGTTGCCGATCGCGCCGTGATAGCTGCAGAAGCTGGCCTTGTAGCTTTTGAGGCCTTCAGGTTCGACGTAGGGTTCGGATTTCTTTTCCTTTTCCCTTTTTTCCTTTTCGTATTCTTCGACTTTCGCGATGGTCGTGCTGAATTCCGAGCAGTGGCCGGTGACTCCGCCGGAATCCAGGCAAGTCGCAACACCGGGCGGTGTGAGCAGGTAGTACACAGTGCCCATGCCCTTGGGCAGGCTGTGCTGAGCGATGAAGGTTTCGAGCTGCGAACGAACCTGAGCCGCGGACAGGCACACCGCCAGACCCTGCACGAGCGGTGAGCTCTGTGGAATCGTCGGTTCGAACGGGAACGGATCGGTGCAGCCGGAGGGTTCGGGATAGGCGTTGCTGTCTTCGAAGCTGCCGAGGAAGTTGAAGTGATTGGCGGCTGGCTTGTTGGTCGAGTCGGTGTACTGCCCGTCGACCGCGAAGACGCTTGCCAGCTGGCTGCCCTTGGTCCCCTCTTCTGCCATGAATTCATCAACCAGATGGCGCCAGTCGGGATGGTAGTATTTCTGCGGGTCCCAGAAGATCACATAGGTGTTGGCGCTGTGCACCACTGGGTTGCTGGAAGGATTTTCAAAGCTCTCGGCCGCCAGGTTGGGGGCTGGAACGCCGGGTTCGCCGGTGGCAGCTTCTTCCCCTTTCCACTTGCCCACGCCGTAGGTGTAGTAGGCGACTTCGCGCGGTGCCACCCCGACCTTGTTGCCTTCCACTTCAGTGACAAGGGCGCTGGCGCTCGTGCACAGCAGCGACAGGGACAGGCATAGCGCGGTCGCGACGGCGGACAGGAGCGTCTGGGGGCGCGAGAGGACGCGCGGGTGGAACCTGCGAGCGGAGATGGTCACGAGGCACTCATCGGCAGGCCGGCGCGGTTCCCTTAGTGTCGGCCCGCGTTCTCCGTCATAGCCGCTTGGCAAGGCCGACGTCAGCCCGCGGGCCGCTGCCGGGACCCGTGTGCGAGCTCGCTAGCGCGTGTGGCCGGCCGAAGCGCGCCTGGCCCGCGCCGCGGCTGCCCGCCTGGTCTCGTAGGCAGACAGCGCGGTGGTGTACGCGGAGCTCAGGTTGGCGAGCGTTTCATGGGAGGTCTGGCCGAACGCCGGCAGGTCTTCGGGATCGGTCGCGCCGACGGGCAGCATGCCGATCTCGAGGTGGGGAGCCGACGATATGCCGACGTCGCCACAGCCGACCTCGGCAATCGTCTGGCCGGCGCTGACGTGGGTGCCGACGGGCACCAGGTCGGGAGACGCGTGGCCGTAGTAGATCAGGCGGCCCGTGTCCGGCCCGCTTTCAACGAGCAGCACGGGCGCCCACTGGCCGAAGCCTTCCAGGCCCTCGTGGACGATCGTGCCGCTCGCCACCGCCAGCTCGCGCAGGTGCGCGCCGCACTGGTTGGCGCTGCCGCCCAGGTCCACGCCCTGATCGAGCGTCCAGCGGCCTTTGGACGCGACGCTGGAGACCGGATAGAGAGGGAACACCCAGCCACTGGGGCCAATCGGGTAGGGGCTGCCTGCGAACGCAGGCGCGGAGGGGATCGCCACGCCGCCTGTGGCCGAGCCGCCCGTCGCACCCACGCTTGTCGCTTCAGCGGTGCCCACAGGAGCCCCAGGCACGGGCGGGCCGGGCGGTGCGGTCGGCGTGACCGGCGCGGGCGCAGTGCCTCCCGTGATCGCCGCCGTCGCGCCCTGGGCCATCGTCACGCATAGGGCCAGCAGGGGCAGTACGAGCATGGCCGCAGTCCTCGCAAGGCGTGAGCGCAACAGTCGTCCTCTCGTGGTCGGCCGGCGGGGTTAGCTGACGGGCTGGCGCATCGCGCCTCCCATGGATCACCACGGAATTCGCCCCAAACGTCTCGGTTCCCCCGCTCTCGGGCACATGTCCGAGATTAGGCGCGCCGGAGACTAGCGCACGGCGGAGATCGACATGTCGGAAGGGCGCCTGGATGCCAGCACTGCGCAACTCAGATGTCTCCGGGCCACTTGCCGTCCAGCGCGTGGTTTATGTCAACCAACCGGCACTACGCCAGGCCAGTTCTTCGCGATGGGCGATCCTGGACTCGAACCAGGGACCTCTTCCTTATCAGAGAAGCGCTCTAACCGGCTGAGCTAATCGCCCGCTGGCGCGATTCTAGCGGCCATATCGAGACTTATGCCAGCGAACGCGGGCGGATGCTGCGTGCTAGCTCGATCGCCTCCTCGGGCGTCGAGAACAACAGCTCTGCGCGGTATCCGCCGTCACCCGCGACCTTCACGCGGACCTCCGCCCCGAGCGCCCCCGCAAGCGCCTGCGCTATTTCGCTGGCTGCCTGCTCCTGGTCGGGATGGACCGCCCGCTTGGGTGTGCCTCGAGGCGCGCGAGCCTTGCTGTGGCGGGCGCGATCTTCCGTGACCCGCACCGACCAGCCCTCCTGCGCCGCCAGCGCAGCCAGGCTTCGGCGAGTAGAATGATCGTCGGCCAGCAACAGCGCCCTGCCGTGGCCCTCGCTCAGCTGCCCCGCCTGCAGGAGCTCGATCGCCTCGTCCGGCAGGTCGAGCAGGCGGACCAGGTTGCTGACCGCCACGCGGCCTCGTCCCACGCGACGTCCCACCTGCTCGCGCGTCAACCCGAGCTCCTCCACCAGCGCCGCGCACGCGCGCGCCTCCTCGATCGGGTTGAGGTCCTCGCGCGCCATGTTCTCGATCAGCGCCAACTCCAGCGCCGCCGCGTCCTCGCGCTGGCGCACGATCGCCGGGATGCTCTGCAGGCCCGCGATCTGCGCCGCTCGCCAGCGTCGCTCGCCGGCCACCAGCTCATACGTCCCGCCCGCCTTGGGCCGCACGAGCACCGGCTGCAGCACGCCGCGCTCGCCCAGCGATTGCGCGAGCTGCTCCAGCGTCTGTGCGTCAAAGCGCCTGCGCGGCTGCTTGGGATTTGGCGAGATCAGCGCCACCGGCAGCTCGCGCAGCTCATCCTCGCGCGGCTCGTCGCCCTGCGCCGAAATCGACAGGATTGCCTCCAGGCCACGCCCCATCCCCGGCCTCGGCTTAGCCACGTGCAGCCACCTCCTTGGCCAACTCGAAGTACGCCTCCGCTCCCGCGCTGAGCGGATCGTGGTGGGTGACCGGAAGCCCGTAGCTCGGCGCCTCGCCCACCCGCACGTTGCGCGGGATCACCGTGTCGAACACCAGATCCGGGAAGTGCTCGCGCACCTCGCGCTCCACGTCCTGGCCGAGGCGCGTGCGGCTGTCGTGCATCGTCAGCAGCATGCCCGCCACCGTCAGCGTCGGGTTGAGATCGCGCTGCAGCAGCGCCAGCGTCTCCAACAGCCCCGCCAGGCCCTCCAGCGCGAAGTACTCCGTCTGTACGGGAACGATCACGCGGTCTGCCGCCACCAGCGCACTGACCGTCAGCGGACCCAGCGACGGGGGGCAGTCGAGCAGGATGTACTCGTAGCTCTCGCGCAGGGGCGCAAGGCGGTCGCGCAGGAGATGCTCGAAGCCTTCCACGCGCGGCAGCTCCACGTTGGCGCCCGCCAGGCCCGCGCCGGCCGGCAACAGGTGTAGGCCCTGCACCGCCGACTCCGTGATGGCCTGCGCCGCCGTCACCTCGCCCGTCAGGACCTCGTACAGCCCCGGCGCGCGGCTGCGCGACACCCCCACGCCGACTGTCGCGTTTGCCTGGGGATCCACGTCCACCAGCAGCGTCGCGTAGCCAGCCTCCGCGATGCACGCAGCCACGTTGACCGCGGTCGTCGTCTTGCCCACGCCGCCCTTCTGGTTGGCCACCGCGTACACCGTAGCCATGCGCTGGTGTTGAGTCTCGCCGCGCTCGCGCGGCTCCACCGCTTCGCCGTGTTCGATCGGTCCAGAGTCCACCGACTGCAAGCTAGCGCCGATCGTCTGCGCGCGACTGCTCGTCGCCGGACAGTACGTCGACAGGGCTCGCAGCGGTGCTCATAGGGCGCCGAGCGGGCGCTTTTGCGCGATGCCCGTCCTGCGCGGGAATCGCGCAGGCGTCGGCGCCTGCTTCACGAACAGGTGTAGGTGGTGGTTCCTGGCCCCCGCGAACGGCTGGACCCGGCGCACATCCTCCCTGCGCAGACCAAGCTCTTTCGCTGCCCGCATCGCCGCGTCCTCCTCGTCCGCGTCGCGGCGGCCCCGCCAGTCCACCAGCCTGCCGCCCAGCCGCAGCAGCGGGGCTGCGTACTCGAGCACCACCGGCTGCGCCGCCACCGCGCGGGCGACCGCCAGGTCCTGGCCCTCGCCCTGCGCTGCCCATTCCTCCGCGCGGACGCACTCCACGCCCACGTTGTCGAGGCCCAGCCGCGCAATCACGTCCGCCAGGAAGGAGCACTTGCGCGCCTGGCTCTCAAGTAGGCACACCCCACTCGACGGAAGCGCCACGGCCAGCGCCAACCCCGGAAAGCCCGCGCCCGAGCCGATGTCCACGATCCGCTCGGCGTTCCGTGTGACCTCCAGCTCCAAGGCCACCAGCGAATCGGCGAGGTGGCCGTCCAGGGCCTGCTCTGTCGTGCGCATCGTCGTCGGTGCGCGCTCGTCCTGTGCCAGGATCCCCAACAACATCGCGAGTCTGCTGCGCTGAGATGCCTCGAGGCCGTAGCGAGCCACGAGCGCATCTAGGCCGCCTATAGCGCGGGGGTCGCCCTCGGTCGCGCGCACGGCAGTCAGGTCCCGTCAGGATGATTTCACGTGAAACACCGCGCGCTTCATCCGCCTGTCCGCGGCGTGACCACCAGGTAGCGCTCCGGCTCATCGCCCTCGCTGTGCGTTTCCACGTCGCCGCGGTCACGCAGGTACTCGTGGACTATGCGCCGCTCGAACGGCGGCAGCGGGTCCAACTCGATCGGGCCGCCCGAGCTCACCGCATCGTCAGCGGCATCGTCGGCCTCGGCCCGCAGTGCCTCGGCACGACGCTCGCGGTAACCGTTGGCGTCGATCACCACCCGCACCTCCGACGGGCCCTCTGGAAAGACGATCCGCTGGGCGAGATGCTGCACGGCATCGATCGTCTGGCCGCGGCGGCCAATGAACAGGCCAACGTCATCGCCCGTCAGGCGGCCGTGCAGCAGCCCCTTGGCCCCCTCCACGTGCACCTCGGCGTCCAGGCCGAGCCCTTCGGTGATCTCCTCGAGGAGCTCCTCGAGTGCCTCCGCCGGCTCGAGCTCGGGCCCTTGCGCGTCTGCGTCCTCGTCGCTCATCGGCGCCTGCCCGAGCGTTTCTTCTTCTTGCGGGGCGGGCGGGGCGGGGCAACGCCCGCAGCCGGCGAGCCGCTTACGCCGGCGAGCGCCGGCTGGGGCTTGGGCGTGCCGCCCCGCGGCTGCTCGGCGCGGCCGTTGGCCGAGCCCCCATCCCCGGTACCGGACGACCCGGCGCCTTTGGCCGGGAGTATCGGAGTTCCCATATGGCGTTTGATCAGGTACTGCTGCCCGACCGTCCACAGGTTCGTCGTGATCCAGTACACCAGCAGACCCGCCGGGTAGCGGTAAAGGATCACCACGAACACCACCGGCAACAGCAGGAACATGATGCGCTGGTTGTTGTCCGCGGCAGCCGTGGCGATGAACGTGGAGGCCAGCTGTGACCCCACATACAGCACGATCAAGACCACCAGCGCGACGCCGGTCGCCTTGCTCGTGATGTCCGGCAGGAACAGGAACTTGGCCGAATGGGGGGCGACCGTGTTGCAGGTCGTCTGTTCGATGAATTTTCCCGGCAGATGCGCCACGGCGCTGATATGCGAGCCAGCTTTGTACTTCGTCGCCAACGCCGGACGGGCGTTGTAGTAGCTAACCAGCTGAGACCCGCAGATGTGCTTCTTGAGGTCCGTCCGCAGCATGTAGAAGAGCGATATGAACACCGGCAGTTGCAGCAGCAGCGGCAGACACGAGGCCAGGGGGTTGATTTTGTTCTCCTGGTAGAACTTCATGATCTCCTGCTGCTGGCGCTGTTTGTCCTCCTTGTACTTCTCTTTCAGGGCGCTGATCTGGGGGGCCAGGCGCTGCATCTCCTGCATCGACTTCAGCTGCCTGTAGGTCAGCGGCACGAGGATCGCGCGGATGAGCACCGTCAACCCCACGATCGCCAGTCCCCAGCTGCCGCCCACCAGGTGGGCGTGGATGAACACCATGATCGATTCGAACAGGCTGATCAACGGCGAGAACGCCTGCTGGATCACGTTTGCGAAGATCGGCATGCTCTAGGTGGTCTCTGCGGTCATGGGAGGGCTGTGCTTGGAGCCTGCTGCGCTGCGCTTGCCAGACCCGGCCTCGGGCTCCGCGCCCGGTGTTTGCTCGGACGCCCGTTTGACAAGCCCGCCCGCCCGGATCGGGAACACTCGCTGGGCCTCCACCGGATCGTATCCGCCATAGCTCCACGGGTTACACCTGAGCAGACGCCACCCGGCGAGCACCGGCCCCTTAAGTATGCCGTACCGCCCGATCGCCTCGACCGCATAGCGAGAGCACGTCGGCTCGTACTTGCAGCGGCGGGGGATCACCGGCGAGAGCACGCGCTGGTAGACCACTATCGGCGCGACCGCCACAGCGCGGACCACGCGGACCACGCGGCTGTGCGCACTACTCATCCTGCGCCATTCCCTGTCGGCTCCTGCGACCCGGCGCCCAGTCCCGCCCTGGCGATCAAATCGGCCAGCGACGCCTGCACGCCCGCCAAACCCTCTCGCTCGGCCAGCTCGCGGGCGGGCGGGCGGGCAACCACCACCACGTCCCGGCCTTGCTTGAGATCCTGCTCCACGCACGCAAACGCCTCGCGCAGCAAGCGCTTGACGCGGTTGCGCGCGACCGCGCCACCGACCTTGCGCGACACCGACAGGCCCAGTCTCGGCTGCTGCGTGGACGGGTTCGGGAAGTCGTACAGCACGAGGTGGCGATTGGCCGTCGAGCGTCCTTGGCGATACACGCGCTCGAACTCCGCGCTGCGCGACAGCCGTCCTGTGCCCGTCGCCCGTCGCCTACTCGCCTGCCGCTCGCCCACGGGGTCCACTGTCGCCCGCGCAGCTCAGACCGAGAGGCGCTTACGTCCCTTGCCGCGCCGGCGCTGCAGCGTCAGCCGGCCCGCGCGCGAGCTCATGCGCGCACGAAAGCCGTGCGTCCGGGCGCGCTTGCGCTTCTTCGGCTGATAGGTGCGCTTCATCGCCCCTGAAGTATACGCCGGGCAGCGCCCCCGGCCCTCCCGCAACCGGCCGCTGAAATTTTCCGCCATTTGCGGCGAGCCCCACCGGGCGTCGGAGGGCGTTGGGTATAGTCGCCCAACCGGGCCCTCACGGGCCCCCTGCCGAAAGTAGACCACTCTCCCGACCCGGGTCGATACACGCTGCCGTGAACGCTGAGCTCGAGCACATATGGACGCAGGTGCAAGACCAGCTCGCGATCGCCGTCGGCCATGCCACCTACCACACCTGGCTGGAGCCCTTGCGGGCTCTCGAGCTCTCCGAGCGGCGTCTTGTCGTCCTCGCTCCGCCGCACAGCTGCCGTTGGATCGGCGATCGCTTTGGAGCGCTGCTGCACGACACGGTCGCCCTCGTGCTTGGGCGCGCCATCGACGTCGAGCTGACCAGCGAGCCCAACGCCCATCAGTCCGCCACGCCGCTCGACACGCCCTCCCAACCCTTGGGCAACCCCAAGCTCACCTTCGAGCAATTCGTCATCGGCGACTGCAACCGGCTTGCCCACGCAGCCGCGCTGGCCGTCGCAGAGATGCCCGCCCACGCCTACAACCCGCTTTTCATCTGCGGGCCCCCCGGCGTCGGCAAGACGCACCTGCTCAACTCGATCGCAAACCTCGTACTCGCCCACAATCCCGGATTGACTGTCCGCTGCACGACCGGCGAGGCCTTCACCAACGAGTTCCTCGCCGCGCTTGCCAGCGGCCGTACCGAGACCTTCAAGACACGCTTTCGCCACATCGATGTCCTACTCATCGACGACATCCAATTCCTCGAGCGCAAGACCAAGACCGAGGAGGAGTTCTTCCACACCTTCAACGCCCTACACGACGGCGGGCGCCAGATCGTGCTCACCTCAGACCGTCCTCCACGCGACCTGCAAGCACTCGAGGACCGACTGCGCGAGCGCTTCCAGGCCGGCCTCGTCGCCGATATCGCGCCCCCCGACCTCTCCACGCGAGTCGCGATCCTACGGATGCGCGCCTACCGCGATCATATCGAGCTCGACGACGAGCTCGCGCTTATCACCATCGCCGAGCATGTCCACAGCAACGTCCGCGCGCTTGAGGGAGCCCTGATCCGCACCGTCGCCTTCAGCTCTCTCACGGGCCGTCCGCTAACAGCCGACCTCGCAGAAGAGGTCCTCCACAGGCTCTATCCACAAGCGCACGCACACGCCCAGCCGCGCTCCCTCGCCGACATCCAAAACGCCGCCTGTCAACATTTTGGCCTCTCCCGCGACGAGCTGCTCTCGAGCTCACGCACCGCGCGCGTAGCTTGGCCACGACAAGTCGCCATGTATCTCGCACGTGAGCTCACTGGCGAGTCGCTGCCCACCATCGGGCGCTCCTTTGGCGGGCGCGACCATACGACGGTTCTTCACGCATGGCGACGCACCTCCGCGCGCATCGCAGACGACGACGCCTCACGTCAAGCTGTCGAGCGGCTTCGTCGTTCCCTGACTGTCGACACCGATCGCAACCCCACCTTCAGCCCACACCCCGACCGCCCAGCCTGAGACACTTCGCTGCTCATCCACAGCCCTGACCGCGCCTTTCGCTAGCAGCCAAGCCGCTATACACATCCCCACAACACCTACTACTCACTACATCCTGATCAGCACATCGTCGTGAAGCTAGCTCTTCCAACAGCCAACCTCCTCTCACAGCTACAGACCGCCACACGCGTTGCCTCGACACGCAGCGCCGTGCAGGCACTCTCCGGCGTCATGATCTCCGCCCAGCCAGACCACGTTCCTGAGCTGCTTGCCACCGACATGGAGGTCGGGTTGCGAGTTCCCCTCCAAGGCGAGGTCTTGCACCCAGGTCTCGCCGTCCTACCCGCGCGGCTCCTGCTCGATGTAACCCGCTCGCTACCCGCCGACCAACTGACGATCGAGCTGCGCGCCGCAGAGCAAGACGTCGAGCTCATCTGCGGCCCTAGCACCTTCCATCTGCGAACTCTACGCGCCGACGACTTTCCTCAGCTTCCCTCGCCAGCCCCCGACACGCGCGTCGTGCTTCCCGCCCCCGCCTTCATCCACACGATCGCGCGCGTCGCGCGATCTGCATCGCGCGACGAGACGCGACCCGTTCTCACCGGCATCCTCATCTCCGCATCGGGGCAGGAGCTGCGCATGGTTGCCACGGACTCCTATCGCCTCAGCGTCAAGCAGACTTCGCTCGAGGCGCCTCTGCAGGGCACCCTGGAGGCAAACGTGCCTGCGAGGGCCCTCCAGGAGCTAGTCCGCATCGCCCAGCAGGAGCCAGCGGAGTCGCTCGCTGTGAGCGTAGGACAGAACCAGGTCATCTTCGAGCACGCCGACGTGGTGCTCTCATCGCGTCTGATCGACGGCCAGTTCCCCAACTACCGCCAGCTGCTGCCAGAGTCAGTCGAGCACGAGCTACGCCTGTCTGCCCCCGAGCTCACCGACGTCGTGCGGCGCATCAGCCTGCTCGCCCAGAAGAACGCCCCCTTGCGCCTGAGCTTCAGCGAGGGCACCCTCACCGTGTCTGCCCAGACCCCCGACGTGGGTGAGGCCAGCGAGGCGATCCCGGTGCCCTTTCACGGTGCGCCATTCGAGATCGGCTTCAACCCGGAGTTCCTGCGCGATGGCCTCGAGAGCGTCGAGTCCGACGAGCTCGTCCTCAAGCTCATAAGTCCCCTCAGGCCCGGCCTGATCGAAACGCCCGATAGCAGCGATTTCGTATACCTCATCATGCCCATCCGCCTCAACGTGTGATGTGGTCTCGTGCACGTGATCAGCATCGAGATGCGCGACTTTCGCTCCTATGCACGCGCTGAAGCTCGGCTCGGTGCGGGCCTGACGATCGTCCACGGGCCCAATGGCGCTGGCAAGTCCAACCTGATCGAGGCGCTGTACTTTGGCTGCACGGGGCGCTCCCCGCGGACGCGCAACGAGCGCGAGCTCGTCCGCTTCGGCGAGCATGCCGCCCGGGTGGTGATACGTCTCGCCGATGGCGCCGACGAGCACGAGTTGAGCGTGGGCTATGGCAGTCCCAGTGCAGGAGCTCAGGCGGTCAAGCGGATGACGGCCGACGGAGCTGCAGTAGAGCGACTGCTAGACGTGCCGGAGAGGCCGCTGGTGAGCGTCTTCATGCCCGAGCGCCTGGAGCTCGTCAAGGGGGCTCCCGCGCTGCGCCGCGCCCACTTCGACCAGCTGGTCGCCGCGATCTGGCCATTGCGAGCGCAGGTTCGCCGCGACTATGCGCATGTGCTCGCCCAACGCAACGCGCTGCTCGGGCGCATCCGCGCACGGGCAGCCTCCCAGGCGTCGCTGTCGGCCTGGGACCACGAGCTCGCACGCCTCGCGTTGGCGCTACGCGGCCACCGCGCAGAGACGGTCGAGTTGCTGACCGAGCCGTTCGCTCACAGCACCCGCCAGCTGGGGTGCAGCGGACAGCTCGAGCTTGAGTACCGTCCTCGCTCGCGCGCGGTCGACGAGGCAGCCTACGTCGCCGAGCTTCACGAGCGCCTGGACGTGGACGTCCAGCGCGGCTTCTCCGGCCATGGGCCCCATCGCGACGAGCTCGCGCTGCTATGCGACGGACGCGAGCTGCGCGTCTACGGTTCCCAGGGCGAACAGCGCCTGGCGCTTTTGGCGCTACTGCTGGCAGAGCGCGCGCTGCTCGCCCGCGAGCGTGGTCGCACGCCGCTGATGCTGCTTGACGACGTCATGAGCGAGTTGGACTTCGAGCGTCGTCAGATGCTTGCCAGCGAGCTTGCCAGCGCCGGCCAGAGCGTGATCGCGACCACCGACCTCGCGCACGTGCCAGGCGCGGCCGACGCGAGCGTCACGCGCCTACGCATCTCCACCGGCGCGATCCTGCAGGAGGCCATCGCCGCATGAGCAGGGCCGCCCCTCGGCCCATATCCGCCGCCCTCGAAGGACTCGCCGCGACGCTCTCGCCCGCGACCGCTCTCGCCCAGGCGCAGGCCGCGTGGGAGGAGGCGGTCGGCCCGGTCATCTGCGCCGCCGCGCGCCCGACCGCCGAGCGCCAAGGCGTCCTTACGGTCACCTGCGAGTCCTCCGTGTGGGCGCAGGAGCTCGAGCTGATGGCCTGCGATCTGCTTACCCGGCTCAACGCCGCTCTCGGCGAGGGCACCCTCGTACGGTTGCGCTGCAGGACCGGCTGAACGGGCCCGTCGGGGCAGTGCGCCTGGATAGCCCGATGCGCACGCGTTTTCCTTGCATTTTGCAGGCACTTCCGCCGGTTTTGCAAGCGGGTCGAGGGGTCTGACGTGCTATCATCTTGCGCACAAGCACTTCGCCCCAGCCGTGGTCCTCGCGCCCCGGAATCCGGGGCGTTCCCATGTCATCGGAGGGCCATTGGCAACTGGCAGCAGCAGCGCTGAAGACGGCGCCGGAAACGACCGCGTGAATGACCCTTTGATGGGGAACGCGGCGTCCAGCTACGACGCGCAAGACATCACCGTTCTCGAGGGCCTGGAGGCGGTACGCAAGCGCCCAGGCATGTACATCGGCTCGACCGGCATTATGGGCCTGCACCACCTCGTATACGAGGTGGTCGACAACTCCGTGGACGAGGCGCTCGCCGGGTTCTGCACCGAAGTCGCGGTGACGATCCATCCGGACAACTCCGTCACGGTCTTCGACAACGGGCGTGGCATACCGGTGGCGGAAATGGAGAAGGAGGGCAAGCCGGCAGTCGAAGTCGTGCTGACGGTGCTGCATTCCGGCGGCAAGTTCGGCGAGGGCGGCGGCTACAAGGTCTCCGGCGGGCTGCACGGCGTCGGCGTGTCAGTTGTCAACGCCCTGTCCGAGCGCCTGCAGGTCGAGATCCGCCGCGACGGCTATGTCTTCTCGCAGGAGTACTCGCGTGGAGCGCCGCAGGGTGAGCTCGTCAGGGGCGAGCAGCTCGCGCCCGGCACGCCCACGAGCAACTCCGTCACCTTCCTGCCCGACGCCGACATCTTCGAGACGCTCGACTTCGACTTCCGCACGCTTGAAGAGCGCTTGCGCGAGACGGCCTTCCTCACCCGCGGTCTGAAGATCTCGATCGTCGACGAGCGCGGCGAGGGCCACGCGGCCGAGTTCCAGTACGAGGGCGGGATCGAGGACTTCGTCTCCTACCTCAACGAGAACAAGGACACCGTCCACCGCAAGGTCATCTTCTTCACGGGCGAGTCCGAGGAAGGCGCCGCGGAGGTCGCGCTGCAGTGGAACTCCTCCTACCAGGACTCGATCCACTCGTTCGCCAACAACATCAACACGCGCGAGGGCGGCTCGCACATGAGCGGCTTCCGCTCCGCGCTCACCCGCACGCTCAACAAGTACGCACGCGACCACGGGCTGCTCAAGGAGAAAGAGGACAACCTGTCGGGCGAGGATGTGCGCGAGGGTCTCACCGCGGTCATCTCGGTCAAGTTGCGCGACCCACAGTTCGAGGGCCAGACCAAGACCAAGCTCGGCAACCCCGGCATGGCGGGCTTCGTCGAGTCGATCGTTAACTCCGGCCTGGGCGAGTTCCTCGAGGAGAACCCCAGCGAGGCTCGTGCCGTGATCATGAAGTCCGTTCAGGCCCAGCGTGCCCGTGAGGCCGCCCGCAAGGCGCGCGACCTCACGCGGCGCAAGTCCGCGCTGGAGAACTCCACGCTGCCGGGCAAGCTCGCCGACTGCTCGATCAAGGATCCCTCGCTGGCCGAGTTGTTTGTCGTCGAGGGTGATTCCGCCGGCGGCTCGGCCAAGCAGGGCCGCGACCGCGAAACCCAGGCCGTGCTGCCGCTGCGCGGCAAGATCCTCAACGTCGAGAAGTCGCGCATCGACAAGGTCTTGCAGAACACCGAGATCCAGGCGCTGATCACCGCCATCGGCACCGGCGTGCGCGACGAGTTCAACATCGAGAACGCGCGGTATCACAAGGTGGTGCTGATGAGCGTGGACGCAGACGAGCATGTGCTCGTTCGAGACGAGCATGGGGTACGTATGACGACAATCGGGGAGTTCGTCGACCCCCTCGTCGAGGGGCGGCCCGCGGAGGGTTCGCAGCAGCTCAAGCGCTCCGTGTATGGGAACTTTGGACAGGTCCTCTCGGTGGGCCTGGCAGGCCGCGAGCCGCGTTTCGGTGAGATCAAGGGAGTGGTCCGGCACGAGGTAGACGAGCCGCTCTACGAGGTCAGGACGTTCTACGGGCGCTCTGTGCGGGTCACCGCCAGCCACTCGATCTACGTCCACGAGGGTGGCGAGCTTCGCAAGAAGCGGGGCGATCAGATCGAGCCAGGAGATCTCATCGTTGCTCCCAGGAGAATCCCCCTCCCCGATTGCGCGCCGGCGCGCATCGACCTCCTGCGCGAGCTCCATGGCCACCCTGACGCTGCGCGTCAGGTGTGGCTCCGTGGGCCCGCCGTGCTCGATTGGTGCAAGCAGAAGATCACCCTCGAGCACGCCGATGACCCCCAGCTGACACAGCCCAGAGTCGACGTGCCCGAGGCGGTGCGCACAGAGTTGAGCGCTCTGCGCCGACGCAACCGCATTTCGCAGCGAGCGCTGTGCGCCGCGGTCGGCATCCGTCAGCCGGTCACCTTCTACGCGTGGGAGAAGGGAACCTCACGCCCGATCCTCACCCACTGGGAGGCGTATGTGAAGGCCGTCGGCGGCGACCTCGAGTCCGTCCGCGCAAGGGTGAGCGTCTGCGACAGCGCGCTCGATCGCACATGGCGGCGTCAGTATCGTGCCTCGCGACGCAACCGATTGCGCCAGGAGGTGCGTCTGTCCGAGTTGGACGAGCGTGACCTCGAGTTCTTCGATGGACGCGAGGATGTCCAGCTCACGCCGGAGCACTACGCCGCGCAAGGCGTGAACCGTTACGTCGCTGTTGATGAGCAGCTGATGAATCTGCTCGGCTTCTCGCTGGCCGAGGGATCGTGCAGCGAGCGCGGCGGTGTTCGCCTGGCCATCGGCCCTGGCAACATCGGCTATTCCGAGGAGATGCGTACGGCCATGGAGCACGTCTTTGGGATCACTCCGCGCACCTACAACACCACGACGCGTGTAGCCGAGATACGAGTCAACAACCGAGTGGCAGCTCTCGCCTGGAAGTACGTGTTCGGATTCAGGGGGCGCACCTCCACCCAGAAGCGGATGCCCTCGATCGCCTTCAACGTGAGTGAGGCTCTGCGTCTTCAGTTCCTGCGCGGGTTTCTGCTCGGAGACGGGACCGCCTCGTGCGGTCGAGTCACCCTGTACTCCTCATCTCGCCACATCGCATGTGGGCTTCAGTACCTGCTGTCATCGCTGGAGGTGCTCGCGTCCACGTCTGTTCGTGAGCCAGACGGGTCGACTGCGACCCTCCACGGACATCCGATCGAGCAGAAGCACACGCACTGGCAGGTCAACGTCACCGACGTCGATGACCTGTCCACGATCGAGCCGGCGTGGCGAGACCATCCAGGAGCACAAGGCGTACGCAGCAGGATCGCCGAGACACGCCCCTCCACCCGTCGCGCGACGGAGCTTTCCGCGGATCTCGTGGGCCTGCCGGTCAAGAGCGTCAAGCAGGTACCCCCGACCAACGGCTGTGTCTACGACTTCTCCGTCTGGGGCGACGAAAACTTCGTGGCGGGCATGGGCGGCTTGACTGCTGGAAACACGGATGCGGACGTTGATGGCGCTCATATCAGGACCCTCGTCCTCACCTTGCTGTTCCGCGAGATGCAGGAGCTGATCGAGGCGGGCTACGTCTACATCGCCAAGCCGCCGCTGTACAAGCTTAAGCAGGGCTCGCGCGAGCGCTACATCGAGAAGGACTCCGAGCTCGAGGAGATCCTGCTGTCTGACAAGTGGGAGAAGATCGAGGTCTTCGACCGCCACGCCACCCAGCTCAAGCTCACCGAGACGCGCTGGCAGCGCTTCTCTAGACTGCTCAAGCAGTACGAGGGCTGGTCCTCGTCGCTGCGCGCCGTTCACGGACACGAGATCGTGCAGTTCCTGGAGGAGTCCTCGCTGCTCGACGCACAGGTGATGAGCGCGGAGGCCGCCATCGAGCTGCTGGCAAAGGCCAGCGTCGACGGCGACACCCACCTCGCCGACGTGGTCGACCAGGATCCGCTCGAGATCCGCGTCAAGGCCGTCGAATCCAAGACGGGCTTCGCCCGCACGCACAGGATCAAGCGCACGCTGTTCGACTCGCAGGAGTACCGCCAGCTCGCGCGTGTCCACGCTCAACTCGTCGAGCTCGTCGGCACCCCCCCCTTCGACGTGCGCCTCGCCGATGCCCGCGAGGTCGCCCCCACCTTTGAGGCGCTCCACGAAGCGGTGCTCACCGTCGCGCAGAAGGGCATCAAACTCCAGCGCTTCAAGGGCCTCGGCGAGATGAACGCCGAGCAGCTCGGTGAAACCACCATGTCGCCCACCACGCGCACGCTCGCGCAGGTCACGCTTGAGGACGCCTTCGCCGCAGACCGCATCTTCTCGATGCTGATGGGCGACCAGGTCGAGCCCCGCCGCGCGTTTATCGAGGACAACGCCAGAGCCGTCGCCAACCTGGATGTCTGAGGAGGTGAGCCATGGCCAGTGCTGATGTGATCGGCGGCGGCAACATCGAACCGCGCGCGCTCGAGGAGGAGATGCGCACCGCCTATCTCGACTACGCCATGTCCGTGATCGTCGGCCGTGCGCTGCCCGACGTGCGCGATGGCCTCAAGCCCGTCCACCGCCGCGTGCTGTACGCGATGAACGAGCTCGGGCTGGGGCCCACCCGCTCCTACGCCAAGTGCGCCAAGATCGTCGGCGAGGTGATGGGCAACTATCACCCGCACGGCGACTCCGCCATCTACGACACGCTCGTGCGCATGGCCCAGGACTTCTCCATGCGCTACGAGCTCGTCGACGGCCAGGGCAACTTCGGCTCGATCGACGACGACCCTGCAGCCGCCATGAGGTATTGCGTCGCAGGAGACACACGTGTGCGCATGGGCTCAGGCACTGTTCGCATCGACTCGCTAGCCCCTGGTGCCGGGGCAAACTCGGACACTTCCTTGGACATCGAGGTGCTCGACCGCTTGGGTCGACCTGTGCACGCGTCTGTCCTGTTCCACTCCGGCGAGCACCCCACACTGCGCCTGCGCACCACCGAGGGCTACGACCTGGCCGGGACCGCCAATCACCCGGTGCTGTGCCTGGTGGACATGGTTGGGGTTCCGCTGCTGATGTGGAAGCTCCTCGAGGAGATCCAGCCAGGCGAGCGGGTTCTGATCCACCGAGGGCGCACCACGAGAGCGGCCGATCCGCAATTGGACGACCGCTCTCGCATGCTCGCGCTGCTGGCTGGCGCGTTCGTGTCGGAGGGCTGGTTCGGCGATCGGCGTGCAGGCTTCAACAACGTCGACCGGGACTTCTTTGACGCGGTTGTCGAGGCATACGACCTGGTCGTAGGTGGAGCGCGGTACACGACCTCGCGCAAGATCAGATCCGGCAGCCTCTGCCATGAGCTGGACGTCCAGAACCTCACGGTGCTGCGCGCAAGCCCACTGGCGGAGCTGGAGGGACTTACGAGCGAGCACAAGCGCGTACCCGAGTTCGTTTGGTCCGGGAGCGCCGCGTTCAAGCGCGTGTTCCTGCAGGCGCTGTTCGAGGGCGACGGCTCCTGCTCGCTGCTACCCCGCAGCACGATCCAGATCTCCTATTCGACCCGCAGCGGCGAGCTGGCACGTGGCGTGCAGCAGCTTCTGCTCGAGTTCGGAGTGATCTCTCGGCTCAGCCGCTCGAGTCGCGGCGAGATCAAGGTTGTGATCACTAACCGCCGTGACGGGCGCCTATTCGCAGAGCAGGTTGGCTTTCTTGGCGCAAAGCAGTCAAAGCTCGAGGACGCACTTGCCTGCATACCGGCCACGAGCAGGGCGCTCAGCCACGACCATGTCCCTCACATCGCCGGCTACATCCGCTCCGAAGGAGGATCCACGTACGCCGAGCGCGACTGGCTGCGGCGGAACAACGTCGACCGGATCGAGCGCTGGGAGCGTGGCTCTGCGGCGATCCTCGAGCGGATCTCATCCCAGGAGGTGCGTGACGTCGTAGCTCCGCTCGTGAGCGGCGACTACTACTACGCCAAGGTCGCGTCGGTGGAGCCCGCCGGCGTTCAGCCCGTCTACTCGCTCCGGGTAGACAGTGACGATCACTCGTTCCTGACCAACGGCTTTGTAAGCCACAACACCGAGGCCCGCCTGGCCCGCATCGCCACGGAGATGCTGCGCGACCTCGACATGGACACGGTCGACTTCGCGCCCAACTACGACGGCTCGCGTCGCGAACCGCTGGTCCTGCCCTCGCGCTTCCCCAACCTGCTCGTCAACGGCTCGTCGGGAATCGCGGTCGGTATGGCCACGAACATCCCGCCGCACAACATCCGCGAGGTGATCGACGCGACGGTCGCCTACATCGACGACCCCGACATGGAGGTCGAGGGCCTGATGCGCCACATCAAGGGTCCGGACTTTCCCACGGGCGGGATTATCCTCGGGCGCGCTGGCATCAAGGACGCATACGAGACCGGGCGTGGGCGGGTACGCATCCAGGCGCGCGCCCACGTCGAGCCGCTCAAACAGGGCAAGGAGGCAATCGTTGTCACCGAGCTGCCGTTCATGGTCAAGAAGGGCGGCCCGGGCGGCCTGATCGAAAAGATCGCCGACCTCGTGCGGGACAAGAAGATCTCAGAGATTGCCGACCTCAACGATCACTCCGACAAGCGCGGCATGCGTCTGGTGATCGAGCT
This sequence comes from uncultured Solirubrobacteraceae bacterium, assembly GCA_963734225.1. Taxonomy (GTDB): domain Bacteria; phylum Actinomycetota; class Thermoleophilia; order Solirubrobacterales; family Solirubrobacteraceae; genus Palsa-744. Next base: position 63,051 of record CAVTGI010000002.1, read on the forward strand.
CAAGCGCGACGCGATCCCCAAGGTCGTGCTCAACAAGCTCTACAAGCACACGCCCATGCAAAGCACATTCGGCGTGAACATGGTCGCGCTTGTCGACAACGTCCCGCGCACGCTCGACCTGCGCGCGATGATCCACAACTACGTCGCCCATCAGCGCGAAGTGATCGTGCGCCGCACCAAGCACGAGCTCTCCGAGAAGGAGGCCCGCGCGCACATCCTCGAGGGGCTGCTCACCGCGCTCGAGCATCTCGACGAGATCATCGAGCTGATCCGCGGCTCGCGCGACCGCGACAGCGCCCGCGAGCAGTTGATCGCACGCTTCGAGCTCAGCCCGATCCAGGCGACCGCGATCCTCGACCTGCGCCTGTCCCAGCTCACCGCCCTGGAGGCCGACGGGATCAAACAGGAGCACGCCGACGTCACCGAGCGCATCGCCGAGCTGCGCGCGATCCTCGGCGACGAGAGCCGCGTGCTCGCGGTCATCAAGGAGGAGCTCACAGAGATCGCCGAGCGCTTCGGCGACGAGCGCCGCACCGAGATCAGCCACTCCGAGGACGAGATCGACATCGAGGATCTGATCGCCGACCAGCAGATGGTCATCACGATCACCCAGAGCGGCTACGTCAAGTCGCTACCGCTGGCCACCTACCGACAGCAGCAGCGCGGCGGACGCGGCGTGACCGGGATGGACATGAAGGACGGCGACTTCATCGAGCACCTGTTCGTGTGCTCCTCGCACGACTACCTGTTGTTCTTCTCCAACCGCGGCAAGGTCTACCGCTCGAAGGTCTATGAGCTGCCCGAGGCGCAGCGCACGGCCAAGGGCCGCGCGCTCGTCAACATCCTGCCCCTGCGCGAGGGCGAGCGGATCCAGGCGGTGGTCTCCACGCGAGACTTCTCAGAGACCAAGTACCTCGTATTCGCCACCCGCAACGGCACCGTCAAGAAGACCGAGTTGCTCGCCTACAACACGCCGATCAAAGCGGACGGCATCATCGCCATCAACATCCGCGACGACGACGAGCTGCTGGCCGTCCGCGCCGTCGACCCCGATGACGAGATCATCATGGTCTCCCGTGCCGGCCTCACCGTGCGATTCGCCGAGTCCGACGCGCGCTCGATGGGACGCGACACCACGGGCGTGCGCGGGATGGATGTCGGCAAGGACGGGCGGGTCATCGCTATGGACGTCGCCCGCGACGACATGGACCTGCTCGTCGTCACCGAGAACGGCTATGGCAAGCGCACCCAGATCGCCCAGTACCGCAAGACCAACCGCGGCGCCAAAGGCGTAAAGACGATCGGGCTGACCGAGAAAAAGGGTGGCCTGGCGGGCGCGCTCGTCGTGCGCGAACATCAGGAGCTGGTGTTCATCAGCGTCGGCGGTATGGTCCAGCGGACCTCCGCCGGGGGCATCTCCCAGCAGGGCCGCTCGGCCACCGGTGTGCGCGTCATGAACCTCAAGGACGACGACCTCGTCAGCGCCGTCGCCCTCGTCGTGGACACCGGCGACGACTCGTCGGGCGCGGTCGACGAGCCGGCTGGGGACTCGGCTGGGGACTTGCCGGACGCCCAACCCGAAACCTGAGCGCACGTTCCCCGCAGGCCTCCGACATGATTCTCGCGCCAGCCTGCCTGTTGCCCGCACACTTCCTTAAACCCGTCCAGATTCTCGCCGGGAGCCTCAGATAGTCACACCCTTGGGCCGACAGGCTGGGGGTGAGACACACAAGAGCCCCCCTTGCAAGCGCCCTCTGTGCCCTCGCACTGTTGATCCTCTCGGTCCTGCCCGCCGCCTCAGACGCCGCCCCCAGAGCGGCCCACGCCCCGCACGCCGCTCGCACAGCCTGCCTGGCGAAATGGAGTCCCACCCGCCCCCGCCGAGCGCCAGCACGCTCGGGTAGACGAATCCGCTACCAGAGCAGATCACGTCGCGCATGTCGCGCACACGCCCGCAGCAGCCACTCCCTGCACGTCACGCGCCCACTGCCCGCACACACGCCTCCCGCCGCGCTCGCAGGCACCGCCCCGAGCCTCGCCGCCTCGCCGCAGGCCGCCGCCGCATCTCGCTCGGCCGTGATCGCCCAGGTCCTGGCCGCTCCCTGCGCCAACACCGAAGTCACACCCGAAGCCGGCAACCTGGCGGTCGTGCGAGCGGCCGTCCTGTGCCTGATCAACCGCGAGCGCGCCCAAAACGGCGATGCGCCGCTGAAGGCCAGCCCCGACCTGGAAGCCGCAGCCGAAGAACACAGCCAGGAACTGGTCGCAGACGACTACTTCGCCCACGTCTCCCCAAGCGGCGTCACCCCCGTGCAGCGCATCCGCTCCACCGGCTACATCCCCAGCCCAGACGACGGCTATGTGATCGGCGAGAACCTTGCCTGGGGGACCTATGACCTGTCTACGCCGCAGGCCATCGTTGCCGCCTGGATCGCCTCGCCAGAGCACCTTGCCAACATCCTCGAAGCCCAGTACGTCGAAACCGGTATCGGCGTGATGCCCGCCGTGCCCGCCTCGCTCGCAGAAGGCGCCCCCGGCGCCACCTACGCGCAGGAGTTCGGCGTGATCATCCCCTGAGGGGCCCGTCTGAAGCGATCGATGTCGCCCGCGTCATCTCCGTTCGCTACTCTGGCTTGACCAGAGAAAGGAGGTGGTCCAAACGTTGAGTGACAGTTCTTGCGGGACCCTGGAGGTGACCGGCCGCTAGGTCGGACGGCTGGACCGCGTAGCGGAATCCAACCCGGGACACCCCGAGACGACCGCCGGGCCTGGTCCCTCCGGCTGCCTTTTTCGTCGCTCTCGGTCATTCCAGTCAAAGCAGCTCGCGAAGGGCGCCGTAGTACAGGCGCCCTTCGTCATTGTGAGCCACGGGCCGTCAAGCAGCCTGGGGCAGGTACGCCAGCCAAGCCGCAGGGATCGTCGGGCTGGCGACGTGGATGAAGATCTCCGCGCGGGGGGTTCGCGGGGCGCGCTTGGGGTGCATGCCCGCCTGACGAGGCAGGCGGTCGCCCTTGCGCCGGTTGCACGGCGCGCACGAGGCCACGATGTTCTCCCAGTTGGACGAGCCCCCCTTGGAGCGAGGGATCACGTGGTCGACCGTCAGGTTCGAGCGCGAGCCGCAGTACTGGCAGGTCCAGCTGTCTCTCGCGAACACCGCCCGGCGCGTGATCTTTCGCCGATGCGCGTCGCGAGGCACGTTCACGTAGCTCACCAGGCGGATCACCACCGGCCGCGCCACCGTAGACGTCTCCGAGTGCAGTTCCCAGCGGCTGCGCTCCAGCAGCTCCGCCTTTTCCTTGAGCAGCAGCACGACCGCTCGCCTGACCGTGCACACGTTGATCGGCTCATACGTCGCGTTGAGGACGAGCACCCTGCCGCTCATCGCCTTCGCAGGCGACGTCTCAGGTCCGTGTCGCTGGGGCTCTGAAGGCGACACGGACCCCACTGGCGCTGGGGGAACCGTGCTCTCCATCTACAGGCCCGCAGTGTAGCGGGGCAATGGCCTGTTTGCGCACGCAACCGCCGCGCCTGATGCTGCCAGATACGCCGCCGGACGCCCTCAGCTGTCCCGCCGCTCGGGTGCGCGGGCTGCTCGGTAGGAGCCGAGCACGCGTACCTGCTCGCACAGCTCGCGCACACCCGAGATCGCCTCCGCAACCGGCCCTTGTTCGGGGTAGCCGCCGAGATCGACGAAGAACATGTAGCTGCCCAGCCGCTCGCGCCGCGGACGCGACTCGATCTTGGTGAGGTTGATCTGCCTGCGCGCGAACTCGTCCAGACAACGCACCAGCCACCCCGGGCGCTCGGCGCCCAGGCCCCAGAAAACCAGCGACGTCTTCCACGGGGGGGCCGGCGTGCAATCCACCGCGCGCAACGGCGGACTCTTGTCGGCGCCCGTGCGCGCAAGCCAGACAAAGCGCGTTTCATTGTCCGCACGATCCTCGACGCCTTCGCGGATCACCGTGCCCCCGTAGATCCTCGCCGCCAGGACCGTGCCCAGGGCCGCCCGCCCGCGCCTGTGCTCGGCAACCACGCTGCGCACCGCCTCAGCCGTGGAGCTGGCCGGCAGGATCTGCGCGTGGGAGAGCTCGCCGTGCAGGAACCTCGTGCACTGTCCCGGCACCTGAGGATGCGTCAGCACCGTGTCGATCTGCGCCAGGTCCATCGCCTCGGCCGCGATCAGCGAGTGGCTGACCCTCAGCAGGACCTCGCCCACGATCTGCACGTCGCTGGCCGGTCCCGCCAGCAGGTCCAGCGTGATGTTGATCGAGCCCTCCAGCGAGTTCTCGATCGGCACGATCGCCCACTCCAGCTCGCCGCCCTGCAGCGCCATGATCGTCTCGTAGATCCCCGCCAGGGCAACTGGGCGCACCGCGTCCGGCGTCGCGCTGGCCAGCAGCGCCTCCTCGCTGAAGGTGCCCTCCGGGCCGAGATAGCCCACGCGCGCCCGGCCCACGCCGGGCGGCGACAGCTCACCCGCCGCGTCAGGCCGAGCGCTCGGCAGCATCTCCCGCCGCAGCCGCCCCGCCGGTCACCGCCACGCGCACCGCCTCGGCCTCCTCTGGAGACAGCTCCAGTTCACCCTGTCCGGCACGCACCTGCTTGCCGTACACACGCGCCTGGTCGCGGTGATGGATGCATGTCAGCACGATGCCCGACTGGGTGTCGTCCAACAGGGCGATCGACATCGACTGATGCCCCGACAGCTCGTTGTAGGCGTCGTAGCGCACCAGCGCGCGGTGGGCTAGCGTTCCCTGCAGCGCCGTCTCAACGCCCGCCACGCGTCCGTCCAGGCGCACGGCCGTGTCCTGCACGTACGCGCTCAGGGCCTGGAAAGCCTCCTGCATGGCCGCCGCATGCGTCACCACGTCCTGGCGCTCGCCCTCGCCCAGCACCAGCCGCTGTGCGCTGCGCATCCGGCGCAGCGAAAGCCCCAACGCGACGCACGCCAGCAGCGCCGCCGCCGCCACGGCCGCCGCCGCGATCGCGATGATCCCCTGCGTGTCGGTGATCGAAGCCGCCATCGCCACAACTTAGCCGCTGGTGGGGCCGGCACCACCGCGGGGCCCGCAGCTGGCGTGGAGCAGTCCGGAGCTGTCTGGCTACTGGCCGAAGATCGCCAGGAAGGTGTCCTTGGTGCCTTCGTGGTTGGTTTCGCCGGGCACCGGCTCGACTTGGACTTCGATCTTTGCCGCCACGCCCAGCGGGATCCCGCTGACCGGGATTTCCACGTCGACCGTCTTTGCAGGTTCGGTCTTGTCGATCGCGTGCGACGCCTTGTACTGCTTGCCGCCGGCGGTCACCGTCACGTCCACCTTGACGTTCGTCTCGGGGAATTCGCCGGCGTTTTCCACCGCAACGGTATACGTCGGGTTGCCTCCGCCGCTGATGTGGTTCAGCGCCGGTTCTGGTTCGAGGTTGTTCGTCCCCACGCTCACGCTCTTTAGCGCGCTGCCGTGGTGGCCGGTGAGCGTTTCGCCGCTCTGGGAGGGGCTCGACCCCTGGCCGGTGATGCGCGACTGCACCGTGTTCGCTTCAAGCCAGCCCACATTGGCCAGGAACTGGGTGGAGGCCGTGGGGACGCCCTGCGCTCCGTTTGCCTGGAGTGTCTGCTGGACCAGCGGAGCCACCCGCTGGGAGTAGATCACGTCGGAGGCCAGGAATATCTCCATTGCGCCCGCGATCTGCGGGCTGGTCTGCTGAACCTGGCCCCCCAGGGCCTTGGGGATGAGCGCCGCCAGCTTGGTCATGCCTTCCACGCGCAGGTCAAACGCGAGCAGTAGATCGCGCTGGGCCCCCGACATTTCGCCGGGCACGCTCAAACTGCTCGCGCGCGTGGTGGCCAGGGTCTGCGCGCGCAGACGCAGTTCGTTGATCTGATCCTCCACTTCGGCCGCCGGCTTGCCCGCCGCGTCGGTCAGCACAGAAAACAGCGGGTGGGCCACTTGGGTGTCCCATTCCTGGGCTAGCGTGCTCACGTCGCGGTTGTATTCCTTCAGCGACTGGACCTTCTGGCTTTTCAGAACCCCGTTGACCACCAGCACGATCACGATCAACACCACCACCGCAACCGCCGCCGCCACCCGGCGGCGCACCATCAGGGTGTGTTGGTCGGCCCCCGAGCCGCTGCCCGCAGGTCGGGGCCTGCGCGGACGCGGACGTGGCCGCCGGGTGCCCGACGTGGCCGCCGCCGGTGGCCGAGGTGCTCTGGAGGATGGCCGAGGCGCTGTCTCCTCGCCATCGTCAAAGAACGACAAAAGCTGCTCCTTGCAGGGATTCCGGAAGTGCCCAAGTATGACTGCCGGTCACCTCCCTGACGAGCCTGCAAGTTCTCGGTCAGTCCTCATATTCCTGCCCTGCTGAGCAGGTACGGGCCGCGCGTGCGGCGAACGCGATACCCGGTGGAGTCGCCTCGCACCCTCCTTCAAAGCACCTCCACACGCGAGGTCCCCGCCGAGACGCCTCCTCGCCGGCGGATCGCGCGAGCGCGTACGCAGCGTCCCGGAGACCCCGCCGAGGACGCCGACGATCTCGCGCTCGGGCGCTATCTGCTGCTCGAGCGGCTCGGAGCCGGCGGCTTCGGGGAGGTCTGGCGCGCCCACGACGAGCTGCTGCGCCGCGAAGTCGCCGTCAAGCGGATCTGGCTCGGAACGGGTGGGGGTCCAATCGACAGCGAGCGCGCTACCCGCGAGGCGCTGGCCGCCGCGCGCCTGTCTCACCCCGCGATCGTCGCGCTGTACGAGGCGTGTGCCGTCGACGAAGCGTTCTACCTGATCTCAGAGCTCGTCCACGGCCAGACCCTGGCGAGGCTGATCGCCACCCGTGAGCTCACCGACGAGCACACACTCCAGATCGGCCACGCTCTTGCCGGCGCGCTCGCCCATGCCCACGCCCGCGGCGTCATCCATCGCGACGTAAAGCCACAGAACGTGCTCGTTCCTGATCACCCTCAAGAGGCCGACGGGGCGGCCAAGCTGACCGACTTTGGCGGCGCGAGCCTGACCGGCGAGGACGCGCTCACCCGTACCGGCGACGTGCTCGGCACGCTCGCCTACATGGCGCCCGAGCAGAGCGAAGGCCGCGAGGTCGGCACGCAGGCTGACCTCTATGCATTGGCGCTCGTCCTGTACGAGTCGCTGTCGGGAGTCAACCCCGTGCGCGGCCCTACGCCCGCCGCCACCGCACGGCGGATCGGGCGGCCGCTGAAGCCCCTCCAACACGAGCGCCCCGACCTGCCGCGCCAGCTCACGCGGGCGCTCGACTTCGCGCTGTCCCCCGCGCCCGAGCAGCGGGGGACCCTCGATGACCTGCAGGTCGAGCTTGAGGACACCATCGAGCGCGGCCTGCGCCGCTCGCGCTGGAACCGTGCCCGCCCTCGCGGCGCCCGCGAGCCCACGCTGCGCCAGGCGCAGGCCGTCACGCCCGTGCCTATACGCCCTCCCGCTCATATACCCGTCGCCTACCCGGCCGCCGACGTGCAGCCACCCGACGCGGTGCCCGAGCAGGCCGATGCTGTTGGCCCTCGCCTCGCCCTCCCGCGCGCCCTGTGGCTGGGTCTGGCCGCCGCCGCGGTTGCCTGGCAGGCGCTCGCCGGGCGCCCGGGCGTGGCGCTGTTGGCCTTCGCCGCGCTTGTGCCGCTGCTCGTCTGGCCCGCCGAGCGGCGCCCCGCGCGCCTGTCGGCCGGCTGGCTGGCGGGTGTGCTCGCGCCCACGCTTGGCCTCGCCGGATTGGCAGGCGCCTTCCCCGCGCTCGCCGGGCAGGCATCGCGCTGGCGCCAGCGCGCCTGCGTGGCCGCTCTTGGCTACTGGTGGTTGCTGTTGGCCGAGCCCCTGCTGTCGCGCCAGCTGTGGCTGGGAGCGCCGGGCGGCACTCCCCCCCGCGACGCGTGGGAGGCCTCGCTGAGCAGCTCGGCCGTACACGTCCTGGGCCCCCTTCTCACGCTCAGCACGCTGCTGGGCGCAGCGCTGTGGGCCAGCGGCGCGACCGTGCTGCCGTGGCTCGTGCGCGGGCGCAGCGCAGCGCTGGACCTCGTCGCCGCGGTCGTCTGGTCTGCCGCCATCGCCGCCGCCGCCCCAGCACTCGACGCAGGCTTGTCGCCGGCGCACGCCAGCCCGCGCGGGCTCGTGCTCGGAGCTGTGCTCGCGGGAGCGCTTGCGATCGCCGCACGCGCTCTGCGCGGGCCTACCTGACCCAGGGTGCGTAGCATGGCTGACGGTTGCCTGCCGATCAGCGATCGGCCGTCGTGACCGCCCACCGATGAACCTGCTCAAGAGCGTAGAGACCACGATCGCCAATCTCGTCGAGGGGACCTTCGGGCGTGTGTTTCGCTCCGAGGTCCGCCCGATGGAACTTGCGCGCAAGCTCGCCCGCGAGATGGACGCGCACCGCACGGTGTCCGTGTCGCGCGTGTACGTGCCCAACGAGTACTCCGTGTGGCTGTCGGGCGAGGATCGCGAGCGCTACGAGGGGGTCGAGCAGGAGGTCATCGAAGAGCTCTGCGCCTACCTGCTCGAGCACGCCCGCCGCGAGGAGCTGATCCTGGCCTCCCCGCCGCACATCGTCTTTCACACCGACCAGCAGCTGGCGCTCGGAGAATTCGGCATCCAGGCGCGCCTGGTGCGCGCCGACGACCAGGCCGGCGAGCGCCACGCCCCCGCGCCCAGCGAGGCGCACGGCCACACGATGATCTACAGCACCTCCGCGCGCGTCGGCGCTCCGGCCCAGCAGGCGCGCAGCCGCGCCAGGCCCCAGCGCGCGCTGCTGGCGCTCGGCGACAGGCGGCTGCTGGTCGCTCCCCAGGGGGCCACGATCGGGCGCAGCCGCGACTGCGACATCGTCCTCGACGACACCGGCATCTCGCGTCGCCACGCCGAGGTGCGACCCGGCCCGGATGGTTGGACGATCGCGGACCTCGGCTCCACCAACGGCGTGCTCGTCAACGGCCACGCGCTTGCCGGCGCGCAGCTGCTGTCGGGCGGAGATCGTCTTCGAGCTCGGCTCCACGGAGATCATCTTCGAACTCGGATGAACACGCTCGAACCAGTCTCCGTAGCGCTGAAGTTCGGTTTCCTGGCCGTCCTGTACTTGTTCTTGCTGTGGGTCGCGCGCAGCGCCCGTAGGGACCTCGGAGCACGCCTGCCCTTCGGCGGCGAGGGCCAGGCGCCCGGCGCGATCCCCCCAGACGCCACCGGCATGTACTCCGCGTCTGCGCATGTCAGCGCCGACCTCGCCCACCGCGCTCCCCGGCTCGTGGTCGAACGCGCCACCGGGCACGATGCCGGCATGATCTACGACCTCGACGGCGACATTGTCCTCGGCCGCGGCGAGCGCGCCGAGATCAGACTCGAAGATCCGTTCGCCTCATCCTCGCACGCGCGCATCTACGAGCAGGGCGACGTGCTGGTCGTCGAAGACCTGGGCTCCACCAACGGCACCTACCTCAACGAGGAGCTGCTGCAGACGCCCCGGCCGCTGCACCCCGGAGATCACCTGCGCATCGGCGAGAGCGAATTCGCCTTCGAGGTCGACTAGCCCAGATGGTCGATCGCAACTGACATGCTGCGCGTAGCCGAGCAGTACACCGGGACCGACACGGGGCGCCAGCGGCGGGCCAACGAGGACTCGCTGCTTGCCAGCGCACCGCTGTTCGTGGTCGCCGACGGGATGGGCGGAGCGCAGGCCGGGGAGGTCGCATCACGCATCGCCGTCGAGTCCTTCCAGCTCGGGCTGGCCGATTCGACCGCGCCCGAGCTCGCCCTCGCGCAGCTCGCCCGCGAGGCCAACGCGCGCATCCACGAGCTCTCGCAGGCAAACGCCGAGCAGGCCGGTATGGGCACCACACTGACCGCCGCCTATGTGGGAGAGCGCGACGTCGCCATCGCCCACGTCGGCGACAGTCGCGCCTACTGCCTACGCGACGGGCAGCTGTTGCGCCTGACCGACGACCACTCGCTGGTCGACGAGCTGATGCGCCAGGGACGCCTGACGCCCGAGGAGGCCGTCGAGCACCCCCAGCGCTCGGTCATCACGCGTGCGCTCGGGCCCGAGGGTACCGTCGAGGTCGACACGCGCTCCTTCGCTGCCCGCGCCGGCGATGTCTACCTGCTGTGCAGCGACGGCCTCACCACGATGCTCTCCGAGGAGCAGATCGCCGCCGTGCTGCTGGCCCACCCGCGCCTGCGCGACGCTGGCGAGACGCTGATAGCGGCCGCCAACGACGCGGGCGGACGCGACAACATCACCGTGGTGCTGCTGCGTCTGGAGGAGGTCCAGGTCGCCGGCCAGCAGCCGCCCGTGCACGAGGGCGCGACGATGGTCGCCCTGCCCGCCGTCAGTCCGGCGCCGCCCGCCTCTGACGGCCAGGTCACGACCGCGCCGCCGCCGCAGGCGGTGCAACGCTCGCAAGTGGCCGTCGCGCAGGCGCCCACCAAGCGCCGCACGCCGCGCGTCGCCTCGACCCCGCCAGCTCGCGCGCGACAGGGTCGCCGGCTGCGCCTGCGGCGCGCTGGCGCGCTGGCGATCGTGCTCGCCGTGCTCGTGATAATCGGCTCGGCCGCCTATCTGGCAGCGCAGTCGGTTTACTTCATCGGGACCAACAGCCGCGGCCTGGTCACGCTGTACCAGGGCCTGCCCTACAAGCTGCCCGGCAACGTCGCGCTGTACAGCAGCCAGTACGTGTCCGGCGTGAGCGCCTCCACGCTCAGTCTCGAAAAACGGCGCACGCTGCTCGATCACTCGCTGCGCTCGGAAGCCAATGCCGCCTCGCTGATCCGCAGCCTCGAACTGGGGCAGCTCGAATGAGGCGCGCGCTGTGAACCGTCCGATCATCCGCCTGTACGGACTCATTGTCGTGCTGTTCGCGCTGCTCGTCGCCTTCACCTCGCGCTGGACGATCTTCGAAGCCTCCTCGCTGCGCGAAAACAGGCTCAACGTGCGCCCCGTGCTCGAGCAGGAGCGCATCGACCGCGGCCCGATCCTTGCTGCCAACGGGAGCGTGCTCGCGCGCAGCGTGCGCGGGGCCGAAGGGACCTACCAGCGCACCTATCCGATGGGCATGCAGTTCGCAGCCCCGATCGGCTACTCGTTTGTCACCGGCGTCGGTAGCAGCGGCCTGGAGCTGTACCGCAACAAGCAGCTCAACGGCAAGCAAGAAGAAACGAACCTGCAGGCGATCCTCAACCAGCTGCAGGGTAAGAAGCCTCAGGGGGACAAGGTGATCACCACGCTCGTCCCCAGCGCCCAGCGCCTCGCAAACGCCGCCCTGGCCGGACACCGCGGCGCGGTGGTCGCAATCGAACCGCAAAGCGGCGCGGTCACCGTGATGGCCTCCTCGCCGAGCTTTGACCCCAATTCGCTGCGCTCCAGCGCCCATGCCGAAACGCTCAAACGCGACAGCGAAGCGCCGCTGATCAATCGCGCCACCGAGTTCGGCTACGCCCCCGGCTCGACTTTCAAGATCATCACCGCCAGCGCCGCCATCGACACCGGCGCGTTCACGCCCGAATCGACGCTCAGCGGTCGCAACGACATCCTCATCTCGGGCGTGCCGCTGCAGAACGACGACGGCGAGAGCTTCGGCCAGATCACCCTCACGCAAGCGCTCGCGCATTCCGTCAACACGGTCTACGCCCAGGTGGCCGAACGCCTGGGCAAGCGCACACTCGCCCGCTACATGGATCGCTTTGGCTTCGATCGCAAGCCGCAGCTTGACTATCCCGCCGAAGAGATGTCAGCTAGCGGCGAGTACCTGGGCGCGCACCTGCTCGCGCCCACCAGCCCACTGGTCGACGTCGGTCGCATGGGGATCGGCCAGGACAAGCTGGAGGTGACCCCGCTGCAGATGGCCGAGGTCGCCGCCGCGGTCGCAAACCACGGCACGCTGATGGTCCCCCACTTGACAGACCGCGTCGTCGATCCTGAAGGCGCCACCGTGCAGACCGTCGCCCCCCACGTGCAATCGGTCGTCATGAAGCCGTCCACCGCCGCAGCCGTCACGACGATGATGGAAGCGGTCGTCAAGGAAGGCACCGGCACCGCCGCGCAGATCCCCGGCGTGACGGTCGCGGGCAAGACCGGCACCGCCCAGACGCTCATCGGCAACACGATCAACAACGTCTGGTTCGTTGCGTTCGCGCCCACATCGCACCCGCGCGTGGCGATCGCCGTGACGCTGCAGGACGTGCCCGGACAGGGCGCGCAGTTCGCCGCGCCGGTCGCCAGGGAAGTCCTCGAAACGCTGTTGAGGTCCACGCCGTGATCGAACCCGAGACGATCATCGACGGCCGCTACAGGGTGATCTCGCGCCTGGGCTCCGGCGGCATGGCCGACGTGTACCTCGCTCAGGACCAGTTGCTGGGCAGGCAGGTCGCGGTCAAGGTCCTGCACCACCACTTCGCCGAAGACCACGAGTTCGTCGAGCGCTTCCGCCGCGAGGCCTCCAGCGCGGCCGCGCTGTCGCATCCCAACATCGTCGGCATCTTCGATCGCGGCGAGTGGAACGGCACGTACTACATCGCCATGGAGTACGTCGCCGGGCGCTCGCTGAAGGCGATCGTGCGCGAACAGGGCCCGCTCGACCCCGCCACGGCGATCGACATCGTCGTGCAGATCCTGCGCGCCGCCCGTTTCGCCCACCGGCGGGGGGTCATCCATCGCGACCTCAAGCCCCACAACGTGATCCTCGACGAGGAGGGGCGCGCGCGTGTAACCGACTTTGGCATCGCCCGCGCGGGCGCCTCGGACATGACCCTGACCGGCTCGATCATGGGCACCGCCCAGTACCTGTCTCCCGAGCAGGCCCAGGGCCACATGGTCAGCGAGACATCCGACCTTTACTCGATCGGGGTGATCCTGTACGAGCTGCTGACGGGGGTGGTGCCGTTCGAGGGCGAAACAGCGGTGGCGATCGCCTTCAAGCAGGTATCCGCCGACCCGCGCCCACCCAGCGAGCTGAACCCGGCGCTGGCGCCCTCGCTGGACGCGGTGGTCCTGCGCGCGCTCGCCAAGGACCCCGCCGCGCGCTACGCCGCCGCGCAGGAGCTGATCGTCGCGCTCGAACACGAGCGCGAAGCGCTCGGTGCCTACACCGCCGCGCACACCGTGGCGGTGCCCGACGGGCATGTTCACCGTGCGCCCGCGCCCGTCGCCGGCGGGCTGCTGCTTGCCCCGGCTGAGCTGGGCGACGACTACGCGCCGCCCGCGCCACGGGGCGACGGGCGCACGCGCAGGGCTCTGCTGTGGGGGCTTGGCGCTGTCGTGCTCGCCGCCGCCGTCGTGCTTGTGGTCCTGCTCACCCAGCCAAGCTCGTCGGTCAGCGTCCCCAATGTGGTTGGACAAAGCGAACAGGCCGCCGGCGCCGCGCTGCGCCAGGCGGGCCTGAACCCGGTCGCGTCGCTGGCCTCCAGCGCTACCGTCCCCAGCGGCCTGGTCGTCAGCCAGTCGCCACAGGCCGGCGACGATGCCAAGAAGGGCGCGCGCGTGAACATCGTCGTCTCCCAGGGGCCCGCCAGCGCGGCGCTGACCGACGTCGACGGCCTGTCCGCCGACAAGGCCGCTGCACAACTGCGCAAAGCCGGCTTCAAACCCACGACCAAGGCGCAGGCCAGCAGCTCCGTCAAGACAGGTCTCGTGATCGCCACCGAACCCCCCGCCGGCACCGAGATCCAGGTCGGCAGCTCGGTCACCCTGCTTGTATCCAGTGGCCCTGCCCCGGTGCGCGTCCCCGATGTGGTCGGCCAGTCCCAGGCGGCCGCCGAAGCCGACCTCAGCAACGCCGAACTGGCCGTCGGCACGGTCAACCAGAAGGTGTCGAGCACGCAGACGGCGGGCACGGTGGTCGCGCAGTCGCCGACGGCGGGCTCCTCGTTGCATGCGGGCGAAAAGGTCGAACTCACCGTTACCCAGGCGCCCAAGCAGGTCACCTTGCCCAACCTCGTAGGGGCGGCCGAAGCGGCCGCCGTGGCGGCGCTCAAGCACATCGGGGTCAACGCCAGCAAGGTCACGCGCGCAACCAGCGAACAGGCCCAGGTCGGAGTGGTGCTCGCGCAGAGCCCGATGCCCGGCTCGCAGGTACGCAAGGGCGCCACCGTGCTGATCACCGTCGGCGTGCTCGCGCCCGAAACCACGCCCACGACCTCCACGCCGACGACCAGCACGCCCACGACCTCCACGTCTACCACCACCTCGACGACGACCACCCCAGCGCCCGCGGTGCCGTGAGGCCAGCCGCAAGCATGCACGCCGGCGGCTCGACCACCGACACCCTGACGGTCGTGGTGCTCGGCGGCGGGCGCTCATCCGAGCACGACGTGTCGCTGTCCTCGGCGGCGGCTGTGACCGCCGGGTTGCTCGCCTGCGGACACCAGGTCCTGGGCGTGGAGATCGGCCGCGACGGCGTCTGGCGCCACGACGGCGAGGGGCTGCGCATGACGCCCGGCAAGGGGCTGCTCGGCGCTGACGTCGTCTTTCCGGCGCTGCACGGCCCCTTCGGCGAGGACGGAACGGTGCAGGGGCTGCTGGAGACGCTCGACGTGGCTTATGTGGGAGCAGGGGTCGCCGCTTCGGCGGTGAGCCTCGACAAGGTGCTGTTCAAGCGGCTGATGGCGGCCGTCGGCGTGGCGCAGGTCGACTACGTGGGCATCCGTGCAGAGCGCTACGCACGCTCGCGCGCCCAAGCGCTGCAGGAGATCGCGCGGTTGGGGCTGCCTGTGTTCGTCAAGCCGGCCCATCTGGGCTCGTCGGTGGGCATCGTCAAGGTCAGCGCCGCCGACGCGCTCGAGCAGGCGCTCGAGCAGGCCTTCTCACACGATCGCCTGGCGATCGTCGAGGCGATGGCGCACGGGGTGGAGGTCGAGTGCGGCGTGCTCGGCGCGCTGGAGGGCGAACGCGACCCCGGCGAGGAGGCGTTCGTCTCACAGCCCGGCGAGATCGTGTTCCCAGGCGAGTGGTATGACTTCCACGCCAAGTACTCCCCCGGCGCGATGGAGCTGAGAATGCCCGCCGGAATCTCCGCCAGCGCGGCCCAGCGCGTGCGGGCGCTCGCCGTGGAGGCCTTCCTGGCGGTCGGCTGCGAGGGCCTCGCGCGCGTGGACTTTTTCGTGGACGGAGAGCGCGTGCTCGTCAACGAGCTCAACACGATGCCCGGCTTCACCCCCACGAGCGTGTACGCCAAATTGATGGAGGTCTCGGGGGTGCCCTACCCGCAGGTCGTCGATCGCCTCTGTCGCCTTGCGCGCGAGCGCCACCGCCGATTCACCTGAACAGCGTCAGGTCGGCGATCGTCGCCGACCGCATGCCCGGAGGTAGCGACGTCATCCACAGCAGGTAGTAGCGAAACGGGCGCCCAGGCAGGTGTAGCTGGACGCGTTCGCCGTCGTGAACGTAGCCGCTGGATCCGAGAGGTCCCTGCCAGCCGCGCGAGGTCAGCGGCGTGGAGTTGCCGTAAGGCAGTTCCAGGTCGATGCGGTTGGCCACATAGATCTGTGCCGCGAAGCCCGGCGTGGGCGTCTGGATCTCGATCGCCTTGGCAAGCACGTGTGGGGCCGCGTCGAGGTACACGCCCAAGCCGACCCCGCCGGCCTTCTTGAGTGTGCCGTCGTAGTACTGCTCCGTGGTCCAGGTGGTGCTCGGATCGCCGTCGACCACGTTGTCGACTTGGTCGCGGTTTTCCGGGCCCGTGCCGAACGGGTTGTAGTCGTGTGCCGCAGTCTGGCTGAGCGCGATCGCTTCCAGGCCCGGACGCGAGTCGATGTCCTGCGCCACGGCGGCGCCGCGATGGGCGTGCCCAGCAGCCGCCACCAGGATGATCGCGACGATCGCGCCCACCAGGGCGAACGAGGCGATCCAGCGCGCCGGGTGGCGCACGCGCCAGGGCAGGCGCCGTCGCGCGGGTGCCGGCAGTGTGCGCAGCACGCTGGTCACCTCGCCCGTGACCTGGCCCGAGCGGGAGGTCTCCAGGGCCAGCACCTCCTCCAGGTCGGCCACCATCGCTGCCGCGTCGGCGTAGCGCACCGTCAGGTCCTTGGCGACCGCGCGGTCCACTACGGCGGCGGTCGCCGCCGACACCTCCGGACGGCGCAGCTGCACGTCCGGGACCGCCTCGCGCACATGCTTCATCGCCACCGCTACCGGAGAATCTCCGTGGAAGGGCACCTGGCCGGTGAGCATCTCGTACAGAACCACGCCGAGCGAGTAGAGGTCCGACTGCCCGGTCACCTGGTGGCCGAGAGCCTGCTCGGGCGAGACGTAGTCGGTCGTGCCCAGCACCCGCCCGGCCATCGTCAGCGCCTCCTCGCTCAGGGAGCGGGCGATCCCGAAGTCGGTGATCTTGGCAGCGCCTTCCTCGCCGATCAGGATGTTGTGGGGCTTGACATCGCGGTGGACGATGTGATGCTCGTGCGCCGCTCCCAGCGCGCGCGCGATCTCGATCGCGTACGCAAGAGCTTGGGTGATCTCCAAGGGCCCTTCGCGGCGGATCACGTCCTTGAGCGTCTCGCCCTGCACGTACTCGAAGACGATGTAGGGAGTGCCGACCGCCCCGTTGGCCGAGCCTTCGTCCGTGTCGGGTGGCGCGTGCTCCTCGCCGGCGTCGATGACGGTCACCACGTGGGGATGGCTCAGCTGCGCCACCGAGCGCGCCTCGCGGCGGAAGCGCTCGAGCTGGTCGGAGTCGGCTGCGATCTCGCGGTGCATCAGCTTGACCGCCACCGGCCGCTCGAGCACCACGTCAAACGCGCGATACACGGTCGACATTCCGCCGCGCCCGATGCGGGCGTCGAGCCGATAGCGTCCCCCGACCAGGGTGCCAATAGCTGTCATCGGCTCTATTGTGCGCGTCGCAGCCGGCGGACCACAAGTCCCGCTAGCAAACAGCGATACAGCGCGTAGGGCGCCAGTGACCGCTTCGCCAGCGATTCGCGGCGCAGCAGCCTGGCGCTTGCCAGGGTGGACACGAACGCCGCCGCCCCGCCAAGCACGGCCGCTGCGCGAATGCCCCGCGGTCCTGCGTCGCCTGCCAGCCGCCGCCCCTTGAGCAGGCTCGCCCCGAGCATCACCGGCAGCGCCGCCAGCCACGACAGGCGCTGGGCGTCGGCGCGCGCGAAGCCGCGTGCCCTCGCCGCCGCCAGCGTGGCCCCGTTGCGCGACACGCCCGGGATCAGCGCGCATGCCTGCGCGAGCCCCAGCGTCAGCCCGTCGGCGGGGCCCGCGTCCGCGCAGCGGCGATCACCGCGGGGTAGTACGCCTGTGTGCCCGTCGGCGAGCGCCATCGCGATCGCCCCGCCGGCCAGGCCCGCGGCGATCGAGCGCGGGCCGCCCAAGCGACGCTCGATTGGCGCCTGCAACAGGTATCCGGCCAGCGCCGGCGGACCCAGAGCCAGCGCGAGCGCGACAGCGTGTCCTGCGTCGAGCTCCCCGGCTGCACGCGCAAGCTCTGTGCGCATGTCGATCGCCAGCGCCAAGCCTGCCCCCGCATGCAGAGCGACCTCAAAGGCCTTGCGTCGCTCGCCGTCCAGATCGGTGTACGGCCAGCCGGCAAGCCACGCTAGCAGCGAAGTGTGGGCCGAGGATGAGACCGGCAGCAGCTCAGTCGGGCCCTGCAGCAGCCCCAGCGCGAGGGCGTGACGCAGCGCGAGCGCCCGCTCAGGCCGCCGCATCGGTCGCCGCGTCGCTGCGCCCGCGCCGCCGGCGCACCACCACGTAGATCACGCCGATCACCACGAGCGCGACGATCACGTAGTCGGCGTACTCGAAGCCTTTGCGCACGCTCGTCCAGTCGCCGCCCAGCGCGTAACCGGCCAGCGCCAGCGCGAGCACCCACGGGATCGCGCCGATCAGCGTGAGCACGGTAAAGCGCCCGAGCGGCATCTTGGCAACACCGGCCGGCAGCGACACGAACGCCCTGACCACCGGGATCACGCGGCCGAACAGGACCGCGGGCTCGCCGTAGCGGGCAAACCAGCGTTCGGCGCGCTCGAGCTGCGCGGGGCCCATATGAAACTTGTCGCCGTGTCGTTCGAGCAGCTCCAGGCGCCCGCCGCGGCCGACCGCGTAGGCGACCCACGAGCCGACGATCGTCCCGAGTAGCCCGGCCAGCACGATCCCGACCATCGTCAGGTGGTGGTGTGTTGCACCGCTCTGGCCGGGGTCGGCCACGGCAAAGCCGGCGAACAGCATCACCACCTCCGACGGGATCGGGATGCACGCGCTGGAGATCGCCATCAGCGCGAAGATGCCCGGCAGTCCCGCTTCGCGCACGAAGTGAGACGTTTCGTTGACGACCGTTTCGGAGATCGAGGCCAGCACGAGCATCGCCGGGCAACCATAGCGGCGCAGGGCGGCGACGGGCCTGGATCGGGCGATTGCCCGCGGGCGCGGATCGTTACCGTGGCCGGTGCATGCGCATCTGGGTGGACCTGACTAACAGCCCGCACGTGCTGGTCCTGCGCCCGGTCATACAGCGCCTGCGCGGCGCCGGATACGACGTGCGTGTGACCGCGCGCGACTTCGCCCAGACGATCGAGCTGTGCGAGCGCCTGGGCGTCTCCCACACGGCGATCGGCCATCACCGCGGCGGTCGGCTGGCGTCCAAGGCCGCCGGGCTCATGTCGCGCTCGGGCGCGCTCACACGCTGGGCCAGAGCAGACGCGCGCGCACACGACGGCCGCGGCTTTGACCTCGCCATCGGCCATGGCTCCAACGACGTGACCGTGGCCGCGGCCCTGCTGCGGATACCGAGCGCGACGATGTTCGACTACGAGTGGGCGACGGTCCAGCACAACATCAACTGCCGCCTGGCCGCCGCGGTGGTGGTGCCCGACGCGATCCCGCGCGAGCGGCTGGCGCGCTACGGGGCCGGGCGCAAGGTGCACGCCTACGAGGGCCTCAAGGAGGAGTACTACCTCGCCGACTTCGAGCCCGACAACGGCGTGTTGGCAGAGCTCGCGATCGACCTCGCCAGGCCGATCGTGGTCGTGCGCACACCGCCCGAGGTCTCGCTCTACCACCGCTTCGAGAACGACCTGTTCGCGCGCGTGCTGGCGCGCCTGGCCAGGGCGGCCGGCGAGGACGGTGTGCAGCCGGTGGTACTGCCGCGCGTGGCCTCCCAGCGCTCACAGCTTGCCCAGGTGCCCGGCTTCGTGGTGCCCGAGCATGCCATCGACGCCCAGTCGCTGATCGCCCAGGCCGACCTCGTGATCTCGGCCGGGGGCACCATGAACCGCGAGGCGGTCGCGCTTGGGACCCCCGTTTACAGCACCTTCGAAGGCCGGCTCGGCGCCGTCGACGAACGCCTGATCGCCCAAGGGCGCCTGCGCAAGCTGCGCGACCCCGACGAGCTGGACCTGTCCAAGCGCCATGGCGACGGCGCCAGCGAGCGCGTCCGGCGCGATCCGCAGGTCCTCGTCGATCTGCTCCTGTCGCCGCTGCAGGGCCCCACAGGCAGCTCGCAGTCCCCTTAGGGCCGTACAATCTGCACAATGCGCCGACGGATCCGCTCGGCGGCCCTTCCGCTCCACCGTCGCTCTCTGCCGCAGCTCGCAGTCGATGGGGCGCTGGTCGCGCTCGCGTACTACCTCGCCTTCCAGCTGCGCTTCAACAGCGGGCCGCCGCGCGACTACTCCCAGCTGCGCGAGATGACGGTCTGGTGGGTGCTCGCGGGCAGCCTGCCCGTGCTGGTGCTCGCCCGCGTCTACCAGCGCCGCTGGCGCTACTCGGGCCAGCGCGACTACGAGGCGGTCGTCCGCGCGGTCGTCGCGATAGTGCTGCTCGCGGTCGTCGCGATCGCCATCGTGCGGCCGGTCGACCGCTACGTGCCGATCGAGGGGGCGCGCTCGATCAGCGGCCACGTGCGCCTGAACGCCGTTGCGGTCGGCCTGCCCAACGGGGTGATCGTGCTATTCGCGCTGCTGTCGCTCGTGTTCCTGGTGGGCGTTCGCGCGATCGCGCGCAGCGTGTATGAGCGCCGGCCGCTGGCTGCCTTTCGCGGGGGCAAGGGCGCACGCGCAGTTCTGATCGCCGGCGCGGGCGAGGGGGGGCGCATGGTCGCGCGCGAGATCATGCGCAACCGCGAGCTGGGCCTCGTGCCGGTCGGCTACGTAGACGACGATCCGGCCAAGAAGCGTCTGCGCATCGAAGGGCTGCGCGTGCGCGGCAACACCGAAGGTGACCTGCCGCGCATCCTCGACGAGGCCGAGCCCGACGAAGTCATCATCGCGATTCCCTCCGCGCCCGGGTCGACGCGCGCGCGGATCGTGCGCGAGTGCCGCGAGCGGGCCATACCCGTGCGCACGCTGCCCACCGTCTTTGAGCTGCTGCAGACGCGCGGAGCCCTGGCCAGGCAGATGCGCGAGGTCCGCGTCGAGGACGTGCTTGGCCGCGAGCCCGTGCACATGGAGCTCGAGCGCGTGGGCGCCTACCTGTCGGGCCAGGTCGTGCTGGTGACCGGCGCCGGCGGCTCGATTGGCTCGGAGCTGTGTCGCCAGATCGCGCGCGTGGAGCCGCACCGGATCGTGCTGCTCGACCACGCCGAGGACAACCTCTTCGCGATCTGGCGCGAGCTGCAGGACGAGCGCCACGTGCCGGCCTCGATGCTTGCCGCGGTGCTGGCCGACTGCAAGGAGGAGGAGCGCATGCGCGAGGTCTTCGCCGAGCACCGCCCCACGGTCGTCTTCCACGCCGCCGCCTACAAGCACGTCGGCCTGATGGAGGCCAACCCGGTCGAGGCCGTACGCAACAACGCGATCGCCACCAGGGTGGTCGCGCACATCTCGGGCGAGCTGGGCGCGCAGCGCTTCGTGCTGGTCTCCACCGACAAGGCGGTCGCCCCCGCGACCGTCATGGGCGCGTCCAAGGCGCTCGCCGAGTTCGCGCTGGAGGCCGCCAGCGCGCGCTTTGGAGCGACCCGCTTCGCGGCCGTGCGCTTCGGCAACGTGCTCGGATCCTCGGGCAGCGTAGTGCCGATCTTCCGCCGTCAGATCGAGCGCGGCGGCCCCGTCACGGTGACCGACGAGCGCATGACCCGCTTCTTCATGACGATCCCCGAGGCCGTTCAGCTGATCATCCGCTCCGGCTCGCTGTCCTGCGCCGAAGAGCCGCCGCAGGACAGTCCGCGCCCACGCGCAGAGCGGCTGATCGCCGATGGCGCCAGGGCGCGCGGCGCCGAGGTGTTCGTGCTGGACATGGGCGAGCCCGTGCGCATCCTCGACCTCGCCCGCGCGATGATCGACCTGTCCGGCCTGGACCCAGACCGCGACATCGATATCGAGATCGTCGGCAGCCGCCCTGGGGAGAAGCTTGACGAGGAGCTGTTCAACGCCTATGAGCACCCGCGCCAGACCAGCGCCGAGAAGATCCTGCTGGCCGAGCGCGAGCCGCTGGCCGTCGAGGCCGTGGAGTCGATGTTCGCCGAGATCGGCCTGCTCGTGCTCGAGGGCGATGCGGCCGGGCTGGCCGCCAAGGTCTCGCAGCTGTCGGCCGCGCTGCTGGGGCCGCTCTCCGGCGCGCCCGAGCAGGGCGTCGAGGAGGAGCGCAGCGGCCAGGGAGCTCTGTCCAACGGCATCCACGCCAACGGCGAGCGCCGCGACACGCCTGTCCCCCTCGTACACTCCCCCAATTCATGACGTACCTGCCGCTCGCGCTGTCGCTCTCGAGCACGCTCACAAAGATCGGCGCGATCGCCGCGTTCGTGGCCCTCGTCGGGATCGCGCTGCTGTCGCTGCTGGTCTTCTCCCAGGCCCGCGAGCTCAAGCGACTGCGTGAGTGGGCCGGTCGTGCGCCCGAGCGCGCGGCCGACCTCGAGCAGCGCGTCACCGCCGCCGCGGCCATGCGTGTTCAGCAGCGCACCCCGGGCGTCCAGCCCGTTCGTCCCGTCGCGCGTCCCGCCCCCAACCAGCCGCCGCCCCCCGGCGCAGCCCCCACCGTGGCCACTTCCGCAGCCCAGCCCGCCCCCGGCGCTCAGCCTGCGCCAGGCGCCGTGCCGCTGCCGGCGCCAAGGCCCGTCACGGCCGGCGCTCCACCTGTCCCAGGTGCCCCCAACACCGGCCCATCCGCGCCAAGCCCACCGGTTCCCGTACCTGTCCCTGCGCAGGCCGCGCCCGCTGTCGCCGCCCAGTCCCGGCCAGGCCAGGTCGCCGCGTCTGGCCAGACGGCCGGTCCGGGCCAGGGTTCCCCCTCCATCCAGGCCGGGTCTCCCGTTCGACCAACCCCTCCCGTCCAGCCTCAATCCTCCGGACCTCGCGCCCCTGGCCAGGGCTTCGCCCCGGCTCGTCCGCAGGGCTCGCAGCCGCCGCTGGGCAGCCCTGCATCGGCGGCAGGCGTTGCGCAGGCGGTCGCACCAGCCCCGGGCGCCCAGCCCCAGACTGCTCAGCAGGGCGCGCCCGCAACGAGCGTCGCCCCGGCCACTGCCGCCGCGGCGAGCGCCGCCGGCGCAGCTGCCCGAGCACCCAGCCCGCCGTACCCGCCCGCCCCGGCATCCCCGCCGCGGCGCCCGCCCGCGCCGATCCCGGCAGCCGGTGGGGGGGATGCCCGCTCGGCGCCCCGTCCCGCGCCCGGCGCGCAGTCCGAGCGCGCCGCGGCCGCGGCGTCCACGGGCCGGAGCACGAGGGTCGTGCGCCCGGGCACAAGGGGGGCCGCCGCCGAGCTGCCCGTCCAGCCCGCCCGCTCGCCTGCGCGGATGTTCGCGCTGATTGCCGCTGCGGTGATCGTCGTGGTGGTCGCCGTCGTTGCGCTCACCTCGCTCGGCGGCTCGTCCACCAAGCACAACGCGTCGACGCCGTCGACGACAAGCGTCTCGCAGACGAGTGCCCACCACACGAGCACGCACAGCAAAGCGCGCTCGAAGCCGGCGCCCAAAGCCCCGGCCGTGAGTCCCGCGGAAACGAGCGTGGCCGTGCTCAACGGCACCGAAACGACGGGGCTGGCCCACCACATCTCAGCCGACCTGCAGCAGAGCGGCTACTCGCAGGCACAGCCGCTCAACGGCCGCCCGCCGGGCTCGGGACAGGTCACGGTCGTGCAATACGCAAGCGGCCATCAGGCCGAAGCCGAAGGCGTTGCGCACTCGCTCGAAGTAAACCGCGTGCAGCCGCTGGAATCGGCCGTGGCGTCACTGGCGGGATCGGCGAACGTGGTGGTGATCGTCGGCGCTGACAAGGCCGCGACGGTCCCATAGCCGCCTTCCTTGACATCCCCGCGCGGTCGGTCAAGCCACGCGAGCACGGCATCACGCACGTGATCGACAGGGGCCTGTCGGTCGCCGAGGTGGACGGCCTGCTGGAGGTAGCCGGCGACGCCGTCGACGTGGTCAAGCTCGGCTGGGGCACGGCGCTCGTGAGCGCCAACCTGAAGCCCAAGCTGGCGCGCTATGGCGCCCACGGCGTGCCGGTCGTGCTGGGGGGCACGCTGACCGAGCTGGCCATCCGCCAGGGAAGGGTCGACGGCCTGATCGCGTGGCTGCACGAGCTCGACCTGCGCCACGTAGAGATCTCCGACGGCACGATCGAGATCGAGCCCGCGGTCAAGCGCGAGCTGATCGAAAGGCTCTCGCGCGAGTTCACCGTGTTCGCCGAGGTGGGAAGCAAGGATGCCGACTTCATCATGGCTCCCTATGTGTGGGTGGAACAGATCGAACGCGACCTCGACGCCGGCGCGTGGAAGGTGATCGCCGAGGCACGCGAGTCGGGCACTGCCGGCATCTACCGGGCAAACGGCGAGGTGCGTACCGGCCTGATCGACGAGATCGTCCACTCGATCGACAAGGACAAGCTGATCTTCGATGCGCCGCTGCAAAAGCAGCAGGTGTGGCTGCTCAAGCAGTTCGGCAGCGAGTGCAACCTCGGCAACATCGCGCCCGCCGACGTGCTGTCGCTGGAGACGCTACGTCTCGGCCTGCGCTCTGACACGGTCGAGCGCTTTGCGCTGGGCGGCGGGGATTGAGCGGGGTCGCCGCTGGGATCGACGGCGACCCGGCGGACGGCCCGACGGCGGGCGTTGACGCCCAGGCGCTCGCGCGCATCGTCTTCGTGCTGCTCGTGGTCGCCTGCTTCGCGGCGTTCTTCGTCACGCAACGGCTCAAGCACACGCCGACCGTCGTCCAGCGCTTCGAGCGCACGCCGACCTTCACGCCCGCCGGCCCCGCGCCGGGCAACCTGGAGGAGATCTCCTTCAAGCTCGCCAACGCCGACGAGGCGACCGTGGCGATCATCGACTCCAGCGGCGACGTGGTCGCCACACTCGTGCGCGATCGGCCGCTGGCGCGCTACAAACAGTTCTCGCTGCGCTGGAACGGCCGTCGCGGCACCGCCCATCGCTACGGCCAGCTCGAGACGGCCAGCGGACGCGCGGTGCTCGTGGCCGAGAATGAAGGCCCGCTCGCACCGCCCGGCGAATACCGCGTGCGCGTGAGTCTGCGCCGCCAGAACCGCACGCTGCTCTCGCCATGGAGCTTCACGCTGGTGGGTCGCTGATGCTCGTCGGCGCCGCGTCGATCGTCCTGGGCCCCGCGCCGGTGGCGACCAGCCTGCCCAGCGCTGGCTCGATAGTGGGCGGCCTGGCTGGGGCACTCGTCGCGATCGCCGTGCTCGCCTGGCTGATGTGCCGCTACACACAGGCCCTCCCGCTGCTGGCGATCATCGCGCTGCCCTTCAGGCTGCCGATCTCCGCCGACGGGCGCACCGTCAACCTGCTGATCCCCATCTACCTGGTCGTCGCCGCAGGCACGCTCGTGCGACTGCTGCCCATGCTTCTCGCGCGCGTTGCCCAGCGCGGGCGAGCGACCGCGCACGCGGGCGAGGTCCCCCGCCAGGGTGCGGGCGCGCCGTCTTCCTGGGCCGACGATCGGACGCCTCGCCAGCTCGCCTTCTGGGCGTCGCCGCGGGGCCTTACGTGGCTTTTGTTGGGCGCCGTCTGCCTGTATGCGCTGCAGGTTGCCTACTCGGCCGACCGCGTCAAGGCGCTCGAGAACATCGCCTTCTTCTACGTGCCGTTCGCGCTGCTGTTCGCCCTGCTCGCGCAGGTGCGCTGGACACGCGAGCTGCTGACGCGCTGCCTCGTCTCGCTCGTCTCGCTCGCCGTCGTGTTCGCCGGGGTCGGCTTTGTCGAGTACGACCGCAAGTCGCTGTTCTTGAACCCCAAGGTGGTGGCAGCTGACCAGTACGACAACTATTTCAGGGTCAACTCGGTGTTCTTCGATCCGAGCATCTACGGGCGCTTCCTCGCGCTGGTGATGATCGCGCTGTGCACGCTCGTGCTGTGGAATCGCAGCAGGCGCGTGGTGATCGCGGGCGCCGTTGCGCTGGCCTGGCTGCTCGCCGGCCTGGTAACGAGCTTCTCGCAGTCGAGCATCGCCGCGTTGCTGCTCGGCCTGGCCGTGCTCGCAGCGTGGCGCTGGAGCGTGATCTGGGCTGTGTATGTCTCCGCGGCGGTGCTTGCGCTCGGCGCGCTGGTCCTGCTGCTGGCGCCCGCCAGCCTGCACTTCGGCCTGAAGGGATCCAGCGGCTCGACCAACAACGCGACCAGCGGGCGCACGTCGCTCGTGTCGGGCGGCCTGGAACTGTTCGCCAAACGGCCGCTGCAGGGCTACGGCTCGGGCTCGTTTGAAACCGAGTACAAGCGCCACAGCCATGCTGACGCGCAGAGCGCAACGTCGGCCTCGCACACGATCCCCGTGACGATCGCCGCCGAGCAGGGGATCCTTGGCCTGGCCGTCTATGCGGTGCTGCTACTCAGCGCCTTCATCGTGCTGTTCCGCGGCGCGGGGCGCTCGCCACCGCGAATGGCGATCGCCGCGTGCTTTGCCGCGCTGGTGTTGCACACCTGGACCTACGCCGACTTCCTCGAGGACCCGTTTACGTGGACGTTGTTGGCGATCGGCGTCGCGCTGGCACGCCAGGACGACCGCTGCACGGCGCGAGGCGGCGTCCTCGCTCGCTCGCGTGCACAGCACGCCACGCTCGTTGCGTCCTTGCCTCGCTTGCCCAGCGATCGTCCTGGTAGTACGCCCTCCGGCCAGTAGCTTCTGAACGGTGCTCGGCTACCTCAAGCGCCTGGTCACCACGGGTGCGGCCTACCAGTTCGGGGACATCCTGGCCAAGGGCCTGGCCCTGCTCACGCTGCCGCTGTACACCCACCACGTGGGCACGAAAGCCTATGGAGCGGCCGAATCGCTGCTGACGGCGGTGATCCTGTCGAGCATCCTGCTGCGCGTGGGGGTCGGCGAGGCGTTCATCCGCTTCTACTTCGACGACGACGACCAGGCCCGCCGCGCGCGCATCGCGCGTACGGCCACCGCAGCGGTGGCGTGGACGACGACGGTCGCCTCCCTGGCCGCGGTGGCCTTTGCGGGGCCGCTGTCCAAGCTGCTGTTGAGCTTCCGCGACCCGCTGTTGTTCGACTGCGCGGTGCTCGGCCTGTGGGCGTTCACCAACCTGGAGATGGCCTACGCGCAGCTGCGCGTGGACGAGCGCGCGCGCACGTACATATACGCGTCGGGCGCCAACGTGCTCATGACGGTCGCCTTCACGACCGGGCTGGTCGTGTTCGCCGGCCAGGGCGCGCGCGGGCTTCTGCTCGGCAACTTCGGCGCCTCGGCACTGGTCGTGCTAGGGCTGTGGTGGGTGCTGCGCCGGCGCTTCTCGCTCCTGGTCAGACTGGCGGACCTGCGCGCGATGCTGCGCTTCGGGCTGCCAACCGTTCCGGCCGACGCGAGCGTGTACGCGCTGCAGGTAGCCGACCGCTTCTACCTGTTCAGGGTCTTCTCCCAGGGTGCCGCCGGCCAGTACGCGATCGCGATCAAGCTCGCAACCGTCGTGTTCGTGGCCGTGCGCGGCTTTCAGTACGCGTGGCCGCCGCTGGCCTACTCGATCGACAGCGACGAGGAGGCCTCGCGCCTGTACTCGCTGGTGACCACCTACTACGCGCTGGCCACCGGCGTGGTCGTATGCGCCGTAGCGCTGCTTGGGCGTTGGCTGGTCCGGCTGCTGGCCGCGCACGAATACTTCGGCGCCTACCGCGCACTGCCCTGGCTCGCGCTCGGTTGGGCGCTGTACGGCCTGTACCTGGTGTTCGTGGCGATCGCGGGGCGCGCGCGCGTGACGTCGCGCAACTTCGGCGCGGGAGCGGCCGGGCTGGTGGTCAACGTGGCGCTGCTGATCGCGCTTGTGCCCCGCAGTGGAGCCGGCCTGGGAATAGCCGGCGCAGGGATCGCGCTGTGCGGCGCCTACGTGGCGATGCTAATAGCCATGTACCTGTTGACGCGCAGCCTGTTCAGGGTGGGCTTCGAATGGCGCCGACTGGCGCATCTGACAGCGATCCTTGCAGGCGTGGCAGTGGTGGGCGATCTACTGCTGCCGACCCACGGACTGGTAGGTCTGCTTCTGCGCGCCGCATGGCTTGCGCTCGTGCCCGCGGGGCTGCTGCTCACGCGCTTCTTTCATCCGCACGAGCTCGGCGGCGCCCGTGCGCTGGTCGTCGACGGTCGCCGCAGAGTGAGCGCCTACCGCGCCGGGCACGGCGAGGTCGAGGCATACGCCGAGGACCCCCTTAGAGACCTCTGATAGCAGCCAACTACCGGTCATGGGCGGACAGGCAGCCGAGGGGACTTGTCGACTCGCGCGATTCTTGGCTCAAGAATGCGGCTTTTGCGGCCGATCGGAGTTCGAGTATGGCTGAGCTCTCTGTCAAACGATCCCGTCAAGCGGGCGCCAAGGAGCGCCAGCGCCGCGCGGAGGCGCTGCGTCGCTATCGCGCGGACGCGAGCGCCAAGAGCGTGGCGGCGGTCGGCGAGGTGCCCTACCTGCGTGAGCAGCTGCGCCTGGCGGCCAGGCTGACCGCGCGGCTTGCCGCAAAGAACGAGGTCGAGGAGATGGCCCAGCTGGTCGTCGACGAGCTGCACGAGACGTTCGCCTTCTATCTCGCCGCCGTGCAGCGCCTGGATGACGACGGCGTGCTGCGGCTGATCGCCGGCCGCGGTCCGCTTGCCGAGGTGATGGCCGAGTTCCTGCTGACCGAGCAGTCCGTCACAGAAGGGGTCAACGGACGGGTGGCCCGCTCGGCTGCGACGGCGCTCGTCAGCGACACGCATGCCGACCCGGACTACATCGTGCGCGACCCGCAGACAGACCCCCGCTCGGAGCTGTCGGTGGCGATCCTGGTGGACGGGTCGGTGTGGGGCGTGCTCAACATCGAGGCGCCAGACCCTGGTGTGCTCAGCGAAACCGACGCTGCGCTGGTGGAGGCGATCGCGTCGAGCTTTGGCGCAGCGCTGCACCGCGCCAGGCTGGTGGGCGATTTGGAGGGGGCGTTCACGACGGCGCTTGCAGCTCTGACCAGCACGGTGGAGGCCAAGGACGACTACACCGCCTGCCACGGCGAGGACGTGGCCGAACTGGCAGAGCGGGTCGCGCTGCGTATGACGCTGCCGGGCAGCGGCGCGCGCGACGTGCGCTACGCGGCCATGCTGCACGACATCGGCAAGGTGGCCGTGCCGAGCGAGATTCTGCTCAAGCCCGGCCCGCTGACCGACGAGGAGTGGGTGACGATGCGCGGCCATGCCGCGATCGGTGGCGAGCTGGTCGGGCGCATCGATGCCTTCGCGCACCTGGCGTCCGGCGGTGCGCGCCAGCCACGAGCGCTGGGACGGCGACGGCTATCCCGACGGCCTGGCGGGCGAGCAGATCCCGCTGGCGGCACGCATCATCGCCGCCTGCGACACCTATGACGCGATCATCACCGATCGCCCCTACCGCCGTGGGCGCTCGCCGCGGGAGGCTGCGCAGGAGTTGCGCAGGGTGGCAGGTACGCAGCTGGACGCCCGCGCGGTAGACGCGCTACTGGAGGAGCTCGAGCTGAAGTGAGCGCCGCTGGGCGGCGGGCTCAGCCGCGGCCGGCGGGCTCGCCCTCATCGCCCGCGCGGTTGTACTCATCGGCCGCCTCGCGCAGGCCCTGGCCGCGCCGTGGCATGAGGGTGGCGGTCACGTGGCGCCAGTAGCGCCGCGGCGAGCGTCCGGGCAGCGCAAGCGCAGCGAGAGCGCGCAGCGCATAGCTGTAGGCGGTCAGCCAGCGCACCGCGCGGGCGGCCGCCGGCGAGTGGTGCTTGCGCATGTACAGGTCGCGGTTGCGCGCCAGTTCCACGATCCGCCGCTCGGGGACCGCGCCCGTGGCCAGCTGCTCGTGGTGGACGGCCAGCGCCTGGGGTACGTACAGGCTGCACCAGTCCGCGTCGCGCAGGCGCCGGGCGAAGTCGACCTCGTCTGAGTACACAAAGAAATCGGGGTCTAGGTAGCCGACCTGTGCGGCCGCCTCGCGGCGCACCAGCAGCGCCGAGGACTGGCACCAGTCAACCTCGCGCGTGCGCTCGCCCCCGCTCTGGACCGTGTAAAGGCGGTGCAGGAACAGCGCGCCGGCGAGCGCGGTCAGCGGCGTGGGAAAGCGCCAGGCGCAAGCCTGTGCACGCCCGTCGGGGCGCAGCAGCTTCGCGCCCGCGCAGGCAGCGTCGGGGCGACTCTGCAGCGCCTGCCACAGCGCCAGCGTGGCGCCGGGTAGCAGCTCGGAGTCCTCATTGAGCAGCAGCGCGTAGCGTCCGTGGGCGCGTTGCAGTAGCTCGGAGTCGTTGACCGCCTTGCCGCGACGGTGGTCGATCGCGATCGTCTCGTCGACCGCCGGGTGCGCCTGCGCGGCCTGCGCGGAGCCGTCGCGCGAGCCGTTGTCGAGCACGAGCGTCTCGGTGGCGAACGGCACTTTCTCACGCTCCTGCGCGATCGCGTCGAGTCCACGCACCAGCAGGTCGCGCTGGGAGGTGTTGACGACGCAGTAGCTCACCTCGACCGTGGGCACTACCGTGGGAGAATGCCAGCTGTGCCCCGCGCATCCACATGCGATGCCACCGCGCTGCCGCCCGGCCCGCGCTTGCCGCGAGCGGTGCAGGCGGGCATGCGGCTGTGGTTCTACCGCGAGCTGAGCGACCGTGGCCATGCGCGCTATGGAGACACCTTCACGGTTCGCGTAGGCGGCGTGCCGCCGGCGGTGCTGACCAAGGACCGCGACGCAATCCGGCGGCTGTTCACCGGCGACCCGCTGGCCAAGCGCCACGCAAACGATGTATTGCGCACATTCGTGGGCGAGCAGTCGCTGCTCGTGCTCGAGCCGGCCGCGCACCTTGCGCGTCGCAAGATGCTCCTGCCACCCTTCCACGGCGAGCGCGTCCAGGCCTATGCACGCCTGATGGAGGGGCTCGTCGCGGCCGAGCTCGATCGTTGGCGCCCGGGCGACACGCCGAAGGTGCAGTCCTTCGCCCAGACGCTCACGCTCGAGGTGATCCTGCAGGCTGTGCTCGGGGTCTCCGACGCAACCGTGCGCACGCGGCTACGCGACCTGTTCGACGCGCTCAACACGCCCCTGAACGCCTTCGCGATGTTCGTGCCCGCGCTCAGCCGACGCGCGCCGTGGAACCTCCTGTCCCGGCGCCCCTGGCGCTTGAAAGACGAGCTCGACGCGCTGCTGTTCGAGCACATCGCCGCCACCCGCGCCGATCCGCTCCTGGCCGAGCGCGAGCACGTGCTCGCGATGATGATCGGCGCCCGCAACGAGCAGGGCGACGGGCTGAGCGATGAGCAGGTGCGCGACGAGCTGGTCACCTTGATCGCAGCCGGCCACGAGACCACCGCGACGGCGATCGCCTGGGGGGTGGAACTGCTTGCGCACAACCCCGCCGTGATGGCCGAGGCACGCGACGGCGACGACGCGTATTTCGACGCACTGGCCAAGGAGGTGCTGAGGATCCGCTCGCCGGTGCCCATCGGCGGAGGGCGCCACGTGCTCGAGCCGTTCGCCGTCGGGCGGTGGATCATCCCGTCTGAGGCGCCCATCCTGGTGGACGCTTACGGCATTCACCGAGACCCCGACATCTATCCCCAGCCGGATGTCTTTCGCCCGACGCGCTTCATCGACGAACCCCCCGACGGCTACTCGTTCCTGCCGTTCGGCGGCGGCGCCCACCGCTGTCTGGGCGCGTCGCTGGCGCTGCTCGAGATCAAGATCGTCCTGCGTGAGATCCTCGCCAGCGTGGAACTGGCACCGATGTCGCCAAGCCCAGCGCGCCCGATGCCGCGCGGCCCCACGCTGGCTCCGCGCGGAGGCGCGGCGGTGCGCGTTCTGCGCAGGCGCACGCCCGCGCCCGAGCGCGTGCACGCGGCCATCGCCTGACAGGCGCATGCGCGTCCACGTCGTCGATCCCTCTGCCTACACGCCGCCCTACGACCACGCACTCTGCCGCGCGCTCGGCACGGCCGGCGCCGAGGTCAGCCTCTACACGAGCCGCTTCGCGTATGGCGCGGTCGCGCCGCCGGCTGGCTACGCACGTCGAGATGCCTTCTACCGGGCTGCCAGTTACGTCGATGACCCGCGGGTTCGCCGGGCGGTCAAGCTCGCCGAGCACGTCCCCGACATGCTGCGCTATCGGCGTGCGGCGCGCGCAGCCGACGCGGTCCACTTCCAATGGCTGACCGTCCCGCACGTCGACGGGCACCTGCTGCCGCGCGGACGTCCGCTCGTGCTGACCGCGCACGACATCCTGCCGCGCGAGCCTCGTGCAGGCCAACTCGCGGCCCAGCGTCGGTTGTACGACCACTTCGACGCCGTGGTCGTTCACTCCGAGCACGGCCGCTCACGCCTGATCGGCGTGCTGGGCGTCGAGCCTGCACGCGTGCATGTGCTCCCGCATGGCGTGCTGGCGCCCTGGGAGGGATCTCCCGAGGCGGTGCTGCCAGCCGAGCTGGGCGCCGACGACCGCCAAGGCCCGGCCGTGCTGTTTTTCGGGCTGCTCCGCCCCTACAAGGGGCTCGACTTGCTGCTCGAGGCCTGGAGGGACATACAGGGCGCCGAGTTGTGGATCGTCGGCATGCCGCGTATGGACCTGGCTGCGCTGCGCGCGACCGCGCCAGGGGGCGTGCGCTGGCTGACACGCTTCATCTCTGACGCGGAGATCCTCGCCGTCATGCGCCGCGCCAGCCTACTCGTGTTGCCCTATCGCGAGATCGACCAGTCGGGCGTGGCTTTCACGGGCCTCGGAGCTGGGGTCCCCTTGTTGCTCAGCGACGTTGGCGGGTTTCCCGAGATCGCCGCCACCGGCGCCGCGCGCACGTTTGCAGCCGGCGACTCGGCGGCGCTGGGTGAGGCCTTGCGCAACCTGCTGGCCGACCAGGACACGCTGGCCGACATGGCCGAGCGCGCCCGCACAGCAGCCGCCGGAGAGTATGCCTGGGAGTCGATCGCGCAGCGCACGCTTGCGCTCTATCGACAGCTGCTGGGGAGGTGAGCTGTGCCCGCTCGCCGGCCCGGGCCGTGCGTCAGTCGGTCCAGAAGTCGTTGAGTATCTCGCCGTCGCCCTGGCGGTGAGGGCCGAACACAAGCAGCGATAGGCCCTTGGACCCCGCCTCGAACGCGCGCTTAACCTGCGGCGCGATGCGGATCGCATCA
Organism: uncultured Solirubrobacteraceae bacterium; assembly: GCA_963734225.1. Lineage (GTDB taxonomy): Bacteria > Actinomycetota > Thermoleophilia > Solirubrobacterales > Solirubrobacteraceae > Palsa-744. The sequence continues at coordinate 95,514 of CAVTGI010000002.1, forward strand.
AGCTCGCCGATGTCGACGATCTCGTCGTCGAGCCGGACCCGTCCACCGCCCGAAAGCACCACCGCCACCTCCTCAGCCTGTTCGTGGCGGTGGCCAAACGATTGGCGCTTGCCGGGCTTGAGCACGTGATAGGCCAATCCGGTGGTCTGCGCGCCGAGATCCTCGCGGGGAAAATGCGCCTCGCCCAGCTCATCAAGGCCGAACTTGGGAGCGCTGTCGTTGGTGTCGCGCAGGTTCTTGATCGTGTAGGTCATCGCCGGGAGAGTACCCCGCATGGCCCCTGCGCAAGCCGCCACTTCCGCAACAATGCCTGCCCGTGCTCGCTCTGGCCATCGTCTTCTGGCTGTCCTGTGGGCTGATCGTGTGGACGCAGCTCGGCTACGGTGCCACGCTCGCCGTGCTCGTTCGCGTGCTCGGGGACGCGGATCGGTCGGAGCGTTCGTACGTTGCGCCACAGCTGCCCACCCTGTCGCTCATCATCGCCGCCCACGACGAGGAGTCGGTGATCGCCGCAAAGGTCGCCAACGCGCTCGCGCTCGACTATCCGCGCGAGCTGATCGAGGTGATCGTCGCCTGCGACGGTTGCTCCGATCAGACTGCAGCACGTGCCAGGGACGCCGGCGCCGATCTGGTGCTCGATCTGCCCCGCGGTGGCAAGATTCGCGCGCAGGACGCCGCCGTTCAGCGCGCGTGGGGGGAGATCGTCGCCTTCTCGGACGCCAACGCCCTGTGGGAGCGCGACGCCGCCCACTCACTCGTAGCTGCGTTTGCTGATCCGCGCGTCGGTTACGCCTGTGGGCAGGTCCGCTACCTGCCCCAGGCGGCGATCTCTACTGGAGGGGCGGGTAGGAGCGCGGGCGCTAACCAGGAGGGGGTCTACTGGCGCTATGAGCTTGCCCTGCGTGCTCTGGAGTCGCGCCTGTCCTCGATCACCGGCGGCAACGGCGCCATCTACGCCACCCGCCGCGACTCCTACATCGTGGTCGACCCGATCATGGGCCACGACCTGTCGCTGCCTTTCAACATGGTCAAGCGGGGGTTGCGCGCCGTGTATGTCCCAGACGCCCACAGCAGCGAGAAGATGGTCCCCTCGCTCGGTGGCGAGTTCGCCCGCAAGCGGCGCATGATGAGCCACACCTGGCCGATCGTGTTGCGCGGAGGAATGCTCTCACCGCGCGGCTATCCACCCGGTTATGCCCTCATGATCATCTCCCATCGCCTGCTGCGCTACGTCACGCCCGGCCTGCACGCGGTCGCCCTTGCTGCCAACGTCGCGCTGGTGGTGCTCGCCAGCGGCGGCGCGCAGACGCTGTACATCATCACGCTCGCTTTGCAGATCGCGCTGCTGCTCGCCGCCGCGCTCGCCGGCGCGCTGCCCCTTCGTCCGCTGCTGATCGCCCGCTACTACGTGCTCACCACAGCGTCGCTGGTCGCCGGGCTGTGGGATTGGCTTCGTCACGGCACCGCCGCCCACTGGGAGGCCGCCGAGGGCACACGCTGACGGAGGCGCGGCGCTGCTAAGCGCTGGTCACATCGTTCATCTGCTGACGGGCTGGAACTGCCGCGGTCTACGACTTCTACGCCGCGATCGCCCTCTCGACGTAAACGCCGGGTCCGGACGGCTCAGGGAGCACTTCGTCGTGCTCGCGCATGACATCCAGATGCCCCGCCAACGCCACGCGCATCTCGCGGATACACGCATCGATCGTGTCGCCGGTAGCCACACAACCAGGAACGTCCGGTGACCACGCCGAGTAGTTTGCCGGCGGCCCACCCTCGACGAGAATCAAATAACGGTTGACCTCGATCATCGCATCAGCCCTGCCTGTCTCATGATGCTCGCCTTTGTCTTCGGATGCAAGTCGTCACGTGGGTGGCCGGCCACTGTCACCGTTCCCGGCTTGCGCGGATGGCGAAAGTGACGATGACTCCCAGCTTGGCGTATCTGGCGCCATCCGTCGGCTTCTATGGCCTTGATGATCTCACGTACCTTCATGGCATCGAAAATAGGCCGGACTTGGGATGGTTTTCGTGCCCGCTGCGAGAATCCGCGCGGTGATCCGCCGTGGGGTCGACATCGTGGTGTCCTCAGTTGCGCTTGCGTTGGCCGCGCCCGTGCTCGCGCTGGCCGCGCTGGCGATCCGCCTGGAGAGTCCCGGCCCGGTGTTCTACCGCCAGGCGCGCAGCGGTCTGCACGGCCACCAGTTCGACGTGCTCAAACTGCGCACGATGGTCACCGGCGCCGAGCACATCGGAGCAGGATTGGCGATCAACGAGGGCGATCCGCGCATCACACGCGTGGGCTCATTCCTGCGCCGCAGTTCGCTGGACGAGTTGCCCAACCTGCTCAACGTGCTGCGCGGGGAGATGTCGCTGATCGGGCCGCGCCCCACGCTGCCCGTGCAGGTGGCGCAGTACACCGAGCGCCAGCGCGGCCGGCTGACGGTCAAGCCCGGCATCACCGGTTGGGCGCAGGTCAACGGGCGTGCGTCGCTGCCCTGGGCCCAGCGCATCGAGCTCGACCTGTACTACATCGAGCATCGCTCGCTCGCTCTGGACGTGCGGATCCTGTGGCGGACCGTGGCCATGGTGCTGGGCGGCTCGGGTCTGTACAAGGGCGCCGCCGGCGGCTGGGAGGGCAAGCTGTGAGCGCGGGTGATGCCACGGCCGCCGTTACGCCGCCGCGCACGCGCCTGCCTGCGATCCTGCTCACGGGCGCGGGCAAGCGCTATGACATCGTCTCCTGCTTCGCGCAGCTGACCACCACGATCGTCGCCGACCCCGCCCCGCTCGCACCCGCCCAGTACGCCGCGCACGTGCGCGCGGCCGTGCCGCTGATCGACGACCCCGCCTACGTGCCTGCGCTTGAGCGCCTGTGCGCGCAGCACGGCGTCGGCGCGGTGCTGCCGCTGACCGACCTGGACATCGAGGTGCTCGCCAAAGCCAACGAGGAAGGGCGGCTGCCCGCGCTCGTGCCCGCCGCGCAGATCGCCCGCGCGACCTATGACAAGTACGAGACCCACCTGCTGCTCCAACGTCACTTGCTGCCATCGCCGCCCACGGTGCTGCCCGACGACGATCTCGACGCGCTGGACTATCCCGTAATGGTCAAGCCGCGGCAGGGCTCGGGCGCACGCTCGATACACGTCGCCCACAGCCCCGCTCAGGCGCGCCTGTTCATCGACTACGTCCAGGATGCGCCGAAGGTCGCGCGCCTGCGGAACCTGCCCGGGCCAGAGGCCGTGATGGTCCAGCGCGCGATGGGCGGCCCCGAGATGTCCATCGACTGCCTCGGCGACCAGGACGGGCGCTGCCTGAACGCGATCCCCCGCACGATGCTCGAGTCCCGCGGCGGCGAGTCGATCAAGGGGAAGGTCGTGCACGACAGCGAGCTGATCGAGCTCGGGCGGCGCGTCATGGAGACCTTGAACGTGCGCGGCCCGGCCACAATCCAGGTCTTTCGTGACCCCGACATCGGCGTGGCCATCACCGACGTCAACACCCGCTTTGGAGGCGCCTTCCCAGCGCCCGTCTACGCCGCCCTGCCCGGGCGCACCTACCCCGAGCTGATCGTGCGGATGGCCGCCGGCGAGCGCGTCGACCCCCACGTGGGCGAGTTTTGCCCGGGCATGACCTTCACTCGCTACTACTGGCAGCTCGAGCTCGACGAGCAGCTCTCGCCGACCGGGCGAGACATCGTGTCCGGCGGCCCGCCCGCGCCACGCTAAAAGAGCGGTCCTGGCGCGCCGCCACCACGCGCCTGCTCACTACGGAGAACCTGCCGCCGCCGGAGGGCTAGAATCTAAGCTCGTGGCCTCGCTGCTAGTCGATTCACCGCCAGCCAACGCGGGCGAGCACGAGCAGGGCGACTCCACCGGCGCCCCCGCCGGGCAGGGTGGGGCGGGCGGAACTCCTGGTCTAGACGCCTCGCAGACCGTCCAGCGCAACTGCGCCAACTGCGCCGCCCCGCTTGCGCCCGGCCAGGATTGGTGCCTGCAGTGCGGCGCCGGCGCCCCCGGCAGCCTTGGCGCCACCGGCTGGCGCTCGAGCGCTGCCGTCTTCGGCGCCACCGCCGTGTTGGTGCTCGGCGCAGCGGTCGCTGCCTACGCCGCGCTCACGCACAGCTCCCCCAAGGCTCGCACGCTCATCACCACCGTTGCGCAGGTGCCACCCGTCACACCGCCCGCTAGCACGACACCCGTCACTCCGTCCCAAGCCACGTCTCCCCAGACCGTCAAACCCGTCCTCCCGCACGCCACCGTCAAACCGCCCAAGATCCCGCTCACCGCCGCCGTGCCAAAGCCGTCGACCACCGCGCCGAAAATCCCCGCGACCGCGCCTGGCGCCACGCCCACGCCTTCGAGTACCAGCAAACAGCCCTCCAGCGCGGGCGCCAACGGCTCCACCCCGAGCGAATCCACGGCCGGCCAGGCGCCCAGCGAATCGCAGCAGGCGGCCATCCTGCTCGACACCAACGCCGCCTCCACCTACAACCCCTATGACCTGCCCGCTGCTGGCTTCGGAGACCCCAGCCTGGCCATCGACGGCGACCCGACGACCGCGTGGACCGCGCAGGTCAACCCGGCCACCGCGCCCAAGATGGCCGAGGGACTGCTGATCGACCTCAAGAGCCCGCAGCGCCTGTCCGCGGCCACCGTCGTCACGTCAACCCCCGGCATGACCATCCAGGTCTACGGCGCCGACACCTCCGCGCCGCCCACGTCGATTACCGACTCGGCCTGGGTGACGCTCAGCGCCTCGATGATCGACAAGAAGAAAGACCTGCGCATCACGCTGCGTCACTCCGCCAAGGCCTTCCGGTTCGTCACGGCGTGGATCAGCCAGGCGCCCGCCGCCTCGATCGGCAGCGAACAGGCTCCCGGGCACGTCAGCGTCAACGAACTGGAACTGTTCCCGGTCGCTTAGGACCCGGGGCCCTCAGAACCTCTTAGTTGGTCCGGCGCGTTCCCGCCCGTTTGGCCGCTTTGGCCGGGCGCTTGGCAGCGCTGTCGCCCTTGCGCCACACCTCGTCCAAGAAGCGCGCGATCTCGTCGGTCAGGCGCTCGGGACGGATACGCAGCTCCAGCAGCGAGCTTGCTTCCAGCAGGCGCGCATTTGACATCTCTTCGGCCAGCATGCCCGCGTCGGTGAACGGGTGGATCGGGTCGCGATGGTGGCCCAGCACCAGCGTCGGCGTCTGGAAGGTGCGCCGCTCGCTGCGCGGCGGCGCGATGCGTCCGAAGAACAGGCCCTGCAACAACGCTCCGCTCGGCCCCGGTTCCTGGCGCACCGTGTCCAGCATCACGTTGCCGTAGTGGGGCAGCAGCCCCCGCGGCACGGCCCGCGTGACCCGCGCGAGCAGCTTCATGATCGGCTCGCCGAACGTCAACGCGACCAGCAGCGGAGTGAAGGTCAGCCCGCTCGGCAGCAGGCCGTTGTCGAGCACGGGCATCTCGATCACCAGGCCCTGCAGGCGCTCGGGGCTGCGCGCAGCCACCTCCAGGGCGGTATTGGCGCCCAGCGACGTGCCCATCACAACCGCCCGCCCGATCTTCAGGTGGTCCATCAGCGCGATCACCTGCGCGCCGTAGATCGGCATCGAGTAGGACCACATCTCGCGCGGGCGGTCAGAGCGCCCGTGGCCGAGCAGATCGAGCGTGATCACGCGGTTGCCACGCGCGGCCAGCGCTTTGGCCAGCGGCCTGTGCATTTCCTGGGAGAGCAGAAGCCCGTGCAGCAGGATCAGCGGGCGCTTGTTCGCCGGCGCGCTCTTGGCCGTCCGGCCGCGCTGGCCGTTCGCCGTCACCGCTGCCGGCCCGCCGCCGAACTCGGTGTAGGCGATGCGATGGCCCTCGAAGGTGAAGGACGCCATAGCGTCAACCCTACTACCCCGCCGCGCGGTAGCGTTGCAATCAGCACATACGCGAACCCGACAAGGAGAGCAACAATGGCCAAGCAGCCCCGCATACTCGCTGGAGGCGCTGCCGCGATTACAGGCGCAGCGCGCGGCATCGGACGCGTCACCGCCCAGGCGCTGCTGCGCCAGGGGATGAAGGTGGCCATCGGCGATGTGGATCTCCAGGCTGCGCAGGCAACCGCTGAGGAACTGGGCCCGAGCACGGTTGCGCTCGCGCTCGACGTCACCGACCGCGTCTCCTTCAGCGCCTTCCTGGACGAGGCGCAAGCGCAGATCGGCCCGCTGGACGCCCTCGTCAACAACGCCGGGATCATGCCCATCGGCCCCTTCCTGCAAGAGGACGACGCTACCGCGCGGCGGGTAATCGACATCAACGTCCACGGCGTGATCCTTGGCATGAAGCTCGTACTGCCGCCGATGATCGCCGCAGGCCGCGGCCACGTCATCAACATCGCCTCTCAGGCCGGCAAGTACGGCTTCCCCGGCGGTGCTACCTACTGTGCCAGCAAGGCCGCCGTCATCAACCTCAGCCGCGCCGTGCGCAAGGAACTGCGTGGCTCTGGCGTCGAGATCTCGGTCATCAGCCCTGTTGCGGTCAACACCGAGCTCGGCCTTGGGCTGGCCGAGCCACGCCAGCGCCAGTTCCAGAAGATCGAGCCCCAGCAGGTCGCCGACGCGATCGTGCAGACGCTGCAGGTGCCCCGTTTCGATGTGCACGTGCCCAAGCAGCTGGCCGCGGGCGAGCGCGTTTCCGCGCTGCTGCCCGTCTCCGTTCAGGACGGACTCTCGCGGCTCTCTCGCGCGGACGCGGTCCTCTCCCAGGTGGACACCGCTGCCCGGCGCGGCTATGAACTGCGCGCCGCGCACTCAGAGCCGGCGCTGGACGCCGTGGACGAGCAGCCGCAGCTGGTGCAGACGACTGGCGATTGAGCGCGCAGCGTCAGCGCACGGTGAGCCAGTCGGCGATCAGCGTGCCGATCAGCGGCCCCTGATCCTCCTGCAGGAAGTGGCCCGCCTGCTCAATTGTGCGCGGCGCGGGGCGCCCAATCGCCTCGGCGAAGCGCTCGCCCACCGACAGCGGCAGGATCGGGTCGGAGTCCGCCCACAGCATCAGCGTCGGACGGCGGTCCTCGCGCATCGCCTCCAGCACGCGTCTGCCTGCCGCCGCGCCCGGCTCGTCGGGGGTGCGGGGGATCAGCAGCGGGAACGCGCGCGCGCCCGCCTTGGATGCCGGATTGGGAAACGGCGCTTCGTAGGCCCCGGCCACCTCGTCGCCGGGGTCGACGTGGCAGCCGCGGCGCACGAGCATGCCCACGGGCAGGTCCTCCGTGCGCTCCACGAAGTCGCGAAATGCGCTCCACGCATCGGTCATCCGCTGGTGCCCCGTGAACAGCCCCGTGTCGAGGATCACCAGGCGCTCGATCCGCTGCGGGTGCTCGACCGCCAGGCGCAGCCCGATCAGACCGCCCCAGTCGTGCACCACGATCGTCGCGTCGCGCACATCCAGGTCCTCCAGCAGCGTCGCCGCGAGCGCCACGTGGCGGTCGTAGCTGTAGAAGTCGATGTCGGTGGGCTTGTCCGAGCGGCCGAAGCCGACCAGGTCGGGCGCCAGGCAGCGAAAGCCCGCGTCGCGCACCGGCCCGATCACCGTGCGCCACAGAAACGACCAGGTCGGCTCGCCGTGCACGAAGATCACCGGCGGGCCGTCTCCCTCGTCGACGTGCGCCAGGCGCAAATCCTCCACCTGGCGGTAGTGCGCCGCGAAGGGGAAGTCAACGAGCCCCTCAAGCGCCTCCTCCGGCGTGCGCACCGCGTCGGTCATCGCGTCGCGCAGCATATCCCCCGCCCAATCAGTTACGCTCGCGCGGGATGCACACCGCTGTCGTTCAGCTGGCTCCCATCCTTGGGGCGGAGAAGAGCAAGGTCCCGTTCTTCATAGCGGGCGGCGTGCTCGTGGCGTGGGCCTTCCTACTCTCCCTGGGGCTGGGGCTGCGACTTCCCGCCTTCCCCGGCAGCCTGGGCGGCCAGCGCATCGTGATGGCGGTCAGCGCCGTCCTCGTGCTCGCCACGCTGAGCGCCGCCGTGCTGACCTCCGGCACGCCCGCCAACGCCGGCACCCGCGAGCCGCCGGTCACCCTCGAACCGCCCCCAGCACCGCTGCCCACGCCAGCTGCTCCCGCTGCGTCGTCTGTGGCGGCCAGCACGAGCGCGCCCGCGCCTGCCAGCGCCCCCGCGGCGCCCGCTCCCGCCGGGGCCCTCAAACTGGCTGCCAACCCGGCCGGCCAGCTCAGCTACAACACCAAGACGCTGAGCGCCAAGGCGGGCACTGTGACGATCGTCATGGCCAACATGTCACCCGTGGAACACAACGTGACCGTCGCTCAGGGCAGCAAGGTGCTCGGTGCGACGCCCACGTTCACCGGCGCAACGAGGACGCTCTCGCTCAAGCTCAAGCCGGGCAAATACACGTTCTACTGCTCTGTCCCCGGCCATCGCCAGGCGGGGATGGAAGGCACGCTGAACGTCTCATAGAGCAGCGACGGCTCACCCGCGGGGCGCAAAGGCGACGGGCTGTTAGGACCCAGGCCCGCATAGCTTTGGCGGCGATCGATAGGCTCGGCGGCCGGGGGACGTTCGCGCGCCAGCTCGCGGGCGAGCTCCTCGTCGCCGCGCGCGGCTGCGCGCCCGAGTGCAACCGCCAGCGTCGCGCTGGCGCCCACTGCGCAGAGCACCGAAGCGACGATCACAACCACCGAGTTCACGGATGACCTCTCTCCCAGACCTGCCCAGCAAGACCCTCGCACAGTCCGCGGACGGCAGTCCAGCCCTACGCGGCGCCGATTCCGCTGTAAGCATCTATTTTCGACATCCGCCCGGCGTATCCTTGCCGCGGCCATGCAAGACAACGACCGAAGGAGACCTGTCATGGACGTGCTCGCCAGGCTCGACGAGGCCCGTCGCGCCATCGATGTGCTGGAGCATCCCTTCTACCAGCGCTGGAGCGCCGGCGAGCTGAGCGCCGACGAGCTGGCCCGCTACGCAGCGGAGTATCGCCATGCAGTGATCGCCCTCGCGGACGCCTCTGCGAGTGCCGCCGCCAAGGCGCCACCCCGCTACCGCGAGGGTCTGCGTCGCCATGCCGATGAGGAGACCGCGCACGTTGCGCTGTGGGAGCAGTTTGCACGCGGCTGCGGCGCAGCCGGCTCGCCGCCCGCGGGCCCTCCCGCGCTGAGCGAGACGCAGGAGTGCACCGCCGCGTGGACCGCCGGCGCGGACCTGCTCGAGCACCTCAGCGTGCTGTACGTCATCGAGGGTGCCCAGCCGCAGATCGCAAAGACGAAGATCGAGGGCCTTGTCAGGCACTACGGCTACAGCGAGGAAGGGCCCGCGAGCGAGTACTTCCGGGTGCACGCTGTGCGCGACGTCGACCATGCCCGCCAGGCCGGCGAGCTGATCGAGGCGCTGATCGGCGAGCTCGACGATCCCCAAGAGCAGGCGCAGTGGATGCTCGCGCGCGCGCAGGGCGCCCTGTGCGGCAACTGGATGCTGCTCGACGGCGTCGAACGGGCTCGCTTGCAGGCGCCAGCAGCCTAAGTTTCGACTCGGGACGCTAGACCACAGCCGGGCGTGCGGCCAGGCGCCAGGCGAACAGGACGGCGGCCACCGATGTGGCCAGATTCAGGCTCGAGACGCCCGCGCGCATGGGGATGCTCACGCGTGCGTCCGCCCGTGCGATCAGCTCGTCGCTCAGCCCGTAGCGCTCGCTGCCAAACGCCAGCACCGCCCGTGCGTCCAGCGCGGAGGGATCCAGCGGATCGCCGTGTGGGTCGATCGCCAGCAGCGGGCGCTCGAAACGCCCGTCGAGCTCTCGCAGGCGCTGCACGCGGCCGACCGGCACGGCGTAGTGCAGTCCCGCCGCGCCACGCAACGCGTCGGGGTGCCAGGGGTCATGCGTGCCTGTGGCCAGCACGCCCGCCACGTCCGCGGCCGCGGCCACGCGCACGCATGCACCCATGTTGCCGAGGTCGCGCGTGTCCTCCAGCAAGACCACAGGCGCCACTCGCCGGTCGGCCAGAACGCTCGCCGAGTCGGCCGCGCGGCGCTGTGCCAGCGCCATTACCCCTGTGGACGGCGCCAGTGGGGACAGCTTGTCGAAGATGTCCCGGTCGACCTGCTGCGCCAGCGCGAGCATGCGCTCGCACAGGTCCGGCGCGAGCGTCTGCGCCAGGCGCCGCAAGGCGGGCGCATCGACCGTCACGACCTCCAGCAGGGGGGCGTCGAAGCGCAGCGCGTGCTTGAGCGGATGAAAGCCTTCGAGCACTGCCAACGACGGATCGCGCCGCGCCCGTCCGAAGCGGGGGATGAGCGATCCGTCCTGCATAGGGCGATGATCGCATGTGCTGGCAGCGCGGCTAGGATGTCGCGCCAGGGATGAAGCTCGAGGGTATCCACCACATCACCGCCATCACCGCAGACGCTCCCGGCAACGTCAAGTTCTACACGGGCGTGCTGGGGCTGCGGATGGTCAAGCGGACGGTCAACCAGGACGAACCGAACGTCTATCACCTCTTCTATGGCGACCAGCAGGGCTCGCCCGGAGCTGACCTGACGTTCTTCGAGTACCCCGGCGCGCCCAGGGGGGTGGCGGGCGCGGGCATGGTCCACCGGATCATCTGGCGGGTGTCCGGCGCCGAGGCGCTGGAGTTCTGGAAGGGGCGCCTGGACGCCGACGGCACGAGCGCCGAGCTCAGCGACGACAGCCTCCTGTTCAGCGATCCCGAGGGCCTCGAACACGAGCTGGTTGCGACTGCCACCGCGGACGAGCCGCTCAGCGCCGACGCTCCAGACATCCCTCGCGAGTACGCGCTGCAGGGTTTTGATGGTGTGCGCGCGTACACCACAGACCCCGTGCGCAGCGAGCAACTGCTCGGTGATACCCTCGGATTTGCACGAGGGAAAGGCGAGCGCTGGGAGGTGCGCGGGGAGCGACGGGGGAGCTCTTACGCCTATGACGCGCCGCCTGCGGAGATCAACAGCGGCCAGGGCGCCGGGACGGTGCACCACGTGGCGTTCGCAGCCCAGCCCGATGACCTGGAGGCGTGGCGCCTGCGGGTGGTCACCGCCGGCGCGCATCCCACCCCGGTGATCGACCGTTTCTACTTCCGTTCGGTCTACTTCAGGGAGCCCAGCGGCGTGCTGTTCGAGATCGCCACCATCGGGCCGGGCTTTGCGGTGGACGAGGACGTCGAGCATCTCGGCGAGCGGCTGTCGCTGCCGCTCAAGTTCGAGCCGCTGCGCGAGCAGTTGGAGCGCACGCTCAAGCCGCTGGCCTATCCGCCCGCACATCGGATGGCCTCCTCCGATAGTCCCGCAGGCTAGCTTTGGCTAGCGCCGCAGACTAGCGCCGGCCCGCTCAGGCGGCGGCGTCGCCGAGGCGGCGCGAGCGTGGCGAGCGCCTGGCCAGTACCGCGCCCCAGTCGGCGTCCTCGATCACGCCTGGCTGCGTGTCTTGCATGAACCGGCGCAATACCCGCGCGAGCCCATCTGGGTCTTCCAGATGGGGAAAGTGAGCGGCGCGGGGCAGCGTTGCAGAAGACGCTGTGGGGGATCGCCTCGTGTGCGCGGCGACCATGCTCGATGGGGATCGTGTGGTCGCGCTCGCCCCACACGATCAACGTGGGCATCGACTCGAGCAGGTCCAGGCGATCGGTCGCAGCGACCCGCTGGCCGTGCACGTCGATGACCGAGCGCAGGGTGTGCAGGAACGCCTGGCGGGCGTCAGCGTTCTCCAGGGGCCGCAGCGCGCGGGCGATCGCCTGCAGGTGAACGCCCGCCCCGATCCCCCGAGCGCGCAGCCGTGCGCCCGTGTCCCAGATCGCGCTGAGCATGCGCGGGTGGATGGTCAGCGACAGCAGCAGCGACATCCCCGGCAGCGCCGCCGTGCGCAGGAGCGGGCTGACGTCGCGGCCGAGGCCACCGCTGGAGATCAGCACCAGGCGCTCCACGCGTTGGGGAAACTGGTAGAAGAACTGCATCGCGACGCCACCGCCGAGCGAGTGCCCGACGATCGTCGCGCGCTCTACGCCGATCGCCGCCAGCAGGTCGCGGATGCTCGCCGCGTGGGCCCCGAGCGAGTAGTCGCCGCGCGGTGCCGCTGAGTCGCCGTGGCCGATCAGATCGGGAGCCACCACCGTGTGATCTTGTGCGAGGTCCTGCGCGACAGACTGCCAGTGGCTGGACGAGTTGAGCATGCCGTGGATCAGCACGATCGGTGGCCCGTCGCCCGCGACTCGGTAGACGGCACGGCGGCCGTGCAATGCGATCTCCCACTCCTCAAAACGCGGAGCAAGCGCGGGGACAGCGACCGGGCGCCCTGCTCGATCGTGGCGATTGGCTTTGGCCTGGCTGAGTGTCAGCGCGCTACCTCGCCGCTGACCCTAGCAAAGGGCGCCCGCGCTGCTGAGACGCCGCCTTGACGCTCAGTCGACAGCCGCGCGACCGTCCTCCCACAGGTGCACATTGCGCCGCCCCACGCGTCTGGCGCGAACTCGTGCGCGCTGCGCGTCGTCGAGCCGCTCGTCGCCCGGCTCGCATCGGTCATCGATGTCGGCTCGGGCATCGTGCGGCTCGTGCCACTCATGCAGGCAGTGGCTGGCCGAGGCCAGCCGCCGGGTGTCGCGGTGCAAGCGCTCGCCAAGCTCCAGCCACGCGTCGGAGTGGGGCGGGGGTCCCGCGTCGAGCAGGCCGAGCGCGTCCTCGAGGCCGTCTCTCAGGTTCTGGCGAAAGCGCTCGATCTCACACGTCGCCGCCGTGCGAGCGCGACGCCAGGCCAGGTGCTGGGGAGACTCGGGTAGCGGCATGGCCTGGCCGGCCATGCGCGCTGCCGCCAGACGCCGGAGTCCGGCACTCGTCAGCGTCCATGTCAACACGCCGCGCTGGCGCCCGCACTCGAGCTCCCCGTCTGCGGTCATGCGATCGAGCTGGGCGCGCATGTCGCGGGCGCGTGCCGAGCGACGGCGAAGGCCAAGGTGCTCGGCGATCGCCCAGATGGGCACCGCGGAGGTGTCCCTCGCGCGATGGCGCGCGGCGCGCTCAATGGCCGCCAGCACGAGCTCGTCGGAGGGGGGATCGTCGGGCGGCTGGTTGTCGTGACTTCTGTGGTGCTCGGACACGTCTTTTGCTCCTCTCGCTTCGGCGGCGCCGAGGAGCGCAGGTCGGTGCCGGCGAGCGCCCGGCACGCGCTGTGGCGGGCTGGGACAATCGGCGGCGCATCGAGGCTGAGCAACTCGGTGCCGGGCCCGGGGTGTTGACGCACCGCCGGGCCACTATCAGGGACATACACGACGCTAGCTCCGTCGGCGTCCGGTGGCGGGCAGATTACGAGCGGGTCCGCATATCGTCACGAATTTGTGACAGAGTTGACACAAAGTCACCTTGACTGGGGCAGCTTGGCCGACCCCCGCTTGGCGGCCGGCGCGGAGGGCGGCGGCACGACCGGGCCGATGTCGCCATCCGGCGCCTCGTCCAGATCGACGATCACCGGGGCGTGATCGCTAGGCCCGGTGCCCTTGCGGGCATGCCGATCCACCCATGCCGCTCTCACCCTGCTCGACACCGCCGCGGAGGCCAACACCAGGTCGATCCGCATTCCCAGGTCCTGATGGAACATGCCCGCGCGGTAGTCCCAGTAGGTGAACACGCGCTCGGTCGGCCAGCGATCGCGCACGACGTCGCGCAGGCCCAGCGCCTGCAGCCCGGCGAGCGCCTGACGCTCGGGCTCTGTGACGTGGGTGTGGCCGGCGTAGGCGGCCGGATCGAACACGTCGATGTCGGCCGGCGCGATGTTCATGTCCCCGCACACGATCGTGGCCCGCGGATCGGCGCCGACCATGTTTGCAAGCGCGGCCAGCCAGGCGAGCTTGTAGCGGTAGTGCTCGGAGTCCGGCTCACGGCCGTTGGGCACATACACGCAGTGCACGCGGATCCCGCCACAAGTGGCGGTCACCGCGCGCGCCTCCGGATGCGGAAAGCCGGGCGCGCCGGGGACTCCGACGACCACGTCGTCGCACCCGGTCCGCGAGAGGATGGCGACCCCGTTCCACTGGACCTCGCCGTGGCGGGCGACCGCGTAGCCGCGACCGGCGAGCTCGTCGCCGAGCAGCCGGTCGAAGGCGTCGTCGGCGAGCTTGGTCTCCTGCAGGCAGACGACATCGGGCTGGCGCTCGTCGAGCCAGGGCAGCAGCCGGGGCAGGCGCTGCTTGACCGAGTTGACGTTCCAGGTCGCTACCCGCAAGAGGCGTACGCTAGCGGCGCCGGTCGCCCACAGGCATTTCGATCTAGACGGCAGCCAGCTCGCGCACCTGCGTCAGGCGGATGCTGTTGCCGGACGGGTCGCGAAAGCCCGAGTCGATCCCATAGGGGCGCTCCTCGGGGGGTTCGGTGAACTCGACGCCGCGAGCCTTCAGCTCGTCATAGGACGCGTGGCAGTCGTCGGTCGTCAGGAACACCGTGCCCGCAAAACCCTTTGCCACAAGCGCGCGCACCTGCTCGGCGGTCGCGTCGTCCATCAGCGGCGGCCCGGGAATGGCCATCAGCACGATGGCGACGTCGGGCTGTCCCACCGGACCGACGGTCAGCCAGCGGAAGTTGCCCATCTCGGCGAGTGTCGCGTCGCTGCGCACCTCCATGCCCAGCTTGCGGGTGTAGAACTCGAGCGCCTCGTCCTGGTCGTTGACCCACAGGTGCGCGTTGGCGATCTTGATCATCGGATGCTCCTTTCGAATGAGTGGTCAACGGCGATGCTAGGTGCGGCCCGCGCCGCTGTCTTCTCGAAACGTGCGGTGTTGAGGTCGCCCGTAGAAGTGCACCAGGCAGGCCGGCACGCGCGCCTGGTGTGCCGCCGGCGGGAAGGCGGCGCGGTAGGCGGATCCCTGTGCTGGGCCCGGCCTGCCCAGTGCGGCGGGATACGCTTACTGGCATGCGCATTCGTGGTCTGTTGGGCCGTGGCGCGAAGGATCCGCCGGTGGCGATCGACGATCCGCGCTTTGAGGGGTGGGAGACCGTCAGCACCTTCGAGGATCAGAGCACCGCTGTCGCCTGGCGTGACCAGCTGCGAGCGCTCGGGGTTGGCGCGGCGTGCGTCGCCGATCATCCACTGGATCGGTTTGGGCGCGGCGACATCTACCTTGTGGTCGCGCCCGCCGATTGGTCGCGCGCAAACGAGTTCCTCGACAATCTCGACTGATCGATCGAGCGGCTCGGGGCAGCCATCAAAGCAGGCGCAACCAGGGCCGGCGCAGCTCAGTCCGGGTACTCGTCCTTGCGAAAGGTGCGAGGCTCGTCGGACTGGGGCATGGGCGTGCGGTCGAGCAGGAAGTTGAAGTATGGCGCGACAAACGGATCGGGCGCTCTCACGGTGTAGGTGTGGTAGACGGTCCCGTTCTCGCGCGCGAAGGCGATCCAGGCGGGCCCCTCGCGTAGCCCGTCCTTCAGCTCGGCGCCGATCTGGTGCGACCACTCGACCAGCCAATCGGGCGGATTGTCGACCATCGCCTTGATCTCGGGGATCTGCTGCGCCTGCTCCTCGGTCAGCGCGAGCTCGAAGTCGAACGGGAACTCGGTGTTGTAGGTGGACACGTAGGGAAACTGCCAGCCCATCCGCTCCTTGTAGGCCGTAAGCCGCTCGATCGGCGCCCGCGAGAAGCAGAGCAGGGTCACGTCGCGGTGGTTGAGGTGAACGAGCGACCCGTCGAGGCCATCGCCGAGGGACGTGCACCCAGGACACGCGCCCTTGGCGTAGTCGGGGCCGAACATGATGTTATAGGCGAGGAGCTGGGAGCGGCCGTCGAAGAGCTCGGCGAGCGTCTTCTTTCCGTTCTCTGTATCGAACTCGTACTCCTTCTCCACCCGGACCCAGGGCAGCGCCAGCCGCTTCTCCCTGATCTTCTTGTTTCGGCCTGCCTGCTCGGACTCGAGCTTCGCGAGCTCGCTCCGGGCCTCAAGCCATTCCTCGCGTGTTCCGGTCTTGTGTTTGGGCATCGCATCACTCTCCTTCTTGGGGAAGTCGGCATTAAGACTCCGGGCGCCGATCAGATTCATCGCCGGCCTCAAATGAATACGGCATCTTCTGGTTCAGCGTCTGCGCGCGCGGAACGTACGATTCTTCAGGCGATTGCCGCACGCAGCCATGTCGCACCAGTGGCCCTGCTGGTTGCGCGAGCGGTCATAGAAGACCCATCGGCACTCCGCGTTGGCGCACACCTTTAGGCGGCTCCAGCTGTCGTTTTCTTGGGCGTCTCGAACGATCAGCAGCAGATCGAACAGGCCATCGCCGAGATCGTTGTGGCACGGGTTATCGAGTCTCAGTTTCCCTTGGTCGTCCACGGCCAAGCACGCACGGTGCGCGTTGGCCAGTTCGCGCAGGGGGCGTAGCGTATGAGCGCCGTGTGCCTCTCCGCGCCGGAAGCTGAGCAGGCGGCGGATGCTCTCGCGCATGCTGCGGGCCACCTCCAGTTCGGCTGTCGTCACTGTCGCGGGGCGGGGCAGCAGCTGAGTGTCAACGAGCCACGGCCGCGCTGTCTCGGGATCGCTCAGCAGGTCGGAGTCGCCTTCCAAGCACCGGGTGTTCAGGAACGCCTGCACCAGCAGCAATGGCGTCGGCGCCGGCTTGCGCTCATCGGCAAACGGGTACCACGGCGGGAGACTCATCACGGCTGGATACTCAAGCGGGAGTTAGTGACCATCAAACAAGCTTGACAGGTCATTATGACCAGCGTACCATCTACGTCAGTCATGCAAGGAGCGGCGAAGCACACCCAGCGTACGGCCTAGCGATGCCCCCGTTCGTGCACCGCCTGCGTGTTCGCTACAACGAGTGCGACGCCCAGGGCCATGTCTTCAACGCCAACTATTTCGCCTACTTCGACGTCACCCTGACCGAGCTGTGGCGCGAGGCCCTTGGCTCCTACGAAGCGCTCACAGCCGACGGCCTGGACCTGGTGGTCGCCGAGACGGGCGCGCGCTTCCGCGCCCCAGCGCACTTCGACGACGAGCTCGAGATCACGCTTGAGGTCGAGCGCCTTGGCAACACATCGATGGTGTCCGCGATCGTGATCTCACGGGATGGCGACATGCTCGCCGAAGGTCGTATCGTCCATATCTTCGTGCGCGCCGACCGCCTGGGCGAGAAGACCCCGATTCCCGATCACATGCGGCAGATACTGGAGCGCTACACCGTCAAGGACCCCGACTCACTCGCGACTGGGACGGGCGCCTGACGTGCCAGGCCGGCGGTGGCGCGTGCCCACCGCCGGCCTGCGCGAGGCCGATTCGCTCAGCGGAATTCGACTTCGCTGGTCGAGAAGGTGCCAGTCTTGATCGGCTTGATCGTGCCTTTCTTACCCTGCGGCACTCCGCAGGGCGGGAACGTCTCGTAAACCGACGCTGCGTTCATAGGTGTCAGCGCGGAGAACGGGCCGCCGCTCAGCGAGCCGGTGATCCCGGCGAGCGTCACTTCCGAGATCGGCACCGTTAGGGTTCCGGTCGAGGCGCCTTCGTTTTCGCTCCAGGTGACGGTGAGCTTGCCGGCGGTCGTCGTCGGCGTGGTCGTCGACTGCTGCAGGTAGGAGCATGTGACCGCTTCGGTGGTCTTCTCCTTGAGCGTGTAGCCCCCCGATTCCGGCACATTCGGCCCTTCGCATCCCGCCAGGCTGCCGTGGATCGTGATCGTTTGCACGCGCGGCGTTTCGCTCAGCCCCGGCGATAGCTTGATCGTGCCGTCGTTGACCGTGCAGGTGTCGTACGTCTTGTGTTCCCCTTCGATTTCGCCGTCGGAGTTCGGCGTCTTGACTTCGACGGGCGCGCTGGTTTCGCTCGTGCCTTCAGCGTCGGTGCTCGTGACCGTCACGAGGTACTTCGTGTTCGGTTCCACCGGCCCGAGATGGGCTTCGCGGAAGTAGTTGCTCGAGGTCGTGACCGTCACCACCGGCGCGCTCGAGCCGACCGGCGTGGCGGTGACCGTCGAGTATTTGACCAGCGCTTCGGTTTCCAGGGCCTCGGTCCAGCCGACGTTCATGAGCAGATATTCCGTGGAGCCGCTTTCCGCCAGCGACACGCTCACGCCGACGTTGGTGGGCGGCGCGGGCGACTGCAGCGGCGGGGTTCCCTTTTCGAGGTACGCCGCGGAGCCCACGTTGTAGAGCTTGTCGCCGTACGCGTCCGTCGCGGGTTTGGGTTCGAGGCTCCCCGACATCGCGCCGTACGATCGCGTTTCACCGAACCAGGTCCATTCGACGCTCGCGGTCGCCGTGTACGTCGTCGAGTGACCGCCGCCGCCCTTGCCGCTGCCGCCGCAAGTCGTCTTTAGCTGCACGTTGCCGACCGGGTAGCCGTGCGAGCTAAAACCCGTCTCATAGACTGCCTGCTGGATCCCTCCGCACCAGTGGCCAAGGACCGCGAAGGCCGGTCCTTCGCCCATATAGAGCCGCAGCGTTTCGGCTGCCGACGCCGCGCCGGCGAGCGCTCCGCTCACGATCGCCACGGTGGTGAAGCCCAGGAGCGCCTTGCGCAGCATTCTCGAAACCTCTTCTCTCTGTTGGTGGGGCGCCTCGCCCGTCACGCGGACAGAGGCGGATGATGACCATCGACCATTAGACACGCTGCCGGCCGAAAGATCACGTCGATGTACGGATTCTCATAGGCGTATCCCCGGCGCTGGGCTACCTCCGCGTGCGGGATCCCGCAGTCGCGATGTTGAGTTCATAGCTGGCCGAGCAGCCAGTGGCGCCTCAATCAACCGACAGACGCGATCCTCCCGGCCAGGGAACGCCGAAGGCCCAGCCCCCTGGGGGACCGGGCCGTTTCGGCTGTCGTCAAGATGGTGG
>CAVTGI010000003.1:0-152060 GCA_963734225.1 uncultured Solirubrobacteraceae bacterium
TGACTGCCGGATGGCTCGGGCTGCGGGGGTGGGGACAGACCGGCCCCCCTTGTTGGGGGGGCGCGGTCGTCGAGGGGAGCTGCTGCCGTCTTGGACGGGAGCGGTTCGTGTTCGACATCGGGGACTCAGACCAGCCTCGGTCGTGCTTTATCTGGCGCGGTGCTTTCGCTGCCGCTTCGTCCCCGCCGGTCTCGCCTTGCGGCGACACGGACGGGTCAAAATCGAGGGGTGCCGAAACCCGACCTGCGCACGCTGACCGCGCGCTTTGGCTCGCTTGCCCGGGGCCTGGTCTGTGGCCCTCACGTCGCCCGCCTTGGCGGGTACTATGGCGAAGTCATCCGGGGATGGATCGACTTCGGCGGCGGTGCGGCGTAGGGCTTCGGCTCGTGCCTCGCCGCCGCTTTTGTGCGCCGAGCGAGTCGTCAGGGTGGTGCTCGCCCGGAGCGTTGAGCGTTCTCTCTCAGCCATGCGGCCAAGTCGGCGGTAGAGCGCACCTTGCGCTCGAAGTTCTTGCGGTCTGTCGGGCTGAGGCGCAACCACTCGCTCGCTGCGTCGTGACTGCTCAGCCCACGCGAGCGGTCGCGTTGGACCCTGCGCTTCGCAACAGCCTGCCGGTAGGCGAAGTCGTGCCCCTTGCGAGTCAAGCCGATGCACCGGCCCGAGCTGGTGTGTCATCGTGAACAACGAGCGCGGGCACCTGCCCGGCGTCACGCCCCGCCTGCTCGACTGTGACGGCAGCCTGCGCGAACAATGCGCCGATCAGCGTGGTGTTCGGCTACCTGACCTTCTACGTGGTCTCGTTCACCGTCTATGACATGCCTCGCCGCGCCCGCCAGATTCAGACGGTCGGCCTGCTGGCGGGCGTCGACCTGATCGCTGGGCTGGTGTTCGGCCCGCTGCTCGGGTGGATCTGAGCGGGATAGAGATTGGGCACTACGCACGTCGCTTCGTCGCGGCGGGCTGGAGCGCGCACCGCGAAGCCTCGCGCTAGGCGCCCTCGCTGTCACGGGTGGCAAAGCCGGTCTGCACGCGCGTCAGCTCGTGCGATGAGATCACGCGGTCGATCAGCCCGTAATCGCGCGCCTGCTCGGCGGTGAAGTAGCGGTCGCGGTCCATGTCGTCGTGCACGCGCTCGATGCTCTGGCCGCTGTGCTGGGCGTAGATCTCGTCGATGTGGCGGCGCAGCTCGAGGGTCTCGCGCGCGTGGATCTCGATGTCGGCGGCCTGGCCCTCAAAGCCGCCGGAGGGCTGGTGGATGAGGATGCGGCTGTTGGGCAGCGCCATGCGCTTGCCCGCCGCGCCACCGGCGAGCAGCAGCGAGCCCATGCTCATGGCCACGCCGAAGCAGATCGTCTGCACATCGGGCTTGATGAACTGCATCGTGTCGTAGATCGCCAGGCCCGAGTAGACGACGCCGCCGGGCGAGTTGATGTACAGCGAGACATCCTTGTCTGCGTCCTCGCTCTCCAGGTGCAGCAGCTGGGCGACGACGAGGTTGGCCACCTGGTCGTCGACGGGCGTGCCGATGAAAACGATGCGCTCGTTGAGCAGGCGGGAATAGATGTCGAACGAGCGCTCGCCGCGTGCGCTCTGCTCGACGACCATCGGGATCAGTGGCATGAGGGGCTATCCTTTCGACAACTAGTCGGTTGTCAAACACGATAGCAACCATTTGATTGTCAATGGAGGTGACGATGTCGGTCAGCCGTGAAATAGACGTCGATGCACAGCCGGAGGAGGTGTGGGAGGCGCTGGCCACCAAGGAGGGACGCGAGCGCTGGCTGGACGAGCCCGGGCGCGACATCCACGTTGAGGCCCTCGATTTCCCCCATCGACTGGTGTGGTGGTGGGCCGGGCCAGAAGAGCCGGCAACGCGCGTGGAGTTCCTGCTCGTGGCCGCGCCCGCAGGCACCCGCGTGATCGTGACCGAGAGCGCGCCGTCCTTCCCGCTGGCGATTCTCGCCGCGAGCTTTGCGTTGGTGTGCGCTTGAGCGAGGACATCGGGCACGTGTTCGCGGCGCTCGCGGACCCGACCAGGCGCGAGATGGTGCAGACGCTGTTGCGCGACGGGACCACAACCGTGCCCGCGTTGGCGGCCGGGCTGCCGATCAGCCGCCAGGCGGTGGCCAAGCACCTGGCCACGCTCGACCACGCCGGCCTGGTCGAACGCGCTCCCGCGAGCGGCCGCGAGGTCCCCTACCGCCTGCGTCCCGGCGCGCTCGCGCCGGCCGCCGAATGGCTGCGCGATGCGCAGGAGGCATGGGATGAGCGCCTGGCACGGCTGAAGGACGCGGTCGAGCGCGGCGCGTGAGGGCCGCGGTGAAGTACCATCCAGGCGTCCATACGGTCGGTGGTCAAGGGAAGCCGGTGAGAATCCGACGCGGACCCGCCACTGTGACCGGGGATGCACCGTCGTAGCACGCCAGTAAAGCGTGCGGCCACTGACCCGCCTCCGGCGGGATGGGAAGGCGCGGCGGGGTAGGCCCGGGAGCCAGGAGACCTGCCGCCGACCGAAGCCCACAAGCCCTCGTGGAAAGGGGTCGGCTCATGCTCGTATCTCGTCGTATCTTCTTGGCGCTCGTTGTCCTGTGCGTCTGTCTCGCAATGTTCGTCTCTGCAGCATGGGCGGGTGAACCGGCGACGGTCACCGTCCGTGTCGAGGGTCAAAACGCGACGCTCCTCGCACCCACCCAGGTCACGACCACGACTTCCCCCGTGGTCAAGGACGGCAAGCCAGAAGACTCGTGCCCGGGTACGAGCGCGCTGGGAGCGCTTCATCTCGCCACCGGCGGCGCATGGAGTGGCCCATGGGACGAATCGTTCAAACAGTACGAGATCTTCTCGATCGAGAACGAGAGCCACGAATTCGGGAGCGGCTTCTTCTGGGAGCTATGGGTCGAACACAAGGCGTCCCAGACCGGAGCCTGCGAATCAGAACTGAGCCCCTCCAGCAAAGAAGTTCTGTTCTATCCCTGCTCCGAAACCGCAAGCGAATGTCCCAGCCCGCTGGGAATCGAAGCCCCGGCGCGTGCCGATATCGGCGAATCGGTCGTCGTGAGGGTCATCAAGTTCAGCGCCACAGGCGAAAGCTCGGCGGCGAGCGGCGCGACGATCAGCGGCGCCGGCGAAGAAGCGACGACGGACGCGAACGGCAACGCCACGCTCAAATTCCCAAGCCCCGGCGAGATGACCGTCCACGTGAGCGCCTCCGGACTCGTACGCACCGAGGCCACGATCTGCGTCCACAACGGCAACGACGGCACGTGCGGCACCACCGCCCCCACGACGTCGAGCACCAGCACGTCAACGAATACCGGCACGAGCACCGCGGTCACCGGCGTGGCCGGCTTCACCAAGTCGGCCCCCTACACCGGGCCGTACGCGCTGGTGGCCAGAGCGACCGACCTGATTGAGGACCACACCTACGGGCGCACCGACGCGCCGCGGGTGCTGTCGGGCACGGTCCTCGCCCACAGCGCGGTCTCCACCATCAGCCTGCAGCTGCGGCGTAGGTACAAGGGCCGCTGCTACGCCTACAACGGCACGCGCGAGCGCTTCGTGGTGACGCGTTGCGGCAAGGGCGGCTACTTCAAGGTCTCGACCAGCGCCAGCTACTCCTATCTGCTGCCCGCCGCGCTGGCGCCGGGACGCTACGTGCTCGACATCCGCGCCACCGACGCCAGCGGCAACCACACCACGCTGGCCCGCGGCAGCTCACGGATCGTCTTCTATGTCCGCTAAGGGCCTGCTGGTGGCGGGCGTGTGCGTGGTCGTGACGGCCGCCGCTGGCTCGGCGCCCGTCGCGACCGGGTCGGCGGCCTCGCCGCCGAGCGTGCAGAGCATGATCGTCGGCTCCACCGGGGCCATCATCTCACCCGCTCGCACCGTCACCGCCAGCGCCACCACCGTGGACGTCCGCGGACGCAGCTGCTCCGTCGCGGCCGGCACGCCGCTCGCGGTGCTGGCCGCCATGCAGAGGGCGGGCGGGCCGGGCTTCGCGCTGCGCGACTACGGCCACTGCGGCGCCTCGCCGGCGAGCTCCGCGCAGCTGTTCGTCTATTCGCTTGCCGGCGAGGCCAACAGCGGCCAGGATGGCTGGGAGTACAAGGTCGACTCCGTCTCCGGCTCCACTGGGGCGGGCGACCCGAGCGGGCCGATGGGCGACGGTCGGCTGCTGAGCTCGGGCGAGCGCGTGCTGTGGTTCTGGTGTGACGCGAGCGGCGGCGGCTGCCAGCGCACGCTGCAAGCCAGGCCGTCGGCCGCGGCCGTCTCGCCCGGCGCGTCCGTGACGGTGACCGTCAGCGGCTATGAAAACGAAGGCCGCGGCGTGCCCGTCGCCCGGGCGATCGTCACGCTCGGCTCCGATTTCGCGTCCACCGCCGCCGACGGACAGGCGCGGCTGGTCGCGCCCGCCGCGCCCGGACGCTACGCCGTCGGCGCCACCCGTCGCGGCCTCGTGCCATCGTTCCCGGAGACGATCGTGGTGCGATGACCGCCTCGCCCACACGCGCCCTCGTCGCCATCCTTGGTGTGCTCGCGCTCGCCGCCGTGCTGGCGGGCTGCGGCCTGGGCGCCGGTCCTGCGCCGACCGCCGTGCAGCTGCTGGTCACCCGCGACTTCGGGGCGCGCGTGCTCTCCCGCGACCACGCGCCCAACGTGCACGGCGAAGAGACCGTCATGAGCCTGCTGATGCGCAACGATCCCGTCAGCACGCGCTACGGCGGGGGCTTCGTGCAGAGCATTAGCGGCCTGTCGGGTGGCCAGGAAAGCGGACAGCCGGTCGACTGGTTCTACTACGTCAACGGCGTCCAAGCCACCAAGGGCGCCGCCGCCACCGACGTGCATCCGGGCGATCACATCTGGTGGGACCGCCACGACTGGAGCCAGGCCGAGGACGTGCCCGCGGTCGTCGGCTCGTTTCCCGAGCCGTTCCTCAACGGCCTCGGCGGCAAGCGCTGGCCGGTGCGCATCGAATGCGCCACCGTGACCGGCTATGCGTGCGCCACCGTCACATCGCGGCTGCGCGCCCTCGGCGTCCCCGCGGCGATTGCCGCTGTCGGCTCCAGCGGCGAGCCGGAAACGCTGCGCCTGATGGTCGGGCCGTGGAACAGGATCGGCGGCGACCTGACCGCCCACACGATCGCGGCCGGGCCGCGCGCCAGCGGCGTCTACGCGCGTTTCTCCGCCACCGGGAAAACCCTGGCGCTGCTGGCCGAGGACGGCAGCCAGGTGCGCACGCTGGGCAGAGACGCGGGGCTGATCGCGGCCACCCGCAACGGCGAATCCGCGCCCCTGTGGGTGGTCACCGGCACCGACCTCGCGGGCGTCGACCTGGCCGCCCACTACTTCCAGCAGGGAATCCTCCAGGACCACTTCGCGGTTGCCCTGGCGGGCGCCCAGGCCATCCCGCTGCCGGACACAGGGCCGTGAGCATCCTCATCTTCTACCGGCGCAGGGCCAGCTCGCTGCACGCCGCGCGCGCCTCAGTGGGAGCGCTCTACGGCGTCGCGCTGGCTGCCGCCACGCTGATCGTCCAGCATCCCGTCGTGCTCGCCGGCCTGCTCGCCGGCGTGCTCGGCGCCGGCTGGGCCTGCGGCGCGATCCGCCAGATGGGGCGCGTCATGCGCACGCTCGCGCCGTCCATGCTCGTGCTGTCGGTGCTCGTCAACGTGCTCGTCAGCCGTGGCGGCCTGACAGTGTTCGCGCGCCTGGGCTATTTCGCCCCCCTTGGCCAGCTCAACCTGACGGTTGAGGCGGCCGCCTACGGGCTGCTGGTTGGGGTGCGCCTGTTGATCGTCGCGCTCGCCGCCGTGCTCGTCTCGAGCGCGGTCGATCCCGACGAACTGCTGCGCACCGCTCGCCGCCTGTATCCCGGCTCCGCACTGGCCGCCACCGTGGCCACCCGGCTCGTGCCCGTGCTCGCCCGCGACGCCGAACGCCTGGCCGAGGCGCAGCGCTGCCGTCCCGACGGCCCGCCGCGCGGCACCCGGGCGCGCCTGGGCATCCTGCGCGCCGTGATCGCCGGCTCGCTGGATCGCTCACTCGACGTCGCCGCCACGCTGGAGGTGCGCGGCTATGGATCGGGCGGGCGACCCGCGCGCGCCGCCCGGCCAGCCTCCCGCCACGACATCCACTTCGCGCTGGCCGCGTTGGCCACGCTGGCCGTGGCGATCGCCACGCGGGCGAGCGGCGTGGCGCGCTTTGACATCTATCCGCTGCTGCATCCCACGCTCGACGCCGGCGCCCTGCTCACCGCCCTGGCCGTCCCCGTCCTCGCGCTCGCCCCGTTCCTCTACCGCCGAGGCATCGAGCCGTGAGCATCCTCGCGCTGGAGCGGCTCAGCTACCGCTATCCCGGAGCGTCCGAGCGGGCGCTCAGCGACGTCACCCTTTCGATCGAGCCGGGCGAGTTCTGCGTCCTCGCCGGCCTGTCCGCGTCGGGCAAGTCCACGCTGCTGCGCGCCGCCTGCGGCCTCGTCCCGCACTTTCACGGCGGCGACTTCGCCGGGCGCGTCAGCGTCGCCGGGCTCGACACCCGCGAGCACGGCCCCGCTGCCATCGGCGCCCACGCTGGCACCGTCTTCCAAGACCCCGAGACGCAGGTTGTGATGGGCACCGTGCGCGCCGAGCTCGCCCTTGGCCTGGAGAATCGCGGCCGCCCGCCCGCCGCGGTCGCGCGCGCCGTCGAGGAGGTCGCGCTCGCGCTCGGCCTCGCCCAGCTGCTCGACCGCTCCACGCACGAGCTGTCCGGCGGCGAGCTGCAACGCGTGGCGCTGGCCGCCGCGCTCGCGCCCCGGCCCAAGCTGGTGCTGTTGGACGAGCCCACCTCACAGCTCGATCCGGTTGCTGGCGACGAGCTCATCTGGCTCCTGCGGCGCCTGAACCAGGAGTGGGACACGGCCGTGCTGCTGATCGAGCACCGGCTGGAGCGCTGCCTGGCGGCCGCCGATCGGGTGATCGTGCTCGACCACGGGCGGCTGGTATGTGATGACGCGCCGTCCGGTTTCCTGGGCTGGGCTGCCCACGCCAGCCCCGCGCTGCAGACGCCCGGCGCGCGCATGTTCGCGCAGGCGGGCATCGAGCCGGCGCCCGTCGGCGTCAGGCAGGCGCGCGCCATCCTGCGTGCCCACGGGCTGCTCGACGACCCTGCCGGCACGACAGCGTCCGCCGGTGCGACAGCGCAGCCTGCCGGCGAACAGACGCCCACTCGCCCGCTGTCCAGGATCCTGAGCGCCAGGCGTGAGCGCCGGCGCTCGACGGATGAGGCGGCGCTGGACATGCGCGGCGTCTGGCACGAGCTGCGCGACGGGCCGAGCATCCTGCGCGGCGTCGAGCTCACCTTGCAGCCGGGAGAGCGTGTCGCCCTGCTCGGGCGCAACGGCGCGGGCAAGTCCACGCTGCTGCGCCACGCTGCCGGGCTGCTCGAGCCCACGCGTGGTCGCGTCGAGCATGCCGGACGCGTCGCGCTGCTGATGCAGAACCCGGGCGACTACTTCCTGCACGAGCACGCCGGCGAAGAGGCCGGCGCGACGGCCCTCCAGCGGCTGGGCCTGTCCGGTCTCGCCCAGCGCAACCCGCGCGACCTGTCCGGCGGCGAGCGCCAGCGCTTGGCGCTGGCCATCGTCACGGACGGCCACAGCCCACCAGCGGTGCTCGCCCTCGACGAGCCCACGCGCGGCATGGACCGCGGCGCCAAGCACGAGCTGGCCGGCTGGCTGGGCGGGCGCCGCGAGGACGGCACAGCCGTGATCGTCGCCACCCACGACCTCGAGTTCGCCGCCGAGTTCGCCGAGCGTGTGCTGCTGCTCGCCGACGGGCGCCTGATCGCCGATGCCGGCGCCGCCGAGGTGCTCTCCGGCGGCTGGTATTTCACCACCGAGACGGCGCGCATCCTCGACGGCGCGGGGCGGGCCCTGTTGCCGCAGGACGGCAGCGAGATCCTGCGCCGGCGGATCGCCGGCCCCCCGCAGAGCGCGCGGGTGCTCGCATGAGCTGGCAGATCGCATCTGTGGCGATCGTCCTGGCCGCGCTGGGCGCCTGCTTTTGGTGGTATGAGCGCACCCGCCCGTCCTCCAAGGAGGTCGCGCTCGTGGCCACCATGGCCGCGCTCGGCGCGCTCGGCCGCGACGCCTTCGCCGCGATCCCCGACGTCAAGCCCACGACCGCCATCACGTTCGTCTGCGGCTACGCCTTCGGTCCCGGCCCTGGCTTCGCGGTCGGCGCCGTCGGCGCGCTGGCCTCCAACATCTTCCTCGGCCAGGGCTCGTGGACGCCATGGCAGATGCTCGCCTGGGGCATCGTCGGGCTGGGCGGCGCAGCGCTCGGGCGCCTGCTCGCCCGCCGCCCCCTCCGACGCGTGGCGCTCGCGCTCTGCTGCGCCGTCGCCGCCGAGGCGTTCAACCTGCTGATCGACTTCTACACGTGGACCCAGGGCGCCACGCACACGCTCACCGCCTACGGCGCGTGGCTTGCGAGCGCGTTCAGCTTCGATCTCACGCACGTGATCGCGAGCTTCCTGTTCGGCCTCGCCTTTGGCCCTGCATTGCTGCGCATGCTGATGCGGGCGCGCGCGCGCATGGAGATCGTGTGGGAGCCTGTCGGCGCCACCGGTGCGCTGATGGTCGTGGCCTTCTTCGCGCTCACCGGCTTGGTCGCCGCGCGTCTGCCCGCGCGCGCCAGCGCCGCCGTCGTCGGGCACCAACAGACTGAACTGCATGCCCGAGCGGCGCAAGCGTCGCTCGCCCGCCTCGACGTCTCGCGCGAGATCGCCTACCTGCAGGGCGCCCAGAACGCCGACGGCGGCTTCGGCGCTGCGCCCGGACAGGCCAGCGGCGAGCTGTACTCGGGCTGGGCAGCGATGGGCCTGGCGGCCGCCGGGCGCAACCCGCTGAGCGTGCGCCGCGACGGTCATAGCGTGCTGGACGCGCTGCGCGGCGAAGCGTCCAGCCTGGAAGGCGCCGGCGACCTGGAGCGGACGATCCTCGCGCTGCACGCGTGCGGCGCGTCGGTGCATTCGCTTCCCGGCGCAGGGGCGGGTGGGGATCCCGTCAAGGCGCTGCTCGCCTTTCGTGACCGCAACGGCTCCTTTGGCGACCTCAGCAACCTCACCGCCTTTGCCGTGTTTGCGCTGCGCGCCGCGGGCTACTCGGCAGCCGATCCGCTCGTGCGCAGCGCCGGGCGCTGGCTGGCCACCCAACAGGACAGCGACGGCGGCTTTGGCTTCGCCACACGGGGTGCAGGCAGCGACGTCGACGACACCGCCGCGGTGGTCCAGGCGCTGTTCGACTCGGGCGTTCCCCGCAGTGGATCGGCGCTTGTCCGCGCCAGCGCGTTTCTCGTCCATGCGCAGAACCCCGACGGTGGCTATCCCCAGCAGCCGGGTGGACAGTCCAACGCCCAGTCCACCGCCTGGGCCATCCAGGGCCTGATCGCCGCTGGGCGCAACCCCGCCGGCGTCACGCACGAAGACAGCCGCTCGCCGCTGGGCTATCTGGAGAGCCTCGTGGCCCCCGACGGCAGCGTGCGCTACTCGCGCACCGGCTCGCAGACGCCCGTGTGGGTCACCGCCCAGGCGCTCACAGCGCTCGCCGGCAAGACCTTCCCGATAGCACCGCCGCCGGCGCGGACGGCGGCCGTTGCTCCGCTGCCCGTCCGTACAGCGATCACCCTGCCTACCGCGCGGGCAACGGCCACCGCGCCCGCCGGCCTGGACGGGCTTGCCCGGGCGATCGGCGCCCTGATCGGCGCGGCTCTCGCGCCGATGCTCGGCTGACGGCCTCCCACGCCGCTCACCGGCCTTCAGCGGCGCTTAAGCAGCCGTCGTACCCTTGCCCTGTGAACATGTCTGGTGTCGCATACAGCGCCGGGCGCCTGTCGGCGCAGCGTACGGCCGACACGACGAGGCGATCTGGTCCAACTGGCGCGCTTGCCGTCGCGGGCTTGTGCGCACTCGCGCTCGCGCTGGTGTGGCTGGTGGCGGAGCTCGTGCCGGCCGCTCACATCCGCGACGCAGCGGCCCTGCGCGACTTCACCCTGCTCAGCCGCCCGAGCCTCGACGACGTGTGCAACTTCCTGCTGCACCTGCTCGACCCGCTGTTGTTCGTGATCTGGGGATTGGGTCTCGTCCTCGTCGCCTACGCGCAGGGGCGCGCGCGGATCGCGGCGGCGGTCGTGGCGATCATGGGGCTCGCGCCACTGACCTCAGAGACGCTCAAGCCGCTGGTGGCCCACTCCCACGATGTGGTGGGGGGCGTCTACATCGGCCCCGCGTCGTGGCCCAGCGGCCACTCGACCGCGGCGCTCGCACTCGTCCTCAGCGCCGTGCTCGTCGCGCCTGTCCGCTTGCGCCCGCTGGTGGCGAGCGTGGGCGCGCTGTTCGCGCTGGCGGTCGGCTGCTCGCTGCTGATCCTCGCCTGGCACATGCCCAGCGACGTCGTCGGCGGATATTTGGTGGCGACCCTGTGGACCGCGCTGGCGGTGGCCGCGCTGCGCGCCGCCGAGCGGCGCTGGCCGAGCGGGGATGGCTTCTCGCACGGCGCGCGCCCCGCACGCAGCTGAAGGCCGACTGCGCGGCGGCTCAGTCGGGCGTCGGCGCGGACCCCGACCCGTGGGCGCCGGGGTCCCATAGCGGCTCGGCCGCTCCATCCTCGCCGGTCTCGACATTGGCCGCGCGGCTAAGGATGAACAACAGGTCAGAAAGCCGGTTCAGGTAGCGCACGACCTCGGGGTTGACCTCGTCGCCCACCGCGATCGTGCGTCGCTCGGCGCGCCGACAGACGGTGCGACAGACGTGCAGGTGCGCCGCAGCGGGGGTGCCGCCGGGGATCACGAACGAGCGCAACGGCTCCAGCTGCGAGTTGACCTCGTCGCAGGCCTTCTCCAGCCAGTCGGTGTAGTCCGCGCCCACCCGCAGCCGCGCGCGGGCCAACTCGCCCGCCGAGGCCGTGCTCTCGCCGGGCGCCCCATCGTCGCCGGAAGCCACTGCGCCGACGGGGGTAGGCACGGACAGATCGGCGCCGACGTCCAGCAGGTCGTTCTGCACGCGGCGCAGCCACGCCGCGAAGCGGTCGGGCATGCCGTCCGCAAGTAGGGCCACGCCGATCGTCGCGTTGAGCTCGTCGACGGTGCCATACGCCTCCACGCGCGGGTGCAGCTTGGAGACACGGCTCATGTCGCCGAGATGGGTCTCTCCGCCGTCGCCCAGCTTGGTGTAGATGCGGGTGAGGTTGACGGTCATGGCGCTGGCCTGGCTGCGAGTCGGTCCACTGATGATAGGGCCGCGCCGCCGGCGGGCGGGCCGCGCTTGCGGAGGGTTTGACAGACCCAAACGCCGCTCGCGGGCGCGATCGGATACGTTCTCGCACTTCATGCGGATCGGAGTGCCGAGGGAGACCGCGGCCGGCGAGCACCGGGTGGCGCTCGTGCCGGAGGTCGTAAGCAAGCTGAAGGCCAAGGGACTGGACGTGCTCGTACAGAGCGGCGCCGGAACCGACGCGCTGCTAAGCGACGCCGCTTTCGCGGACGCCGGCGCGCAGGTCAGCGACGACGCCGCCGAGGTGTGGAAGTCAGACGTGGTCGTCACGATCGCCCCGCCCGACCCGCAGGCGATCCGCGGCCTGGGCGCGGGCTCGATCCTGATCGGCTTCCTCGCTCCTTTGACCAGCCCGCAGACGACGCGCGCGCTGGCCGACGCCAAGGCGACCGCCTTTGCGATGGAGGCGATCCCGCGCATCTCGCGCGCTCAGTCGATGGACGCGCTGTCCTCGCAGAGCAACGTCGCCGGCTACCGCGCCGCGCTGCTCGGCGCCGAGGAAATTGGCCGCTTCTATCCGATGCTGATGACCGCCGCGGGCACGATCCCGCCGGCCAAGGTGCTCGTGCTCGGCGTCGGCGTGGCCGGCCTGCAGGCGCTGGCCACCGCCAAGCGCCTGGGCGCGCGCACGACCGGCTATGACGTGCGCCCGGAGGTAGCAGAGCAGGTGCAGTCGCTCGGGGCGATGTGGCTGGACCTCGGCCTAGAGGCCAGCGGCGAGGGCGGCTACGCACGCGAGCTGACCGACGAGGAGCGCGCCCGCCAGCAGCAGGCGCTGACGGATGCCATCAAGGGCTTTGACGTGGTCATCACCACCGCGCTTGTGCCCGGCCGTCCCGCCCCGCGGCTGGTCACCAAGGAGGCCGTCGAAGGCATGAAGCCGGGCTCCGTGATCGTCGACCTCGCCGGCGAGGCGGGCGGCAACTGCGAGCTGACCGAGCCCGGCCAGACCGTCGTGCGCCACGACGTCAAGATCGTCTCGCCGCTGAACCTGCCCGCGACGATGGCCGAGCACTCCTCGCAGCTGTTCGCGCGCAACGTGCAGGCCCTGCTGGAGCTGTTCGTCGGCGAGGACGGCAAGCTCAAGCTCGACTTCGACGACGAGATCATCGCGGGTGCGTGTGTCGTGCGCGACGGCGAGATCGTCAACCCGGGCGCCAAGAAAGCCGTCGAGGAGGACGCATGATTCTCGCCAGCGTGCTGACGACCAACCTGGCCATCCTCGTGCTGGCCGGCTTCATCGGCTTCGTGGTCATCTCCAAGGTGCCCAACACGCTGCACACGCCGCTGATGTCCGGCACCAACGCGATCCACGGGATCGTCCTGCTGGGGGGGCTGTTGATCGTCGGCCTGTCCGGCAACGGCGTCTTCAACAAGGTGATCCTCGTGATCGCCATCGCCTTCGGCACGATCAACATCGTCGGCGGCTTCCTCGTGACCGACCGCATGCTCGAGATGTTCAAGTCGCGACCGAAACCGCCGCCAGCGAAAGCTGGCGATCATAAAAATGAGAAACACGACGGCGCGGGAGCAGGCTGATGGTCGCCATCCCGCTCGCCACCACCTTCCTGCAGTCCCAGAGCTTCCTCGACGTCCTCTACATCGTCGCCTTCGCCCTGTTCATCCAGGGGCTGCGCGGCCTGTCCGGGCCGACGACCTCCGTGCGCGGCAACCGCATCGCCGCGGTCGGCATGGCCATCGCCGTGATCGCCACCCTGCTGCAACGCAACGAGGGCAACTGGGGCCTGATCGCGCTGGGCATAGCGCTCGGCACAGCCGTGGGAGTGCCCGCGGCGCGCCAGGTCAAGATGACCGCCATGCCGCAGATGGTCGCGCTGTTCAACGGCGTCGGCGGCGGCGCCGTGTTCCTGATCTCCTGGTCTGAGTTTCGCCTCACCCACGGCTATCAGGGCACCGCCACCTACATCGCGATCTTCTCGCTGTTCGCCGCGATCGTCGGCTCCGTCTCCTTCTGGGGCTCCAACATCGCCTTCGGCAAGCTCCAGGAAATCATCCCCGGGCGCCCGATCACGCTCGGCTCCGGCCAGCAGATCGTCAACCTCGTGCTGTTCATCCTCGCGGTCGCCGCCGGCGTGGACATCGCCGCCGGCGACCACTCCCAGGGGATCTTCATCGGCATGCTCGTGTGCGCCGCGCTGCTGGGCAACGCCGTCGTGCTGCCGATCGGCGGCGCCGACATGCCCGTAGTCATCTCCATGCTCAACGCCTTCACCGGGCTGTCCGCTGCCGCCACCGGCATCGCCCTGAATAACCCCGCGCTGATCGTCGCCGGGATGATCGTCGGCGCCTCCGGCTCGATCCTCACCAACCTGATGGCCGTCGCCATGAACCGCTCGATCCCCGCCATCATCGCCGGCGGCTTCGGCGGGGGAGGGGCGGTGGCCGGCGCCGAAGGCGCGGGCGAGCACGCCGGCACGGTGCGCTCCACCAGCGCCGCCGACGCCGCCATCCAGCTCGCCTACGCCAACCGCGTGATGATCGTGCCCGGCTACGGCATGGCCGTCGCCCAGGCTCAGCACGCGGTGCGCGAGTTGACCAAGGCGCTGGAAGCGCGCGGGGTGGAAATCGGCTATGCGATCCACCCGGTCGCCGGGCGCATGCCCGGGCACATGAACGTGCTGCTCGCCGAGGCCGACGTGCCCTACGACCAGCTCGAGGAGATGGACGAGGCCAACCAGGAGTTCGGGCGCACCGACGTGTCGCTGGTGATCGGCGCCAACGACGTCACCAACCCCGCCGCCAAGAACACCCCCTCCTCGCCCATCTACGGCATGCCCATCCTCGAAGTCTCCAACAGCCACTCGGTGATCGTGATCAAGCGCTCGATGAACCCCGGCTTCGCCGGCATCGAAAACGAGCTCTACTACGAGCCCGAGACCTCCATGCTGTTCGGCGACGCCAAGTCCGCCGTCAGCGAGATTACCGCCGCCCTCGCCGACATCTGACCAGCGGGCCGATGGCACGGCGGCCCGCTGGTGCGAGACTGCGAGACTGCGATCGATGATCGACCGTAAGCAGGCTCTCGCGGCGCTGAGCGAGGACGAGTTTGACGTGGTCGTCGTCGGCGGCGGCATCACCGGCGCGGGCGTCGCCCTGGACGCGGCCGCGCGTGGCTACAGCGTCGCGTTGCTCGAGCGCGCCGACTTCGCCTCGGGCACATCCAGCCGCTCGAGCAAGCTCGTCCACGGCGGTCTGCGCTACCTGCAGAACTTCGATCTCGGCCTCGTGCGCGAGGCGCTGCTTGAGCGCCAGCTGATGGTCGCGCTTGCGCCCCACCTGGTCAAGCCCCTGCCGCTGGTCGTGCCCGCCTTCGACGGCGCCCACCCCGACCGGCTGGTGGGAGTGGGGCTGAACCTGTATGACGTCATGTCGGTCGAGCGCGGGCGCCGACGCGCGCGCCGCGGCGAGGCTCGCGCGCGCAAGGCCGGCGGCGAGGGCGAGTCCTGGAGCCCCGAGCGCCACCGCGTGATCTCCGGTGAGGAAGTGGTCGAGCTGCTGCCCGCCCTGGCCGCGCGCGAGCCCACCAGCGGCTACCTGTTCTATGACTGCCAGACCGACGACGTGCGCCTGGTGCTCACCGTGCTCGGCGAGGCAGAACGCTTCGGCGCGGTGTGCGCCAACCGCGTCGGCGTCACCGCCCTGCTCGAGCAGGACGGCCGCGCGCACGGGGTGCAGGCGCTCGACGCCGAGAGTGGCGAGACGCTGCAGGTGCGCGCCGCCAACGTCGTCAACGCGACCGGCGTGTGGGCCGACGAGCTGCGCCCGCAGGAGCTGCACGACGAGGCCGAGCTGCCGCGCATCCGCCCCAGCCGCGGCACCCACGTCACGTTCCGCCACGAGGACCTGCCGCTGGTGGGCGGCGCGATCGTGCCCGCCGGCGAGGGCCGCACGATCTTCGCGCTGCCGTGGCTCGGACACACGCTGGTGGGCACCACCGACAACGACTACGAGGGTCCGCTGGGGCGAATCAAACCGGCGCAGGAGGACGTCGAGTACCTGCTGGATGCGGTCAACACCTTCTTTGGCACCGCGCTTGGGAGCGAGCATCTCGCCGGCGCGTTCGCGGGCGTGCGCCCGCTGATCTCCACCGGCGATCCCAAGAAGTCGGTCGACATCTCGCGCAAGGCCGAGTTGTACGAGACCTCCTCAGGGATGATCACGATCACCGGCGGCAAGCTCACCACCTGGCGGCGGATGGCCAAGATGACCGTCGATCGCCTCGTCGAGCGTGATGCCCGCGACGCGCCCTGCCGCACTCATGAGATCCCGCTCGGGCAGGCGATCGACGCGGACGAGCTGGCGCCGGTGGAGGGCGTCCCGGACGCCTCCTATGAGGC
The DNA here is from genome assembly GCA_963734225.1 of uncultured Solirubrobacteraceae bacterium. Classification (GTDB taxonomy): domain Bacteria; phylum Actinomycetota; class Thermoleophilia; order Solirubrobacterales; family Solirubrobacteraceae; genus Palsa-744. The sequence continues at coordinate 15,669 of CAVTGI010000003.1, forward strand.
GCTCGCCGCGCGCTACGGGCACGCCGCCCACGATGTGCTTGCACTGGCCGCCGAGCGCGGCGAGCTGGCCCAGCCGATCGTGCCCGGCCTGCCCGACCTGCTCGCCGAGGCTGCGCTGGCCGCGCGGCGCGAGCAGGCGCGCAGCATCGGCGACGTGCTGCTGCGGCGCACGCGGCTGGGGCTGCTGGCTGCGCGCGAGCTTGACGGCCAGCCGGTCGCGCGCGTGGGCACCGTGATTGCGCGCGAGCTTCACTGGAGCGACGAGCGCCTAGAGCGCGAGATCGCGCTGTTCGCCGAGGAGGCGCGCGCCGAGGGGCTGGCGTGAACGCGCCCGCCTATCGCGTGCGTGCCGTCGATCGCGTCCTTGAGCTCGGCGGGACGGGCCGGCCTCTGATTATGGGCATCGTCAACGCCTCGCCCGACTCCTTCAGCGACGCCGGACTGCACGCCGATCGCGAGGCGCAGCTGCGCCTGGCGCGCGAGCTGCTAGACGCCGGCGCCGACATCGTCGACGTCGGCGGCGAGTCCGCCTCCACCGGGCGCCCGCCGGTGGAGGTCGAGGTGGAGATCGAGCGTGTGGCGCCGCTCGTGCAGGCCATCGCCGGCGAGCTCGGCGCGCTCGTGTCGGTCGACACCTACAAGCCGGCCGTCGCCCGTGCCGCGATCGCCGCCGGTGCGAAGATCGTCAACGACGTCAGCGGCCTGCGCGATTCAGAGCTGGCACGGGTGTGCGCGCAGGCCGGCGCCGCGCTGGTCGTCATGCACACGCGCGCTGCGCCGCGCGAACGCCTGCAGGACCCCGACTTCTACGACGACGTCACCTCCGACGTGCTCGCGTTCCTGGCCGAGCGCATCGCCCTGGCGGAATCGCTCGGCCTGGCGTCCGAGCAGCTGATCGTTGATCCCGGCCCCGACTTTGCCAAGACGCCCGCCCAGACCATCCGTCTACTCGTCGAGCTGGAGCGCCTGCACGAGCTCGGGCGCCCGCTGCTAATGGCGATCTCGCGCAAGGACTTCATCGGCGCCCTGACCGGGCGCCGACCGCGCGAGCGCCTGCCCGGCACGCTGGCTGCGCTCGCGCACGGCGTGGCGCACGGCGCGCACATCTTCCGGGTGCACGACGTCGCCGCCGCGGCCGACTACCTGGCGGTGCGCGCCGCGCTGTGCGGAGCGGTCGCCCCGAGCAGGGATCTGGCGCTCGCCGAGGAAATGCGCCACGAGCCAAGTTCCCGCTAGGCTGAATTACACGGGTGCCGGCCGCTGTCCAACGCGGCCGGACGCCGACCGCCCACCTACGACGAAAGAAGGAACATCACATGCCAGTGCTCGAGCGCCCCGAGCTTGAGGCGAGCCCTCTCGCCGACCTGCACACGATCGCCGACCAGTTGGGCCTGGATGGCTTCAGGCGGCTGCGCAAGGCCGACCTGATCGACGCGATCCTCAAAGACGGCTCCAGCGGGGGCCCGAGTGGCGAGGCCAGCGACGCCCGGGAGGATCGACCGCAGGCCGCCGCGTCGTCCAGCGGCAGCGAGGATCGCGACGCCAAGGAGGATCGACCGCAGGCCGGCGAGCGTCCGCGCAGGCGCCGCTCGCTGCGCGTGCGCCGCACGAGCTCCGCGTCCGCGGCCGGCGACGAGCCCGGCGAGCGGCCCGCGCCCGGTCGTCGCGAGGACGCGGGCGCGAGCGACGGCGACGACACGGAGCGGGTCACCGACTCGGTCGGGCGCATCGCCGCCGGAGTCGTCGAGCTGCTCGGCAACGGCTCGGCCTTCCTGCGCGTCACACCACCCGAGCCCTCCGACGATGACGTCTATATCTCCGCCGCCCAGGTGCGCCGCTGCGAGCTCGTCTCCGGCGACCGCGTGACCGGCCCCGTGCGCACGCCGCGCCGCTCCGAGCGCTACCCGTCGATCGTGCGCATAGACACGATCAACGGCGTGTCCGCCGACGCGGTGTCCGACGGCTCGCGCTATGAGGAGCTCCCGGTCGCCTGGCCCAGCCAGCGCCTGGCGCTCGGCTCGGAGGAGCCCACTCTGCACGCGATCGAGTGGCTCACGCCGCTCGGCCGCGGCTCGCGCGCGGTGATCGTGGGGGCCCGCCACGCCGGCAAGACCACCACGCTGCGCCGGCTGCTGGAGGCCCTTGGCGGTCAGGCCGATCTCGACGTCAGCCTGGTGCTGTGCGGCGCGCGCCCCGAGGAGCTGGCCGACTGGCAGGACGGGCAGGCGGGACTCCCAGCCCCCGCCGCGGCGCTGGACTTCGCCGCCTCGGCCGACTCGCAGGCGCAGGCGCTCGAACGGGCCATCGACACCGCCAAGCGGATCGCCTCGCGTGGGGGCGACGCGCTGGTGGCCGTCGACTGCCTCGACGGACTGGCCCCAAACGTCGCCCGCAGGGCGCTCGCGGCCGCCCGCAACCTGCGCGAGGGCGGATCGCTGACCGTGATCGCCACCGCTACCGCCCCGCTGGGCGGCGAGACGACCGTCATCGCCCTGGACGCCACGCTCGCATCCACCGGGCGCCAGCCGATCCTCGACCTCGTCGCCAGCCACACACTGCGACCCGAGCTGCTGGTCGGCGAGGACGGCGCCGAGGCGATCGCCAAGGCGCGCGCGGCCGCCGTCGAGGAGGCCAGCAGCTAGGCCCGTCGAGAAGGCGAGCGGTTAGACCGGGGGGAGTCGAGTCAGGCGAAAGGGGGGTCGGGGCGCCGCGCGGCGGCGTCTTGACGGTAGGCGACCCGTCCCCAGGAGGGCTCGGGTGCGAGCTCGATGGGTTCGCCGCCGGTCGCGGGATCGCCGCCCCGAGCGACCGCGGGCTGAACGTAGACGAAGTTGCCGCTGTGCTCGTCGAAGGTCACGCCCAGCTCGCCCTCGTTGACGCGCTGGTCAAGCCATGCCCCGCGGAACACCAGGCGGCGCAGCCAGTGCACCAGCGAGCGCTCGGCCGGGCCGACGAGCTCGGGCCAGCAGTCGTTGACGTGTTCGCCCAGGCCTGACGCCGGGTCGAGGATCTCGCCGTTGACCGCCAGGTTGACGAGGTCTTCGAGCTCCTCTTCGCCGAGCCGTCCGCCGACGAACCCGAGCTTCAGCGCCGCCTGCTCGCAACGCTCGGAGAAATCGCCCTCGTTGAAGGTGAAGCGAAGCTCGCCGTATTCCAGGACGAAGTCCTCTCCCGAGTCGTAGTTTCCGCGTCGCGCCGTTTCCATGATCGATCGTCTCCGGGTCTGCGGGTACCCGCCCACACTGCCGCCAACGCCCGCCCGGGGTCGTCGGGATGATACGGCTCGTTCCTGCCCGGGCGCGCGCGATGAATGGGATTTTGCATTCGCGTCGCTGTCGAGCGCCCGCAGCCGCGTGAGAGCGCGAGGCGATCGCTTGTACGGGACGGCCAACCGCGCGCGAGCGGCCGCCAATCCCTCTACGCTGCCCGCGTGGCCCGCCTCTCAGAGCATGGACTGCGGCGATCGGTCGGCGTCCCCGGCCTGTTCGCCACGGCCTACGGCAACGTCGGCTCCTCCATCTACTACGCGCTCGGCCTCGTCGCCGCGCACGCCCTGGGCCTGACGCCGCTGGTCTTCCTGTTCGCTGGCGGATTGTTCGCGCTGACGGCCAAAACGTATGCCGAGGGCGCCTCCATGTTCCCCGAAGCCGGCGGCTCATCCTCGTTCGCGCGCCACGCCTTCGACGACGTCGTGTCGTTCTTCGCCGGCTGGGCGCTGAGCCTCGACTACATCCTCACGATCGCCATCTCGGCGTTCTTCGTCCCGCACTACCTGAGCGCGTTCCCCGGCCTGCACGCGCTCAAGCACAACCCCGACGACATCTTCGGCGGCCTGATCGTCGTGGCGATGCTGGCGGCGCTGAACATCCGCGGCCTGGGCGAGTCGGCCAAGCTGAACTTCGTCCTTGCGATCACCGACCTGAGCACGCAGATCCTGCTCGTCGGCGTGGGCGCGGTCCTCGTCTTGAACCCGTCGCTGCTGGTCAACCAGGTCCATCTCGGCAGCGTGCCCAGTTGGAAGGAACTGATCTTCGCTCTGTCGCTGGCGATGCTCGCCTACACGGGCATCGAGACGGTCGCCAACATGGCCGAGGAGTCGCGCGACCCCGGGCGCCAGGTCCCTAAGGCCGTCAACTTCGTCGTGCTGGCCGTGCTGGCCGTCTACGCCGGCATCTCCGTCGTGGCGCTGTCGGCGCTGCCGGTCGTCCACCACGGCGTCGGCTACAGCGCGCAGCTCAAACAGAGCTTCGGCCACCCCGGTTATGCGACCTCGCTCGGTGGGTTCTTCGAAAACGACCCCGTGCTGGGCGTGATCTCGCGCCTGGGCCTGCACGGGGCCGTGCTCAAGGGCGCCGAGTATTACGTCGGCATCCTCGCCGCCACGATCCTGTTCATCGCCACAAACGCGGGGATGATCGGCATCTCGCGCCTGTCCTGGTCGCTGTCCGAGCACCGCCAGCTGCCGCGCCTGTTCTCCTCGCTGCATCCTCGCTATCGCACGCCCTGGTTCACGCTCGTCTTCTTCTCCTGCTTCGCCTGCGCGCTGATCATCTACGGCAACACTTCGGTGCTCGGCAACCTGTACTCGTTCGGCGCGATGCTCTCGTTCACGACCGCGCACGCCGCGATCGTCGCGCTGCGCGTCAAGGATCCCGACCGCGAGCGCCCCTACCGGGCTCCCTGGGGCGTGCCCTTTCGCGGGGCCAGCATCCCGCTGACCGCCGTCATCGGGGGGATCGGCACCGCCGCGGCCTGGGTGGCGGTCACGGTCCTGCATTCCGAGGCCCGCCTCGTCGGCATCCCCTGGATGATCGTCGGCATGGCCGGCTACTTCATCTACCGACGCCGCCAGGGTCTGCATCCGCGCGGCCATTACCGCATCGAGCGCGCCGAGCGCCCCGCCGACTTCCAGGAGCTCGAGTACAAGATCGCGCTGGTGCCGATCTTCGGCGACGACGTCAGCGCCTCCGCGCTGGGCAGCGCGGCCAAGCTGATCGGCGAACAAGGGCTCGTGTATGCGATCTACGTGCTGCCCGTGCCCAGCCAGCTGTCGCTGGAGGCCGGCCTGGAGGAGGAGGAGGCGCACGGGCGCTCGGTGCTCGAGAGCGCGCGCATTCAGGCCAGGCGCGCCGGCATCAAGATCCACACGGGGCTGATCCGCACGCGCAATCCCGGCGCGGCCCTTGTCGAGGAAGCCGAACGCGTGGGCGCGGACGTGATCTACTGGTCGACCATCCACGCCCCCGCCGGGGAGAAGCGGATCGGGCCGACCGCCGCCTACTTGCTCGCCAAGCGCCCCTGCCGGGTGATCATCGAGACCGAGAACCCTGCGCCAGCGCCGCGCGTAGCGCCGGCTCTAGCTGGGGGTGGCTGAACTCGTAGCCGAGCACCAGCGCCTTGGCGGGCACCGCGCGGGCGCCCGTGGTGACGATCTCGGCCATGTCGCCGTAGAGCAGGCGCAGGGCGAGCGCGGGCACCGGCAGCAGCGCGGGGCGGCCCAGCGCGTGGCCGAGCGCTTGCGAGAACTCGCGGTTGCAGACAGGCTCGGGCGCGGTGGCGTTGACCGGGCCGCTCCAGCGCTCATCCTCGATCGCCACGAGCATCATCCCGATCACGTCGTCGCGGTGGATCCAGGAGATGAACTGGCGTCCCGACGCCACCGGCCCTCCCAGGCCGAGCCTGAACGCGGGCAGCATCTTGCCCAGCGCGCCGCCGCCCCGGTCCAGCACGACCCCCGTGCGCACCTGCACGACGCGCATGCCCAGCGCGCGAGCGCCGTCTGCCGTCGTCTCCCAGTCCGCGCACACCCGCGCGAGGAAATCGTCCCCCGCCGGGGCGTCCTCGTCGAGCGGCTCCTCGCCGTGGGGGCCGTAGTAGCCGACGGCCGATGAGCACACGAGCACGCCCGGCCGCGGGTCGGCCCGCTCGAGGCCCGCTATGAGGTTGCGCGTCCCCAGCACGCGACTGTCGCGTATCGCGCGCTTGGCGCTCGCGCTCCAGCGCTGGGCCACGTTCTCGCCCGCCAGGTGCACGACCGCGTCGCGGCCCGACAGCACCGGCGCGGGTGCAGGCTCGTTCTCCAGCTCCCAGCCAGCCGCCTGTAGCGTCGGCGAGTCCTTGACCGCCAGCGTCGCCCGCGCGCGGTCGGGATCGCGCGTGAGGACCGTCACCTCGTCGCCGCGCGTCAGCAGAGCACTGACCAGTCCCCGCCCGATCAGGCCGGTAGCGCCCGTTACGGTTACGCGCATGGTGCCTTGGGCCCGGCGCTCACATGCGCCCGTCCATGGCCGCCCCGCCCGAGGCTGCGCCCGTCATCGTGTCGCCCGGCGCGAAGCCGACCTCCTGGCCGGCCAGCGCCGTGCCCGCCGCACGCGCCTGTTCGGCTACGGCCGCCGCCACCGCCGGGGCGACCTCGCGGTTGAAGACCGACGGGATGATGTAGTCCTCGCTTAGCTCGTTCTCGTCGACGATCGCCGCGATGGCCCTGGCGGCAGCCATCTTCATCTCCTCGGTGATCGCCGGGGCGCGCACGTCCAGCGCCCCGCGGAAGATCCCCGGGAAGCACAGCACGTTGTTGATCTGGTTGGGGTAGTCAGAGCGCCCGGTGGCCATGATGCGCACGTACGGCGCCGCCTCCTCGGGGTTGACCTCGGGGTTGGGGTTGGCCATCGCGAAGACCATCGCGTCGGCGTTCATGCGTGCCAGCGCCTCCACCGGCAGCGCGCGAGCGCCCGACACGCCGATCAGCAGGTCGGTCCCGTCGATCACGTCCGCGGGTGCTCCCGAGCGGCAGTCCGGGTTGGTCACCTGCGCGAACCAGCGCTTGACGTCGTTCATCGACCCGTCCAGGTAGTCCGCGCGTCTGACGTGCAGCGCGCCGCGCGAGTCCGCGCCGACGATGTTGCGCACGCCCGCCGCCAACAGGATCTTGGCGACGGCCACGCCGGCGGCGCCCAGGCCGATGATCAGGACGTGCAGGTCCTCCAGGCTCTTGCAGGTCAGCTTGACGGCGTTCAGCAGCGCCGCCATCACCACCACGGCCGTGCCGTGCTGATCGTCGTGGAAGACGGGGATGTCCAGCTGTTGCTTGAGCTGCTCCTCGATCGCAAAGCAGCGCGGCGCGGAAATGTCCTCGAGGTTGATTCCGCCGAACGCCGGGGCGATCAGGTCGATCGTGCGCACGATCTCGTCGGGGTCGGTCGTGTCCAGGCAGATCGGGAATGCGTCCACGCCCGCGAACTCCTTGAACAGACAGCACTTGCCCTCCATCACCGGCATCGCAGCCGCCGGTCCGATGTCGCCCAGCCCGAGCACCGCGGTGCCGTCGGAGACGACCGCAACGGTGTTGCGCTTGATCGTGTACTGGAACGCCTTGTCGGGGTCATCGGCGATCGCCAGGCACACGCGCGCCACGCCGGGCGTGTAGACCATCGAAAGGTCGTCACGGGTCTTCAGCGGATGCTTGTTGTGCTGCTCGAGCTTGCCGCCCACGTGCAGCAGGAAGGTACGGTCGGTGGTGTCGATCACCTCGGCGCCCGCGAGCTCGTCGATCGCCGCGAGGATCTGCTGCCAGTGGTCTCTGCCGGACGCGTCCACGACAATGTCGCGCAGGCTGTAGTTGCCGTCTGACTCCACCAGGTCGACCGCGCCGACGATGCCGCCGGCCTCCCCGATGGCGGTCGTCAGCAGCCCAAGGATGCCCTGGGAGTCGTCGAGCTTGACGCGGATCGTAAGGCGATATTGGGCGCTTGGCGTTGCGCTCACTAAAGTTCCCCTCGGTAGTTGGCGGCCCCGGATGTTAGGACCTATCGATGCCGGCCCGCGCCTCGTAGAGTGGTCGGGCGATGGCGACCGACACGACCGCGAAGCCCAACGCGCCGGCGCTCCCCGCCGGTCCCGAGCCCACCCACCCGCGGCGCCTGTTCCTGATCGACGGTCCCAGCCTGGTATATCGCGCGTTCTTCGCGCTGCCCGAGTCGATCGCGACCTCCACCGGCGTGCCGACCAACGCGATCTTCGGGTTCGCCTCGATGCTGGTCAAGATCGTCACCGACTACGGCGTCTGTCCGACCGTCGTCGCATGGGACGCGGGCACCTCCGGGCGCTCGGAGCTGTTCGCCGACTACAAGGCCCAGCGCCGCTCGCGCCCGGACCTGCTCAAGCAGCAGTGGCCCGCGATGGAACCGCTGGTCGAGGCCTTCGGTTACAGCAACGTGCGCGTGGAGGGCTTCGAGGCCGACGACGTGATCGCCTCGCTGGCTCAGCTGGCGCGCGAGGCAAACCCGCCCGTGCCGGTGATGATCGTGACCGGCGACCGCGACGTCTTCCAGCTGATCGACGAGCAGGGCCTGACCAAGGTGATGGCGACCGCACGTGGCATCACCGAGACCAAGATCTACGACCGCCAGGCGGTGATCGATCGCTACGGCATCGCGCCCGAGCTGATCCCTGACTTCTACGGCCTGAAGGGCGACACCTCCGACAACATCCCGGGCATACCCGGCATTGGCGACAAGACCGCCAGCGAGCTGATCCAGAGCTTCGGCTCGCTGGAGCAGGTGCTCGCCCATGTGGCAGACGTCAAAGGCGCCAAGCGCAAAGAGAACCTGGTCGCCCACGCCGACGACGCGCGCCTGTCTAAGCAGCTAGCCACGGTGCAGCGCGACGTGCCTGTGGACTTCGACATAGCGCTGGAGGCCACGCGCGAGGCCGACCGCTCGCGCCTGCGTGAGGTGTTTCGTCAATACGAGCTGCGCGACCCGCTGCGCCGTCTGGAGGAAGCGCTCGGCGAGCCCGATGTGGCGGGGGGTGGGGGGGTTCCGGTCACGGCCGACCTGACGCTGACGGCCACGCTGCGCCAGGGCACGCCGCGCGACATCGCCCGTTTCGGCGCGGCAGGCGCGGAGCTGCACGTGGTCGCGCGCGAGAGCGAGCCACCGGAGGGGGCTCTGTTCGCCGAGGGTGCGCCGTGGCGCTTTGCGATCGCGGCAGACGGCGAGGTGCTGGCGGGCGAGTGCGAGGGGCCCAAGGAGGTCGTGGCAGCGATCGGCGAGCGTGCGGTCGTCGCACACGACGCCAAGTCGCTTGGCAGCGTTCCCCCGGCGCTCGCCCACGACACGCTGCTGGGCGCCTACCTGCTTGAGCCCGCACGGCGCGGCTATCCCTTCGCGGAGCTGTGCGAAGAGCGCGGGTTGTCCAGCGACCTCGACGATCCGCTCGCCGCCGACGCGGTGCTGCTGGGCGCGCTGGCCGACTGGCAGCGCGAGCAGATCGCACAGCGCGGCCTGGACGGCGTGATGGCCGAGATCGAGCTGCCGCTCGTGCGCGTGCTGCGCGACATGGAGCTGCTGGGCGTGCGCCTGAACTGCGAGCGCCTGGGCGAGGTCGCCGCCCGCGTGCACGAGGAGATCGACGGCCTGGAAGAGGACATCTTCCTGCTTGCCCAAGAGGAGTTCACGATCGGCTCGCCCCAGCAGCTGGGGGAGATCCTGTTCGAGAAGCTCGGCCTGTCGCGCAAGCGGCGCGGCAAGACCGGCTACTCGACCGACGCGCGCGTGCTGCAGGCGATCCGCTCAGAGCACGAGATCATCCCCAAGATCGAGCGCTGGCGCGAGCTGTCGACGCTGATCAAGACCTACCTGGACGTGCTGGGCGAGCTGGTTGACGAGCGCTCGCGCATCCACACCACCTTCCTGCAGGCGGTCGCGCAGACCGGCCGGCTGTCGAGCACCAACCCGAACATGCAGAACGTGCCCATCCGCACACCGCTGGGCCGCGAGATTCGCGGCTGTTTCGAGGCCGAGCCGGGAGCGGTGCTGATCTCGGCCGACTACTCGCAGATCGAGCTGCGCGTGCTCGCCCACGTCGCCGGCGAGGACGCGCTGATGGAGATCTTCAAACGGGGCGAGGACGTGCATACCGCGACCGCCTCGCGGGTCTTCTCGGTGGCGGCCGACGCGATCGACCCGGGCATGCGCTCGAAGGCCAAGATGATCAACTACGGGATCGTCTACGGCCTGTCGGACTTCGGCCTGGCCGACCGCCTGAACATCCCCCGCGAGGAGGCCAAGGAGTTCATCGACGCCTACCTCGAGCGCTTTCCCCGTGTCGCCGACTTCATGGCCGCCACGATCGAGCAGGCCAAGGAGGAGGGCTACGTCAAGACGCTGTGGGGCCGGCGCCGACAGATCCCCGAGCTGCGCGCACGCAACTACCAGGTGCGCACGCTCGGCGAGCGCCTGGCGGTCAACACGGTCGTGCAGGGCACCGCCGCGGACATCATCAAGCTGGCGATGGTCCGCTGCCACCGTGCGCTGGCCGAGTCCGGGCTGGCCACACGCCTGTTGTTGACGATCCACGACGAGCTGCTGTTCGAAGGGCCGCCCGCGGAGGCGGCCCCCGCGCGCGAGCTGATCGAGCGAGAGATGGTCGGCGTATGGGAGGGCCGTGAGCCGGCGCTCGCGGTTGACGTGGGCGTGGGCGCCAACTGGCTGGAGGCCAAGTGAGCCGCCTGCTGGCGACGCTGCTAGCCGCCGCGGCCGGATGCCTCGTCGGATTGCAGGCGCCGGTCAACGCGCGCCTTGCCCGCCAGGTCGGCGACCTGCAGGCGGCGAGCGTGTCGTTCTTGCTGGGCACCGCCGTGCTGCTGGTCATCGCCGCCCTGTCCTCCGGCGGCCTGTCGGGCATCGCCCATGCCGGGCGGGCGCCGTGGTGGGCGCTGATCGGGGGCATTTTCGGCGCGTTCTTCGTGACGGTCGCGCTGCTCACCGTCCACACCCTTGGCGCCAGCGGCCTGACGGCTATCGTCGTCGCCGGTCAGGTCGCGATCGCGCTGGTGCTCGACCGCTTTGGCCTGCTCGGGCTGCCCAAGCAGCACATCGCCGCGCCGCGCGTGCTCGGGCTGGTACTGGTGCTCGCGGGGGTGGTGCTGGTGGTCAGGCGGTGAGTCAGCAGCGGCCGAACTTAGGCTCATAATCCCGTGCTACACTGAATACGTGGAGCACATATGGCCAATCTGACGCTCACGCTGGACGCCGACCTCTTGAAGCGGGCACGTATCCGAGCCCTTGAACGGGACACCTCGGTCAACGCATTGGTCCGCGACTATCTTGAGAGGCTTGCCGGCCAGGCCAGTGAGGCAGACGCCATCAGAGGTCTCATAGAGCTCGCGCAAAACAGCGAATCGGGCAGCGGCCCACAGGGGCGCACCTGGACGCGCGACGAGTTGCATGAGCGCTGACAGGACGTTCTTGGACACGAATGTCCTCGTTTACCTCTTCGACCATGAGCAGCCTGCCAAGGCCCAGAAGGCGAGAGACATCCTCGAGCAGGCTAAGCCAGGCTCGCTCGTTCTCAGCGCGCAGGTGCTGGGCGAGTTCTACGTTGTAGTCACGCGCAAGCTCAAGCAACCGCTCGATCCCGCGACGGCGGCGCACGCGCTCGATTGGCTTGGTCTTCTTCACGTCGTTCCCCTCGATACCAGTCTCGCCAAGGCCGCGGTCCGAATCAGTCGTTCCGTGCAGCTGTCCTACTGGGACGCCCTGATCGTGGCCGCCGCCGTGGCCGGTGGGTGCGAGAGACTGCTGAGTGAGGACCTGAACAATGGCCAGCTGATCGAGTCCGTCCGCGTGGAGAATCCATTCGTCGAAGACTCTGACCCGCCGGCCCCGGACTAATCCAGCCCGCCGCGAAAGCCCTCGCGCCAGGACGTGTAGCCGGGCGTCCACCCGAGCTCGCGCTTGGCCAGCGCGTTTGAGGCGCCCTGCGCCTTGGTCATCGTCGCGATGCCATAGCTGCCGGCAAGCGGGCGGGCGATCAGGGCGGCGACGCGCATCGGCCTGGGCGCGCCGAGGGCGGCCGCCAGCGCCGGCAGCCACTCGGACACCGGCGCGGGCTCGTCGTCGACGACGTTGTAGACGCCGGACCGCTCGCTCGCCAGCGCCGCGACGGTTGCGTGCGCGGCGTCCTCGACGTGGATAAACGACCATACGCCCGTGCCGCCTCCCACGACCGGCAGGCGCCGGCGAGACACTTCCCTGCCCATCGAGCCTGCTCGTGCGATCGCGCTGCCCGGGCCGTAGAAGTAGCCGTAGCGCAGCACCTGGCCGCCGGCGTCCAGGACGGTGCGCTCGAGCTGCGCGATCGCGTCGGCCGAGCGCTTGAACTGCTTTGGAGGGTCGCTGGTCAGCGGGTCGCTCTCCACGTGGACGGTTCCCGCAGGGCCCGGCGCGTAGGCGAAGGCAATGCTCTGGGCCAGGATGCGTTTGGCGCCAGCCGCCCGCGCCGCCTCGACGAGGATGCGCGTTCCGTCCGTGCGCAGGCGATCAGTGAGCGCGAAGTCCCGCACGATCTTGCGCGGATCGAGGCGCTCGGGAATCGCGGTGAGCTGGTGGATGACAGCGTCCGGTTTCGCCTCTGAGACGGCCTTTCCGACTGCCGTGGCGTCGAGTGCGTCGGCCACCGCGGGCTCCGCGCCGGCAGCGCGCAGGGCGTCGGCCTTGGCAGTCGAGCGCGTCATGCCGGTCACCTGATGGCCCTCGGCGACCAGCACGCGCACGAGCGGCCCGCCGATCGCCCCGGTCGCGCCCGCGAGGAAGACCCTCATATGGCCGCCGAAGTCGCTCTGCTCGGCACCGCAGCGACGGGCGGTGCGGCCGCGTCCGATGTGAGCGTCTCTGCAACCACGCACACCATCCCCTCGCTAAAGCCAGCGGAGCCGATGCCGAGCGCGAGGTTGAATCGGCCGCGCATGTTCTCGACGGCGATCACATTCGTCAGCTCCACGAGCTGGGCATCGTCAAGATGCGCGCGCAGCTTCGAGAACAGCTCGTCGGACACGCTCACGGGGGTGCTACTCATACCTACCGCGTAGTCGAGTACGAGCTTGTCGAGCTCGTCGAAGTGCTCGCTCTCGCGGTAGTGCGCCAAGGCCAGCAGTTGCGCCTTGTCGATGCCGACGCGGCGCGCGATCTGCGAGCCGATGTCTATGCACCACTCGCACTGCGTAAGCGCGCCAGCCTTGAGCTCGGCCAGCACCTTCAGCCGCTCGTCCACACGATCAGCCTTAGAGACCGCCAGCTCGAACATCCCGTAGCCGAGCAACAGGCCCGGTGCGTGGGCGTAGGCTTGGGCCGGCTCGATCATGTCCGTCGTCGTCTCGCGGCCGGTCAACTTAGTCGTTTCGCGGCGCCCGAGCCACAGCAGCACCCGCGTAAGTGGTTTGGCTCGGTTGCCGTACACACCGTCGATCCTCATCGCTGCACCTCCAGTGGTCGCATTGCCTCCCGCGCGAGCCACGCGAGGGCGAGGGTCGCGAGCGTTATCGAGATGAAGTCAGCGGGGCCAAGCCAGTGGGTATGGGCAGCCCCAATGTCGGCGAGATGGTTGATCGCGTGCAGACCGGACTGCAGCGCCAGGCAGCAGAGCACGGGCACGCGCCAGCTCACATGCCGGTAGGCCACCAGCAGCACCGCCGCGAAGGCGGCGTAGCACGTCGCCACGTCGCGCAGGTAGTGATCGTTCTGCACCCCGAACGGCCCGATGTCTTCGTAGAAGACGTGAGGCGCGAAGACCATCGTCCCGGCAAGCGCCAGGTAGGCGACGGCGAATCCGATCAGGCCCACGCGGACGGTGGTTGCCTGTCCGAGCGCCGGTGTGCGCTGCTGGCTCGCGGTGGTTGACACGGTCGTTACTCTAGCTCCAGGTGGTTCCCAAATCGTGGCCAGTTCGATAACAAAAATGGGTACCAGTTATGGGCCGGAGCTGCTGATCCAGTTGCGCGGTGGGCGCCGCCGGGCGCAGCTGGAGGACCGGCTGCGCGAGCTCGTGCGCGACGGGACGCTGCCTGCGGGCATCCGGCTGCCCTCGTCACGCTCGCTGGCCTGCGACCTCGAGGTCTCGCGGCGTCTGGTGGTCGAGGCCTACGCCCAGCTGCTCGCGGAGGGATACCTGGTGGCGCGGCGCGGGGGAGGGACCTATGTGGCCGCCACCGCCGGGCCGGCAGATGGAGTGTCTTCCCAGGCTGCCGTCCGCGCGCTGCAGTTCGACTTCTTCCCAGGCGCGCCTGACCTGGCCTCCTTCCCGCGCGCGCTGTGGGCGCGAGCGCTACGCGACGTGCTGCGCTGTGCTCCCGCTAGTGCGTTCGCCTATCCCGACGGCCGCGGCGCGCCTGAGCTGCGCCGCCAGCTGGCCGCCTACCTGCGGCGCGTGCGCGGAGTGGTGGCCGACCCGGATGCGATCGTCGTCTGCGCGGGCGCCACCCAGGGGCTGGCTCTACTGGGACGTGCGCTGGTCCATCTCGGCCGGCCCACGATCGCGGTCGAGGACCCTGGACTGCCTGCGCATCGTGCCGTGCTCGCCTACGCGGGCCTGCAGGTGCGTGGCGTGCCCGTCGACGAGGAGGGCTTGGACGTGGCCGCGCTGGACGCCGCGGCCGTTGTGGCGACGCCCGCCCACCACTGTCCGACCGGCGTCGCCCTCTCGCCGCGTCGCAGGGGCGCGCTAATCCAGTGGGCGCGGGCCGGCGGTCTGGTGATCGAGGACGACTACGACGCCGAGTTTCGCTACGACCGCGCCCCGCTGGGCGCCCTCCAGGGACTGGCGCCTGAGCACGTGGTCTATCTCGGCACGGTCTCCAAGACCCTCGCCCCGGGACTGCGCCTGGGCTGGCTGGTATTGCCGCCGTCGCTGTTCGACGCGGTGCTGCAGGCCAAGGTCCTGGACGACCTCGGCTCGGCCACAATCGACCAACTGGCGCTCGCCCGTCTGATCGAGACCGCCGACTATGACAGGCATCTGCGCAAGGTCAGGAGGCACAACCGCGCGCGGCGCGACGCCCTCGCAGTCGCCATCGCGCGCGAGCTGCCCCGGGCGCGCGTGAGCGGCATCTCGGCGGGGCTGCACGCGCTTGTGCGCTTGCCTTACGCAGTCGACGCGCAGCGGCTGCTCACGCTCGCGGCGGAGCGCTCCGTTGGCGTCTACCCGCTGTCGGTGCACATGATCGATCCGCCCGTATGTACTGACGCGGTCGTGCTCGGCTACGCCAATCTTGCCGAGCCCGCGATCGAAGAGGGAGTCCGCAGGCTGGCCCAGGTCCTCGAGAACATGGAAAAGGAGACGTCTCATGCGTGACACGCTGCAAGCGCCCGCAATTGGCTCCCCGGCCGCCCGGCCCCGCGCGCGGCCCGTACCAGGCAGGCGGCTGCCGGCGGCGCTGCCCTCCGCTCGCCTCGCTGCGCGAACCGCGCCGCGCGGCGCGCGCGAGATCGAGACCCAGCCACGAACCGGCTCGGTGGCCCAAATCGCCGGCTGCAAGCGCACGTTGGTGGTGTCATACCGGCGCGATGGCACGCCGGTGCCCACGCCGGTGTGGGCCGCCGAGCACGACGGCGTTCTGTATGTGCGCTCCGAGCGGGCTTCGGGCAAGGTCAAACGCCTGCGGCGCGACCCGCGCATGCTGATCGCGCCGTGCACGGTGCGGGGCAAGCCGCTGGGCGCGCCGCTGGAGGCCACCGGGCGGCTGCTCGAGAACGCCGGGGACGAGCTACGCGCCGAGCGCACGCTGGCGGGTCGCTACGGCCTGGGGCGAGCCATCTTCGAGGCGACGATGGACATGCTGCGCGTGGACATGGGCTACCTGGAGATCGTGCCTGGCGCGTGGGGCGCTCAAGACGCGGCGGCCGCTGTCACGCGCGCGGCCCGCTGAGCGCTCGGCCGGACACCCGCGTCGACGAACGACGGCGGCGCGATCGCCAGGTAGTGCCCGAACACCCACCCAGCCAGCCTGCGGCTCTCGAAAGCGCGCACGATCGCGGTCATCGCTCGGCTGGGCGTGATCTGCCCGACAGCTCGCTGGACGTTGAGCAGCCAGCGGTATTTGCGGGCATGCGAGGCCGAGAAGGCACCATAGCGCGCGAGCGCCTGCTCGCGGGTGCGCCTGCCGTCGAGCACGGCGCGCAGCTCGCGTCCGCAGGCCAGGCCGAAGTACAGGGCTGTGCGGATGCCCTCCGCGGTCAGAGGGAGACAGTGTCCGGCCGAGTCCCCCACGAAGAACACGCCGTCCTCGGTCGCCTCGCGCAGCTGGTGGGGGATCCAGTTGCCCTGATAGCCCTGCGCCGGCAGCCCGAGCTCGGCGGCGAGCCTGACGGTGGGCTCCTTGACGTGGTGGGCAGGCCAGAACGAGCCCACTCCCACGCGCAACTCGTCGCTGGCGGGAAAGTTCCACCCGTAGCCCGCGCGTATGCAGCGCGGGTCGATCCACAGCTCCATCTCCTCGCCGCGGCCCGGCGGGTGGACCTCCAGGCCGCGCGATAGGCGGGCGTTGGGGGGCTGGATGGGAGTCCGACGCGACAGCACGCGCCGCCAGCCGAGCGCATCTATGACAAGCGGCGCATGCAGCTCGCCGCGATCGGTGAGCACTGCGTCTCCGTCGCGGCCGGTCACGGTCGCGGTCTCGAACTCGATGTCCGCGCCCTGGCTCGTCCGCCCCCACATGAGAGCGCACAGCTCGCGGTAGTCAAACGTGGAGAAGGACCACGGCAGTGGCCAGCGCGAGGTGTGAAAGGGCGTGTGCACGACGAGCTCGGCAAAGCTCTGTCGCAGCGAGCCCATCAGGTCCAGCGCCGCCATCCACAGCGTGGGCATCGCACAGGCCGAGGTCTGGCGCTCGCCGATCTCGTAACGGTCGATCACGAGGACGTTCGCACCCGACCCTGCCAGCTCGCCGGCCACGGCCAGGCCCGCGAAGCTGGCGCCACACACGAGCACGTCGCAGTCGCGCTCCAGGCGGGTGCGCTGCGCTCCCCGCTTGGTCGCTCGCACGGGCATCTGTCGGCAATGATACGGCTGCGCTACGCTTCGGCCAGTGCAAACCGTAATGGAGAATCCTCAAGCCCACGTCGTGGAGGGCTCGAACGGGCTGTTGCTCGAAGTCGACGGAAAGATAGTCCCCAACTACGACGCCACCTTCCGGGCCATCGAGGAGGGCGAGGTGGTCACCGGCCACGTCGTGCGGATCGACAAGGACGAGGTCCTGGTCGACATCGGCTACAAGTCCGAGGGCGTCATCCCGGCCAACGAGCTGTCGATCCGCAAGGCCGTCGATCCCAAGGACGAGGTGCACCTCGGCGAGGAGGTCGACGCGATTGTCATGACCAAGGAGGACCAGGACGGTCGCCTGATCATGTCCAAGAAGCGCGCCCGCTTCGAGAAGGCCTGGCGGCGCATCGAAACCGCCGCCGAGTCCGGCGAGCCGGTCGAGGGCACGGTCATCGAGGTGGTCAAGGGCGGGCTGATCATCGACCTGGGCGTGCGCGGCTTCTTGCCCGCCTCGCTCGTGGACATCCGCCGCGTGCCCAACCTCGACGAGTACATGGGCACGAAGATCGAGACAAAGGTGATCGAGCTCAACCGCTCGCGCAACAACGTTGTGCTGTCGCGCCGCGCGGTGCTGGAGGAGGAGCGCAAGGAGGTCCGCCAGCAGATCCTCGACCGCCTACAGCCGGGCCTGGTCGTGGAGGGGCAGATCTCCAACATCGTCGACTTCGGCGCGTTCGTCGACCTGGACGGCATCGATGGCCTGATCCACATCTCCGAGCTGTCGTGGTCGCACGTCAATCACCCGAGCGAGATCCTCAACATCGGCGACACAGTCAAGGTCAAGGTGCTCGATATCGACCGCGACCGCCAACGTATCTCGCTGGGTCTCAAGCAGACCCAGGAGGACCCCTGGCAGCGGATCGTCGACACCTACAACGTCGGCGACGAGCTCGCCGGCAAGGTCACCAAGGTGGTCACGTTCGGCGCGTTCGTCGAGATTCTCGACGGCGTGGAGGGCCTTGTCCACATCTCCGAGCTGGCTCCGCACCACGTCGAGAGCCCGCGCGAGATCGTCCATCCCGGCGACGAGATCCGCGTGAAGATCCTCGAGATCGACTCTGAGCGCCGACGCCTGTCGCTGTCGGCCAAGCGCGTCGAGGACCAGATCCTGCCTGTGGCGCGTGCCGGTGAGCCCCAGGGCGAGGCAGCGACGCAGCCCGACGGCGACGTCGAGCAGGCGCCCGAGGCCGAGGCTGAGCCGGGGCTGGTATCTGATGCCGATGTCGCCGAGGTCGAGCAGGCGCCCACAGCCGGCGTCGAGACCCCACCTGAGCCACAGGATGCGGCCATCGTCGAGGTGCAGCAGGAGGAGTCCCAGGCCGACGCGCCGGCCGAGACGTCCGTCGCTGATGGCGACGGCGCGGAGCCAGCCGCCGAGGCAGCGCTTGGCGAGGACCCAGCGCCTACCGTCGAGGCAGCGCCCGACGACGAGGCGCCATCCGGCGACGAGCAGCCCGCGGCCAACGGCGGCCCGGCAGCAGCCGAGCTCAGCGCCGAGACCGCTCAGCAGGACTGACCGCGGTCCCGGCGCTCGATGGCGCAGGCGGCCGTGCCGTTCGTCGGGCTGACCGGCGGTCTGGGGGCCGGCAAGTCCACCGCGCTGGCTGCGCTGGGGCGCCTCGGTGCCGAGGTGATCTCCAGCGACGCCGTCGTCCACGAGCTCTACGAAGGCGCGCAACTGCGGGATGCCGTGGTCGCGCGCTTTGGTCCGCAGGTCGCCCCCGGTGGCGTGGTCGATCGCTCGGCGGTGGCCGAGCGGGCCTTCGCCAGCGTCGAGGACCGGGCGTGGCTTGAGAGTGTGGTGTGGCCGCTGGTCGGAGCACACGTCGCGCAATGGCTGGAACAGGCTCGCGCCATGAGCCCGGCGCCGCCGGCGGCCGTGGTGGAGGTACCACTGCTGTTCGAGGCTGGCCTGGGCGACCTCTACGACGCGACGATCGCGGTGATCACGCAGGAGCGACTGCGGCGCGAGCGCGCCGCCGGCAGGGGGCATGCCCTTGTCGACGAGCGGGCCGCACGCCAGCTCTCCCAGGATGAGAAGGCCGCGCGTGCGACGTTCGTCGTGCGCAACGACGGCAGCGAGCAGGATCTCGAACGCGAGCTGTCGTGCGTTCTTGACAAGCTCCACGAATGAACCAACGGGCGCTGTTGACGTGGGTGGTCATCGGCTTCGCGCTCGTGTGCGGCGTGCTCGTGCTGGCAGGCCTGAACCGGGTTGCCAGCAATGGGACGCTGCCGCTCAGCGATGCGAGCATCATCCGCGAACAGGCTGCCGCCAAGCGCCTGGACCCGGCGCTGATCGCGGCCGTGATCTACGCGGAGAGCAAATTCGAACCGCGCCCATCCCCGGCCGGCGCCGAGGGCCTGATGCAGATCCTGCCCGCGACCGCCTACTACCTCGCCCACCTCTCCGGCGGATATCGCTTCACCGCCGGCGACCTGGCCACGCCGAAGATCAACCTGGCCTACGGCAGCTACTACCTGCGCTACCTGCTCGATCACTACGAAGGCAACGAGATGCTGGCCGTCGCCGCCTATAACGCCGGCGCGACCAACGTGGACGAATGGGTCGCCCACGCCGATGCGGCGGGCAGGCGGCTGACCGTGGACGCGATTCCCTTTCCCGAGACGCGCGAATACGTTCGCCGCGTGCTCGCCGCCCAGCGCGATTACCGCGCCAAGTACCCCAGGCAGCTGGGGCTCGAGTAGGCGCCGGCAGGCGAGCTCGCTACGGTTAGGAGCGCGTGCCCGACTTCAAGCTCGACTCCATCTTCACGCCAACCGCCGACCAGCCCAAGGCGATCACCGCTCTGGCCGAGGGCGTCGAGCAGGGCGAGCACTTTCAGACATTGCTGGGGGCTACGGGCACGGGCAAGACCATGACGATGGCCGGGGTGATCGAGGCGGTCCAGCGCCCGACGCTGGTGATCGCCCATAACAAGACGCTGGCCGCGCAGCTGTGCAACGAGTTCCGCACGTTCTTCCCCGACAACGCGGTCGAGTACTTCGTCTCCTACTACGACTACTACCAGCCCGAGGCGTACGTCCCTAGCCGCGACCTGTACATCGAGAAGGACTCGGCGATCAACGAGGAGGTCGACCGCCTGCGCCATGCCGCGACCGCTGCCGTGTTCGCGCGCAGAGACGTGATCGTGGTGGCGTCGGTCTCGTGCATCTTCGGCCTGGGCTCGCCGGAGACCTATGAGATGAACATGCAGATTCTGCGCCGCGGCGAGGAGATCGACCGCGATGCGCTGCTGCGCAAACTTGTCTCGATCCAGTACACGCGCAACGACAGCGTGCTTTCGCGCGGCACGTTCCGAGTGCGCGGTGAGACGCTGGAGGTCTTTCCGGCCTATGCCGAGACGGCGTTTCGGGCGACGCTGTTCGGCGACGAGGTCGAGCGCCTGCAGCACTTCGACCCGCTGACGGGCGAGCTGCTGGGAGACGACCTCGAGCACGTTGCCATCTGGCCTGCCACCCACTACAACGTCAAGGAGGGCACGATCGACGCGGCCGTCACCGAGATCGGCCGCGAGCTTAACGAGCGCTGCGAGCAGCTGGAGTCAGAAGGCAAGCAGCTGGAGGCCCACCGCCTGCGCCAGCGCACGCAATACGACATGGAGATGCTGCGCGAGGTCGGCTTCTGCTCGGGCATCGAGAACTACTCGCGCATCCTCGACGGGCGTCAGCCCGGCGACCGCCCCTATTGCCTGCTCGACTACTTCCCCAAGGACTTCATCTGCTTCATCGACGAGTCCCATCAGACGGTGCCGCAGATCGGCGGCATGCACGAGGGCGACCGCTCGCGCAAGCAGACGCTCGTGGATTTCGGCTTTCGCCTGCCCAGCGCGCTGGACAACCGGCCCCAGACGTTCAACGAGTTCCTCTCGATCACCCCTCAACTGCTGTTCGTCTCAGCCACGCCCGGCGAGTACGAGCGCACGCGCTCGACGCGCATCGTCGAGCAGATCGTGCGTCCGACCGGCATCGTCGACCCGGTGGTGGACGTGCGCGAGTCAAAGAACCAGATCGACGACCTGATGAACGAGGTGCGCGCGCGCGTGCAGCGCGACGAGCGCGTGCTGGTGACCACGCTTACTAAGAAGATGAGCGAGGACCTCTCCCAGTACCTGCTGGAGATGGGCTTCAAGACCCGCTACCTGCATTCGGAGATCGACACGCTGGAGCGCATCCAGATAATCCGCGACCTGCGCCTGGGCGAGTACGACGTGCTGGTGGGCGTGAACCTGCTGCGCGAGGGCCTGGACCTGCCGGAGGTCTCCCTGGTGGCGATCCTCGACGCCGATAAGGAGGGCTTCCTGCGCGGCGAGACATCGCTGATCCAGACAATCGGCCGTGCCGCGCGCAACGTCGATGGCACGGTGCTGATGTATGCCGACAAGCGCACGCGCGCGATGGAGGCCGCGATCTCAGAGACCGACCGCCGGCGCGAGATCCAGCTGGCCTACAACGAGGAGCACGGCATCACTGCGGCCACGATCGTCAAGGGCATCTCCGACATCGCCGAGTTCCTGCAGTCCGAGTCCAAGGTTCCGCGCGGGCGCAAACGCCGTACCGCCAAGCGCGGGGCCAGCGACGAGATGCCGAGGCACGAGCTCGAGCGGATGGTCGTCGAGCTCGAGGAGGAGATGCTTGCCGCGGCCGACGAGCTGCGCTTCGAGTACGCCGCGCAGCTGCGCGACGAGCTGCGCGAGCTGCGCCGCGACCTGCAGGAGATGCGGGCGGTGGAGGCTCCCGTGGGCCAGACGGTGGCCGGACGACGTTCCGAGGGCGACATCGCTTAGGATTTCGCGCGGTGAGTCTCGACCGCCAGGCAATCGAACGCAAGGACTTCCCGATCAGCAGGCGGGGGTACGATGCGGCGGCGGTCGACGAACACCTGCGCGCACTGGCCGGCGAATTCGAGATGCTGCAGCGCACCGCGGCGAGTGGCGGCGCGGACATGTCGCTGGCGTCGACCGCCGGCAGCCACGTGCAGAGCATCCTCGAGGCCGCCGAGACGGCGGCCGCGGAAATCGAGCGCCAAGCGCTGGTCGACGCGCAGAAGGTACGCGAAGAGGCCGACCTGGACGCCGAACGCACGCGCGAGGACGCGGTGGCCAAGGCCCGCAAGCATGTCGCCTCGGTGGCGCGCATCGCGGCCACGCTGCTGGAGCGCGTTGGCGCGATGGACGGTGAGGTGACGGCCCTGATCGAGAGCCTGCGCGCGGGAGCCGGTCGGCTGGCGGGCGACCTGGGCGCCGTCGAAATGAGCATGGGCGAGCTCTACGACGCGGCCTCGGGCAACTCCACGCCACCTGCAGTGCGACCCGCCGAGGAGCAGCCCCAGCCCCAGCCCCGACCACTACCACAGCAGCAGCAGCCCCCACCGGCCTTCGAGGCCCAGTTGGACGAGGCGATGGCCGCGGCGCCCGCTCAGTCTGCGCCCGAACCCCCCAGCGCGCCTGCGCCGGTCGAAGCCGAGGCGCCCGGCGGCGGCGACCTCGACGGCGCCCGGCTGATCGCGTTGAACATGGCGCTCAACGGCGAGTCGCGCGCCGACACCGAGCGCTACCTGGCCGAGAACTTCCAGCTGCCCGACCGGCTCAAGCTCGTAGACGAGGTATACGCCGCGATCGAGGGGTAGGGGCCGGGGCCAATATGGCCCTGAGAACGTGTTTTGAAAAGTCGACCTAGTGGGTGCAACATAGTGGTACCCTAGTGGGTATGGCTTACGTGACTGGTCGTCGCGGGGGGCGGTTTGAGATCCGGGAGTCGCTTCACACTCCTAAGGGGCCACGCGCGCGCAGCCTAGCCAGCTTCGAGGTCCTTGACGACGACGTGCTCGACAGGGCCGCGCAACGGGCCTCGCGGCCATTCGACGTCGATGCGGTGATCGCCTCGGGCCGGCGAGCCGGGGCGCGCGTGATCGCCCAAGCCGGCGCGGCGCGCGAGGCGCGCGACTCGCCCGCGCGCTTTGTCGAGGCGTCTCGCCGCATGGCTCTGTCGTTCCGACGGCGACCGCGTGCCACGACGAGGGCCGACCCCGGGGACGAGCTCATCGACCTGCTGGGCTTTGCCGACGCCGTCACTGCAAGCCAACCCGTCATGCCGTTTGAGCCGCTCGCCTTTCCGGTGCTGTCGAGGCTCGTGAAGGCTCGGCACGCGCCGGTGGCGAGCCACAGCTGAGAATGAGCACCGAGTGAGCGCTGCCGCAACGCTGGGCGGCCTCGCCGCAAGGATCATGGCGGTGGACGAGATGCTCGACTCGATGAGGGTGCCCCATCAATTCGGCGGTGCCGTGGCGCTGGCCTGGTATCGCAGCCCTCGGGCGACGACCGATGTCGACCTCAATGTGACCGTCTCACCCGAGAACGCCGAACCGATTCTTGGTGCGCTTACCCATCTGGGTGTGACCGTCTCACGATCCGACCGAACTGCGATCGCGCGTGACGGTCAGGCCAGGCTTGACTGGGAGGGCTCATACCTGGACCTCTTCTTCGCCACCCTCGATCTGCACCAGGAGATGGCCGCGCGCTCACGCGAGGTCGACTTCGGACCGGTACGGATCCCGATCCTCTCCCCGGAGCACCTGATCGTGTGCAAGGCCGTGTTCGACCGTCCCAAGGACTGGGTGGACATCGAAGAGATGGTCAGCTGGGGTACGGACATCGACGCGGCCGCGGTGATGCGCTGGATCGACGAGATCCTTGGTGCGGACTCCGAGCAGCACGCTCGTCTGGTCGCGCTGTTGAACACGTAGGCTGCGTGAAGCTTCGTTGGCGCCGCCGGCGAGCCTCAGCGCAAATCCGCCGAGGTCTTTCCCAGCAGCTGGCGGGCGACGATCAGCAGCTGGATCTGCTGGGTGCCCTCGAAGATGTCCAGGATCTTGGCGTCGCGGGCCCACTTCTCCAGCAGGTTGCTCTCGCTGTAGCCGACGCTGCCGCACAGCTCCACGCAGGCCAGCGCCACCTCCACGCAGGTTCGTCCCGCCTTGGCCTTGGCCATCGACGCGTGCAGCGAGTTGGGCCTGCTGTTGTCCGCCATCCAGGCGGCCTGCAGGGTGAGCAGGCGCGCGGCCTCGTAGTCGGCTTCCATCGCCTGCACTCGCGCTGCGGCCGCGTGCTGGGCGTACGCCGGCGCAGCGTCGTCGATCTGCACTCCCGCGCGCTCCAGCTGGGCGCGCGTCTCCTGCAGGCACGCGCGGGTCAGCCCCACCGCCATCGCGGCCACCAGCGGGCGGGTGTTGTCGAAGGTCTGCATCGCGCCGCCAAAGCCCTTCTTGTCGTCCACCGCTGGGCTGCCGAGCATGTCGTCCTTGGGCACGCGGCAGTCCTCCAGGCGAAAGGCCGCGGTGTCAGACGCGCGGATGCCGAGCTTGTGCTCCAGGCGGTCGAGCTTCAGGCCCGGGTTGTCGCGCTCGACCACGAACGACTTGATCGCCGCGCGGCCCTTGGAACGATCGAGCGTCGCCCACACCACGATCAGGTCCGCGCGCTCGCCCGAGGTCACGTAGATCTTCTCGCCGTTGAGCACATACTCGTCGCCGTCGAGCACTGCCGTAGTGCGGATCGCGGCCGAGTCTGAGCCGGCCTCCGGCTCAGTGATCGCCATCGCCGCCCAGCGACCGTCGAAGCGGGTCAGCTGCTCCTCGTTGGCCACCGATGCGATCGCCGCGTTGCCCAGTCCCTGCCTGGGCATCGTCAGCAGCAGCCCCACGTCGCCCCAGCACAGCTCCATCACGCTGAGCACCGTCGATAGGTTCGAGCCGTTGCGGTTGGCCGTGTCGCCCGCCGCGCTGTGCTCGCGTCGCACGCCCGCTGCGCCGGCGCCGCCGATGTCGCTGCCGGCGTTCACGCCGTCGATCAGCGAGGCCAGCATGTCGAGCTCCTTCGGGTAGGAGTGCTCGGCGAGGTCGTACTTGCGCGAGATCGGGCGGAACACCTCCGTGGCGACCTGGCGGGCCTGGCTGACGAGGGGTGCGAACTTCCTTGGTGTCTCGAGGCTGATCATGGTTGTCCCTTCGGGTCTCGATGAAAACGTCGATGACGGCGCTGCGCGCCGGCTCGACTCAAACGAGCAGGGCGCCCTCCATCACGCCCGCCGCGCGCAGGTCTCGATACCAGCGCTCCACCGGATGCTCCTTGACGTAGCCGTGCCCGCCGAGCAGTTGCACTCCATCGGAGCCGATGCGAACGCCCTTGTCCACGCACAGGCGCCGCGCGAGCGCGGCCTCGTGGTCAAAGCCCTTGCCGGTGTCCGCGCGACTGGCCGCACGGTAGGTCAGCAGCCGCATCCCCTCGAGCTCGATGCCCACGTCGGCCACCGCGAAGGCGACCGCCTGGCGGTTGGAGATCGCTTCGCCGAAGGCGACCCGTTCGTTGACGTAGGGGATCAGGTAGTCCAGCACCGCCTGCGCCGCGCCCACACACAGCGCACACCATGCGATCCTCGCGCGCTGAACGCACTCCTCATAGACCTCGCGACGACCCTCGCCCAGCAGCGCGGTCGCCGGCACTCGCACGTCCTCGAGGATCAGCCGCCCGGTGGCCGCCGCGCGCAGGCCCATGGCGGGCTCGGGCTCGGTGAACAGGCCGGCGGTGGAGGACTCGACCACGAACAGCGCCGGCCCCAGGCCTTCGGCGTCGGCGGCGATCACGAACAACTCGTCGTCGCCCGCGCGCGGCACGAGCGACTTGGCGCCGCTGAGGATCC
Source organism: uncultured Solirubrobacteraceae bacterium (assembly GCA_963734225.1). Lineage (GTDB taxonomy): Bacteria > Actinomycetota > Thermoleophilia > Solirubrobacterales > Solirubrobacteraceae > Palsa-744. The sequence continues at coordinate 41,262 of CAVTGI010000003.1, forward strand.
ACTCGCCTTCCTGGCGCCGTGCCCGCGTGGTCAGCGCGAACGGGTCGAACAGGGGCCGCGGCTCCAGCAGCGCGAGCGCGGCCGGCGGTGGGCTCTCGGACGTGAACGCGGGCAGATACGCGGCCTGCTGCTCGGCGTCGCCCCACAGGCCCAGCGCGCTCGCCACCGCGCCCGGGGCCAGCGCGGCGAAGGCGATGGCCATGTCGCCGTGCGCGAGCGCCTCGGCGACCAGCACGCTCGTGATGGCCGAGCGCTCGGCCATCACGCCGCCAAGCTGCTCGGGCACGCCCAGCGTCGCCATCCCCAGCTCGTCGGCCTGGGCCAGCAGCTCGGCGGGAGTCGCGCACGCGTTGTCGGCCGCCAGCGCGGCCGGGCGCACCTGCTCGGCCGCGAACGCCCCGATCGCCTCGCGCAGCATCTGCTGCTCCTCGTCGGGGGTCAGGTCGAACAGATCCGGCGTTCGCGCATGCGCCTGGCGGGCCGGGCGCGCCAGCTTGGCCGCCGCGTTGAAGCTGCGGCTGGTGGCCCCCGCCGCGCGAAAGCCCTGGCGCGTGCCCTGGAACACCCAGCGCTCCACGCGCTTGCGCTGGCCCACCCGGTCGAGCAGCTGCGAGCCCGCCAGACGGTTGAGCGTGCGCAGGCCCAGGCCCATGCTGCGTTCGGCGGTGTTCACTGCGCTTCCTCCTGTTGTCGGGATGTGTTGGCAGGCGATCCCCCATGTAGTGGCCGCAGGCGGCCGGCGAGGTGGATGCCCTCAGAGGCCGCTTCGCGCACGCCAAAGCTCACGTCGTCTGCCTCGGCGACGCTGTCGAAGCGCACTGTGGCCGGCAGTAGTATCGCCCGGCGAAAGCCCACCTCGATGGCGAAGGCGCCCTGGCGCAGATCCGCGTGGGCGTCCTGCAGGGCGGCCAGGCAGCGCGCCTTGGTCCACATGCCGTGCGCGATCGCGCGCGGGAAGCCCAGCGCCCGTGCGGTCAGCGCGTGCAGGTGGATCGGGTTGCGATCGCCCGACACGGCCGCATAGCGGCGGCCCAGGTCGCCCGGCAGGCGCCACTCGCTGCTTGCCTGCTGCGGGGGAGACGAATGGCTGGGCGTCCCCTCGTCGTCTGCGTGGGCCTCGTTGCTGACGGGGGCGTCGCTGCCCGCCGGTTCGCCGTCGCCCGCAGACGCGTGTCCGTGCGCGCCGCGACGCAGCATCGTGCTGGTCTCCTCCCACACCAGCTCGCCGTCCACGTGCGCGGTGGAGACGATCGAGAAGGTGCGCCCGCGCCGATGGGGCTGCAGCGGCGTGGCGCGAACCTCCAGGTCGAGCCGCTCCGCGTGCCCGATCGGCCGGTGCTGGATGATCTGGTTTGTCACGTGCACGAGGCCGATCGCCGGGAACGGGAAGCTTCCGTCGGCCATCAGCGCCAGGTGCAGCGGGAAGGCGAGCACGTGGACGTAGGTGGCGGGCACGTGCCCGCCCGCCGTGAAGGCGCACACGCGCTCATACCGAGCCACGCGCTCGGGGTCGATGGGAACCCGCGAGAGGGTCAGGCGCAGGTCGGGCACCTCGCGGGCGGCGCCGGCCACCCACGGTAGCCGCGAGGCGCCCGGCACCAGCGGCGCGACCGCGCGGGCATACAGCGGCAGGATCCGTGGGGAGCTGTCGAGCCGGCGCGTGGCCATCACGCCCCCAGGAAGTTCTGGCCACACACGCGGACCACGTTGCCGTTGAGGCCGCCCGACGCCGGCTGGGCCAGCCAGGCGATCGTCTCGGCCACGTCCACCGGCAGCCCGCCCTGGCCAAGGCTGCTCATCCGCCGCCCCGCTTCGCGGATAGCGATCGGCATCTTGGCGGTCATCTGCGTCTCGATGAAGCCGGGGGCAACCGCGCTGATCGCAAGCCCGCGCCCGGCCAGCTCGCCGGCGAGCGCCTGCACGCGCCCGATCACGCCCGCCTTGGACGTGGCGTAGTTGGTCTGGCCCGCGTTGCCCGCGATCCCGCTCATCGACGACACGCACACGATGCGCCCGTTGTCGTTGAGCGCGCCCGCATCCAGCAGCGCTTGATCGATGCGCTCCTGGCTGCACAGGTTGATGTCCATCAGCTCGCTCCAGCGCTCGGGCGGCATCTTGGCGAGCGTGCGGTCGCGCGTGACGCCGGCGTTGTGCACGATCAGGTCCAGGCCCGTGGAGAAGCGCTGCGCGAGCGCGGCGGGGGCGTCGGGTGCGGTGATGTCCAGCTCGATTGTCTCGCCGTCCAGCCGCGCCATCGCCCGGCGCAGGTCCTCGGCCAGCGCGGGCACGTCTAGCCCGACCACGCGCGCGCCGTCGCGGGCGAGGGTGGACGCGATCGCCTCGCCGATCCCGCGCGAGGCGCCGGTCACGAGCGCGAGGCGTCCCTGCAGCGGATGCTCCCAGTCGATGCCGTCGTGCGGGCGCGCGCGGTTGACGCGGATCGTCTGGCCCGAGACATAGGCCGAGCACGGCGACAGCAGGAAGCGCAGGGTGGAGGCGATCGCGTCCTCGGCGCCTGCCGCCACCAGCACCAGCTGCACGGTCGCCCCGCGCCCGCCGACCTCCTTGCCCAGCGAGCGGGTGAAGCCCTCCAGTGCCCGCTGCGCGGTCTTTTGCGCGACCGACGCGCAGTCGTCCATCGGAGTGCCCAGCACGATCGCGCGCCCGCAGCGATCGAGCTGCGCGACGGCGCCGTGGAAGAAGGCGTGCAGGGACGCCAGCTCTCCCGAGTCGGCGATACCGGTAGCGTCGAACACCAGCGCCTTCAGGCGCTGCTCACCGGGGGCGTCGGGGTTGAAGATCGTGGCGTCAAGGCCCACCCGCGCGACCAGCTCGCGCATGCTCTGGTCCGGGTGCGTGGCAAGCTCACAGCGCGCCTGTGCCAGCACGGTCGCGACCGGCTCCAGCAGGCGGCCATGCGGCGCCGCGCCGAGTAGCAGTCGCCCGCGGATCACCGGGTCGCCGGGGCTGTGTCGCTCCAGCCGGGCCGGCCGGGGCAGGCCGACCTGGCGCGCGATCAGGCCGCCCGGGCGGGAGTTGACCAGCTGGGCGTAGCGGTCGCTCACGAGCAGCCTCCAAGCTGGGCGCGGCGGCGGGTCACGATGCGCCTCCGCTGCTCTCCATCATCGCCACCACGCCCTGGCCGGCGGCTGCGCAGATGCTCACTACGCCGCGGCCTGAGCCGCGCTCGTGCAGCGCCTTGGCCAGCGCGGCCACGATCCGCCCGCCGGTGGCCGCGAACGGGTGGCCGGCGGCCAGCGAGCCGCCGTTGACGTTCAGCCGGTCGCGGTCGATCGGGCCGAGCGGCGCCTCGCGTCCCAGGCGCTCGCGGCAGAAGACCGGGTCCTCCCATGCGCGCAGCGTGCACAGCACCTGGGCGGCGAACGCCTCGTGGATCTCGTACAGGTCGAAGTCGCCCAGTCCCAGCCCGGCCCGGTCGAGCATCCTTGGCATGGCGTAGGCCGGTGCCATCAGCAGGCCTTCGGGCGTGCCCGAGCCGTTGCGAGGGTGCACGTGGTCGACGGCCGCGGTCTGCGCCTGGGTGAAGTAGGCCAGCACGGGCAGCTCGCGTTCGCGCGCCCACTCATCGCTGGCCAGCAGCACCGCCGACGCGCCGTCGCTGAGCGGCGTGGAGTTGCCGGCGGTCATCGTGCCCTGCTTGCCGCCGAACACCGGCCGCAGCTTGGCGAGCTTCTCGGGCGTGGAGTCCGCGCGCAGGTTCTGGTCGCGCTCCAGGCCCTCATAAGGGGTGAGCAGGTCGGCGAAGAATCCGCGCTCGTAGGCCGCGGCCATGTGCTGATGGCTGCGCGCGGCCAGCTCGTCCTGGTCGGCGCGCGTGACGCCCCATTCGCCGGCCATGATCGCGCAGTGCTCGCCCATCGACAGGCCCGTGCGCGGCTCGGCGTTACGCGGTATCTCGGGCACGATCTGCCGCGGGCGCAGGCGCGTGAGCAGGCGCAGGCGGCCGGCCGTGTCGGGCGTGCGGTTGAGCTCCAGCAGCAGCTTGCGCAGGCTCTCGTTAAGCGCGATCGGCGCGTCGGAAGTGGTGTCCGCGCCCCCCGCGATGCCCGCGTCGATCTGGCCCAGGGCGATCTTGTTCGCCACCAGGACCACCGCCTCCAGGCCCGTGCCGCACGCCTGCTGGACGTCGTATGCGGGCGTCTGCGCCGCCAGGCGCGTGCTCAGCACCGCTTCGCGCGTGAGGTCGCGGTCGCGCGGGTGCTTGAGCACGGCCCCCGCTGCCACCTCGCCCAGCAGCTCGCCCTCCAGCCCGAAGCGGTCGATCAACCCTTCCAGCGCGGCGGTGAGCATGTCGTGGTTGGAGGCGTGTGCGTAGGCGGAGTTCGACCGCGCAAAGGGGATCCGATTGCCGCCCAGCACGGCCACGCGGCGGACGCTCATGACCGCGCGCTCCGTGCCAGCCCCGGCTCGACGGTCTGGATCAACAGCTCCGCGGTGGCGCTCGCCGTCAGCGATTCCGTGCGCAGCCACCAGCGCACCAGCGCCTCGGCCGCGCCCAACAGCGCGATCGACAGGGCCTCGACCTGCGTGCGCGAGGAGACCGACGGCTGGGCCAGCAGCGCCGCGGCGACCAGATCGGCGATGCGGGCGCGGTACTCGCTCACGCGCCGTGCGATCCCGCCCTCGGTAGGCAGCGTCTCGTCGAACAGCACGCGCCAGGAGCCGCGGTCCTGGTCGACGAAATCGAAGAACGCATGGATGCCCGCGCGCAGGGCGGCGTCGGGCGTCGAGGTGCGCTCGACCGCTCCCACCACCGCGGCCACCAGCGCGTCGCCGCCCGGTTCCATGCAGGCGAGATAGAGGCGCTCCTTGTTGCCGAAGTAGTTGTACAGCAGCGGCTTGGTCACGCCGACAGCCGCCGCCACCTCGTCCATCGTCACCGGCCCATAGCCGCGCTCTGCGAACAGCGCATGGGCGACCTGCAGCGTCTGCTCCATGCGGGCCTCGCGCGGCAGGCGTGTACGGGGCGTCGTCTCGGCAGCCACGCCCAACATCTTACTCATATATAAATTTATATGTCGGTAGCGTGCGGGGAGGCGTCTCTGCCGGTCCGCGGAGCGAACATTTGTTCGTGGTCATAGAATGCAGCGCAGATGGCGACCAGCAACCAGATAGTGGTCTCGGGCGCGCGAGAGCACAACCTCAAGGACATCTCGCTAGCGCTGCCGCGCGACGCGTTGGTTGTCATAACGGGCCTGTCCGGATCGGGCAAGTCGAGCCTCGCGTTCGACACGATCTACGCGGAGGGTCAGCGCCGCTACGTGGAGTCGCTGTCGGCGTACGCACGCCAGTTCCTCGGCCAGATGGACAAGCCGGACGTGGACTCGATCGAGGGGCTTTCGCCGGCGATCTCGATCGACCAGAAGACGACTTCGCGCAACCCGCGCTCGACGGTCGGCACGGTGACGGAGATCTATGACTACCTGCGGCTGCTGTGGGCGCGGGTGGGTAAGCCCCACTGCCCGATCTGCGGGCGCCCGATCGTGGGGCAGTCGGCGGAGCAGATCATCGACCAGGTGATGGAGCTGGCCGAGGGGGTGCGCTTCATGGTGCTCGCGCCGGTCGTGCGCGGGCGCAAGGGCGAGTACGGCAAGCTGCTCGAGCAGCTGCGCGCGGACGGCTTTGCGCGCGTGAAGATCGACGACCGCGTGCGCATGCTCGAGGAATCGATCGTGCTGGACAAGCGCTACAAGCACGACATCTCGGTCGTGGTCGACCGCTTGGTGATGCGCCACGACGTGCGCAAGCGCCTGGCCGACTCGATCGAGACCGCGGTGGGGCTGGCCGAGGGCCTGGTAGAGGTCGAGATAGTGGGCTCCGGCCGTTCGGCCTCCGCCGAGTTGTCGGCCGGTGAGGATTCCAGCGCGGCCAAGGGCGCCAAGGGCGCAAAGGGGCCGCGCGCGGCGGCCACGCAGATCGTCCCCGGGATGGTCCCCGATGCGGGCACGCTGTTCACCTTCTCCGAGCGCTTTGCCTGCCCCGAGCACGGGCCGTCGCTGGTCGAGCTCGAGCCGCGCATCTTCTCCTTCAACTCCCCCCACGGCGCGTGCGAGCGCTGCACCGGCCTGGGCTCGCAGATGGAAATCGACCCCGAGCTGGTCGTGCCCGACCCGTCGCTGTCGATCGGCGAGGGCGCGATCGCGCCGTGGGCGGGCAGCACGAGCAACTACTACGAGCAGATGACCGAGGCGCTCGCCGAGCAGTACGGCGTCGACCTCGACGTACCCTGGGAAGACCTGTCCGAGGAGGAGCGCAACCTGTTCCTGTACGGCACCGACGGCGAGCCCGTGCAGGTCACGTACAGAAACCGCTACGGGCGCAGGCGCTCGTACGCCGCGCGCTTCGAGGGGATTGTCAGCAACCTGCAGCGCCGCTACCGCGAGACCGACTCCGAGTGGACGCGCGAGAAGATCGAGGAGTTCATGTCGCTGCGCGCCTGCCCGGTGTGCGGCGGCGCGCGCCTGCGCGCGGAGTCGCGCGCGGTGCTCGTGGCGGGCACGCGGATCGAGGACTTCTGCGCGCTGTCCGCGCGCCGCGCGCTGGAGTGGCTGGAGGAGGTCGAGCTGTCCGACACCGACCGCCACGTCGCGCGGCTGATCTTGCGCGAGATCTCCGAGCGCCTGCGCTTCTTGGACAACGTGGGCATCGGCTACCTGTCGATGGACCGGGCTGCGGCCACGCTGTCGGGCGGCGAGGCGCAGCGCATCCGCCTGGCCACGCAGATCGGCTCGTCGCTGGTGGGCGTGCTGTACATCCTCGACGAGCCGTCGATCGGCCTGCACCAGCGCGACAACTCCAAGCTGATCGGCACGCTCGAGCGCCTGCGCGACCTGGGCAACACGGTGATCGTGGTCGAGCACGACGAGCAGACGATGCGCGCGGCCGACCACCTCGTCGACCTGGGGCCGGGCGCGGGCGAGCACGGCGGGCGGATCGTCGCGCAGGGCACCGCGACCGAGGTCCAGCGGGTGAAGGAGTCGCTGACCGGGCAGTTCCTGTCGGGCGAGCGCACGATCGACACGCCCAAGCGGCGGCGCACCCCCAGCGGCTACATCGAGATCCTTGGCGCCAGCGAGCACAACCTGCGCGACATCGACGTGCACGTGCCGCTGGGCGTGCTCACGTGCGTGACCGGAGTGTCGGGGTCGGGCAAGTCGACGCTGGTCAACGACGTGCTGTACAAGGCGGTCGCCAACCGCCTGCACCGAGCGCGCAAGCGCCCGGGCGCGCATCGCGCGATCCACGGCCTGGAGCAGCTGGACAAGATCATCCAGGTCGACCAGTCGCCGATCGGGCGCACGCCGCGCAGCAACCCGGCCACGTACACGGGCCTGTTCGACGTGATCCGCGACCTGTTCTCAAAGACCCAGGAGGCGCGCGCGCGCGGCTACAAGCCGGGGCGCTTCAGCTTCAACGTCAAGGGCGGGCGCTGCGAGGTCTGCCGCGGCGATGGGCAGATCAAGATCGAGATGCACTTCCTGCCAGACGTGTACGTGCCCTGCGAGCAGTGCCACGGCAAGCGCTACAACCGCGAGACGCTCGAGGTGCGCTTCAAGGGCAAGTCGATCGCCGACGTGCTCGACATGCCGATCGAGGAGGCGCTTGAGTTCTTCGAGCACATCCCCAAGGTGCGCCGGCGCCTGGAGACGCTGGAGGCGGTCGGCCTTGGCTACGTGCGCTTGGGCCAGCCCGCGACTACGCTGTCGGGCGGCGAGGCCCAGCGCGTGAAGCTCGCCACCGAGCTGTCCAAGGTGGCCACCGGCATGACCCTGTACATCCTCGACGAGCCCACCACCGGCCTGCACTTCGCCGACGTGCAGCGCCTGCTGGAGGTGCTGCAGAGACTCGTCGACCAGGGCAACAGCGTGGTCGTGATCGAGCACAACCTCGACGTGATCAAGAGCGCCGACCGCCTGATCGACATGGGCCCCGAGGGCGGGGAGGAGGGGGGGATGGCGATCGCCGTGGGCACGCCCGAGGAGGTCGCCGCCGAGCCGGCCTCGCACACGGGCGCGTTCCTGGCGGAGTTGCTCACGCCGACGCTCAGGCGCGGCGCGGCGAAGTCGGGTCCGCGCAAACGGCGGGCCAGAGTCGCCGCGTGAGCGGATGAGCGACCCCGCCAGTCCTGCGGCCCTGCGAGCCCAGGCGCGGCTGTGGGCGCAGAAGTGGCGCTGGTATGAGCGCAACTCGCTGCCGTGGAACCGCGCCCACATCCACTGGGAGCTCATGCGCCGCGAAGCGTTCGTGCGCTGGCCGGTGCACGGCAACGTCTTGGAGGCGCTGCGCGCGGGGCGCTTGGAGGTAGGGCCGGGCGTGCTGCTGGAGCCGGGCGTGTGGATCACCGCGCCCGGCGCCGCCCGGGTGCGCATCGGCGCGGGCACGTTTTTGAACATGGGCGTGATGGTCGCCGCGCAGGAACTGGTGGAGATTGGCGAGCACTGCATGCTCGCCAACGGGTGCTTCGTCTCAGACGCCAGCCACCGCTACGACGATCCTGAGAAGCCGATCACCTGGCAAGGCTTCGACAGCAAGGGCCCCACGCGCATCGGCGACAACTGCTGGCTGGGCGCCAACGTGGTCGTCACCAGCGGGGTGACGATCGGTGAGCGCTGCGTGATCGGCGCCAACAGCGTGGTCACGCAGGACATCCCGGCGTTCTCCGTGGCTGCCGGGGCGCCGGCGAAGGTGCTGCGGCGGATCGAGTATCAAGCTCGGGAACACTAACCTGCCGCAGTGGCACTCGAGTTGCCCGCCGTGGCCCAACGGCTGCGCGCCCTCGAGCGCGAATGGTCTGAGCAGGAGCTGCTCGATCCGCCTGCGGCAGAGCGCACGACCGAGCGCTTGGAGGACCGTGTCGCCGAGCTTGAGCCGGAGTTCGCGGCGCTACGCGATCGACAGAGGCAGGCCGTGGCGGGGCTGCTCGATCGCGTCAATCGCGCGCGCTGATGTCACGTCGGCCTCAAGCCGATAGGCGTGCGGCTGCGGCCTGCTCGTAACGGTCAGCCAGCGCCAGCGATGCGTCACGCATTCCCTTCAGGTCGCTCTGTTCGGCCTGGTCGCGCAGCTCACGGGCACGTGCGCGGAACTCCCCCGCGCTCTGCGTGCTCTCGCGCAGCAGACTGTCCATCGCGTCGGTAAGCCAGCAATCCTCGTCCCGCAACACGGGCCACGGCGGAACGTCCATGCACCGAGTGTAGCCACGCGCCGAGGACAGCAGCTAGCCTCACACACGTGGACCTCTACCAAGTTATGCGTTGCGCGCCCACCAGCCGCCGTTTCAAGCCCGACCCGGTGCCAACGGAGGCGCTCGTGCGCGCCCTGGACAACGCCCGCTTCGCGCCGAGCGGCGGCAACCGCCAGGGCTGGCGCGTGATCGTTGTGCGCGACGCGCAGAGCCGGGCCGCGCTGCGCGACCTCTACCTGCCCCGCTGGCGTGCCTACATCGGGCACGCGGATGTCGCTCGCGCGGCAGCCGACATTGCGAGCAGCGACCCCGCGCGCGCTCGCACGCTGGAGCGCGCCAACGAGTACGCCGAGCATCTGCACGAGGTGCCTGTGCACCTGGTCGTGGGCGTGCGCCTGGGCGACCTCGCGGTCACCGACGCGCAGCTTCCGCGCCAGAGCATCGTAGGGGGCGCGTCGATCTACCCGTTCGTGCAGAACCTGCTGCTGGCGCTGCGCGCGGAGGGACTGGGCGCGGCGATGACGACGCTGCTGGTGCCGGCCGAGGCAGAGGTCAAGGAGCTGCTCGCTATACCCGAGGAGGTCGCGGTTGCGGCCCACATCGGCGTCGGGCGGCGCGCCGATCCGTGGCCGCGGGCGCTGGCGCGCAAAGACGTGTCCGAGTTCGCGTTCTTCGAGCGCTACGGCGAGCCGCTGTCCCAGTGAACCCGCGCTACGCCCGCGCCGACTCGGTCCACCTCACCTGGCCTCGGCGAAAGCCGACCAGTTCGAGCGTGGTCGTGGCTGCGACACGGTGGATGCCCCTGGCGTCGTCGACGTAGAGCACCCGTACACCGGCCTTGCCCGCAGCCGCCGCGCTGTAGCCGACCCAGGCGACGTCGCCATTCGCATCGACCGCGTATTCGCGGATTCCGACCCCGACCGGGGGCCCGAGCGCTTCGAGCGATTCGGGTGCGGGAGTGGGAAGTGTGGAGAAGTTCTCGGCGGCAAAGCTGACGATTTCCGTGGTTCGGCCGTCGCGTGCATCGTGCAGCGTCAGCGCTTCTGTGAATCCGACCGAGTTGCCCGATCCTTCGTCGATCGCCACGAACGACCCGGCGCTCTCGAAACTCACGCTGCTCCCCGCTTGGACCGCGGGGCCCTGGCCGGCAGCGCCGATGATGTGTGTTCTCCCGCGCGGCGGCACGCAGGCAAACAGCGTGTCTACGAATTCCTCTTCGAATTCGCCGCTGTAACGTTCGACGCTCCACATCACCAGGTCGCGGGTGTTGACAAGCACCTTGTGGTGCTTCGGTGCGCGACACCGTTTGGCGTGCGCTGCGACGCGGCGCGCGGACGTTGAGCGTGCGACAGGCGGCTCAGCGGTTATGGGAGCTGCGCGCGCAGCTCGGCGAGCTCAGCCGGATCGATCTTGTAGGTGTGCTCAGGCCCGGGGTAGCGGCGCGTGCGCACGTCCTCTGCGTAGGCGGCGACGCCTTCGTTCATCTCCTGTTGGAGGTTGGCGTAGCGCTTGACAAAACGTGGTCCGAGGCCGTCGCGGATTCCGAGCAGGTCGTGGAAGACGAGCACCTGCCCGTCGGTGGCGGGGCCCGCGCCGATGCCGATGACGGGGATCTCGATCAGCGGCACGAGCTCCTCGCTGACGGCGCTAGGGATCGCCTCGAAGACGATCGCGAAGCAGCCCGCCTCTTGCAGCGCGAGCGCCTCCGCGGCGATGCGCGCGGCCGCCGGCGCGGTGCGGCCCTGGGCCTTCCAGCCGCCGAGCGCGGTCGAGGTCTGCGGGGTGAGGCCCACATGGCCCATCACCGGGATGCCCGCGCCAACGATCGCACGCGCACGTTTGGCCGACGCCTCGCCACCACCCTCCAGCTTGACCGCCTCGCAGCCCGCCTCCTTGACCATCCGCAGCGCCGTGGCGATCGCCTGCTCATCGGAGATCTCATAGGAGCCGAACGGCAGGTCGCCGATCATCAGCGGCGTGCTCAGGCCGCGGCGCACGGCGCGCGCGAGCACGAGCATGTCCTCCAGCTCGACCGGCGTCGTGGCGTTGTAGCCGAGCACTGTCGTGGCGGCTGAGTCGCCCACGAGGACGAGATCCACGCCGGCCGCCTCGGCCGCGCGGGCGCTCGGGTAGTCATAGGCGGTGACCATCACGATCGGGTCGCCCAGCCGCTTCTTTTCGGCCAGCAGCGGCAGGGTCATCGGCAGGCGCACGGGGTTTGAGGCCGCGTGGGGTGACGCGGAGCCGATGTACGGGTCGGGGTGGCTTGACATGGCGGTGCTCCTCTCTGACGGCCTGGTTGACGCCAGCTCTCTAGGAGAGCAGGGTCGCCACCTGCTCGTCGACGGTGATGATGCGGTTGGTGTGAGCCTCGACGTGCACTACGCGCGGCTCGTAGCGCTCCAGATCGACCTCGTCGTAGGAGCCGTAGGAGATCACGATGATCGTGTCGCCGCGGTGCACCAGGCGGGCGGCGGCGCCGTTGACGCACATCGCGCCCGAGCCGCGCGCACCGGCAATCGTGTAGGTCTCAAAGCGCGCGCCGTTGTCGACATCGACCACGTGGACCTGTTCGTGCTCGAGGATGTCGGCGGCCTCCAGCAGGTCCGGGTCGATCGTGATCGACCCGACGTAGTGCAGGTCGCAATCGGTGACCGTGGCCCTGTGGATCTTGGACTTCAGCATCACGCGCTGCATGTGGTCATCGCCTTTCCTGGGACCGGTTGACTGGGGGCGTGCGCGGCGGCCGCGGCGTTGGTTGTGACCGGATCCAAGATCGCGTTGTCGATCAGGCGGGTCTCGCCGATGCGCGCTGCCAGTGCCAGCAACGCCTCGCCGTCGAGCGTGTCGATCGGCTCGAGCGTGTCCGGCGCCACCAGCGCCAGGTACTCGGGCTCCACGCCATATGGCCGCATCGCCTCGCGCGCGGCCGCAAGGATTGCCTGTGCCGAGCGCTCGCCCGCGCCGACGAGCCGTGCGGCGGCTGTGAGCGCCGCGGGCAATGCCACTGCGCGCGGACGCTCTTCGGCACTCAGCAGCGCGTTGCGGCTGGACATGGCCACGCCATCGGGCTCGCGCACAGTTGGCAGCGCCTCGATACCCATAGGGAGGTTCAGGTCGGCGACCAGGCGGCGGATCACGACCACCTGCTGGGCATCCTTCTGGCCGAAGAAGGCCACGTCGGGCATGGCCATGCAAAGCAGCTTGGTGACCACCGTGGCCACGCCGCGGAAGTGCTCGCGCCCGCGCGATGCACCCTCCAGGCGCTCGGTCACCCCGAACACCTCGACGCTCGTGGAAAACCCCGTCGGGTAGACCTCCTCGACGGCCGGCGCGAACAGAACATCCGCGCCCGCTGCTTGCGCAAACGCAGCGTCGTCGGACTCGCGGCGCGGATAACGCTCCAGGTCGGCGCGCTCGTTGAACTGGGCGGGGTTGACGAACAGCGAGACGACCACAACATCGCAGTGCGAGCGGGCGTGACGGATCAGCGACAGGTGGCCTTCATGCAGCGCACCCATCGTCGGCACCAGGCCGATCGTCAGGCCTTCACGCCGCGCCGGCTCGAGCGTTGAGCGCAGCTGCGCCACAGCGCGCACGGTCCTCATGCGCGCAGCGAGGTTCGGTGGTGTGAGCTCATCGGCTTTCGGTCCAGTTCCCTGCGGATACCGGCGCGACTACAGATGCAAGTCAGGCGTGTCTTCTCAGGTCCATCCCGAGAATCGTCGGTGACGGCCTGCAACAGATGATACAGGCCGCGGCGTCAGGGTGGGCAGGTGGGGCTACTCGGACCACCCCTGTGTGTGCAGTCTCACATAGGGTCGTGAGCTTTGCTCTGCCTGGCTGCTTCTTCCTCGGCCCGAACGAGTTCGTCTTCGCTCATCGGTGGGGCATCGAGGACTTCTCGGGCCCGCTCGAGATCCTGCTCCTCGACATAGACATCGCAGGTGCTGCCAACGTTGCCGATGGCTCCCATGCGACCGGACTGCATGGCCGCCTGCTGCATGGCTCGGATGCCGGCCGCCTTGAGGTCGCCGCAGACCATCTCTGCCTCAATCCTGCTGTTGACCGTAGTGACGATCTTCAGTGCGGGATCAGGATCGCGCCTTCCGTGCAGCACCAATGTAGGGTAGCGCTCGCAGGTCCCTGCGGGCGGGGAATCGGGCTGTCACCACGCGTCCACATACGGGCGCTTCTTGCCCTCCCGGCGCCACCACTGCCCGCTGTGCTCGTCGAACAGCGTGGCGATCCAGCGGCGCGAGTCGGCCGGGTCTATGACGTCGTCGATCTCGCCATAGGCGGCCATGTTCAGGCCGCGCCCACGCTCGTAGGCGGCGGCGACCATCTGCTCGAACAGCCGCTCGCGCTCGTGCTCGTCCTCGATCGCGTCGAGCTCGCGGCGCATGCCCAGGCGCACCGCGCCCTCCAGGCCCATGCCGCCGAACTCAGACGTCGGCCACGCGACGGTAAATAGCGGCGCCTTGAAGCCGCCGCCGGCCATCGCTTGCGCGCCCAGCCCGTAACCCTTGCGCAGCACGATCGTGCCGGTGGGCACGCTCAGGTTGGCGCCGCCCAGGAACATGCGCGCGAAGTGGCGCACGGTGGCCGTGCGCTCGGCGGCGGGGCCGACCATAAAGCCGGGCGTGTCGCACAGGAACAGCACGGGGAGATCGAACGCGTCGCACAGGCCGATGAAGCGCGCGGCCTTGTCCGCGCCGTCAGCGTCGATCGCGCCCCCCAGATGTGTCGGATCGTTGGCCACTACGCCCAGTGGGCGTCCGTCCACGCGCGCGAGCGCGGTGACCATCCCCGCACCAAAGCCGTCGCGCAGCTCGAGTACCGAGCCCTCGTCGAATAGCGCCTGCACGACGCTGCGCACCTGATAGACGCGCTTTCGCTGCTCGGGGATCAGATCGCGAAGCAACCGCTGATCGCCGACCTTACCCGGCTCGCTGTCGGGGTGGGCGGGATCCTGGAAATAGGACAGGTAGCGCTTGGCCAACGCCACCGCCTGCGCGTCGTCGCTCGCGCGCAGGTCGACCACGCCGTTTGCGTGCTGAACCTCGATTGGGCCGACGTCCTGGGGGGCGTGCACACCCAGCCCGCCGCCCTCGATCATCGCCGGGCCGCCCATGCCGATGCTCGCGTCCTCGGTGGCGATCACCACGTCGCAGCAGCCCAGCAGCGCGGCGTTGCCGGCAAAGCAGTAGCCCGACGCGATGCCCACCAGCGGCACGAGACCGCTCAGACCGGCGAACAGCGCAAAGGCCCGGCAATCCAGGCCGGCCACGATCGGCATGTCCACGTCGCCGGGGCGCCCGCCGCCGCCCTCCGCGAACAGCACCACGGGTAGGCGCCGGCGCTCGGCCAGCTCGAACAGGCGGTCCTTCTTGGCGTGGTTGCGCATGCCCTGGGTGCCCGCCAGCACGGTGTAGTCATAGGACATCGCCACGCACGGACGACCCGCGACCGCTCCGACACCGCCGACCAGGCCGTCGGCGGGGGTGCGCGCGATCAGCTCCTCGCGTGGGCGCCTGGCCTCCTGCGCGGCGAACAGCAGCGGACCGTACTCCACAAAGCTGTCGGGGTCGAGTAGATCGGCCAGGTTCTCGCGCGCGGTGCGCCGGCCGCGCTCGCGCCGCTGGGCCACGGCCTCCGGCCGAGCGCCATCGAGGCCGATCTCGTGTCGCTCGCGCACTGCGTGCAGGTCCGCACGCTCGCCATCCTGGTCGCGCTCGATGGTAGTCACCGTCGGCGCGCTCTCGTCAGCGCCCGGCTGCAGCGTCATCAGCAGCTGGCCCTCCTCGACCGCGTCGCCCACGGCCACCGCCAGGGCGCCCACCACGCCGGCGGTCTCGGCAAGCACCTCGTGCTCCATCTTCATCGCCTCCAGCACCACCAGCGGTGCGCCCGCGCCGACCTGCTCATGGCGCGTATATGGGATCGACACGACGACGCCGGCGAACGGCGCAGTCACAGACAGCTCGGCGGGCTGGGCCATCAGGTGATCATCGCTTAGCATGCCGAGCGGTGTCATCCGGCGTAGACGAGCTCTCGCCAAGTGAACGGCGCGAGGCCCTCAAGGAGGAGCTCGCCAAGGCGCGCGCCTGCGTGCGCTGCAGCGAGCTTGCGTCCACGCGCAAGACGGTCGTGTTCGGCGCGGGCAACGCCGACTCGGATCTCATGTTCATCGGCGAGGCGCCCGGCGCCAGCGAGGATGAGCAGGGCCTGCCGTTCGTGGGACGGGCCGGTCAATTGCTCAACACGCTGCTCGGCGAGATCGGTCTCAGCCGCGACGATGTCTTCATCGCCAACACGCTCATGTGCCGCCCGCC
Organism: uncultured Solirubrobacteraceae bacterium; assembly: GCA_963734225.1. Lineage (GTDB taxonomy): Bacteria > Actinomycetota > Thermoleophilia > Solirubrobacterales > Solirubrobacteraceae > Palsa-744. Next base: position 56,802 of record CAVTGI010000003.1, read on the forward strand.
TGGCAACCGCGATCCACTGCCGGTAGAGCTGTCGAACTGCCACGAGTACTTGCTGCGCAAGGTCGAGCTGATCCAGCCGACGGTCATCTGCACGCTGGGCAACTTCTCCACCAAGCTGCTGCGCGGCGATCCCACCGGCATCACTCGCCTGCACGGCCAGCCCGAGGTGCTGACCCTGGGGCGGCGCGCGGTGCGGCTGTACCCCATCTACCACCCAGCTGCCGCGCTGTACACCCCGCGCATGCTGGCCACGCTGCGCGAGGACTTCGCGCGCTTGCCCGAGCTCCTGGCCCTGGGCGCGCCCGAGCAGCCGATCGACGTGCCCGAGCCCAAGGAGCCCCTCGACGCTGCGCCGCAGGCCACGCCGACGCAGTCTGAGCACGAGCGCGCGGAGGTCGACCAGCTCGGGCTGTTCTAGAAGGTCGTCGTGGACACCGTCTGCACGGCGTCCAGGCAATTTGGACGGAATTTAGGCGCAACTTCGCCGCAATTGAAGGGATTTTTCGTATCGTGTTGAAGACTGGGGCTCAGGCCCTAAAGTCAGCTGTGTTCCATGCCGATGAAGGTCCTGTCTCCATCCCTCCAGGAGTAACGACCGGCCCGCGCCCCATACCCCCGCGGGCCGGTCCTTTTTCGAGGGACGGTCGCCGATGACGGCGGACCGTGGCGAGACGCTCGCGATGGTCCGAGCCTGCGCAGGCTGTAGCTAGAGTCACGGGGGTGGCCGTGCGCAGCGTCCAAACCAACGGTCCCGCCGAGACCGAATCGCTCGGTGCGCAGCTGGCGGGCGCGCTGCGCGAGGGCGATGTGGTGCTCATCCGCGGGGAGCTCGGCTCGGGCAAGACCACGCTTGTGCGAGGCGCCGCTCGCGCGCTGGGCGTGAGCGACCCGGTGACCAGTCCCACGTTCAGCATCGGGCATCGCTATGGCGGTGCCAGCGTGACCGTCTCGCATCTCGACCTCTACCGGCTGGCCGGGCTGCAGGATGAGGATCCGGCGCTGCTCGCCGACTATCTGGGCCCTGGGCGCATCGCCTTTGTGGAGTGGCCGCCGGACGCCGAGGGCGAGCTCGCAGGCGCCCGCCTGCGCGTGACCCTCAGCCACCAGGGCGGCGACCGCCGGCGCGTGGAGGTGCACGACGACGGACCGGGGTCAGAGGATCATCGATCGCCGTCTGAGAATGGCGGTAAGGCATGATCGTGCTCGGCCTGGACACGGCCACGCAAGCCACCGCCGTGGCTCTGCGCCTGAGCGACGGACGCACGCTGCAGGTGCGCGACGATCCTTCTCCAGGCGACCATCCCGGACACGCGACCCGATTGCTGGACCTGGCGCGCGAGCTGCTCGCGGAGGCTGGCGTCGCCTGGAGCGAGGTTGGGCGTATAGCTGTGGGCGTCGGACCCGGCACGTTCACGGGTCTGCGCGTGGGCGTTGCAACGGCGCGCGGGCTCGCGCAATCGCTGTCCGCGCAGCTGGTGGGCGTCTCCAGCCTGCAGGCGCTCGCCGCAGTCGCGCTCTCAGACGGTGCTGGCACGGGCGAGGATGGTTCGTCGATACCGGACGCCGTCCTGGCCGTGATCGACGCACGACGCGGGGAGGTGTTCGCTGCGGCCTATGAGCGCGACGGCGCCGCCTACGAGTCGCACCGGCTGACCGTCCCGCGCGCGCTCGCCCCGCAGGAGCTCGGCGGCGTCGTGGCGTCGGCCGAGGGGGGCAGCGGGCAGCCGCGGCGCTGGCTGGCGGTCGGCGATGGGGCGCTGCGCTATCGCCCGGATCTGGCGACGGCCAGCGTGCCATGCGCCGAGGACTCCTCGCCGCTGCATCGCGTGAGCGCGGGCGCGATCTGCGAGCTGGGCGAGCGTGCTCGGGCCGCTACCGGGCCCGAGCAGGTCCTGCCCGAATACTGTCGCCGCCCGGACGCCGAGCTGGCGCTGGCGACCGCGGCGGGCGCGCCCGCCGGCGCGTCATGAGCGAGCGGGCCTCATCAGGGAACTCGCTGCAGCGCGAGCCCCCGACGCTGCGCATCCGCTCGCTCACCTATCCCGATCTGCCACAGGTGATCGCGATCGAGCGGCGGGTGTTCCCCACGCCGTGGTCGCTTGCGATGTTCGTGCTGGAGCTGTCCAAGCAGTCGGGTAGATGCCTGGCCGCGACCTCCACGCCAGCCGACGCCGAGGAGCGGCTGGTCGGCTATCTGATCTGCTCGCGCTACGACACGGTCTGGCACGTCATGAACGTGGCCGTGGACCTCGACTACCAGCGCCTGGGGTTGGCCTCGGCGATGCTCGCGCAGCTGTACGAGCGCGTCGCAGACCCCGACGCGCGCTTCACGCTGGAGGTGCGCCGCTCAAACGCGGTCGCCATCCACCTCTACGAACGCGAGGGCTTTCGCGCGGCGGGCATGCGCCGGCGCTACTACCAGGACAACGGCGAGGACGCGCTCGTGATGTGGCGCACGCCCGCCACGCTGCACGGCTCACTGGACGATGTGCCCGGGGTGGGCGGGATCTGATCTATATGACGATCCTGGCGCTGGAGACCAGCTGCGATGACACCTGCGCCGCGATCGTGGACGGCGACGGGCGCCTGCGCGCCAACGTCATCTCCTCGCAGGAGGCCCATGCGCGCTTTGGCGGGGTGGTCCCGGAGATCGCCTCGCGCCACCACCTCGAGCTCGTCAACTTGATCGTGGGGCGCGCGCTGGAGCAGGCGGGCGCCACCCTCGACGATGTCGAGCTGGTCGCCGCCACGCAGGGCCCTGGGCTGGTGGGCGCGCTGCTGGTCGGGCTGTCGACCGCCAAGGCGCTTGCCGCCGCGCGCGAGCTGCCGTTTGCGGGCGTCGACCATCTGCAGGGCCACGTAGCGGCCAACTTCTTGGCGGCCGACGGGCCCGGCGAGGGCTTTGCGCCGCCGTTCTTGTGCCTGATAGCGAGCGGAGGTCACACGCTGCTGGCGCACGTCGCCGAGCACGACGGCTTCAACGTGCTCGGGCGCACCCTCGACGATGCCGCCGGCGAGGCGTTCGACAAGGGGGCGCGGATGCTCGGGCTGGGATACCCCGGCGGGCCTGCGTTGGAGCGCTTGGCGGTCGGCGGCGACCCGCAGGCGTTCTCGTTCCCAGGATCGCGCTCCGAGCGTGCACGCGGCGGGCGCGGGCGCGCGCACCGCGCCTTCGCGCAGGGGCTCGACTTCTCCTTCGCCGGCCTGAAGACGGCACTGCTGTACAAGTTGCGCGAGCTCTCGCCACAGGACGTGCGCGTACAGGCGTCGGACCTGGCGGCGTCATACCAGGCGGCGATCGTCGACAGCCTGCTCGCCCACGCCGAGCGCGCGCTCGAGCGCAGCGGCCTGGACCGGCTGGCGGTGGGCGGCGGCGTGGCGGTCAACGGCGAACTGCGCAGGCGCCTGCAGGCGCTCGGAGCGACACTGCACATCCCACCGCCCGCGCTGTGCACCGACAACGCCGCCATGATCGCCAGCGCCGCCCGCTACGGTCGGCATCTGGCCTACCCGGGCTATCTGGCGCTCGATGCGTACGCCACGGGCGAGCGACCGCGATGAACGCGCCCGTGTCCAACCCCGATCAACGCTCCCACCTTGGATCCCCATCCGGTTCGATGACCGTCCTGACGGTGTACACCGCGCCCGGCTGCCACCTGTGCGAGGACGCGCTCGCGGCACTGGGCCGCCTGCAGGCCGAGTTGGGCTTCGTCGTAGACGAGCGCGACATAACCTCTGACGAGTCCCTGCACCGGGCTTATTTCGAGCGCATCCCGGTCGTTGCGATCGACGGCGAGGAGCTGTGCGAATACGTCGTAGATGAGACGCTCCTGCGCGAGCGTCTAGAGTCACGGCGATGAGCTACGGAGAACCAATGGCTGGTTCGCCGGGCGGCGCGCGAGGCGCGACCGTCTCGGCCAACGAGCGGCTTTCGCTCGGCGTGGCGGCGAGGCTGTCGCGCTACCTGCAGGTGTTGACCCAGGCCAAGAAGATGGGCAAGGAGACGATCTCATCCCAGGAGCTGGCCGACTACACACACGTCAACTCCACGCAGATACGCCGCGACCTGTCCGGCTTTGGCAAGTTCGGCAAGCGGGGTGTCGGCTACAACGTCGAGGCGCTGGTCTCGCAGATCCGCAAGATCCTGCGCACCGCCGGACAGCACAACATCGCGCTGATCGGCGCCGGGCACCTGGGCAAGGCGATCGCCTCCTCGGAAATCTTCGCCGACCACGGCTTTCGTGTGGTGGCCATCTTCGACTCAGACGAGGCCAAGGTGGGAACAAAAGTCGGCAACCAGGTCGTCAGCCACATCCGCGCGCTGCGCCAGGTGGTCGAGGATGAGGACATCGTCGTGGGCGTGCTGGCCGTGCCCAAGCAGGCGGCTCAGGGACTGGCCGACGAGCTGGTGGAGTGCGGCGTGAAGATCATCTTCAACTATTCCGAGTCGCTGCTGGACGTGCCGCCCGAGGTGACCGTCCACACTTCCAGCCCCGCCGTCGACCTGCTCTACGCGCTGTACTTCTACCTCACCTGAGCGCCCCTGCCCGACCGCCAGATCGCCGACCGCCATCCCCGCATCGCAGACGCCACGAGATGAACAGCCTGGATCTAGATCGCGCGGCGCAGACATTTGCGCAGGCGACCGACCTCACGGTCGGGGTCGAGGAGGAGTTCGCGATCCTGGATCCGCACACGCTTGACCTGCTGCCGCGCTTCGAGCAGATGCGCGCGGTCGCCGCCGACGACGAGATTCTCGCGCCAAGCATCGCCGGCGAGCTGATCAAATCGGAGATCGAGATCATCTCGGGCACCGGCGCCGACCTGCACGACGCGCTGGCACGCCAGCGTGAGCGTCGCCGGCGGCTGTTCGCGCTGGCCGACGCACAGGGCGTGGCGCTCGGCGCCACGGGCACCCATCCCTGGGCCGACTACCGCGAGCAGGCGCTGATCGATACCGAGCACTACCGCCGCGTCGAGGAGGGCCTGAAATACGTGGCCTGGCGCAACAACACCTTCAGCGTGCACGTGCACCTGGGGGTGCGCGACATCGACCGCGCAGTGCGCGTGTGCGACCGCCTGCGCCCTGTGCTGCCGCTGCTGCTGGCGATCTCTGCCAACTCGCCGTTCCTGGACGGCCGCGACAGCGGGCTGGCGTCCGCACGCACGCAGAGCTTCACCAAGAGCTTTCCGCGCTGCGGGGTTCCCGACGCCTTCGGCGGCTGGCGCGCCTACCGCGACTACATCGAGTTCTTGCTCAAGACCAAGTCGATCGTCGAGTTCACCCAGGTGTGGTGGTCTGTCCGCCCGCACTTCAGCTTCGGCACCGTCGAGGTGCGCATCTGCGACGTGCAGGCCACCGCGCAGGAGTCAGACGCACTGGCCGCCCTGATGGTCGCGTGCATCGCGCAGGCCATGCGCGACGTCGACGAAGGGGTTCCTTTCGCGGATCCCGCGCCGCGCATGATCGAGGAGAACATGTGGCGGGCGATCCGCTTCGGCCTGGACGGCAGGCTGATCGACCTGGAGCGCGCGCAGGAGTATCCGGCGGCGGGCGCGATCGAGCGGCTGGCCGCCTGGACGGCGCCGGTGCGCGCCGAGCTGGGCATCGAGCCCTCCTTTCCCGTGGCCAACGGCGCCCAGCGCCAGCGCCGGATGATCGACGCCGGCGCCACGCCGCAGGAGGTCTACGCAGCATCTGTGGCCGAGACCAGTGCGACCTATAGAGAGAAGGTGACCGTGTGAGCGCAGATCCAGGCGCGGCTCAGGGGGGATGGGATCCCACTGCGACCGCGGACGCGGCGGGCGGCCCACAGGCTCCCAGCGAGGAGGAGCTTCGCAGGGCCTATGAGGCCGAACTGAGCCGCATCACGACGACCGACATGATGGCCCAGACGGCCATCTCGTTGCTGAACCTCGGCGCCCGGCGCCTGGGTCCTGCGCCCCCAGGCCCGCAGGCACAGGGCGCCGACGCCGACGCCGGGCAGGCCGGCCGGGGTGGCGCAGACGCTGCGGCGGGGCGCGATCTGGAGCAGGTGCGCGACGCGATCGACGGCGTGCGTGCGCTGATGGCCATCCTCGAGCGCAGGATCGCCGGCGAGCTCGGCCCTCTGCGCGACGCGCTCTCGCAGCTGCAGATGGCCTACGCGCGCGAGGTGCAGGTTGCCGGCGCAGGGAGCGAGCCGGGGCAGGGCGGGAGAGGCCAGGGAGGCTCTGGTGCGCCCGGCGGCGGGCCCTCCGGCCAGGGCGTCCTCCCGGGCGCCGAGCAGCCGCCGCCGGCGGGCAGTGGACCCGGACCGGCTGAGTCGAGCGGCAGGCTGTGGGTGCCGGGACGGTGACGCCGCGCTGACGTCGCAGGGCAGCCGGCCGGCCTTCTGCGGGCCGGCACGATAGACTCCCGCCGCGTTTGCACCCGACGAGCGCCCTTTTTGGGCGATCCGGGCGTCGAACGTGCGCGCGAACCATCCTCGCGCGGCACGCAAATCAGACCGCGGAGGATTTCTGTTGAGCAGCTTTCTGACGAACCATGGGGTCGTCGTCGCCCTCGTATGTGCCGCCTGTGCCGTCGCCTACGGCCTGTTGACCGCGCGCTCACTGCTCGCGCTCTCGCCGGGCAACGAGCGCATGCAGTCGATCTCGCTGGCCATTCAGCAGGGCGCACGCGCCTATCTGAACCGCCAGTACACGACGATCGCTGGCGTCGGCGTGGTGCTGTTCGTCGCGCTGATCTTCGTGCAGAACATCGCCGTGGCGTGCGGCTTTGCAATCGGTGGCACGCTCTCGGGCTCGGCCGGCTTCATCGGCATGAACGTGTCCGTGCGCGCCAACGCGCGGGTCGCCGAGGCGGCCCGTGGTGGCGTCTCGCCGGCCCTCACCGCCGCTTTCCGCGGCGGTGCGATCACCGGCATGCTCGTCGCCGGGCTGGCGCTGCTCGGGCTGGCCGGCTACTACGGGCTGCTCACCGCCGTCTTCAACGACAGCCAGAAGACTGCCGTCGACGCCCTCATCGGCCTCGGCTTCGGCGGCTCGCTGATCTCGGTCTTCGCCCGACTCGGCGGCGGCATCTTCACCAAGGCCGCCGACGTGGGCGCAGACATCGTGGGCAAGATCGAGGCCGGCATCCCCGAGGACGACCCCCGCAACCCGGCCGTGATCGCCGACAACGTCGGCGACAACGTGGGCGACTGCGCGGGCATGGCCGCCGACCTGTTCGAGACCTACGCGGTCACCGCGGTCGCCGTGATGCTGCTGGGGGTTCTGACGTTCAAAAGTTATGACGCCACGCGCGTGGTGCTGTTCCCGCTGGTGCTCGGCGGCGTTGCGATCATCGCGTCGATCATCGGCACGTTCGCGGTGCGCTCGCGGGCGGGCAACGTCGAGCGCGCGCTCTATCAGGGCCTGATCCTGTCGGGGGCGATCGCGGCCGCGGCGTTCGCGCCGATCACCTACTGGATGATGAAGGACCTCAACTTCAAGGAAGTCGGAACCGCGGTCAACACGCCGTCGTGGGGCAAGTTCTACCTGTGCGCGCTGATCGGGATCGGGGTGACGGCGCTGCTGTTCGTGATCACCGATTACTACACCTCGACGCGTTTCTCGCCGGTGAAGAAGACCGCGAAAGCGTCGATCACCGGTCACGCCACCAACATCATCCAGGGCTTCGGCTCGGGCCTGCAGGCGACGGCGCTGCCGGCGCTCGTGCTCGTCTTTGGCATCTTCGGCGCCTGGAAGCTCGCGGGCGGCGGCACGACCGGCATCTACGGCATCGGCGTCGCGGTCATGGGTCAGCTGTCGCTGACTGGCCTGATCGTCGCGCTCGACGCGTTCGGACCGATCACCGACAACGCCGGCGGGATCGCCGAGATGGCCGAGCTACCCGAGGAGGTGCGTAACGTGACCGACCCGCTGGACGCGGTCGGCAACACGACCAAGGCGGTCACCAAGGGTTACGCGATCGGCTCGGCGGTGCTGGCGGCGGTCGTGCTGTTCGCGGGCTTCCGCCAGGAACTGGCCAACCATAAGCACGTGTCGATCGAATCGCTCGTGTTCTCCATCAACGAACCGCCGGTGCTGATCGGCCTGCTGCTGGGCGGACTGATGGTGTGCCTGTTCGCCTCGCTGTCGATCGAGGCGGTCGGGCGCGCGGGCGGGGCGGTCGTCGAGGAGGTGCGCCGCCAGTTCCGCGAGCACCCCGGGATCATGGAGGGCACCGAAGAGCCCGACTACGCGACCTGCGTGGACATCGTCACCAAGACCGCCCAGCGCGAGATGATCATCCCCTCGATGCTGCCGATCCTGCTGCCGCTGATCGTCGGGCTGATCGACACCAAGGCGCTCGGCGGCCTGTTGATCGGGGTGATCGTGGTCGGCTTCTTCTTCGCCGTGCTGATGACCGCGGGCGGTGGCGCGTGGGACAACGCCAAGAAGCTCATCGAGGACGGCGCCTTCGGCGGCAAGGGCTCAGACGCGCATGCCGCCTCGGTCACGGGCGACACGGTCGGCGATCCGTTTAAGGACACGGCCGGACCGGCCATCAACCCGATGATCAAGGTTGCCAACATCGTGGCCATCCTGATCATTCCGCTGATCACCTGATAGGAGTTCGGGAACGCTTCATGTGGCGTTGGCGCTCGCGCCAGGGAGGCCGCCGCGGACGGGGTGCGCGCCCGTCCGTGAAGGGCCTAAGCTCAGCGTGAGATGATCGGGCGACAGGTCCACCGCGCGGGCACGTTCGTGCTCTGCCTGCTCATGGGTGTGATCGGCGTGGCCCTGATCGTGCAGGCGCTCGCCGGACACGGCAGCGCGATCTCGCCGCGACTGCTGCTGGGCGCGCTGTTCGTGGCGGCCGGCGCCGGGCGCTCCTACCTGGAGATCAGGCGGAGCAGGGGGGAATGAGCACACCCGGGGGTGCGGACGGCAGGCCCACCGCGGCGGCGCGCTCGCGGGTGATAGCGCGTCGTAGCATCGGCTCGCCGATCCTGTTCACGATCATCTACTCGTCGCTGGCCAGCGCGATCTACTTCTCGCTTGGGGTGATCGCCGGCCACGCGCTCGGGCTCACCCCCCTGGTGTTCCTGGTCGCGGCCGTCCTGTTCACGCTGACCGCGATGACCTATGTGGAGGGGGCGTCCCTGCACCAGGACCGGGCCGGCTCGACGGTGTTCGCGCGTTACGCGTTCAACGAGATGGTCAGCTTCATCGCCGGCTGGGCGATCCTGCTCGACTACATCATCCTGATCGCCATAACGGCCTACTCGGCCACGCAGTACCTGAAGACGTTCTGGAGCCCGCTGGGCGACAGCGACGAGGCGCTGGGGATGGCGTTCGTGTTCATCGCGGTGGTGGTGCTGAGCAACATCCGCGGCTTCGGTGGGCGCCGGGCGCGGCGCGTGGGCATGCTGATGGCCGGCGACCTGGCCCTGCAGGGCTTCATCGTCGTGCTCGGGCTGGCGCTGTTCTTCAATCCGCACACGCTGCTGAATCCGATCCATCTCGGCAGCGCGCCGACCTGGTCGCATCTCGTCTTCGCGCTGACGATCGCCGTGGTCGCGTTCACCAGCCTGGAGTCGGCGTCGGGGCTGGCCGGCGAGGTGCGGATCAGCCGCGCCGGGCTCAAGCGCTTCGTGGCGAGCACGACAGCGACCGTGGCCTTCCTGTACGTCGGCATCGCGCTGGTCGCCGTGACGGCGCTGCCGGTGCGCGACGGCCACACGCAGTTGGCCACCCGTTATCTGGACGCGCCGATGATCGGGATCGTCGCGCAGGTGCATCCGCACTGGCTGGGCAAGACGCTCATGTACGTGGTGGCCGCCGTTGCCGCGGTCACCCTCGTGGCGGCCGCCAACTCGGCGATGCTCGGCCTGTCGCGCCTGGCCTACTCGCTATCGACCAACCGCCAGATCCCCAGCGGCCTTGGGCGCCTGCACCCGCAGCGCTCGACTCCCTACGTGCTGATCATCCTCGCAGGCGTGCTCGCAGCTGCGCTGGCGGCATCGGAGAACCTCGACTTCTTGATCGGCATCTACGCGTTCGGGGCGATGCTGGCCTTCACGATCGCGCATCTGTCGATTTGCCGTCTGCGCTACACAGAGCCCGACCGCGACCGCCCCTACCGGGTGCCGCTGTCGATCAAGCTAGGCGGCGGCTCACTGCCGTTGCCCGCGGCCTTCGGCGCGCTCGTGTCGGCGGCCGGATGGGTGGCGGTGATGGTCTTGCACGCGGACGCCCGCGCAGTCGGGCTCGGTTGGATGGCCGTGGGGATCGCGCTGTATGTGATCTACCGGCGCGCTGATGAAACCTCGCTGTTGCGCCGGGTGACCGTGCCCGCACAGGTGCTGCGCGCCGAGCAGGCTCCCGAGCGCGACTACGGCTCGATCCTCGTGCCCCTGTTCGGCACGGCTCTTGATGACGACATCGTGCAAACCGCAGCGCTGCTGGTCTCCGGCGAGCCGACCGACGAGGCGGCGATCGACACGGCCACGATCGAGGCGCTGTGGGTGTTCGTGATGCCGATGTCGTTGCCGCTCGACGCGCGGCTGCCGGAAGGCCAGGTAAAGCACGCTCGCCAGGTGCTCGCGCGGGCCAAGGCGATCGGCGAGGAGTACACCGGCGTGCACGTCGCGACGGCCACCGTGCGCACGCGCCGGGCCGGGTATGCGATCGTCGACGAGGCGCGCAGGCGTGGCGTGGAAGCGATCGTGCTCGGCGCCGAGGAGCCGTCGCTGATCCGCGGCGGCGCCCGCCTGGGAGGCCGCGGTGGGCTGGAAGGTTTCGTGGGAGACATCACAAAGTACGTCGTCGGCAAGGCGACCTGTCGCGTGATCGTGACCGCCGCGCCCGCCGGGGAGCAGGAGCGCAGGGCCGCCCGGCGGGCGGACAAGGCGGACGCCTCGATCGTCTAATGTGCGAGCTATGTTTGTCTTGATCGTGGGTGCCGGACGCGTGGGCTCAGCAGTGGCCAAGCGGGCGCTGGCGGCCGGCCATGAAGTATCGGTGCTGGACATGGATCCGCTTTCGCACGAGCGCCTGGATGCGGGCCAGAGCGACAGCTGGGAGGACGTCCACGGCCAGTTCACCGTGGGGACCGCGCTGGAGGTGGACGCCCTGATCGAGGCCGGGATAGAGCGCGCGGACGTGTTCATCGCGTCCACGGCCGGCGACAACACCAACGTGGTCATCGCCCAGATCGCCCAGAAGCGCTTCGGCGTGGGCAAGGTGATCGTGCGGGTGATGGACCCGGCGCGGGCCAGCTGGTATGAAGAGCAGGGCCTGCACACGATATCCCCGACCAAGCACGCCATAGAGATGTTCGAACGCGAGATGGCGCCCGAGCACGAGACGGTCTGAGGGCATGTACGCGATCATCGCCGGGGCCGGCAAGGTGGGGCGCAACCTCGCACGCGAGCTGATCAGCAAGGATCATGAAGTCACGCTGATCGAGTCCTCGCGCACGTGCTACCTGGCCAACGAGGAGGAGTTCGAGCACGCCATCCAATACGGCGACGCGACCGAGTTGTGGGTGCTCGAGCGCGCGGGCATCCAGCGCGCCGACCTCGTCATCGCGGTGACCGGCGATGACGAGGACAACATCGTCGTCTGCCAGGTCGCCAAGGAGAAATACCTGTGCGACAGGATCATCGCGCGCGTCAACAACCCCCGCAACCACGACCACTTCAGGCTGCTGGGGATCATGCCGGCAGTGTCCGCCACCGACCTGATCCTGCGTCTGATCGAGCACGAGGTCCCGCGCTATGGCCTCGTGCACCTGCTCGCGCTCGAAGAGGAGCGCCTGGAGATCATCGAGCTGGAGGTCAGCGCCGACGCGCCCACGGTCGGCATGAACGTCAGCGACATCACGCTGCCGGAAGGCAGCCTGGTCATCTCGGTGCTGCGCGACGGCACCGGTTTCGTGCCCAAGCCCGACACCGTCATCCAGGCCGGCGACGAGGTCCTGCTCGTGCTCGACCCCGGCCTGGAGGGGGCGATCACGGACTACTTTGCCCCGAACGGGCGGGCCGCGGCCTTCTAGGACGTTGCGGGCGGGCGTTTGGCTATCCTCTCCGGGACACTGTCCGGGATAGTCCAATTGGCAGTGACGCCCGGTTCTGGTCCGGGAGATTGGGGTTCGAGTCCCTGTCCCGGAGTACGCTTGCGCCCCGTGAACACGGGGCGTTTCGCGTTCCTGGGGGGTGCTCGGGCCAGGATTTGGGCCAGTCGTGCGATCGCAGCTTGGGCGGGTCCCGGAGCGGGTATCGTGAGCGCGTGCTTGACGATGCGGTGATAGCTGAGGCTGGCCGTCGGTTGTCAGAGGCTGCGCCACCGAGCTCACGGGTGATCCTGTTTGGCTCGGCTGCGCGTGGGGAGCTGACGCGGGATAGCGATCTGGACTTCTTGGTGATCGAGCCGGAGGTCGAGAATCCCGCCTTGGAGTCCGTGCGGCTGCGTAGGGTGCTGGGGGATCTGGTGCTGGCCGCGGACGTGATCGTCGCGAGCGAGCACAGAGTGCAGGAGTGGCGGGATGTGAGGGGGAGCCTGATCCACGCGGCGCTGGCCGAGGGCAGGGAGCTGGCGGCTTAATGGCCAGCAAGCAGGATCTCGCAGAGCAGCTCCTTCGTCGCGCTGACACGGACGCGGCTGGTGCCAGGGCGATGCTGCCGATTAACGAAGTGGCGGATGTGCTCGTCTGCTTTCACGCCCAGCAGGCTGTCGAGAAGGCGCTCAAGGCCGTTCTTGCTGCCCGCGGCGTGGAGTTTCCCTTCATTCATGACATCAGTGGTCTGGCCAAGCTGTGCAGGGAAGCGGGCGCACCGCTACCGGGTGATATGGATGGTGCAGACCGGCTGACGCCCTACGCGGCTGGCCTGCGCTATGACGATGACACGGTGCACGCCGTAGAGCGAGAGACGGCGTCCAGGTGGGCGACAGCCGCGGTCCAGTGGGCGCGGGGCCTGGTTGAGGAGTCTGGGGGTGGACAGGAGTCCTCAACCGAGCCTCAAGTCGTGGATGGACACTGAGAGGCTACGCCGCCGCCTGCTCTGCCCAGTCCCGATACAACTCGAAATACCGCCCTTCCGCGGCGATCAGCTCGTCGTGGGTGCCCTGCTCGACGATGCGCCCATGTTCGAGCACGACGATGCGCCCTGCCCGCCGGATGGTAGACAGGCGGTGGGCGATCACGATTGCGGTGCGTCCCATCAGCAGGCGCGCCAGCCCGTCCTCGATGCGCCCCTCGGTGTGCAGGTCCACGTTGGATGTGGCCTCGTCGAGAATCAGGATGCGCGGGTCGGCGATCAGCGCGCGGGCGAAGGCGATCAGCTGGCGCTGGCCGGCTGACAGCTGCGCACCGCGCTCGCCAACCTCGGTGTCATAGCCGCGCTCCAATTCGCCGATGAACTCGTCCACGCCGACCGCCGCGGCGGCCGCGCGGATCTCCGCGTCGCTGGCGCCTGGATGCCCGAAGGCGATGTTGTCGCCGATCGTGCCCGAGAACAGGAACGCCTCCTGGGGCACGATGCCCATCTGCGAGCGCAGCGATGCGCTGGTCACCTCGCGCAGGTCGTGACCGTCGACCAGCACCCGTCCGGAGGTCGGGTCATAGAAGCGGGCCACCAGCTTTGCCATCGTCGACTTGCCCGCGCCCGTGGCTCCGACCAGCGCCACGGTCTGGCCTGGCGGCACATGCAGCGTGATTCGCTCCAGGGCGAGGGTCGTGCGCTGGGCCGCTGCTCCATCAGCCGCGCCGGCGTCGCCGTCCGCGGTCGCGTCGCGCGGGGCGTTCGCGGTGGCGCTCTCCGCGTTGCGGCGGCGCGGCGCGTAAGCGAACGAGACGTCCTCGAAGTCGATCTCGCCCGCGATGCGCCCCAGCTCGACGGCGCCCGGACGATCCTCGAGATCGGGCTCCACGTCCAGCAGCTGGAAGATCTTCTCCAGCGCGGCCATGCCCGACTGGTAGGTGGTGTACAGCTGGGAGAGCTGCTGGATCGGTTCGAACAGGAACGAGACGGTGGCCACGAAGGCGACGATCGTCCCGACCGTGATGTGGCCGTCGATCGCCTGCAGACCGCCGTACAGGATGATCAGCGCGAGCGCCACGCCCGAGAGCATTTCCACCGCCGGGAAGTAGGCGGCGTTGAGGCGCACGGTGACCATGTTGGCCTCTTGGTTGTCGGCGTTGAGTTCGGCGAAGCGCGCCTCGTGGATCGGCTCGGCGCCGAAGCTGCGCACCACGCGGATGCCCGACAGCGTCTCCTGCAGGTAGCCCGTGAGGGAGCCGATCGTCTCGCGCGTGCGCCGGAAGGCGCCCGTTGAGGTGAGCCGAAACCAGATGCTGAGCGCGGCCACGAAGGGGATGATGCAGAACGTCAGCAGCGCGAGCTTGACGTCGAGGTACAGCAGCACGCCGATTGCCCCGATCAGCGTGAGCCCCGACTGGAACAGCGTCACGACCGAGTCGGTAACGAGGCTTTCCAGCGCCTCGACGTCGTTGGTCATGCGCGAGATCAGCACGCCCGCGGGGCGGCTCTCATAGAAGCCGATCGGCTGGCGCTGCAGGTGGGTGAAGATGCGCAGGCGCAGGTCCGACAGGGCGCGCTGGCCGACCCAGCCGACCAGGTAGGTCTGCGCCGAGGTCATCAGCCAGACCAGCAGCGCAGCCGCGAGAAACGCGCCGACGACGAGCACCAGCGTGCCGGTGTGGTGCTTGACGATGCCTTGGTCGATCGCTTCCTTGGCCAGCACGGGGGGCGCGAGCGAGGCGGCGGTGCCGAGCACCAGCGCGATCAGCATCGCCGCCACACGCACGCGGTAGGGACCCAGCAGCTCGAGCAGCCCGCGCAGGTTGCGCCCGCGGCTTTCCCTGCTGGCGCGTTCGCCGTCCCACTGCGAGCCGCCGCGGGCGAAGCCAGGGCCGCCAATGCCGCGTCCGCCGCCGCGACCGCCGCCGCCACCGCCGAATGCGCCGCGCGCGCTCATCGTCCGCTCAACTCCCGTTCGGCGGGCTCGCGGGTCAGGAAGACCTGCTCGGGCATGCCCTTTTCGACGATTTCCCGGTACAGCTGAGAGGCGTCCAGCAGCTCGTGGTGGTCGCCGTGGGCGACGATGCGGCCGTGCTCGAGCACGACGATCTCGTCGGCGAGCGCGATCGTGGACAGGCGGTGGGCGATGATCAGGGTGGTGCGCCCAGCCATCGCCTCGTCGAGCGCCAGCTTGATGTGGCGCTCGGTGGAGGAGTCGACCGAGGAGGTGGCGTCGTCGAGGACCAGCACACGCGGGTCGGCCAGCAGAGCGCGGGCGATCGCCAGGCGCTGGCGCTGCCCGCCCGACAGCGTCAGGCCGCGCTCGCCCACGCGCGTCTGATACCCGTCGGGCAGACGCGAGACGAACTCGTGGGCCTGCGCGCGGCGCGCGGCATCTTCGACGTCATCGAGGCTGACTGGAGGCCCGCCCGCCCGCGCGTAGGCGATGTTCTCGGCGACGGTGGCCGAGAACAGAAAAGGGTCGTCGCTGACGACCGCCACGGCCTGGCGCACGGAGCGCAGATCGACGTCGCGGACGTCGGCGCCGTCGATCAGCACAGCGCCTTCGCTCACGTCATACAGGCGCGAGATCAGCGACACCAGGCTGGTCTTGCCCGAGCCGGTGGCGCCGACCAGCGCGACCGTCCGCCCGGCGGGCACGTCGAGATCGACGTCCGCCAGCACAGCGCGCGCCTCGGCGTGCCTGGAGACCAGCGCGTCTGCAGCGGCTGGTCGGTTGCCTTCCATGGACGTGCGTCCCCCGGCGTAGGCGCCGCCCCAGTCGTCGACGTCCTCGTAGCGCAGCGACACATCGCGGAACTGCACGTGCCCGTTGCCGGGGGGCAGCGGCGGCGCGTCGGGGTCCGACGTCAGGCGCGGCGCGCGGTCGAGCAGCTGGAAGATGCGCTCGCCCGACGCGGTGGCGCGCTGGGCGAGGTTGAGTGTGACGCCGAGCGCGCGCATCGGCGCGATCAGCATGTTTAGGTACAGGTAGAACTCGGTGAACTGGCCGAGGGAGAGGTGGGAGTGGATGACGCGCTCGCCTCCCACCAGCAGCACCGCGGCGAGCCCCAGCTGGGGCAGGAAGCCGAGCACGGGGTTGTACAACGCTTCTAGGCGGGTGGCCACCATCGCCTGGCTGAACACGCGCCCCACGCTGTTGCGAAAGCGCGTCAGCTGGCGCGGCTCGCGGGCAAAGGCCTTGACCACGCGCACCCCCGAGATGTTCTCCTCGGCGTCCGCTGTGAGCTCGGCGATGCGCTGCTGGGTCTCCTGGATCGCGGGGCGGGCGCGGCGCCCGTAGCGGTAGGAGATGACGACCACGAAAGGCACGGGCGTCAGCGAGATCAGCCCGAGCGTGGGGTTGATCGCGATCATCACCACGCCGGCCAGCACGAGCGTGAGGATCGACTGCAGGATGAACACCAGGCCGTAGCCGAGGAAGAAGCGCACGGCGGCGAGATCGACTGTCGCGCGCGACATCAGCTGTCCCGTCTGCTGGTGGTCGAAGAAGCCGAGCTCCAACCGTTGCAGCTGGCCGTACAGCAGCTCGCGCAGGTCGTACTCGATGCCAAGCGACACGCGTCCGGCGACCATCCGCCGCCACACCATGAACGCCCAACGCGCGAGCACCGCCCCCAGCAGCGCGAGGGCGAGCACCACTAGCGTATGGCGCTCGTGGCTGCGCTGGGAGGCCTGGTGATGGGCGGCATACTGCGCGCCTTTGCGCAGCGCTTCGACGGCGTTGCCGCTGAGCAGCGGCAGCGTGACGGTCATCACCATCGCCAGGCTGGCCAGCCCCCAGGAGACGGCCAGCCCGCGCTTGTAGGGGCGCAGGAAGCCGAGCAGTCGGTAGAAGGTAGTCATAGTTGTATGGTCAACGATTATTGCAGGCGTGTCAGCGAGCGCCTGGACGGCTGCTTCGCGGACATCGCTCCTATGCTCCGGTCACATGGCCGAGCGACCCCGCCCAGCGCGCGAGCACGAGGCGCCGTCGAGTGCGCAGCGAGGCGGGCCGCCGGCGGGCCTGTGCGACAGCTGTGCCCACCAGCAGCTGGTGCACAACACACGCGGCTCGACGTTCTCGTTGTGCAGACGCTCGCGCGAGGACCCGGCGTATCCGCGCTACCCGCGCCTGCCGGTGCTCGCGTGCCCCGGCTACGAGCGCCTCCAGGCGCGATCCTGACCTGCGGTATGCGCCGGTCAAGCTGGCGCCATCTCCGCGGGTGCCTGCTGCGGGGACTCCTCGGCTCCCGTGGTGACGAAGTCTCGCGCGCGTACCAGCGCGAAGGCGAGCAGCGCGCCCACCAGTGCGATGGCTGCGGCGATCTCCAGGATGCTGGTGAAGGCGCCGACGAAGCCCACGTGGTAGGCGTGGCCGAGGGCGGCGCGAGCGCTGGGGGACAGGTGGCGCGCGACCGCTGACACTTCGCCGGAGACCAGTGCACCGGTCAGCTGGCCGTGGGCCGCGCCGATCACCTGCCGTCCGGCCGTGCTGGAGCCCAGCAGCGCTTTGGTCTTGCTCGTCAGGTCGTGCTGGAAGACCGCGCCCAGCCCGGCGATCCCCGTAGCGATGCCGACCTGGCGGAAGGTGCTGTTGATCCCGGACGCCATGCCGCTGCGCGAGTAGTGCACCACGCCGACCGCGGTCGAGGCGAGCGGCGGGTTGATCAGGCCGACCCCTGCGCCAGCCAGCAGGAACCCGGGGATCAGGGTGGTCCAGCCAGAGCTGGCGTCGACGGCGGTCATCGCAAACAGCCCGCCGCTGACGAGCAGCAGCCCGGCGCCGAGCAGCAGGCGTATGGGGATGCGCACGCTGAGTTTGCCCGAGATCGGGGCCACGACGAACGTCAGCAGCGTGATCGGCAAGAAGCGCAGGCCGGCCTGCAGCGGGCTGTAGCCGAGCACGTCCTGGATGTACAGCGTCAGGTACAGGAACATCGAGAACATCGACGCGGAGACCGCCAGCGCGACGATGCTCGCACCCGCGAACGCGGGACGGCGAAACAGGCTCAGGTCGAGCATCGGCCGGCGCTGGCGCTGCTCGGCGACCAGGAACACGACGAACAGCACCGCGGAGGCGATCAGGTAGGCGAGGATCCGCGCAGAGCCCCAGCCCTTTTCGTTGCCCTGGATGAGCGCGAACACGAGCAAAAACAGCGAGCCGGAGAACGTCAGGAGGCCGATCCAGTCCACGCCCGTCGCGTTGGGGTCGCGCGACTCGCTCACCTGGCTGAGCGTGAGAAACACGGCGGCGATGCCGATCGGCACGTTGACGAAGAAGATCCATTCCCAGCCGATGCCCGATGTGATCACGCCGCCGATCACCGGGCCGACGGCGACGGCCGCGCCGATCACGCCGCCGTAGACCCCGAAGGCGAGACCGCGCTCCTTGCCGTGGAAGGCCTGTGCGATCAGGGCCAGCGACGTCGCGAACATCATCGCCCCGCCGGTGCCCTGCAGGGCGCGCGCGAGGTTGAGCATCAGCGGGCTGGACGACACACCACACAGCGCGGAGGACAGCGTGAACACGATCAGGCCCGTGACGAACACGCGCCTGCGCCCGACCAGGTCAGACACCGCGCCTGCCGTCAGCAGGAAGGCGGCGAGCGTCAGCGAGTAGGCGTTGACGACCCACTGCAGGTCCTGGAAGCTCGAGTGCAGCGAGCGCTGGATGTCGGGCAGCGCGACGTTTACGACGGTGATGTCCAGCAGCAGCATGAAGATCGCGACCGACACGGCGATCAGCGTCCACCACTTACGCTCCATCAGGTTCTCCTTGCGTTCGTGGGCTTGCTTGCGCCTCACTATATGAATCGATCACAGGCGCCCCGGCGGGATTCGGACTCGTCGTTGCCGGCGATGCGCATGCACACAGCCCGCAGGTGCCCTACAGGATCGCCTTGGGGTAGGCGCGCGTGGCGGCCACGAGCATGACAGCGAAGAATCCGGCGACGACGAGGAAGTCCAGCCACACTTCGCCAGATCCGCCCACCCCGACCAACATTTGCCGCAGCCCCTGGACCTCGTAGGTGAGGGGATTCACGCGCGCGATCACACGCAGCCAGCCGGGCATGATGGAGAGCGGGTACAGGGCGCTGGAGGCGAAGAACAGCGGCATCATGATCAGCTGGCCGATGCCCATGAAGCGCTCGCGCTCCTTGACGACCGCGGCGAGCAGCATGGACATGCAGGCGAAGGCGGCCGTGCCGAGCATCAGCATGGCCAGCACGCCGAGCACGCCGAGCGCGCTCCAGCGCACGTCGATGCCGAAGGCGGCGAGCACAATCAGCAGCAAGAGCGCCTGCACGAACGCGCGCACGCACGCGCCGGCGGCCTTGCCGAGCACGATCGAGCTGCGCGACAGGGGAGTGGCGAGCAGCCGTTGCAGCTGCCCCACGTCGCGTTCCCAGATCACGGCCAAGCCAAAGAAGATCGCGATGAACATGGCCGCCTGGGCCATCACGCCGGGCGCGAGGTAGGCGCGGTATTCGTGCGCGCCTGCGGTCAGCGAGTGGTTGTTGCGCAGCGCCGTGCCGAAGATGAACAGCCACAGCAGCGGCTGCACCGAGCGGGTGATGATGTCCAGGTGGTCGTGGCGCAGCTTGCGCATCTCGGCCTGGACCATCGCGAGCGTGCCGTCGGCGATGCGCGCGAGCGGGCTCGACGTGAGAGCCTGCGGCTTGCGCTCAGCCCAATCGGCGGGCGACGCGGCGCTGGGCGCGGACATCGGCAAGCCTCCCTTCTGTGTCTCCATGCTCTGAGATCGCGCGCCCGGTGACGGTGGTAAAGACGTCTTCGAGTGTGTCTGCGCCGTGGCGCTCGATCAGCTCGGCGGGCTCGCCCTGCTCGACCAGGCGGCCGCGGTCGATCACGCCGAGGCGGTCGCAGTGGCGCTCGGCCTCCTCCATCAGATGGGTTGTGACGAGGATCGTGGTGCCGGCGTGCGCGCGCAGAGCGCCCAGGCGCTCCCACACCATCGCGCGCGCGTTGGGGTCCAGGCCGACGGTGGGCTCGTCGAGGAACAGCACGGCGGGGCGGTTGAGCAGCGCGCTTGCGATCTCCAGGCGGCGCAGCATCCCGCCCGACAGAGTGCGCGCGAGGCGGTCGAGCATTGGTGCCAGCTCCATCGTCTCGATCGCCTCGGCAATGCGCTCACGGCGCAGCGCGCGAGAGCCGCGCCCGCCCAGGCCGGTGACGCGCCCATAGAAGTCGAGGTTCTCCCAGGCGGTGAGCGCCCCGTCAACAGAGATCGCCTGGGGTATGTAGCCGATCGACGCGCGCACGGCCAGGCTATCGCTGCGCACGTCATAGCCGGCCACGAGCGCGCGCCCGTCGCTGGGCTCGAGCAGCGTGGTGAGCACGCGGATGGTGGTGGTCTTGCCGGCGCCGTTGGGGCCGAGCAGGCCGAACACCTCGCCGGGGGCGACCGCGAAGGAGATGCCGCCGACGGCTTCAAGCTCGCCGAAGCGCACGACGAGGTCGTCGACGAGCACGGCCGGCGTGGGGGAGGGCTCGGTCGTTGCGGCACGCGCTCGGGCGTCGGCTGCGGGAGGCTTGGCGCTCACGGCTGCGGCTCCCCTTCCGAGGACGATGCGGCGGGGGTGGGCTGCAGGCTCGCGGGCGGGAATGAGCCGCCGGTGCGTGCGTCGAGCTCGCGCAGGCGCCGCCTGACGCGCTTGTGCGTGTCGGTCAGCTCGACCTGCAGCTTGGCCAGCTCGGCGGCGCGATGGCGCACGAGCTCCAGCTGGCGGTCGATGTGGCCGAGCGCCTCGACCAGCAGCTCGCGCCGGCGCGCGGGGTCGACGTCGTCGCGGCGCAGCTGCGCGCGCACCTCCGCGCGGGCCTCCTCGGCGGTGAGCAGCGTCTTGAGCTCGTCGAGGGTGACGCCGAGCAGGTGCTTCAGGCGCATGACCTCCGAGATGCGCTGCACCTCGTCGTGTGTGTACAGGCGATGCTTGCCCGAATGGCGCGCGGGCTCGGCGGGCAGCAGGCCGATCTCCTCGTAGTAGCGGATCGTCCTGGGCGTGGTGTCGAGCAGGCGCGCGACGTCGCCGATGCGCAGGCTCTCGCCAGAGGGCCGATCGGGCGGCAGATCGGGAGTGGGCACGCTGGCGGTCATCGGGCTGTGGCCGCGTGGAGCTTGTCGTCCGCGTCGATTGCCTGTGCGGAGGCGGTCGCGCTGGCGTGATTGGGGCGCAGCATGCACACGACCGCGCCGAGCAGCGAGGTGGCGGTGAGCACCCACAGGGCGACGTGCATGTTGGCGATGAACGGCGCGAGCTTCTGCGCGGACAGACCTTTGGCCAGGCCGGAGAAGATCGCGAACAGCGTGGCTTTGGGCACGGCGGAGGTGACGATGGCGAGCACGAAGGCGATCGAGAGGACCGCGCCGGTGTTCTGCAGCAGCGTGCGCGCGCCGGCGGCCACGCCGCGGCGGTGGGCGGGCACGACGCCCATCATGGCGGCGGTGTTGGGGCTGTTGAACATTCCCGAGCCGACTCCCACGATCGCCAGCCACAGGCCGGCCTGCCAGTAGGGGGTGTGCACCTGCAGCGTGGTCATGGCGGCAAGGCCTGCGGCGGTGACGAGCATGCCGATCGCGGCCAGGGCGCGCGAGCCGTGGCGGTCGGCGTAGATACCGGCGATGGGCGAGGCGACGAGCATGCCGACGGCGAGCGGGATCAGCTTGATGCCGGCGGTGATCGGCGAGTCGCCCTGGGGGCCCTGGAAGTAGAAGACGAACAGGAACATCAGTGCAAAGCGCGCGAGGCCGTTGATGAAGGCGGCGGCGCTGGCGGCGGCGAACAGGCGGTTGCGAAAGATCTTCAGGTCGAGCATGGGCGCTTTGGAGCGGCGCTCGATGGCCACCCACAGCGGCAGCAGGACCGCGGCGGCGGCCAGCCCGCCGATCACGATCGCGTCGTTCCAGCCGGACAGGCCGCCGCGCGAGACGCCAAGCACCAGGCCGGTGAGCCCGACCACGAACGTGCTGGTGCCAAGCACGTCAAAGCCGCGCACGGAGTCCGGTTTGGCGAGCTCGCGCAGGATCAGCGCGCCCCAGGCGGCGCCGGCGAGCGCGAAGGGGACGTTGAACCAAAACACCCAGTGCCATGAGATGGCCACGAGCGCGCCGCCGAGCACGGGGCCGAGCACGAGGCCAATGGCGGCGACCATCGTGTTGGCGCCCATCGCCAGGCCAAGCTGCTCGCGGGGGAAGGCGTCTGTGACGAGCGCTGCGGCGTTGGCGAACAGGAAGGCCGAGCCGATGCCCTGCAGGATGCGCCAGAGGATCAGCTCGGTGGCGCCGCCCGAGAACCCTGCCCCGAGCGAGGCGAGCGCGAACACGACAAAGCCGCCCACGTAGGCGCGCTTGCGCCCGAACAGATCGGACAGGCGTCCGGCCATCAGCACGAGCACGGTTGCGGCGATCAGGTAGGCGAGGATCACCCACACGAGCGCAAGCAGGCTGGTGTGCAGCGAGCGCTCGAGGTCGGGCAGGGCGATGATCAGCGTGCCTGAGTTGGTGGCGGCGAGCAGCATGCCCAGGCTGGTGCACGACAGCGCCCACCAGCGGTAGTGCTCGTGGCCGGCCGCCACGCCAATGCGCGAGGTCGGCGCCTGGGCTGACGGCTCGCGGGAACCCTGGTCCTGAGGGTGCTTACGTGTCTTGGGCTGCGTAGTGACCGTCAACGAGCCCGCTTCCCATCTCTATATATAAAAATTGACGTGAACGTAAAGATCAGGATAGCAGGAGAGGATGATGGGCCGGCCTCGAGGGGCCGGCGGGGTTGTCGCGTGGTTGCACGATCGAACGCGTGCTAGAACAGATGACGATGAGCGCGCAGGAGCGCAGCGTGGAGAAGACCGACGAGGAGTGGCGCGAGCACCTGACGCCCGCGCAATACGACGTGCTGCGCAAGGCGGGCACGGAGCCGCCGTTCACGGGCGAGTACGTCTACAACAAGGAGTCCGGCGACTACTGCTGTGCGGCGTGCGGCGCGATGCTGTTCAGCGCTGACACGAAATTCGAGTCGGGCACCGGCTGGCCGAGTTTCACCGAGCCGGCGGTTGCGCAAGCTGTCGAGTTGCGCCCCGACAACAGCCTGTTCATGCGTCGCACCGAGGTCCTGTGCCGCGCCTGCGGCGGGCATCTCGGTCACGTGTTCGACGATGGCCCCGGCCCGACGGGCCAGCGCTACTGCATCAACTCGCTGGCGCTGGACTTCAAGCCTTCGGCATGATCATGCAAGACCAGTCGCAGCGGCTGTCACAGCCGCTGCGGTGGGGGCGGCGCGAGAAGCTGGTGGTGGGGACGCTGCTGGCGGTGGTCCTGCTGGCCGCGGCGGGGCTGGGCGCGTTCGCGCTGACCAGCGGGGCACCGGCGCGCAGGGACTGCATCGAGGTGACCTTCGCGAGCACGCTGGGGGGCGCTGAGATCCAGGGCTGCGGCGAGCATGCCCGGCGGATCTGCGCGTCTGGCCAGTTCCGCGGCATCGAAGTGGAACTGCGGGCGGCCTGCCGCCGGGCGGGCTTCCCCTACCGCACAGCCGCATAAACGCGGGCCGGTCGCGCAGCGGCGTTTGGCCAATAGAGCGCCTGGCGGTGGGCGCGTCTAGACAAATGTCGAAAGGGAGCTGCGAAGTGTTGGCCACGATGGCCCTACCGACGCGTTCACATGCCGGGTTACATGTCGGAACTGTCATTGGTGGGGCCAACCCCCGGCGTGGGCTGGGAAGGGGCCCCACCCCAACAACCTGTAGGAAACGGAGGCACATGACCTGGCTGGCATACCCAAGTTGGCTGAATGCGGGTGACAACGCGTGGCAGATGACCGCGGCGACCTTTGTCGGGCTGATGAGCCTGCCGGGCCTGGCGGTCCTGTACGGCGGCGTCATGCAGAAGCGCTGGTCGGTCAACGCGATGATGCTCACGTTCGTAGCGTTCTGCGTGACGCTTATCGTGTGGTGCCTGTATGCGTTCAAGATGGGCTTCGGCCATCCGATCGCGCACAGCGGCTCCGGCATATTCGGAACCAAAGGCTTTCTGGGGACGTTCCTGGGTGAACCGGGCAGCGTGCTCAGCCACACCGGCGAGGAGGCCCAGGCGGAAATCCAGTCGATCACGACCGGTCCTCCGTTCCACTTCCCGCTGTCGTCGCTCGTGTACTTCCAGTTCGTGTTCGCAGCGATCACGCCGATCCTGGCGCTCGGCTCGGTGCTTGGCCGGGTCAACTTCAAGGCCTGGATCCCGTATGTGGCGCTGTGGATCTCGTGCGTGTACACGGTCAACGCGTTCCTGATCTGGGGCGGCGGCTACTTCGCGGCCCACGGCGCGCTGGACTACTCGGGTGGGTACGTGATCCACCTGGCGGCCGGTGTGTCCGGCTTCGTGTTCGCGGCGGTGATCGGTCCGCGACTGCAGCGAGATCGAGAGATAGACGCGCCGAACAACCTGCTGATGCTGGCGGTGGGCGCGGGCCTGCTGTGGCTCGGCTGGAACGGGTTCAACGGCGGGGACTCCTACTACGCGGGCGCGGATGCGTCGGCGGCCGTGCTCAACACGAACCTGTGCACGGCGGTCGCGATGATGGTGTGGATCGCGTGGGATTACATCTACCGCGACAAGCCGTCGATGATCGGGGCGGTCAACGGCATGATCACGGGCCTCGTCGGCATCACGCCGGCGGCCGGGTTCGTGAACGGCTGGGGCGCGATCATCATCGGGGTCATCGACTCGACGATCGTGTGGATGGCCATCCGCTACCTCAGCCGCGTGCGGCCGTTCCGCAACGTCGACGACACGCTCGGGGTGATCTTCACCCACGGGATCGCCGGCCTGTGCGGGGGCCTGCTGGTCGGGCTGTTGGCCGATCCGGCGCTCGTCGAGTACATCGGCGTGAAAGGCGCACCCAACCTGCCGGGGTCGTCCGGGCTGCTGATCGGCGGCAGCTGGACGCTGTTGCGCTGGCAGGCCGAGACAGCCGCGTGGGTGATTGCGTACACCGGTGTGGTGACGTTCATCATCCTCAAGGTGATCGGCATCTTCGTACCTCTGCGCCTCAGCGACGAGGAACTGGAGATCGGCGATCACGCGATCCACGGCAACGAGGTCTACCCCTCCGACGTGCCCACGCTCGGCGGCCCGCACGCACCCGCGTGGCAGCCGGGTGGCGGCTCCACCGTGCCCGCGGGGGCGGGTGCATAGAGCAAGGAGGCAACTCCATTGGAGCGGGTGCGTGCGCCAGGGTACGCACCCGCTCCACGGCTCTCGCTCCATAGCTAGGAGCCGGCAGCGGCCCCGCCGATTCAGGTGGGGTCGTCGCCGTTAAGGGGTACGGCTGCGCGCAACCTCGGCGAGGGCTGCGAACCTCGGCGCGGCCGTAGCTAGGCTTTGAGCTAGGCCGACGCTGGGGGCGCCGAGCTCACGGCATTCGCGCCGGCCTGCACTCCGACGCCGATGGGGCAGGCGACGCCGGTGCCGCCCAGGCCGCAGTAGCCGTTGGGGTTCTTGGCGAGGTACTGCTGGTGGTAGTCCTCGGCGTAGTAGAACCGATTCCCACCCGCCCCGGCGTCGTCGACCTGGGCGAGCTCGGTGGTGATGGTGCCGTGCCCGGCGACGGTGAGCATCTGCTGGTAGGCGCTCAGCGAGGCCTGTGCGGCGGCGCGCTGGGCGTCGTCGTGGCACAGGATGGCCGAGCGGTACTGGGTGCCGCGATCGTTGCCCTGGCGCATTCCCTGCGTGGGGTCATGGCCCTCCCAGAAGATCCGAAGCATCTCGTCATAGCTGGTTGCGGCGGTGTCAAAGACGACGAGCACGGCCTCGGTGTGCCCGGTGCGCCCGCTGCAGACCTCCTCGTAGGTGGGGTTGGGCGTGATGCCGCCGGCGTAGCCAACGGCGGTGGTGTACACGCCGGGCGTCTGCCAGAACAGCTTCTCGGCGCCCCAGAAGCAGCCCATGCCGAAGACAGCTGTGTCGGTGCCCTCGGGGAACGGCCCAACAAGCGGCGTGCCGAGCACCTCGTGACGGTCGGGCACAGCCATCGGCTGCGAGCGTCCGGGCAGCGCGTCGGACGGCTCGACCAATGTGGTCTTAGACGCTGACAGCAGGCTCGATAGGAAGCTCATGGATGCAGGCTAGCTGATGGCGGTGGAGTTACAGTGCAGCGGTGTCGGAGGTCCTCTATGAGGTGGTCGATCGCGTGGCGCGGATCACGTTGGACCGGCCCGAGCGCGGCAACGGGATCACGCGTCGCTTGGTGAGCGAGCTGCAGGCGTGCGTGGAGCGCGCGGACCTCGATCCGGCGGTGAGCGTGCTGCTGCTGGCGGGCAACGGGCCGGGTTTCTGCGGTGGCTATGACCTGGTGGACAGCGCGGAGGGCATGGGGCGGGGGCAGGACATGGATGCGCAGGCGGCGCCGGCGGGCTCGCCGCTTGACCCGGCGGTGATAGCCGCAAACCACGATCCGGCGCGGCCGTGGGACGCGATGGTGGACTACGCGATGATGAGCCGCAACGTGGCGGGCTTCATGAGCCTGTTCCATTGCGGCAAGCCGGTGGTCTGTCGCGTGCACGGCTTCTGCGTGGCGGGCGGCACGGACATGGCGCTGTGCTCTGACCTGCTGGTAATAGCGGAGGACGCCAAGATCGGCTACCCGCCGGCGCGGGTGTGGGGCTCGCCGACGACCGCGTTGTGGGCGCACCGTGTGGGCGCGCAGCGGGCCAAGCGGCTGCTGTTCACCGGCGACTCGCTGTCGGGGCGCGAGGCGCTGGAGTGGGGGCTTGCGATCGAGGCGCCGCCGGCAGACCGGCTGGTGCAGCGCACGGAGATCCTGGTGGCGCGGATCGCGCGGATGCCGCTGGAGCAGCTGATGATGATGAAGCTATTGGTCAACCAGACGCTTTACGCGCAGGGGCTGCACGCGACCCAGGTGCTGGGCACGGTTTTCGACGGCATCGCCCGCCACACCTCAGAGGGCTATGCGTTTCAGCGCCGCGCCGCCCAAGCGGGGTTTCGCGAGGCGGTGCGCGAACGCGACGAGTCTTTTGGAGATGTTGGGCGGTCTACCTTCAAGGGGTAGCGTGCGTATGCGATCGTACGGTCCGTGGCTCTGATCCGCATGAGCGGCCCGCTCGGCCGCGAGCTCCGTCGCGTGTTCCCCTCGCGGCCCTTCCACGTGCGCTTCTGGGACGGCGTGGTGGTGGAGGCAACCGACGGGGGCACGGTCGCGCCGACGTCCGCGCAGGCGCCGAGCTTCATCGTGCGCAGGCCTTCCGCGCTGGCCCACTTCCTGCGCGCCCCAAGCACCCTGGGCCTGGGTCGCGCGTACGTGGACGGCTCGCTGGCGGTGGACGACCTGGACAGGGCGCTGCTGGTGGTGGACGAGTGGGATCCGCCGGAGCTGACCAACTCTGACCGCGTGCGCCTTGGCTTGGCGATGGCGGCGGGCGCGCTGCCAGGCGGCGTTCCGCGCCGGCCGGACCTGGAGCTGATGCTCGATGGAGAGCTGCACACGGAGGAGCGCGACGCTGCTGCGGTGCGCTACCACTACGACGTCGGCAACGAGTTCTTCTCGCTGTTCCTGGATGAGTCGATGACCTACAGCTGCGCGATCTTCTCGCGCGGCGCGCAGACGCTGGAGGAGGCCCAGCGCACGAAGCTGGAGCTGATTGCGACCAAGCTGGACCTGCAGCCGGGGATGCGCGTGCTGGACGTGGGCTGCGGGTGGGGCAGCTTCGCGATCCACGCAGCGCGCGAACACGACGCGATTGTGACCGGCATCACGCTGTCAGAGCCCCAAGCCGACCTGGCGCGCGAGCGTGTGGCGCAGGCTGGGGTGGAGGACAGGGTGGAGATACGCGTGGCCGACTACCGGCGGCTGCCGTCGGCGTCGTTTGACGCGATCGCGAGCATCGGCATGTCAGAGCATGTGGGTCACAACCGCATCGACACGTACGCGCGCTCGCTGTTCGCCCTGCTGCGCCCGGGCGGGGTGCTGCTCAACCACGCGATCGCAGCGCTGGACCCCGACGCGGATTCGCTGGAGGACATCTTCTCGACGCGTTACGTGTTCCCCGACGGAGAGCCGCTGCCGCTGTCGCGAGTACAGCTGGCGCTGGAGCGCGCAGGCTTTCGCACGGGGCACGTCGAGGGCTTCAGGGAGGACTACGAGATCACACTCGGGCATTGGGCCAAGCGGCTGGACGAGCATCTGCAGGAGGCCGAGGCGCTGGCTGGCGCCGAGCGTCTGCGCGTCTGGCGGCTGTACCTGCGCTCGGCCGCATACGGCTTCAAGATGGGCGACCTGGCCGTCTATCAGGTGCGCGCGCGACGGCCCGACTGAGCTGCGCTGCTGGACGGGCGCGGGCGGCTGGACGGCCCCGGCCGGCGGGGGCTAGAATGGCCAGACCGCGCGGATGTAGCTCAGCTGGCTAGAGCGTCGCCTTGCCATGGCGAAGGTCGAGGGTTCGAATCCCTTCATCCGCTTGAAGCGAAAGCCCTGCAAATCGCAGGGTTTTTTGCTTTTCGGGGGCGGTCAAAATGGCTCGATTGGTGCGTGGGTAGCAGCCGTGGGTAGCAAATGGGGGCTAGGAAGCGGCCGGGATGAGGGGGCTTCGACCCGTGTTTGGGTCTCGACTGGCGGGTGTGCTTGCATCAAGTCGTGCCAGACAGGCGAAGCAGACGGAAGGCCCAGCAAAAGCGTGTCTGGCTCGTGACGCCCGCGCGACGGCTACGGCTCTACGGGGATGAGGACCTACCGGCGAGGGTCGTCGAGATGCTGCGATCCGGTGGCGCCAGCATCCTGACAACGCAAGAAGCCGGGAACTGCGGCAAGGATGACGGCTTCCAGATTGCCTTCGCAGCACGCACCGGGCGAGCCATCGTGACGCGAAACCGGAAGCATTTCCTCAACGATCGGCTTGTCCCACCCGAGAGGACGCCTGGGGTGCTGGCGATCGACTTGGTCGGGATGAGCGAGATCGCCGAGCTTGGAGCCACTGCGATCATCACAGAGTTCATCGTCCCCTACGGAGAGTTGTACGAGCGCATGAATATTCGCGTTTCGACCGCTGGATGCTCTTTCCGCTTCGTCGGACGAGCCGGTGGGCGCCGCACCGTCAGCCTTTCCGTAGACGACCTGGCAGAAGGTCGCTATCCCACCGAAGGCGAAGACGCGGCGACGGCCTGATTACGGCATCAGAGGCTTCGCCTCACCTTTTCGACTGTCCGGGCGAGTTCCAGCAGGGTCACGTTCATCGCGTCGATGATCTGCATGACCGTCGCCCAAGCTGGAGCGCTTTTGGCTGACTCCACACGGCTGATCGTCCCGATCGTCGTGTCGGCTTGGCTTGCGAGTTCTTCCTGCGTCAGGTCGCGGGACTCGCGCAACTCCTTGATCGCCAGGCCGAGCGCGCGGTCGGGTGGGAGGGGTGGGGGCATCGGCTGGAGCCTCGCAGGCGCAACCGCTTACGTCCATGCGCGTATTACGTAGTGCGTAAGCGTTATGCTCTCGCTGCAAGATCAAGTGCCCCCGCGCTGCGTCAACAGCCGGGGGCGTGGCAAGGAAAGGACGCACCTTCCCATGCAGCCGGAGGATATCCCGCGAGCTGCGCCCCTGGTCATAGCCGTCTATGGCCAGGAGAGCGACAAGAACACGCTGGCTCGAACGCTGGCGGAAGACGGCTACGACGTGCGGTCGCTCAGGCACGTAATCGTGCTTCGCACGCCTACAGGCAGCGCAGAGTGTGGCGCCAAACGCATCCTGCGTGGGGGCGAGCTTGCGGGCCCCGGTGCCCGCATTCTCAGCCATGGGAAGCTCAACATCGACACCGCCGCCCGCACGGCCGAGTTCGCATCCGCGCCGGTGCATCTTAGGCGACGCGAGTACGCCTTGCTCATCCACCTGGCTCGCGATCCGACTCGTGTCTACACGCGGCACGAGCTGCTCCGCGACGTGTGGGGCTATCGGTCCGAGGGCATCACGAGAACCGTCGACAGCCACGCCTCGCGCCTGCGCCGCGCCCTCGCCCAGGCCGGGGCACATGGATGGGTACGAACGGCGCGAGGCGTGGGCTATCGCCTAGCGCCGTAGCGTCGCTCGGCTCGAGTCTGCCCGGACGCAGGCCGCAGCCTTGCCGGCGGCAAGAGGACAAAGACAGGCGAAGGCCAGGCGTGCCAGCGGCGGTGCAAGGATGTGGAATCAATCATCTAGTATGTATGGTGCCCGTGACGGCCCTCTAAGCCCTGTAGTCGGTCTTCTGTGATGCCTTCTCCTTCTTCTGAGCGTCTGATGGTCGACCCGTCGCTGCTTCTCTCACGGGAGGGCATCGAATGGCTCGGCGAGGACCCGGCCGCGAGGTCGGCCATCGTGATCCCGGCCGTGTTCGCCGAATGGCTCGCCGGTAGCCGTGATCTGGATCTGCGGGCGCTGATCGCCCCGGAAGACCTGCAGCTGGTGGATGAGCACCGCGCGAGACTGACGGACATCCTCGCGGATGTAGCCGTGTTCTCCTACCGCGACGCGGTGGCTCTTGGCCCGGCGAGTCGGAGCGTCCTTGACGCCCTCCTGAGCAGCGAGGACCCTGTCGGTGAGCTGCGCGCAGACGAGTGGGCGTTCCTGCAGTCCCATTCCTCTCTGGCGTCGAAGCTGCGCCGCCCGCTGGACGCGTTCCGTGACGCGGGCGCGACGATCGTCGAGGTCGGTCGCAAAGCGGCCCGCACCTTGATCGAACAGGTCATCCCTGCCGAGCACATCCCCGCGATCCTGACCCCCCAGCTCCTCGCCAGGGCAACGATCAAGTGGGTGATCGTCGCGGGCTCCGGTGTTGGCGGCGAATCCCTCGGCGCCGTCGTCGGCACCCTCGTCGGCGGCCCCCCTGGAGCCCTGATCGCCAGCAAGCTGACCGGCCTCGCCGCCGAACAGCTCACGACTGCCGCAGTCCTCGCGATCGATCCGTAGATGATTGACATCGGGATCAGGCGCAGTAGTTGACGCGTGCGCGGCTGGGGCGGCCGAGTTGGTGGTTGAGGGTGATGGCGGCGGTGAGGTCAGGAGGCGTCGCAGGAGGCCGGCTACCATAAGCACCGTCGGCGCCTGGCAGACGCGCTGGAGTGGCTGATGGGCGTCTGCGCCGGGATCGAGGACGGTCGGCTGCTCCTGCACTCCACGGCCCATGGATCAATCATCTAGCGTTGACCGCTACGCGGTCGCGATGCACCGCGGGGAGGGGCAGACCATCATCGTGCATCGCTTCGAGATACCCCTCGATCGCCTCTTGAGCGTTGGCACGCGCTTCCTCGATCGTCTCGCCCTGGGTGGCGACACTCGGCAGCTCAGGTACAAGCACGCTGTAGCCGCCTTTCTGCTCGGCGACGATCACCACGTCGAACTCACGCTGCCCACTCATGTCGCGCCGAACGATAGCCCGGACGGATGCTGCGCGAATCAGGGACGGCTATCTACGTCGACTCCCAGAGGGCGTCCTACAGAAGGACGCCTGTCTACGCCGCGATGCGTTCGAGGTTCTCAGCAGGCACGTCGAATCGACGGCCTGCGTCCTCCTCGCCGACGTGCACCAGGAAGATTTTCCTGCCGCCGACACCCAAGGGTCCGAGATCCTCGATGATGACGCCCTTCCAGTTGAAACCAGGGACCTTCGAGGTCACGTGGTCGCCAACTTTCAGCGAGTTCGTTGGGGCTGTTCGAGCGCTAGCCATGATCTTGAAGGTATCACCAGGGACGGGGTAGTTCCAGCGTTTTGCAGTGGTCGGCTGCGACCTTATCGAGCGATCCGGCCAAGACGTTGAGGGAGCTGCGCCAGCTCCTACACGTGCCGAGGCTGATGGTCATGGGTTCCAGGGCACCCTTCGCGCGCTTTGCGTCGATGTCGTCGTGCGCGATCGCGTTGCGCCATGTGATGAGCGCCGAGAGCTTCTTGCGGCGCTCGTCGTTGCCCATGCGCTCTCTGTCGACCTCGGTCCAGACGTCGAGTCCGAAACGCCCGAAGTCTTCCGCGATCGAGTTTGGTTGCGCGTTGTGCCGTTCGAGCGCCCTGTTGCTCGTCAGATTCTCGCGCAGCAGTTCTCCGTAGGTGGCGTTGTGTGCGCCAAGTGCGATTGCCTCCGCGGTCTGTACCTGCAGCGCCCGAACGAACCCTTGGAAGCGCGCCGCAAGCAGCATCGTGTAGGCGTAGTTGAGCTGCTGCGTCAAGAACCGCCTACCCGGCCTCGTCCCTCCGACCGCCTGATGAGCGTTCACGATCTCGTCGAACGCCGCCGATGCGTCGTTACGCCAAACCCTCAGCGACTCCGAAGCCATACCCCGACGCTACAGCAGGCTTCCGACGAAACTCACGAGTCGCCCTTGGCGTTCTGCTGACCCATCGACGCCGATGGGCGATCATCCAGGTGCTTCAGCCTTCGTCGTCGGTGGGTATCTCGCCGAAGTGCTGCTTGAACTCGTCGGGTGTCAGCTCGCGCTCGGAGTGGCGGGAGAGCATTGCCCTGACGCTCAAGTCAGGGTGCAGGACCAAGCGGCCGTCTGGACGACGCTCCTCGACCACGTATTCGCCTGACAGGTCCCCCACTGAGCGTCACGCGAGTCGGCTCCATATCTCGTCAGCCTCGCACGCCGCCCTGACCGACCAGCTCAGCCCGTCCTCTGCCCGGCTGTGCTGCCCAGCGCTTCGCGGCCGGCACAGCACAACGACCCAGGACAGACCACATGCACGGGTGTGCGGGTGCTGTGTCGCTGCTGTGTCGGCTTGACCCTTCTCGCTGGCGCTCGCGCGGGTGGTGGCGTGAAATCCGTTGGCCGGTCGGGGCGGGTTTGGGTCTATTCCCGGTGTGCAGAGACGCAGACCTACAACTTGGTGGCCGTTTCGGCGGTCTCGCGGTCATTAACGGTAGTGGTGACCGCTTCGAGCATTGGTGCCGCGAAGGGCGGCGGGTATGCCCGGTATCTGGAGGGCAAGACCGTGGCGCATGACTTCCAGGTATGTCTCGATCGCCTCTCGGGCGTTTGTGCGCGCCTCCTCGATCGTCTCGCCCTGCGTGGCGACACTCGGTAGCTCCGGTACGAGCACGCTGTAGCCGCCCTCCGACTCGGCCACCATCACGACATCGAATGCACGCTCGGCGCCTGTGGTCGGCACGCGATCGACTTTGAGCGAGTCGATCCGGGGTATCTTGGCGCGCGCCATGATCACGAAAATATCACCGCGTCTGCGGCGCAGATGCCGTTCGTAGATTGTTACCGCCCGCCGCTCATCGTGGCCCGGTCGGTGCGGGGACCCCGAGCTGGCGGCAGATGCCACGTGCCGTCGGCGGCTTGATCTCACGATGCCGCGGGATGGTGCTGCGCTGCCCTGTAGCTGGGTTCTCTCAGACCTCGTGGTTAGAAGCCTGGCGGGCGAGCCTGCAACCGTGCTCGCCGAGATGACGCTCGAGGTCGCGCTTCTTCACGCAGCGATCTCGACAGGCTCCACAAGTGCCCATCCAGTCGCCGGAATTGCTGCACCGCGCTCGCGCCGATCCTCGAGCACTAGTTCGATCGCCTCGCGCACCATGACTCGGGCTTCGTCGAGTCCCTCTCCCTGTGTGTGCACCTCGGGCAACTCCTGAACGTGCGCGTAGACCCAGCCATCCCCTGCATCCTCGAAGACGACATTGAACTTGAGCGCGCTCATGTGCAGAACGGTAGCGTGTGCCAGGCTCTGGGCGCCGCACCCGGCAAGGATCGAGCGTTGCGGCCCCTACTCGAGGGTGGCTGACTGAGCCGAGATTCGACGTGCTACATCAGGGTTAGTGAACGCACAGGTACGCGGGCGCCCTACGAGGCCTGCGACATCCCGTTTGTGTCACAGCCGCCGCTCTGCTGCCACTCCCGCAGAAATGCCTCCGCTTCCTCAAGCTCGAGCGGCCGCGCGAACAAGAAGCCCTGCCCGCTGTCGCACTGCTCACCCTGTAGCACCGACAGCTCGTGCTGTTGCTCGATGCCCTCGGCGAGTGTCTCGATAGCCAGCGCCTTGCCGAGCTGGACAAGCGTGTGGATCAGCGTCTCGCCCTCGGGGTTCTCGGCCAGGCGGGAGATGAACGAGCGGTCGATCTTCAGGGCGTCCACGGGGAACTGGCGCAGGTGGGCAAACGACGAGTAGCCCGTGCCGAAGTCATCGATGGCGATGCGCACGCCAAGCGCCTTGATCGCGTGCAGCCGCCGAGCGGTTTCCTCGGCGTTTCGCATCAGCGCAGTCTCGGTGATCTCCAGCGTCAGCGCGTCCGCGTCCAGCCGGCTGCGCTGGAGGGCTCGGCGTACCTCGGCGATGAAGCGGTCGCTGTCGAGCTGTCGTGCGGACACGTTCACGGCCACGCCGATCGCGTGTCCGGCGCGGCGCCAGGCGGCGCCCTGGCGGGTGGCCTCGGCGAGCACCCAGCTGCCGGCCTCCACGATCAGGCCTGTCTCCTCCAGAAGGGGGATGAAGTCGTTGGGTTGGACCACCCCGCGCTGGGGGTGGCGCCAGCGCAGCAGCGCCTCCACGCCCGTGAGCGTCATGGTCTGCAGCTCGAACGTGGGCTGGTAGACGAGGAAGAGCTCCTTGCTCTCCAGCGCTTTGCGCAGGTCCATCTCGAGCTCCATGCGCGCCTGGATCGCGTCCTGCATGCCCGACTCGAAGACCACGTGGCGGTTCTTGCCGTCCCACTTGGCTCTGTGCAAAGCGATGTCCGCGTCGCGCAGGAAGTCCGCTGCGCTGCTGTGCTCGCCCATGGCGATGCCGATGCTGGCGGTGATCGTCAGGGGTGTGTCCGCATGCTCGGGCAGCTTGAACGGCGCCTTGAGCGCTTCTTGCAGGCGCTCTGCGATCAGCTCCGCCCCGGCCGCCAGCGAGAGCTCCTCGGCGAGTACCACGAACTCGTCGCCGCCGACTCGCCCCAGCGCGTCGGTCTCGCGCACGACCCCGTGCAGCCTCGCGGCAAAGCCTCGCAACAGCTCGTCGCCGGCGGTGTGGCCGAGCGTGTCGTTGATCGCGGTGAAGTTGTCGAGGTTGATCAGCAGCGCCGCCACCGGGGTCTGGCGCCGGCGCGAGCGGCTGAGCATCTGCTCGCCACGGTCGAGGATCAGCGTCCGGTTGGGCAGGCCCGTGAGCTGGTCGTGCGTGGCCATGAACACGAGCTCCTCCTGGCGGCGCGTGAGCTCATCTTCCGTTCGCCCCCGCTCGGCCTCGAACTCCTCGCACATGCGCACGAGCGTCACGTCCAGCGCCCTGCGCGTCATCGCCAGGGCCTCGGCGAGCGTGGCCTGCGCCAGGCCGAGCTCGCCCGCGCATTCGTGCAGTGTCTGCTCGACCGCGTCGCGCCAGCGCAGGCAGCGCTTGGTCACCTCGTTCAGTGGCGCCGCGCCATGTGCGGCCAGATGACCGAACACCGCCCATGCCTGACGGCTGGCCTCGCGGTCGGCCTTGGTGTCGCCGCCGGCCATCCAGCGGGCGACCGCCACGGTGGTGGTCGAGCAAATTCGCTCGAGGCTCGCTCGAACCTGGGCGTCCAGGGCCCGCCCGTCTTTCTGACTGCGTGCGACCACGTGCGCGAGCACATCCGCCGCGCGCGCGTCAAGCGCCTGGCCGAGCTGGCGCAACTCTTCGCGCGATCGTCTCGGCGAGGCGCTCGGGCGCGCAGGCCCTCGCCTTGTCTTGGCCAAGCTTGCTGCAGATCTGCTCATGTCAGGCAATGGCGTCGGCCAGTCCTGGGCCGTGCTTGAGGACGCTAAGCATCTGGTAAACGAGTGATTTCTAGTTGTCAACATGCCAGGGCTGGCGGGGTACGTAGCGTCCGCCATGGCCCCTTCCCAACAGCCCCATCAGCTCCAGTTCACTCAGCGCCAGCATCGCCTCGGCCGTATCGACGCCGGCTTTGGCCAGCTTCTGTGGCGTGTCCGCGCCCATGCCCACCCGTTCGAGGATCCGCTGCAGCCTGGGCTCAGGCGCATGGTCCTGCTCGCTGCAGGTCTGCTTCAGCGCCCGCGGGGGCGCCTGTGCCTGTGCGTGCGCCTGCGCTTGAGGCTGCGGGGCGTCGAGACAAAGCAGCTCCAGCACGTCCGCTGCGCCCCTCACGAGCTTGGCCCCTTCCATCAGCAGGACGTTGGTGCCGCACGACAGCGGCGACGTCACGCGTCCGGGTATCGCCGCAACCGTGCGTCCAAGCGCACGCGCGATCCGCGCCGGGGCGAGGTCCTCAGCCGTCTCACGAGCCTCCACCACGATCGTCAGCGCGGCCAGCCCCACGATCGTGCGCTCGCTGGCGAGCTGCCCCCAGCGTCGTCCACGACACTCCCACGCAAGCTCTGAGACCGCGCAGCCATCGCGCGTCACCCGCTGCAGAAGTGACCGCCGACCTGCCGGACAGCTGCCGAGCCCGTCGCCGCTCACCGCCACCGTCGCGCCGCGGCCCTCGATCGCGCCCTCGTGCGCCGCCAGCGCGATCTCCCCCACCAGGCCGCTCGTCACCGTCACTGCGCTGGCGCCCAGCCCCCGCGCGATGCTGCGCGCCATCTCGATCCCGTAGTCGCTGGCTCTGCGGCTGCCCACGAGCGCCACCACATCTCCACCGGTGAGCACACGCACGCGATCGGCACGACCGGCCACGTTGAGCATGTGCGGCGCGCTCGCAGCGCCCAGCACTCGTGGGTAGCCGCTGCGGTGGCGACAGATCGTCTGCACATGCTGACCTGCGCGATACCCGTCGGGCGAAAACGCCTGGTATCGAGCCGCCAGCTCCTGCTTGCGCCTGCCGCCAACTGCTTCGATCAGCTGCTCGTCTGCGAGCCCCAGCAGCGCCAACAGGCGATCGCGGTCGCGCGCGCAATAATCGAGCGGCGCGCTCAGCTGCGCCAGCAGCCAGCTGCGGCGCATGCAAATCTGGCACGCGCCCCCGGCGTCCGGGCCTGCGCGATCCTTGCCGTCGCCTGCCTCGCGGTCGGCCCCACTGGTGCGTCTTCCGCGCTGTGACGTGTTCATCGCGCCGCTCCTCGAGCCAGCCCCACGTCGCTGCGCAGCGCTAGAGCCGCGCCGATGTCGCTGGCGCGCACGCGCTCGCTGGCGTGAAGGTCGGCGATCGTACGCGCTACGCGCAGCACACGATGCTCGCCGCGAGCGCTCAGCAGGCCCCTACGGGTGGCGGTGAGCATCATCTGTTCGCCCCGCTCATCGAGCCTCACGTGAGCCTTGAGCATGCGCACGTCCATGTGCGCATTCGCCCGGACGCCCTCCCGGCCAAGCCGCGCGACCTGACGCGCTCGGGCTGCCACGACGCGCTCGCGCGCCTGCTGAGAGCTCGTCAGCGGACGCTCACCAAGCCCGCGCGAGCTCTCTCGCGCAAGGCCCACCAACAGATCGATGCGGTCGAGCAGAGGACCGCTGAGACGCCTGCGATGACGAGCCATCTCGCTTTCGCTGCAGTCGCAACGATCGCCGTCGCCCGCATATCCGCAGGGACATGGATTGGTGGCCGCCACGAGCATGAAGCGCGTGGGGTACACCGACGCGTGGCGCGCTCTCACGATCGACACGCGTCCGTCCTCCAGCGGCTGGCGCAGGGCCTCCAGGGTCGGGCGCGAGAACTCCGACAGCTCATCTAGAAACAGCACTCCATTGTGGGCCAGCACGACCTCGCCGAGCCATCCGCGCTGCGCGCCGCCGACCAGGCCGGCCGCGGTGATCGAGTGATGGGGCGCGCGAAACGGGCGGCGCTTGGCGAGACGCTCCGCACGCGTCCCCGCCAGGCTTTGGATCCTGGTCACCTCGATCGCTTCGGTGCGATCGAGCGGTGGCAGGATCGAGGCGACGCGCTGGGCGAGCATCGTCTTGCCGGTGCCGGGCGGTCCGCTGAGCAGGCAGTTGTGTCCGCCTGCTGCTGCGATCACGATCGCATTGACCGCGTGGTGCTGGCCGCGAACGTCAGCCAGGTCCAGCTGAGGCTCGTCCGCCGCGCTCGAGCGGCAGGCCGTCGAGCTTGGCGCGGGCGGCCGGTCTGGCGCTCCGCCGCTCAGCACGCG
Source organism: uncultured Solirubrobacteraceae bacterium (assembly GCA_963734225.1). Taxonomy (GTDB): domain Bacteria; phylum Actinomycetota; class Thermoleophilia; order Solirubrobacterales; family Solirubrobacteraceae; genus Palsa-744. Next base: position 94,860 of record CAVTGI010000003.1, read on the forward strand.
CACCGCGCTGGCCAGGCGTTCGACCACCGCAACGTCGAGGTTGTCCACCAGGCGCGCCTCCTGCGCGCTGGCGCCCGCGAGCGCAAGCGTTCTCAGGCCCGCCCGCCGCGTGGCCTGTGCCACGGCCAGGGTGCCATGCGAGGGACGCACGTCTCCGTCGAGGCCCAGCTCGCCCAACAGCGCGACGCTGTCCAGGTGCTCGCGGGGCAGCTGATCGCTGGCTGCCAGCAGCGCACAGGCGATCGCCAGGTCCAGACCGGCGCCCGCCTTGGGCACGTCGCCGGGCGCGAGGTTGGCGGTGATGCGGCGCGCCGGGAACTCGTATCCCGAGTTGCGGATCGCCGCTCCTATACGCTCGCGCGCCTCACGCACGGCCACGTCTGCGAGTCCGACGATCGCAAACGAGGGCAAACCCGCGCGCACGTCAACCTCGACGGTGACGTGACGGGTCTGCAGCCCGTCGATCGTGAACGCGTGTGTGCGTGCAAGCATGGCCTGGTCTCCGGTCGGCGCCCTGGGGGTACGGAGCGGAGCAGGCTAGGCCGCGCCTGCGATGGGACGCTCGGCCGGCAGGACAGGCTCGTCCGCCGGCCGATCACAGCGTCATGGCATATGCGATGGCGGCGCTGGCGCGCCGGCCGCGTCCTACAGGCCGGCCGGGTGGCGTTCCACGAAGCCGCCGCCGTCATCGCCGGGCGAGCTCGACCAGCGCGAGCCGCCTTCCTGCAGCGCCACCGTGTCGAAGCGTTTGCCGTCGACCACCATGTAGGCGTGTTCTGCGTTGGCGTAGATGGTGATGTAGCGCCCCGGCCCCGGTTCGCCGTATGACTCCAGCGCGCTGGAGTCCTCGGGCGAGCTGAGCAGCCCACCGCCGTGCAGCGCGTAGGAGACAGAGCCCGAGCAGTCATAGCCTTCTGACTGGAAGGAGCCGTGCCCGCCCCCGTACACGTACGGGCGCGTGGCGATTTCGTCGGCGGCTGCGATCACACGTGCGACCACGCCTTCGCCGCCGCCGGCGCTGCTGGTGGATTCGGACACGCCCGAGTCGGCCACCGGAGTGGTAGAGCTGGAGCTCTGTGCTTCGGCCGCTGCGACCGCAGAGGGCGGCGGGGTCAGCGTTTCGTGTTTGTTCATGCCGATCAGTTCCCACGTCGATGGGCCGACGACGCCGTCGACGGTGAGTCCGTGGCGGGCCTGCAGCCGGCGCACCGCCGCCTCGGTTTCCGGGCCGAATTCGCCATCTTCGGGCAGGTGCAGCGCATGCTGCAGCTGATCGACAGCTGCAGCGCCGGTCGCGGGCGACGTGCCGCCTTCGGCGGGTGCCGCGGTTTCGCCCGGCGTGTCCGTGGTTCCCGCGGGCGTCGTCGCCGGGGTGCCTGCGGGCTGAGCTTCGGGCGCCGGCAGGGCAGAGGGCGGAGGAGTGAGCGTTTCCTGGCTGCGCACGCCGACCACGTTCCATGTCGCCGAGCCCACGACGCCGTCGACGGTGAGTCCGTGGCGCGCCTGCAGCCGGCGCACCGCGGCCTCGGTTTCAGGGCCAAATTCGCCGTCGACGGGCAAGTGCAGCGCGCCCTGCAGCTGCTTGACCGCGCCTGTGGCGCTTGCTTCGGTTGCGCTCGGCGCGCCTTTTTCGCCAGCAGCGGTGGTGCTCTGTTCGGGGGCCTGGGCGGCGCTCTGTTCGGGGGCCTGGGTGGGGCTCTTTTCGGTCGCTTCCGGGCCGGCGCCTTGCGTGGAGGTTTCGGTGACGCTCGTTTCCGGCGTCACACCCGTGGGGGCTTCGCTTTCGAGCGTGGCTGAGGACGTCGCTCCGGTGGCGCCTGCGCCTGCGCCCGTTTCTTCGCTGGCGCCGATCGCCTGCGAGGCGCTCGCGCCGGTCGCGAGCGTCGATGGTTGCGACCAGGATGTGTTGGCGGATTCTTCGCCGGGGATCACCGTCTTGAAGTCCGCGGCGAATGCGGTGGTCTTGTCGTGCAAGGCCGCGATCGTGAGCGGGCCGACGACGCCATCCGCCGTCAGGCCGCGGCTTGCCTGGAAGCCGCGGACAGCCGCTTCGGTTTCGGGTCCGAAGACTCCGTCTACTTTGATGGTGCCGAGCGCGCTCTGCAGCAGGGCCACCTGCCTGCCTTCGCTGCCGTTGCTCAGTTCGATCAGGTGTTCGGTCGTTGTCGCCGGTTCGGGGTTGGGAACAGTGGGGTTGACGCTCGCTTGGCCCGAGGCGATGCTCGCCGTGGGACCGACCGTGAACGCCGCCAGCGCGCCCAGCGAGATCCGCTTGGCACGCGAGCTGGCAGGCACGAACTGCAGCTCGGCGGCGCGCCGGCGCGCGCGCGAGCGCCCGAGCGACAGGTGCCACGACTCCTCGTCGGCGAGGTCACGCGGCTGTTGGACGCTGCCAGCTCCCAGCAGGGCAGACAGCGCGGGGTTGGCCAGGGCATTGCGGCGCGCACGCCCGCGGGCCGAGCGCGCGCGACGGGCACGCGAACGTTCCAGGGAGGCGTTCCAGGGGTCCAGAGCGGCAAGATCACGCGGGCATCCCGACATGCGAGGCGTCCTTTCTCCATTTCGTTGCTTGGCGCCTACGGGGTTAGCTGTCGGGCTCGCGTAGACTTCTACGCTACGCCACAAATCGTGGCGATTCGCCCCCGCAGCCTTGCTGGCTGCATTGGGTCCCCCGATCCGTGACCCCGTGGGGCCAAGGACTCGGCACGAACGCGCGGCAAACTACCAGATATCTCTGCAATTTGCATTCCAGGGGAAGGAGTGCAAGCTCTCTTGCCGACGTAATCGTTCTTACGGCTCGCTCGAACCTGCATCGCGGGCCTTGCGGATTGATACCTTCGCTGTGTGGCGCGCAAGCACAGGATCGATTTCCGCATGCTGCTCTCCCTGCTGGTGCTCGTCGCGATCGCGGGCGGCCTGGCGGTGCTGACGATCGGCGGCGGAGGCTCCAAGGCTGCCACCGCCAAGGCCCATGCGGCCAACTTCGACGCAGCGGGCCTGCTCACGCCGGCTCGGCCCGCGCCGCCGCTTGCGCTGCGCAACTATCTCGGCCAACCGGTCAACCTCGACTCCTACCGGGGCAAGGCCGTGTTGGTGACCTTCCTGTACACCAACTGCCCAGACATCTGCCCGCTGATCACGTCGAACCTGCGTGTGGCGCAGAACCTGATGGGCCGTGCAATGGCCTCCAAGATGCAGATCATCGCCGTGTCGGTGGACCCGCGCGGCGACACGCCCAAGGCGGTCGCCGCGTTTCTGGCACGTCACGAGATGACCGGACGCATGCAGTACCTGATCGGCTCGGCCAAGGAACTGGGGCCGATCTGGCAGGCCTGGGGCGTGGGGTCCGCGCGCGACGCCGAACAGCCGCAGTTCATCAACCACACGGGCATCGTCTACGGCGTCACCGGCTCGGGCAAGCGGCTGACCGTCTACGCGCCCGAATTCAGGCCGGCCGAAATCGCCCACGACGTGCCCCTGCTGGCCGCTCGCTGAGCGCAGCTGCGATGACGCGCTGGCGACTGCTCGGCTTGACGCTCGCGGCGGGCGCGCTGGCCGCGCTGGCCGTGTTCGGGCTTGCGTCCTCGGGCTCGTCGGCCACTGGGCGCCCCGCGCCCGCGCTTCCCCACGAAGCGCTGTCGGAGGCGCCTCCCACGCTCGCCAAGCTGCTGGCGGGCGCGCGCAACCGTCCGGTGCTGGTCGTCTTCTGGGCAAGCTGGTGTGGACCGTGCGCAAGTGAGGCGCCTGCGCTGGAGCGCTTCTCCAAGAGCCCGCTCGGGCGCGGGCGACTTGTGGGAGTGGACTGGAGCGATGCCGCCGCTGGCGCGCGGGCCTTCATCCGCCGCTACGCGTGGACCTTTCCCAATGTGCGCGACGCGGAAGGGACGGTCGGCAACGCCTACCGCCTGGCTGAGCTGCCCACCACGTTCGTCATCGACGGCCACGGCCACATCCGTGCAGCGCTGCGCGGCCCCCAGACGCAAGCGTCGCTCACGCGCGCGCTCGGCGCCGTCGAACGCGCGTGAAGTCGACGGCCAGGCGGCTCGGCGAGAGCCGCGCGCCTACGCAAAGCTGATGTCTGGGCCGCACGCACAGGCGTGACCAATCCGATATATGATTCGGCTGGCTTGGACAACGACGATCGAGCGGTGCTCGGATGCCGGGAGTGCCCACAACGCTATGCCCGGTGACAACGGCACTGTGAGCGCTGCGCACCGCCGCGTCAGACTCCGACGGAGGATGTGATGACCCAGCCGCACACCAGGTCCCGTCGTACTGCCGGCGGCAGGGCCGTCGGCTCCAAGCCAAGACCAGCGGTAGCGGATACCCATCTGCGCCCTGCCCAAAGCGGCACGCAGGGACGGCTGTTCGCCAATCCCACACCCGGCCCCGACGAGACCTCATTTCAGGTCGACAACAGCAGTGGAGCGTATTACGAATCGAAGGAGTACGAACATCACGAAAAGGAAGTCCAGCCGATCCCGGCGCCGCGGGTCGCGCCGCCGCGGATGGACATTGCGGAAATCGTGGGCGGCGACTCCCTGCGGCCGATTATCACGTCCGGCAGGATCGTCTTCCATGCTGTGGGAGACACGGGCGCCGCCAAGGTCGATCTCCACCAGACCGCCGAAGAGGCGCTCAAACACGAGGGGTGGGTTGCCGACGCGATGGCGCGCGACGTCGCCCAGGGTGGCCCGGATGTACCTTCATTCCTCTTTCACCTGGGCGACGTGATCTACAACTTCGGCGAGGAAGAATATTATTACGATCAATTCTACGAGCCGTTTCGCGCCTATGATGCACCGATCTTCGCGATCCCCGGCAACCACGATGGCGGGGTTGTCTACGAAGAAGGGGCAAGCGCCCCGCACACGCCCACTCTGCAGGCGTTCCTGCGCAACTTCTGCACCGTAGCGCCGGAACCCGCGGCTATGCGGCCACGCTCCCCAAAGCCCATCTCGAAAAGGCGCCCGTCACCTTTGGGCAATACACGCGGGTGATAGAACCGATGGTGAAGTTCGGCTATCTGACGGTTACTGTCGACACGACCGCCCAGGTGTCGACGCTGACGATCGCCTTTCGCTCTTGCGACGGCAGCGAAGTCCATGACGAAGTCACCGTAAAGCTGTGACATGCCGTCAGCCGGGCTCGGAGGGCCCGTCCGCTCAAGCGCCACTCGGCCGACGGCGAGTGCTCATGTCTTCCGCACATACGATGAACACCGACGGTCGAATGCCGAGCCCTCGCGCTAGCACGAGCAGCAACTCGTAGGTTGGGTCAAACTGTCCGGCCTCGAGTGCGTCGATCTGCTCGCGCTCGACGCCGGTCGTGGCGGCAAGCTCGGCCGCGGTCACGTCCTGGCGCTCGCGCACCTGCCGGATCGCCTGCCCAAGGATGGCCAGGTTCTGCTCTTGCTGTTCGCTTGCGGACAAGAGAAAAATCTCCCAAATTGGGCGGACGACAACTGTCTGAGGTCCCATTTCTCCATATATGTCCTTTCCCCTGCTCGCTGTGATGCGTAAGGCTGCGCTGATGGCGCGTCCGAGGAAGTCCAAGCCACGCAGTCCCGGCCATGCAGCGCTCGGTCAGGCGATCGAGCTCGTGATAGCCGAGGACGCGCACATGACCCCCGACTCCGTAGCCACCCGGTCGGGGCTGAGCAACGAACAGGTCGGCCGCCTGATTCGGGGCCAGAGCAACCCGACGTATAACACCCTGCTGAAGTTGTGCGCCGGCCTGGGTGTCAGCCTGGGCGAGCTGACCACTCGCGCCGACAAGTTGGAGGAGCAGCGTCTGGGGGGCTGACGCGCGCGCGCCGGGCGGACGTCGTCAGTAGCAGCCGATCAAGCCTGGGCATGGCTGAGTTGTTAGATTGCAGCCAGGGTGTTTGCCGGTCCTCGTCGCCGACGGATCCGGCAAGCCGCATAGCCAGATCGGAGCTTCGATGGCACCTATCTCTCGCGGCTTTCACGGCCGCCGAAGGCGCGACGTAGACCCGGCCCGGATCCCCCCAGGCCAGTATGTGGTCGACGACTTTCCGGTGCTGTCGGCTGGGCCCACACCGCGGACGCCACTCGATCAATGGAGCTTTGCGATCGCCGGCACGGTCGGCTCACAGGTCTCATGGACGTGGGAGCAGTTCGTTGCGCTGCCCTCGGAGACGTTCACCGTGGACATTCACTGCGTGACCAAGTGGAGCAAGCTGGGTACGCGCTGGACGGGAGTGGCGATCGACACGCTGCTCGAGGGTGTGCAGACCGAGGCGCAGTTTGTGACGGCCTGGTCAGACGGTGGCTATACGACGAACCTGTCGCTGCGCGACCTTACGGCCGGCCGCGCCTGGGTCGCATATAGCTTCGATGGCAAGCCGCTCGAGCCCGAGCACGGCGGACCGGCCCGGCTGCTCGTTCCGCACCTGTACTTCTGGAAGAGCGCCAAGTGGGTTCGCGGCCTGACGCTCACCGCCGGGGATCAGCCGGGCTTCTGGGAGGCAGCGGGCTATCACAATCACGGCGACCCCTGGAAAGAGCAGCGCTATTGGAGCGACTGACCGTGACGCGGGCGCCGATCGTCTGGCGTGAGTTGGCTGTCCTTGAGATCGTCGAAGAGAGCGCTCACGCAAAGACGATCGTGCTCGACAAGAGCGGCTGGCCAGGACACCGCGCCGGTCAGCACGTCGACGTGCGCCTGACCGCCGAGGACGGCTACCAGGCCGAGCGCTCCTACTCGATCGCCTCCGCGCCCGAGGCTTGCGAGCTCGCCTTGACGGTGGAGAGGATCGACGACGGCGAGGTGTCGCCGTACCTAGCCGATGAGCTGCGCCGCGGCGACCGCCTCGAGCTGCGCGGCCCCATTGGCGGACATTTCACCTGGCGCGTCGAGGACGGTGGTCCGCTGTTGCTCGTCGCCGGGGGCTCGGGGCTTGTGCCGCTGATGGCGATGCTCCGTCACCGGGCTGCCCGCGCGGCGATGGTCGACACGCGGCTGCTGGCGTCGAGCAGAAGCTGGGATGACCTGCTCTACAGCGACGAGCTGACGCAGATGTCCGCGGACGATGACGTGACCATCGAGTTGACGTTGACTCGGATGAGACCCGCGGGCTGGACCGGCCCCGATCGCCGCGTCGACACCGACATGCTCACGATGCTCGGACCGCGCGTCAGCGAGCGCCCGCGCATATTCGTCTGCGGCCCGACCGCCTTCGTGGAGACCGTCGCCGACGCGCTTGTTGGGATCGGCCACCCTCCCGCAGCGATCCACGCCGAGCGCTTCGGACCGACATGAGTCGACGCCGAGCGTCATGCCATCGCCTCGCACAAGGAGGCGGGGCCTCGGATTGTCATCGCAGGCCACGAGAGGCTACCTTTTCGATGAAATCGTCTAGGAGGCCGCATGGGCTTTGATCAGTATCACGAGCCGGCGCACGAGTTGCCCGCCAAAACGCGCACGTTCGCGCGTATGTGTGCGTCGCTGACCGAGGAGGCCGAAGCGATCGGCTGGTATGAGCAGCGGCTGGCGGTCGAGACCGACGCCGACGCGCTGGCGATTATGCGCGATGCTCAGGGCGAGGAGTTCAAGCACTTCAGCATGGACCTCGAGTTTCTGCTGCGGCGCACGCCGCTGTGGCGCGAGATCGCGCGGGGCATCCTGTTCCAGTCGGGCGACATCGTCGAGCACGGCGAGGCATCCGAGGCGCGGGCGACGGGTGACAGCGAGTCGGGCGAGGAGGGTACGAGCGACGATCGCTCGGGCTCGCTGGGAATCGGCGGCGACGCGGGTAGCGTGCGCTGATGAACCATCTCCTGCGCCAACACGCGCCGATCACAGAGTCCGGTTGGGCGCTGCTGGATGGCGAGGCAACGCAGCGGCTGACGCCCGCGCTTGGCGCACGCAGGCTCATCGACTTCCGCGGTCCGCACGGCTGGGAGCACTCGGCCACCAACCTGGGGCGCACCGAGCCGGTGGCCGCGTCTGTCCAGGAGGGTGTCGCGGCCGTGCGCCGTCGCGTGCTCGCACTGGTCGAGTTGCGGGCGGACTTCAGTGTCTCCGTCGAAGAGCTGCGCGACCAGGAGCGGGGGGCTCTGGATGTGGATCTGTCCTCGCTCGACGATGCCGCGCATCGCATCGCGGTGGCCGAGAACGTCGCCGTGTTCCACGGTTGGGCGCAGGCCGACATGACGGGCATAGTCGGTGCGTCGCCGCATGAGCAAAGGCCGCTGGGCGACGAGCCCGACAGCTACCCGCGCGCGGTCGCGGGCGCCGTCGAGCTGCTGCTCTCAAACGGCGTGGGCGGACCTTATGGCATGGCGCTGGGACGCGAGCAGTACAGGCGCGTGGTCGAGACCGCCGAGCACGGCGGTCACCTGCTACTCGATCATCTGCGCAAGATCCTCGACGGCCCGATCGTGTGGGCGCCGGGCGTGGACGGCGCCGTGGTGCTGAGCCTGCGCGGAGGCGACTTCATCTATGACTGCGGGCAGGATCTGTCGATCGGCTACCACCAGCACGACGGCGAGGTGGTCCATCTCTACATCGAGGAGAGCTTCAGTTTCGTGGTCGCGTCCCCCGACGCCGCAGTAGCTCTCACCGCGTGAGCCACTTCGGAGCTCTGCTGGCGGGCGAGGTGTGCGGGCGGACCAATCCGCCAGATCCTGGCCAGCGCGGGTGACGCGAGAGCCGCTGACACGTTGTTTTGGCGATGGCGATCCCCTGATGGAGCGCTACCACGATGAGGAGTGGGGGTTTCCGGCGCTCGATGAGCGTGGGCTGTTCGAGCGGATGAGCCTCGAGGCCTTCCAGTCGGGGCTGTCATGGCGGACGATCCTCAAAAAGCGCGATGCGTTTCGAGCGGCCTTCGCTGGCTTTGACCCCCAACTGGTCGCGCGCTTTGACGACGGCGACGTGGCCCGCCTGCTGGCCGACGCGGACATCGTCCGCAACCGAGCAAAGATCGAGGCGACGCTCGCCAACGCCCGCGCCACCGTCGCGCTGCGTGGCGGCGAGACGCTCGAGGCGCTCATACTCAGCCACGCGCCCGATCGTGAGGATCCGCCGCCGGTCTCCTGGGCGCAGGTGCGCTCGACCAGGCCGCAGACGGTCGCCCTCGCCCGCGAGCTCAAGCGCCGCGGCTTTCGCTTCGTGGGTCCGACGACGCTCTATGCCCTCATGCAGGCGTGCGGCCTGGTCAACGATCACCTCGCCGACTGTCCTGTGCGACCTCCCGTGCAGCGGGCCCGCCAGGCGGCCGGTCTCTCAGTTAGACCGCGGTCAGCGTCGCCACCGGCGGGGCAGGCCGTCCGCCGGCGAGACGATGATTAGAGGATGGCGAGTCCTCAGCCCGAGGTCGAAGACTTCGGGAGTCCTTTGATCTGGGCGTTGGAGCCCGGCGAGGTGATCGAGCGAACGACGCTCCACAAGCGCTACGGCGGTAGCGGCCAAGGCGGTATTGCGCCATCGCGAAGCTCGCCGAACGTGATGATCTTTTCGGAAGCTGCTTCGGGAGAGCCCCATGGCTACTTCGACGGTTGGCGTGACGACGGTTGCTTTCACTACACCGGCGAAGGCCAGCGCGGCGATCAGGAAATGAAGGGCGGAAATGCGGCGATCTTGCGACACGACGCCGCTGGTCGCGTGCTCCGGCTGTTTGACGGTGCCCGCGGTCGTGTGACCTACGAAGGGCAGTTCGAGCTTGACGGGGTGCGGCCCTTGTACACGACTGATGCGCCCGAAACCAAAACGGCTCGACCCCGCAGCGTCATTGTGTTCCGTCTTCGACCGGTCGACAGGCGCCCCAAATCGATCGCGCAAGGCACAGTCGCGAACCCCGTAGGGCTGCTCGGTCGGCTCCTGGACGACCTCGGCCACGCCCTGCAGCCGCTCGAAGGTGGCGTCGAGATCGGCGGTGGCCATGAGGATGGCGCCATAGGTGCCCTTAGCCATCATCTCGACGATGGTGCGGCGCTCGTCGTCGGTGACGCCCGGGTCGGCGCCCGGCGGGTGCAGGACGATCGATGTGCCGGGCTGGTCGGCGGGGCCGACCGTGATCCAGCGCATACCGGCGTATCCGACGTCGTTGCGGACCTCAAAGCCGAGCGTGTCGCGATAGAAGGCCAGGGCGGCGTCCGGGTCGTCATGCGGTAGAAAGCTCGCGTGAATTGTGATGTCCATGACGTCACCCTAGCCGCGGTTCGTGACCGGCGCTTCTCGATTCCTGATCGGCCTGGTCACCTGCTTGGCAACGCACGACGGCATCCCATCGGTCGCGCGCGCCGCCTCGCGCCGGTAGGTGTTGGGCGGCACACCGACCAGTTCGCTAAAGCGGGTGCTGAAGGTGCCCAGCGACGAGCAGCCGACCTCAAAACAGACCTCGGTGACGCTGAGGTCGCCGCGACGCAGCAGCGCCATCGCGCGCTCGATGCGCCGCGTCATCAGGTAGCCGTATGGCGACTCGCCGTAGGCGAGCCGGAACTGGCGGCTGAAGTGCCCGGCCGACATGTGTGCGCCGCGGGCGAGCGCCTCGACGTCAAGCGGCTGCGCGTACTCCCGGTCGATCCGATCACGAACGCGGCGCAGCAGCGCGAGGTCGCTCAGGTGCTGGGCCTCGGCGAGTCTGCTGGTCATATGCAAGATCGTGACACACACAGTCACGGTGTCCGTAAGGCCCCGGTCAGCTGCCGACGTAGGCCGCGAGGTGCTCGCCCGTGAGGGTGGAGCGCGCCGCGACGAGGTCGGCGGGCGTGCCCTCGAAGACGACTCGGCCACCGTCGTGGCCGGCGCCGGGGCCAAGGTCGATGATCCAGTCGGCGTGCGCCATCACAGCCTGGTGGTGCTCGATGACGATGACCGACTTGCCGGAGTCGACGAGCCGGTCGAGCAGGCCGAGCAGCTGCTCCACGTCGGCGAGGTGCAGGCCGGCGGTCGGCTCGTCGAGGACGTACACGCCGCCGTTCTCTCCCATGCGCGTGGCCAGCTTGAGCCGCTGGCGCTCGCCGCCGGACAGCGTGGTGAGCGGTTGGCCAAGGCTGAGGTAGCCAAGCCCGACGTCTGCGAGCCGATCGAGGATCGTGTGCGCTGCCGGCGTCTTGGCCTCACCGACGCCGAAGAACTCCATGGCCTCGGTTACCGGCATCGCGAGCACCTCGCTGATGTCCTTACCGGCGAACGTGTACTCCAGCACCGACGCGTCAAAGCGCTTGCCGTCACACACCTCGCACGGGGCAGCGACGCCGGCCATTATCGCCAGGTCCGTGTAGATCACGCCGGCGCCGTTGCAGTTGGGGCAGGCGCCCTCGGAGTTAGCACTGAACAACGCTGGCTTGACGCCGTTGGCCTTCGCGAACGCCTTGCGGATCGGGTCGAGCAGTCCCGTGTACGTCGCCGGGTTGCTGCGTCGCGAGCCACGGATCGCGCGCTGGTCGACCGTCACCACACCGTCGCGTCCAGACACTGAGCCGTGCAGCAGCGAGCTCTTGCCCGAGCCTGCCACCCCGGTGACGACGACGAGAACGCCGAGCGGGATGTCGACGTCGACATCCTGCAGATTGTGGGTGTCGGCGCCGCGAACCTCCAGGGCCTGCGACGAGGTCCGGACCTCTCCCTTGACGGCCGCCCGGTCGTCGAGGTGGCGGCCGGTGATCGTCTTGCTCCTGCGCAGCCCCTCAACGGTTCCCTCAAAGACCACCTCGCCGCCATCGGTGCCGGCGCCTGGGCCGAGGTCGACGACATGCTCTGCGATCGCGATCGTCTCCGGCTTGTGCTCGACGACGAGCACGGTGTTGCCCTTGTCGCGCAGCGCCAGCAGCAGCTCGTTCATCCGCTCGATGTCGTGCGGGTGCAGGCCAATGGTCGGCTCGTCGAAGACATAGGTGACGTCGGTGAGAGAGGACCCGAGATGGCGGACCATCTTCACGCGCTGGGCCTCGCCACCCGACAGCGTGCCCGACGGCCGCTCGAGCGAGAGGTAGCCCAGCCCGATGTCCACGAACGAGTCGAGGGTCGCCCCCAGCGCTTCCAGGAGCGGCGCGACCGCCTTGTTCTCGAGTTTGCTCACCCACGCGGCGAGGTCGCTGATCTGCATTGCGCAGGCATCGGCGATGTTGATTCCCTTGATCTTCGACGACCGCGCCTGTGCGCTGAGCCGGGTCCCGTCGCACTCGGGACAGGTGGTGAAAGCGACCGCACGCTCCACAAAGGCGCGGACGTGCGGCTGCAACGAGTCGACGTCCTTGGAGAGCATCGACTTCTGGATCCGCGGGATCAGGCCCTCGTATGTGAGGTTGACGCCGTCGACCTTGATCTTGGTCGGCTCCTTGTAGAGGAGATCGTTGAGTTCCTTTTTGGTGAACTTCTTGATGGGCTTGTCCGGGTCAAAGAAGCCGCAGCCCATGAAGATCCGCCCGTACCAGCCGTCCATGCTGTAGCCGGGGATCGTGAGCGCACCCTCGCGCAGCGACGTACTGTCGTCGTACAGCTGAGTGAGGTCGATGTCATTCACCGCGCCCCGGCCTTCGCAGCGTGGGCACATGCCGCCAAGGATGCTGAAGCTACGCCTCTCTTTTGTAGTGCGGCCAGCGCGTTCGATCGTGACCGCCCCGGCGCCCGAGATCGAGCCGACATTGAAGGAGAACGCCTGGGGCGAGCCGATGTGCGGCTTGCCGAGCCGGCTGAAGAGGATGCGCAGCATCGCGCCTGAGTCGGTGGCCGTGCCGACCGTTGATCGGGCGTCGGCACCCATCCGCTCCTGGTCGACGATGATCGCTGTGGTCAGCCCCTCGAGCACGTCGACCTCGGGTCGCGCCAGCGTTGGCATGAAGCCCTGTACAAAGGCGCTGTAGGTCTCGTTGATCAGCCGCTGTGACTCCGCGGCGATCGTGCCGAATACCAGCGAGCTCTTGCCTGAGCCGGAGACGCCGGTGAACACAGTCAGCCGGCGCTTGGGGATCTCGACGCTGACGTCCTTGAGGTTGTTCACACGTGCGCCGTGCACGCGGATCGAATCGTGGCTGTCGCCACCGTGCAGCGCAGGCGACTTCGATTGCGTCGGCGTGGCCATGCTCATCGTCTCTCCGTCTGGCAGGCGGGGCCGCTCATGGGTCTTGAAGCAGGCCGAGGACGTTGCCATCGGGGTCGGTGACGGTGGCCACCAGGCGCCCGCCACCGACGTCGTGCGCGGGTTCCTTGACGGTGGCGCCCGCGGCGGTCACCTCGGCCAGCTTCGCCTCGATGTCCGGCACGTGCCAGAAGGCGACCGGCGAGGTCATGCCCTGCGGTCCGCCGCCCGGCACCAGCCCGATCTGCTGGCCCTCGGCCTGGAAGCCGACGTAGTAGGGCGCGTCGGCCTGCGGCGGGATGCCGAGCAGGGCGGTGTATACCGCCTTGGCGGCCGCCAGGTCGGACACGGGATGCAGCACGGTTTTGATTCCCTGGGTGGAAGAGCCGGTCATGGTCGCTCCTGAAGTCGTGGTGGTGATGCTCATGGCGGTCACTCTAGTTGTGGCTAGGTGACCGGCGCTTCTCGATTCCTGATCGGTTTGGTCACCTGTTGGGCTACGCACGACAACGTCATCAGGTAGCCGTATGGCGACTCGTCGTAGGCGAGCCGGTCTACACTGGGTGATTGCCAGCCTGCGCAGGGACAAGGAGGCTTTACGATGACCGAGCAACAGCAGGACGCCGAGTGGAACGTCGCCGAGTGGCATGGCAAGATGCTGGTCGATCGCGACGGCGAGAGGATCGGCAAGCTGCAGGACGTGTATGTCGACGTCGAGAACGACGAGCCGCAGTTCGCCACGGTCAAGGAAGGCTTCATCGCCCGCCACTTGACCTTTGTGCCGCTCGGTGGGATCAAGGTTGGTCCCGATGACCTGCAAGTGGCGGTCACCAAGGAGCAGATCCAGTCCGCGCCCAACATCGAGCAGCACGGCGAGGAGCTCTCCCAGGCAGACGAGTCGGCCCTCTACCACCACTTCGAGCTGAACTACACCCCGCTCGGCACCGAGAGCGGACGCCGACTGGCCCGCCGCTGACAGACGCCCGCGAGCGCGTATCAGCCGGGCACCGCTCTTTCCTGTGGTGGGGTCGGTTGATACTCACAGATGAGCCGTCGTCAGCGAGGATTCGTAGTGTTGGCGCTCGCGGCGGCGGTCGTGGCATCTGCAGCGTTCGCGCCACCGATCACGGTTAGGCAGACCGCGAGCGCAGAAGGGTTTTCTGTGAAGCCGGATCCCATAGGTCTGTCCTGACGGCGCTTTGCGCATCGCTGTTGGTCGTCCTCGTGGGGCTGGTGCCCACGGCTTCGGCTGCGGGTGCGACGGATGAACTATCGCCACTGCCCATCCAGCCGGGCTCGCTCCAGGCTCAACTGCTCGAAACGATTGCGCGCCCCACGAGCGTCGCGAGCTACGGCGGCTGGGCGTCGTGGAGCCGCTATGACTCCACGCACCGTGCCTATCAGCTGATCGTGCGAAACGCAAACGGCGAGGTTACGGCGATGGGCGTCGCCGAGAGTCCACAGCCGTTCGAAGCGAGTCTCGGGCCGCTCGCCTCCGGCTGGGTCGGCGCTGTATACCCGCGCTCCTCCGACACCTTGCGGCATGAGGGGTGCAGTCTGGAGCTGCTTGCGATTGAAGGCGCTCGCGCTGCCGCATAACAGGCTCTCGGCCGCGGAAATCGCCGAAGAACCCAAACCGACCGGCCCCGACGGCACATCGGGGAAATCACCGCGCTGGCGCTCAGCGGCAGACAGGTCGCCTACACCCGTGTGGTGCCGTGGGGAGGATGGGACAGGTCGGACCTCTGGGTCCAGCGGCCTGGGCAGTAGCCACAGCTGATCGACCGAATCGACACGGGCGGCGGCTCGGCGTTCGGCACGCGTACCTATCTCACCCCGACAATCGCCGGCTCGTGGCTGTACGCCCACCGCCAATACCACGAAGACGGGCTTGGGGACGGTCCCTCCGCGTGGGTCCGCTACAGCCTGACCACAAACACTGCGCAACAGGCGCAGGTCAACTTTGGCAACCAGCCCTGTAAGGCGACGACCCGAATCGAACCGGTGTATACAGCTTTGCAGTGCGCCGGAAGACGGTGCTCGTCGCTTACCTACGCGCCACTTCGTAGCTCTCAGGCGCTCCCAGGTGACCTCAGAAGTTGCTCGGTCGGGGAGAGTTTGGGGAGAGTGTCCGTCGGGCATTCTGGCGTCGCGTCCGAGCAGTCGCCGGGGATGGTGTTGCTCGCCTTGGCGGCGTGTTCACGAGCTTCTCGCCGACCTGAAGGCCGGTGCGCAACTCATCGCTCGAGGGCTCGTCGTGAATCAGACGGTGCAGTGCCGCGGCCAGATCGAAGCAGGCGATCGCAAGCAGCTGGTCCGCGAGCTCGTCGCGGGAGAGCGGAAACTCTCCGTTTGTGATTAGCAACCAGCGTGCGATCGTGGTCAGCGCCGCCCGGCACTGCTCACGGGCTGCCTCGAGATCGCCGCTCTCAACAACGCTCCATGCCAGGCTGAGCCCGCGATGGGCTTGGATGAGCTTGCGCTCAGCGGATGGCACGAGGCCGTTTTCTTGGATATAGCGGCTCGCGGCCCGCAGGATTCCGTCATCGTGCAGTACGCAGCCGAAGCGCAGCGTCCACTGGATGTAGTCATCGCCGGCGAGCAGTCGCTTCCAGAACTCTTTTGTGCTGGCCGCGTATACGTCGACGTCTTCCTGGATACCGCCGAGGTCCGGGCGCTGTCCGACAATCATGAGATCCAGATCGCTTATCGTCGTTCGTTGGCCGCGGACGGTCGAGCCAGTGAGGGCTACAGCTTCGGCGCCGAGAGCAAGCGCGCGCTGGAGGAGCGTGTCGGTAGCTTGCCGCTGCGATGGTGTTTGGAGCTTGGTGGCTCGGCGGCGATCCTCTCGTAGTCGTGCACTCCATCCAACGTCGACGGAAATCTCGGTTGCCAGACCTGCTCGCGTCATGGGGTCGAATCCTCTGAGGCATCTGCCGCCTTTGCTCCGTCTTCATCCTCATCCTGAACTGGGGATGTCGCCTTCTCAGCGGTCTCAACAACGTCCTCGACGGCGCTCAGGAGACTCTCTGAGGTCCAGTCACCGAAGTCGGGATCCTCACCCTCATAACCAGCGTCCTTGCGCGCCTGGTTCAGCAGCTCCAGTATCGGACTCAGATCCGTAGAAAGAACACCGCGCGTGTGCAGTTCAGTGGCCGCCTCTGCCTTACGCCAGTGCTGGCGCTCGGTCGCGATGCCGTTGCGGTCGGCAAGAGCAACAACCGCTGCCTCAGCAGCGAGGTGCAGGAACGTCACGCCGACCACAGGATCATCGGCCTCAAACGCTGTGCTGGCTCGCGTGAGGTGCTCGCGAGCCAAATCCACCTTTGACTCGGGCGACATCCCCCAATGGTACCTGCGGTCCCAGGCGTCAGCCTCCCTAGAAGTCTCCCGGTCAACAGTTTCGTCCCCATGCCGACGTCCGCGTGTGCCCATGCGGCGTCGGGTCTCGCTGCGGGAAGGGACAGTTTTCAATCGCTAGACAAAACGCTCCCAAAGGCGACGACCGGAATCGAACCGGTGTAGACGGCTTTGCAGTGCTCCCAAAAACGGTGTTCTCCAGCTTCTCTAGGCGGTTCTTCGGTGTTCTCAGGTGTTCTCAGGTGCTCTCAAAAATCGCTCGAATGGGCAGCCTTGTGGGCCGCCCTCATGGGGTGGCGTTACGTCGGTGGCTGACAGGCACGGCTATACGGTATCGCTCGTGTGGGATACACGCGTGCGGTCCGCGCGAGGGCGTACCGTGGATGTTCTATGAGTCGGCATCCTGTGCGGCCTGGCGTGTCCGATGTCGACGCTGTCGCGGCGAGCGCAACTTACCGCGAGCTGATCGAGCGCCTGCGTGTGCGGATCCGCGAGTCTCAGGCTCGCGCCGCCAGCACGCTGAACTCGGAGTTGGTCATATGCTGTACTGGTCGATCGGACGTGAGATCCTCGGCCAGCAGCAGGCCAGCGGCTGGGGCGATGACGTCGTCGGGAGGATCGCGCAGGATCTTGGCGCGGACACGGGTTCGGCGCGGGGGTTTTCCCGGCGCAACTTGTTCTACATGCGACGGTTCGCGGCGCTGTGGCCCGATCTCGAAAGAGTGCCGTCAGTGATGGCACAAATTGGCTGGACTGCCCACCGGGTCCTATTGGATGCGTGCGGAGACGACCCGGACCTCTACGCGTGGTACGCGGCGAAGGCAGCGGAGAATCGCTGGGCGGTCCGTCAGCTGAAGGGGCCAGATCGACCTGCGCCTGCACGAGCGCCAAGGCGCAGCGCTGACTAACTTCCCGCATGCGTTGGCACCCGTCGACGCCGATCAGGCGCTGCAAGCGGTCAAGGATCCCTACGTCTTCGACTTCTTGGAGTTGACCGAGGATGCTCGGGAGCGCCACCTCGAACAGGCCTTGATCGACGACATCCAGAGCTTCCTGCTGGAGCTCGGCACGGGCTTTGCGTTCTATGGACGCCAGCGCTCATTGCTGGTCGGCGATCAAGAGTTCTTCCCGGACTTGCTTTTCTACCACCACGCACTGCGCCGGTTCGTCGTGATCGAGTTGAAGGTCGGTGCCTTCCAGGCGGAGTACGTGAGCAAGATGAATTTCTATCTGAACGCCGTGGATGAGCAGTTGCGCGTCGGGGATGACCGCGAGAGCGTGGGCATCATCCTTTGCACTGAGCGCAACGAGACCGTTGCCAAGCTCGCTCTGCATCGGGTCTACGCGCCGATTGCCGTATCGACGTGGCAAGCGGGAACTCCCGCTCCGGAGCTACCGCCGGTCGAGCTCACCGACGACGTACCCGAGGATCTCTCCGAGCTTGCCCAGCTCGACGAGGTACGCACAAGGCTTATCGACCGCGTCGCGCGTCGCGCGTCGGAGATCACCGACAGCGAGGCCGAGCAGAACGCGAGCTGATGCGCCAGGCTGCTCGCCCCCAAACCGAGCAGGAGGTAGCTCGGCGGTGGCGCATCTATGAGGTCCCGCCCATTGTGGGTAGCGCCCCTGGAGCTGAGATGGCTGTGCGCAATTTGGCAGGGGCTACGCGGTTCGTTTGTGACCACATAGGGCGAACGTCCAGGTCGCCACGCTGGGCTATTCACGGCGGGGCGCGTGGGGGGATGCCACGGCTCCCGCTCGTACCGAACGAACGAGGAGTGGTGGCGTGGGCCGGATCGCGCTCGCTCGCGTAGCGATTGCGGGAGCGCGCCTTCACGCTGTCGGCGCTCTCGCAGATCGTCCGAGGCGGACATCAGGTTGCTGTCTCTGGTGACGCTCGCTTGGTCACAGAAGCGGGGCGCTCGCCAGAGGGCCTCGGTCGAACTCGGTAAGCCTCACCGGGTTCTGAATCCGGCTCAGGCTCAGGTTAGCCGCACTGCAGCAAGTGCACCAGTCGAACCTACTGCAAGGTAGTGCGTCGCGATCGCGATGCCTTGTATGGATGACGTCAAATCGATCTCCTCACACGTCCCGCCATCAAGATCCCAGAGGCGCACGGTTCCGTCATGGCTGCCGGAGACGATCACGGGACGCCCCTTGAGCTCGCCGACCGCGACGGCATTCACCGAATCCTCATGTCCGGTGAGCGGCTCGCCGATCGGTGCCCCGCCGTCAAGCTCCCACAAACGCACGGTCCCCCCCCAGTCGCCGGAGACGATCACGGGACGCCCCTCAAGCTCGCCGACCGCGACAGCACTCACCGATGTCTCATGTGCGGTGAGCGGCTCGCCGATCTCTGCCCCGCCGTCGAGCTCCCACAAGCGCACCGTCCTGTCTGCGCTGCCGGAGACGATCACGGGACGCCCCCCGAACTCGCCGACCGCGACAGCATTCACCGATCTCTCATGTGCGGTGAGCGGCTCGCCGATCTCTGCCCCGCCGTCGAGCTCCCACAAGCGCACCGTCCTGTCTGCGCTGCCGGAGACGATCACGGGACGCCCCCCGAACTCGCCGACCGCGACAGCATTCACTGACTCCTCATGTCCGGTGAGCGGCTCGCCGATCTCTGCCCCGCCGTCAAGCTCCCACAAGCGCACCGTCCCGTCTGCGCCGCCAGAGACGATCACGGGGTTCCCCTCGAGCTCGCCGATCGCGACAGCCAGCACCCAGTCGGCGGTGAGCGGCTCGCCTACCGGTGCCCCGCCGTCAAGCTCCCACAAGCGCAGGGTATTGTCGCGGCTGCCGGAGACGATCACGGGACGCCCCTCGAGCTCGCCGACCGCGACAGCATTCACTGACTCCTCATGTCCGGTGAGCGGCTCGCCGATCTCGGCCCCGCCATCAAGCTCCCACAGTCGCAGGGTCCAATCGACGCTGCCGGAGACGATCACGGGACGCCCCTCGAGCTCGCCGACCGCGACGGCTTCCACAGTGCTTTCATGTCCGGTGAGCGGCTCGCCGATCTCTGCCCCGCCGTCAAGCTCCCACAAACGCACCGTCCCGTCTGCGCCGCCGGAGACGATCACGGAACGCCCCTTGAGCTCGCCGACCGCGACGGCTTCCACAGTGCTCTCATGTCCGGTGAGCGGCTCGCCGATCTCTGCCCCGCCGTCAAGCTCCCACAAACGCACGGTCCCATCGACGCCTCCGGAGACGATGACCGCGCGCCCGTCGAGCTCGCCGACCGCGACGGCCATCACCCAGCCCTCGTGGCCCGTGAGTGGCTCGCCAATGGGTGCCCCGCCGTCAAGCTCCCACAAGCGCACCGTCCCGTCTGCGCCGCCAGAGACGATCACGGAACGCCCCTCGAGCTCGCCGACCGCCACCGTATATACGGGCGCAGCGTGTCGACCGACGATGTAGTGATCGGAAGCATCACGCGAGTGGACCCAGGCTGTTCGCCACGGCAGCTTGAGTGGAAGCTCATCGATCGCATTGGCAAGATCTTCGGCGCCGCTCTGGCGTGCCGCGAGCTGAAGGTGGGCGGCACGCTGATTCAGGGTCTTGTTCCGGAGATTGTGGGCGGCGATTCTGAATGCACGGGCGTTGAGGATCGCCTTTTGATCGCTGACGCTTGGCAGCGCAGCCAACAGTCGCTGGATGTCGGCCGCAAGCAGGTAGCCGGGATCTTCTATGATCTCGTCGAGACGGCCTGCGGCGACCGCGTGCGTCGCGAGGTACTTCCTTGTGTAGGCAGAGGAGTGCTCCCAGTCCTTGCGCTCACCAGCCTCCGGGATGCTGACGAGCAGGGCGCTCACTATTCGCCACTGCGTATCTCCGGGTGGCGGGGTAACACGAAGGTGCTCGATGAGTGCCTCGTGAAATAGCCGGTAGGTCGCATGCTCTCCGCCCGTCACCGCGATGAGATCGCCTGCGGCGCTCTCGCGCACGTCGCTTACGTCGCTTCGCTGATACAAGTACTTACCACCCGTGATCGCACTGGCAAGCTTGGGCCAGAGCTCCTCCGGGTCATCAAACGGAAGGCCTGCGCCTTCTGAAAACGCGAGCGCTCTAAGCACGTTGCGCGCGCGCCGCCGCTCGGTCTCCGGTTCGATTGTGTCTAGGTAATCCTCCAATGCTTCGCCGACATTGTCCGGGAAGGCATCCCACCCTTGCTGGGTGACATCTACCACTCCGCAGCGCACCAACGATCGACTTACAAGCTGGGCAACCAAGAAGCTGCGCCCCGCCCGACCGGCAACCCGGTCGGCCACCTGTCGAGCGATCTCCGGCTTGTGGCGATATGGCGTCTTCGCAGACGGCTCATCCCCGGACCGCAGAAGACGCTCGACGTAATGCACGAGATCCCCGTGCTCGAAGTACTCCTCGGAGTCGAGGTCGATCACCTGCTTGGCCGACCCGAGCGCCTCTAGCAGCGCACCATCAAAGCCACGCCGCGTACCCACCAACACCCTAGTCAGGGTGTCTCTCGCGAGCGGCTTCAATAGCTTGCGCGCGATCACGCTCGCCTCATCACCCCCAGCCTCATCCAGCGCGTCGACCAACACCACACGCTGCCGGTCCCGCTGTTGCCCGAGCTTATCGATCAACTCCTCGGGCTTGCTCGTGTCAACACCCACGACCATCGCGATCTCAGACACTAGCTCCGGCAGCGTTCGACCCTTGGCGTGAACAGCCACGTCGATGCAACCCTTCGGTAGCTCGCTGTCCGGCCCGTCAACGCTGCGGAGCTCGCCCCGTGATCGCATTACGAGTCGGCCTAGAACAGCGGACTTACCCGACCCCGGATCGCCCGTAATCACCAACAAGTGTTCGTAGCGCGCATCATCTCCCAGCCAAACGAGAACCTTCTGTATAGCCGCACTTCGGCCCGTGAAGAACTGGCCGGGCTCCCCCGCACGCGAGACCCCCCGCCCCTTCGGATCAAAGTGGCTGCCAACGTCCTTCTCAAGCCGTTCTGCAATATCGTCCCAAGGATCGGGGTTCCCTTCCCAAGCTGCCCACAAGCCAACAGTCAGTGCGACCAAGGCGAGTGCGCTGAGGACCAGGACCAGCCACAGCGGACCGTTCACCGATCGCGTGATGCCAGCCGCGACGCCTAGACTCGCCGCAACGGTGCCAGCGATTGCGCTCCTCCTAGTTGCCAATCTAAGCCTGCGCCCAGGCACATGCACACGATACGTGGAAAACAAATCGCTGACAACGCCGCACGTCCAGGCGACGATTTCTGCTTGCATGCCAGCAGGTGCACCGAGTACTCGATGCGGTGTTCCGAGGAGCTTGGACCTCCGTCGCCCTCGCTTTCTGCCGGAACGAGGCGTCGCCAACAGCGGCGACTCGGCGCTCGCATCGGACGAGCCGCGAAAGCCTGCATCGGCCGGTGGTCGGCCCCTCCTCTCTACCGGGAGCGGAAGCAGGCTCCGGCCTCTAAGTAAACGGCATTGCGATTAGCCGGATAAAGGGGGGCATCCCGACCAGCGGCCGGCACTTCCTGGCGCTGCGCGATCGTCTCGACCACACGTTCGGAGTCCGTCGTGGCTGAGCACGACCTCTACGTCGTCACTGTCACCGACCTGCTCCTCCCGGCGCTCGTCGGACAGGCCGGCTGCCACTACGAGAGCCCGCCCCAAGACGAACAGCAGGCGCGAACGCTCATCCGCGTGCTCCTCGGCGCACCACGCGCCCCGACGGGTGCCGGCCCCTGGCAACATCCCATGGCGGGCGGGCGACGCTACGTCGCCATGAATCGTCAGTCGCGGTAGCGACACGACACGCCCCGTGCTCGCATCTATCAGACGCACGCGCTACCGTCGAAGCGGTGAGCGAGCGCACGCCGATCCCAATTGAGATCACGCTAGACGGAGCCCCCGAGCGCTTCGAGATGCACCTGGCGAGCGCGGGCGCGTATGCGCTCGTGCTCTCAAGCGTCCTGCCCGACCGCGCGATCGAGCTGCACTCCAGCTACATCGGCCACCCCGGCGCCTCTACCCAGGCCGGCCATCTACTGCTCGCCCCCGCCATCAGCGACAGCGAAGCGGTCGAGCACGACGAGGCCTTGATCCCGGTGATGATCGCGCGGCGACGCTGCATCTATGACCACCTGCAGCGCCTGCAGGAACTTCCTCGGCGAGCTCGGGCATACGGTCCAGATCCCGCTCGCAGACGACGCGCTCCTCGCCGTAGAGCTCTAGCAACAATGTTCGCTAGGTAGTTAAACGTCGGAAGTGGCTTCCGCCCCCTGGTAGCAAAGAGAGGCCAACAAAGGTGCAACCTGGGCTTTCGCGGTCCGGCGAGTAATCGCTCGGGGGTCAGGTCACGTCGAACTTCCGCATCGCTCAGCGCAGACGCTACATCATCTTCGTGTGGAGGTTGCTCACTCGTGAACAAACGACTGGGAGGTAGGACGGTCGCCTCGCGTCGCCTAGTCGAGTGCAAATCAACATCGACAAGCAAGCCTGTCCAGAACCGCCCAACCCAGGCAAAGAGAGATGTGGCACGCCGGCTCGCGACCGCTGATTTGGCCGACGCGTTGCGCACCCTCAACCAACGTCAGGCCGCTCACTATTATAGATAGGTCCGGCGAGGAGGGTCGTATGGACGCTTGGCCCTACGCCTCGATTGGTCGAAGTGCTTCGGTGACCGCTGTCGAGTGGTTAGATCCCACAGAGAATCGCATATGCTGATTAAAGACACCATAGCGCCGAGCCAAGCAGAGCTAAGGCCTCTCGAATCAGCTTTCGATGCCACATTTCCGGTCTACCTGAACCTGACTACCGACCTTGTCGAGGCCCCGAAGCATCCTAACAACACGGTCGCCCACGTGATGGCGATCTGCGCGGGTTATGCTTATTCGGACTCGGACACGCTTGTGACGATTATGGCTCGCATGGGGCTCGTCGACAATGCCTGCCGCACGATTAGCGAGTCGGTAGATGCGCTGTTTATTTCCTCAACCGCCCACGTAATTCAAAGCAACGACGGCCGCGTCGTCATCGTTGCCTACCGGGGCACGGACCCTACAAGCTCTCACAAATGGCTGACGTATGACGATTTGTATGCAGGCCGGGTCGCACTTTCCCCCGGTGATCTGCCCGTGCATGAGGGCTTCTATCGCAACGTCAGCGCGACTCGATCCGCCGTCGTGACAACCCTTGCTCATGCGGCCGCGGGCCGGTCGATTGTTGAGCCACACCATTTCATGGAAAATGGCATGGAGGCGTTGTACATCACTGGGCATGGCCTGGGCGGAGCCGTGGCGGTGCTGATGGCTGTTATGTTGCGAACCCGACCTGCGTATGCGCGGCTCGCTGGTACGCTTCGTGCCGTGTACACGTTTGGTCAGCCCATGGTCGGCACTCCGAGCTTTGCCAAGGCCTGCACCGAGAATACCTTCCTCCGTGAAAACGTCATCCGATATATTTATCGCCATGATGTCGTTTCCCGTCTCCCCCCAAAAGTCTCCGGCCCGTTTGCCCACTTCGGACGGGAGTATCGTTACGAGGGGACGGACGAGGCGGCATGCTGGCGCCACAAGAATCGCCCGCGCCGGCAGGCAAGCACATTGCAGGTCAAGCTCAATCTCGAGGGAGTCGTGGCAGCCGCCGGGCTAGTGGTAACGCCCCTTGCAGTGGCGGCCCCCTTGTTGCGAATGTTCCGGATAGTCCGATCGCGAAACACTTTGGACGATCACTCGCCTAGCCACTACATATTTGCGTTGACACCGCCGGGCGTTCGCAGCGAGTTTGGAGACTGATCGCCACTGCGGCATGAGCCCGTGTCTGGGCAGTGAGACTACACGTTACAAGCAGTTCGCGTGCGATGCGCTGCCCACGCAGTCAATCGTACGTTTCGAGCCGAAGAAACGGAGACGCCGGAGACCACCAGTCATGCGATCGCCATGGCCGCGGCCTCAGGGTGTGACGAGTTAGCTGGCGTGACCGGCACAAGTCGTCCCGCCCTGGCGGACGAACAGCACCTCTACCGCGGATCACGACCAACAGCACAAGGCGCTGCAGTCCCGATGCCGCTCTGCCACCGCAGCACTGGCCAACCGCACCACGCTCTGTCGACTTCACGCACTTCGCGGACGATCGCTTCGAGCCTCACGCCAGCCAGAACCGGACGAGTGCCTCGGCGACCAAAGGCTCGTCGGCCCCGCAGCTGGCACGGGGATGCGGCCACGAGAGCGGAGCGGGGCAGTCGCGAGTATGCGACACGAGCGGCTAGCGTAAGACGCGTGCGGCCGATGCGAGGCGCGATCAAGCCCGGAAGTCGAGTTCTGGTGCTCGTCGGCGGCGAATCGCGGCCGGGCACGCTTCTGCGGTATGTCGAGACCCCCGCCGGACGCGAAGCTCGCGTTCGCCTTGATGGGGAGACACAGATCCAGGACGTGGCGACGTTTGCCGTATCCAGATCACGACGCAATCTCGTCGCGTGGTGGCCCGACAACTCTGTCGGACGAGCCGCGATTGTGACCGCAGTGCTTGCCGCCCTGGCGCTCATCCCGTCCTATTTCACGTGGCTGGGAGGAAGCGAGTCACCGGCGGCTCATTCAACGGGCAGGTCGCGGGAGCATCCATCGGCTAGCTCATCTGCCTCGACAAATCCTTTCGCCAGCTCGACCCGCCCCGGTCCGAACAGCGGCCAGATTGAGGGCGGCGCGATCGCCCGCATCGCGGACATCACTCGCGGGACCGGGTTTAGCTCGGCCTTGCGTGCTCGCCCGTGCGATGTCTTGCTGTATCGGATTCGGCTGTACAACCCGGGTTCGGCCGACCTACATCACGTGCGTGTTGCTGGCTCGATCAATCCCATTACTCCGTACAAGGTCATCATCCCGACGATTGCGGTATACGCACCGGACGGCGATCCACAACAGGTCTTTATTCAGCCTAGGATCTTTCTACCGAAGGCTCGAACGCAGTCATACGTCGCTGGCAGCACCGTAATGCTCAACAGCACTGGAGCAGTGGTACGGAGATCAGCTACGCGCCAGTTGTCGGACGCGATCACGACGACCGGTAACGGGATCGATGTAGGCTCAGTCGACGTCGGCATCACGGAGTTCATCGACTTCCGCGCCAAGGTCAACTGTGGGCTCCCGTCGCCGCCGGTTCAATGAGCGGACAGGAGGCTAAAGGACCGGGTTCACCCGGCCGGGTTGGCGACTACGGCTCAGTTCCACAGCTCAACGTGGAATCTGACCACAACCTTCTCGGGTACGTGCTGCCGGCGATTGCTTCCGCTGCTGCTCTGGGATCCGGCAGGCCACTGCTTTGGCGACGGCCCAGACTCTCGTGGACGAGTTCTCACCTGCCTACGCTATCTTGTCGGTAGTGCGTTGAAATCCGGCCGCCGAACTCGGGTTACCCGTCGTCGTTGATGTCGGCCTTGGGAACGATCGTACGGATCGAGCCTTCGGCACGCGGGTCGTCCGAACGCTCTTCGGCATCAATTTCGGCACCGTCGGTCGGCTGCTGGGCCAGTTGTGCTTCGGCTCGTCGCCTCGGGTTCACGACATCCTGCACGTCGTTCAACAGCTCGGTCACCTTCCACGCGGGGACGACGCCCGCCATGCTGCTGTCGAGCAGGACACGGGTGTCCTGAGCGTTCTCCCGCATCCTGAGTCGGGCCGGGAGATGGCCCCAGTTGATACCGAGTACCCAGTACTCGCTGAGCAGCGTTCGCCACGGACGTGGCTCGCCGATCGTGATCGACAGCGTCCCCGGCTGGGTGTAGTAGATGAGGACTGCAGAGCCGCTGAAGCCCGAGACGGAGCGCATGTCGACGAGAAAGCTCTCCTGGTCGAACGCACGGCCGTGCTGTCGGATCGACTCCGGGAACATCGCCAGGTTTCCGAACCGGACAACGCCGCGATCAAACTGCTCGTCATCGTGGTTGACGTAGCGACCCACCATCAAGCACTCGTCCCCGATGCTCGGGCCGACGCCCCATTTGAAGTCGTCCGGGGAGATGAGCCGATCCGCATCGAAGAAGCAGTAGGCATCGACGGGGATCCGCTGATCCCGGATCTGCTGAATCAAGACGGGGGCGGTACCGAGCGGGCGGACGGCGATATCGTCGCCGTCCGGATGTTCGATCCAGTCGGATGAGTCCCCCGCGATGATCTCGACGTTGCCATTCATCTTCTCAACACGGATCACGGGCGCTCGCTGTGTGACGTGGTCGTTCGACACCGCGTAGAGGTGCGCCTGCGTCGGGTCGGCTTCCGACGGGATCCCGACGAGAAAGCCTGAGCCGCCCCATTCGACGCGCTTCGCGGCATCCTCCTCGGTCGGGTAGAGGAAGATCGCGGCGTCGGTGATGCTGCGCGGCAGGTGCGGCATCGGCGCAATCTTAAGGATCAGACCGGCCGCCCGGCGCCCCCCGACGCGCCTGTGCCGCGACAAGGGACGATCGCCGTGAATGTTCGGCCGGCGGCGCGAACAGCGGCGTGCGCTGGAGGGCATGCGGTACAGCACAACACGGTCGAGATCTCGGCCCCAGGCCCGCGCCGACGCGAGGAGGTAAGCGACGAGAAGCACGATTCGACGACGACCGGTCGGATCCGAAAGACCTTGGACCCGGGCCACTAGACCTGCGGCGTCGTCGCTCACGACTCCTTTCATCATCCCGCGACCGCCTGGCTCGTGATCCCTTTGGCGACCAGGCAGTCGCCAGCACCTCGACCGGCCGACGAGCGCTTCGCCACGAACGCACTCGTAAGCGCGAACGGGTCGGACGATCGCCTCCGCCCACAAGCATGAGCGAGGCGATCATCCTGGCTGACTTCTGCTGCCATCCTGAGCCGGCGTGTGCGGAGGGTCGCTAGAGGCGCCCGCCTTGCCCGCGGGAGGCAGTAGTGCGGACCTGGCTGAGAGGTTTGCGCGGGGCGAGTTGCGGCCGGGGGCCGATTTCTGGCCAAGCTGAGCTGCCTTCAAGGAAGCCGGAGCGGTTCAAACTGCCCGTCTTCTGCGGCAAGTGTCGAGCGTCGCAGGATGCACGGAGGGCGTGTCTCGTGGATCATGCATGGCGCGGTGGACGAAGCGATCACACTGATCCAGCGGCGAGCCGCGCTCATTGGACGCATGGCGATCGTTGGCGTCAGATGGCTCTTGTTCGTGCTGTTTCTTGGGTCGATCACCTTCACGATCGATGGGTCGATCGCCGGGTCGGTACCGCTATGGTTTCGAATTCTGTTTGCCGCTGTCACAGCCGTCCCGAATATTCTTCAGATGCTTGATTGGGTGTGGGGGCTTGGTCGTGACAATGAAAGAGTTCTCGAGCGGCTATCGAGCGAGATTGAGCGCCGCCTGCGGCGTCGCTGGGAACGAAGGCTCTTCGAGTGGCATGGCGCCGAGGAACTCGCCAAGCGCAGACCGATCAAACCGGCCGACATGCCATATTTCTCGGTCTCGCGCCGCACTCGGCTCCGACACAAGACCCGGCTCGCCTCAGGAATCGTGCTTGTGCTGGTCGCGTCGGCGCTCATCGCGGCTCAACTCTCCAAGCATTCATCATTGCACTACTTTGCTGTTGGCCAAGAGTTTCACGTCGATGAGACATTCGCAATCACAGTTCGCGGTGACCCGTTCTGTCGTCGCAATACTGATCTCTCTACCGGACGCGAGTGCGATGTCAGCGTGGTTGTACACAACATCTCTCACTACAGCGCGGACATAGGTCCAGGGTCGTTTGCGGCCATACAAGAAGCCAGCGCGGCCAAATACGGTGCCTCGCTAGTGTCCTGAGTCAGTAATTCGTTCACAATATGCTGCGAGTGTGTCAAGTATCTGCTCGGCGGTCTTGGTCCAGACGTACGGGCGGGGGTTCTCGTTCCAGTGCTTCATCCAGTCACGGATGTCTTGGTTGAGTTCGCGGACGGATCGGTGTGTGCCGCGTCGGAGCTTGCGGGCGGTCAGCTCGCCGAACCACCGCTCGACGAGGTTCAACCACGATGAGCCTGTCGGGGTGAAGTGCAAATGGAAGCGCGGGTGGGCAGCCAGCCAGCGCTTGATCGCGGGGGTCTTGTGCGTGGAGTAGTTATCGAGAATGAGGTGAACGTCCAAGTCGGCGGGGACCTCTTGGTCGATGGTGATGAGGAATTTCTTGAACTCGATCGCGCGGTGGCGAGCGTGCAGCGACCCGATGACCTTGCCCGAGGCCACATTCAACGCGGCGAACAGGCTGCTCGTCCCGTGACGCTTGTAGTCATGGGTGGCACGCTCGGGAACGCCGGGCATTACCGGCAGGATCGGCTGGGAGCGATCGAGTGCCTGGATTTGGCTCTTCTCATCAACGCACAGGACCATTGCGCGCTCGGGCGGGTCGAGGTAGAGGCCCACGATGTCGCGCACCTTCTCCACAAACAAGGGGTCCTTGGAGAGCTTCCAGTGCTCCACGCGGTGAGGTTGCAATCCAAAGGCGCGCCACACCCGCGAGATCGTGGACTGCGAGAGGCCCGTACGGGCCGCCATCTGCCGCGTCGACCAGTGCGTACCCCCATCCGGCGGGGCACTCTCCAACGTCTTGACAATCACGTCCTCAACGCGATCATCAGAAACCGTCCGCGGGCGCCCCGGCCGCGGCTCATCCACCAGCCCATCCAGCCTTGAAGCAACGAATCTCCGGCGCCACTTACCAACCGTCGCCGCGCTCACACCAAGCCGCGCAGCAACATCCTGATTCGAAGCACCACCAGCACACTCCAGCACGATCGCAGAGCGCAAAGCCAGTCCCTGCGCCGTACGCCGCCGACGAGCCCATCGCTGCAACTGCGCACGCTCACCATCTGTGAGCTCCAACACCGCCTTGGGACGACCGAAAGTAGTAGCCATACCCGCATACTACCACACTTACCACCCGAACTTAAGACTCAGAACACTAGTCTCGGACGGCAATTATTATGACTACGCTTTCGGTGAGTTCAATAACGATTTGATAAGCGCGAAACACTCGACCGAAGCCAAGCTGGAGTTCACCGTTCCGGCGGGGGTGACTCCGGACCAGCTGCGCATCACTGCCCCCGATCAATCCGGCGTCTCAGTTGTGTCCTTCCACGACAAGCGGACTTGAGGCGTCATCCACGTACCGATGAACTTGCGCTCGTTGAAGGCAAGCTGGCGGTTTCTGGCGTTACGTACCCACCCGCTGCACGAGGGCGATATGTTCCTGGCCGTCTTAGTACTTCGATCCGTGGCCGATCTAACAAGCGCGAGCAAGCGGCTTGAGACGACGACAATCGTCTGCTTTGGCTGACAGCGGCTCTTGTTGTCGTGACCGCAATCGCGGTCGTCGTCTCGCTAGCTACTTGAGCGCCGAGTAGATGACAAAGCCGGTGTTGACGAGCGTCAGCAGCACGATTGCGTAGGTGAGTCTGCGCAGGACGCGCGATCCCTTCTGCGCCTCGATGACGACTTGCGCGGCCGTTTTGCCTAGCTTTTCGGCCCCCTTGCTCGCCTCGCGTCTATTCCGACGCAGCCCATGCCACACAAACAGCAAGTAGATCGGGAACGCCCAACTGCGCCAAAACGTGACCCAGATCTTTGGGACGGGAACGTCAGCGAGTCGGATCGAGTGCTTATCCACGAGCTTCGCATCGGCTAGGCCGTTGTCAGCCACCTGAGACGAGTTGTCTCCAAAGCTCGCGGTCCTCGTCCGTGTCCTCTTCGCGCACGTAGAGCCGGATCAGGTCGCCCGACATCAGTCCCTCGCTCTTGAGGCCCAAGTCCTCGCGGATCGCGCGCAGCAACTTTTCTTGAGTGCGCAGCGGGGTTGGCATAGGCTCGCCAAGGCTGCGCAACCACGCAACCCACGTTCTCACGACGGTGGACGGGGCATGCAGAAGCAGCGTCGTCCCTAGCTGGTTGAAGAAGGTTGCCTGCTCCTCTGCGGGCTTCTCGGCGAACTCGTCAATGGTTTTGACCGTTTCGGCAAGTTTCTTGTAGGTCGGCTGCATCTGCTCACGATGCAGGCGCTCCAGCTCTTGGCTCTTTTCCCAACGCCGCTGATAGATCGCGACGCCTATCACGACGGCAGCAGCGGTTAGAGGACCAACGGCGGCAGGGTCTTCGATGACGCCATAGACCAACCCGCCAAGCGCGATCAAGATGATTGCGATGGCGACCAGGAGCGCTAGGAGTTGGCCGAGCCGTTTCATGGACCTAGGGAGATTACCCCCGGTCTAGGATGGCTCGTCCTCGGCCTCCGGCGAGTCAGGCAGGGTGTCGAGGTAGGCACCGAACAGGCCTTCGTAGATGCGGCCATAGAGGGGCAGCAACTCCTCTTTGACTATCTCGGACGTCAGTCGTCGTCCTTTCCACCGGAGCGGGAAGGCGTCCGGCTTCGGGCCGTCTAGTCCCATTTCTGGTTCGTCCAACGCCCAAGTGTGTCCGGCGCGGTTGCGCAGGGTGTTTAGCTCCACCAGGTGGCCGTGCAACTCCTTGTCAATGACTCCGAGGCGTGCAGAGAGGTCGATCGCTTGGCGCGACGGAAGCCCTTTGACGTAGCTGATATCGGCGTTCTCCTCTAGGACCGAATCCTGCGCGACTCGGGCGTGCAGAAAGAACTTGAGCAGGTCCTCTATCGCTAGGTGCAGGTCGAACACGATCAGGCGTATCGCGTTTTCTCGGAACTCTTTCGCGCGTCCGTCCTCGTCGTCGGGGAAATAGAAGGCGTCGAGGAGTTCCCGCCCTTCGCGGGCGGCATCCGACGCTCTGTCGGGCTCTTGATCGCTTGTGCCGGTCATGGCTCACTGGAACTTAGCGGCCAGGATGTCTGCGCCCAAGTTAGGCTTCGCGCGATGGAGGAAACGCGCAACAACCCGATCCCCTTCCTCATCTTTGCGACGGGCGTCGGGCTGCCGCTGGGGAGTTGGTGGATTGGGCTGCTTGTCGGCATCGCATGACGATCATTCCGGGCATCGCCCTGATTGCGCTGTTCATCAACAATCTGCTGCTCCGCATCATCAGCGAGGATGTCCCGGCTCCTTCTCGGCTTCCCGTTCGTCCTCGCCTTCAACGGTTTGCGACGCCTCGTGCGAGGCCCAACGCCGTCCGAGGACGAGACTCCCTAGGGGCCGCTCTCGTGCTTCCTGCGGCGAAGGATCAGCAAGAGCAGGAGCAGGCTCTCAAGATTTGGCTCTGTTGACCTGTTGGACCGGCTAAAACTGCTCCTCTCGTAGCAAAGCGGGCATCTCGAACGCCACGCCTCAGAGTGCTGGAACGGACGAGCCGCGAGCGCCTCGCGCGGTGCTCGGTGGACGCCTGCTTCGCCAGGGCCCAAGCAGGCGCCCCGCCTTGGCTGGGATCGGCGTCTTGGTAGAGCGGCGCCAACTACCCGCTGCGCGAATGGGAGTAAAACCTATGACCGTCTCGTTCATGCTCGATTCTGCTGGACGCCGTCGCTAGCCCGCGACGCTCCCAGGCTTTCACGGGGGCGTCCGCCCCGTAACAAGGGGGCTCTACCCTGCCGATCCACCGACGGTCGAGGAGATCGTTCCGGTGATGCGCCACGCTCGCGACAACCGTCACGGCTTTCGGCTGCGGGCGATGATCGTGATGCTCTGGCGCGGGGGACTCCGGGTTAGCGAGGCGATCGCGTTCGCCGAACACGATCTTGACCTGCGGTGTGCCTTGGTGCTCGTGCGCTGCGGCAAGGGCGGACGCCGGCGCGAAGTCGGCATGGACGGATGGGGGCTGGGAGAAGCCTCAGGCCCTGGCTCACCGAGCGCCTCCAACTTCCGGCAGGTTCGCTCTTCTCATGGACGTCGAACTGGTGGTGCTGCGCCATCAGAGAGCCCAGAGCAAAGACCCTTGAGAATCAACCCATTCTCAGTTTAAATTTGTCTAGAGCCGGAAATCGTCTCTTGGATGGGCTGTATTGAGCTACTGAAAGCGTCGCGCGCGGGGGAGAGCCTCTCTGGCGAGCGACTAATGAGGCATGTCGAGCAGGATCGGCTCGCCGCGTTTTTCTGCTCATGCAGTTGCACGTGTCGCAGGCATCCTCATCGGGACGCAGTGCTGCGGCGCAACGGGCCGTCGGAGTCCTCTCAGTGAGCGTGCGCCGGCTCGCGTCCCCAGACTTCACGAGGGCGCACCTGGCGGGGACGCCTGCAAGCCTTTCTATCCCGGCATCGGGGCCGATTGTGCCCGGACATGCCAAGCGAGTGCACGCGCAGGTCAGCGTCTCGCTCTCGACGGCGTACAAGGACAAACGGCGCTTACAGCCCGTGTGGGTGATGCGATACCGCCTTCCCTCGGGCAAGGACTCGCGCAAGGTGCTGGGCCCCGCATGGACCAGGCGCAGTCGGCCGCCAAGCGGATACCTGACACGGCGCGATGCGCTATTGAGAGCGGAGGTCTTCGCGGCGGAACACTCGACGACGGGCGCTGCGAGCCTTCGTCTAGCATTCAGGGGCGCTCTGGAGCGGTTCATGCGCTACTGCACGGAGGAGAAGAAGCTACGCGGCTCAACGCTGGCCGAGTACCGCAAGATCGGCGAGCGGCTGGCGCTTCGCCAATGGCGTGGCGAGCTCACTTGGGCGGACCGTCCGCTCGACTCTTTCACGGTCGACGAGCTCTTGATGTTGCGCCAGGAGCTGGTAGAGGCCGGGCGTGGCACGGACACGGTCAACCTTGACTGAGGATGGCTCTCTCGCGAAGCATTGTCACCGCCAAGTCGTCGCCGAGCCGCGCCGCCCGCGACGTTTCGTGAGGGCCAAAGGCGTTAGGACGCTACGTAGACGTCGAAGACCGAGTGCAGAGCCGTGTAGCTGCTACAGTCTGATGCATGATGCTACATGGTGAGGGGTATGAGGTGGGGGTGCGTGAGCTTCATGATCGGTTGAGTGAGCATCTCAAGCGTGTGGAGCAGGGCGCTGAGATCATGGTCACGCGTCGTGGCCAGCCGATCGCGCGGCTGTCTGCTGTCGATGGTGAGGGTCCGCTGGTGGATCTGGTCAGGCGGGGTCTGGTGATCCTGCCGGGGCGTGCGCGCAGCTCGCGCCGCGCGAGTGTGATCGCGCGTGGCTCGGTTTCTGACCTCGTAGCCGAGCAGCGTCGCTGATCCTGTACTTCGACACTTCTGCGCTTGTCAAGCTCGTCGTTGTCGAGCCGGGCTCTGATCTAGTGGCCGAGTTGTGGGGCACGCGGCTTGGGGTGGCGTCTAGCATCTTGTGCTATCCCGAGGGTCGCGCGGCGCTTGCTGGTGCCCGTCGTGCGCGACGGTTGAGCGTCGCGGGGTACGGTCGGGCGCGCGCGGAGTTTGAGTCGTTGCAGAGTGAGCTGGTGCTGGTCGGGGTCGATGGTCTGCTTGCGCGCCAGGCGGGCGAGCTTGCCGAGGAGCTCGGGCTGCGCGGATATGACGCTGTTCATCTCGCGAGCGCGCTCGCGCTCGGCAGCGATACCGCGCTGGTCACCTGGGATGAGGATCTCAGGCGCGCCGCGGCGCGGAGTGGATGCGCTGTCGCTCCAGCGAGCTAACGCCGACAGCGCACCGCTGTCGGCCTCCCGGCTAGGGATGCTGCTGCGCTGATGGGTGCCAAAATCGTGATTTGGGCTGAGCGCGTGCTGCGGGCGGGCTCTGGGAGTATCGCGCGATGCTCTTCTCGTTCATGTATCTCGTCTTCGTCGCTGTGCTGAAGCTGCTGGTCGGGAGCGGCCGGTCCGCGCATGTCAAGGACGTCGAGATGATCGTGCTGCGGCTATCAGCTTCGATGTTGTGCGCTGGCAGGTCGAGCGTCCAAGACTGCGAGCGAGTGACCGCGTCTTCCTCGCGGCGACAAGCCGATTGCTCCCGCGCGGGCCGCCGCCATGGCTTGCTCGTTGACGCCCCAGACCGTCCTGCGGTGGCACCGTGAGCTTGTGCGACGGAGCTGGACATACTCGCGCCGCGGCGCAGGGCGCCCGCCGACGGACGCCGGCCTCATCCACGAGTACGCGACCGTCGCCTAAACCATGACCCCGATCGAATAAATGCACCCCACAGCGGATTTGGCGGGTCCGCAAACGATTTGCAATACCGGCTCACGCCGAACGCACGCGTCTAGGGCCCGCCATGCACGCTCACGGCACATCCTACCCCCTGGGGGCGTCGTAACCCTCGCCGCGAACCGCAACACTGCAGCCTCAGCACACATCGGGTGCGGCGTTATGGTGCGCTGCTGGTTCCCAGGCATCCCTTACCGCAACACGGGCCCGTTGCTCAGCGCGCTCTTGATACCCGCCGCGGGACGCCGACACAGGAGTCGAGTAGCCAGAACATCGACGTCTATGCGAAGGTAGAAGAATGGCATCACCGGAAGGGCCAACTGCCGCAACTATCACGATCACTGGGACGCTCGAACTGCTCGACGGCCACGCGCGAGCGGTGGCGGACGGAGTCGCGAACGGCAGGTACGCGCTGTGGCTCGGATCGGGCATATCGATGCACAGCGTTCCCGGTCTCTCCGGCGCGGTCCGGAACGTCCTTGAGCTGCTGCAGACCCACGCCGATACCTCCGACCCGTCGTGCGTCCACCACAAGGCGCTGAAGGCCGCGATCAAGATCGCGGGCCTGCGCAAGCATGAGCTCGATGCCCTCGACCTGACCAAGCCAGTGGGCGAGTGGGCAAACCTTGAGCAGATCCTGGACAACCTCGTCGGCCGGTACTCGGAGCTGCTCGACATCCGCCTGGCGGGCACGAAGCAGGACTACCTGCTCTGGGAGGGCGTGGACATCAAGGCGACCTACGCCGCCGCGGCCGAGCCGGGCAGCGAGCACCTGTGCGTCGCGATACTCGCGCTGGAGGGCGCTGTCCACGAGATCCCCACCGCCAACTGGGACGGACTGATCGAGACCGCAACCCAGGAGCTCGCCGAGAGCCCCGAGCAGGCGCTGCACGTGGTCGTCCTCGGCGAGGACTTCCGTGACACGAGCACCGTGCCCCGGCTGTTGAAGTTCCACGGATGCGCGGTGCTCGCCGCTCAGGAGGAGAGCCGCTACCGGGCGGCGCTCGTCGGCGCGCGGTCACAGATCACCGGCTGGCCCGAGCAGGAGGAGTCCAAGGTGATGTGCAACGCCCTGAAGACGCTCGCAACCGAAAGACGGACGTTGATGATCGGGCTGTCCGCTCAGGACACCGACATCCAGGACGTGTTCCTGAAAGCCAAGAGCCTGATGCCATGGACCTGGCCGACTACCTCGCCAGCGTATGTGTTCGCCGAGCAGGAGATCGGGCGCGACCAACAGAACCTGCTCATGGTCGTCTACCGAGAGCAATACGAACAGCACGGCCCGGAGATCGAGGCGAGCGCGCTGATCCAGGCCTACGCCGAGCCGCTGCTCGTCGCCCTGGTGCTCACAGTGTTGGAGAGGAAGCTCACGGCTTGCATCGCCGAGGCGCGCGCCCCCGGTATCCCTCAGACCGAGCGCGAGACGCTCGCCCACGGGATCAGCCACATCCGCGACCGGGTGGCCGAGCGATTCGAGCCCGACCGGCTCGGCGCGACCCGAAGGATGATCCAGGCACAGAGCCGCGCGCTCGGGATGTTCCGCACCGGCGAGGAGCCAGCCGTCACCGAGACCGTCTACCTCCCCCTCAGCAACACGCCGGCCGACCGCATCGCGGTCGACCCCGAGCTCGCGACCAGCGGCCTGCCCGGGCTTGCCACCGCGCTTGGGATCCTCGGCACCGGCGACGCGGCCGGCCACTGGACCCTCGGCGTCCAGCCCACCGGATCCAAGATGCCGGGGGCGCTCACCGTCACTGGCGGGGCCGGCACGGACGCCGCCATACACTTCGCCGCGAACGCCGGCGCCGCGATACGCCAGGAGAAACTGCCGAGCGTTGCCGCCGACCCGGGCCGGACGATCATGATTCACAGCACCCGCCCGGTCACGGAGGCGCCCCGCAGCTCCCGCGGCACGTTCGGTCGCACCGGGCACGCCGCGATCAGGCACATCGACATGGAAGCACTGCTCGACACCTGCACCAGCACCGCGGAACTCGAAGCACACTTCCGCCTCGCGGCATCCATATGAAAGGCGCCGACCAGGTCAGTCGTGTGATCGGCGTCCTACGGGATGCCGGCTACCAGTCGCTGACGCAGCCGATCATCATCGGCGGCATCCCGTTCGAATTCGCCGCGATCCTGACGAAGCTCGCATCGCTCGAACTGATCACCGTCGTGGACACCGTTCTTGAATCCGAGCAGGAGACTCTGCGCGCGCAGGTCGAGGGGCTCGCCCGAGCCCTCGACCTCGTCGGGTCGCGGCGTGCGCTCACCGTCATCCTGGTCGGACCGCTTCCGAGCCAGAGCATCGCCGGCGAGCTGAAACAGGTGGCGCGTGTCCTCTCCGTACCCGCGGGAGTCCGCGACGGAGACGAGCCAGCGCTCAAGGACGCCCTCGCGGTGTTGCTGCCGCTCGAGCTCTCGACCGCCGGTGAAGAGACCGTCAGCTCATGGCCCAGCGTGCGCGACGAGCTGCGCGCGAGATACCCCGCAAAGGAGATCGAGCCGATCTTCAAGGCCATCCCACGCGGGCCGCGGCAGGTGCAGGCCGCGCTTCACACCACGCTGATCGAGCCCCTCGACGTCGAATGAGCATGAGCGACGCGACCCTGCAGTCCTTGGCGATCACCGACTTCCGCAGCATCCGTGGGACCGCCGTGATTCCCCTAGACGCGCCCGTCGTGCTGCTGCACGGCCAAAACGGCGCCGGCAAGACGAGCGTCATGTCAGCACTCAAGCTGGCACTGAACGGCCAGATCGCCGACCTCGCCGACACGGACCGCCGGCACCTCGTGCACCGGGGGACCAAGATGGCGATCGTGGAGCTCACCACCAGTTTTGGCTCCGCCAAGATCAGCACGGACGACAAGAGCACGAAGGGCGAGCCGCTGCTCAAGGAGGCGGACGCACGCTTCTTCACCGAGCGCTGCTATCTCGCTCAGCGCCGGCTCGGCCAGCTGCTCGAGATCTACGCCCGCGCGCAGGCGAACAGGGATTCGCCGCTCACCCGGTTCGTCAAGGACCTGCTCGGCCTGGACGAACTCGACGCGCTGATCGACGGCCTCGAACCGGTCAAGGACACCAGGCTCGTCAAGAAACTGGTCCCGGAGTACCGTGCCGCGGCGGACAGCATCGACGAGCAGCGTGGCCAGCTCGCGTCCGCAGCCGCGGAGCTGCAGACCCGCACGGGCGAGGCCATACACGCACGCGAACAGCTCGGCAAGAGCCTCGACACGCTTGGCGCACCCGCGACCGCCGATGCGGATCTCCCTGGCGAGGCGACCAGCAGATGGATCAGAGCGGGCGATGAGGAAGCCGAGTTGGAGCGGCTCGAGGCGGCGCGCCGCGAGATCCAAAGCGCACGCTCGCGCCATGAAAAGCTCTCCAAGCAGGCGGGCGCGAGACGCGCACGGTCAGCCGGAAAAAACGCTGGCGCCGCACGCGACGCCGCCGACGCCTGGTGGGAGTCCAGCGGCTCCAAGCTCGAAGCCATACTCGACGAGATTCGCAAGGACATCCCGACGATCGCGACCGCCGTCGCGACAGATCCGGCTGCCGTGCACGAGCAAGCACTCGAGCGGATCAACGGCGAGCTGCAACGCACCAAGGCGATGCTCACCGCCGACGAGCGGACGACCACCGAGATGAAGCGACTCGACGGAAGGATCAGGACGGCACAGAAACGGGTCGAGAAGATCGACCGGGAGCTGGTCTCGCTCTCGAGCGTCACGACAGGACGGGACCTGGCAAGCACCCTCGCAGCGCTCGTCCCCCACCTTCACGGCGACGACTGCCCTGTATGCGGACGGGACTACAGCGAGATCGGTGACCAGTCGCTCGCGTCGCACCTCGCCGAGGAGATCGCAAGACTCAGCGCACAGGCAGAACGCATGCAGGAGCTCGCAGCCGCTCGCCTCGAGGCGGTCAGCGCGACGAGCACCGCCTCAGCGCAGCGGGAGCGCCAGGCCGCGCTGCAGCTGGACACCGTCGCGAGGATGAGCTCAGCGCCAAGGAGGCGCGGTTCAACAGGTTCAGGAGTCGGCTCGCCCGACTGAAGACCGGCGTGAGCGAGGGCGCGACGATAATGCGGCGCGCCGCCGAGTCCGAACGTAGCCGAGCGATTGCGCAGCAGCGCGACCGTGAGGCTGGCGCGCTCGCGAGCACCCTTGCGGTCCTCTGCGGCACGCTTCAGCTCAAGCCTCCGCGGAAGAACGAGACGGCCGGCGAGACGATCGAGCGCCTGGAGCACTACGTGACGCCGGAGATCCAACGCATCCGGGCGCGACAGGAAGCGCGGAGCACGGCGCTCGTGCAGCTGAAGAACCTCCGCGGCCTCCTCGACGAGCGGCGGGCCCTTGAGACGCAGGTCAAACATGCCGAGATCCGTCTCGCGGAAACCCGGCGCGCCGTCAGAGCGCTGAGAAGCGACGTAACACGCTCAAGAAGCTCCGCGAGGACAGCCAAAAGAGCCGGACGCAGATCATCAGGCAGGTCTTCAACCGCTCGCTGAACCACACGTGGCGGGACCTGTTCGTCCGGCTCGCACCCGACGAGCCGTTCGTACCCGCTTTCCTCGTACCCGACGGCCGCGAAGGGGCGGTCACCGCGAACCTCACAACCACCCACCGAGACGGGAAGCATGGCGGCTCCCCCGCCGCCATGCTGAGCGCCGGCAATCTGAACACGGCCGCGCTGACCCTCTTCCTCGCCCTTCACCTGACAGCGAAACCGACACTGCCCTGGCTGCTGCTCGACGACCCCGTCCAGTCGATGGACGAGGTACATGTGGCTCAGCTCGCGGCAGTCCTCCGGACCCTCACCCGCCAGCACAAGCGGCGAATCATCATCGCCGTGCACGAGCAGGCGTTGTTCGACTACCTCGTGCTCGAGCTCGAGCCCGGCCACGCCGAAGGGACAGCCTCATCGCCGTGGAGATGACCCGCAACCCGGATGGGGACACGACCCTGACGCCATCAAGACGGAGATACAAGAGCGACCCGGCGCTCGCCGCGGCGTAAGTCCGAAATCGTGTGAGGGGAGGGCAACCTTGCAGGCCCTGTCCGGCTTTCCGGCGCGCCTCGCTCTCGTGGGGCCGATCATTTGCAGGATGCTCACGACGGCCCAATCTTCGAGGAACCGCTGTGCAACTCGGTATTCGCCGTCCGACAACCCTAACGAACGCGCGGCCCGTGGCTTTCCCGGCGTACTGCGACTGACCCAGTTCGGGGACATACGGGCGTGATCTTCTGGGAACAGATCGAGGAACGCCAGTATGTCGGGTGTGTTCAGATGCATCGCCAGCTCTGGGTCGTTGAGCGTCTGCAGGAACCTGACCGAGCTTCACGAGTTCCTGCATAACGGCATCCGGAGGGTCAAGGTCTAGATACTGGGCATGCATCACATCGAGCGCCTCCCAGGCGCCGTAGACCGTCCACCCACCTCTCGCAATCCAACCTCTCTGATCTCCTGGATCGCTGCAAGCCGGCGGGCCGGGAAACTCGAATCCCGCTGAAAATCCATACTCATCATCTCGTCCTGAACTGCTCCGTTTTCGCACATGCCTCCTTCCCGGCTTTTCCCTTCGAACCTACTTTACCCCACTCGGCCAGTATCCGTGCGAGATCGCGCTGCGGTAGCGACTCCGCGCGCCGGCTAAACAGCCCATAACTATCTCCTCTGATTGTATCCAGTAAGCACTGCCGCTGAGTGATGCGCGTGACGACGGACATCGCCGGCCGCTCCGCGCCGAAGAGCTTACGCCCGAATCGTCGCAGGACGTCATAGGCAGAGCTCTGAGGTAGCGAACGTAGCCGGGACGTAAACAGTGCACCGGAGGAACCACCAGCAGCAGCGACACACACATGCCCGCAACCGATGATTACCAGCAGCCGACAGTTCGAACGTCTGCCGTGTTCACACACGACCGCTCTTGGCCGTGGCTTTCGAGGTGGCGGTACCATCGCTGCCGTCCATGCTCCCCCGCCTGGGAGACACATGCGGCAGCGGTGGGAAATGCCAGTTCCGGCACCGGTGCTGTGCCGTGGTGTGGAGCCAGCGCTACACAGAAGTGGGAGGGCGAGCCGACCAGCGCAAGGCGAAGCACCGACTCCTTGGCATCACCGTACGTGATCAGGTGCTGCTCGCGGTCGTAGACGATCAGCGACAGATTGTGATTTGCCCGCGCGAGCCGCCACGAGACGCGGGCAAACTCCACGATGCTCCCTTGGGATCTTCCCGAGGTCCGGGAACCTCTCTGGTGGCTTCGAATAACGGCGGCCGGCTCCTCCTCCTCGATGTCGTTGTTGATGTCATCGAGGGTGGGGAGTGGGGAAACTCCATCCGGCTCATACCACGCGCCCACGCCCTCCTCCGGAGCATCACTTGGCAGCGCGCTCTCACGTGCTGCTTCGAGGTTGTCCTTGAAGGTCGAATCACCAGCGACGGCAAGCGTCTCTGCGAGCTGCTCGACGTCCCGCGCAGCGCCATTTGCAAGCGCGGCAAGCTGCTGCTGGTACAGTTCGCGTGGCGGCCACAGCACTTGCCACTGGCGCCCAACAGCCTTGAACAACATCCCGCGGTGCAGCGGGAGCACCTTGATCTCCGTCTTCTTGCGCCACGTATTGACAAGATCGAGCGACCTGACACCGGTGCCATTGACCGTTGCGAATAGTGCTACCTCGGCGGCGAAGCTGTCCGGGGCGCGGTCCGAAGTCGAGCGTAGGCGATCCTGACTGCCGCGCGAGCCTCGATGGCGCGGCTCCAGCACCGAGAAGTTGCAGATCAGCCGAGTAATCGGCGTCGAATTGCGAGACGATGAGGGTGCGAAGCAGCAGCAGCGCATCCGGCCTTAGCAGAGCTGGAGAGCTTCCATTGCCGGCTGGTGGGACGCCTTATAGGCACCCAGTCCAAGACCGCCACATCACAGTCGCAGGCTGACCCGAGGCACGCGCAGCGCAATACAGCGCAGGGTCCATCTCCGACATCGACCACCGTGACTCGCGGCACGCGGGAATCCTATACGGCGAACGAATCAGACTCTGCCACGGTGATCACACCGGCCACATCGTCTAATTGAGCCCGAGCGCCTGGCTGTCAGCGCGCGCGATCACTCCTGGTCGCTGGTCGAAGCGAACGCGCCAAATCCCTTCGGTGGGGCTTCGCATGGGACGAATTTCGACAGCCCGGGGCGATGGCCGGGAGGCGCCTGCTCACGTAGCGCTACGCGGAAGTGTCGCGAGTCCGTGCACGGAGTGCTCCTGCTGGTCCGATCCAGCAGCCTGCGAATGGCTGATCGAGACGCCTGCTCTTACACGAAGCGGAAGCGCACTGAGCGCACGTTTCGCCGGCCGCACCATTTCCCTAAAGGCCCGCTCTACGCAGAGACCCCCGAAGGCCCCTGGGTCTAGTATCGGCGCCATGATGGCCAGGGCGCTCAACGGTCCAGTTGTACTCGACGGCATCGTCTCCGACGAGAAGCTGGCGGAGCTGCTCGTGCTCGGGACCGAGTACGCCGAGCTCGACTTCAAGCGCGCGATCGACCTCGGTGACAAGAGGCATGAAGTCGAGCTCGCGCGAGACGTTGGCGGTATGCTCGTGCGTGGCGGCTACATCCTTGCCGGGATCGGCCCTGACGCTCGCCCCACGGGCGACATGGACGGTATGGACCTGACGCTCTTCGACGACGCCAGGCTCGTTCCCAAGTTGCGCACATGGCTGCCCGAGCCGCTCAACCTCGTCACGCGCGTCACCGAGCGCGAAGGGCACAAGGTGGTCCTGATCTACGTCGAGCGCTCCCCGGCCGGTGTGGCGTTCATGCGGGCGGACGGCGCCTACCCGAAGGGCTCCGACACCGCGCTCATGTTCCGCAAAGGCGACGCCTTCTGGCGGAACGGGTCCCGCACGGAGCGGTTGAGCGGGCACGGCCACGAGGAGATCATTCAGCGGCGGATCGAGGACGCCAAGGCCGGGTGGATGGCCGAACAGCGCGAGATGCGCCGGCACGAGCTGGCGGAGGCCGCGGGCGCGGCGAGCGCCAGCCGCCCGCTCGGCGCAGTGAATCTCGACCTTGAGCAATCCGAACTCAACACGGCCGTTCTCGAGTTCGCTCGCGGCACCCCGGACACCATCGGGTTCAACTATCTCCTCAACGAAGCGGTCGACCGTGCTCGTGCGTTGCTCGCGGGCTCGGATGCAGACGCCGAGTTCGGTGACCTGCTCGACCGGCTCACCTGCCTCGCGGCGACGCTCATGCGGTATGCCCAGGCCGATTGGTTCTGGCGCTTGGTCGAGGTTCTCGCGGCGATCTACAGGATGCCGGCGACGCCGGAGATCGTGGAGCAGTACGAGTACGGCACGCAGATCGCGCCCACCGATCTCGCACCTCGGGTGTGGCTCGCGATCATCGAGCGGATCTACGGGCTCGGCGCGCTCGCCGTTCGCGAAGAGCGGTGGCATGCGATCCGCGAGCTAACACTGCAACCGGGCGCAGGGAAGGTCGACTACCACAAGAACTGGCTCAGCCAGGCGATCAACTTGGCTTCCCGCGCGCAACAGCTAGACGAGAAGGTGAGCGTCCTGACGGTCGCGCGCACCGATGTCGTGCGGCTGGACTGCCTGCGGTCCGACGGCGTCGCATCTGACGATGACGAGTTGCTGACGGCTCTCGCGCAGTTCGATGTCCTATCCAATGTCGTAGCGCTCGACGATGCCGGCCTTCGATCAGGTGGCGGTGTGTACTTCCCCAACTTCGCCAGGTTCTACGGCCATCGTGTGGCGCCAGTGGTCGAGCGGCTGACCTCCGACGTGGACATGCGAGGCAAGCTCCTCGAAAGGCTCGATGACGCCGAACTCGCCCAGGCGTTGAACGCGATCGGCACATACGCGAAGAGCGTCGGGTGGCACTTCGACGGCTTCACGAGCTGGTCGCAGCCGGTCGCAGAGTTCATCGGCCTGAACCTCCCGCCCGAGGCAGCATGAGCGCAGCCGCGTTTATCCCCGGCGCCGGGACCCGGTGACTAGGAGTGATGGTGGTGCCTGGCACGGATCCCACAGAGCGGCTGGGCGTCTTCGCCGTCGGGCTTCGGGCAGAGCAGGCCGCTGGGCCTTCAGGGAGCTGCCACGCCCCGACCGGGGTGTCGACGCTCATATCGAGGCACGGACCGACGGCCGTCCAGACGGCCGTTTGCTGGCGCTTCAGATCAAGTCAGGTGAGAGCTACTTTCGGCAGCGGGTACCCGGCGGGTGGCGCTTCTACATCGACT
Source organism: uncultured Solirubrobacteraceae bacterium (assembly GCA_963734225.1). Lineage (GTDB taxonomy): Bacteria > Actinomycetota > Thermoleophilia > Solirubrobacterales > Solirubrobacteraceae > Palsa-744. The sequence continues at coordinate 138,539 of CAVTGI010000003.1, forward strand.
CGGCCCACAGCGCCTACTGGCGCAGCTACTCGATGCCGGTGTTGTTCGTGCTTTACAACCCGCGCACCGATGCCGCTTTCTGGCAGGTCGTGAACCCTGACACGACCCAGTCGACCGGCGACGGCTTTGCGGTCGACGTACCAGAGAGCAACGTCTTCGATGCGGGCTGCAGCCGCGACCTGGACGCTGTGGCGGCCACCTTCAACGAGACAGCAGACGGTCTCCGCGACCGCCGGACTGATGTCGATCTGCCGTGGATCTGGATGCTCGACGGCGGCGACCGCCTGTTCGTCGAGGTCGAGCAGAACCTCTTGCCAGCCGACGGACGCTGTGTCCTGCGAATGATCGCTCAGGGAGCTGACGGTGACACCTCTGTCGTACGGACCTGGCCGTGGGCGTTCCTGGCCACCCTGGACTTCAGGGATGAGCTTTGCAGCTCTTCCCCTGGGCTGATAAGCAGGTTGATGAGCCTTGGTACCGCGAGAGGACGGTTGGAAACTTCGCCAGCGAGCACGGGCAGTGGAGCATCGAGGATCAGTCATATGAGTTCGGCACGGGCTTCGATGACTGGTTCAAAGAACGGTTCGGGTCGACGACGATCGCGCCCTATGCGACAACCTCGGACGGACGCACGGCGCTATGGCGGCTAGAGCTCACGCTCAACACAGAGGGTCGCCGGGCGCTTGAGCGCGACAAGCAGGAGATGCTGAGGGAAGCCGACTACGCGGCGATCGAGCGCGACCGAGACTACTCTCGCAGCGAGGGCTACTACACGATCGAGTTCATCGAGCACTACATCGACATGCTCGACAACCTCGTCTTCATCTACGGCGACGACGACGATGAGGAGGAGGACAAGGAATCGCTGCTGATCGAGCCGCATCTAGTCGATGACTCGGGCGGACTCGTTCGTCAGGCAGTCGAAGCGATCGAGACACATGGGCATCACAAGCCCTACTCAGGGCTGGTCCAAGGCATTCAACCGGCGTTTCTCTGAGGATCTCGAAGTAGGGGACGGGCCTATCAAGCTCAATGCCGAGGACATCAATGAATGGCTCGCCGAGTTGCGCCGGATCGCCGAAAGCCGCGGTCCTAGTCCACTTCGTAAAGCGACATCCGACCGCCCGGCAGTCGCGCCGAGCGGTCACTGCTGGCGCAGGCACCGTCATGATCGGCGACGGCGATCTCTGGGGCGAGTAGGGCGGTACCCGGCCGCGGCCACCAGCAGGGTTTCGCAGACCCTCCATGCCCGGCCATGACCGGCGCGATACTGGTGTGGCGATGCAGCGACAACTTGGTCAGTGGCGAATCGGCGAGAGCTAGGCGAAGGCGGCAACGGCAAGGTGTATCGAGTCGAGCACATGGAGACCGGCGCGAGCGCCGCGTTGAAGGCGATCAACGCCCGGAAGGTCAGCAAGGAGCCGTACCAGCGGTTCATTGTCGAGATCAAGACCCTTCGGCAACTCGGCGACTACCCGGGAATCCTGCCCGTCATCGACGACCACATCCCGACGCACCGACAGAGAGCGACCAGCCGTGGCTTGTATGCCGATCGCAAGACCCTTGCGCGATGCGCTCGCAGACGCCGATCTGCCGGCGATCGTCGCGGCCATCGGAGAGATTGCGAAGACCCTTGCCCGCCTGCGCGCTGAGCATCGTCTGGCGCATCGGGACTGAAGCCAGCGAACCTGTACTCGCTCGACGACAAAGCCGCCGTAGGCGACTTCGGGCTGGTCGCCCTCCCTGATCGAGCCGGACTCACGGAGGAAGGGAAGCCGCTCGGCCCGGTCAACTTCATGCCGTTTGAGATGCTGAACGACCCCGGCAACGCCGATGCGTTCGCCGCCGATGTCTATTCGCTGGCGAAGACACTGTGGGCGCTTGCGTGCGACGGGAACATCCCGCCTCCGGGCCACCAGCCGGCGTCGGCCGCACCGCACCGAATCGCTGACTATAGGCCGCATCCGAAGGCAGTCCTGCTCGACGAACTTGTCGATCGTGCGACCTTGTTCGATCCAGGGAGCCGTCCGTCGATGGAGGAGCTGGCGGCTGATCTCGATGTGTGGGCGTCGATCCAGCCAGATCAAGCGGCATTCGATATGAACGAGGCAGCCTCAGCCGTGCGTTCGGCGCTTAGCGACGAGATCGCCACGGCAGAGCGCATCGAACGATGGAAGGAGGCCGCATACAAGGCCGTGCGAAGGTTTGACGAACTGGCTCGACCGCTCAACGAGGCGATGAAAGCAGCCGACCCGAGGGCGGACATCAACGTCAACGATCGGTTTGTTCAGGAACGGCTCAAACTCGTGGGACACATGGGCTCGCCAACCGTGTTGTTCCACTGGACGCGAGCATCGAAGATCGCGGCCGGGTCGCCGCTGCCGTATGTGCTGCGCATGGGGCGAGGGATCGAGCTGATCGAGGACGGCACTCTGATCGTCAGAGCAATGCTTGATCTCGGTATGGAACGGCTACAGAGACGAATCCTTTGGGCCGACGAACGGCGCGCTCCGGTTGGATCGACGCAGCAGGAGTCCGCGTTGCAGAACATCACGGCTGAGTTGGCGGACCAGGTAAAGAGCGGGCTGCTCAAGTTTGCCGAAGGTGCCGCCGCCCGCTAAGCCTGCGGTGCAGCGTCCAGCTGTCCACAGATCGGACAGTGCACGGGCTGGTCCCACCCCTCGAAGAACCTTGACAGGCTCGCTCGGGTGACAGGAGAAGTCAACTCGCCTCATGTCGTCGCTCTCGGAGAGCTGCTGTTCTTCGGCCCGCTCAGCCGGTTTAGACGTGAACCTCACATGGGAGCTGGACGCCCTTTCCAACGACTTCCCGAAGTCGTCGAGCATCGGCTTCACGACCTCGTTGTGGATCTTGGCCTCAGCGGCCTCAAGTTGGGCCTTGGTCCACCAGGAATCTGGTTGAGCTTGGACGGCGCAGTACGGGCAGAAGTAGCCGCCCTCGGGAGTGGGCGCTCCCTCCTCGCCCTCTGGAGTTGGGCGCCACTTCAGCTCCCGCTCGCAGGTCGGGCACTCGCGGCGAATGAAGCCATCGGAATCGAGCGGAACCGACATCGGTATCTGCACCTCACTCATGGGCACGACGATAGCGCGCACCGCGCGTCAAGCGAGTGAGAAGGTCGGCGCCGGTGGGATGTCAAGGTCCAGCTGGGCCAGACAGACTCGACGACCATCCCCCGAGGCCGGCGCGCGTGCCCGTCCATGCGAGCAGGGACCGGGAGAGTGGCCCGGTAGCCGTGTAGCGGCGAGGGCCGGTGGCGTGATCGTTAGCCTGGATTGTCGGTGCACTAATTCGACCCAGTTTTTCGGCTGGCTTATCGGGCGGGGAAGCTGTAGCTGAGGGTGCGTCCGCCCCACCAGGGAACTTCGATGCGCTTGTCCTGGTAGTTGGCGTCGAGTAGCGCTGGGGTGTGGGTGCGGCGGCGTAGGCAGATCTCGACGTTTTGGTCGGTGAAGCGCAGCTCGCCGATGCCGTTGATCAGCTGCTCGCGGATCGTGTCGGGTGTCTGGTTGTGGTAGGCGGCGTGCAGGCCCCTGGCGAAGCGGCGGTAGACGATGTCGGCGAGGACGGTCAGCGCGACGTCGAAGTCGACGGCGAGCGGCACCTGGGAGCAGAGCGAGTCCAGGTGGAAGGCGCGGATCTGCTCGGCGAGCTGGTTCTCGATTCCCCAGCGCTTGGCGTAGCGCTCGATCAGCTGCTTGGGCGTGAGCTGCTGTTGGTTGGTGAGGATCAGCGTCGGCTGCTCGCGGCCGAGACCCTGCACGGCGAGTTGGCGAAAGCGCCGGCCGGCGATCGTGACCTGCTCTTCGTGATAGGTGGCGGTCTTGTGTTTGCCTGAGCGGTCGAGCCGGGTCTTGGTCCAGGCATCTTTCGGGAGGGCTCCGAGCGTTTCGATCAGCTTCGGGGAGCGCTGGCGCAGAGTGATGAAGCTGACGCCCATTTCGTCGAGCTCGGCGAGGTGTTCCTGGGTGGTGAGCTTGCCGTCGAACACGAGCAGCTTGGGCAGCGCGCCGTGCGTCTTCTCATAGAAGCGGCAGAACTCGATCACCTCGCCGGATTGCGCTCGGGCGGTCAGCTCGGCGTTGGCGTAGACGATCGTGTGCTGTTGGCCGTCCTGGGCGATGAAGGTGAGCACTGAGCGGGTGCGCTGTGAGCGGCGCGGAACGTAGTGCTTATCAAGCACGGTGTCCTCGCCATAGCTCATGATCGCGTGAAAGTCGAGGTTCAGGCCGGCCTCTCCGAGTAGTCCTGCGTCGGCGAGCCGCGGCTGCAGCGCCGCGAAGAACGCGAGCTGCTGGGCACGGTTGGTGCGGTAGCTGTAGGTGCTCAGGTGCCAGGTCTTGGGCAGCACGTTCAGGCCAGCGAAGAGGCCGAGCGCTGGGTCATGCACGACCACGCGTACGTGGCTTCGCCGCCGGCGCCCGGAAAGCTTGAGCGCCAGCAACGAGAGCACCGAGTGCTGCGCCTGCAGCTGGCTGGTGGACGGCCAGCCAGCTGCCTTGACCAGGCCGGGAAGATCGAGCGCGATCAACTCCCCGATCAGCAGGAACAGGCCGGCATGCTGGGTCTGGATGATCGAGCCCTCCGCCGGCCAGTCCTCATCGCCTAGCACGCGCACCTTGGGCGCCGCAAGCCGCTCGGGCGCCGGCCCAGCTGCGCTCGCTGGCGCCAGCTTGGGCATGCGTGAGAGCCCTTCCTCCTTGAGGATCTCCCACACCGCGGTGCGCGACAGCGGCGTGCCGTCCCGGCTGAGCACCTGCACGATCTCCTCGATCCCGTGCCGCTCACGGCGCAACTGCAGCGCCCGCTCGCGGGCGGCGTCCTTCTTGGGCTGGCTCTTGGGTCCCGGCCGCGGCGCTGTGAACAGCTCGCCGAGACGCGCCTTGCGATAGTCGCGCACCAGCGCCTCGACGGTGGAGCGCGCATACCCCAGTCGTGCACCGACCTCTACGGCCGAAACGCCCTCGACGAAATATGCGCGCAGCGCCTCATAGCGGCGCTGATTGGGCTGCGAGGGCCGCGTGAACTGCTCGTGTCCGGGACGGGAAGCCATACTGGGCTGAACTGGTGGACGGAACCAGCCATATGGTTGCACCCACTCCGGACAGACTCCATCCCAGCCGACCCCACGATTGCCCCAGACGTGAGCAATAGCAGCAAACAGCGACCAGCAGCATCGCTGCGCGCCGGCCAAACAACCCCACGAACAGTCACGCGCCAGTCCACCAAATCACACCAGCCACGCACACCCCCACGCGCCCAGAAGCCCGCCCCCACAACGAAACCACGGCCCACCCAACACCCACCCCGACCACACAAGGGTGAACCAACCCCCTACCGATAATTCAGGTTAGAAGGTCGGTCCACGAGGTCCAGCGGCTGATGGGCCACCGCCACCTCGCAACAACCGAACGCTACTTGCACTACGCACCGGACCCGGATACCGCGATCAGGCTGACAGCGCTCTGGGACGGCTCACAGGCCCTACAAGAGCCGCACCCCCGCTGAGCAGCGCCGCCCGGGCCCCACAGCCGACTCGGCGACCTCGAATCCGCAGGGGGAGAACCTGTGCTGCGGGCGTCAGTAAGGCATGCAAACCTCACGCACCAGAGTGCTGTGTAGGCCTCCGTAGGACCTACTCGCTCTCGCGTCCGCAACCTTTAAGGGGAGCCCAGACGCGAAGCAAAAAGCACACGAAGACCAGAGATAGCCATTTGCAGGGCTTTTCAGAGGCGACGACCGGAATCGAACCGGTGTAGACGGCTTTGCAGGCCGCTGCGTAGCCACTCCGCCACGTCGCCATGTTGAGCTCCTTAGCGTATCGGGCCACGCGCGCCGCATCGACCTTGGCGGCCGCTCACCGCGAGCGGTCGCCTGGGACAGACCTCGTGGCGCCGAGCGCCCGGCACGCTTAACGGACCGTTGAGATCCGATTATCAATATTTTTGTCGTTCGTTAGCGGCCCTTTCAGACATTGTTAGCGTCCGCACACGCCGAGCCCGCACCATGGATGCACCCCACCAACCGGAGGTCTTCCATGAAGCGCCCACTCCTGCCCATGCTGCTTGCCGCGCTCGCCGGCGCAGCAGTTGCCAGCGCGGCCGTGCTGCTCGCCGGCGTCAGCTCGCCGCGCTCCACGGCCGCCGCGCGCACCACCACCGTCGTGTCCGCGCCCAGCCGCGCTTCAGGCACCCGCCAGACCGTCGCCTCGACCGGCCTCACCGCAACGCAGGTCTACCAGCGCGACTCCGCCGGCGTCGTGTCCATCAAGGCCGTCACCCAGAACGGTCAGGACAGCGGCACCGGCATCGTGCTCAACCAACAAGGCCTGATCCTTACTAACGACCACGTCATCGCCGGCGCCACCAGCCTGACCGTCAACGCGGGCGGCGCCACCAGCACCACCCGTCCCGCCACTGTCGTCGGCGAAGAAGCAAACAGTGACCTCGCCCTCATCCACGTCGATCCATCCGGCCTCGGTCTCAAGCCGCTCAAGCTCGTCAGCTCAAGCTCCGTCCAGGTCGGCGACTCGGTGTATGCCATCGGCAATCCTTACGGGCTCGAAGAGACGCTCACGCGCGGCATCGTGTCCGCTCTCGACCGCGAAATATCCGCGCCCGACGGCACCAAGATCAGCGGCGCCATCCAGACCGACGCCGCGCTCAACCCAGGCAACTCCGGCGGCCCGCTGCTCAACGAACAGGGCGATGTCGTCGGCGTCAACTCGCAGATCGCAAGCGAGGCCGCAAACGTCGCCGGCTCGCAGCCCGGTAGCACCGGAGTCGGCTTTGCCATCTCGTCGAACACCGTCGCCCAGGTCGTAAAGACGATTGAGGAAGGCAAGGGCGTGTCCTACGCGTCCGCCGTCCAGGAACGAGCTTCCTCGGAAGGCTCCTCCGGTTCGGAATCGCCCTACAGCAGCCGCTTGCCCTATGGCCAGCGGGGTGGCGAAGTCGAAGCCCAAGGCCAATCCGAAGGCCGTGAAGGGCCTGTAGTGATCGTGCCCTGAACGAGCACGCGACCCGGGCGCTGCAGGGAGGCTTGTGCCAGGCGCCCGGGTCTCGTGTGAAGGTGCGCCGCTGCGCCACCGCGTCCGGCTGCGCCCACTGCCCGGGTGTCCGGTGGCCGCACTGGCCGTGTCTGCTACCGGACGGGCCTTGCCGAGCCGTAGCGCATTCGCGTTGCTACCCTTTCAGGCCGGTCCCAGGGCGATTAGCTCAGCTGGGAGAGCGCCGCCTCGACAAGGCGGAGGTCACTGGTTCGAGCCCAGTATCGCCCACTAGCAGGATTTGACTTTAGGATTGATATACCAGGCACTTTCAGCCTGGGTTTGGTAGCAAACTGGTAGCATTATGCCGAGCCGTCCATTCAGTCCTCGGGCCAATGAACCCCGCCGGCATCATCCGCTACAGACCCGGCCAAGGGCTCGCCGGCCTGTAGGAGACGGATCGCTTGGAGCGCTACAGGACTCGGCTTGCGTCGTCGGGGACCTTGGCTCTATCGGCCGTGATGTGCGAGCAGGTCCCGCGCGGCCTGGATCGCTTCGCCGTCTGGGTGTCCGCTCAGGAGGCTGTTGGCCGCCCTCAGGAGGACTTGGGACGGCTCTGTTGCGGGCACGCCTTGCAGTAGGGTATGCGCCTCTCTTGCGCAACGTCGGATGAGGTCGAGGTCAGCCTCCGCAAATGAATCGTTCATTGATGCAGCATCGCACAGCCCGAGCGCGAGTGGCCGTGCGCTGCCTTTCGCCGGAAGCGAAGGGCTGCCACTCGCCAGGCAAGGGGCCGTTGGTATTGCCGTCTGCGGGCCGTCGTCCGTCGCCACGGGATACCGGTGCCAGCGGCGATTCAAGGAGGAGGTGCAAGGTTCTCGAATCGAGTACATATCGGAGGGTTTTTCAGACACTTCTTGTATTTGGCTCGCTGATGCTGATCCCTGTGTCGGCGGCGTGGGGCGACGGCGGAGCGTCGATTGCGACGGCACCCGTCGCGACGCCCGGCCAGCAAGAGTCGGGAGACACGTCCACCGTTGCGCCGGAAAGTCATGGCAACTACCACTCGTGGTGGAACCTGCCCGTCACGGTAGGGGATACCGTGACGATCGCATGGGGAGCACCAAACTTCGCCGATGGCGCATACCCGGAGATACAGGTCTTCCCGATCGCCACCAGCGACTCAACCTATGCAGACGCGACGTTCGCCCAATATCAGGGGCCGTTCGAGGACACACGATCTAGCGACTACGAGGTTCAATCGCCGAGCGCGGGTGGCGTCAATCAGCTGGGTTTCACGGCCGGTGAAACAGGCAACGTCCCGTTTGACTTCACGACCGGCCCCACCAACTGCTGTTCGAGTGTCAGCAACGCCTCTTATTACTTCACCGTCACCGTGACGGGAAAGGCGGGAACATGTGCCGGCTCAACCTGGCACCGCCTTGTGTGCGATGCCGCGAAGTTGAAGACGGTCGCTGAGTGCGGCATCGAGGTTGCCGCCTTCGGGCCGCTGAAGGCGTTGAAAGGCATCAAGATCATCAGGGGCCTGTACGACACTCGCAAGGTGTCGGGCGCACTCCGGCCTGTCTACCTGGTCTACGACGATTTGATGAAGCTCCACCTCAAGAACGGCCTGACTGGAGCCGATCTGTGGCGCAAGCTGCAACAGGCTAGGAGCGTTAAGGACCTCGTAAGCGATCTTATCGACGTCGGCAAACTGGTCACGGACACCAAGGACAAGAGCTTCACTCATTTCGTGCTGGACTTCGCCGACCTAGTGGGCGTAGGTGACTGCGTTCACCTAGTTATCGGCGGAAACTGACCCGCAATAGCACAGCAGTATTCCGGTGTGACTCTCGGCGGGTGGGCGACGATTATCCATATAGCCGCGGGGTGTTGAAGTAACTGTCAAGGAACGCAACGTCCTTCGCGCGTTCAGGCGCGGCTTCGGCGGCGTTCAACGGAAGCGCTTGGAGGCTCGCCAGATCGCTGCTCGCGATAGCGTCGGCGTTGCCCTTGATGCCTTGTTGAAGCGCTGCTTCGGCGCTCTTCCAATCCTGATCCTGGGCGGTGCCGGTAGCGGTGGCGCCCGCTAGCCAGTAGCGCTTTGCGGCGGCGTACCCCGGATCTTGCTCGGCAGGTTCCGCAGCCGGTTTCGGCGGTGGGGGCGCTTGCGTAGCTTCCGAGGAGGCGAAGTTGCCGGTGATGACACTGCCGCTGGCGGACACGACGCAGGTCAGGGCGGCTGAGCACGCGACCGAAGTCGGGCCGTGAAAGGGCAGAGTGAACGCACGCCAGCCTGTGCCCGGTCCTGCAGGGTCACTTGTGGCATAGGCGACGCCGGTCGCAGAATTGCCGCCGACCGCCACGCACAGCTTCAAGGACGGACAAGAGATCGCCGCGAGTCCGCCCGAGTTGAATTCGCCGTGTGGCGGCGGGTTTGTCAGTTCGACCGTGTGCCACGAGCCGAGATTCGCCGGATCGCCGGCCATCAGGTCGCTGGTCGAGCCGGGGTCGGAGATTGTTGCCAAGCACAGATGGACCGAGGGGCAGGAGACATCGTTGAAGCCCTGTGGTGCCACCCCCTGCGGCGGTTTCACTCCTGTCCAGACCCCGCTTGTCGGATTGAACGAGCCGTAGCCTTCCGCGTTCACGCCTGCACACATGGTTGCCGAAGGGCAGGAGATGTAGGCGCGGTCACCTTGGTCGCTTGGGGCGACGGTCGCGCTACGCCAACTCGACGTGGTCGGCGAGCTTGAGGTGAATGAGTTTCCCTCCCAGTCAACGGCGACGCATAGCGCGCTCGTCGGGCAACTGATGCCCGAGATCGTATTGCCGCTGGGATCGCTGGTTGAGGGAGCGGCGACTTCTGTGCTCGACCACGCGTTCAGAGCCGAGGTTGGAGTCGAGGTCGAGAGAATGTGACCGTCCGTGTCACCGGAGAAGCACTCCCGTGAGGATGGGCAACTGAACACGTCGGCGGTTGACGCGCCAAATGTCGATGCCTTCGTCCAGTGCGGGGATCGGCTGTTGGCATCGGTTGTCCACGCCATGATTGATTCGCCGGCGATGCAGGTGGTGGCACTCAGGCAGGCCACCGCGAGCTGGTGGCCGGGGAACAGCGTTGTTGGCACGGACCATGGGCTCCCCGTTGGGCTAGGTGCGGCGCCGCTGGTTGCGCCAGCGCTGCTCGGCGTGGACGATCCGCAACCGGATAGCGCGCCCAGGATGCCGGCGAGCATCGCTGCTACGAGTGTCCGCGTCCATCGCCGAGTCAGTACGTCCGACGATACGGTCCACTCGGTTTGATCTCCGCGAACTTTCATCCGGTTGGGAGCATAAGCTAACCAACTGACTGTGTGATTCCGAGGAGCATGTCGAGCGCTGAGGTTGGATGTTGGTGCCGACCACACGGCCACAGCGGCGGTAGTCAGAAGTCGTCGGCTATCGAGCACCGTGGGCACCCCGAGATCGGGACATCTTGCGGCGTCATCGTGTTCGCTCCTGTGTTGGCTGTGACTGGGCAATGCGGTAGATGGCGCGGGCGATTCCCGGCAGGCGGCTTCGGCTTGGGGCGATCGTCCGCTGGAAGCCTGACCCGTACTCGGCGTCGGGCAGCTCGGGATAGGCCAGCGATGGCGTTTGCGCGTGGCTTCGGCTCATGTTCTGCGCGAGCCGTTTGATGCGGTCGGCGTCGTGGCCTTCCGTGCCGAGGTCTTGGCGGGATACGTACCAGTCGGTGCCCTGACGGGCGCGGGACGCCTCGACGTAGGCGGGCTCCTTGCTCGTCTGCCAGCCGCCGGTGACGACAAGCGTGCGGGTGACGGTGGCGCCCTGCGCGCGGTGGATGTGCTGCGCGTACCCGAGCCGCAGCTGGGCGAGGTCATCGCCGGCCAAGGTGCGCCACTGGCCGGTCACGTCGAACTGCACGAGCACTTCTCCGACCTCGTTGATGTCGAGCACTTCGCCGCGGGCGCCGTTCTCGATCCGCTCGGCACCTGGCTCGTGGTGCTGGTCGATCATCGCTATGCGGTCGCCTGCGCGGATGCCGTAGTGGACGCCGGGGACCTGGACCTCGAGATCGCCGAGTTCGCCGCGCTCGGCGCGGTAGTGCTGTGCGCGGGCGTTCAGACGGTGAATCTCCTTGTTGGAGGCGTCGGAGATCAGCGCGACCTCGCTGACCTGGTGCTGCTCTGTCAGCGCCGCCCAGTTCTGGACGGCCTGCTCGACAGCTTCATCACGGGTGTCCGCCATGTGCAGACGCCCTTGGGCGTAGTAGTGCGCCATCGCCCTGTCCGAGCGTCCGGTGCGCAGGTCCGCCCACGCCCGCTGTTCGGCGGGGTTGAGAGTGCGGCGCACGTTGGACAATTCGGCGCTCGGGGTGATCCGGGTGAGGCGGTCGAACATGCCGCCGGCGCCGATCGAGGGGAGCTGCGCGGCATCGCCGATCGCAACGAGCTTCGCCCCGCTGTCGGCCACGACCTCGGTGAGTCGGTCGAAGCGATCGGTGTCGCCCATCCCCGCCTCATCGAAGTAGATCGTCGTCGCCTCGCCGATCTGCAACTGCCCGCGGTTCACGCGGGCGACGAGCGCGTCGAGCGTGAGCGTCTGCCCGGCGAGTGCCGGACTGTCCTGGCCGAGTCGTTGCGCGGTCGAACCGGATACCGCGATACCGAGCGTGTGGTGGCCGGTCATCTGCTCGGCGCGCGCCGCGGCGTCGATCACGACGCCCTTCCCGGTGCCGGCGGGACCGACGAGGATCGCTGCGCGCTCGGTGCCGGTGATCGTCTGGAGCGCGTGGGCCTGCTCGTCTGTGAGGCGCCCGCCGATCCGCTCTGCGACACGATCGGCCGCGAACGATCGCGCGTGCTCGCCGACGTCGCGGCCGGCTGGGTCGGCGAGCCTGGTGAAGCGCTGCTCGATCGTCTGCTCGCGGGCGCGCAGGGTGAGCGTTGTCATCAGGCCGCCCTTCAATGGCAGGATGCGCCGTTCGGCGATCATGCGCCGGGAGAGCGCAAGCGCGTCCGTGGGCGCGAGTTCGCCGACGGACTGCTCCAAGAGAACGGCTCGCAGCTCGCCCGGCTCGAACGTCGCGGCGCGCTCGGTCAGGCGTTCCTCGACGCGATCCTCAAGGGCACGCTGCGGCGCCTCGGCTGGATGGTGGATGTTCGCCATCTGGTCGAGCCGGCCGGTAAAGTCGAAGCGCGCGGCGGTCTCGTTCCAGGCCCGTTGCAGATCGCCTCGGGTGACGAGCACCTTGGCCTTGCGGTTCTCCAGCTTCAACCGGCGCAGCTCCCCGCGCTCGGGCGCGCGGCCCCACTTGGCACGGAAGCGCTCGGCTGCGCGGGCGACCTCTCGGCTGCGTGCGGAGAAGGCGTCGAGCAGGCCGCGCGGGACGCCGGCGATCTCGAAGTAGCGTCCCTGCTTGCCGGTGCCGTGCTCGATCGGGTAGCCGCGCTGGGCGAGCTCGTGCGCGAGCGCCGAGCGGTAGTACGCGCCGAGCTCGCGGGCCGCGCGGAAGATCGGCCGGGAGGCGACCGCGACGAGACGGCCGTCCTCGCGGATCGCGCTCGTGATGACGACATGGCTGTGCAGCTGCGGGTCGGGCGCGTCGCCCTCCATCACGCCGCGGGCGGTGGTGTGGCGGTACTCGGCGGCGAGCAGATCGGCAGCGCGCTCCTCGACCACCTCGCCGTTGTGGCGTCGGCGCACGGTCGGCAGCGTCTCGGTTAGGTGCGCCATCGCCTCCTTGATGGCCGCGGCGTGCGCGGCCTCCATGTCGCGGCGCTGCGCTTCGTTGCCGAGCGCCCACACCGCTGAGACGGACTTCGGGGCGCTGAATGTCAGGTCGATCCCGCCGCCGCGCCCGCCGCCGGCGCCCTCGGGTCGCAGCCATTTGCCGCTGCGCGGGTGGCGTCCTTCCATGAGCGTGATGAACTCGCGGCCCTCTACGGTGCTGCCCTCGATGCCGAGCCGCGCGAGCGTGTCCGGCGAGGCGAGCCACCGGCCCGGGGCCTGCGTAGGCTCACCCTCGGGGCTGAGGTAGTAGTCCCCGCGCTCTGGCCGAGTTGTCTTTGCTTCCAGGTAGCGGGCGTACCCGCCGGCTTTGGCGGCGCCGATGCTGGCTGCGGTCATCACACCCTCTACAGACCCCGAGGCCCTCAGACCGGCCAACGAGTTGCACGGTGCGGACACAGCGCACGCTTGGGCGTGCATCTGGTCTATCCGGGCTGGAGTGACGCGACGAGCGCGGGGCAGCGGCGGCCGGGCCAGTCGCTGATAGGAGACAGCGAGACCTTGCAGGAGCGGAGCGAGGTCTGTGGTTGCAGGTGCGGATGTGGAGGCACGTGTTCTGGGGCGCGCTCTGTTGGAGACGGTCGAACCTAAAGTCGTTGGTCGCTTTTCGCCGGTTGTGGTCATTAATGACGATGACCACCACCAAACCACCCGCGGACACGGCGGCGCCGGTCGCGGCGTCCCTCCTGGATGCGGCGGAGGCAGGACGGCTGCTGTCTG
>CAVTGI010000004.1:0-278487 GCA_963734225.1 uncultured Solirubrobacteraceae bacterium
CGCTGCTCCCTGCTGGCTCACCGCGACGTCGCTCTCATCACCTATAGTCGATCGTAGACGCCATCGTCCGCTGATGGTTTGGCATTGAGCGGGAGTGAGCTGCCCCTCAAGCCCCATGGACGCCCCCCTCCCGCACATCACCACTCTCCCCCGCGTCCAGCGGATGGCGCTGAGGATCGCGGTGCTGGCGCCGCCATGGATCGCGGTGCCACCGCCCGGCTACGGTGGGATCGAGGCGGTCGTCGCGCTGCTGTGCGATGAGTTGGTCGCACGGGGACACGACGTCACCCTGTTTGCCGCCCCGGGCTCGCGCTGTTCGCCCACATCCGCTCCCCGCTTGAAAGCGCCCATCCCGACCACATCGGCTCCTCACTGTATGAGGCCGACCACGTGAGCGCGGCCTACGATGCCATCGAGCGAGCCTCTGCGGAGGGTCCGCCCTTCGACCTCATCCACGACCATTCGGGCTTCACCGCGCTGGCCATGGCAGACCGCGTGTCCCTGCCGGTGGTGCACACGCTGCACGGTCCCTTCAACGACGAGACGAGCCCCTTCTACGCGCGACACGCCCATAAGGCACGGCTCGTCGCGATCAGCGACTTCCAGCTCGAGCACGCGCCGGCAGGCGTCCACGTCGCAGATGTCGTACCCAACCCGATCCGCGTCGAGGACTGGCCATTTCGCGACGACAAGGACGACTACCTGCTGTGGATGGGAAGAATGGACCCGATCAAGGGCGCGCATCGCGCGATCGCCGCCGCGCGAGCCGCCGACATCAGGCTCGTGCTCGCCGGTCCCGTGCAGCCAGGACAGGAGGAGTACTTCCGCAGCGAGATCGAGCCGCATGTAGACGCAAACAGGGTTCTCTTCGTCGGCGAGGTCGGTGGCGCACGCCGCAAGGATCTGTTCGCCCGCGCCAAGGCATTTCTAATGCCGATCCGTTGGCCCGAGCCGTTTGGGATGGTGATGGTCGAGGCTCTGGCCTGCGGAACACCCGTGATCGCCTTCCCCGAGGGCGCCGCGCGCGAGATCGTGATCGACGGCCATAACGGCCTGCACGCCGCCGATGAGCAGACGATGGCCGAGGCGACTCGCTCGATCGACATGATCGACCCGGCGCGCTGTCGCGAGAGCGTCCTGCGCCGCTATGACGCCTCGATCGTCGCCAGCGGCTACGAGGCCGTCTATGGTCGCGCGATCCGCGTGGCGAGCGGCGGGGTGGCGCGCCTGGCCGCACGTGGGCCGCTGCGCGAGTCGACAGAGCGTCCTGCGCGCCACGCCGCGCGCGGATCGCTGCTCCTGCCGACTGGCTGAGCGGCCAGGCGCGTCCGCTGATGGGCGATGATGCTGTGACCCCAACAACCAAGAGACGGAGAGCAGCGATGAACCGGACGTTTGTGATCGGCGTGGGCATGACTAAGTTCGACAAGCCGGGCACCAAGGAGGGCGACTACCCGGACTGGGCCAAGCAGGCGGGAGAGATCGCGCTCGCCGACGCAGGTGTCGCCTACGGGGACGTCGAGCAGGCGTTTGTGGGCTACTGCTACGGCGACTCCACTGCCGGACAGCGCGCCGTGTACGGGCTCGGTCTCACCGGCATCCCCGTCGTCAACGTCAATAACAACTGCTCGACCGGTTCCAGCGCGCTGTACCTGGCAAGGCAGGCTGTCAAGGGCGGGCTGGCCGACTGCGCCCTGGCGCTCGGCTTCGAGAAGATGGAGCTGGGCTCGCTCGGCGTCAAGTTCACCGACCGCGTCAACCCGATCGACAAGCACGTGATGGCGCTGCTGGAGCTGCGCGAGTGGGAGCAGGCTCCGCCGGCACCGCAGATGTTCGGCGCGGCAGGCCGCGAGCACATGGAGAAGTACGGCTCCACGCCCGAGCACTTCGCGTGGATCGGCTGGAAGAGCCACAAGCACTCGGTCAACAACCCCTACGCCCAGTTTCAGACCGAGTTCACGATGGAAGAGATCAAAGCGGCCAAGGAGATCTACATGCCGCTGACAAAGCTGCAGTGCTCGCCCACCAGCGACGGCAGCGCCGCCGTGGTCGTCGCCTCCGAGCGTTTCGTCGACGAGCACGACCTGTGGGACCGCGCCGTGGAGATCGTCGGCCAAGCCCTGGTGACCGATTTGTCGAGCACCTTCGAGGCCAAGTCCTCGATCACGATCGTCGGCGCCGACATGAGCGCCACCGCTGCCCAGCAGGCACTCGAGGAGGCCCAGACGGGCATCGACGAGGTCGACGTGGTCGAGCTGCACGACTGCTTCTCCGCAAACGAGCTGATCACCTACGAGGCTCTGGGACTTGCGGCAGAGGGAGAGGGACATAAGCTCGTCGACGCGCAGGCCACCACCTACGGTGGCGCGGGGCCCGTGGTCAACCCGTCAGGCGGGCTGATCTCAAAGGGCCACCCGCTGGGAGCCACCGGCCTGGCACAGGCTTCAGAGCTCACCTGGCAGCTGCGCGGCCAGGCGGACAAGCGCCAGGTCGATGGCGCTGAGGTGGCCCTGCAGCACAACATCGGGCTCGGCGGCGCAGCGGTCGTGACGGTGTACAAGCGAGCGGCCTGACGGCCACCGGTTCAGGCCTCCGTCTGGCCCTCGCTCGCACCGGCCCTGGGGTTGCGCCGGACCACGTAGCTCGCGATCGCCGCGGCGACGATCAGGATCGCCACAGAGAGATAGGGAAACGCGCTGTACGGCGCCGGCTGGCCGGGTTCGAAGAGCTCCACGAAGGGGATCGCAAGCGCCAGCGCGCCGAGCGTGGGCATCGCGACGTAGCGCAGGACTGAGAACGAGTCGCGGTGGCGACGCCACATGAACACGGGCAGCGAAAGCGCGGCGAGGACGTAGACGAAGAGCACGAGGATCGTGCCCATGGTCGAACACTCGGCGTACAGGTCGACCGGGTCGGTCGACCCACCGACGACGCCTGTGACGTGACACAGCCACCACACGACCACGATCCCGAGACCGACGACTGTCATTGTCAAGAGCGCGTTGACCGGTGTCTCGCCTGGTGGCCGGGACTCGCCCAGGCGCGTCGGCAGCAGCCCGGAGCGTCCGCCGTCGAAGATCATCCTCGCTTGCGAGTTCACGGCGGCGATCAGCGTGGAGAGCACCGAGGCGATCCCCGCGAGCCACGCCAGGATCGCCGCCCCGCCGAGATAGCGATCGGCCAGACCCAGAAAGGGAACAGACGCGCGGCCAATGGAGGACGTGTTGTAGTGAAAGCCGGTGATGGTGGTGTAGGCGAACAGGACGAACAGGCCGGTGGTGAAGATGAGCGCGGAGTAGAGAGCTCGCGGCACGGTGCGCCGCGGGTTCCGGGTCTCCTCGGCCAGCGCTGGAGCGTTTTCCCAGCCGATCAGCATGTAAAGCGCGAGCGGGAATCCGGCAGAGAGCCCGGCGAGACCGTGGTCGAGGTGCGACCAGGAGAACGGCGCAGTGGACAGGTGGTTGTCCTGGTCGACGAGCACGACCAGGCAGATGGCGACCATGATCACCACCTGTACGACCGTGGCGATGCCGACGGCCGTGGTCGACAGAGCGGCGCCGCGCAGCGTCAGCCAGACCGCCCCGCCGGTCATCACCAGGGAGATCGGCACCCAGGAGGGGTTCCAGGCGGTGTAGTGCTGGAGCGTGAGTGAGATCATCCCGCCGGCCATGGTGAACACACCGGCGATCGCCACGGTGAAGCCCACGGTGATCAACAGCGCCGTGACGACGCCGGCCTTGGGGCCAAGCGAGGTCTCGACGTAGGTGATGAAGCTACCCGCGGAAGGCTCCATCTTCGTGAACTCGGCCGCTATGAACGCGAGGAAGAATACGGCGACGCCGGCGGCGATGATCGTGAGCGGCGCCGCCACGCCGGCCGTGACGGCGATCACGCCGAACGCGAAGTAGAAATCGATTCCAGGTCCGATGTTGGCGACCGTGGAAGCGGTCAGGTCAGCGAGGCCGAGCTTCTTTTCCGTCGCGTTGTGCTCTCGCCCCGAGATCGGGGGAGTGTAGGCCCGCTTCGAGTCTACCGGCTGCGAGCCACTACTTAGGCATGCCGCCTGCCATCCTTGGCACCCTCAGGTGGAACGCCAACTAGGCTGACTGGAGCCGCGCGGGACGAGGATCGGGTCCTGCCAGCGCGGGGGCGTCTCGGAGAAGCTCACGGGTGGTGCGAGCTGTTGGAGGATTCCGAGGGGGGTCTGCGCGGTGACTGCGTTGGGATCGCGCAAGGTGTGCTCAGGAGAGCTGTCCGCGAGCACCGGATCGACTTCGCCGAGTGAGGTAACGAACATGCCGGTGCGCGCTAGCGACACGTTTACGCGGTAGCTGCCACCCTCGCGGGCGCGCCGGTGTAGTGCAGCGAGAGCGCCTGCAGCGCCGAGGTAGCCGGTGATGAAGTCGTTGAGCATGCCCGTTGGTGGCAGCCTGGGGTCTTCTGCACCGCCTTCGATCGCCATCACGCCGGAGGCCGCCGAGCCGTTCATGTCGAAGCCGGCACGGTCGGCCCATGGGCCGCGACGGCCGAACGCGTTCACCGAGACGGTGATCAGTCCCGGGTAGCGTTCGCAGAGCTGATCGGCGCCGAGGCGGTGCGCCTCCATCTTGCCTGGGCGATGGTTGTCGACAACAACGTCTGCGTCGGCGAGGAGTGTCTCGACGCGCTCGCGCTGCGCCGGGATGCGCACGTCGAGGTTCGCGCTGCGGCTGCCGACGTTCGCCTCGTTGTAGATGAAATCGTGCTCGTAGTGGTTCGGGAACGTGGCGTTCAGGACGTCCGCGCCGTGCTCGGCGAGAGTGCGCCCGACGGTCGGTCCTGCGATCGCATGCGTGAAGGACAGGACGCGAACGTCAGACAGCGGCCGTTGGGCGGCGGGCAGAGGTCGGGGATCGGAGTCGGCGATCTTCTCGACCTCGATCACAGGGGTATCCGCGAGCAGGGCCCCCTGGGGGAGGGCGAGCCACTCTTCGCGTGTGCGAGCGATCGTCAGCGGCAGGCCCTGCTCGTAGGCGGCCTGCTCCAGGTCAGCCGCGTTCCATTTCGCGATGGCCGCGACGATCTTGTCCCGCTCAGGCGGGCAGTCGAGAAAGCGCAACCACCGTGCGGCCAGGTGCGGATAGAGACCCGACGCCATCACCGTGCGCCCGTCTCCGGTCTTATACGGTGCCAGCAGGAAGAAGTTGTCGGACACGAGCGCGTGTCCGTGAAAGAGCCCGTTGATCGTGGGATGCCATGCGAAATGAGGCGTTATCTGGTGGACAGCCTGGCGCAGGTCGAGGCCGAGATCCTGGCCACGCCCGGTGCGCAGCCGCCAGATCGCTGCTGTCGCGACCGCGCAGGCCATCGTCGGGATGCCGATCCCCGCGGCCAGCCGCAGACGGCTCTGCAGGATCGGGTCCGCTCCTGTGAAGCTCACCCACCCGCCCGTGTCCGCCGCAGAAAGACCGACATCCCCGAGAAGGTCATCGAGGATCGTCAACGGCTCGAACGTGTCCTGCGCTTGATGCGCCAGCGTCGATGTCATGCCTGGAGCCTGCTCGATCACGGACATGAGCACAACAGAAATACTGCACATTAGAATGAGCCGTACTCATGTTGAACCTCACACGAGTGCGCGTCTTCTACGAGGTTGCTCGACACCGCTCGTTCTCTCGTGCCGCCGAGGAGCTGGGCTACACGCCATCAGCCGTCTCGCACCAGATCGCGACCCTCGAGCGCGAGCTCGGCGCGCAGCTCATCAACCGTGGCGTCCGGCCTTGGACCCTCACTACGGCGGGCGAGCGGCTCTACGAGAGCGCTGGTTCTGCCCTCTCCGAGCTGGCCGCCGCCGAGCACGAGCTGGCGGTCATGTCCACCGGAGCGACGGGCAGCCTGCGCCTCTGCTCGGTGGCGTCTGGGCTTCGTAGCGTGGTGCCGCCTGCGGTCGCGGCGTTCAAGTCCAGGCACCCCGACATCGAGCTCCATCTCGCCGAGGGCCAGCCGACCAACATCCTGCGACAGCTCCGGGCGGGCGAGGTCGACATTGGGATCATCGCCACTCCACACGGGCAGGCGCCCCCGCGATCGCGGAGCCTTAGTGTCGCGACGCTGGTCGAGCAAACATTGATGATCGCCGTCTCAACTGCGAGTCCGCTCGCGAAATCCTCGCAGCTGACGTTGCGCCAACTCCGCGACCAGTCCTGGCTGCTGCCGACGCGAGACCACCGAGTCTCCGAGTTCCGCAACGAGCTCGACACGCTCTTCGAGCAGGCCGGCTACGCACCCCGCGTCATGCTCGAACTCGATGACGAGATCGCCGCCCAAGCTGTGATTGCCGCCGGCCTCGGGATCGGCCTGATCCCCCGACTCGCCGCTCCCGCCGAACACAAGGGAGTCACGCGGATTCCACTGCGGCCGACGCGCGTGCGGGCGCTACACGTCGTCACACCAGCCAGTCCCGTCGGCCAGCCACTGAGGACACTGGTCAGCGAGCTCAAGCGCGCTGCGACACGGGTCTCCGCGTCGGCATCCGGTCGGACTCAGTCGGGCGTCAAGCGGTCGTAGTCGACCGTGGACGGTTGATCGCCGATGGGGCTTGAGCGCGACGGCGGCGCGCGACGTGGATCGCCAAGGATCAGGTGGTCATGCCGCGGGGCGGCGGCGGGATCGACTCCAAGGTGCTTGCGTCCAGCGGCGTGCAGACGGCTGGCGGCCAATCGGTGGCGAACACGCAGGTGATGAGCGAGCCGGGATGCGCGGCGCTTGGGGCCATGAGGCCGGCCCATCCTTCGCGCCAAAGCTGCTCACCGACACGTTGGTAGGCAGGCCATGTGTTTCGGCTCGGCCGCGGAGCCTCGAGCGAGACGCTACGTAGTTGCTCGACGTCGCTGAGGTCAGCCAGTTCGAAGTCAAGGTGCCAGCGATGATGGTCGTAGGGGATGTGATCCTGCGGCGAGAGTCCCCACTCGGCAAGCGAGCGATACCACTCCGCTGTTGCTGTCGGGACCGTCTCGGCGAGATACAGCGCGGGCACGATCTCGCCTCGTTGCCAACGCCCGTCCGATGGCGTGTCCGTTCGTCCGAGGAGGTCGGCTTGGTGCGGTACGTGCCTGATCCATGTGCCCTCGACGGTGCGAGGGTGAACGGGCAGCCCGCCACGGTCAGGAGACGCCGGGGTACTCGATCTCAGCGATCAGCTTGGCGACCCTGCGGTATTCGCCACGAGCGATCAGCTCGATTGGCTTCTCATCGTCCAACGCGAGGATTGGCCGTTGCAACCACACCGGGATCGACTCCGGTCGCAGCACAAGGGCAAGCCGTTTGATCATCTCGGCGAGCTCGATCAGTCGTTCGGCACGTGCGCCCGACGGCTCGCTACGGCCCGAGAGCCATCCCCGCACGGTGCTCGGCTTCGCCCCTGTCGCGGCGGCGATCATTCGGTCCGATAGACCGGCCATGTCGTGAACTCGCTTAGCGTCTTCGAGCAATGGGCTCATGGGCTAAAAGTGTAGCTCACAATCGCGATTACGTCGTGAAACAGTCGTAAGGACTTATAGACGTAAACGCTATAGGCGTCCATAAGTGGCTAGAGCTCGATTTGGCCCCGAGCAGCTGCGGCCACCCGCGTCAGGCGCGTGCCCTTGGGCGCGTCTCGAGTTGTATGACCGCGGCGAGCGTGCGGACGTTGTGCTACGCTGAAAACGTGTCGGTGAATGTTTCGGTACGCTTGGACGATGCTCTCGCGGAGCGTCTTCGTCTGCGGGCGCGCACCGCCGGTGAGACCCTCTCGGATCGGCTTCGTCGCTATGCCGAGGAGGGAGCCCGCCGCGACGAACATCCGCTCATCACCTTCCGCGACGGCCCGGCCGGCCGGCGTGCGGGGCTGCTTGGCGGCCCCGACGTGTGGGAGGTCGTCATGTGGGTGGAGGATCTGGCGGCGAAGGCCGATCCCGTCGCGGCGCTTGTCGAGGACTCGGTCCTCACTCGTTCGCAGGTGGACGCCGCGCTTCGCTACCGCGCCACTTACCCGGATGAGATCTCTGCACGTATCGAGTTGCACCGTCGCGAAACGGCCGCCGCTGATACGCATTGAAGCTGCTGTTGGACGAGATGTACTCGCCTGGCCTTGCCGAGGCACTGCGGGCGGCCGATGTCGATGCTTGCACCGTCATCGAGCTCAGGTTCGCAGGAAGCTCTGACCCCGAGGTCTTCGCGGCGGCAAGCGCGGACGGGCGTGCGCTGCTCACGGAGAACGTCGCCGACTTCACGCGCATCTCCGCCGATCACCTCGTAGCCGGCCAGCACCACCCCGGTGTGCTGATCGCGCCCTCATCGCGGTTCTCGCGCCGTGCGACAGGCATCGGCCTCCTTGTCACCGCAATCCGAGATGTGGTGGACCGGCAGCTCACCGACTGTCTTGTCTACCTTCAAGCACCACACAAGCCCTGAGCTCAGGCGAACATTTTGGTGCAGGCGACGAGAGGACTATCGAACCAACATCCTGGTTCGATGAGGAAGCATTTGGTGCGGAGCCGGGTACAACGTCGGAACCAGGATTCGTTCCTTAAGGATCTGATGGAGCCGGTGGCCAGGCAAGCCCGCAGGCGAGCTCTCAAGGCGATGCGCCGTGATGCTGCGGGCTAGAATGCGGTCGAAGCCACGGCGCCCTGCCTTACGAGTGGTCGGCAGCTACGTCGCCGCGGAACCGGTCCCACTGCGCGCCCGCTGCCCGGATATCTTCCTCGGGTGCTGCTGGCTCGTCTTCGAGGACTCGGCGTGCCTGATCGTACAGCTTGAGGATTTCGACTGCCAGTAGCGCCGGCGCCGGAGAAGAAAGCCGATATTAAATCCGACGGCGTCGAGGTTGGCGCCGTGCCACGAACTGGTGATTGTAGCCGGCATGTCCTCACGCACAGCGAGCTTCGTTACCTTCTCTTGCTGCATAGACAAACGTTTCCTTGAGTCACCTTTGTCAAAGGTACTACGTTTGGCCGTGAAATGCGAGAGTGATATTCACTGTTGACCATCGCTGCATAAACCGTATGCTACGCACTGCTGTCTGTAACTATTCCCGGTAACACACCCTGGGAGGCTGGCTTCTATCCCATTGATGCAAGAAACGAGGAAGTCGAGCCTATTCTGCGCTATTGGACAACCAACCAATGCGCGTGCTACCAGTGCGGTCGGATCATTGATCAAACCTCTCTTGAAGTTGTTCGGCAGGTTGACCCGCAGAACATCAAGCAGATCTACTGAGATAGGCCGGCTTAGAGAGGCCACCGAAACCGCGCTTACCCGTCGTACGCCTGGCACTGTCGGTCCGGGCAGGCGACCCTTACGCACTGGAGCGACAGGCTCACGGTCTAGCTTGAGCCAGAGCCTTCTTTCGTCCCGCTTGCTTTCCGTTTGCCATGCAGCTTCTTCGCCGAGCCCCCGCCTGTCGCGCTTGCTTGGGCGGTAGCAGCCTCCGTGGGTGACGGGATCAGGTCAAGCGCGGTCTTCATCGCCTCTGAGATCGCCATGTTAACTTTCTGGGCCGACTTAACCCTCTCGCCAGGTATGGGTTCCGTTGGCGGCTGCTCCGCTATCGCTCGTAGCTGCCCAAGTTGCGTAGCGAAGCCCGTTAGCACCGCCCGAAGACGTGCGTGGTCGAGCGCCGCATTACGGATACCTTGTGTGGCCATAGCGTAGACGGCACCAAGCGCGCTAACCGCACCGCTCGCACCGAACACGGTCGATACAACCGTTGAATTGCTCGATCCAGGCGGTTCAATCGCAAGGTAGATGCCGAATCCGATCAAGACAATGCCTGCGAGAAAAACCGCCCAGCTGAGCGCAAAAACCGATGAAAAACTTCGCTGAGACACACGAACAATAGGAGCAAAGAATTCTTCGAACACTGCGTCCGTGTTGACGGTGGCCGACAGCTTCTTTCCAGCTATGTCGGCTGCGATTGACCGCAGGATACGTTCCGCTATCCGAGCTCTAACGCGCCGTCGCCAGCGATACCGCTTGATCCAGTTATACGAGTGGTAGTTGTCGCCATAATTCCAGTACTTGCCGGGCGGCAGGTGACGTCCGATCGGCTCAAAGGAGCTTCTTTACTGGGGCGCGATCGCGACCGTCTACGGCGTGACATCAGTTTGCCCGCTCGCGGTCGGCTGGCCCGCCGAGAGCGCGTCAACAGGTGTGTGGCTGCTCACAGCCGGCGGGGTTCTCCTGACGCTGCTCTTTTTGGGCGCGTATGTCATGGCGCTAGCCGGAGTGATGGTCAAGTCCACCGTCTTGGCCGAGACAGACGGGGTTACCGACTGCACAAAGACGACACTTCAAGCGGCGAACCTCACTCGTGGCGACGAATGAGCGTCTAGGACAGCGGCTCTTCGGATCTGGCCCGGATCTGGCCACTCGGCGTCTGAACCTCGGGCGTCGCGCAATCGGCGTCTGGCGACGCGGTCTGGACGTGTGGACATACGCCAACACCGGCATGCGACACACTGCTTTGGCGGCTGTCGCCCGGTGTGGACCGCACGCCCACTCGCATGCGTCTCGCTAGCTACCTGCGTTTGTCCACCGAGCGTTCGTCGTGCGTCCGGCGTGCACCAAAATCTTGTGAAAGTCGAAAAAGGCCGGGTGCCCGCCGATCGAACGCGCTACATACACACTCCCGGCCGTGACGCGCTTCAGCGTGACGGTGCCCTCTGCGTTGGTGGTGCCGCACTCTCCAATTTTCGCTGCCTTCGGCGTATGGCCCGCGTAAGGGCAGATTTGAAAACCGGCGATGGGTTGTCCAACTGGATCCGTGACTGTTAGCTCAATCGTGCCCCTATTTACAGGTACGGCGATAGCAAGCCCCGCGCTTATGAACAAAGCCGCGGCTATCGATACGAGCCCTGCAGAGAACTTAGGCAACATCGCCACCCTTTCCCACTATGCTCCTTCGTCGAAATCTCGACCCACGAGCTGCGGATTCAGCAAGACCTGGCTCCCAGCACGTAGCTCTCGTCGCCGGGCACTATATCGCGTTGCGTGCGGCAAATGGATTGGGTCGCACAACCGGTAGTGCGCGTCCTGGACGTCAATGAGGCTTGGCACCTAAGCGCCAAGCCTCATGTAGGCAATTCGCCACCTGCTCAACCGTCTCTCGCCTGTGTAGCGTTGCTCTGCGCCGCTGCCATCGCTGCGCTCCATAGCATCGCGCCTCCCGGCACGATGAGCATGTAGGGAACCGGGCCAGGGGCGGCTGCGACAGCATTAGCGGACAGCAACGCGAATCCGATCACTGTGAGCACGAAGCCAGGGTGTAGGACCCCGCGCCGCATCACGTTGTCCTCGCGCAGATACAGCGTGCTTGCACATGCCGCGAAACTGAACACGGCGGCGTAGGCGGAGCTGCGACCGAAGACTGCCGCGAATCCCTCAGTGACTCCATTGGCGCTGCTCAACAGAATTGCGACCGACAGCATTAGCGCCGCAGCCAACGCGCCAATACAGACAATCGCTACTAGCATCTCTTTCCACCTTTCGCGGTCAAAGGCGGAGATAAGCCACGCGCTCATTCGTACCCCTTCCGATGTGGTGAACAGGTCGTACGCTTCCACTATGCGCTCTAGCGCCCATGTCACGCAAGCATTAGCGTGGAGATCCTGGCTACAATCGACAGCTATGTGCCGTCGCCTCGTCGGTAGGTCGTACACATCGCCGCAGCGACGCGTGCTGGGTAGACACCTTGTACGCCTGACGCTCGCGTGTACTCTCGCGCTCGTAGTGCGCGTGCCGGTGGCGCTCGCTGTCAGCCCGCCGATAGAGGCGCTTTGGGAGAACGTAGGTCCGTCGCCGGTCGCCGATGCACTCGTTGTCAACGGACGGACATATGCAGCAGGTCTCTCGTTTTATCGAATCGGCGGCGGCTCCACGCCCGCCTACTCGCTGAGCCTCGATTCCACTCCCAGCCCTGGTACCCCACTCGAAGGAGTCGCGCCCGCTGCGAGCGTCATTGACGGCCTGCCCGAAGCAACTTACTTGGCTGGCTGCTCGGCGAAGCGTGACGTAGCCGCACCTCTACACCCTCTCGTCGCCGCCGCTTATCAAGTCGCGATTTGGCACTTTACGAACGAGATAGGTCTTACGCGGCGCACTGTGCCAAACCCTGCGATCCTGTCGCAGGCGCAAGCTCTCGCGTCGGAAGCGGAGCAGGCGGTGGCGTCTCACGCCGGATATTGCACGCCCGTCGAAGGCCAAGGCTTCGACGCGGCGTCTTACGATCCTGAGCTTGCGGTTGAAACAGGAAGCCAGTCCGAGGGAAGGCAAGCGTCAATATCTACCTCCGCACCGGCTCTGAGAATCAGTACCTGACCGAACCGCAGGCACTGGAAGTCCGCATCAATGGCGTACCGGTGTTTGTATGCACGGGGACTGTCGCCCATATCGATACAAGTACCGAACGCTTTCTGCGCATCGAACCACAGCTGCCTGGAAAGACTCGCAGGACCTGTGGTAATGAATTTGGCGCGCCGCAGCTTCAGTACAAAGTTCAGGAGACACTAATCGCCGGCCAGCGCCAGCATGTGTTTGGACAGTCGATCGTGTCCTTGCCACGACACAACTACCCCCAGCATGTGGAGGTGCTCTGGAACAGCAAAAGTGAACCGGGCGTGGTGTATGCACCCCAGAACGGAACGGAGACGATCATCACTGCGGGCTATACGTTCCCCGATGCTGTCGAAAGTATTACTGTCGAGCCTGCGAGTATCTCTGATTTCGGATCGTACCTACAGCAAACATTTCTAGCTTCGATAGCTGGCCTGGGGTGGCCCGGCTTGGTGATTCTCGCTGGCGTTGTCTTGATATTCATTACTGCGCCGGTCTGGTTCATCGATATTATGCGGGCGCTCTTTCGTAAAGGCTCCCAACGTCGAGAAAGCGGGCATAAAGCTTGAAGGATCTCCATCTCGCGTCGCACAAGTGCCGCTGTGCGCCAGTCGGTGCTCGATGCTTCTACAGCTTGCGTTGAGCGGGTGCTCGTCTGACGGAGACCAACGTGCCGGTGCGATCGGCAGGGGTTGCGCCAGCGCCGGTGCTGTGGGGACTCTGGTAGGGAGAGATCACTTGTCTGGCGGCCTGCCTGCAATCGCTTGTGTCCGGCGTCGGTGAGCCGCCACAGGATGCGGTTGCTTTGGTGGGTCTGCTCGATCAGACCGAGGGTTTGGAGGTTCTCCCAGGTGGGGCGCAGGCGCACGGTGGACGCTCCGGTGCGGTCAAGGCCGAGGTGTTCCTTGACGTCTACGAGCAGGACGCCGGGGTTTCGCTGGTTGGTGCGGTGGCGGTAGGCGCGGTCGATCGCGGCCAGCACCAGATCCTCAGATGGCATCTCGGCCGGGGTAGCCTTCTGTGCGGGCATGGGAGCACCTTCTCTCGTGTCCGGGCCTCGGCGCGGACGCCCGGGGCCGCTTGGGGTTATGGAGCCGGCCACCGTAGGGCTGAGGCGGATGATCGGTCAAGGTGTGGAAGCTGCCCACACCTGCTGCTGCATCAGCGCCGCGACGCGGCCTTGGCCTTGAGCGCGCGGCTCCCGCGGGCCTCGATCTGCTCGGCGCGGGCCAGCAGTTCGGAGGCACTGAGGCCGAGTCCTGCGGCCAGGCGGCGCAGGCTGGCGTAGCTGGGGTTGCGCTTGCCGGTCTCGACATTGCTGATCCAGCGTTGGTGCAGGCCGGTGTTGTTGGCCAGCTGCTCCTGGGTGATCTCAAGCTCCCCTCGGCGGGCCTTGACGGCCAGGCCGAGGGCGGCCTGGAAGGCTGGAGCGGCGGGCATGGCGCCAGCCTGTCCGTCCGTCGCTCAGGTAGCAATGACATCCGGGTAGAGTTCTACTTGACATTGCGGTAGAGTCGCGCGCCATGACGTTCCAGTAGAAAGAACTCTGCGGGCGCGGCGATGGCATCCCCTTGGCATCGCCGCGCCCGCACAGCTCCTTCCCGGCCCGAAATGAGCGAGGCACATGCAGGCAGGACGGACATGCAGATCGAGATGGCTGGTGGGGGCTGGGCCGGTGGTCTTGGGCGAGCTTCGCGATCACGCGCTACTTCAACGACCAGGGGACGACAAAGCGGTCTGCTGGGCCCAGGGGAGGAACGTTCTAGCGTTGCCGGTGCGTAGTTGACTACTGCTGGCTTAGCCAACTACAGCGCCAAATGCCGGTATTTGGACTGATTGCGTTATTAAGCAGTGAACAACTAGCGAGTTCCATGGTTCCGCGGGTAGCAACACTTGGACAACTCAACAGCGCCGCTCGATCGGTGTGACAAAGGGAGGCTAGCGTGGGCCGCAGTGATCTGTGTAGGGTGCTGATACGAAACTGCACTCTTTATCGAGGGAAGCAAGGATTGAGGCTGCTGTCCGTCTTGGTGGTAGCTGTACTCGCTACGTTTGTGACGCCTTCGCTTGCGTCGGCGTCAGCGCCCCAACAGCCATCAGGTAGTGCGGCCGGCGTCACCTGCACGCCAGCTACCTCTGCTAACGAAGTCCCGACGCCTCCGCCGATCTGGGAACATCCGGGAGGCAAACCGCCGAGCGCAGAAGAATTGGCTACTGCGGCAGCGACACCGCCACTGTGCCCCGCTGGACAGGTGCCGACCCCAACGCGGCCGACGGCGGCCCGAGAAGGAACGACTGACCTTGGGCCGCCCTTCTCCGTAAAGTCCAGGACGGCCCATCATGAAGCTTTGAACGATCCGAGCGGGGCTCTTACATCGACCGAATCGGCCCCACCAGAAGCAGGAAAGAGTTGCGAACCGATCGAAGGAAAACCCGCCGAAAACGGGTGTTATTGGTACGCCGAAGACCCCGTGGAATATCACGAGTATAACAGCAAACACGAAAAGGTCGGCGATTCAGTCGTCGGGATGGAATACTCGACGTCGATTCCTGAAACGACAGCAACAAGAGCGGAAACCAAAATATCGGGGACCCCAGGAGCGCACTCCATCGATCAACTGCTCGTTGGCGCACACCCTGGACCAAACAATTTCAAAGACACGATGGAGGCAGGCTGGGACGTTGACCCGAAAATGTTCGGTTCTGCGACCCAGGCACATTTCTTTATCTATGTCAATGCCGATGAATACTTGGAAAAAGGCGGCCCCAGAGACTGCTACGACTGCCACTTCATTGCTTCTTCAAAAGAAAAACCTAAATACGTGCCGGGAGAAGCTCTTCCGGGAGCCAGCGAATTTAGATTTGGCGTGATGTATCGCTCCGTATGCTTCGCGGGGGCCACGGAAGGCTGTTGGTGGATCTGGGCGGGCACGCAATGGGTGGGGTACGTGCCCGGGAGCGCTTGGGAAGGCCACCTGACCGAAGGTGAATCCGAATCCGGTGGCGTGAGTAACTACGGTGAGGTATTCGATAACCAAACCGATCCCACGACCTGGATGGGCGACGGGCAGTACGCCAAGAGCGCCGCGGCAGCGAAAATGACAGCGCCGGCACTGTTCTTGCTCGGCAGCAAAGGCGAAGAACAAGAGGAAACGACCTGCCTCGGTCGTGCATGGACACTAGTAAAAGATAGAGAAGAATATCTCTGCGGGGCGAACGACGAAGCAACGGAACCCGCGTACTATTCGCTCGAACGCGTGAATTCAAAAGAACTTGCAATGCGCTTTGGGGGGCCGGGTAAGGATCCGGCGCCGACAGTGAACACCGAAGGATCTAGTGTGAACCCACCGGCAACCGTCGAATTGAAAGGGTCGGTTAACCCGAACAACCTCGAAACTCACTACTACTTCGAATACGGTCCGACCACGTCGTACGGGAGCGTGACCTCCACCGAACTGGCAGGGTCCGGGGTGGAACTAGTGTCCGTCAACGCGAAAATCACCAAACTAAAACCTGGCACGACATACCACTACCGCCTGGTGGGCCACAACGAAGACGGGTACGGCTACGGTGCCGACAGCACCTTCACCGTTCCGTGGTGGTTCATCCAGTCCACCCAGAATCCGCATGGGAGTTCAGAAACGGATGGGTTCAGGGGCGTGTCGTGCTGGTCGGCGACTGCTTGTGACGCGGTGGGAATCAACACCAACAGTGAAGACGAAGTCGTTGGACTCGTCGAGCGCTGGAACGGCTCGGGCTGGGAAGTCCAGTCTACGCCGAAAAGCACGGGCGCCACAGAGGACAGCCTCGAATCCGTCGCGTGCCGCTCGGCCAGCGAATGCGAGGCGACCGGGTACGCGGAAGTCGCTGAAGGAAAGCACGTCACGCTCGCTGAGCGCTGGAACGGGACAGCCTGGTCGGTCCAGAGCACCCCGACTCAAGGCACCGCCTCAAACCTGGCGAGCGTGTCGTGCTCGTCGGCCAGCGAATGCGTCGCAATCGGCATCTATCTCTCAAGCTCCGGGAAGCAATCGACTCTTGTCGAGCTGTGGAACGGCAAAGAATGGAAAATCCTGACCACGGCGACGCTGCCCAAAGAAGACGAACGGTCGTGGTTTGAAAGTGTCTCGTGTCCGAGCAGCAAAGACTGCACCGCGGTCGGCGTTGTCGTTACCACGCTCAATGGGATCGTGCCGCTCGCCGAGAGCTATAACGGCTCGAAATGGACGCTGCAAACCACGCCCAAGCCCGAAAACTCCCTCGAAGCGCAACTGAGCGGCGTGTCGTGCTCGGCGACGAGCGCATGTACCGCCGTGGGCGAGTACTACAGCTCGACAGAAAAAGCCTATCGGGCGCTGATCGAGCGCTACAACGGCATCTCTTGGCAGCTGCAGGAATCGCCCAGCCCGGTCGGCAAACCAGCACCCAAAGAATCGCACTGGTCGCTGCACGCGGTCTCTTGTCCGACATCGGGCTCCTGCGTGGCGATTGGGTCCTACGCCGAATCGGCCAGCGCAAGGAACCTGCTGCTGGGCGAGGAATGGAACGGCAGCCGCTGGGAACTCGCGTCTCCTGTCGACCGCACAGGCACAGGCGTAGTGTCTGACGAACCGCGCGCCGTATCGTGCTCGGCCGCGCTGATGTGCACGCTGGCCGGAGTGACCGCGAAAGAAAAAAACACTACCGAAACGCTCGCCGAGCGGATGTGGGAACAGTAGATCCCGCTCGGTTTTGAAAGGTGCGGCCCGTGCGCCGCGGCGTTGCTAACACAACGTCAGCGGCGCACGGGTCTCGGCCGTGAGACGGACCGCTACAATCACTGTCATGCTGAGAATATTGCGCGAGCGCATCAGCTACGCGAACGTCATGGCTACGCTCGCGATGTTCATAAGCCTTGGGGGAGCCTCCTACGCCGCGATGACACTTCCTGCAGGCAGCGTCGGACCCCGACAACTACGCGCTCATGCCGTCGAACCAAAAGACCTAAGCTTTCCGCTCGGAAATGCCTCGATAACCGACGACAAGACCGGGGGACTCGCAGGCGTCTGCGAACCACGGACCGGAGGTCCCGCACCCGACCTCGCCCCCCCACTGCGGGGAGGCCCTACTCCCGGCCGAGAAGCCCATCTTTACTTTCAGGCGGCCGGACGGCTGGCGGTGTCGGCGACCGCTCGCCTTGAAAGTGAAAGCGCCCCACAGACGAGTATTCGGATACGTCTTGAATTGAGAGTGGATCAGAAGCGTGTGAGTCAAAGCGAAGTGACCGTCGCGGGCGGCCAGATCGTTCAGGCGCCTATCCAAGGCTTCAAGGAGGTCGCAGCCGGCGCACACACGGCGGGACTCGCGATCGAAGCTGAGCAATGTTTGAGCAGTCCAGGGCGTGTAGTCGTGTCCAACGTCTCCGTCAGCGCCAGCGCGTTCCCTCTCAACTGATCCGTTTGCCCTTTGCCAGACGCTCACGCTGCTGGTACTCGTAGCGTTTCGCCAGGCGTCTGAGGCTGGCGCAGCTGGGGTTGCGCTTGCCGGTCTCGACGTTTGAGATCCAGCGCTGTGCAAGCCTGGTGTCGTTGGCCAGCTGCTCCTGGGTGACCGCGAGCTCTGTGCGGCGGGCCTTGACGGCCAGGCCGAGGGCTGCCTGGAAGGCGGGAGGGGCGGTCATGCCCGCCAGCCTTCTGGGTCAGGGCGTGTCTGTCTATGACATCTGGGTAGACTAAGCTCTTGACATTCCGGTAGAGTCGCACTCGCCCATGACATTCCAGTAGAGGGGACTGTGCGGGTGCGGCGATGGCATCCCCTTGGCGTCGCCGCGCCCGCATGGCTCCTTCCCGATTCTCGAAGGAGCGAGCGACATGGCAACAGGACGGACGCGGAAATTGAGGTGGCTGGTGGGAGCCGCAGCGTGCCTGGCGTTGGCGCTTGCCGGCGTATGGCCACAAGCGTCGCTCGCCGCAAGCTGGTCGGCCCCGGTGCATATCGCAGGTAGCGGCCTGAACGGGGTGTCGTGTCCGTCCACGTCCTTCTGTGTGGCGGTGGGCGAAGGCGGCCAAGCCTTCGCCTACAACGGCAGCTCATGGAGCAGCGGCACCGCGATCGACGGCACGGACGACCTGCGGGCGTCGTGTCCGTCAACCTCGTTCTGTGCCGCTGTCGGCGAAGGTGGCCATGTCCTGACGTTCAACGGCACCGCTTGGAGTGCCCCGACCCTGCTCAGTCAGCCGGTCGTTCTCCGTGGCGTCTCTTGCCCGACCACCTCGTTCTGCATGGCGGTCAGCAACGTCTATAACAACAACGGCGGCGCAAGCTCCATCTACAACGGCAGCGCGTGGAGCGCGCCGATCTCGGTACATGGCACCTTCGGCTACTTTGAGGGCGTATCGTGCACCTCGCCGGCGTTCTGCATCGCCACCGCCCATATCGCCGAAGTGGCGACCTACCGGGGTGGTGCCTGGGAAGAAGAACCCACCCACCTGGAAGGCATGGATGTGGAGCGCTCCCCGGCGGCGTTGACGGGTTAGGCCGCGGTTTTTTGTAGTGCGTCTTGCGCGTCGTCCCAAGTCTGACGGACTTCGTTCGGCGTGCGGTAGTTCAGCCGGCTGTGGGGCCGGTCGTGGTAGTGGGTGATGTAGGCGGCGATCACCTCCCTGGCCTGCTCAAGGGTCTCGAACTCGTGGCGCCAGACGCAGCGCTCCTTCAGGTAGCGAAACCATGACTCGATGAACGCTTGGCTCTCAGGATCGCGGTAGCCGCCGCGGCGGTGAGTGACGCCGAGCCCTGACATCACGAGCCTGGTCGCTCGGGCGGTGAACGCGGAGCCGTTATCCGTGCCGAGGGTGAGCGTCCCCGGGAGGATGCCCTGCTCGGCGACCGCGCGTTCGATCACGACGATTGCCTCCTGCGCGCGGCAGCGAAGGCTGATCTCCCAGCCGACGATCTCGCGGGTGCAGCAGTCGATGACCGCGTTCAGATAGACCCAGCCGTGCTCAGCAACCCAGATCGAGGTCATATCTAGGTGCCAAAGCTGCCCGGGCCGCTCGACTTTGAAGAACCCGGGACGCCGCCGGTACGGCTCGTGCGTGCGGCGCTGGATTAGCTTGCGTTCGCGCATCACCCGCAGCACACGCTTGCGGTTGACCGCCCGCCCCAGCTTGCGTTGGACCCAGGCGGTCACGATCCGGTAGCCGTCGGTCGGGTTCGCCTGCGCGACCTGCACGATCGCCCGCTCGACGTCGTCGACCGGCGGGCGCGACCGGCGCACGTCAGCTGGTGGCTTGGCCGGAACCCTGTAGATCGCTTGGCGTGAGATCTGCAGGATGCGCGCCAGCGCCGAGGGGCTGTGCCCCTCAGCGACGAGCTGCCGGGCGTAGGCGACGCGCTGTCTCACTCCCACGACCGAAACCCGTTTCCCAAGATCTCAAGCTCATAGGTCTTGCGACCGAGGGTGCGCTCCAAGTCACGCACCCGCTTGCGCAGCTCCACCAGCTCGGTGCGCTCCTCCTTCCCGGCCAGGCGCTCTGAGCCGCCCTCGAGCAGCTTGTCGCGCCAGGTATAGAACAAGGTCTCTGAGATCTGGTGCTCCCGGCAGACCTCGGCGACCGACCGGCCGCGCAGCCCAGCGAGCACGATCTCGAGCTTCTGCGTGACCGTCCACGTGCGGTACTTCTTCTTCTCGCTCAACGTCGTTCTCCTTGGAGTTGAGCGGCCCATCCTGGAAGGCGCCCCGGACACGATCTCCGCCTCCGGCGCTACGCGCCTCCGGCTCCGATCATGTCCGGGAACCTCACAAGCAACCTGTCAACAACCCAACGGGGAGCGGACCACTACTACATCGGGGTCGTGACCCATAAGGGCGTCAAGCGCGAGGGGCGCCATGAGGCGATCATCGATCGGGACACCTTCGAGAAGGTCCAGCAGATCCTCGCTACCCACCGCCTCTCCGGTGACCGCACCAAGAAGCACTTCCACTACCTCAAGGGCTCCATC
This sequence comes from uncultured Solirubrobacteraceae bacterium, assembly GCA_963734225.1. GTDB lineage: Bacteria > Actinomycetota > Thermoleophilia > Solirubrobacterales > Solirubrobacteraceae > Palsa-744. The sequence goes on from CAVTGI010000004.1 coordinate 20,332, forward strand.
TTCTGCCACCACTGCGGCAGGCGGCTCGTCTACGGACGCCACCGCGGCAACGGCGGGGTCTATGAGTACTTCAGTTGCCTCAGCCACCAGGCTCGCCGTCCTAGCTGCGGTGCCCGGCACCTGCCGGTCGCTGACGTCGAGAAAGCGATCGAGGACTACTACCGCCAGATCCAACTGACCCCGGAGCAGATCGAGAAAGTGCGCTGCGATGTCGGCGCGCAGGTCGATGAGCGCCTAGCCGTCGCTCGCAAACAGTCCGAGCACCACAGCCGCAGGCTGCGCATCCTCCAGGAAGAGCAGCAGAAGCTCGTCCAACTCTTCTACAACGGCGGCGTCTCGGAAGAGGTCATGAAGGCCGAGCAACAGCGCATCGAGGCCGAGCGCACCCAGGCGCATCATTGGGTGGAGGCTGCCGCCCACGAAGCCGAGGACGTCATGGAGGCGCTCGATGATGCCCTGACCATCGCCGGGCGCTGCCACGAGACCTACCTGGAAGCGAGCCCGATGCTCCGACGGCTGATGAACCAGACCATGTTCGAGCGGCTACTGATCCGCAGCGACAACATCGAATGCGAGCAGCAGCCGGTCTTCCGCCACATCACCCGCCTTGGACGCGGCTGCCAGGCCCCCAGCAAGGCCCGCAGGCCCCAAAACGGCCAAGACCCCCGGTCTTCTGGGGGCCTCGGTTCCAACGTAGACAAAATGGTGCGCCCGAGTGGACTCGAACCACCACGGACCGTGAAGTCCACAAGGCCCTCAACCTTGCGCGTCTACCAATTCCGCCACGGGCGCAGGGGGGCGAGTATAGCCCCGGGCATGCGCTAGCTGTTGGGCAAAGGCTGCCTGTCGCTTGCGTCTGTCCCCAGCCAGCGCTACAGTACGAACACATGTTCGTTGCAGGCCACTGTCCACCTGATCAGGGAGTCACGCAGACATGGATCTGACCAAGCGCCAGCAGGAGATCTTCGACTTCATCCGCAAGTACTCGGCCAAGTATGGCTACCCGCCCACGGTGCGCGACATCGGCAAGGCGGTTGGGTTGGCGTCCTCGTCGACGGTGCATGCGCACCTGGCCAACCTGGAGAAGATCGGCCTGCTGCGCCGCGACCCCTCTAAGCCGCGCGCGATCGAGCTGCTCGACCGGGCCGTCGAGAGCGTAAAGGGAATCGTGCGAGCCGAAGGCCTTCCGCTCGTCGGCTCGGTCGCCGCGGGCAATCCGATCCTCGCTGAGGAGAACGTCGAGGAGTACGTGTCCGTTCCCGAGATCGCCGGCGGCCGCGACGGCGAGTACCTGCTGCGGATTCGCGGGGACTCGATGAAGGAAGCGGGCATCCTCGAGGGCGACTACGTGGTGGTGCGTCCCCAGGACACGGCCAAGGATGGCGAGGTGGTGGTCGCGCTGCTGGGCGAGGAGGCGACCGTCAAGCGCTTCTTCCGCGAGGCCGACCACATTCGCCTGCAGCCCGAGAACGACACGATGGAGCCGATCCGCAGCAGAGAGGTCAAGGTGCTCGGCCGCGTGGTCGGGCTGCTCAGGACGGTGTGAGCGGCCGCCTCGTGAACGCTCCTTGGCTGGGCTCGGCTCTCGACGGCGTTCGCATGGCGAGATCACGCGCTAGATTGAAGGGGCAGGCCAGGCAGCCGCGGAGGTAGTCGACCTTCGAGGAAAGTCGGGACATCAAAGGGCAGGGTGGTCGAGGAATCGACCCGGGGAAACCCGCGGGAAAGTGCCACAGAAACAAACCGCCGATGGGGCCGTCCCACGTGAACGGCCAACAGGCAAGGGTGAAATGGTGCGGTAAGAGCGCACCAGCGTCGCGGTGACGCGGCGGCTGGGTAAACCCCACTCGATGCAAGGCCAAACGCGACCGTTTGCAGGTTGCCCGCCGAGGTCCAGGTAGGCCGCTCAGATGGATGGCTGTCCACGACAGAATCCCGCTTATCGACCTGCTAACGGAAGGCCCCGCTCCGGCGGGGCCTTCCCACTACAAGTCACGCATGCCCGCCTGACCGTGCGCTAGCTTCAGGCGACGGTGGCAACCACGCAACGGCCAGGAGCCATGGACGATCCCGGCCCAAGGGACCCTTCCCGCCGACGCCCGCGCACGGCAGTCATAGGCGCGGTGGCGCTCGTGCTGATCGCGGTGGCGCTGTCCTTGAGGATCGCCACCGAGAACATGCCGCCGCCGACCATCCGGCGGACGCTCGCCGCGTACGTGCGCCTGCCCGGCAGCGCTCCCGTGTTGCAATGGCCACGCGAAGGCCAGGCCGCCGTGGAGGTGGAGGGGGTGGGCAGCTTCGGGTCCGCCGGGTCCTCGGTGCCGGTGCCGATAGCAAGCGTGGCCAAGGTGATGACCGGCTACGTGACCTTGCGCGAACACCCGCTGGGCGCGGGTCAGGCCGGCTTTGTGATGACGGTCACCGCGGCACAGGTCGCAGAACAACGGCAACGGCTCGGCGTCGGGCAGTCCACGCTACCCGTGCGAGCAGGAGAGCAGATCAGCGAGCGCCAGGCTCTGCAGGCGCTGCTGCTGCCGTCGGCCAACAACGTCGCCGCAATGCTCGCCACCCACGACGCGGGCAGTGTGGCTGCGTTCGTGGCGCGCATGAACACGACCGCGCGAGTGCTCGGCATGAGCTCGACCACCTACACGGACCCGAGCGGCTACGACGCGACCACGGTGTCCACAGCGGCGGACCAGCTGCGACTCGCGCGCGCGGCCATGCGCATGCCCGCGTTCGCGGCGATCGTTGATGAACGCTCGGCCGAGCTGCCGGTGGCTGGAACGGTGGAAAACCTGGATGGTCTGCTGGGAGAAGACGGTTACGTGGGCGTGAAGACCGGCTCCGATCGCGCCGCCGGCGGCTGCTTCATGTTCGCCAAGCACATCACCGTCGGGTCGCTGCAGCTGACCGTTCTTGGTGTGGTGCTCGGCCAGCGCGAAGGCTCGCTGATCGGAGCTGCGCTTGCGAGCGCGCGACGGCTCGGCGACTCGGTCGCCGCATCCGTGCGGCTGTTGACCGTCTTGCCGGCCGGCACGCGCGTGCTCACGGCGACCTCCGCCGACGGACGGCGTGTGACAGTCGTGACCAAGGGCGCCTTGCGCGACCTCGGATGGGGCGGCCTCACGCTGCCCGTCAATGTGGCGACGGTGCGTGTCGCCACCAGCAGGCTGAGGGTCGGCCAGCGACTGGCGACGATGACCGTCAACGGGGTGGGCGGCACGAACACCGCTGCAGTGGCCAGGCAGTCTCTTGGCGGGCCGTCGCTCGGCTGGCGCCTTGCCCACCTGCTGTGATCAGTCGGCTTTGAGCTCCTCGTCGGCCTCGCCGTAGAGCTCGTCGTCCTTGTCGGGCGCATCATCGGATGCGGCGTCGCGCATGATCACTCCCGTAGAGTGCTGGTCGCCGTGGGAGGTGTGTTCAATGAGTTCCTCCTCGGCGAGCTCGAAGCCCTCGGACTCGCCTCCACCGGCCTCGTCCACCGCTCTGCGTGACTCGCGACGGCGCTCCTCGAGCTCGCGCAGTGGATCTTCACCGGAGGGAAAGTCCTCCGGGTCGGAAAGCAGGCCGTCAGGGTCGGAGGGGAGCTCAGGCATGTCTGCACACTACTCGGCGAGTCAAAAGTGCAACTGCTCGCGTGCGCTCTGCACCAGCGAGCCGCTGCTCTTGAGCTCATCCAGCGCCGCGCGCATCGCGTCCAGCTCGCAGGCGATCTTGGCCGGCCACTGCTTCGCTGGGTGGTCGTCGAGCGTCTTCAGGCCGTTGCCCGTGATAATCGCCACCACCGTCTCGTCGGGACCGAAGCGCCCGGCGGCCGCGAGCTTCTCCAGCACCGCCACCGTCGTGCCCCCAGCCGGCTCGGTCAACAGGCCCTCGGTGGCGGCCAGCAGGTCGATGCCCGCGAAGATCTCCGGGTCGGAGGCAAAGCCGCCCGTACCGCCGCGTTTGCGCACCGCGTCGATCACCAGGTAGCCGTCGCCCGGTGCGCCGATCGCCAGCGAGTGCGCGGCCGTCTCGGGTGTCACCGGATGGACCTCTGCCTCCTCGGCCAGGATCGCGCTGGCGATCGGGTTGCAGCCGCTGGGCTGGGCGATATGGATGCGTGTGGGGTCGGTCTCTGACAGCTCCAGCAGCTGTAGCTCGACCAGGCCCTTGTGCAGGCGCGAGGACAGCGTGCCGCCGGCGGCCGCCGTGATGATGTGGTCGGGCGAGTGCCACTCCAGCTGCTCGACGATCTCGAACGCCGCTGTCTTTGCGCCCTCGGCGTAGAACGGGCGCAGGGTGATGTTGGCGAACTCCATCCCAGTCGCTTCTGCCAGCTCGCGGCAGCGGCGGTTGGCCTCGTCGTAGTTGCCCTCCACCTGGCAGACCTTCGCGCCGAGGGCCATGCACACGCGTGCCTTCATTTCCTCCAGGCGATTGGGGTAGAAGACATAGGAGTCCACCCCCGCCTTCGCCGCCAGCGAGGCCACGGCCGTGCCCACGTTGCCGGTTGACACGCAGCCGATCTCGGTCTTGCCCAGCTCCAGCAGGCGAGCCACCGACATCGACACCACGCGGTCCTTGTAGGAGAAGCTCGGCCGGTTGCTGGAGTCGTCCTTGAGATACAGGTTGGCGATGCCCAGCTCCGCGCCAAGCCGGTCGGCCTGGATCAGTGGCGTGTAGCCGGCGTGACGCCCCACGCGCGCCTGTGCGGTCGCGTCGACGATCGGCAACAGCTCCTCGAAATGCCAGACGTTCTGGGGGCGCTCGGAAGCGGGGACGTCCCTGAAATGGCGGGCGGCCAGCTCGTAGTCGTAGACGACGTCCAGACCCTTGGCGCAGTCCGGGCACGAGAACACGGTCTGCTCGAGTGGGTAGCTGTTGTCGCAGCGGTGGCAGACGAGCGCCGTCGCGCAAGAGCGCGTCCGCTGCCTGGGGGGGCTCTCTGCGGTCTGGGTGCTCATGCGGGCACCTGCAACGATACGCCCGGCCACGGCGTCTGTGCGCTGTGCTCATCGCCGCCGAAGGCGATCCACAGCTCCTCGGCCATATGCGGCGCCAGCGGACCGAGCACCTGGACGAGCTGCGTGAGCGCCTCGATCAGCGCGTCGCTGTTGGCCCGGCCGAGCTCCGGTTGGCGCGCGAGCACGCGCTTCTCGAAGTCCTTGATGCGGTCAAACAGGCGCATCACGTTGCGTACTGCGCTGTGCATCTCCAGGCTCTCCATGTCCTGTGTGATCCGCTTGACGCCGTTCTCACACCAGCTCGCCAGCTTCACGCGCAGGTGCTCGGTCGTGTCTCTGACGGGCTCGCCGTCGCCATCAGCCTGGGGTGCGCCGTCGGCCCGTGCCTGGCCGAGCTTGGCCAGCGAGTAGTCCCACACCTGTGTCAAGAAGCGATGGCAGCGCAGCACCGCCGAGTCGCTCCAGTTCAGCGAGCGCTGCGGCCGGGCCGCATACAGAACGGCCAGGCGCACGGTGTCCGCGCCATAGCGTGCCACCAGCTCGTCGGGGTCGACCACGTTGCCCAGATGCTTGCTCATCTTGCGACCGTCTCTTATGACCATCTCGTGAAACAGGCAGCCCGCGAACGGCTCGCCGTCGGCGAGGAAGGACAGCGGGCCGATGTCGCGCAGGGCCTTTGTCACTATGCGCTGGTCGAACACGAAGTTGCCGCTGTCAGAGCCCGCGACCAGCCGCTCGGACGGCAGCCAGTGGCGCAGGTCCCCCAACGCCAGGATCTCCTCCAGGGTGTCCTCGCGCGCGTCCGGCGGCACGCACGCGGGGATCCACAGCCACAGCGCGTCGAAGTGACAGTCCAGCGTGTCGGTCTCGCGGCGCGCCGGCCCGCCGCAGGTCGGGCAGGTGGTGTTGACGAACTCGTCCAGCTCGGCCAGCGGGTTGCCGGCGCCGGTGGGGCGGATGTCCAGCGGCAGCAGCACCGGCAACTGCTCGCGTGGCACCGGCACCGTTCCGCACTGCTCGCAGTAGACGATCGGGATCGGCGTGCCCCACGAGCGCTGGCGCGAGATGGCGAAGTCGAAGGCCTTGTAGCGCACCGTCGCGCGCGTCGCCGGCAGCGGCCCGTCGTCGACGGGGGCCGCCTCGGGCAGGCCCAGCCGCTGCGCGAGCACCTCGTCGGTGTTGTCCGCCGCGGGGATGCCCAGCACCACGGTGACGCCGAAGCGTGAGTCCACGATGGGGGAGACGATCACCGGCAGCTCGCGCCCGTCTGGCCCTGCGATCGTGCGGCCGGTGTCGATCAAGCGGGATCGTCTCGGCCTCGCGCGCGCTGCGCTCCCAGCCTCCCGAGCGCATCTGCTCGAGCTCCTCACGCACGTCAGCCGCCCACACGTCCGCATCATGATGGCGCGGCGAGATGAGCACGAAGCACGCGCCTGCGAGCGCGTCGGCGTGGGGGGTGAACACGGTCAGCTGCGCGCCGTCGGGCTGCGACAGCTCGAGCTCGACGCCGTCCACGCGCCCGAGCACGTACTCTTGGCTGGCCATCGACACCTCGTCCCAGATCCCGCTCGCCGACAGCTCGGCCAGACGAGCGTCGTTCTCGGGCACGTAGGCGCTGATGCGCAGGTACCACACCGGCAGCTCGATCAGCCGCACCGGGCCGTGACAGCGCCAGCAGGTGCCGCCCGCCTCGACCTGGATCGAGGCCAGCGTGGTCTGACAGTTGTCACACCAGTCCACGTTGCCCGTGCCCCGGTAGACCAGGCCGGCGTCGAGCAGCGCCAAGAACAGCCACTGCGACCAGCGGTACATGACGGCGTCCGAGCTCATGAACGAGCGCTCCCAGTCAAAGGAGAAGCCCAGGCGCTGCAGCTGGCCGGTCATGTGCTCGGCACAGCGGCTCACCCAGTCGCTGGGAGACTCGCCGCCGGCGATCGCGCCGAGCTCGGCAGGCAGGCCGAAGGCATCGAAGCCGAATGCGAACAGCACGTCGTCGCCACGCGCCCTGCGAAAGCGCGCGTAGGCGTCGCCGATCGAGTAGCTGCGCACGTGCCCGATGTGCACGTTGCCCGATGTGAACGGGGCGGAGGGCTTTATGTACAAATGCGGGCGATCGTCGGCCAGCGGCGGCGTGCGGAACGCGTCGCGCTCACGCCAGGCGGCCTGGCGTGAGGCCTCGACGGCCTGCGGGTCATATCGCGTGGGCGGACGATCGCTCATAGACGATCGAGGATAGCCCAGGGCATCGGCGCGGGTGTGACCGTTGCTATGCTCAGATCCACTTGATCGCCGTCACGCAAAAGGCACGTACGGCCTCCAGCCGGACCCCATTTGGCCCCGCCCGGTGCGGGGTCTTCTCGTCCGCGCAGGCCGTCTTCTTGTCCGCTTCGACTGTAAGAATGGCGCGATGGAGATAGAGATCGGACGCGGCAAGAAGGCCCGTCGTGCGTACGGCTTCGACGACATCGCCATCGTGCCTTCCAGGCGCACGCGCGACCCTGACGACATCGACATCTCGTGGAAGCTCGGCCCCTACCAGTTCGAGTTGCCGATGCTCGCCTCCGCGATGGACGGCGTCGTCTCGCCCGAAACCGCCGGGATCGTCGGCCGCGTGGGCGGGCTGGCTGTGCTGAACCTCGAGGGGATCTTCACCCGCTATGAGGACGCCGACGAGCAGCTCGAGAGGATCGCCTCGCTGCCCAAGGAGATCGCCACGCGAGAGATGCAGGACATTTACCGCGAGCCGGTCAAGCCGGAGCTGATCGCCCAGCGCATCCAGGAGATCAAGGAGCAGAAGGTCGTGGTGGCGGCCTCGCTGACTCCCCAGCGGGTGCTCAAGTACTACGAGATCGCGCTGGAGGCGGGGCTGGACGTGCTCGTGATCCAGGGCACCGTCGTCTCCGGCGAGCACGTCTCGACCGTGTCAGAGCCGCTCAACCTCAAGGAGTTCATACCCACGCTCGACGTGCCCGTCGTGGTCGGCGGCTGTGCGTCCTACCACACGGGCCTGCACCTGATGCGCACGGGCGCCGCCGGCGTGCTGGTCGGCGTGGGCCCCGGCGCCGCATGCACCACGCGCGGCGTGCTCGGCATCGGCGTGCCGCAGGCGACTGCGATCGCCGACGTGGCGCACGCCCGCTCCACACACATGCTCGAGACGGGCGAGTACTGCCAGGTGATCGCCGACGGCGGCATGCGCAACGGCGGCGACGTGTCCAAGGCGATCGCGCTCGGCGCCGACGCGGTGATGATCGGCTCGCCGCTGGCGCGCGCCTACGAGGCACCGGGCAGGGGCTTTCACTGGGGCATGGCCACGTTTCACCCCACGCTGCCGCGCGGCGCGCGTGTGGCGACCACGCAGAACGGCACGCTCGAAGAGATCCTGATCGGCCCGGCGCGCGAGAACGACGGCACGTTCAACCTGTTCGGCGGCCTGCGCACGTCGATGGCCACGTGCGGGCACAAGGACCTGGCGGAGTTCAACCGCGCCGAGGTCGTGATCGCGCCGGCCCTGCAGACGGAGGGCAAGGCCCTGCAGCGCGACCAGGGCGTCGGCATGGGCGCCACAAACGGGAAGGCAGCCGCGCTGGTCAATGACTGATTCCGTTGCCACCGCGCCGGCGGTCGAGCAACGGACGAGCACGCCTGCGGCGATCCAGGAGATCCTGGTCCTCGACTACGGCGGGCAGTACAGCCAGCTGATCGCGCGGCGCATCCGCGACTGCGGGGTCTTCAGCGAGCTGCTGCCCCACCACGTCGCGCTCGAGCAGATAGCGGCGCGCAAGCCGTGCGGGATCATCCTGTCCGGCGGCCCTGCTTCGGTGTACGCAGACGGAGCGCCGCCGCTGGAGCGCGGCCTGTTGGAGCTGGGCGTGCCCATTCTGGGCATCTGCTACGGGATGCAGCTGCTTGTCCACGAGCTGGGCGGCCGTGTGGAGGAGGCGCAGGTGGGCGAGTTCGGGCGCTCGGAGCTGCACGTGACCGAGCCTGGCGTCCTGCTGGCGGGGCTGCCGCGCGAGCAGATCTGCTGGATGTCTCACCGCGACACCGTGTTCGAGCCGCCACCCGGCTTTACCGCGCTGGCGTCCTCCAGCGGCTCGCCCGTGGCAGCCGTGGAAGACGCCCAGCGGCACATCTACGGGATCCAGTTTCACCCCGAGGTAGTGCACACCCCCTACGGCGGGGAGATCCTCACGCACTTCTTGACCGACGTGTGCGAATGCGAGCGCACGTGGTCAGCAGCGTCGATCGTCGACGAACAGATCAGGCGCATCCGCGAGCAGGTCGGCGATGGCAACGTCATCTGCGGGCTGTCCGGCGGGGTCGACTCGTCGGTCGCCGCGCTGATCGTATACCGCGCGGTCGGCGAGCAGCTGACGTGCGTGTTCGTCGACCACGGACTGATGCGCAAGGACGAGGGCGAGCAGGTCGTGAGCATGTTCCGCGACACGTTCAAGGTGCCGCTGGTGGCGGTCGACGCTGAGGCGCGCTTCTTGGAGAAGCTCAAGGGGGTGACCGATCCCGAGGCCAAGCGCAAGGCGATCGGCGCGGAGTTCATCAGGGTCTTCGAGGAGGAGGCCGCCAAGCTGGGCGAAGCCAAAGGCGGCCCCGGCGCCGACGGTGTGCGCTTCCTCGTGCAGGGGACGCTGTACTCAGACGTAATCGAGTCAGGCGGTGGCACCGGCGCGGCCACCATCAAGTCCCACCACAACGTCGGCGGGCTGCCCGACGACCTGCAGTTCGAGCTGGTAGAGCCGCTGCGGGCGCTGTTCAAGGACGAGGTCAGGGCGGTCGGAGCCGAGCTGGGCCTGCCCGAGCGGCTGGTCTGGCGCCAGCCCTTCCCTGGCCCCGGCCTGGCGATCAGGATCGTGGGCGGCGAAGCCACCAAGGAGCGCCTGGACCTGCTGCGCGAGGCCGACCACATCCTGTTGCAGGAGATCCGCAGGGCCGGCCTGTACCGCGAGCTGTGGCAGTCCTTCTGCGTGCTGCCAGACGTGCGCACGGTGGGAGTCCAGGGAGACGAGCGCACATACGGCTATGTGGTGGTCGTGCGCGCGGTCACCAGCGACGACGCGATGACCGCCGACTGGGCCAGGCTGCCATACGACCTGCTTGAGACGATCGCCGCGCGGATGATCAACGAGCTGCGCGACGTAAATCGGGTCGTCCTCGACATCACGAGCAAGCCCCCCGGCACGATCGAGTGGGAGTAGCCAGGCAGCCGCCTGGATGCTTGGTTGGCTACTCTGCACGGCGTGGACCACGAGCGAGCGCGTCAACTGCTGGCGGCCGAGCGCGAGCGGATCGAGCAGGCGATAGCCGGCCTCAACGAGGACGACGCCGAGCCCAGCGAACCCGGTGACATGGGCTCCGAGGACCTCTACCAGAGCGAGTTCGACGCCGGACTGGCCGAGAATCTCGCCGTCCAGCTGGCGGCGCTCGAGCGCGCCGAAGTGCGCCTGGCCGCCGGGGTCTATGGGCTGTCCGTGCAAAGCGGCGAGCCGATCCCCGACCAGCGCTTGGAGGCGATGCCCACCGCCGAGCTGACCGTCGAGGAGCAGCGGCTGCGCGAGCGCTGACCGTCGTTGTGCGTTTCCGGCGGGCGGCTGCGACATCGCCTATCATGTCCGCTTCGCCGCGCGACCGATCGAAGATCGTCCAGCGTGGCCTTTTTCACGTCATGGCTCCCTCGACAAAGACCTACGTAGCAAAGCCGAGCGACCGCGAGCGCAACTGGATGCTGGTGGACGCCAACGGCAAGACGCTCGGCCGGCTGGCCACGCAGGTCGCAGACGTCTTGCGCGGCAAGCGCAAGCCGCAGTACACGCCGCACATCGACACGGGCGACTTCGTGGTCGTGGTCAACGCCGAGAAGGTCCATGTCACGGGCGCCAAGCGCACCGATAAGCGCTACTACCGCCACTCCGGCTATCCCGGGGGGCTGCGCTCGCGCACCTTCGAGGAGATGATGGCGCGGCGACCCGAGGACATCATCAGGCTGGCCGTCAAAGGCATGATGCCCCGCAACCGGCTGGCTCGAAAGCAGCTGACCAAGCTGAAGATCTACGCTGGGCCCGAGCACCCGCACGTAGCTCAAAAACCGCAGAATCTGGAGATCGAGGGCTAATGGCCGACGAGCACGCAGACACGCCCGACAACCCCGCCGACGAGGTCGAGGCGCAGGACCCAGCAGAGCAGCCCGCCGGCGAGGCGGCGCCGATGGACGAGCCTGCCGGCGAGGCGGCGCCGATGGACGAGCCTGCCGGCGAGGCGGCGCCGATGGACGAGCCTGCCGGCGAGGCGGCGCCGATGGACGAGCCTGCCGAGGAGCCGATCGCAGATGAGGAGCCGGCCGCCCAGGAGCCTGTCGCCGAGCCGGTTGCCGAGCAGCCCGCAGACGAGGACGAGGACGACGAGGATGAGCCTGCGCAGCGGGTCAAGCCGGCGGTGCCTGGCGCACACCTGGAAGTTGACATCGTGCCCGAAGGCGTCGATCCGCTTGGGCGCAGCGAGCACGAGTACGAGGATCCCTACGCGCTCGAGGACGAGGTCGACGAGTCCGAGCAGGCGGTCGAGGAGGAGCAGGAGGAGGAGCTCACCCAGCCGATCGCCACCGCTGCCATCGACCTCGCGTCGGGTGCCCGCTACCGCGCGACGGGCAAGCGCAAGACGGCGATCGCCCGCGTGACGCTGCGGCCGGGCACCGGCGAGTACCTCGTCAACGGACGCCCGCTCGATACGCATTTCCCGCGGACGACCCTCCAGCGCAACATCCGCCAGCCGCTCGAGACGGTCGGCTATCAGGACCGCATGGACGTGATCGCGCGCCTGCACGGCGGCGGCATCTCCGCCCAGGCGGGCGCATTGCGCCATGGCGTGTCGCGCGCGCTACTGGAGGCCGACCCCAACCTCAGGGGCGAGCTCAAGCGCAGAGGCTTCTTGACGCGTGACTCGCGCGCCAAGGAGCGCAAGAAGGCCGGTCTGAAGAAGGCGCGCAAGCGTCCGCAGTTCTCAAAGCGCTAGTGCGCTCGAGTTCCAGGTGACCCGCCCACCCGCATGACCCGCAAGTTGTTCGGGACCGACGGCGTCCGCGGCGTCGCCGGAGAGTTCCTCACGGCCGAGCTGGCGCTCGCACTGGGAGCCGGCGCGACCCGCCAGAGCGGCGCGCCGCGCCCGCAGGTGCTGATCGTCCGCGACACCCGCGAGTCGGGCGAGATGCTGCAGGCGGCCGTCGCGGCCGGCGTGAGCGCGGCCGGGGGGGACGCGCTGCTGGGCGGCGTGCTGCCGACCCCCGCCGCGCCGTTGCTGATCGCGCGCTACGGATTCGACCTGGGGGTGGTGCTGTCGGCCTCGCACAATCCCTATGAGGACAACGGGATCAAGTTCTTCGCGGGCGACGGCTACAAGCTCTCAGACGAGGCCGAGCTGCAGATCGAGCGCGAGCTCGAGCGCTCCGACGCCGCGTCCGCCGGCCCCGCATCCCCCGACGCGCGCGCGCGCCCAGCGCAGATCGGGCGCATCCGTGAGCTGCGCGGCGCCCCCGAGGACTACCTGCGCGAGCTGCACACGCGCTTTGCCCAGCTGGATCTCGACGGGCTGGATGTGGTGCTCGACTGCGCCAACGGCGCCACCTACCAAGTGGCGCCGGAGATCTTCAGGCGCCTGGGCGCAACGGTCACGGTGATCGCAGATCAGCCCAGCGGACGCAACATCAACGCGGGCTGCGGCTCCACGCACATCGACACGCTCGGCGAGCAGGTCGTGTCGGGCGGCCACGCGCTGGGCTTCGCCTTCGACGGTGATGGCGACCGCGTGCTCGCGGTCGACCGCCGTGGCGAGGTCGTAGACGGAGACGAGCTGATGGCGCTGGCCGCGCTGCACCTGCGCGACAGCGGGCGTTTGGAGGGCGGCGGCGTGGCGGTGACCGTGATGACCAACTACGGCTTTCACTCGGCGATGGAGCAGGCGGGGGTGGAGGTGGCGATCACCAGCGTCGGCGACCGCTATGTGCTCGAGCAGCTGCGCGCGCGCGGCTGGACGCTCGGCGGCGAGCAGTCCGGGCACATCATCGAGATGGGCTTCAACCGCACCGGCGACGGCATCGCAAGCGCGCTGCTCACGCTCGAGGCGCTCGGCGCAGCCGACCTGAGCGAGCGCCACGCGATGGCCAAGCTGCCTCAGCGGCTGGTCAACGTGCGCGTGCGCGACCGCGGCGCGCTGGAAAACGCACAGCAGGTGCACACCGCCGTGCAGGCCGCCGAGCAGGCGCTGTCCGGGCGCGGACGCGTGCTCGTGCGGCCAAGCGGCACGGAGCCGCTCGTGCGGGTCATGGTCGAGGCGCCCACCGACGAGGAGGCCCAGACGGTGTGCGCAGACCTGGTCGCGCTGGTGGAGCGCGAACTGGGATAGACGTCCACATCGCTGGACGCCCGCGCGGCCGTTGGTATCTTCGATGCGGTGTGCGGCATCGTTGGCTATGTGGGCAGGCGCGAGCGGGAGCGGTCTGTCCAGGAGCTCCTGTTCGCGGGCCTGTCCAGGCTCGAGTACCGCGGCTATGACTCGGCCGGCATCTCGGTCATCGTCGACGACCGCATCGATGCGGTGCGCGCGGTCGGCAACCTGAGCGCGCTGCGGGCCAAGCTCGACCTGCGGTCAGCCGCGCAAGCCGGCGGCGCTGTCGCGCTGGCCGAGCGTCCCGCCACGACCGGGATCGGTCACACGCGCTGGGCGACCCACGGGCGCGTCAGCGAGGAGAACGCGCACCCGCACTTCGACAGCGCCGACCGCGTGCACGTGGTGGTCAACGGGATCGTCGAGAACTACCTCGCGCTGAAGGAGCGCCTGGCGGCCAATGGCGGCGTGTTCACGTCAGAGACCGACGCCGAGGTGATCGCGCACCTGATCGCCGAGCACTATGACGGAGACCTTGCCGACGCCGTGCGGGCCGCCTACGCCGAGCTCGAGGGCCACTACGCGTTCGTGGCCATGAGCCTGGACGAGCCCGAAGTGCTGGTCGCTGCGCGCAAGGAGTGTCCGCTGATCGTCGGTCGCGGCGAGGGCGAGCAGTTCATCGCCTCCGCCGTGCCCGCCTTCCTGGCGCAGACCAGGCGGGTGCAGTACGTAGAGAACGGCGAGGTGGTCGTGCTGCGCCCCGACGGCGTCACGATCACCACCGCCGCCGGCGAGCCGGTCGAGCGCGCCGAGCAGACGGTCGACTGGGACGAGGAGACCGCCGAGAAGGGCGGCTTTGAGACCTTCATGCTCAAGGAGATCCACGAACAGGCCGACGCGGTCGCCGAGGCGATCTCCGATCGCACCGCCCGTGGCACGGGCGTGGACCTCGACGAGGAGGGGGCGCTCGCCGAGACGATCCTCGCGGACGTCAAGCGGATCGTGATCGTCGCCTGCGGCACCTCTTATCACGCCGGCCTGGTCGGCCGCTACGCGATCGAGGAGTGGGCGCGCCTGCCCGTGGAGATGGACGTCGCGTCCGAGTACCGCTACCGCAACCCGGTGGTCGGCCCCGGCGATCTCGTGGTCGGGATCTCCCAGTCGGGCGAGACCGCTGACACGCTCGCCGCGATGCGCCTGGCACGCGAGCGCGGCGCAACCGTGCTGGCGGTCACCAACGTGATGGGCTCCCAGGCCACGCGCGACGCAGACGGCGTGCTGTTCACGCGCGCCGGCCTGGAGATCGGCGTGGCGGCGACCAAGACGTTCCTGTGCCAGGTTGCCGTCATCTATCTGCTGGGCCTGCGCCTGGCCGAGCTGCGCGGCACGCTTGAGCCCGAGCGGCTGAGCGAGCTGGTGAGCGAGATGAAGCGCCTGCCCCGCTGCATCGACGAGGTCCTCGACGGCGCCGCCGAGCAGGTTCGCGCGATCGCCGACGCCTACTGGCAGAGCGAGTTCTTCCTGTACATCGGGCGCCACGTCGGCCTGCCGGTTGCGCTGGAGGGTGCGCTGAAGCTCAAGGAGATCTCCTACATCGCCACCGACGCATACGCCGCGGGCGAGATGAAGCACGGCCCGATCGCCCTGCTGGACGACTCCACGCCGGTCGTCTGCGTGGCGACCGACTCGCCCGTGCTCGAGAAGGTGGCCTCCAACATGCAGGAGGTTCGCGCGCGCGGTGCACGAGTGATCGCGGTCACGACCGAGGGCAACCAGCGAATCGCCGAACAAGCCGACGCGGTCATCACGCTGCCGGCCGTCGATTGGATGCTGCAGCCGATCCTCGCGGTGATCCCGCTGCAGCTGCTCGCCTACGAGATTGCACGCCGGCGCGGCCTCAACGTCGACCAGCCGCGCAACCTCGCAAAGACGGTCACCGTCGAGTAGGCCGCCGCGCCTGCCTGCGCCCGCAGGCAGATCAGCCCTGGCCTCCCGCGCGCGGTTGACAGCGGGAGGACCATCTAGCATCGCATCCACCGTGCTCGCCGCGCTCGACTGGCTCACACCGTTGCCCGATGCCGAGCAGATGCGCGCGGTCGACCGCTGGGCGATCGACGTGCGCGGGGTCGACGGCCTGCAACTGATGGAGCGCGCCGGCGCAGGCGTCGCGCGGGCCGTCGAGCGCCTGGTTCCAGATGGGCCGGTGGGGGTGGTGTGCGGCAAGGGCAACAATGGTGGCGACGGGCTCGTGGCCGCGCGCCTGCTGCGCGAGGCCGCACGCGAGGTGACGGTGGTGTGCGTCGCGCCGCCGCGCGAGCTGTCCGGAGACGCGCGCGTGAACCTCGAACGCCTGCCCGGGCCTGCGCCCGTGCGCCTGGACGGCACGTCGTGGACGGCAGGTGAGCCCGGTAGTAGCCCGGGTCGGGCCGGGCACGCCGCCCCCGCGCTCGGTCACGCGGCGATCCTGGTGGATGCGCTGCTCGGCACCGGCTTTCAGGGCGAGCCCCGGGGCGCAGTCGCCGACGCGATCGACGCGATCAACGGCGCCGGCCCACGCGTGGTCAGCGTGGACGTGCCCAGCGGCGTGGACGCCTCCACGGGCGTGATCAGCGGCCTCGCGGTGCGCGCGTCGGTCACAGTGACCTTCCACGCGGCCAAGCCGGGCCTGTGGATAAACCCCGGCAAGGAGCACGCGGGCGTGGTCGAGACGATCGACATCGGCATACCGCGCGGCGACCCCGCGCAGGCTAGCGCCGGCCTGATCGAGCCCGCCGTGCTGGGCCTGCTGGCGCGCAGGGGGGCGAGCTCGACGAAGTTCGTCTCCGGGCACGTGCTCGTCGTCGGTGGCTCGCGTGGGCTGACCGGCGCCGTGCGGATGGCCGCCCACGCGAGCATGCGCGCCGGGGCTGGCTACGTGACCGCCTGCGTGCCCGCCTCACAGCAGGGGATCGTCGCCGCCGGGGGAACACCCGAGATGATGACCATGGGACTGCCAGACGAGGACGGCGCACTCACGCCCGCAGGCTCGCAGGCCGTGCTGGCGGCGTGCGCTCGCGGCGGTGCGCTGGCGCTCGGCCCCGGCCTGGGACGCAGCGAGGGCGCGTTCGAGCTCGCGCGTGCGCTCGCAAGCCAGGCGCCCGTAGCGATGGTGCTCGACGCAGACGGGCTCAACGCCCACGCCGGACGTCTGGGAGAGATGTCGCGGCGCGATGCGCCGACCGTGCTCACGCCGCATGCCGGCGAGCTCGGGCGCCTGTTGGAGCTCGACAGCAGCGAGATCGAGCGAGAGCGCCTGCGCCACGTGCGCGCGGCGGCCGAGCAGGCGCGCGCTGTTGTGGTCCTCAAGGGCGACGACACGCTCGTGGCAGACCCTGCCGGGCGCGTTGCCGTCAGCCGGGGGGGCAGCCCTGCGCTGGCCACCGCGGGCACCGGCGACGTGCTCACTGGCGTGATCGGCGCTCTGCTCGCGCAGGGGCTCGACGCCTTCGCGGCAGCCGCAGCGGGCGTGTTCCTGCACGCGGGCGCCGGCCGGGAGGCCGCCCGCCGACAGGGAGTGCCAGAGGGTGTGATCGCTACCGACGTGATCGCCGCGCTGCCTGGCGCCCGGACGGGAGCGTATGGTGGCGATGAGACGGGCCGCAGCCGTGGCGGGGGGCGCTGGGACGGCGGCAGCGAACACGGACAGGAGAGAACATGACCGCACGAAGGGCGCTGGCGAGAGTCAACGTGGCGGCGATCGAACGCAACTGTGCGCGCCTGCGCACCGAGCTGCGCCGCGGGGCGGCGCTGTGCGCCGTGGTCAAGGCCGACGGCTACGGCCACGGGGCCGTGCAGAGCGCCCGCGCGGCGCTGGCAGGGGGCGCGAGCTGGCTGGCTGTGGCCGGCGCGCGTGAGGCGCACGAGTTGCGCGACGCGGGCCTGCGCGACGTGCGCATCCTCGTGATGGGTGCACTCAGCCCCGACGAGCTGGAGGAGGCGCTTGTGGCAGACGCCGACGTGGTGGTGTGGAGCGAGCGCTATCTGCATGCCGTGATCGCAGCCGGCGGCGGGCGCGTGCACGTCAAGCTGGACACGGGCATGGGGCGGCTGGGCACGCGCGATCCCGCCGAGGCCTCGCGTGTGGCGCTCGCGGCGCTGAAGGAGCCGCAGGTGCGCCTGGCGGGGCTGATGACGCACTTCGCAACCGCCGATGACCTCAAGGACGACGGCTTTTTCACCGGCCAGCTGGAAATGTTCGCGCACTGGGTCAGGGCAGTCAAGGCCGAGCATCCGGAAGTGGTGGTGCATGCGGCCAACAGCGCGGCCATGCTGCGCGATGCCGAGGCGCAGTTCGACATGGTGCGCTGTGGCATCGCGATCTACGGCATGGATCCCTTCGGCCGCGACCCCGCCGCGCGCGGGCTCGAGCCGGCGCTTGAGCTGAGCTCATACGTGGCCGAGGTCAAGCCGTGCAGGGAGGGGGAGAGCACCGGCTATGGCAGGCGTTTCGTGGCCGAGCAGGACACCTACCTGGGGGTCCTGCCGATCGGCTACGGCGACGGCTGGCGGCGCGGCCTGTCCAACAACGCGGACGTGCTGGTGGGCGGGCAACGCTACCCGCTGGTGGGAACGGTGAGCATGGACAACATCACGATCGACCTCGGGTCCGACACGCGCGCGCAGCGACTGCGCGAGGCGCGAGCGATCCTGATCGGCTTCCAGGGCAGCGAGCGGATCACCGCCGAGGAGGTCGCCCGGCGCCTTGACACGATCAACTACGAGGTCACGTGTGCGCTCACGCCGCGCGTCCCGCGCGTCTATCACCGCGACGGTGCGGCAGTGCACAGGGGCGCGGCCAGTGCGCGCGTGCGGATCGCCAGCCCCGGCACAGCGTGAGCGCGGGCGGGGCGTGAGTATGGGCGGCGCGTGAGCGACGGACTGGAGGTCGTGCGCAGGGCGCTCGCGGGCCGGTCGGCGTGGCTGGTGGGCGGGGCGGTACGCGACCGCGCGCTCAAGCGCGACACGGCCAACGTGGACGTGGACGTGGTCGTCGAAGGCGACCCCGCAGAGGCCGCTCGCGCGGTAGCCGCGGCGGCTGGGCGCGCGCCGTGCTTTGCTCTGTCCGAGCGATTCGGCGCGTGGCGGGTGGTCGCCCGCGACCGCTCCTGGCAGGTCGACGTCGAGCCGCTGCGTGCGCAAACGCTCGCTGACGATCTCGCGCTGCGCGACTTCACGGTCAACGCTATCGCCGAACCGATCGCCGGCGGCGCGCCGATCGACCCGCTGGGAGGACTCGCAGACCTCAGCGCGGGGCGCCTGCGGATGGCCGGGCCGGACGCGTTCACCGACGACCCGCTGCGGGTGCTGCGGCTCGTGCGCGTCGCGGTCGAGCTGGGCCTAGAGCCCGAGCGCGACACCCTGCGCAAGGCCGGCGCCGCGGCCGGGCGGCTGGCCGACGTCTCAGCCGAGCGGGTGTTCATGGAGCTGCGGCGGATCGTCGCTGCTCCGCGTGCCGTAGACGGCCTGCGGATGAGCGGCGAGCTCGGCGTGACCGAGGTCGTGCTGCCGGAGCTCGTCGCGATGGAAGGGGTGGCGCAGAGCCGCTTTCACCACCTCGACGTGTTCGGCCACACGCTTGAGGTCTTGCAGCGGGCCGTCGAGTTGACGACGGTCGGGGCGCCGCAGATGCCTGCACTCCAGGCACCTCTGGGCCACAGCTGGCCGGCGGTGGCCACGCTGCTGGCCGAGCCCTTGGCCGACGAGATGACCCGCGGCGAGGCGCTGCGGTGGGGGGCGCTGCTGCACGATGTGGCCAAGCCCCTCACGCGCGAGGTCCGCGGGCCGCAGCGACGCGTCACGTTCATCGGCCATGACGTTCGCGGGGCCGACGTCGCCCGGTCTGTGCTCGCACGCCTGCGCGCGAGCGAGCGCCTGCGCGCGCATGTGGCCAGCCTGGTGCGCAGCCACCTGGGGCTGGGCTTTCTCGTCCACGAGCCCCAGCCGCTGGCGCGGCGCAGCGTGTTCGCCTACCTGCACGCCTGCTCGCCGGTCGAGGTCGACGTCACCCTGCTCTCCGTTCTCGACCGCCTGGCCACGCGCGGAGACGGCGCGCGAGCCGCGATCGACGCCCACCTACGCCTGGCCGCGAGTGTGCTCGAGGATGCGCTCGCCTGGCACGAGCAGGGCCCGCCTGCGCCGCTGCTGCGCGGCGACGAGCTGGCCAGCGCGCTGGGCATCGCGACCGGCCCGCGCGTGGGCCAGCTGCTGGACGGCCTGGCGCAGGCCCAGTATGCCGGCGAGGTGACCACTGCAGATCAGGCCGTCGCATACGCGCGCGCGATGCTTGCGAACCTCTAGGCTGTGCGGCGATGAGCGACCCCGACTGCATCTTCTGCAAGATCGTCGCCGGAGAGCTGCCCGCGACGATCCTCGACGAGGACGAGCGCACGATCGCCTTCATGGACATCGCCCCGGCCACCCGCGGGCATGCGCTCGTGATACCGCGCGCGCACTCGACCGACCTGCTGAGCGTCGACCAGCAGGACCTGGGCGCCGTGGCGCTCGCCGCCCAGCGTCTGGCCGCCCGCATGAAGCAGCGCCTCGGCGTGGCGGGGGTCAACCTGATGAACTCGTGCGGCGCCGCCGCCTGGCAGACGGTCTTTCACTTCCACATGCACGTCATTCCGCGCTACGAGCACGATCCTCTGCAACTGCCGTGGACGCCAACGCCGGGCGAGCCGGGCGAGATAGCCACAGCGGCGAAGGAACTTGCCGACCGATAGCGAATTACTGCAACCGCTACATCTGGCGGTCGGGTGTGTTGAATGGCAGATATGAGACGCATATTCATGGCCTTCCCGGCGAGCGTCGCGCTCGCGCTGATAGTGCCCGCCGCCGCGCCCGCAACGCTCGCCGAAGTCGGCGTGATCCCGGCCACCACTCCGGCAACCGTCCCCAGCTGTCCTGCCAGCCCGTGCCTGGCGGTGAGCCGCACGACCGGCTTTCAGGTCAAGGTCGCAACGGCAACCAACCCGCTCAGCGCACCCCGCAGCGGCACGATCGTCGCCTGGACGATCACGCTGGGTAAGCCCACCGCCAGCCAGGTCAAGTTCTTCGACGCCAACGAGGGTGGCGAATCGGAAGCGGGCATCGCGATCCTGCAGCCGCTGCCCAAGCCCAACCTCACGTACAAGCTGATCGCCTCCAGCCCGGTGGTCAAGCTCACGCCGTACTTCGGCAAGACCGCCCAGTTCCCGCTCGAAACCACGATCCCGGTCAAGAAGGGTGACGTGGTTGCGCTCACCGTGCCCTCCTGGGCACCCGCGCTAGCGCTCGGCTTCGGCAACGACACGTCGTGGCGGGCCAGCCGGCAGAAGGGCGGCTGCACGACCACGGGAACCCAGACCGCCGACACGGCCATCGGCGGATCGGTGCAGTACTACTGCCTGTACCAGACCGCGCGCCTGACCTACAGCGCCACGCTGATCTCGACGCCGTAGACAGGTCACCCCGCGGGTAGGACGGCGCTGGCCAAGCGAGGCAAGGACGCAAGGAGCGTGGCGTGCTGCCGATCGAAGATCGGCCAGCGAGCGACTGAGGACGCCGCATCGCGCCGGCCAGCGACGCCCTACGGTGCGCTGGCGCCGCCCGAGGGGGCTGCTTCGGTGGGTTTTTCGCCGCCTTCGCTGGTTTTTTCGGCTTCTTTGGGTTTTTCGGCTGAGGCGCCGCCCGACGGGGTGGCTTCGCCGGAGCCGCTCGGCGTCGCTTCTTTGGAGGCTTCGCTTTTGGCTGCTTCTTCGCTGGATGAGCCCGACGAGGAGGCTTCGCTGGAGGGCGTGCTCGTGGTCTTGCTCGAAGTCGCCGTCGTGGACGTGGAGGTCGTCTGCGCGGCCGCCGCTTCGGCGCTCGTGTTGGTCGGCGGGGTGATGTCGGGCGTGCTCCTTGGCACCGTGTCTGACACGCTGCTGCCCCCACACGCGGCCACGACGACGCCGGCGAGCAGGATCACGCACAGGACGCAGGCGGCGCGCGCGAGCGACGCTCGCAGGGGGCGCCGCGGGCGGTCAGTGGCAGGGGTGACGGCGGGGGCGCTCATGCGCTCAGCGCCGGCACGCCGACGTGTCCTCAGGAGGCCGTCTGCGCATGAGAGGGCAGCGGCTGCATGCGCCTGTGGCACGTGGGGCAGTCGTTGAGATCCTTCTGCGCCAGCTGGCCGCACCACGAGCAGAAGCGCAGGTTGTCCACCGCCCACGGCAAACGCGACTGGGAGGGGGCGAGTGGCAGGACCTTGCCGACGATCTCCAGCGACTCGCCCGAGTCGCGGTCGACGTAGACCTGACCGGGCTCCGCTTCGATAATCACCTCACGCCCGTCGGCAGGGTTGCGCATGCGATAGCGCTGGTGCGTGCTCACGGGCTGAACTCTACCTGAGCGCGCGGGGGTAGGCTGCCCGTCGGTGCGCGTCCTGATCTTCCACGGGTATCTGCTGGACGGGACCGGATCGAACGTCTACAACGCCCGCCTGGCCGACGCGCTGGTGGGGCTTGGGCACGACGTTCACCTGCTCTGCCAGGAGCGCCATCCGCACGATCACGTGTTCGTGGACGCAGCCGGCGACTGGGATGCGGGCGAGCTGCGCGTGAGCGAGCTGCGCAGCGCCCCGGCCCACAGCGCCGGTGGGATAGCACGTGGTCGCTGCACGGTCTATCGCCCGAATATTGGCGACCTGTTGCCGGTCTACGTGGCCGACCGCTACGAGGGGATCGAGGCGCGCGCCTTCCCCGACTGCAGCGAAGCGGAGATCGCCCGCTACATCGATGCGAACGTGGCCGCCGTCGCCGAGCTGCTCGACCGCGTGCACCCGCAGCTGGCGCTGGCCAACCACCTTGTGATGGGCCCCGTGATCCTCGCCCGCGCCCTCCACGGCGCAGTGCCCTACGCGGTCAAGGTGCACGGCAGCGCCCTCGAGTATGTGGTCAAGCCCCATCCGCAGCGCTTCCTGGCCCCGGCGCGCGAGGGGCTGGCGGGCGCGCGGGCGGTGCTGGTCGGCTCCCGTCACACGGCCGCTAGCCTGTGGCGGGCGCTGGGCGACGACGGCTCGCTGGAGCGCCGCACCAGACTGGGCCCTCCCGGGGTGGACGTGCAGCGCTTCGCTGCCCGCCCGCCGCAGGCGGCCGCCGCGGGCGTGCACGATCTGGTGGTGCGGCTGCGCGGGTCTGCCGGCGCGCAGGCGCAGGCAGCCGCGCAGGAGCCTGCCCGCGCCGACAGCGCGTTTGCGCGCGATGAGCTCGAGGCAGCGGTCGCGCTGGAGCAGCTGCGCCCGCAGCGCGACGCGCTGGTGGCGTTCGTGGGCAAGCTGATCGTCAGCAAGGGGGTCGATTTGCTGATCGCAGCCTGGCCACTGGTCTTGGAGCGCGTGCCCCAGGCGCAGCTGGTGCTGGTCGGCTTTGGCGCCTATCGCGGTGCGCTGCAGCGACTGCTGAGCGCGCTGGCCGACGCAGACATGGCGACCGCCAGGCAGATAGCGCTGGCGGGCAGGTCGCTGGAGGTCGCCCCCAAGGCCCAGGTCGCCTCCGGGTCACCCGCCGCGCCCGCAGACCCCGAGGTCTGTGCGCCGGCCGAGGCAGGCGAGGCGGCGCGGCCGCTGGCCCACCTGCTCGCCTTCCTGGACAGCCTGCGCGGCGGCGAGCGCGAGCGCTACCTGCAGGCGGCCCGCGCGATGCGCGAGGGCGTGTTCTTCACCGGGCGCCTGGACCACTCAGAGCTCGCCGAGCTGCTTCCCGCATGCCAAGCGGTGGTCGTGCCCAGCACGTTCCCGGAGTCGTTTGGCATGGTTGCGGTCGAGGCCGCCGCATGCGCTGCACTGCCGATCAGCGCTGCCCACTCGGGGCTGGCTGAGGTCAGCGAGGAGCTCGCCCGCCAGGTCCCCGAGCAGGCGCGTGCATGGCTGTCCTTTCCGATCGACGATCATGCCGTCCGCGCCCTCGCCGGGTGCCTGGAAGGCTGGCTGACAGCGCCCTGCGCGCTGCGTGCCCAGACTCGCACCGGGCTGGTCGACGTGGTGCGCGAGCGCTGGTCGTGGGACGGCGTCGCGCGCGGGGTGATCGCCGCGGCGAGCGGGCAGCTGGACGAGCTGCGCGAGCCCTGACGGCGCCTTGGCTGGCAGGCGGGCATCCGTCGACAGTGCCGCCCGTTCGGATAGTGTTTTGCCGCACATGAGCTTGACCGATGCAACCCCGGCTGTACGCAGCTCCCGGCAGGTGCGCCTGCGCACGCCCGCAGCGCGCACGTGCGCTGGCGGCGTGCTGGTGGCGCTCGCGATCGCCCTTGCCGGCTGCTCCTCCATCAAGGGCGGCGACAACGCCAACGTGATCCTTGGCAAGCAGGCGTTCGTCGCCAAATGCGGCTCGTGTCACACCCTCGCACGCGCCGAAACCAAGGGCAGCGTCGGCCCCAACCTCGATGAAGCCTTCCGCGCGGACCTGGCCGAAGGGCTCCAGCGCAGCGCGATCCGCGGCGTGGTCGAAGACCAGGTGAAGATCCCCAACCCCGAAGGCGCCATGCCGAAGGATCTCGCCAGCGGCGCCATCCTGGCCGACATCGCCGCCTACGTCACCCAGTCGGCCGACGCGCCCGGCAAAGACACCGGCCTGCTGGCCACCGCCGTGCAGGCTCCCGGAGCCGGCAAGCCCGCCGTGGAGGCGGGTGGCAAGCTGCCGATCCCCGCCAGCCCCAGCGGCCAGCTGGCATACGTGACCAACAAGGCCACCGCGACCGCCGGCTCGGTCACGATCGAAATGCCCAACATGTCTGGCGTCATGCACAACATCGCCATCGAAGCGGGCGAAGGCGGCGCCACCGCCAAGGGCACGCCGATCGGCGCCAGCCAGTTCGTATCCAAGGGCACCGCCACGCTGAAAGTCAGCCTCAAGCCCGGCGCCTACACGTTCTTCTGCCAGGCCCCCGGCCACCGAGCCGCCGGTATGTGGGGCACCCTGACCGTCAAGCCCTGAGAGCCGTGGGCACGGCGCCATCGCGTGCCGAAGCCGGGAGACACTCGCTTCGCTCGCATCCCCGTTTCGGCCAGCACGCCACGCTTCCTGCGTCCTGCGGCGCCGACCCGGTCGTGACTGGCTTGACCCACGACTCTCAGGGACGCGAATCTTCAGAGCAGCGCGCGCAGGATCAGCACCAGGCCGACAATCACCACGATCACCGCGATCGCATAGAGCAGGAAGCGAAACGCCTCGTCCTCGGAGCGCAGCGGGTTCAGCACGCCGCGGCCGTCAGATCACATAAACCGTGGTGTAGACCACGATCCACATGATGTCGACGAAGTGCCAGTAGATGCCCGGCACTTCCACGCCGCGATGCTCCTCGGGGCTGTAATGGCCGCGGAAGGAGCGGATCGTCACGAACAGCAGCAGGCACAGGCCGATGAACACGTGCGCGCCGTGCAGGCCCGTGAGCGAGTAGAAGATCGTGGTCTGCGCGGCGTCCTGGGGGGCGAAGCCGATGTTGGCGTACTCGTTTATCTGGATGAACAGAAACGTGCAGCCGAGCAGGAACGTGGTCAGCATGCCTGCCTTCAAGCCGAAGCGGTTGCCTGCCTTGATCGACTTCTCAGCCCAGTGGATAGTGAACGAGGACGACACGAGGATGAGGGTGTTGACGCCGGCCACTTCCACCGGCAGGTGCGTTCCTGGCGCCGGCCACGGGTCTCCCTGGGCCACGCGGATGAAGAAGTAGGCCGTAAAGAAGGCCCCAAAGACCATGATCTCGGAGATGATGAACAGCAGCATTCCGAGCAACGGCGGGTCGACTCGCGAGCTCCGGTTGGCTGCGGGCGGGTGAGCATGGCCATGCTCGTGGCCGCCTGCGTGGGCGATGCTGGCTGCCTCCACCGGGATCCCCGCTAGGCCGCCGGGGCGGCGGTAGCTTGGGCTTGCGGATCGACCACCACGTGCTCGACAGGCACAGAGGTGGCTCCCTGCACGCGCTCGATCAGGTTCGAGCGCAGCCAGCCCGAGCGCTCGCCCGGCAGCGTCGAGATGACCACGTCGTCCACGCGGAACAGCTCTAGCGCGTTCATCACCGCTGTGTACGGGTCCGGGTCGCCGATCATGCCCGAGCTGACCAGCCCTGCGTCGCTCAGGCGGTCGAGCATCTTGGCCAGGCGCTCGCGCGCCTCGCGGGGAGCGTCGCCGCGGCCGTCCAGCTGGGGCACCACCGCGATGAACAGATGCTGTCCGCCGTGGGCGGCCTTGCGCTTGAGGTACTCGATCAGCTCCTCACCGCTGGATGTCTTGTGGGCCACCACCAGCGTCACGCGAAACGGCAGCCCCTCTTGGTCGAGGTCCACCACGATGTGGTCGACCGGCAGGCCGCTGGCGTTGGCGATGCGCGCGATCAGGTCACGGCGCAGCCAGCCCGAGTGGGTGGCCGGATGCGTTGACACGATGATTTCGTCGGGGCGGTGCTCGGCGACAGCGTCCATCGTCGCCAGGAAGGGGTCGCCGTCGCCGACTTCGCCGCTGGCGGCGATGCCCTCCGCGGCCACCGTCGAGAGCGCGAGGTCGACACGCACCTGCGCCGATTCGCGCACCGCCTCGTCGTAGATCACAAGACCCGAAGACGGCTTGGTCTGAGGCACCACCAGACGAAAGCGCACGTCGCCCGAGCTCGCGCGCTTGCGCACGGCGTCGAGCAGCTTCTCGCCTCCGAGCGTGCGGTTGGCCACCACCAGGATCTCCTTCATCGATCTAGCCTCCTCGTCATTGGCTGGGCGCTCGGACCATCGGCGATCCGGCTGTCGCGCCGGACGCGACCGTCGCAGGGGCCGGTGCGAAGATGCCGTGTACGGCGCCCGGGACGCCGTACTCGTATGGACCGCCAACCACCGTCGGAAGCCGGTCGAAGTTGAAGATCGGCGGCGGCGAGCTGACCTGCCACTCCAGCGTCAGGCCGCGCCACGGGTTCGCCGGCGCGATCGGGCCGCCGCGCCAGCTGGTGACCATGTTGTAGACGAAGATCAGCGTGCTCAGACCCAGGGCGAAGCTCGCGATCGAGATGAACAGGTTCAGGTCGGCGAACTGCGCCGCGTAGGTCGCCACGCGTCGCGGCATGCCCTGCAGGCCGAGTACGTGCATCGGCCCGAACGTCAGGTTCATGAACACGAACGTAGTCCAGAAGTGCCACTTGCCCAGGCGCTCGTCGTACATCCGCCCGGTCATCTTCGGGAACCAGTAGTACGCGCCCGCGAAGATCGTCATCAGCGATCCGCCGAACAGCACGTAGTGGATGTGAGCCACGATGAAGTAGGTCGCCGACACGTGGATGTCGAACGGCACCATCGCCAGCATGATGCCGCTGATCCCGCCCAGCGTGAACGTGGTGATGAAGCCCAGCGCGAACAGCATCGGCGTGTCCAGGTGCAGGATCCCCCGCCACAGCGTCGCCAGCCAGGAGAACACCTTGATCCCCGTCGGCACCGCGATGATCGATGTGGTGATCGCCATCGGGATGCGGATCCAGCCGGACATGCCCGACGTGAACATGTGGTGCGCCCATACCGTGAAGCCGAGCCCCACGATTGCCAGCAGCGAGAAGGCCATCATGCGATAGCCGAAGATCGGCTTGCGTGCCTTCACCGCGAGCACTTCGCTGATGATCCCGAAGCCGGGCAAGATCATGATGTAGACCGCCGGGTGCGAGTAGAACCAGAAGACGTGCTGGTACATCAGCACGTCACCGCCCTTGGCAGCGTTGAAGAAGTTGAATTTCAGCGCGCGGTCCAGCAGCACGAAGAACTGCGAAGCGGCCACGAACGGCGTGGCGATGACCACCAGCAGGGAGGTGGCGAAGTTCGCCCACACCAGCAGCGGCAGGCGAAAGAAGCTCATCCCCGGTGCGCGCATGGTGATGATCGTCACCAGGAAGTTCAGCGCGGTCATGATCGACGAGGCGCCCGCGAACTGAACGCCGATCGAGAAGAAGTCCTGCCCGATCGGCGCGTTGTCTGATAGCGGCGCATAGGCCGTCCAGCCGTCCGCGAACGCGCCGCCTGGGGCCAGGAAGCTCAGCAGCATGATCGCGCCCGCCACCGGCAGAAGCCAGAACGACAGCGCGTTCAGCCGCGGGAAGGCCATATCCGGGGCGCCGATCATCAGCGGGATCACGAAGTTGCCAAAGCCCGCGAACACCGGCACCATGAACAGGAAGATCAGCAGCGTCGCGTGGACCGAGAACAGCCCGTTGTAGGTGTTCGCGTCCACGAACTGCGAGCCCGGCTGGGCCAGCTGCGCGCGCATCAGCATCGCCAGCAGGCCCCCCACCAATAGGAAGAAGAAGGAGTTGACCAGGTACTGGACCCCGATCACCTTGTGGTCGGTGTTGATGCGGAAGTAGTCCTTCCAGCTGTATGCGCCATGGCCCGAGTGATCCTCCGGGCGCGTGGGACGCCCGACCGCCCAGTAGAACCAGTAGTCGAATCCGCCGATGCCCACCAGAAACGCCAGCGGCACAGCGATCAGCGAGACCGTCAGGATCGCTTCGCCCTGGAGGAAGTGGTGGAAGGTCGTGTGCCCGGTCGACATGCGCACCAGCCACGTCAACAGCGTCGCAAAGCCCACGCCGCCGACCATCATCACGCCCGCGCGATAGAAGCCGGGGGCGCGGAATCTCGCGGCCATCAGAGCCTCTCCTGTGATGCGCTCGTCGTCATGGTTGCGGCCATTTGCATCTCCCCTGCGATGCGGTCAACACCCTGCACGCACCTTACCCCGCTGTCCCGCTGGTTGTCGAGCTGGTGGGCGAACTGGCCGAGGTTGGGCTCTCCTGGCTCTTGATCCACGCTCGGAATTCGGCCGGCCGGACCACGTGGATCGTCGAGCGCATCAGCCCGTGGCCGATGCCACACAGCAGGTTGCACACGACCGGGTAGCTGCCCAGGCGGTCCGGTGTCGCCCTCCAGCTGGTGGTGATGCCTGGGACCACGTCCTCCTGCAGGCGAAAGGCGGGGATCCAGAAGGCGTGGATGACGTCCTTGGAATGCAGCTTGAAGTCGACCGATTCGCCCTCGGGCACGTACAGCTGGTAGCTGTCGATCGGCGCCCCGCCGGTCAGCGATGGGGGGTACTGGTAGGTCCACACGAACTGCTGGCCGGTCACGCCGATCGTGATCTCGTGCGCGGGCTTCTTCTCGTTTTCGTGTAGGACCACGAAGGACCAGCCCACGAGCCCGAGCATCAGCACCGTGGGGATCGCCGTCCAGAAGACCTCCAGGCGAGTGTTTCCGTGTATCGGTGGCCCGTCCTTGAGTTCCTCGCCCGGTCGCATGCGAAATTGCCACACGCTGTAGAGGATCACCGTCACCACGACCACGAAGATCGGGATCGAGGCGATCACCAGCACGTGGTAGAAGCGGTCGGTGTTATGGGCCTGGACGGCCGCCGCCACCGGGAACCAGTGGATCACGTAGCTGAGCCAGATGCCGATCGCCACCGCCAGAACGGCTGCCAGGGCGGCGATTGTGAGCGAGCGCTGCCTAGACATGGGCGACGACCCATGCGTGCATACGCAGGCTCTCAGCGACGAACCTCTCCATCCGGCGTGATCCTAATGCCTCCGCCCCGCGAACGACCGCAGGGCTTGACGTGGGACCCCGATAGCGATAGATTGAGTCAATCGTTGCAAGCCTTGTAGGGTCGTTTCGATTGGCGGCCGTGCGGGTAATAGGTCGCCCAAAGCTGGTGCGGCGGACATCGGAGTGGAAGCGAGCGTGACTGCGATGCAGGTTCGTGATGGCATGAGCACGATGGTCCTGGCGGTCGGCCCCGACCACAGCCTGCGCACAGTCGCGCGCCTGATGTCCGAGCGCACCGTGGGCGCGGCCGTGGTCATGGACCCCGACGGCAATGGACCCGGGATCATCACCGAGCGCGACATCCTGCATTCGATCGGAGAGGGGCAGGATGTCGATCACGAGCACGTCGCCGATCACCTGACCAGCGACGTGGTCTACGCGACCCCCGACTGGTCGCTGGAGGAGGCCGCCGCCGCGATGGTGCGCGGCGGCTTTCGCCATCTGATCGTGCTCGAGCACGGGCAGGCCACTGGGGTGCTGTCAGTTCGTGACGTGGTGCGCTGCTGGACCGGGGACGGGGCGATCTGCCCGGTGCCTGCGAGCGCCGCGATGGGGTGAGAGGGCGTCGCGCCTGCTGGGGAGCGGGCGCGCGGCGATGGGGTGACCAGGCGCGATCCAGCGACCGCGCCGGTCGCTCCATGCCTGTGCCCGGCCAGCGTCGGCCGGGTCCTCACTGAGCGGCCGCGCGCGGCGCCGACGTTCAGTGATCGCCGTGCGCGTCGAGCGGGAGCTCGTCGATTTCGCTGCGCGTGTCTTTGATCCAGCGAAACACGCATACGATCGTCAGGACGCCGCCGATCACGGTCAGCTCGATGAACGTCGTGATCCCCACCAGCGCCAGCGTGATGCCCACCGCGGTCAGCAGCGGCAGGATGCTCGGCCCGGGCAGGTGGATCTCCTCGCCGACCGGCGGAAGCTCGGGATCCAGTGGGCTCACGATACGTAAACAGCGGCCACTACGAATGTGAGGCCGAACATGAACATGCAGATCGCGCTGATGATCAGCCCGGTGCGGATGTTCTTGCGTGCAAGGCGCCTGGTCATCATGGGCGAAAGATAATACCTCCTGCGGCCGTCCGGGCCGCGATCCGTACGTCGCCCTCCGGCCTGCGATCCTTACACATGGACGTCCGCGACCATCGCGCAGAACAGCAGCGCCAGATAGGCCAGCGAGTACAGGTATAGCTGCAGCGCTGAGCGCCGACCGATCGTCCGGGATCGGCCAGCACAGCGGTACAGGCGCACCGCTCCCGCGATGAAGCCCAGCCCGAGCACCATCGAGGCGGCCAGGTAGGTCAAGCCGAAGCCGCCAGCGCAGAACGGCAGCTGGGTGACCGCGTACAGCAGCACCGAGTACAGCAATATCTGCTTGCGCGTCTCCGCCTCGCCGCGCACCACCGGCAGCATCGGCACGCCCACCTTGCGGTACTCGTCTTGCATCAGCAGCGACAGCGCCCAGAAGTGCGCGGGCGTCCAGAAGAACACGATGAAGAACAGCATCACCGCCGTGCCGCTGACCGAGCCGGTGACCGCCGCCCAGCCGACCAGCGGGGGCACCGCGCCGGCGGCCCCGCCGATCACGATGTTCTGCGGCGTACGCCGCTTCAGCCACACCGTGTACACGAACACGTAGCCTAGAAAGCCCGAGAACGACAGCGCTGCCGCCAGCGGGTTGACGCACAGTGACAGCTCCAGCAGCGACAGCAGCGCGAGCACGCAGCCGAAGGTCAGCGCGGCCTGCGCAGAGACCCGCCCCGCGGGGATCGGGCGCCCGGCCGTGCGCTTCATCTGCGCGTCGATGTCGCGGTCGAACCAGTGGTTGACCGCGCCAGCCCCACCCGCCGACAGATAGCCGCCCAGGCACGTCAGCGCGACCAGTGCCGGCGAGGGGTCGCCGGCCACGTACATCGTCGCGATCGTCGTCAATAGCAGCAGCGACTGGACCTTGGGCTTGGTCAGCTCCAGGTAGTCGCCCAGCAGCTGCACAGCCGGCGATCTGCGCTGGGTGGCCAGGCCGAGGCCTACGGCCTCAATCGCAGGCGCCGCGCCCGTCTGGGAGGGCGCCGCCATCTAGATCCCGACCCGCGTGGCCCCGGCGGGAACGTTCGCAGTCGAACCGTCCGCGTAGGCGCCGCTGCGCCGCGCGACCTCGCGGCGGATGTCCTTCATCGGTTCCACCGAGCGCACCAGCGGGACCACGTCGAAATTGTTGACCGGCGGCGGCGACGTCGTGAACCACTCCAGCGTGTTCGCCTGCCACGGGTCCGGCCCCGCCACCACGCCCACTTTGAGGCTGCGCCAGACGTTGACAATCGTCGCCAGCACGCCCGATGCGAGGATGAACGAGCCGACCGTCGAGATCTGGTTGTACAGCGCCAGGTGGCCCACGTTGTCGTACTCGTAGATGCGCCGGGGCATGCCGTCCAAGCCCATCACGTGCTGGATCAGGAAGGTGATCAGGATGCCGAAAAACATCAGGTAGAAGCTCAACTTGCCCAGTCCTTCGCTGAGCATACGCCCGGTCACCTTCGGGAACCAGTAGTAGATCGCCGCGAAGATCGGCAGCACCGCGCCGCCCATCAGCACGAAGTGGATGTGCGCCACCACGAAGTAGGTTTCGTTCAGCTGCCAGTCGACCGGGAAGATCGCCAAGAATACGCCCGAGATCCCGCCGATCAAAAACAGCGCGATGAAGCCCACGCAGAACAGCAGCGGCGTCTTGAATTCGATCGTGCCGCGCCACAGCGTCGCTATCCAGTTGAGCATCTTCACGCCCGTCGGCACCGCGATCAAGAACGAGCTGAGCATCACGAACACCAGAATCGCCTCGGGTATCGGCGTAGTGAACATGTGGTGGGCCCACGTGAGAAAGCCCAGGAACGCGATCGCCACCGTCGACGCCGCGATCGCCTTGTAGCCGAAGATCGGCTTGCGCGCGAACACCGGCAGGATCTCCGAGACGATGCCGAAGCCCGGCAGCACCATGATGTAGACCTCAGGGTGCCCGAAGAACCAAAACAGGTTCTGCCACAAAAGCGGCGAGCCGCCCTCGGTGGGGTCGAAGAAGTGAGTGCCGAAGTGCCTGTCGGTCAGCAGCATCGTCACCGCCGCCGCGATCACCGGCAGCGCGAAGATCAGCAGCACCGAATAGGTCAGGATCGCCCACACGAACAGCGGCAGGCGCCCCCAGCTCAGGCCGCGCGTGCGCATGTTGGCGATCGTCGCGTAGAAGTTGATCGCGCCCACCAGCGACGACAGGCCGGTGAGGTGGATCAGGTAGATCCACGCGTCCTGGCCGCCCGACGGCGAGTACAGCGCGTCAGACAGCGGCGGGTAGCTCGTCCAGCCCGCTTCCGGCGGGTGCCAGAACAGGGATGCGTAGAACACGATGCCTCCCGCCAGCAGCAGCCAGTAGGACAGCGCGTTCAGGCGCGGGAAGGCCATGTCGCGGGCGCCGATCATCAGCGGCAGGAAGTAGTTGGCCAGCCCCGCCATCATCGGAACGACGAACAGGAAGATCATCGTCGTGCCGTGCATCGTGAACAGCTGGTTGTAGATTTCCGGCGTCACCAGCGTGTTGTTCGGCGCGCCCAGCTGCAGGCGGATCATCAGCGCCTCGGTGCCGCCGAGGCAGAAGAACACGAACGTGGTGACCATGTACATGATCCCGATCCGCTTGTGATCGGTCGTCGTGATCCAGCTCGTCCAGCCGCTCTCGCGCGGCTCCACGCGGTGGCTGCTCACCTGCGGGACTGGGGCTGCGTAGGTCGCCATGTCGTGTGCCTGCCTCCTTCCTGTTCCTAAGGGTTCTCGACGGCTCCGGCGCCCGTCTGGGCGTTGAGTTTCGCTCGCGCGGCCTGGGCGGCCGCGTTCGCTTCGGCTATCTCCTTCTTCTGGTTGGCCAGCCACGCTTCAAACTGCGCCGGCGGGACCGCCTTGACCGTGGCGATCATGCGCGCGTGCCCGCGCCCGCACAAGAACGCGCACTGCCCGCGGAAGATGCCCGGCTTGCTGACCTCGAACCACGTGTAGTTGTGGTAGCCCGGCACCGCCTGGAACTTGCCGCCGAGTTCCGGCACCCACCACGAGTGCACCACGTCCGATGAGGTGATGTCCAGCGACACCGTCGTTTTGGTCGGCACGACTAGTTCCTCATAGGAGTAGGGCGCGCCCAGGCCGTCCGGTTCGTTGGCGCCCGGGTAGACGAACTGCCAGATGTACTGGCGTCCGATCACGCTGATGTTCAGAGCTTTGCCGTTGGGCGGCAGCTTGCGTTCGCTGCTGGCGAAGATCAGGTTGTTCTGATCACCGAGTTGGCTCAGCGACGCTCCTGCCGGACTCGAGTTGGGCGGGTCCTGGATCGAGGACAGCTTGGCGAACGTCAGCACGGCCAGGCCCAGCAGGATCACCGCCGCCGCCGCCGTCCAGCCGATCTCCAGGCGGGTGTTGCCGTGGATCTGCGCCGCCACCGCGCCCTTGCGCTTGCGGAACTTGACCAGCGCATACCCGAGCCCGATCTCTACCGCGAAGAAGATGATCAGCGCGATCACCAACGTGATCTCATACAGCGTGTCGATCTCTTTGG
Organism: uncultured Solirubrobacteraceae bacterium; assembly: GCA_963734225.1. Lineage (GTDB taxonomy): Bacteria > Actinomycetota > Thermoleophilia > Solirubrobacterales > Solirubrobacteraceae > Palsa-744. The sequence continues at coordinate 53,879 of CAVTGI010000004.1, forward strand.
CGTTGGGCGACGCGCCCTTGGCCGGCGTGAAGAACGCGAGCAGTGTGGGGAGGTGTCCCAAGGCGGGGCGGATTCTATTCAGGCCTGGACGGTACGCGCTTGATGACGAATGCCACGAGGATCGGTGGGGGCGGCGAGCGACGACCGCGGCAGTGGTTGGCGGAGCCTGCCCGGCCGCGTCAGCGACCGCTGAAACGCGGCGTTCGCCTTTGCGCGAATGCGGTCGCGCCCTCGATGAAGTCGGCGCTGCCCGCGGACTCCTGCTGCAGGCGGGCCTCCAGCTCCAGCTGCTCGTCCATGCGCGCGTACAGCCAGTTGTTCAGCTGGCGCTTGGCGCCCGCATAGGACAGCGTCGGCCCGCTCGCCAGGCGCGCCGCCAGCGCGGCCGTCTCGCCGGCCAGTTGCTCGTCGGCAACCACGCGGTTGATCAAGCCCCACTCCAGCGCGCGCTCCGCCGCCAGGCGCTCGCCCAGCATCGACAGCTCCATCGCCCGCGCCATCCCCACCCGCGTGGGCACGAACAGCGACGAGCCGCCGTCGGGAACAAGCCCGATGTTGACGAACGCCAGCAGGAAGTAGGCGCTCTGGGCCGCCACGATCAGGTCGCAGCAGAGCGCCAGCGAGCAGCCGATCCCCACCGCCGGGCCGTTGACCGACGCGAGCACCGGCTTTGGCATCTCGCGGATCGCCTTCATGATCGGGTGGTAGCGCTCGGTCAGGGTCCTGTAGGTGTCCGGCCGTCCGTCCGGCGTGGTCAGGCCGCCGCCGACGTCGCGCAGGTCCGCTCCCGAGGAGAAGCCGCGCCCGGCGCCCGTGATCACCACCGCCCGCACCGTCTCGTCGGCGGCCACCGCGCGCACCGCCGCCAGCAGGTCCGCTCCCAGCTTTGCGTTCCACGCGTTCAGCGCCTGAGGGCGGTTGAGCTCGATCGTCACCGCGCCCTGCTCGCGGCGGACGTTGACCGTCTCAAGCTGCATGTCCGACTCGTCGGCGACAACCCGGTTGCTCACATTGCCTCCTCTTGGCTTGCCTTCAGTCGCCCGATCTGGCGTGTGCACGCCCTCCGGCTCTGTTTGATCCTATGGTTTGACGCATGACACGTCCCGTGATCGGCATGTGCACCGCGCTCGAGCAGGCGCGCTGGAGCGTCTGGGAGCAGCCTGCCGCGCTGCTCGGGCGCGGCTACATCGAGGCCGTACAGCGCGCCGGCGGCTTGGCTGTGATGCTCGCGCCCGACGCAAGCGCGGCGGAGGACCCGGAGCAGGTGCTCGATCTGATCGACGGGCTGGTGCTCGCGGGCGGCGCCGACATCGACCCCGCCGCCTACGGCCAGCAGGCCGGGCCGTACACGATCGACACCGTCCCCGAGCGCGACGCCTTCGAGATCGCGCTCGCGCGCGCGGCCATCGAGCGCGACATGCCCGTGCTGGGCATCTGCCGCGGCATGCAGCTGATCAACGTCGCGCTCGGAGGCACCCTTCACCAGCATCTGCCCGATCTGCTCGGCCACGAGGAGCACAGGCGCGTGCTTGGCTCCTTCGACGGCGCCGAGCACGACGTGCTGCTGGACGAGGGCACGCTCGCTGCGCGCGCCAGCGGCGAGCTCGTCCACTCGACCAGATCGCATCATCACCAGGGAGTCGACCGTCTCGGCGCGGGGCTGCTCGTCAGCGGCCGCTCGGCCATCGACGAGCTGCCCGAGGCGATCGAGATGGATGGGAGCCAGCCCTCCCGGCCATCCGATCGTCGCTTCGTGTTGGGCGTGCAGTGGCACCCCGAGGCCGACGAGGGCAGCCCCGTCGTCGGCGCGCTCGTGCAGGCCGCCGCCAGCGGCGTCGGCGCGCTCGTGCGTGAGTAAGCGCTCGGCCTGCCGGCGCTCGGGCCGCCTGCGCAGGCCGCTCGCCTCGCCCGCTGCGGCGGGCGCGCTCTATACACTCCGCGCCCAGTGCGGCGGTCGCGGGCCATCAGAGCAACCGCCTGGGGGATGGTGGCGGCCGCCGTCGCCGCTCCGCTGCTACGCAAGCGCGTGAGCGCGCCGCCGCTGCTGATGCAGACGGTCGCCTTCGCCGGGCCGCTCGGGCTGTCCGTGGCCGCGCGCCGCTCGTCCCGACGCGACGTAGCCGTGTGCTGCCTGCAGATGTGGGCCTACCTGGCCGCCTACAAGACGCCTCACGACGACGAGGCCGCGCAGGCCGCCCGGGTGCACATCGACTACCCGATCGACATCGACCGCGTGCTCGGCCTGGGCGAGCTGCCCACCATGCGCCTACAGCGCGCGTTCGCGCGCACCCACCCCGCGACCGGCGCGCCGGCCTGGCGCACGGTCGATCGCGTGCTCGTGTGGGCCCACTGGGTCTGGTTCATCGTGCCCCACGGCTCGCTCGTCTACATCCTCGTACGCCATCCGCAGCGCTTCACGCGCGCCGCCGTCATGACCTATGCCACGTTCGACATTGGCGCAAGCTTCTACTGGATCTTTCCCACCGCCCCGCCCTGGTATGCAGCCTCGCTGGCGCGGGGCGGCCATCGCGGCGAGCAGCATGTGCGCCGCCTGATGGTCGAGTACGGCGAGCACTTCTGGAAAGGCCGCTGGGACTCGCTCTACAGTGTGTTCGGAGGCAATCCCCTAGCCGCCATGCCCTCTCTGCACATCGCCACATCCGTGATGGCCGCGCTGTTGCTCGCCGAGGCGAGCCCAGCAGCCGGCGTGCTGGGCTTCTCCTACGCCGTCACGCTCGCAGTCGCGCTGGTCTACCTGGGCGAGCACTATGTCGTCGACCTGCTCGCCGGCGCCGCGCTCACGCTCGCCCTGCGCCGGCTGCAGGCGCGCGCCGGACCGCCGCTCGCACGCATCGGGCGTGCCGTCGCCGCCCTGGAGACGCTCGCTCACGAGGGGATCTGAGCGAGGGGGTGAGCGGGGAGAAGATGGCGCGGGGGGAAGAACGAGATACCGTCGGCCCAGGGCTCCAGCACGAAGAGGAGATGCCGCGTGTGCTGCTCACGCGCCGGCAGGTCGTCGCCTTCGCTCTTTTCATCGCGCTCGGCATCGGCTTCTTGTACTTCGTGCTGCCCAACCTCACCGGCGTCGGCACCACCGTTCGCCATCTCGAGGGCGGCGATCGCTGGTGGATCGCCGTCGGTGTCGTGCTGGAGGTCCTCTCGTTCGCCGGCTACCTGGTGCTGTTCCGCTCGGTGCTCGCGCGCGGCCAGGAGCGGATCAGATTGCGCGAGAGCTATGAGATCACCATGGCCGGCGTCGCCGCCACGCGCCTGTTCGCCACCGCCGGCGCCGGCGGCATCGCCTTGACCGCCTGGGCGCTGCGCCGCTCGGGCATGGAGCCGCGCATCGTCGCCTGTCGCATGGTCGCCTTCTTCGTCGTGCTGTACGTGATCTACGCCGGATCGCTGCTGATCGACGGCCTTGGGCTGGGCACCGGGCTGTTCCCCGGGGGCGGGTCGTTCGCGATCACGATCGTCCCCGCGATCGTCGCCGCCGTCCTGTTCGCAGCCGCCGGCGCGATGGCGCTGCTGCCCGACGACATCGAGCGGCGCCTGGGCCGCTGGGCGTCCGGCTCGGGGCGCATCGCCCATTGGGTCGCTCGCGCCGCCACCGTGCCCGCGCTCGCCGCCAGCGGCGTGCGCACCGCCATCGACGTGATCCGCATGCGCGATCCCGGGCTGCTCGGCGCGCTCGCATGGTGGGGCTTTGACATCACCGTGCTGTGGACCATGTTCCACGCGTTCGGCTCCGCGCCGCCGTTCACCGTCGTGTGGATGGCCTACTTCCTGGGCACGCTCGGCAACCTGCTGCCGCTGCCCGGCGGTCTGGGCGGCGTCGAGGGAGGCATGATCGGCGCCTTCGCCGCCTTCGGTGTCAACTTCAACCTGGCGCTGCTGGCCGTGCTGTCCTACCGCGCCATCTCCTTCTGGCTGCCCACGCTGCCAGGCGCCGTCGCCTACCTGCAGCTGCGTCGCACGGTCGCCCGCTGGCGAGACGAGCAGGAGCCACCCGCGGCCGCCCTGCGCCGCGGCCCCGCCGGCACCGCGCGCGCGCTGCAGAGCTCCTGAGACTGGTCGCCGCTGCGGCCGAAACTGCGGGCGCGCTGTAGGCTTGCGTGACCACAAACGGCCAGGCGGGATGCTATACTTTACAAAGTAAAGCGACCTGCGATCAAGGCGCAGAGGCGACTAGGAGATCAGATGAGCGACGTCGCATCGTCCCCGGAGGGGGAGAACGTGATCATCGTCGGCAGCGGGCCCGCCGGCTACACCGCCGCGCTGTACACCGCGCGCGCCAACCTCAAGCCGCTCGTAATCGAGGGCTTCGCCTGGGGCGGCCTGTTGCAGCAGACCACCGACGTCGAGAACTACCCCGGCTTTCCCGACGGCGTGATGGGGCCCGAGATGATGCAGAAGTTCCGCGACCAGGCCGAGCGCTTCGGCGCGCGGCTGGTCACCGACCAGGCCGACCGCGTCGAGCTCGCCTCAGAGCCCGGTGGCGAGCATCGCGTGTGGGTCGGCGACACCGAGCACCGCGCGCGCACCGTCATCCTGGCCATGGGCGCCGAGCACAAGAAGCTCGATGTCGCCGGCGAGGAGGAGCTCGCCGGGCGCGGCGTCAGCTACTGCGCCACCTGCGACGCCGCCTTCTTCAAGGGCGCGCCCACGATCATCGTCGGCGGCGGCGACTCCGCCATGGAGGAGGCCATCTTCCTGTCCAAGTTCGCCTCCAAGGTGATCGTCGTCAACCGCCGCGACGAGTTCCGCGCCTCCAAGATCATGCTCGAGCGCGCCCGCGCGCAGGCCAACATCGAGTTCCTCACCCCCTATCGGGTGGAGGCGTTCGTCCCCTGTGAGGCCGGCACGCTGGGGCACGCCGCGCTCGTCAACGTCGACACCGGCGAGCAGCGCGACGTGACCGTATCCGGCACGTTTATCGCCATCGGCCACGAGCCCCAGTCCGAGCTCGTGCGCGGCCAGATCGACATCGACGACAACGGTTACGTGGTCACGCAGGGGCGCTCCACCCTCACCAACCGGCCCGGCGTGTTCGCCGCCGGCGACCTCGTCGACCACACCTATCGCCAGGCTATCACCGCCGCCAGCTCCGGCTGTCAGGCAGCGCTCGACGCCGAGTGGTACCTGCGCGACACCCCAGGGGTGCCCGTGCCCGTCGGCATGCCACTCGGCGACCCCGCCGAGGCGCAGTGGGCGCCCGCAGCCGACGCCGCCGCTCAGCCCTCGTAGGCGCGGGGCCTCCGGTCGCCTGCGAGGTAGCGGGGCCCGGCAGGCCGCTCAGTCGTCGTAGACGAAGAAGCCCTCGCCGCTGGAGCGGCCCAGGCGCCCTGCCGCCACCAGGCGGCGCAGCATCGGCGCCGGTCGGTAGCGCTCCTCGCGGTACTCCTCGCCCAGCGCACCCAGCACCGTCAGCACATGATCCAGGCCGATCGCGTCCGCCCACTCCAGCGGGCCGCGCGGGTGGCTGAGGCCGAGCACCATCCCCGTGTCGATGTCCTTCGCGCTGCCCACGCCTTCGCCCAGCGCAAACGCCGACTCGTTGATCACCTGGCAGACGATCCTGCCCAGCGCCAGCCCCGGCGCGTCGCCCACCCACGCCACGTGCCTGCCCAGCGCCGCGAAGAAGCGCTCCGCGCGCGCCGCCGCCAGCGGCGAGGAGGTCTCGCTGCGCGTCAGCTCCACCAGCGTGCACTGCTCCAGCGGGGGGAGGAAGTGAAAGCCCACCGCGCTGCCGTCCGGGTCAAGCGCCGACAGTGACCCGCTCGCGCACAGCACCAGCCGCGCCCCGCCGTGCGTGTGCGCAGGCGCGCCGCGGCGGTCGGGCACGCCGGCGTCGTTGCCTGCGCGGGCGTCCTTTCCCGCCGGGCTGGCGTCGCAGTCCACGAACAGCGCTGGCAGCACGCCGCCGCTGGGCTCGTGCGGCGTGCGCACCTCATAGCCCGCTGCGCCCGCCGCCGCGCGCAGCTCCTGCGCAACCACGCCCTCGCCGCAGATCACCACCACGCCCTCGCCTTGGCCAAGCGCGCCCGGCGCCGGCGGCTCCGGGTCCTGCGGCCGGTGAGCGCCATCGCCGTAGTCGTAGTAGCCGCGTCCGCTCTTGCGTCCATACAGCCCCGCCGCCACCTGGCGCGCCGCGATCATCGACGGGCGCCAGCGCGGCTCGCCGTAGCTCTGCGCATAGAAGCTTTCCGAGATCTCCAGGCCCGTGTCCACGCCCACCAGATCCATCAGCTCAAACGGCCCCATGCGAAAGCCGCCCTCCAGGCGACAGATGCGGTCGATCGTCTGCACGTCTGAGATCTGCTCCGCCAACAGGCGCAGCGCTTCCAGGCCAAACGGGCGGTTGCAGCGGTTGACGATGAAGCCCGGCCCGTCGTTGGCCACGATCACCGTCTTGCCCATCGCCTCACCCGTCGCCCGCGCCAGCGCCAGCGCCTGGCGCGAAGACTGCACGCCCGCCACAACCTCCAGCAGGCGCATCAGCGGCGCCGGGTTGAAGAAGTGCATGCCCACCACCCGCTCGGGGTGGCTCGCTCCCCGCGCGATCGCCGTCACCAGCAGCGACGACGTGTTCGTCGCCAGCACGCACTCCTCGCCCACGATCTCCGACAGCTTGCCGTACATCTCATGCTTGAGATCCAGGCGCTCCGGCGCCGCCTCGATCACCAGCTCGCAGTCGCTCAGCGCCGCCATGTCGTCCACCGGCGAGAGGCTCTCCGCCGCCGCCTTGGCCTGCTCCTCGGTGAGCTTGCCCTTTTCCGCTTCCTTGGCCAGTCCCTTGCGCGCGCTCTGAGTGCCTTTCTCCAGGGCATCCGGGAAGGGGTCGTACAGCAGCGTCTTCGCCCCCGAGCGCGCCGCCAGCTGGGCGATGCCATTGCCCATCGTGCCCGCGCCCAGCACGCCGATCACAGCCGCTGCGCGACCCTCCCGGCCGGCGGAGCCGGCCTCATCAAAACTCGTCGTCTCCTGTTGGGTTGCCATCGCGTGCGCTCCTTTCGCCGCTCACACCGGCACGAGCGCGTTCACGCCCGTCATCGCGCGCCCGATCAGCATCTGCTGGATCTGCGAGGTGCCCTCATAGATCGTCGTCACGCGCGCGTCGCGGAAGTAGCGCTCCACCGGGTGGTCGTCCACGTAGCCCGCCCCGCCGTGCACCTGGATCGCCAGGTTCGCGCATTCAAGCGATGCTTCCGTCGCGTGCAGCTTCGCGATCGACGTCTCCAGGCTGTTCGGGCGGCCCTGGTCCTTGAGGAAGCCCGCGCGCCACGCCAGCATCCGCGAAGCATCCGTTTTCAAGACCATTTCCGCGATCATCGCCTGCACCAGCTGGAAGCTCGCGATCGGTTTGCCGAACTGCTCGCGCTCCTTCGCGTATTTCACCGACTCGTCCACGCAGCCCTGGCAGATGCCCACCGCGCCGCACGCCACCGAGTAGCGCCCCGACTCCAGGTTCGACAGCGCCACTTTGAAGCCGTCGCCCACTCTGCCCAGCATCTGCTCGTCTGACACCTCCACGTCTTCCAGCGAGATCGAGCCCGTGTCCGACGCGTGCAGGCCCATCTTGTGCTCGATCGGCTGCGCCGAGTAGCCCGGGTGGTCAGTGTCCACCAAAAAGCACGCGATCCCCTTGTAGCCCAGGGCCGGGTCCGTCTGGGCGAAGATCACCGCCACCTTCGCGTAGTTGGCCATCGAGATCCACATCTTCGAGCCGTTCAGCACCCAGCCGCTGTCCGTCTTCTTCGCCCGCGTCTTCTGATTGGCCGCGTCCGAGCCCGTGTCCGGCTCCGTCAGGCCAAAGCAGCCCAGCCACTCTCCCGAGCACAGCTTCGGCAGGTACGTGTGCTTCTGCTCCTCCGTGCCGAACTTGAGGATCCCCGAGCACACCAGCGAGGTCTGCACCGAGATCACCGTGCGGATCGACGAGTCCGCGCGGCCGATCTCCTCCACCACCAGGCCGTATGAGAGGTAGTCCAGGCCCGCGCCGCCGTACTCCTCCGGGACGATCGCCCCCAGGTAGCCCTGGTTTGCGACCTTGTTGACCATCTCCATGTCGAAGCGGTGGTTGCGCGCGTTTTCGCGCGACTGCACCACGATCTCCTTGTCCGCGAACTCGCGCGCCGTGTCCTTGATCAGGCGCTGCTCGTCGGTCAGGTCGAAGTCCATTGCCCTCCTATCGGGTTGTCGTAGTCGTCTGCGTTGTCGGTGCGAGCGCGGGCCGGAGGCGGCGGGGTGGGATATGTCTCGTTGCACGTGGTGTATCGCCATGGTTATACGGTGGTGAGCTTCGGCGTTCTCCACGGGGCGTGGATCCGCCGCTCGACCTCCTCGCCGATCCCCTCGATCGGCAGCCGCTCCTGCGCCAGCGAGTCGCGGTCGCGCAGGGTCAGCGTGCCATCCTCGACGCTCTGGTGGTCAATAGTAAGACACAGCGGCGTTCCGATCTCATCCTGGCGGCGATAGCGCTTGCCGATCGCCCCGCCCGCGTCGTACTCAGCCTGGACATGGCCGCGCAGCGCGTCGTGCACCTCGCGCGCGAGCTCTGGCTGGCCGTCCTTGCTCACCAGCGGCAGCACCGCCGCCTTCACCGGCGCCAGGCGCGGATGCAGACGCAGCACAGTGCGCATCTCACCCTCGCCCGTGCCCTCGCGCTCGACCAGTTCCTCGTCATACGCATCCACCAGGAAGGCCAGCGTCGCCCGGTCCGCGCCCGCCGCCGGCTCGATCACGTGGGGCACATAGCGTTCGCCCGTGGCCTGGTCGAAGTATTCGAGCTTCTCGCCCGAAAACGTCGCGTGCTGGGTCAGGTCGAAGTCGCCGCGGTTGGCGATCCCCTCAAGCTCCGACCAGCCGATGGGGAACAGATACTCCACGTCGCTCGTGCCCGACGAGTAGTGCGACAGCTCGTCCGGGTCGTGCGCGCGCAGGCGCAGGTGGTCGGGGCGAAGGCCCAGCTCGGTGTACCAGCGCTCTCGCTCTGCCAGCCAGTGCTCGAACCATTTCTGGGCGTCGTCCGGCGGCACGAAGAACTCCATCTCCATCTGCTCGAACTCGCGCGTGCGAAAGATGAAGTTGCCCGGCGTGATCTCGTTGCGGAAGGACTTGCCCACCTGGGCGATCCCGAACGGCGGCTTCTTGCGCGAGAACTGCAGCACGTTCTTGAAGTTGATGAAGATGCCCTGGGCCGTCTCCGGGCGCAGGTACGCCGTCGCCCCCGACTCCTTCACCGGGCCGATCGTCGTCTCGAACATCAGGTTGAAGTCGCGCGCCTGCGTCAGGTTGCACTCGTCCGTTTCGCCCGGGTGCTTGGAAGGTTTGCGCCCGCACGCGAGCTCCTGCAGGTGGTCGGCGCGGAAGCGCTGGCCGCACGTCTTGCAGTCCACCAGCGGGTCCGTGAAGCCCGCCAAATGGCCCGACGCCTCCCACACGCGCGGGTGCTGCAGGATCGCCGAGTCGAGCGCCACGATGTCGTCGCGCTCCTGCAGCATCGCCCGCCACCACTCGTTCTTCACGTTCGTCTTTAGCAGCACGCCGTAGTGGCCGAAGTCGTACGTCGAGCCCACCCCGCCGTAGATCTCAGACGACGGGAACACGAAGCCGCGGCGCTTGCACAGCGCCACGATCTTGTCCATCGTCACCACGTCCTGTCCCGTTGTCGTCGGCTCGTCCACGCGGACGATGATCATAGGCGCCGCGCGTAACCGTGTGGGCTTGTGTCGCCGTCGATCGCTCGGCGGCTCGGCGCATAACATGGCGCGCCGTGGCGCGGATCTTGATCGTCGGGGGCGGGTGCCGAGGCAGGCAGCTGGGCGGCGCGATGGTGGGGGAGGGGCACGCCGTGCGCATCACCACCCGCACCGACGCCGGCCGGCCGGCGATCGAGGCGGTCGGCGCGGAATGCTGGATCGGCACGCCCGATCGACTGGCCACCCTGCGCGCCGCATTGGACGGCGTCGCGATCCTCTGCTGGTTGATGAGCACGGCTGCCGGCTCGGCCACGCAACTGCAGGCGCTGCACACCGAGCGCCTGGAGTTCTTCCTGACCCAGGCCATCGACACCACCGTGCGCGGCTTCCTCTACGAGGCACGCGCGCTCGTCGGCGAGCCTGGGCTGCTGCTCGCCGAGGGCGAGCGCATCGTGCGCGAGCTGACCGCGCGCAACGCCATCCCCGCGGCCTTCCTCACAGCCGATCCGCGCGACACCGACGCCTGGCTCGCCGAGGCACAGGGCGCGATCGCCGGGCTGCTCAACTGCGGATGAGCGTGCCTTTCCTGTCAAGCCGTCCGGCGATCGGGCCGATGAGGATCGCAGCATGGTGGGGGAGCGGTCCAGATACGGCCTGCTGGTCTCGGCGCTCGGCGCGATCGCGCTGGCGGTCTCCGTGTTCCTGCCCTGGTATGGGCTGAGCTTCAGCGCCGGGGCCCTCGCCGGGAGGCAGTTCGCCGAGCTCAGCGCCAACCAGGAGCTGGCCGATCTCAGCGTGGTCCTGCCGGTGCTCGCCTGCCTGGCCCTGCTCGACTCGTTGATCCCGCTCGTCCGTGCCGCCTCGCCCGTGCCAGCCGGGAGCGGCGCGTCTGTGCTGCTGCTCGGCAGCGTCGCCGCCGTGTGCGTGCTCTATCGCATGGTCCACGTGCCCGCGCCGGCGGGAGAGCTGCTCACCCTGACGGTGGGGGAGGGCGCCTGGGTCGCGCTGCTGGGCTCGCTGGCGATGGTCGCCGGCGGCCTGTGGCCCCGCTCGATCGGGTCGTCATCGTCATACCCGGAGCTGTCCGAGTCGCTCGCGCGCAACGTGTGGCCGGGTCTATCGAGCTGGACGCCCCAGCGCTGACGAGCTGCCCGTGCCGGTCGCGTCGCGCACGTAGGGACTATCCAGCAGCTGCTCGACGATCCGCGCCGTCGCCCCCCAGATCAGGTGCTCGTCGACCACGTACGCGTCCGTCTCGAACGAGATCCCGCGTCGTTCCATGCTCGTTCGCGTCCTGCCCGCGCGCAGCGCCTCGAGCGGCAGCTCCAGCACCGCGTCGACCTCCTTGGGCGACAACCGCCAGGCCACCCCCTCCGGTATCGCGGCGACGAACGGATGGATCAGGTAGTTGGTCGCGAACGTCGACGTCGGCGGCAGCGCCCCCAGCACCGTCACCTGCGTGCGCTCCAGGCCGATCTCCTCTTCGGCCTCGCGCAGCGCCGTCGCCAGCAGATCGGCGTCCTCGGCGTCCTTGCGCCCGCCCGGAAAGGAGATCTCGCCGGCGTGTCTGCGCAGGTCCGCGCGCCGTCTGGTGAGGACGAGATCGGGTTCGCCCGTCGCCTCGCGCACGAACAGCGGCACGAGCACCGCCGCCTGGACCTGATCGGCCGCCGGGGCAACCAGATCGGAGCCCCCGGCGGCGGCGCCCTCAGGCGGCCATGTGAACGCGCTCAATGCGCTCCTGGAACATGACCTCGCCCTCCAGCGCGCGATGGACCGGGCACTTGGCCGCGATCACGGTCAGCTTCTGCACCTGCTCCTCGGGCAGGTCGTCAGGCAGGCGCATCACCAGCTGGAACTTCGTCGGGCAGCCGCGCTCCGCCGGGCTGTACTCCACGTCCACCTCCACATGGCCGAGGTCCCAGCCCTTGCGCGCCGCGTACATCTCGATCGTGATCGCCGTACACGACGCCAGGCTCACCGCCAGCAACTCGCGGGGATCCGGCCCTGTGTCCTCGCCGCCCGCCTCCAGCGGCTCGTCGACGGTGATCTGATGGTCTCGTACCTGCACCGTGTGTCTCAGCGCCGTGCCGTCGCGGCGCGCGGTGGCCTTCATCCTGGTCAGCCCTTGGCTCTCGTTCATATCGATCCCTTCAATCGACTTCCCGCGTCCCTCCCGTGTATCAATGATACCCCTCGGTCCAGCTAGGAAAGCTCGTTGAACAGCAGGCCCGTGAGCAGCTTCGGGTAGAAATAGGTCGACTTCGGCGGCATGTTCTCGCCGGCCGCCGCCAGTTCGCGGACCTGCGCAACCGGGGTCGGGCGCACCAGAAACGCCGCGTCGTAGTCGCCCGAGCGGACCATCGCCAGGGCCTCCTCCGTGTCGCGCGCGTAGAACATCCCGTTGAAGTGCGAGATGTCATCGTCGCTGAGCCCCAGCGCGTTCTTTAGGATCAACGTCTCCAGCACGCCCGTGTCGAGCCGCCGGTAGGCCGGCGCGCGGTCGCTCAGGGCCGCGTCGGCGATCGCCTGGCCCTTGAGCGTCAGGCGCAGCGCGCGGCCGTCGCGCCCGTCGAAGTAGCCGAGCTGTAGCGGGCCCGAGCCGGGCGACGGCGCGATCTGCTCGATCGGAACCTCGGTCATGTCGAAGTCGCGCTCCAGCGCCTGCGCGAGCGCCGCGCGGCGCTGGTCGTCCAGCCCGCTGACCAGGCGGTGGGTGGCGAACACCGTCAGCCCGGGGTCCTCCAGTGCTACCAGGCACATGAGGATGTAGCTGTGCTCGCCTTCGCCGCCGACCTCCTGCGCGTAGGCCTGCATCGTCTCGTAGCGGTGGTGGCCGTCTGCGATCAACAGCTCCGCCTCGCTGGTCGCCGCCTGCACAGCCGCGATCGCCTGCGGGTCTGACACCCGCCACAGGCGATGGACGGTGCCGTCTGAGTCGGTCACATCGCCCCATGGCGCCTGCTCCGTGGTCGACGACAGCGCTGCCCAGGCCGCCTGCTGCGGGTCTGAATACAGCGAGAAGATGGGGGAGATGTTCGCCCGCGTCGCGCGCGTCAGGCGCAGGCGGTCCTCCTTGGGGCCGGGGTGGGTGCGCTCGTGGGGGCGCACCCTGCCCGGGCCGTAGTCCTCGATGCGCACGCGGCAGAAAAAGCCGCGGCGCGTGCGTCGCTGGCCGTCCGGGCCGGTGTAGTCCTGGGTGTGCGCCCACAGGGCCGGCTCGCTGTCGCGCACCAGCGCGCCCTGCAGCTGCCAGTTTTCGAACAGCTGGCCCGCTGTCGCGTAGGGGTCGGAGGCGCCGGGCTCGGCCTGGGGGAGGTCCACTGCGACCACGTTGAAGGGCGAGTGTGCCAACAGCGCCGCGCGCTGGCGGGCGTCGATCACGTCATAGGGGGGCGCCGTCACGTCTGACAGGGGGCCGACCACGGCGGGGTCGTAGTGCAGCGCGCGTAGGGGTTGGACATCGGCCATGGGCGGTGGCGGAGGCTAGCAGCCGTGGTTGCTCGGCCGTGTCCACGGCGTGATGCGGCGTTCTGTCCGCAGCATATGCGAACATGTGTTCGTATGGCCCATGCAAGTTATCTAGGCGAGAAGGCTCGCTCGATGCGCGTTGAGCGCCAGTTCACGATCGACCAGCTCGCCGAGCGCTTGGCGCTGTCGCGCAGCACGATCTACTACTGGGTGCGCGATCTGCCCAGAGTGGAGACGCCTCGTGGAGCCCAGCGACAAGAAGCCGCGCGTCGCCGGGGGAATCGCACGATGCAGCGCAGGTACCGGCTGCTGCGCGAGCAGGCCTACCAAGAGGGGCTCGAGGAATTCGATGGGCTTGCGGCCGATCCGACGTTTCGAGACTTCGTCTGCCTGTACATCGCGGAGGGGTACAAGCGCGACCGGAACATCGTCTCGGTGGCCAACTCCGACCCGGCGGTGATCCAGTTGGCAGACCGATGGGTCCGCCGGTCGACGCACAAGATGCCTGCTTACTGGGTCCAATATCACGTCGATCAGAATCTGCAAGAGCTGCGCGAGTTCTGGGGCGGCGCGCTGGACACCGACCCTGGCTCGATCCGGATGCAACGCAAGTCGAACAGCAACCAATTGACGGGACGCATCTGGCGATGCCATCATGGAGTCCTCACGGTCCGTGTCTGCGACACGCGATTTCGGGCGCGCATGCAGGCTTGGATGGATCGTCTGCGCTCCGAATGGCAGTAGACTTGAAGCCACATCGGGGCGTAGCGAAGCCTGGTATCGCGCGGCGTTTGGGGCGCCGAGATCGTGGGTTCAAATCCCGCCGCCCCGATTTGCTGGACCTTTGCGAGTGATCGCCCGTCCGGTGCTGCGACGTGGCGCGGCGGCTACCATTGGTGGCGTATGACCGCAAAGGAGCAGCTGCTACAGCAAGCGCCCGGCTGGAGCGAGCATGATGCCGAGGTGGCGCTGCGTGCGGTGCAGCGCGAGCACGCAGAGCCTGCCGTGGATGGGTGGGGCGATCTCGATGAGTTCAGCGCCCGCGCTTCTGCGGCGATGCTGCGTCGCTTGGACGAGGAGGAGGCGACGGCTGGCTTCTCCTGGGAGCAGCACCGCAGCTCGTGAGGCGCGGCGAGGTCTGGTGGCATGAGCCGCCGGATAACAAGCGACGGCCGGTCCTGATCCTCACCCGCGACGAGGCGGTCGATCGCGTCTTCAACGTGATCGCGGTCCCGGCGACGGGCACTGTCCGCGGTCTTGCAACGGAGGTCGAGATCGGACCCGCCGATGGGATGCCGATCGAGTGCGTGCTTGCGCTCGACAACACCCTCTCCGCCGAAAAGGCGTTCCTGACCGAGCGCATCACGACGCTTGGCCCGGAGAAGATGGCTGCGGTCTGCTCGGCGCTCGCCACGGCGACGAGCTGCCGCTGACCGAAGCGCACAGTGTCCGATGCAGCCGCTCGATCGCCGTGCGCGGCGAGCCACGCTCGCTCCTGGACCCTACGTCCCCGCCGCCTGTGCCCGCGGCCCCGCCGTGCCCATCGACCACAGCGCGAACGCCAGCACCGCCAGGCCCGTCAGCGCGTCCGTGAACAGCGTTGCGTAGAAGAACGCCGGGACTTTCGGGTTGCCGTAGATGAAGTGGCCCAGCGTCACCAGTCCCGTCACCGAGTACACCGCCAGACACACGCGCGCCTCCTGGAAGCGGCCTTCGCGGTATCTGCGGTAGCCCATCACGCCGATCCACGTCAACAGCGGCCAGCTCACCACGATCGCAACGCGCGTCAGCGTGTACAGGTCCTTCGGGCCCGGATAGTGGCTCACCTCAACGAAGTTGTGGGTGTAGTGGATCGCCGTCGACAGTATCTCCGCCGCCAGGATCGCCTTTAGCACCGTCAGGCCGCGTCGCTGCGTCTCGCTGCTCATGAGACCTCCCTGCGTCTACTTGATAGATCGTTCTAGAGGCGATAGTCTGCCAGATGTGCGCGCGGGGTGCAAGCGCCGCAGCCGTTGACCTCAAGCCGCCTTCCTACACCCGCCGACAACACAACTCATAATCAAAAAAAGACATGCCCAGCGACACCAGAGACCGCATCCTTCACACCACCGCCGAGCTGTTTCGCCGCCAGGGCTACACCGGCACCGGCATGAAGCAGATCGCCGCCGACGCCGCCGCCCCCTTCGGCTCGCTCTACCACTTCTTCCCCGGCGGCAAGGAGCACCTCGGCTGCGAGGTCATCCGCACCTCCGGACGGTTCTACATGCAGCTGTTCGCCGCCGTCGCCATCCCCGCTCCCGACGTGCTCACCGCCGTGCGCGACTTCTTCGCCGGCGCCGCCCAGACGCTAGAAGACACCAACTACGAGGACGCCTGCCCCATCGCCACCGTCGCCCTCGAGGTCGCCTCCACCAACGAGCCGCTGCGCGAGGCTACCGCCGACGTCTTCGCCGAATGGATCCACGGCGCCAGCGAGTACTTCGTCCTCGCCCGTATTCCCCGCGCTCGTGCGCGCGAGCTCGCCTTCTCCATGCTCTGCCTGCTCGAGGGCGCCTTCATCTTCAGCCGCGCCATGCGCTCCACCGAGTCGCTGCATGTCGCCGGCGCCACCGCCGTCGCCGACGTGCGCAACGCGCTCCACGACGCAGGGTCAGACGGGGTCATCACGGTCGCCCACGCCGCCGCCGACGGGCGTGTGCAGGCCCTACAGGCGGCCCGCGCCGACGGAGATG
Organism: uncultured Solirubrobacteraceae bacterium; assembly: GCA_963734225.1. Classification (GTDB taxonomy): domain Bacteria; phylum Actinomycetota; class Thermoleophilia; order Solirubrobacterales; family Solirubrobacteraceae; genus Palsa-744. Next base: position 69,783 of record CAVTGI010000004.1, read on the forward strand.
CACAGGCCGATGGTGCTGCCGCGTAAGGGCTCGCCTCGCGTCGGCCCCCGGCCCGCCGTCTCGCTCGCGCTGTCCATCTTCGCCGCCGTCATCGCGCTCGGGTCCATGGTCACGCTCGCCATCGGCCAGGGAACCCACGGCTGGGTGCACTGGCTGTGCTCCCCGGGGGTCCTTGGCTCCGCCGCCCACAGCGTGCGCGCCAGCGGGATCGGCGCCAAGGCGCTCACCGCCCTGGAGATCCACTGGCCGCACTTCCTGCCCGCCCTGCTCGCTCTCGCCACGCTCGTCTACCTGTCGCGCGCCAACGCCCGCTATCGCGCCCAGGAGGCTGAGCGCGGCGCCCATACGCCACCCGCGTCCGGTGCTCCTGCGTCTACCAGACCGGGAGTGCCGCTGCGCGCACCGCGCGCCTGCAACTGACCAGCGCCAGCGCCGTGCTCGCCACCGCGATCGCCGTCGCGACGGCCAGAGTCGCACCCGTGCTTGGCCCCAGCGGGCCGCCCGTCACTCCCCACAGGCTCTGCGCGACCGACGCCAGCGCCACCACATACACCACCAGAGCGAGCGAGATCACGCACATCGCCACCCCCAGGGCGACGCTCACCAGCGACGCGCGCGCAAGCGAGCCGCGCGACACCGCCGCGCGGCCCAGCACCATGCGTGGGGCCAGCGCGCACGTCGCCGCGCAAGCCAGTCCGATCAGCAGCCAGGGAATGAAGATCGCTAGCGAAGCCATGTGGTCGGGCCGGCCCACGCTCGACCCGGCCAACGCCCGCAGCAGCGACGTCGGGGCCGCAAAGCACACGATCGCCACCGCCGGCAGGACCAGCAGGCCCGCCAGCCGCCAGTCCCTGCGCGCCCGCGCGTCGCCGATAGCCTCCCACACCAGCGGCACGCCCCCGATCGCGATCGCCAGCGCGCCCAAGACCGCCCCGCCGATCACCGCGCCGTGCGCTATCGCCAGCACGTGGTGACGCGCGCCCGCCAAGCCGAACGCCCCTTCCTCGGTCTCCTTCTGGAACACCGCGCCCACTACCGACAGCGCGATCCAGCAGCTGAACATCCCCACCACCGACACGCGCATCCGCGTCAGCGGCGACGCCTGCTCGCTCCATGCCGCGCGCGGGCGCGCATGCGCATCCAGGGCTCCCGCCACCAGCGACGCCAGGCCGCCCAGCCCCGGAGGATCGTCCTCGATCAGCGCCAATATCTCCACCCGGTAGCGCTCCTGCCACGCCTGCGGGTAGAGCCTCACCAGCAGGCCCGCCGTCGCCCTGCGCACCCTGCTCACGCCGCGCTCCCAGCCGCGCGCAGACGCGACAGACCCGTACGGGCCACCGCCTCGATCGTCGTCAGCTGTGCCTCCAGCACGCGCGTCCCCGCCGCCGTAATCCGGTAGGGGCGCCTGCGGCCCTGCGCCGGCAGGCTCTCGATCAGGCGCTGGTCCTCCAGGCGCGCAAGCGCGCCATACAGGGTGCCCGGGCCAAGGTGCACGCCCGCTATCTCCACGATGTCCGCCACCATCGCATAGCCGTGCTTGGAGCCGCCCGCCAGGCTCGACAGGACCAGCAGCACCGGGTCAGACCAGCGGTCGGGGTTGTCGTCGTCGTGTGCAGTCACAAGATCGTTTACTTCGTGGGCAGATGTATCGTATCACGTAGTAACGGCTGGCGGCTGGGGTTCAGCGACGGTTCACGCACTCAACGCGAACAGCGGCCAGCGGCCCGGCACGCCCTTGAGCTCGTGAAAGCCCCGGTCCTGGAAGGAGAACGGGCCGCCCACCACCGTCCCGAACACCGTGCCCGACACCAGCACTTCGCCCGCGCCCGCCAGGTTGCCCACCCGCGAGGCGATGTGCACCGCCATGCCGCCCACGTCATCGCCGATCAGCTCGCACTCGCCCGTGTGCACGCCCACGCGCAGCTGCAGGCCCAGCCCGCGCGCCGCCGCCACCATCGCAACCGCGCAGCGAAGCGCGCGCGAGGGCGGACCGTCGAACGTCGCCAGGAAGCCGTCGCCCACCGTCTTGACCTCGCGCCCGTCGAAGCGCACGAGCTCCTTGCGCAGCTGCTCGTCGTGGCGCGCCAGCAGGTCGCGCCAACGCGCGTCGCCCAGCTCCGCCGCCAGCGCAGTCGCGTCCACGATGTCCGTGAACATCACCGTCAACAGCGCCCGCACCAGCTCGCCGCCCCTGCGCGCGCCCGTCAGGAACTCCTCGATCTCATCCAGGAGCGCTTCGCTGTCGCCCACGAAAGGCAGCGAGTCGATCCCGCCCAGCTCCACGTAACGGGCGCCCGGGATGTGCTCAGCCAAATAGCGCGAATGGCGCACGTCCCACACGAGCTCCTTCGGCCTGTGCATCACCAGCGTCGGCACGCGGATGCGCGGCAGCGCCTCGCGCACGTCCAGGTCCACCATCGCCCTGGAGATGATCCGCGCCTCGCTCGGGCTCGCCGCCAGACGCTGCATGCGTGCAAACCAGGCCACCAGCTCGTCGTCGCCGTCCATCGACGGCGCCCACATGCTCATCGCCTCCGCGTTCGGCTCGCCCCAACTGGCGATGTTGTTCACGCTCAGCCGCTCGCGCTGCTCGCGCCGTATCGCCCAGTCGTAGTCCGGCGCCCACGCCGTGCGCGCGGTCGACGCGTACATGATCAGCGCGCCGATCCGCTCCGGGTGGTCGGCGGCCAGCAACGCTCCCGCGAGGCCACCCTGGGCATAGGTGATCACCGCCGCGCGTTCGCTGCCCGCCGCGTCCAGGACCGCCAGCGCGTCCAGCGCCTCCTGCTCGACCGTGTAGTCCACCAGCACGCGCTCCGACAGCCCCGTGCCGCGACCGTCGTACAGGATCACCCGGCCGAAGCTCGTCAGGCGCTCCAAGAAGCGGCGCACCGCCGGCGCCTCCCACAGCTGCTCTATCTGCTGCACCCAGCCCGTCAAGAACAGCAGGTCCAGCGCGCCCTCGCCCACCACCTGGTAGGCGATGCTCGCGTCGCCGCTGCGCGCGTAGCGGGTGGCCGGGATCATCACGCGTCTTCGATCAGCGCGCGAAACGGCGCCGACGGCTCGACCGTCGCGCCCACCGCGTGAACGCGGTCCGACAGCCATAGATCCGAGGTGACCACCCGCACCGCTCCAGGCTGTGAGTCCGCATGCAGCAGGCGCACGATCTCATCGTCACCCGAGTCGCGGCGCGGGCGCGGCGCATGCGCCACCACGATCACCGTCGAGCGGATCGGCGGCGACGGCGGCTGCTCGAAGACCACCGTCACGTCCTCGCCGTTCGCCGCCGCCCAGCGCTCGAGCATGCCCACCAGGCGGGTCATCGCCGCATGCCTGTCCTGCCACCACGCGTCAGGGCGCGTCCCGATCACGTTCATCCCGTCCACGAGCCAGCGCATTGCGAGCAAGAGCCTAGCCCCGGCCGCCACGGCCGCGCGCAGCGACGCGCCTGCCGGCAGGCCGCGCGCCGCCCCGGCACGATCGCCGCGATCTGCTGGAGTTCACAAGCGCAATGCGTCTCGAGGGCATCCACACGGGCGACATCGTCGAGGTCGACCACAAAGGCCGGCGCTTTCACGCCGTCGTCACCGGGCAGGCGCCCGGCGGCCTGGCCCTGCGCCCGACCGACCCGCGCGTCAACTACTACAGCTGCCGTAGCCGCGAGGTCATAAACCACTGGGCAAAGCGCGGCAGGCCGCGCCAGACCAGCGAGCCGCTGCTGCCGTCCCCCCGTCAACTGCAGATCGATCTCGCCCCCGACCCGCAGCTCGACCTGTAGGTTCCAGGTTGTCGGTACTCTCCCGGCGACTGGAAACAGACGCGTCGCCCCCGTGTCGCGCGGGAGACGCACGGACGCGAAGGAACGGCTCCGATGAACACACAATCGCGCCGGTGCAACCCGGCTTCGGACCGGGGGCTCCAGAGGACTATCGTCCTGCAGTTGCTGCGCGAGGATCATCCGCGCAGGTGGTCGCACATAGAGCTCGCCGCCGAGCTGGGCACCGACGAGGGCGTCCTAGCGGCTGCGGTGCAAGCGTTGGGCGCCGACGGCGTGGTGTGCGAGGGCGGGGGGGAGGTGTGGGCGTCGCGCGCAGCGCTGCGCCTGGACGAGCTCGCGCTCCTGGCGATATAGGGTCTGTGGCGTGAGCGAGCGCGTGCTGATCCTCTCCTGGGAGTACCCGCCTGTGATCGAGGGAGGCCTCGCCAGGCACGTGCGCAAGCTCGCCGAGGCGCTCTCGCGCCAGGGGGTGGCCGTCGACGTGCTCACCCGCGGGGTCGAGCACGCAGCCGACGTCGAGCTGGCCGGACCCGAAGAGGTGGGCGGCGTGAACATCTACCGCGTGCGCGAGCCCGGCTGGCCACGCGACCTCGACCGCTTCGTCGCGTGGGTGCGCCAGATGAACGACGACATGCTCGCCGCCGGCGAAGCGCTGGCCCAGACACGCTCGTATGACCTCGTGCACGGCCACGACTGGCTGGTCGCGCACGCCTCCGCCGCGCTCGCCGACCGCCTGGCCGTGCCCTACGTCACCACCATCCACGCCACCGAGCACGGGCGCCACCAGGGCTGGGTCCAGGACCAGCCCCAGGCACACATCCACGCGGTCGAGCGCTGGATGGCCCAACGCGCGGACGCGCTGATCGTCTGCTCCTACTACATGCGCGAGCACGTCGCCGACATCTTCGACATCGACGAGCAGCGGGTGACCGTCATACCCAACGGGGTCGACCCCAGTGAACTGCGCCCATCAGGCGATCTCGCCGCGCTGCGGCGCGAGTTCGCAGCGCCGCACGAGAAGCTCGTGCTGCTCGTCGGGCGGCTGGTCTACGAGAAGGGCTTCCAGCTGGCGCTCGACGCGCTGCCCGCCGTCATCGAACGGGTCGGCGACGTGCGTTTCCTGGTCGCCGGCAGCGGCACGCATGAGGGCGAGCTCAAGGCGCAGGCGCGGCGCCTTGGGCTGACCGATCACGGCACGTTCCTGGGCTGGATCGGCGATGACGTGCTGCACTCGCTCTACCGGATCGCCGACCTGTGCGTGGTTCCCTCCATCTATGAGCCCTTCGGGCTGGTCGCGCTGGAGGCGATGGCCTCCGGCTGCCCGTGCATCGTCGCAGACACCGGCGGGCTGCGCGAGGTCGTGCCGATGGGCGAGCGCGTCGGCCTGCGCTTCAACGGTGGCGACGCCGAACATCTCGGCGTGATGGTCGAACGCCTGCTCGTCGACGGCCAGCTGCGCGATCGACTGGTCACTGAGGCCTCCGAGCACGTGCTGCGCTTTGACTGGGATGACATCGCCGCGCGCACGCGCGGCGTCTACGATGCGTTGGCCAAGCTGTTGACGGGCGAGGGAGCGAGGAGAGGATGACGATGGGCGCAGAGATGACCAGGCAGGCCGTCGGTGAGGCCGGTGAGGCGCAAGGGACCTTCTTGGCGGGGCTGATGCAGGACGACTTCCCGCTCACGCTCAACCACATCCGGCAAAGGCTTGCCACCTGCAATCACGGCGCCGAGGTCGTCACGCTGAACGCCGACGGGAGCTCGGTCACACGGGCCACGCACGCCGAGGTCTCCGAGCGCGTCGATCGCCTCGCCCGGGCGCTGCAGGGGCTTGGCATCGAACAGGGCGACAGGGTGGCGACGTTCGCCTGGAACAACCAGCGCCACTACGAGCTGTACTTCGCCGTCCCCTGCATCGGCGCGGTGCTGCACACGCTCAACATCCGGCTGTTCGAGGAGCAGATCACCTACATCGTCAACCACGCCCAGGACAAGGTCATCTTCGTCGACGACTCGCTCGTCGCGCTGCTGGAGAAGCTCGCTCCGGGCTTTACCACGGTGCAGCGCTTCGTGGTGATGGGCGACGGCGAGGGCTCGGAGGCCGGGCGGCTGCCCAACGCCATTTCCTACGATGAGCTGCTCGCGCAGGCCGATGCGGATGCCGATGCCGGCCGGCCGTTGCACTACCCCGACCTCGACGAGCGTCAGGCGGCGTCGCTGTGCTACACGAGCGGCACCACCGGCAACCCCAAGGGCGTGCTCTACTCGCACCGCTCGATCAGTCTGCACTCCACTGTCACGCTCGCCAAGGACGGCACCGGGATTTCGCGTGCGGAGCGCATACTCGCGGTCGTGCCGATGTTCCACGTCAACGCCTGGGGGCTGCCATACGGCGCCGCGCTCGCGGGCGCCGACCTGATCCTGCCCGACCGCCACCTGCAGCCCGAGCCGCTCGCCAAGCTGATCGCCAATGAGCGCCCCACGCTGATGGGCTGCGTGCCCACCATCTTCGCCGGCCTGCTCGCCTATGCCGACGCGCACCCCGAGGTGGACCTCTCGTCGCTGTCCAACGCCGCCTGCGGGGGATCGGCGGTGCCACGGCAGCTGATGAAGGACTTCGAGGAGCGCCACGACGTGCGCATCTTCCAAGCATGGGGGATGACCGAGACGAGCCCCGTGGCCACCTACTCGCGACCGCGCGAGGGCGAGCACGACGACGCCTACTGGGACGATCGCGCGATGCAAGGGCGGCCCCTGCCGTGGGTGGAGCTGCGCCTGGCCGACGACGACGGCGGGCAGGTGCCCCGGGACGGCACGTCCACCGGCGAGATCGAAGTGCGCGGACCGTGGGTCGCCTCGCGCTACTACGCTGACAGCTCAGAAGACGAGAAGTTCGCCACCGGCTGGCTGCGCACCGGCGACATCGCCTCGGTAGACGAGCGCGGCATGGTCCAGATCACTGACCGCGCCAAGGACGTCATCAAGTCCGGCGGCGAGTGGATCTCCTCGGTCGAGCTCGAGAACGAGATCATGTCCCATCCCGACGTCGTCGAGGCCGCCGTCATCGCCAAGCCCGACGAGCGTTGGGCAGAGCGTCCGCTGTGCTGTGTCGTCCTGCGCGAGGGCGCCGGCACAAGCGCCCAGGAGCTCGTCGAGCACCTCCAGGGCCGGGTCGCAAAATGGTGGCTGCCCGACGAGTTCGCCTTCGTCTCCGAGATCCCCAAGACGAGCGTCGGCAAGTTCGACAAGAAGGTGCTGCGCGGCAGGCTCGCCCAGGGCTCGCTCGAGGGCCGCGTGCAGGTCGGTTGAGATTTGGGGGCGGCGCCGCGGCGCCGCGGGATTATGAACCCAACCCGCATAGCGACCGGCTCAACTGATAGACCTCCAGTTCAAATGCAGGGCAGTGCGCGAAAACGGCGAACCGGAAAGGATGCGTTGCCCACCGGCACCGTCGCGGCTGCACCCAGGAAGGTCCCAAGCGGGCCCAAGCGTTCATCACACCACCAATGGGAGGTTGGCATGACTCGGACCGACGTCATGGCCTCGAGCAGGTCACGGACTAAAGCAGCGCCGCCGATGAGGAAGGGATCGCCCGGCATGTCGCGCTGGCTCAGCCTCCTCGCGGCCGTGCTCGCGCTGGCGCTCGCTGCGCCGGCCGTCGCTGTCGCCGCAGAACCGACATCCAAATACAACTCGACGCCGACCACGCCGAGCACGGGCACCTCGCCCTCCAAAGAATCAAGCAAACCGACGCCCGCGCCAAGCAAAGAACCAGCGCCCTCGACGACCAGCACAGTGCCCGCCAAAGAAGTCAAAGCGAGCACGCTGCCCTTCACGGGCTTTGACCTGCGCTGGAGCGTTGCCATCGGGCTCATGCTGATGGGCGCGGGAGTCGCGATCGTCACGCTGCAGCGCCGCCAGCGGCGCCAGGGCTAGACAACACACGAGAGAGCACAACCTCAACGGCCCGCGTCTGACGCGGGCCGTTTTGCGTGGTGCGCCGGGCTTGCCACGTCGCCCGGGCGGTCGGCCGCGGGGAAGGTTGTGGCGCGTGCGGGGTCTACTCGACAGGGTCGAACGACGATCCCAAACCCATTCTCCTAGATGCGAGGGGGCAACCTATGAAGCGAACGTCCATTCTCCTGGCCTGTGTGGTCGTGAGCGCCGTAAGCGGCTCGGCTATCGCGAGCGCCCGGGGTTCCGCGCCTAAGGCGCACGCCGGCGCGACCGCCACGGTCGAGCTGCGCCTGACGAAACTCGGCTTTATCCTGACGAGCTCATCTGGCCTCACGCTGTACATGTTCACCCACGATCAGGGCACCGAAAACAGCTGCATGAAGATCTTCTTGTGCTCGAGGTTCTGGCCTGCGCTTGAGACGACCGGAACCCCGACCGCTGGTTTCGGTGTCAAGAGCTCGCTGCTATCCACGATCGAACTCCCAGGCGGCGCCAAGCAGCTGACATACGCTGGGCACGCGCTGTACACCTACGTGTTGGACAAGCCCGGCTCGACCGGCTACGTGGGCGTCAAAGCGTTCGGCGGCAACTGGGATGCGCTGCATCCTTCCGGGCAGCCCGTCATGTAGCGTCGGCCGCAGATTGCCGGGTGCGCGGGCGCCGGTTGCAATCGGTGCCCGCGCCTGGCCGGGACGCCGTGGCTGACTGGGCAGGCGATCGGCAACTGAACGACGGCGCACGGCCTGAGGGCGGGGACGAGGGCTCAGCCGCTCTTCATCGCCGACCACTCGGCCTTGTGCTGGCGCTTCGCGGCCTGGTAGTCGGCCAGCGCCTGCGGCGAGTCCACGTCGCCGAGCGTCGGGTGGGGCGGCACGAGGCTCTTGGCCTTCGCCAGCTTGTAGCGCTTGGCGAGTACCGACCCGAGCGCCTTGACCTTCATGTTGCCGAAGCCGGGCAGTCCTTCGAGGTTCGCGCGCAGTTGGTCCCCGTTCTTGGCGTCCGTCCAGACCCGCTCGGCGTCGCCCCCGTACTCGGCACAGATGTGCGCCGCGAGGTCGTGGACGCGCTCGGCCATTTTCGAGGGGAAGCGGTGGATCGCGGGTTTCTCGCGGAACACCGGCTCCAGATCGGCCGCGGCGAGCTTCGCAGGATCGAGCGTCCCCACACGCTCCTTGATCGCCAGCGGACCAGAGAAAGCCTTGGGGACTGGGACCTGTTGATCGAGGCTGAATCCAATCAGCAAGGCCATTGGGTCCGAGGCGATCAGCGCGTTGGCCTCGTCAGAGTCGGTGAAGTAGAGGCGCTCCGGGCTCATGTGCGTCGGGCCATCAGCGGTTCGGCTGGCGCTTGTGCGGGCGACGCATCCACGGGCTGCTCGTCGCGCCCGGCGCGCTGGGTGTACGCAAACCAGGCGGCTCCCACGATCGTCAGCACGCATGCCACCCAGAAGTTCAGCCGCTCACCGAGGATGTGGTGGGCGGGGTCCACGCGCAGCGTCTCCTCGAAGATGCGAAACGCCGAGTATCCGGTGACGTAGAGCGCGAAGATGCCCGGCGCGCGGATCGCTTTGTGGCGGATGATCCAGACCAGCGCGCCCGCCAGCGCAAGATCCCAGATCAGCTCGTACAGGAACGTCGGCTGAAAGGTCGAGTAGGCGAGGTAGCCGACCGGACGGTGCGCGGCGCTGATCTGCAGCCCCCACGGAAGGCTGGTAGGGCCGCCGAACAACTCCTGGTTGAAGTAGTTGCCGATCCGTCCGAACGCCTGGGCCGCCAGAATCCCCGGCGCGGCCGCATCCATGAAGCGCGTGACGCTCACGCCGGCGCGCCGCAGCGGGATCACCCCGCCGATGAAGCCCCCGGCGATCCCGCCCCAGATGCCAAGGCCGCCCTGCCACACCGCAAGCCAGCCGTACCAGTTGTGCGGCACTTCGTTCCAGCTGGTGATGTCGTGATAGAGGCGCCCGCCAAGGATCCCCGCGGGCACGCCCCAGATCGCGACCGTGTAGACGAGGTCCGGATCGCCGCCCTTGTCGCGCCAGAGCTTGCGCGACAGGAGGATTGCGGCCGTGATCCCGACCACGTACATCAGGCCGTAGAAATGCACGAACAGCGGGCCAATGGAAAAGCCGTTGCTCGATGGGCTGGGTATCGAGGCGAGCATCGCTGACCAGCAGGCTAGAGGACCACGCGCCAGGCCGGTCGCGGTGGCGTGCTTGAGATGTGCGCCAACTCGTCGTACGCGCGACGTGGAGGCCCGCCATTGCGGAGCCCGCGTCGATGCAATTTATGCGCAGATTCCGAGATGTCGCGACGCGCCCCGCCAAGACGCTCGACATGCTGACGCCGACTCGTTGACGGTCGGGGGCGTCTATGTTTGTTGACGCCGACCCGTTCGTCATGCTTTTGAACGTCGTCGAGGTCGGAGAGGACTTTGGAGCGGACAACCGATGCTGTGTTCTTGACCGGTGCCACGGGATTCGTCGGCATGGAGTTGCTGGCCCGGTACCTGGAACGCACCGATCGTCGGGTGTACGTGCTGGTGCGCGGCGCCGACGATGGCGAGGCTCACGCGCGCATGCGCCGCACGCTGCTGGACCTGTTCGGTCCTGCTCACCCCTACGCGGGGCGTGTCGTTGCGGTGCGCGGCGACATCACCTGCGCCGGCCTGGGGATAGCGGGTGGACTGGACTGGCTGGCAGGACAGATCAGCGAGATCGTCCACGCGGCCGCGTCGGTGTCCTTCGAGCTGCAACTGCAGACCGCGCGCGCGATCAACGTGGACGGCACACGGCGCGTGCTCGAGCTGGCCGAACGCAGCCACGCCCACGGCGCTCTGCGGCGCATGTCATACATATCAACGGCCTTCGTCGCCGGAGCGCATGCCGGATGCTTCAGCGAGGACGACCTCGACGTGGGCCAGCGGTTTCGCAACACCTACGAGCAATCCAAGTTCGAGGCCGAGTGTCTCATCGCCCGCTCGCGCGAACAGCTGCCGATCACGGTCCTGCGCCCGAGCATCATCGTGGGCGAGCGCGACAGCGGCTGGACGGCGTCGTTCAACGTGCTCTACTGGCCGCTGCGCGCGTTTTCGCGCGGAACGTATTTCGCGCTGCCTGCGCGTGGCGGCGCGCCCGTGGACGTGGTGCCCGTCGACTACGTCGCCGATGCCGCCTTCGCGCTGAGCCAGGCCCGCGAGGCCGAGGGCGCGACCTTCCATCTCACCGCGGGCGCCCACGCGAGCAGCGTCGGGGAGCTCGTGCAGCTGGCAACCTCGTTCTTTAAGCGCCCGGCGCCGCGACTGATCGAGCCGTCGCTGTATCGCCGCATGATCCACCCGCTGCTGGTTCGCACGGCGACCGACGAGCGCAGTCGCCGAGCCCTCACACGCAGCGAAGTCTTCTTTCCCTATTTCGCTATGCAGGTCGGATTTGACGATCGCCGCACGCGGGTGGCGTTGCGGGGTGCTGGCATCGCGACGACGCCGCTTCACACCTACTTCGACCAGCTGCTGCACTTCGCGCTCGCTGCCGAATGGGGACGCAGGCGGATATCGCGGGCCAGGGCCACCGGACGCTGGGAGCCGTCGTTCGGTCGCGCCGAGCATGCTGCTGGCCCTAGTGTGTCCTCGAATGGGGGAGCCCGATTGGTGCTGGCCGAATGACCATTCCGCGCCTGTCGGCGCTCGACGCGTCGTTCCTGGCCGTTGAGACGCCCACTGCGCATATGCATGTGGGTTGGGTCGCGCTGTTCTCGGCTTCTGACCAAGGGCGGCTGCCGAGCTTCCAACAGCTGCGCGAGCACATCGAGCTGCGCGTCGGTCGCGCGCCGCGCTACCGCCAGAAGCTGGCGTCCGTTCCGTTGGGCCTGCATGCGCCCGAGTGGATCGACGACCCGGCCTTCTCGGTCGATCGTCACGTCTACTGGGCGTCCGGTCCGCTGCGCGAGCTGATCGACGAGGTGATGTCGATACCGCTGCGACGCGACCGTCCGCTGTGGGAGATGTGGATCTGCGAGGACGCGCGGGATGGATGCTTTGCGATCGTCGGCAAGACCCACCACTGCATGGTCGACGGTCTGGCCGCCGTCGAGCTCGCCTCGCTGCTGCTCGACCCCACGCCCGAGACCGTTTCCTATGAGAGCGAGAGCTGGAGCGCCGAGCCCGAGCCCGGCAGCGAGCGGGTACTGGCACGCGGCGTGCGCGACCTGCTCGGCCAGCAGCTGGACCTGCTGCAGTGGCCGCTGGAGGCAGCCAGCTCGCCCGGACCGGCTGCGCGGCAGGTCGTCGGTGGCGCGATGCGCGCGTTCCGCGCGCTCGATCAGCTGCTGCGGGCCGCACCCACCAGCGTGCTCAACGGGCAGCTGTCGCCGCTGCGTCGTCTGGCCTGGGCCCAGCGCCCTCTCCAGGACCTGCTCACGATCAAGCGCGCATATGGCACGACGGTCAACGACGTGATCCTGGCCGCGGTCGCCGGCGGCATACGCTCCTTCCTGCTTCGCCGCGGCGAGGAGCCTGTGGGTCTGAAGGTGATGGTCCCGGTCAGCGTGCGCAGCCCCGACGACGTTCTTGGCAACCACATCTCCTTCGTGTTCGCCGAGCTGCCCTGCCACGAGCCAGACCCAGTCGGTCGTCTCTATGAGGTTCACGCGAGCATGAGCCGAGCCAAGCGAGACGGTGAGCCCGAGGGATCCGATCTGGTGCTCAAGGCCGCATCGCGGACCCCGGTGACGGTGCAGCAGGCCCTGTCGCGCCTGATGTCCAGTCCGCGCGCGTTCAACCTCGTGGTATCCAACATCCCAGGTCCCACCACGCCGATGTACATGCTCGGCTGCAAACTGGAGTCGGTCTATCCGATGGTCCCGCTGTCTGAGAACCACGCGGTGTCCGTTGGCATGCTCACCGTCGCCGACCAGGCCTGCTTCGGCGTGTATGCCGACCGCCAGGCGCTGCCCGACGTCGACGTTCTGGCTGGCGACGTCGACGCGGCGGTCGCCGAGTTGCTCGCCGGCACGGCTCGGGTCATGGAATCGCCGGGCTCGCTGCTCATGCGAGCCCATGCCGCCCTGTCTGACGATGCGCCCGTGTCTCATGTGCAGTCGTCGCAGGCTCCCAACCAGGCGGCTGTCAACGGCACGGCGCCCAGCGCCGAGCAGAGCGAGCGCCAGGCGTATGACCGCGAACTGCAGCGTCTGGCCAATGACATGAGGTCGCCGTCGGTGGACCATGCAGGTGCTCCCCCGCAGTCGGTCGCCCAGGCCAGTCACGGGATGCAGGCAGCAAACCCCCAGCAAAACGGCCGACCCCACATCTCATCGAGGCCGCAGGACGGCTCGCCGCCGCGCTCCGAGCATGAGCACCTAGCCAACGTCCTGCGCGAGACCGACGATCGGCTCTTGCGCGATGATGAGTTGGCTGCGCAGCGCGAGCGAGTCGGGGCGAATGGGGAGGACCTGCCGGGCGACTCGGTGGGGTAGGGTCGGCATTCCGGGCGCTAGTGTGTGGTCATGGTGCCCTCCATCGATGTCACGATCGCTTTCGACGAACCCGACGAGGATGGCTGGATCGTCGCGCGGGTACTGGAGGTACCGGGAGCCCTCAGCCAGGGCCGCACGCGCGAGGAGGCGCGGGAGAACGTACTCGACGCGCTGCGCACGGTGCTTACGCCGGACGATGAGCTTTCCGGGCGACGCTCCGCGGAGGATCTAGAGCATCTGCGGTTCGTCGTCGCGGCGTGAAGCGCCGCCGAACCTGCGCTGACGCCGTCTGACCCCCGCCTTTGCAATGCGGATGAGAGGACTCGAACCTCCACCGGGTTACCCCGACACGGACCTGAACCGTGCGCGTCTACCAATTCCGCCACATCCGCCAACCTGACCGGCAGGCGCCGACAATATCGCACCGGAAGTACCGCTACGGGGATTCGAACCCCGGTTTCCGCCATGAGAGGGCGGCGTCCTAGTCCCCTGGACGATAGCGGCAGGACTCGTTGACGAGGAGGCTAGCAAAGCGCGGGGATGGAGATGCCTCGAGGGGCACCAGCGCCTCCCAGCAGGCAGTAAGCGGACTGCCGGCAGCACAGTGGTAAACAACTGGTAGTGCACTACTTATAAGGGTTGCCGTGCGGCGTCGGTGCGATGCCAGAGCCGTTTGAACCAGTGGAAGCAGGGGCGCCCGAAAAAGTGGGAGACGCACCTCGACTTAAGTGCATTGACCAGTGAACCTTTTGACATAAACCCAAGAAGCGGGCGGCAAAGCGCGTATCGATCGGGTTGAGTCCCCTCGTGCGCACTGCGACAAAGGGGCGGAAATGCCCTCTAATACTGGCGAAAGACGATTAGGCGGGAAGACATGGCGCTAATAGACAAGACACGTACCGTGACCCCGCGGCTGCGCCCCGGTCCCAACGGGCTCCCGCGTGGACAGGTCACTGAGATTCAACGCAGTCGAATGCTTGCCGCGGCGGTCGACGCGGTCGAGGAGGTTGGCTACGCGCGCATGACCGTCGCTCAGGTTATCGGCCGGGCAAGGGTCTCGCGCAAGACGTTCTACGACGTATTCGCCGACCGCGAGGACTGCTTCCTGGCGGCCTTTGATCAGGCGCTGGCGCAGGCGAGGGTGCTAGTCAAAGAGGCCCACGACCGCGAGTCCGGCTGGCGCGAGGGGATCCGGGCGGGTCTGGGCAGGCTGCTGCTGTTCATGGACGAAGAGCCAGGCCTGGCCAAGCTGTGTGTGGTGGAGGCGCTCGGGGCCGGCGAGCGTGTGCTGGAACGTCGCGCCAAGGTGCTCGACGAACTTGCCGGAGAGGTTGACCAGGGGCGCTTTGTCATGAGCGGCACGCGCAAGCCCCCCGAGGTCACGGCAGAAGGCGTCGTCGGAGCCGTCTTTGCCGTGATACACACGCGTCTGCTCGACGGCGGCAAGGACCCGCTCACGAACCTGCTGGGTCCGCTCATGAGCATGCTCGTGCTCCCCTACTTGGGCTCGAGGGCAGCCAGTCGAGAACTGAGCAGGCCGGCGCTCGAGGTCCACAGGGAGCGCCGCCCGTCCACGCGCACGCGCAGCCAGGATCCGCTGCAGGGCCTTGACATGCGCCTGACCTATCGGACTGTGCGAGTGCTGATGGTCATCGGGGAACGTCCCGGCGCGAGCAATCGCGAGATCGCCGAAGGCTCGGGCATCGTCGACCAGGGCCAGATCTCAAAGCTGCTCACCCGTCTGGCGCGGCTGAACCTCGTCGAAAATGTCGGCGACGGTCAGGAGAAGGGGGCAGCCAACGCATGGCACCTCACGCCGCGCGGCGCCCAGGTGGAGCGCGCCACACGCCCGCGCTGATCGATCGCCGCTGACCCGACTGAGGTCGGTATAGAGCACCGCCGCGCTGGCGCCAGCGTCCCGACCGTCTGGCGCGGTCGGAGTGGATGGGCAGGTGCTTCGCTTTCTGCTGTGGCGACTGTTGGGGCTGCTCGCCGTGCTCGTGGGTTTCGCCGCGATCGCCTGGCTGCTCGGCGGCGGACCGGGCATGGCCCTGCGGGCAGACAGGTCGGAAGGCTTCCTCGACCTGGCTGGCAGGACGCTTGCGGGCGCATTTGGCGAGCTCACGCGTGCGCCGCTCGACTGGACGCCCGCGCGCGGCCTGTTCCCGGCGCGGCTGGCTCTCGCATTTGCGCTCGCGGGCGCGCTCGTGCTCCTCGCCGTGCGTGCGCGCGCACGGCGCCGTCGCCGCTATGTGCGTCTGTGCGTGCAGGCCTACCGCACCGACCGTGCGAGCGCCCAAGCCGTGATCACGATGTTCGAGGCGCTGCACAAGCGGCTGCTGCGACGCTGGTGGCGACGGCTGTTGTGGGGGCAGCCGAGCGCGGCGCTGGAGGTGCATCACACGGCCGGCACGCCCAACTGCGCGTGGCTCGCAGTGACCTGTCCGAGTGGGCTCGAGCGCATGGTGGAAACCGCATTGCAGGCCGCATATCCGAATTGCCGTGTGGATCGGGCCGACCAGGCGATTGGCCTGGCGCCGACGGTCCTGCGCCTGAAGAAGCACGCCGAGTTCATCAAGCGTGTCAAGGCGCTCGATCACTTCGAGCACGAGCGCGAGCCGCCGGTCAACCGGCTGATCACGACAATGGCCGCCTGTGGTGAGCCCGCGTTCGTGCAGCTGGCGCTCACGCCCACGCCCGCGTTCTTCGAACGGCTGGCCAAGCGTCTGTACAAGCGCCACGAGGCGCACCTGTCGCGTGAGCGCCGGGAGCACCTGCTCCTACTCGACCGTTCGGTCGTAGAGGACTCAGAGCTTCGCGGTGGCCTGGACGTTCAGCACAGGCCCCTGTTCTTCCTCGACCTGCGGGTGGTCGGCCCGTCTCGTCCGGTCTGCGAGCGGATCGCCTCAGAGCTGCGCGCCGAGGGAGCAGAGAACCGCCTGGTCGAGCGGGGAACCGCCGTACGCCATGGGCTGCTAGGCCTGTACGGGCGCCGTGTGCAGCGTGGCGAGGGCAATCCGCTGCCGTCGTTTCGCAAGGGCGTCTTCGCGTCCACCGAGCTGGCCGCCTTGTGGCAACTGCCGTCGGTCGATTACATGACCGTTCCGTTCGCGCGCAGCAGCCTGCCGCTTGCGCCTGCGCCACCGGGCGTCCTGCGACCGCCAGACGGTCACGGCACGCTGCGCGACGCGCTCGGCGCGGTGACGATCCACGTGGATCTGCGCAAGCAGAACACGGCCGTCCCGGGGACCGTCGAGCAGGGCAAGTCCAGCTACCTCGTTGCCACGATCGCCGAGGATCTGCGCCGCGATCGCTGTGCGGTGATCGTGCTCGATCCCAAGGGAGACGCTGCCGAGGCGGCCGTCAGCCTCGTGCCCGGCGAACGCACATGCACGCTGCTGGATATGGCGTGTCCCACCTGCGGCTTCAACCCGCTCGCCGTCGACGCGCCGGCCGACGTGATCGCCGACTACGTCGTCGGTGCGCTGCGAAATCTCTTTACAGACGCTGATATCAGGGCCTCGTCCGATCGTTATCTGAGAAATGCGATCATCGCCGTGCTCGCCCACGACCGTCGCTCCAGTCTGTGGGACGCCGCCCGCCTGCTGTCCGTCGGCGAGGATGGATACGCCTACAGACGAAGCGTAGGCGCGCACGTCAGGACGCTGCCCGAGTTCAAGGAGATCTCTGATTTTTTCACGGCCGAGCTGACGGCCCAATTGGCCGACGCGCGCAGCGCGACCACCGCCAAGCTCGATGCTCCCGTCAACAAGCTCGCGCGGCTGCTCAACTCACCCTCGATCAAGCGCGTCCTACTCAACGATTCGCTGCGGGTCGACTTCGATCGCGTGATCAGCGCAGCCGAGGTTCTGGTCGTCAAGGGCGCGCTCGGGGCCATGGGCGCCGGCAACACCTCGGTCTTGATGCAGTTGTTGTTGGGGATGCTCGACGCCGCTCTCGCCCGCCAGCAGGATCGGCTCGGCGCCGAGCAGCGCGTGGCCGTCGCGTTGAAGATCGACGAGGCCCCTCTGGTGCTCAACCGCGGCTTTGCCGAGACGATGGCGCTCAAGCGCTCCGCGGGTCTTGAGACCGTTGCCTGCTGGCAGACCGACGCGCAGTGGATCGACCGCGACGTGCGCGAGCAGCTCGACGCGCTCTTTGCCCACCGCGTGTATTTCGCCACGGCCTCCGCCAGCGACGCTCGGGCCGCGGTGGAGTTGACCATGGCCGAGTTCTCTGACACCGTGCGCCCGGGCATCGAGCGCCTGTCGAGCCTCGGCCATCCCGACGTTCGCCTGCACCTGCCCAAGCACCACGCGATCGCGAGCTGGAGCGCCCCCGGCGGCCGTCAGGCCGCTTTTGTTGCGCAGACGATCCCGCTGCGGGTCGATCGCGATCGCCTCGCCCAGCACGCCACCAATCAGCGCATGCGCGGCGGTCGCCAACTGACAGACCTGCGCCAGCCCCATTGGGACAGACCTCGCGACGCCCAGCATCAGCACGAGGCGAATATCCCTGAGCCGGTCGTCGTGCAGCCCGCCGATCCCACTTCGGCAACGCCCGTCGACGCAGCCTCCAGAGTGCTGTCCGCGCCCATCTCAAGTCGCGCCGAGCGCGCCGGCGACGACGGCCCCGCTCTCCCAGACTCCCCGTCGCCCAGCTATCGCGAGCTTGTCGAGCTCGACGGTGCTCAGAGCGTGCGCTGGGCGCGCCCAGCGCACGCTCCGGCCGGCAACTGGCAGCCCGAGCCGATCGACCAGGAAGTGCTCGCGCTGATCGCCAGCTTCAGGCACGTGTTGAGCAGCCAGATCCATCGCCGCGTCAACCCCGGACGTGCTGCCACGACAACCCAGCGACGACTCAAGCGGCTGTCCGACGCCGGGCTGGTCGAGCGATTCCAGTTTCACCGCCACGATGGGGGAGGCACACCGATGTGCTACGTGATCACCCAGCCGGGCCTGCGGCTGCTCGGTCACGACGAGCGTCCGCAAGACTCCTCGCCGTGGAGATCCAGCGCCGGCGATGGCGCTGTCGTCGGGTCGTCCTCCGAGAGCTCGCGCCGGTTGGCGCGGGCCTGCCGCGACGTGCGTGCCGCCGGCTGGGCGCTGGCGCTCGCGCAGCTGCTCGGCCCGTCCTGCTGCAGGCTGCGCGGACCCGCAGAGTCGGTGCTCTCGCCGCCCCGCGTCACAGGCGCCGGCGAGCAGGTTGCGCTTGCGCCCGCGGAACTGCGCCTGCCCGGTGGGCGCGCTGCGCATGATTTCCTGCGCACAGGCGCCGGCGGAGAGCGCGTGGAGGTCGAGCGCTTTGAGACCGTTCGCCCAGACGCGATCGTCGAGGTAGCGCACCAGGGACGCGCCGTCGACGTAATCGTGGAACTGGAGAACCGGCTTGCCAACGGAGGTGCGCTCGACAAGCTCGAGCGCTACGACCACTTCCTCGCCGGATGGTCTGCGCACACGAGGCGATACGGACGACGCTGGGAGGCCGCGCCCATGGTGGTGTTCGTCTGCCGCGACCGGGCCCGTGCGCGAGAGAGCGCCAGGCGTGCCGACGCAGTCCTGTGCGCCTGCCGTGCCTACGCCGGGGAGTATCCCGTCGACTGGGAGTACCCGGGACGCGAACAGATCGTGTTCGCGTCAGAGCGCGACGTGCATGAGGGCGTTCTGCATGCCTACGGCGTCACCCGCGTCCCGCCCGAGGCGCGTGTGAGAGCGGCCCAAGGCGACCCCAGGGCAGGCGAGGCGCTTGCACAGCCCTGCCAGATCCTGCCCGAAGCCGGCCTCGCCGGCGAATAAGCACCTGCCGCGCCCCTGCCGGTTGCGGCAACGCAAGCCTGGGGCACCGCATAGCGGCGGCAGCTTGAGGATCTGGCGCGCGAACGCTCGCGCAGTTGCCCTCCGCAAAGGCGCAGCCGGCCGGTCAGCTCCTGCAGTTGCCACTGTCGCGAGCACCGCATTCACGCAGTCGCCTCAGCCTTCCGGCAGCGGGCGACTGCTCGGGCAATGCCTCTATTTCGGCATTGCAGAGCCAAACTGCGACAGCTCGGGAGTGGGCGACTGCGCCTACTTGGGCACGCACACCGTGCGATGCCCTGCCCGCGTTCGGCTTGCGGCTAGGCTCGATGCCCACTTCTTCTTTCCATCGCCTCGCCGTACCCCGTAAACGTCCCGGCCAGCTGACACGGGACGAGCGCTCACAGTCCACGACAAGCGCCTTCACTCGGCAGCGCTCGAGAGCTCCAGCGCGCCTCGACTCCGATTCTCCATGCGCCCCGCAGAGGCCGGGTGCTCAGACACGTGTCTTCGCAAAAGGCGGGTCTGACGCATGGCCGCGGAGAGCGTTTTCGCGCCAAGTTCTTGCGTCGTGACCGCCCAGCGATCGCCACCTCCGAGACCCCTTAAGGGGTTCTCGGAGCGCTGAGAGCGTTCAGGCATCGCCCCGTTCGCCGGGCTTGACGGCTGCCACTCGCGGCCCTACAAGCGGCCCCGACATCACCCGCTTACGTCCTCGGCGACGTTTGCCCAGGCAACGAACCGACCGCTCAGGAGACAGCCATGCAGCCCACGCTCAGCGCCCCTCGCCCCGTTGCATCACGATCCGCCGACCGCCTCCGCGGTCAGTCTCCGCAACGCTCGCGCCCGCGGCGCCGGCGCAGTCCCTCGCAGCCGAGCCCGCTCGGCCGCTACGTCGACCGGGATGGCCACAAGCGGGAGATCCTCGCTGATCCCGGCCCAGCCGGAAGCGTTCTTGTCATCGACCGCGACGCCGCCACGCACGGCGATCCTCGGCTCGTTGCGCATCTGGCCGCAGATGAGCCCGTCGAGAACGCCGCGATCGTCTGCACGCACTATCTGCACGACGCACCTCGCGCTCGCGGCCGCTGCCGGCGCCTGACGATCGAAGATGCCCGTGTAGCGCCGTCCGTCGCCCACGTCCCGTGTCTGCCCAAGGATGGGCCCGCGGGGGGCGATCCAGAGCCCGAGCCGACCGATCGGCTTGGCAATCGCTATCTGCTGGAGATCCTGGCGGGCCGGATGTCGATTCCCGAGCTGCGCTGGTGTCGGCTCCCGCCGCAGGCCGCGCAGGGCCAGCCTCGACCGGTCAGCGCGCGCGATGCGGTCGCAAGCCTCGAAGACTACGAGCCCGTCTGCTCGCTCACACAGCGTGCGCTCGCGCGTCACGCCGCCGACGCCGAGCTCTCGACCGTCCTGTTGAGCGCTGAGCTCAAGCGCCTGCAGGAGAGCCCGATAGTGCTCAATCGCAGGCTGCGCGAGGTCGTCCTCGCCACCATCGAGCAAAGCGGGCTGAGCATGAGCGAGATCGCCTCGCGCTGCGGGCGCGTCAAGCGCGACGGCAAGGGCAACGAAAGCGGCGAGACGAGCTGGCTTGCCCGCCGAATTGGCCTGCTGTCCGAGGCCGGACGCAGCGCGCCCACTCCCTGGATACACAGCGACGTGCTCGCATTGATCGCAAGACGCGGCCTGGGAGTCGCGCCACGCGAGGTCGAATCGACGTGAGCGTCCAGCCGGTTGGACTGGACTGCGCGGGGCGGCCGATCCTCGTGGTCGAGGCTGATCAGCAGCTCGGTCGCGCGATCGCCGAGCAACTCGGCGCCGACGGCTATCGGGTGGCGCTGGCGCGCACCAGCGAGCATGCCCGCATCCTGGCGGGGGCGGGCGCGCCGCGCTTGGCCGTCCTGGGCAGCCTGGAGTCGCCACGCGGGGTACTCGATCTGCTGCAGGAGATTCGCAGATCGCAAGGCCCAGCCTGCGTACCGTGGGATCGGACGCTCCCGGTCATCGTGCTCGATCCCCGAGCGCGAGGGCTGGACATGCTGCGCGCCTTCGACGCCGGCGCCGATGACGTGCTCGTCGGGAAACCCCGGTATCTGGAGCTCAGGGCACGGATAGCAGCGATTCTGAGACGCACCGAGCACGCGATGGCAGACGGATCGGTGCTCGCGGTCGGGGCCCTTGCAATCGACAGCGCCACGCACACCGCGAGCTTGCGCGACCAGCCTCTGGCGCTTCGCCGCATGGAGTTCGCGTTGCTCGCGCACCTCGCCGGCGATCCCCAGCGCGTGTTCACCAGGGACGAGCTGCTGCGATCGGTATGGGGATACCGATCGGGCGCCTCCACGCGCACTGTCGACAGCCATGCCAGCAGACTGCGCCGCAAGCTCGCAGCCCAGGGCGACGGTGGCTGGGTGGTCAACGTATGGGGAGTCGGCTACCGGCTGACCTGAAAGATCTTCAACGGGCTCAACAGGCCCGGTGAGGCACCCGCAGCACCCTTGGCAGCCGCATTTCGCGCGGCCGCCCGATCTCGACAAGCACGACCGGCATGCACCGGTCCATATCGACCTGCCCGCGTGGCCGGTCTCAAGAAAGGAGTGGCCAAAATGCCATCTTCCAATCCGTTCCCTGAACGGGACATCGATCCGCTGGCGCCAATCGAGCAACTGCTCCGCTGGTTGGCCGATGGCGTACTGCATAGCCTGCTGGGCCTGTTCGTCGGCCTCGTCGCCGCGCGGCTCATGCGCGCGAGGCACCTGCACTGGAGCTGGGCCGCCGCCGCGCTTGCCCTGATCGCGCTCGCGCCCATCGGACCGGCGAGCCTGACGTTGACCCTGGCGGTAGGCGCTCTTAGCGCCTCGGTCTGGGGTCGTCGTTGGCATCGCCAAGATCTCGACGCCGGCGGGGACATGGCCGAGATCGCCGCCGCCCGCTACGGGCCGCTGGATGCGTTGCGCATGGCCGGCACGCTCGCGAGGCAGAGCCTTGCGAGCGCTCTCGGCCACGAGCGCCGACGGCGCCAGGGTGAGCTGCTGCTCGGTCGCGCCACGGGCAGGCGGACGGTCTGCATCCCGTTCGACGCCTCCACCGGCGGCCGGCATACGCTTGTGGTCGGAGCGACCGGCTCTGGCAAGACGACCACCCAGACCTCGATGGTCGTGCAGGCGATCGAGCGGGGGATGGGGGCGGTCATCATCGACCCCAAGGGCGACCGCGACCTGCGTGAGCAGGCACGCTGCACGGCGAGCCAAGCCGGACGGCCCTTCCTCGAATGGACCCCCTCAGGGGGCTGTGTCTACAACCCCTACGCTCGCGGCAGCGAGACGGAGATAGCCGACAAGGTCCTGGCCGGCGAGCGCTTCACCGAGCCGCACTATCTGCGCCAATCCCAGCGCTACCTCGGCCACGTAGTACGCGCGCTGCGCAGGTCGGGCCTGGAGGTCAGCCTCCAGCTGATCGTCGATCACCTCGATCCCGCAACGCTCGAGGAGCTCGTGCGCGGCCTGCCCGAATCCGAGGCTGCACCGACGCACGCCTACCTGGACTCGATGACCGCACGCCAGCAAAGCGACCTTGCGGGGGTGCGCGACCGGCTGGCCATCCTCGCCGAGTCCGATATCGGCGCCTGGCTCGATCCACGCACCGCGGGCGCCGGCCGCCTGGACCTGCTCGCCGCCGCACGCAGCCATGCGGTGGTGTACTTCAGCCTGGAGTCAGACAGCAGGCCGCTGCTCACGCAGATGCTCGCAGCAGCCATCGTGCAGGACCTGCAGACGGTCATAGCCGCATTGCAGGGACGGCCCGAGGCGACGCTGGTCGTGATCGACGAGTTCTCCGCCATCGCCGCCGAGCAGGTCGTCAGGTTGTTCGGCCGCGCCCGCTCGGCCGGATTCAGCCTGCTGCTCGGCACCCAGGAGCTGTGCGACCTGCGTCTGCCGGGGCGCGAGCGACTGCTCGAGCAGGTCATGGGCAACCTGTCGGCGCTGATCGCCCACCGTCAGGTGGTCCCGAGCTCCGCCGAGATGATCTCGAGTCTCGCCGGCCAGGAGGGCGCCTGGAAGGTCTCCAGCCACAGCGATGGCAAGACGACCCGCACGCGAATCAGCAAGTTCGTGCTCGATCCCGGCAAGGTCATGAGGCTCGGGCAGGGCTGGGCCGCGGTGATCGTGCTTGACCGCGATCGCAGGGCCGAGATCGCGCACATGCACTCGCCAACCACACGAAAGGACAGCGATGACACTCCAATCAGACGAGACTCAGTCGCCCGAGCGGGTCGCGATGCTCCAATGGGTTGCCCGTATGGGCGCGGTCACGGCCGAGGCTCTGGCTGAGCGCGATGGCTGCACGGTGGCCAGCGCTCGGGCCAGGCTGCTCGCCGCCGAGCGCCGGCGGCTGCTGTGTCGCTGCCGACCGCTGACCGGGCAGCCAACGCTGTACTCGGTCACGCCGGCCGGCATGCGCGCGGCAAATATGCGCGGGCTCGATCCGTGTCGCATAAGCGCTACCAATGCCGCCCACGCGATTGCATGCGCAGCCGTCGCCGCGGCGCTGGAGCGCCGCTATCCAAGCCATCGGGTGCTCGGCGAGCGCGAGCTGCGCCGCGACGAGCGCGAGCACGGCCGCGCGCTTGCAAGCGCACACATGAGTCCCGCCCAGCGCGGCGCTCGGCTGTTGCATCGCCCCGACCTCGTGCTCTGGCCCAAGGACGCCGCCGATGGGCTGCCGGTCGCCGTAGAGGTCGAGCTCACGCGCAAGGCCCCGCGGCGGCTGGCGTCGATCTGCCGGGCCTGGGCACGCTGCCGCTGCGTCGCCGGGGTCATCTATCTCGCGGCGCCCGACGTGCGCGGGCCGCTCGAGCGGGCCATCGAGCAGGCCCACGCGGGCGAGCGCGTCATCGCTCTGCCGCTTGACGCGCTGTTTGGCCCCCAGGGCCCGCCAGGCACGATCGAGAGTACCGTCGCGGTCGGCCCGTAGCGTCCTTGGCGGGGGGTCAAACCTCTGACCAAGGAGACCCAGCAATGTCGCATTTCTGCATCAACCGCGTAATCCTCATAGGACGCCTGACCCGTGACCCGGAGCTGCGTGCCCTGCCGTCCGGGACGAGCGTTTGCAGTATGAGGATCGCCTGCAATTCCAGCCGACGCGACTCGTCCGGCGAGCTGGCCGAGCGGCCCAACTACTTCGACGTCAGCGTCTACGGCGCGCAGGGCGAGAGCGTCGCCCACTACATGCGTCGCGGTAGTCGCGTGGCGATCGACGGCAGGCTGGAGTGGCGCGAGTGGGAGACCGACGAGCACCACAAACGCCAGGCGGTCAGCATCGTCGCCGACACCGTGCAGTTCCTTGACAGCCCCGCCCAGCGGCTCGACGGCGACGGTCTGCAGGACGGACCCGACGACGCAGCCGGGGCCGACGAGGACGATGACCGCGAGCTCGTGGGCGTCGGGGCCGGCGAGGGCGATCTCGTCTTCTGAGCACAGGCGGACGAATGCGGGCTGTGGCGATGAATACGAGCCGCGGCCCGCGCACGTGACCTGGCGATATGGAGACGCTCACCACTCAGCGTCTCCCGCGAAAAGGCCCCTTGGGGCCTTTTTGTGGTTAAGGACCGCCACGAATGCTTTGCAGCCAACCCCGAGCGGTGTGCGTAAACTGGCGCGCCGCACAAAACGACCCCTCGCGACGTCAGGAGCCCGCCCAGATGCCCGTCAACGCCAAAGCGGTCGGCAAGACATATGAGCCGGTGCTGTATGCGGTCGGTCGAGAGAAGATCCGCGAGTACGCACGCGCCGTCGGCGAGAGCAACCCGATCTACCTCGACGTCGAGGCCGCGCGCGCGGCCGGCTATGCCGACCTGGTGGCCCCGCCCATGTTCACCGTTGTCTACAGCGCGCCCTCGGTCGGTCCGTTGATCTTCGATCCGGAGATCGAGCTCAACTTCGCGATGATGGTGCACGGCGGCCAGGAGTTCCAGTGGGGGACTCCGGTCGTGGCCGGCGACGAGATCTCCACCACGGCGAGCGTCAAGGACATCTCAGAACGCGACGGCAGGGGCTTCTACGTATTCGAGTCGATCTCCACCAACCAGCGCGGCGAGCAGGTCTGTCGCGGGACATGGACGAACATCGTCCGAGGAGTGTGAGCAAGATGGCCGATCTGAAAGCCGGAGCGCAGATCCCGCAGGTGAGGGTGACCCCCGACAAGTACCTCACGGTGCGCTACGCGGGCGCGTCTGGCGACTTCAACCCGATCCACATCGATGAGGAGTTCGCCCGTGCGGTGGGTTTGCCAGGGCGTATCCTGCACGGACTGTGGACGATGGCGCAGGTCGCGCGCGCGCAGACCGACGCGGCGGGAGGGCCCGAGCACCTCAAGCGCCTGTCGGTCCAGTTCCGCGGCATGGGCGTGCCTGAGCAGGAGGTGCTCGTCACTGGAACCGTGCGTGAGCGCTCCGATGGCCACGTGGTCATCGACACGGTCGCCGAACAGGCCGGCGAGCAGATCATCCGCAACGCTGAGGCAGAGCTCGAGATCTAGGCACGCCGGCGCCGCCTTGGGAGGGGTGTGCGGACCCGGTTCGGCGCCACTGCGCCACCTACAATCAGATCTATGACGCAGGCCCTCACCCCCCGCCAGGAGCGGATCCTGTGCAAGGTCATAGATGGCTACCTGCAAACCGGCCAGCCGGTCGCCTCACGGTCGATCGCGCCCGATCCGCAGATCGACTGCGGCCCCTCGACGGTGCGCAACGAGCTTGCCCTGTTGGAGGAGTACGGCCTGCTCGCACATCCCCACGTGTCGGCCGGCCGCGTACCCACCGATGCCGGGCATCGGTATGTGGTCGACTGTCTGCTGCGCTCCGGCAAGGCCCTGGAGCCGCCCGAGGGGCGCTTGGAGCTGTCGCTGATTCGCCAGGAGGTCGAGGAGGCGATGCGTGCGACCACCGAGACCCTCTCGCAGATGACAAACCTGCTGGCCGTCGTCTCGGCCCCGCCGCTCAACAGCGCAACCATCCGCCGCATGGAGGTGCTCGCGCTGCAGCCGCAGGTCGTGCTGCTCGTGATCATCACGTCCACCGGCGCCGTTTCGAAGATGCTCGCCACGTTCGAGCGCGCGGTCGACCCCGGTCTGCTGGCATGGGCGGGCGAGTACCTCAACGAGCGCCTCATCGGCCTGGAGGTCGGCGCCAGGATGCTCCAGCAGCGTCTGCTGGACCCGAGCCTGTCGGCCACCGAGCTCACCTTCCTCGAGCGCTTCGCGCCCGCGTTCGGCGAGCTCGCCTACGAGTCCGAGGACTCGCTCTACGTAGACGGCACCGCGCGCCTGTTCTCTGCCGGCCTGATCGAGGACACCGCCCAGATCAACGAGCTGATCGGGCTGCTCGAGCGGCGGGTGGCGCTGCTGCGCGTGTTGCGGCTGGCGCTCGGCCAGTCAGGGGTCTACGTGCGCATCGGCCAGGAGAACGAGCTTCCCGCGATGCACTCGCTGGCGCTGGTGGCCACGGGCTATGGCTTGGCCAGTCGTCGGCTGGGCACCGTGTCGCTGATCGGGCCGGTGCGCATGGACTACGCGGTCGCGATCGCGACCGTGCGCGAGGCCGCCCACGAGCTGTCGCTGTTCGTCGAAGACGCATATGGCCAGAACTAGCACCACAGGCATGCCGCGCGACCCCTACGAGGTGCTCGGCGTCAACCGCGACGCGTCCGAGCAGCAGGTCAAGAAAGCCTTTCGCCAGCTGGCCCGCGAGCTGCATCCAGACGTCAACGCGCACGACCCGCAGGCCGAGGAGAAGTTCAAGGAGGCCGCCGAGGCCTACGAGATCCTGTCCGACTCCGAGCGGCGCGCGACATACGACCGCTACGGCCACGAAGGGCTGCGCTCGGGCGGCTACGCCCCCGACTTCGACAGCTTCGGCTCGATCGGCGATCTGTTCAACGCGTTCTTCGGTGGTGGCGCCGCAGCTGCCCGCGGTGGGCCCGCCCAGGGCCAGGACCTGGCGGTGGCGCTCGACATCGATCTCCTGCAGGCGGCTCGTGGGGCGACGCTGGAGGTGGCCTACGAGGCGGTCGACCGCTGCGAGCACTGTCATGGCAACGGCGCCGAGCCGGGCACTCCGATCGAGACGTGCGAGCGCTGTGGCGGCGCCGGGCAGCTGCAGGCCGTCACTCGCACGCCCTTTGGCCAGATGATGCGAACGATGACCTGCGACGCCTGTCACGGCGACGGGCGTATCGCTACGAGCCCCTGCCGAGAGTGTCGTGGCCGCGGGCGCGTCGCCGGGAGGCGCACGCTGCAGGTCGACGTGCCGGCCGGGATCGCAGATGGCCAGCGCATCCGACTCAGCGGTCGCGGCAACGCGGGCGAAGCGGGCGCGCCCGCTGGAGACCTGTACGTGGTCGTCAAAGTGCGCGACGACGAGCGCTTTTTGCGCGAGCGCGACGATCTGATCACCGCGCTGGACGTCCCCGCCCCGCTGGCCGCGCTGGGCGCCAGCATGGAGGTGCCCACCCTAGACGGCACCGCGTCCTTGGATCTGCCCGCGGGGACCCAGCCGGGCGACGTGATCACGCTGCGCGGGCAGGGGATGCCGTCGCTGCGACGCGGGCGCCCCGGCGATCTGCGCGTGGTGGTCAACGTGGTCATCCCGCGCCGCCTGAGCGCGGAGCAGCGTGAGCTGCTCGAGCGCCTGCGCGAGACGCTCACCGAGGAGAACCTGCGCTCGGACGAGTCGATGTTCGCCAAGCTGCGTCGCGCGCTGGGCAGCCACGCCGCGTGATCCGTCTGGCCGTTCGCGTTGATCGCGAGCAGGCTGAGCTGGTGCTGGCCGAGCTGCTGGACCTGGCACCCGCCGGCGTGGAAGAGGTGGCGCTTGGCCCAAGCACCATCGAGTACGCCGTATATGGGGCGCCCGGCGAGCTGCCGCGCCTACCGGACCTGCGCGCCGCCGTCGGCGACGCTCTCGTGGAGCTCTCCACCAGCGAGTTGCCAGACGACTGGTCTGAGCGCTGGAAGAGCTTTCACCGTCCCGCGCTGATCAGCGCGCCAGCCGCGCAAGGCGGGCGTCGCCTGCCCGACCTGCGCGTACGACCGCCGTGGGAGGCTCCCGCGGGCGCTGAGGACCGTCATGTGCAAGAGATCGTGATCGATCCCGGCCAGGCGTTCGGGACCGGCGGGCATGCCAGCACACGCCTTTGCCTGGCGCTATTGCTCGAGCTCGCCGTCGGCCAGCCGCCCGCAGGTGCGCTGCTGGATGTGGGCACCGGCTCGGGCGTGCTTGCGATCGCCGCTGCGCGCCTTGGCTTCGGGCCGGTGCTCGGCCTCGACAACGAGCGCGAGAGCGTCACCGCCGCACGCCACAACGCAGCCGTCAACGAGGCCACGATCGACGTTCGCCACTTGGACTTGCGCACGCAGGCGCTGCCCTGGATGGACATCGCAGACCGACCGCCCGGGCCGCTGAGCGTTGTCGCCAACCTGCTGCGTCCGCTGCTGCTCGCGCTGGCTGACAGCATCGCTGCCCCGCCCGCGCACCTGATCGCAGGCGGCCTGCTGGCGGACGAGGTCGACGAGGTCGTCGATGCCTTCGGCGATCGACTGGCGTTGCGCGAGCGACAGCGGCTGCACAGCGGCGACTGGGCTGCCGTGTGGCTCGCTGGCGCCGGCACGTGAGTAGCCGTCTGCGCCCGGCGCCCCAAGCGGCCGATCTGCGCCGTGCGCCGGGCGCGACAGCGATCAGCTGCGGTCGGGTATCTCGGTGGCTGCCCGCACGATCGAGCGATACACCAGATCGATCGCCGGACGCACGCCGGTCTCTGTGCCCAGCAGGGAGCTGGCCGCGCTGAGCGCCGAGCCGATCACCTCGAGCGCCTCGCCGTCCGCTCCCGGGTTGGGGTCACGGCAGGCCGCCATCGCCATATCCAGCATCGCCTGTGCCTGCTCGGTTGCCCCCGCGAACAGCGCGGGGCCGACCAAGCTTGCGTAGCCGTACACGCGCGCGAGGCGCCCGGACAGCTCGATCGAAGGCCCGCGCCGCGGGGGCGTGGCGGCCGGCAGGCCGTGGCCGTCGAGCAGGGCGGCCATCGTGGCGCCCAGCACCGTCCTGACGGTTGCCTCGTCCAAGCCGGCTTTGGCGGCCACGCGCAGCGCCATGTACAGCGTGGTCGCCGGCAGGCCGTAAGGCGGATCGGAGGCGAACACGATCCTCTCCGCGGGCACGCGCGCGAACAGCTCGATCACATCCAGCGGGAAAAAGCAGGACATGTCATACAGCACCCCCGCGTGGTCGGCCAGACGCGTGGCCAGGATGCCCTGGTCGCAGATCGCGCCGTGGGCGAGGATGAGAACGGCCTGGGGATGGCGCAGCGCCAGCTCGACCAGGCCCTCGGCCAGCGGGGGCAGGCCACGTCCGGCATGGATCAGGATCGGCACCGCCGCGTCTTCGGCCAGACCGAACACGTCGTCCATCTCGCGGCTGTCGAACACGAAGTCCTGCGCGCGCGGATGCAGCTTGATACCTCGTGCGCCTGCCGCCAGGCAACGCTCGGCCTCCGCCAGCGGGTCTTCGGCCGGGTCCAGGCGACAGAAGGGGACAAGTCGGCCCTCGCTCTCGCGCGCCCACGCCAGCACGCGGTCGTTGGGCACGCTATAGGCGGGGCGGCGCTCGGGGTCGTGCAGCGGGAACACGCACGCGCGGCGCGCGCCCGCGTCGTCGAGCTGGGAGAGCAGTTGGGCCGGCGTCAGCGAGCGTCCGTCCTCGTCCAGGCCAAGGTGGGTGTGCGCGTCGATCACTTCGGCGTCGGGCGGGCGCATGCTGGCGACCTCGGCCAGGAATGGCGCAAGCGCGTTCGGGTAGAGAGATTCAGTGCTCACGGCCGCGAACCCTATTCTGTCCTGGTGGCCTGGCAGGTCGTGATCGCCGGTGGCGGCTTTGGCGGCTTTTACGCCGCGCGCGCTCTGGAGCGCCTGCTGGAGCCCCAGAGCGCGCGCGTGACGCTCGTCAACGAGTCCAACTTCCTGCTCTACACGCCGCTGCTCCCCGGCGCCGCTGGCGCCACGCTCGATCCGCGACACGTGGTCGTTCCGCTGCGCTCGCAGCTGCGGCGCACAGAGCTCGTGATCGGGCAGGTGACCGGTGCGGACCCAGGCCTGTCAGAGCTTGCAGTAACGCGGCTCGACGGCGAGCGCTTGACGCTGCACTATGACCAGCTCGTGATCGCCCTGGGGTCGGTCTCGCGCACGCTTCCCGTCCCCGGCCTGGCCGAGCACGCGATCGGCCTGAAGTCCCTGTCAGACGCCACCGCCCTGCGCAACCAGGTGCTCAACTGCCTGGACATAGCCGAGTCGCTGGAGGATCCCGCCCGGCGCGCCGAGTACCTGGGCTTCGTGTTCGTCGGCGCCGGCTACGCGGGGGTCGAGGGCCTGGCCGAGTTGCAGGACTTCGCCGCGCAGGCCATCGAGCTGTATCCCCGCTGCCGCATCCAGGGCATGCGCTGGGTGTTGGTCGAGGCTCGCGAGCGGATCATGCAGGAGGTCCCCGACACGCTCTCGGAGTTCGCCGAACGCGAGCTGCGCCGGCGCGGGATCGAGGTGCGCACTCAGACCAGCCTGCGCGAGCTCACCGCGCAGGCGGCAACGCTGTCTGACGGAGAGGCCGTGCCCGCGCGCACCATCGTGTGGACCGCCGGGGTCAAGCCCAGTCCTGCGGTCGGCGCGCTCAGACTACCCCTCGACTCCGACGGGCGGATCGTCGTGGACGCGACCATGCGCGTGCGCGACCAGCACAGCCATCAAGCGCACGGCGGCGTGTGGGCGATCGGCGACTGCGCTGCGGTGCCCGACGCCTCACGGCCGGGAAAGCCGTGCCCGCCGACCGCCCAGCACGCCATTCGTCAGGGCCGGTTGGTGGCGCGTAACGTCGCTGCTACGCTCGCCGGCGGGGTCGCCCGGCCGTTTCGCTATCGCACAAAAGGCGTCGTCGCCGAGCTCGGGCACAACAATGCAGTAGCGATCACGCTCGGCCTGCGCTGGCGAGGCCTGCCGGCGTGGCTGATAGCACGTACCTATCACCTGCTGTTGATGCCCGGTCTGGGACGCAGGCTGCGCCTGCTGGTCGACTGGAACGTCGCGCTGGTGTTCGGACGAGACCCCTCCTCGCCGGGGCGCCTTGGCAGCCCGACCCCGCTGGCGGGGGAGCAGGAGAGCCGACCGTCGCCCACAAATTGACAAGCCGCCCGGCCGACCTGCGTATCCTGATCTGAGATGGCTATTGCCGAGCAGATCAAGGTCGACGTGCAGGGCGCGATGCGCGCCGGCGAAAAGGAGAAGGTAGGCGCGCTGCGCCTGGTGCTGTCCGAGTTGCAGAAGGCAGCCAAGGAGGGCCGCGACGATGAGCTTGCGGTGCTGCGCCGCGAGCGCAAGCGCCGCCTGGAGGCCGCCAAGGCCTACCGCGACGCTGGCCGCGAGGACCTCGCGGGCGCCGAGGAGGCCGAGGGCGAGCTGATCGGCTCCTACCTGCCCGCCCAGCTCTCCGAGGAAGCGCTGCAGGGAATCGTCGAGCAGGCCGTGCGCGAAAGTGGAGCACAGTCGGCCAAGGACATGGGCATCGCGATGAAGCAGGCGATGGCGGCGGTCGACGGGCGCGCCGACGGCAAGCGCGTGTCTGGGCTCGTACGCGCTGCACTCGCGGGATGATGAGGACCCAGATAGAGCTCTCAAACGTTGTCGCCGCCGAGCTGGCGGGAAGCCAGGATGTGGTGCTGCGCGCGCTGGAGGCGCATCTGGCGTGCAAGGTGTTCCTGCGCGGCAACCTGCTCACCTTCGACGGCGAGGAGTCAGAGACCAACGCCGGCGAGCGGGTCGTGCGCGAGCTCGCGGAGCTGATCGCCCGTGGTCATGAGATCGGCCCGGGGACGATCTCGGCGGTGACAGGCGCTCTGGATGCGCACGAATCGCCCGCGCGGGTGCTCGAGGACGTCGTCTGGAGCCACCGCGGGCTGCGAGTCGCCCCCAAGACGGTCAACCAGAAGCGCTACGTGGACTCCGTGCGTCAGAGCACGATCACGTTTGGTGTCGGCCCGGCGGGCACCGGCAAGACGTTTCTGGCGGTGGCCATGGCTGCCGCTGCGCTCTCGCGACACGAGGTCAACCGCATCATCCTGACCCGGCCCGCGGTCGAGGCTGGCGAGCGGCTGGGCTTTTTGCCGGGAGACATGATGGCCAAGGTCGATCCCTACCTGCGCCCGCTGTTTGACGCTCTGCACGACATGCTCGACCCCGAGAAGGTCTCCCAGCACATCGAGCGTGGCGTCATCGAGATCGCCCCTCTGGCATTCATGCGCGGACGCACGCTCAACGACTCGTTCGTGATCCTCGACGAGGCGCAGAACACGACCCCCGAGCAGATGAAGATGTTCCTCACGCGGCTGGGCTTCGGCTCCAGGATGGTGGTCACAGGAGACGTCACACAGGTCGACCTGCCGCGCGAGCAGCGCTCGGGCCTGATCGTGGTCGGTGAGGTGCTCGAGTCGATCGAGGGCATCGAGTTCGTGCGCTTCGGCGGCGAGGACGTGGTCCGCCACAAGCTCGTACAGCGCATCGTCGAGGCCTATGACGTGCACTCCCAGCGCGAGGCGCTGGGGCGGACGTCAGGGTCGTCGATCGCAGGTCTCACGGCCGACGGCGGCGGCCGGTCGGCCATTCGCAGCGCCTGAGCGCGGATGCTCGAGGTCGAGGTTCTAGGCGCAGGGCTGCTTGCCACGCGGGCACCATCGCTCGCCGACATGCGGCGGCTGTGCCGCGCCGCGGCAGCAGCTGCGGGCGTGCACGACGGGCACGTCGCCATCGAGTTCGTCGACGCTGCGCGGATCACCGAGCTAAACCGCGAGCATCGCGCGCAGGCAAAGGCGACCGACGTGCTGTCCTTTCCGATCGACGGGGTGCAGGCGATCGGCGCAGGCGGGCCGAGCGACGGGCATGCTGTCGGCGTCGGCGGTCGCCCGCACGACCAGCCGACGCAGGAACGCGTGCCACGCGAGCTAGGAGACGTGGTGATCTGTCCCGAGCACACCGTCGACGTGCGCGAGGCGATCGTCCATGGGATGCTGCATCTGCTGGGCATGGATCACGAGACCGACAGCGGCGAGATGCTCGCGCTGCAACGCCGGCTGCTGGCCGGCGATCGCCCGTGACCCGCGGTGGCTTCGTCGCGCTCGCGGGACGGCCCAACGTGGGCAAGTCCACATTCGTCAACGCCGCGGTCGGGCGCAAGGTGGCGATCGTGTCCGACCGGCCCCAGACGACCCGCAGGGCGATCCGCGGCGTCTATCGTCACGGCGACTGCCAGGTGGCGCTCGTGGACCTGCCGGGCGTGCAGCGCCCGCGCGACGCCCTGACGAGCCGCATGGCGCGGCGCGTGCGCCAGGAGCTCGAGGGCTCTGACGCGGTCCTGGTGATGCTCAATGGCGAGCAGGGCGTGGGGCCGGGCGACCGCTTCATCGCCAAGACACTCGCCGGCGCGCAGACCCCCGTGACGGTCGCGGTCAACAAGGTCGATCGCCTTGCCCGCGCTGAGCTGCTGGCAGTCCTTGCGCAGGCCGCCGAGCTCGTGCCCGGCGCGGAGGTCTTCCCGATCTCAGCACGGCGGGGCACCGGCGTGCCAGCGCTCGTCGAGCACCTGGCCGCCCTGATGCCCGCGGGGCCGTTCATGTTCGCCCAAGACGCCAGCAGCGACCAGCCCCGCGAGCTGCTCGTTGCCGAGCTGGTCCGCGAGGCGGTCATCAGGCGCACGTTCGCCGAGCTGCCGCATGCGGTCGAGGTCGTCGTCGAGGAACTCGAGCGTCCGCGCGAGGGGCTCGCAGTGGTCAGGGCTCTCGTGTGGGTGGAGAGCGAGTCCCAGAAGGGCATCCTGATCGGTGCGCACGGGCGGATGATCAAGGCGATCGGCACGGCTGCCCGGCGCGAGCTGCAACGGGAGCTCGAATGCCAGGTCCATCTCGACCTGTCAGTCCGCGTGCGCCGCGACTGGCGCGCCGACGAGGCGCTGCTCGACCGTCTCGGCCTGACGTAAGGGTCCTTAGAGCCTGCTTGACGAGGCTTCAGGCCGTCCAGAAAAGACCTGCACGTTCCGATAACCGCACGCGGTCGAGTTCGCAGGAATTCGAGTGCATATGATTCATCTCCCGGTTGGGATGCGTGCCGCCTCCAATTGGGGTACCGTCTGGATTACTCGGCTCGGCGAGGAAGGGTGGGCATGTCTGCGAAGTACGCTGTATTGGGACTTGTGATCGAGCGTCCCGGCTACGGGTATCAGCTGGCGCAGCGATTGGAGGAGCGCTTCGGCTCCTCCGGGTTTGCGCCTTCGGGCGTGTACTCGGCGCTGGACCAGCTCAGCCGCGACGAGTTTGTGCGCTCCGCCGGCGAGATGGGGGCCGGCCCAGCCAGGCGCGCCGCGCCGCGGATGATCTACGAAGCGACCGAGCAGGGTGTCGAGCACTTCGAGGCGTGGATGCTCGGGTCCTCGCCCGCGCCGCCGCTGCGCGACGAGCTGCACATGAAGATCGCGCTGTGTCGTCCGCGCAACCTGTCGCGCCTGATCGACATGGTCTACGGACAGGAACTGGCCTGCATGGGCCAGCTGCGCGACCTCAAGCAGTTGGCCGGCGAGGAAGCGGCGGGCGAGTCCCAGGAATGGGCGCGAATGATGCGCGTGCTCGCCAGGGATGCCGAGATCGCGATGTGGCAGGCGCGGATCGAGTGGCTGCAGGCTGCCCGTGAGCTGCTCGAGCGCCTGCGCGAGGAGTCGATGCGCCTGCGCGTGCCCGACACCGTCGTCGCGGGAGCAGGGCGGGCGGGTCGGCTACGGGCGCTGTGATGGGAGAGGCGCTGCTCCGCCTGGAGGGTGTCAGCAAGAGCTACTGGCGCGGCGTCCACGAGGTCAAGGTCTTGAGCGATCTGACGCTCGAGGTTCGCGCCGGACAGTTCGTCGTGGTATGGGGCAAGCGTGGAGCCGGAAAGACCACGCTGCTGCGCATCGCAGCCGGTCTGGAGACGCCCGACCGCGGGCGAGTGCGCTTCGAAGGCGGCGATCTGGTAGGCCTGTCAGAGACACACCATGCGAAGTTGATGCGCGAGCGGATCGGGTGGATGCGCAAGGCCGGCCCGCAGGTGGAGCTGCCCATGCTCGACTATGTCGCTCTGCCATTGCTGGCCATGCACAAGCAGGGCGAGGCATACGCCCGCGCCAGAGACGCGATGGCCCGCGTCAACGTGTCCGAGTGCGCCGGGCAGACGTGGGCGAGCCTGTCCGACGGCGAGCGGGCGCTGGTCGCGATCGCACGCGCAATCGTGCGCAGGCCGAGCCTGCTGCTCGGCGACGACCCCACCACCAACCTCGGCGTGCCAGAGCGCGAGCAGGTGATCGAACTGCTGCGCGAGTTGGCCGAGGAGCGCGATCTCGGCGTGCTGACGACCGTGCCCGACATGCCCGAGATGATGGGCGCACACCAGATCGCGGCGCTCAGCGGCGGCCGGCTGCTCGCTCCGCCGGAGCCCTCCAGCCCACCTGACAACGTGATCGCGTTCCGGGGCAAGGAGCGCTCTGCCTAAAGTGCTCGCGCTGCGCGACGTGGTCAAGCACTATCCGCTCGGCGACGGAGAGCCCGTAAGAGCGGTCGACGGGGTCTCGCTGTCGGTCGGCGCTGGTGAGCTCGTCGCGCTGTACGGTCCCAGCGGCTCGGGCAAGACGACCCTGTTGTTGCTGATCGCTGCGCTGCTGCGCCCGGACAGCGGCGCGGTGTTCATGGATGGGCGCAACGTGTCGCAGCTGTCCGAGCGCGACGCAGCGCGCTACCGGCTGTGGGAGCTTGGCTTCGTGCGCCAGTCGCTGAACCTGCTGCCCAGCGCCAGCGCGCTCGACAACGCGGCTCTGAAGCTGATGGGCACCGATCTTGGCGTCGGCCAGGCCCACCGTCGGGTGGCGCCGCTGCTGGAGCGCCTTGGTCTTGCCGGGCGTACCGAGCACCGGGCCGAACAGCTGTCGATGGGCGAGCGCCAGCGGGTGATGATCGCGCGAGCGCTGTCGACCGATCCCAAGCTCGTCCTCGCCGATGAGCCCACCGGCAGCCTCGACAGCGTCCGCACGCACGAGGTGCTCGCCCTGCTGACCGAGATCTGCCGCGAGCGCCATGCTGCAGTGCTGCTGGTCACGCATGATCCGCGCGCAGCGGCCTATGCCGATCGTGTGCTTGCGCTGCAGGACGGCAGGCTCGTCGAGTACGAGCCCGACCAGGCTGTCGTGCCGGCCAGCGCCGGATAGACCGGCCGATGAAGCTGTCGAACGTCGTTCGGCTCTATCGCATCCGCCTGCGCTCGCGTATCGCCCAGGAGCTGTTTGCGGTCCTTGGGATCGCCGTCGGCGTCGGCTTGCTGTTCGCCTCGCAGGTCGCCAGCGCAAGCCTTAACGGCTCGGTCGAGCAGGTCACAGCGGGGATCGTCGGGTCGATGCGCCTGCAGCTCGTCGCGCGCACGCCTCAGGGCTTCGACGAACGCCTGCTCGGGGAGGTCGCACGCCTGCCAGGCGTGAGCGTGGCGGTGCCGGTGCTCGACGAGCGCGTCGGCATCAGCGGCCCGAGCGGCTCGGAGGCGATCGATCTGGTCGGCACCGATCCGCGCTTCGCGCGTGTGGGCGGCCCGCTCGTGCGCCGCCTTGGGTACGCGCGTCTTGCCAGCCTGCATGCGATCGCGGTGCCCACGCCGGTCGCCGAGGCGATCGGTGTAGGTGCGCTGCATCCGGTTGTGCTGCAGATCGGTGATCGCACGCCGACCGCCTTTCTGGGCACCACGCTTGGCCCGGGCGACATCGGCGCGCTTGTGAACACGCCCGTCGCGCTCGGCCCGCTGCGCTATGTCCAGAGCCTGGCTGGCATGGGTGGGCGCCTGACTCGCGTGCTGGTCCAGCCGCGCGCCGGAGCAGACGCTCTGGTGATGGCCGGCCTGACGCGGCTGGCGGCCGGGACGCTCAACGTGCGTCCGGCCAGGTTCGAAGCGACGCTGTTCGCCCAGGCCGCCGGACCGACTAACCAGTCGACCGTCCTGTTCGCGGCCATCAGCGCGCTGGTCGGCTTCCTGTTCGCGTTCAACGCGATGCTGCTCACGGTTCCCCAGCGGCGCAAGCTCGTGGAAGACCTGCGCCTCGATGGCTACACCGCCGGCATGGTCTCCAGGGTCCTGCTGTTCGACGCACTGGTCCTCGGCGTGGTCGCCTCGCTGTTGGGACTGGGGCTCGGAGAGCTCATGTCGCTAGGCCTGTTCAGCGCCAGTCCGGGCTACCTGTCGCTGGGATTCCCGGTTGGCGCGCAGCGCATCGTGCCATGGCAGAGCGTCGCCCTGGCGGTTGGCGGTGGCGTGGTGGCCGCCTACATCGGGGTGTTCGCACCGCTGCGACGCGAGATCTTCCACCCTCTGGCTGGCGCGTTCTCACGCCCGCAGCGCCCAACGCGGACGGGCGCTGCTGCCCTCGCCGTGGGGGCTGCATGCGTGGCGATCACGACCGTCATCCTGCTGGCGGCGCCCCAGGCCGCGATCGTGGGCATCGTCAGCCTGACCGCCGCGCTGCTGCTGCTGTTGCCGGCCGCGCTCACCGCAGCGGTCACGGCGTTCGACAGGATACGCCGGTCGTTCTCCGGCGTATCCGCCTACCTAGCTGTGATTGAGCTGCGCTCGCGCGCCAATCGCGCGCGGGCGCTTGCAATCGGCGCGACGGGCGCGATCGCCGTGTTCGGCAGCGTGGCGATCCAGGGCGCGCACAGCAACCTGCAGCGCGGGTTGGACAGACTGGTCCACGAGCTCAACGCCAACTCACAGCTGTGGGTGATCCCGCCCGGCTCGGACAACTTGCTCGCCACCACGCCCTTTTCCGCTATCCACACCGCACCGCTGACGCGCCTTGGCGCAGTAGCGTCGGTGAGACCGCTGCTGGGAGGGTTGCTCGACTACCAGCAGCGACGAGTGTGGGTGCTCGCGCCTCCGCCTGGCGCCGCCTATCCGATCCCGCCCAGTGAGCTGGTCGGCGGAAATCTGGCAATCGCCCGCGCTCGTCTTGCAGCCGGCGGCTGGGCGGTGGTCTCGCAAGCGATTATCAGCGAACATCATCTGCGCATCGGGCAGTCGTTTCAGCTTCCCTCGCCGCGGCCCATGACCTTGCGCGTGGCCGCGTCGATTACCAATCTTGGCTGGCCTCCCGGGGCGATCATCCTCAACCAGGGCGACTACGAGCGGGCATGGGCCAGCGCCGACCCGAGCGCCTACTACGTAGCGCTGTCCGCAGGCGTCTCGCCTGCGCAGGGACGCCTTGAGGTCCAGCGGGCGCTGGGCCCGGCGTCGGGACTCGCCGTGGAAACAGCCCCTCAGCGCGAGCTGCGCCAGCGCTCGGCCAGCCGTCAGGGGCTGGAGCGGCTGACCGAGATCTCCTGGCTGGTGCTGATCGCGGCTGTGCTGGCGATGAGCGCGGCGATGGGCTCGATGATCTGGCAGCGCCGCGTGCAGCTCGCAGACATGAAGGTGGACGGCTTCCGCGACGGCGAACTCTGGCGCGGGCTGTTGCTGGAGACCATGCTGCTGCTGGGAAGTTCCTGCTCGATTGGCGCGGTCTTCGGGATCTATGGCCAGGTCCTGCTCAGCCATGCGCTCGCGGCAGTCACCGGGTTTCCGGTCGTCTTCTCGGCCGACGTGCCGACCGCGCTGGTGAGCTTTCTGGCGATCACCGTCCTGGCGGTGGCGATCGTGGCGATACCGGGTCATCTGGCCAGTCGTGTGCGCCCGGCGATCAGCTTTCAGGACTAAGAACGTTCTGAGCAACTCTCGCCAAAGCTGGGCAGGGCTGGTGCAAGGATGAACAAAGCTCGTCCAAAGTCGTCCGACGCGCTAACTAGCCTCCGGGAGCGTTCCGATTGCTGGGGAGATGAACGATCCTATGCCGCTGTCTGCGCGGCAGACTTGGGCGCTGGCTTGCGCCGCCTCGCGCGAGCTGGCCTGGGGCCTGAGGGCGGCATCACACGAGATAGCCGGCTGGCGCGAGCGTGCGCGGGGGATTCCCGACCCGACGCTTCGCGAAGACGCTCTTGGAGCGTTGTCGCGCAAGCGCACCCTGATCGTCGGGGCAGCCCTGTTCGCGACCTTGCCCAGGCATCGCGATCTGCACCTGCTGCGTTTGCTGGTCGCCTATGAGGCGACCCTGGAGTACCTCGATAACGCCCATGAGCGCGCCGCCGACGACGACAATGGCCGGCAACTGCACCGGGCGCTCACAGAGGCGCTGGACCCTTCGGCCGAGATGTCCGACTACTACCGCTTTCATCCCTGGCGCCGCGACGGAGGATACCTGCGGGCGCTCGTGCAGGCATGCCGCGACGAGTGCCTGACGCTGCCGTCCTACGAGAGTGTGCGTCCGCTGGTCGTAAGCGCCGCCGACAGGTGCGCGGGCGCACAGACTTCCAGTCACATAGCCGGTCGCCTGTGCAATGGCGCAGCGCTGCAGCGCTGGGCCGAGGGTGAGCTCGCCGGCCAGTCGGAGACGAGCTGGTGGGAGCGCAGCGCCGCCGCCAGCAGCTCGGTCGGCGTCCACGCCCTGCTCGCGCTCGCCGCGTGTCCGCCGCGCGGGGACTATGCGCTGGTCGCCGATGCCTATGACCCGTGGATCTGCGCTGTGAGCACGATGCTCGACAGCTATATCGACCAGGCCAGCGACGCCGCCGACGGACAGCATAGCTATGTCAGCTACTACCCCAGCAGCGAGGCAGCCGAGTCTCGCGTGTGTGAGTTGATCGAGCGTTCGGCGCGCGAGACCAGGCGTCTACACGACGGCCAGCGCCACGCGGTGATCCTCGCGTGCATGGTCGCCATGTATCTGTCGAGCGACAGAGCGCGAGCGCCCGCGGTGCGGGAGTCGAGCAGGCGCATCGCCGCAGCGGGCGGCTCGCTCACGCGGCTGCTCGTGCCGATCCTGCGCATCTGGCGCGTCAGATATGGCCAGCGCGCCTCCTGACGAGAACCGCAGACAACTGTATGATTTGCGCCCATCTGATGGGTGATCGAGGCTGGTCCGCAGACTAGTCAGAACTGAATATTCAGAACAGCCTTTGTAGAATGCCTGGCGGTAAGCGAATATGCACTCACGCGATGATGGATGAAAACGGGATCGGAGTCTTGCCCTCAGGGAGAGAGAAACCACGGCGGGGTCGTCGCCCCGCGACGGGTGGCTCCGGCCCATCCAAAGCCGCGTCATCTCGCCAGTGGCAGCGGGCCGGACGTCCTCGCAGGCGTTCGGCTCGCCCCGAGGACGACGGTGCCGGCGACCAGTCGGTGGTGCTCGAGCTCTCCCAGGCGCAGGTCGACCAGGTGGTTCGCACCGCCGGGCAGGGAGGCACGATGTCGGTGCTGCTGTCGGCGCTGCGCGACCCCGACTGGACGCTGGCTCTGGACTCCGAGGAATGGAGCTATCCGGCGCAGATGGAGGACAGGCGGCTGTCGCGGTCGCTGCTGTCCGGTCTGCTCGTCTTGTCCTGCTTCCCGTCCGAGGGCGACTATCTTGGGATCGCGGAAATCGCGCGCTTGCTCGACATGAACACAAGCACCACCCACCGCTATGTGACCACGCTGCTGGCCGTCGGCCTGCTTGAGCGCGATCCGGCGACGCGCAAGTACAGGCTCGCGGCGCAGTAGACCGTCACAGCCGGCGCCCCAGGTGGGCCGCGATCACGTGCACAGCCGGCAAGTCCAACTGTGCGCCCCAGGCGAACGGGACGCCGATCACTGTGAAGCCGCGCCTGCGCAGGCGAGCGATCTGGTTGCGCTGCAGGCGCGCGCGATCGTGGACCGAGCGGGCCGCGCGGACGGCCGCGTGCGTCAACGCGGCCTCGTCGTCGTTGCCGGCACCGGGGGCGGCTGCGCCCCCTCCAGCACGCGCGGCGGCGGCCACAGGACGCTCGTCGACAGCCTCGATCCGCGCCAGCTCAGCACCGCTGAAGCGCTGCGGCAGCAGCCCGTTGACGATCACCGCGTCCAGGGACTGGCCGAGCTGCTCGTGCAGGTCGTCCTGCAACTCGAGCGCCTCGGTGACGGCCATCTCTGTTGCAAGCGCCACCGCCAGGTATGCGCTGCGCGCGGGGTCCTCCAGCAGCGCTCGCACCTTCTCGGCCTGGCCGGCCACCGGGCCGACGCGTGCGATCGCGCCGAAGGTGTGGGGCGAGCGCAGCAAGCCCAGCGCGTGCCCGCTGGCCGGCGCGTCCACCACGACCAGGTCATAGCCGCGGGCGCGACGCTGCCAGCGCGTGGCCTGCGTGAGCTCCCAGATCTTGACCATGGTTACGAGCTCCTTGGCCCCGGGCGCCGCCGCGGCGAAGTATTGGAACGTGCCGCTGGAGGCGAGCACGCGCCCCGACACGCGCCCGCCGAGCGCCTGCAGCCACTCCAACAGGGCGCGATCAGGGTCGATCGAGATGCTCGACAGGCGCTGCGCCAACTGTGTCTCCACCCCGGGCTGGTGTGCCGGGAGGCCGAACAGCGCGGGCAGCCGGCTCTGGTCGCCGACCTCGACGATGATCGCCGTCAGGTCGCGCTCGGCGGCCAGCAGCCCGATCGCGGCGGCGATCGTGGTCTTGCCTACGCCCCCCTTGCCTGTGACCACTACCAGCTGGCGTGCGAGCAGCGAGGGCATGCTCGTGCAGTGTGTCTGAAACGACCGCGCGCCGGCTGGTACCTACAATCGTGGCGATGAGCGCAGCGGGTGGGCAAGAGTCGATCGACGAACAGGTCGCCTATGACGGCGACGGCCTGGTGCCGTGCGTGGTGCAGGATTGGAGCAGCGGCGAGGTGCTCACGTTGGCCTACATGAACGAGGAGGCCCTGCGCCGCACGCGCGCAACCGGCGAGTTGCACCTGTGGAGCCGCTCGCGTGGCGAGCAGTGGCACAAGGGCGAAACCAGCGGCAACGTGCAGTCGGTGCGCTCGCTGCGCCTGGACTGCGACGGCGACACGCTGCTGGCGCTAGTCGAGCCGGCCGGACCGGCTTGCCACACGGGGCAGCGAACGTGCTTTTACCGCGGCGAGCTCGAGCCGGGCGCGCCCTTTCAGACGCTCACCGCCCTACAGCGCACCGTGACCGAGCGGGCGCGCGAGCGCCCAACGGGCTCCTACACGGTGGCGCTGCTCGACGATCCACAGCGGATCGGTGAGAAGGTCATGGAGGAGGCCGAGGAGGTAGCGCGCGCGGCGCGCGAGGAGTCCGCGCAGCGCGTCGACGAAGAGGCCGCCGATGTGCTCTACCACCTGCTCGTCCTGCTGGCCAGCCGCGGGCGCTCACTCACAGACGCCGAGCGGGTGCTCGATGGCCGTCGCTCCTAAGGCCGCGGGCGCGCCTGCCGAGGACCCGCCGACAGCCGGGTCGCCAGGCGGCGGCGCGGGCGCGCCGCCGGGCTTTGCCGGTGCGATCGAGCCTGACCTGCAGCGCGCATGCGAGCTGGCGCGTGCATACAACCTGATCCCCCTCAGCTACAGCTTCATCGAGGACTGCGAGACGCCGGTCTCTGCTTTCTTGAAGCTGCGCTCGCTGGCGCCCGGCGAGCCGACGTTCTTGCTGGAGTCTGCAGACCAGGGCCAGCGCGTGGGGCGCTGGTCGTTCATCGGCTTTCGTCCTCGCGCGGTGATGCGCTGGTCGCTGGCCGACGGGGGCGACCCCTATCGGCTGGCCGCCGAACGCATGGCCGCCTTCAAGCAGGCGCCGATGGAGGGCGGGCAGGCCGACGGTGGGCGGGCTCCCTTCCTCGGCGGCGCGGTGGGCTTCTTCGGCTATGACCTTGTGCGCACGGTCGAGCCGCTCGGCGACCCCCCGGGCGGGCTCGACTGCGATCCCCTTGGCTTGCCCGACATGGCACTGATGTTCTCCGATGCGCTGGTGGCGTTCGACCACCTCAAGCACACCGTCACGATCCTGGCCAACGCCGACCTATCGAAGATAGGCCAGCAGGCCGCATCGTCCCCGGAGGGGGAGCCTGACATCGAGCGTGCTTACGCGCAGGCCGCGCGCACGATCGGCGAGGTGCGCTGCGCGCTCGCCGGGCCCGTGCCGCGCGGCGAGCCGATCGCGCCCGACGCGCGCACGCCGCCGCAGTTTCAGTCCAACATGTCGCGTGAGCGCTTCGAAGCGATGGTGGAGCGCATCGTGCAGTACATCTACGCGGGCGACGCCTTCCAGGTGGTGCCCTCCCAGCGCTGGTCGGCGCCCACGCCCGTGGAGGCCTTCTCGATCTACCGCGGCCTGCGCGCGGTTAACCCCAGCCCGTACATGTACTTCCTGGACTTCGGCGACTTTCAGATCGCGGGCGCCAGCCCAGAGCCGCTGCTGACCGTCAACGGCCGGCACGTGTCGACCAAGCCGATCGCTGGGACGCGCCCGCGCGGCGCAAGCCCGGAGGAGGACCGGCGCATCGAAGCAGAGCTGCTGGCCGACGAGAAGGAGCGCGCCGAGCACGTGATGCTGGTGGACCTTGGGCGCAACGACCTGGGCCGGGTATGCGAGTACGGCAGTGTGAAGGTCGACGAGCTGATGGAGATCGAGTCCTACAGCCACGTCATGCACATCGTCTCGTCGGTGTCGGGCACGCTGCGTGAGGGCGTGGGCGCGATGGACGCGTTGCGCTCGGTGCTGCCCGCAGGCACGTTGTCGGGCGCGCCGAAGGTCAGGGCGATGCAGATCATCGACGAGCTCGAGCCGGTCAAGCGCGGCGGCTATGGCGGCGCGGTCGGTTACCTCAGCTACGCCGGCGACCTCGACACCGCGATCCACATCCGTACGGTGGTCGTCAAGGATGGTGTCGCCCACGTGCAGGCCGGCGGCGGCACCGTCGCGCAGGCCAAGCCCGAGTACGAGTACGAGGAGTCCGTCGCCAAGTCCACCGCCGCCATGCGCGCGATCGAGCTCGCCTGCCAACAGCCCGATTGGCCATGAGGGTCCTGGTCCTCGACAACTACGACTCGTTCACGTACAACCTCGTCCAGTACCTGGGCGAGCTGGGGGCCGACGTGGACGTGGTGCGCAACGACCGGGCCAGCGTGGATGAGCTGCTGGCCGGCGACTATCAGCGCTGCGTGGTTTCGCCGGGCCCGTGCACGCCCGAGCAGGCGGGGATCACGCTGGAGCTCGTGCGCCGCATGCCCAAGGCAGGAGTGCCCACGCTCGGGGTGTGCCTCGGCCACCAGGCGCTCGCACAGGCCTTCGGCGGGCGCTGGAAGCTCAACGAGCCGGTCCATGGCAAGGCGACCAGCATCGAGCACGACGGCCGCACCATCTTCGCCGGCCTGTCCTGCCCGCTGACCGTCGGTCGCTACCACTCGCTGGTGGTCGACTCGCAGCTGCCCGCCTGCCTGGAGGAGTCAGCCCGCGGCGGTGGCGTGCTGATGGCGCTGCGCCATCGCGAGCTGCCTGCCGAGGGGGTGCAGTTTCATCCCGAGTCGGTGCTGACCGAGATGGGCAGGCAAATGCTGGCTAACTTCCTGGGTGTCGAGTGGCCGGGCACGGCCGCCGCCGAGTATGCGCATCCCCTGCCTGACGA
Organism: uncultured Solirubrobacteraceae bacterium; assembly: GCA_963734225.1. Classification (GTDB taxonomy): domain Bacteria; phylum Actinomycetota; class Thermoleophilia; order Solirubrobacterales; family Solirubrobacteraceae; genus Palsa-744. The sequence continues at coordinate 114,391 of CAVTGI010000004.1, forward strand.
GCCCGCGGAGGTCGTCCACTGATGGCCAACCCGACCCTCACCAAGGCGATCGACGCGCTGGCCGCGCGCAAGGACCTGAGCGCCCAGCAGACCGCCGAGGTGCTCGCACAGATCATGCACGGCGAAGTGTCCGAGGTTCAGATCGCGGGTTTCCTGATCGCGCTGAGAACTAAGGGCGAGACCGTCGACGAGCTGGTGGGCCTGGCCAGGACGATGCGCACGCTGGCCGCGCGGGTAGAGACGGACCGCGCGGACCTGCTCGACACGGCCGGTACAGGTGGCGGTACGAGCACGTTCAACGTATCGACCACGGCTGCGCTGATCGCCGCGGGCGCGGGCTGCGCGGTGGCCAAGCACGGCAACCGCTCCGCCACCAGCAGGTCGGGGTCGGCCGACGTCCTGGAGGCTCTGGGCGCACGCATCGACCTCTCCCCGGAGGGCGTCGCAGGCTGTATCGAGGAAGCCGGCTTCGGCTTCATGTTCGCGCCCGCTCACCACCAGGCCACGCGCTTTGTGATTCCCGTGCGACGCGAGCTGGCCGTGCGCACGATCTTCAACCTGCTCGGGCCGCTGACCAACCCCGCAGGCGCCCGTCGCCAGCTGATCGGCGTCTCCGACGCGAGCTTCCTGGAGACGATCGCAGGCGCGCTTGCCAAGTTGGGCGTTGACCGTGCGCTGGTGGTCAGCAGCGACGACGGTCTGGATGAGATCTCGGCCAGTGCGCCGACCAAAGTGGTGGAGGTCAACGGGCAGGAGATCGAGCGCTATGTGCTCGACCCCCAGCAGCTGGGCGTGCAACCGGCCGCGGGCGCAGCTGAGGCGCTGGACTGGGGCGGGGGCAGTCCCCAGGACAACGCGCAGCTTACGCGTACGATCCTCGACGGGGGGCGGCGCGGGGCGGGGCGGCGGCCGGCCGGGGAGGACCTGGCGCTGCTGAACGCAGGCGCGGCGATCTACGCGGCCGGGGCGAGCGACACGATCGCCCAGGGCGTGCAGGTGGCGCGCGAGGCGATCGCCGAGGGCCACGCCGCGCACGCGCTCGAGCGCTTCGTGGCGGCCAGCCGCCGCCATGCTCCCAACGCTCCCGCCGAGGCGTTGCGATGAGCACGCAAGCGCCGACGGTGCTCGATCGCATCCTGGCGCAGACACGCGAGGAGGTCGCCCGGCGCAAGCGTGACACGCCGTTGCCGGAGCATGAGCACACCGGGCCGGCGGGCGGCCGTTCGTTGCGCGACGCTCTGCGCGCTCCCGGCATCGGCGTGATCGCCGAGTTCAAGCGCCGCTCCCCGTCCGCGGGCAGCCTGCGCGACGATCCCGACCTGCTGCAGATCGTGGACGCCTACACGCGTGGCGGCGCGGTGGCGATCTCGGTGCTCACCGAGGGGCCCAACTTCGGCGGCTCGCTGGAGGACCTGCGCGCCGCGCGCGCCGCCTGCCGGCTGCCTCTGCTGCGCAAGGACTTCATCGTCGACCCCTACCAGCTGCTGGAGGCGCGCGAGGCGGGCGCCGACGCAGTGCTGTTGATAGTCGCCGCGTTGGAGCCCGCGCAGCTGGCCTCGCTGCTGCATCGCGCGCGGGCGCTCGCACTGGACGTGCTCGTGGAGGTCCACGATCGCGATGAGCTGCACACGGCTGTGGAGGCGGGCGCGGACATCGTGGGCATCAACAACCGCGATCTGCGTGACTTCAGCGTGGACGTGCAGCGCACCGAACGACTGCTCGACGACATGCCGCCCGGCGTGACCGTGGTGTCAGAGTCGGGGATTTCCAGCGCCGGCCAGCTGCAACGGCTGGCGCAGCAGGGCGTGCAGGCAGTCCTGGTCGGCGAGTCACTGATGCGCTCGCCCGATCCGGCGGTCGCTCTGGCCGAGCTGCAATCTTTTAGGGACGCCGACGTTCCCCTTTAGATGCCCTTCACCCCCACCGACCATCCTGTGACGCAATGAAGCGCATCGTCATCCCGTTCATCTCGGCCCTACTTGGCGGAGGCATCGTGGTCGCCGTAGTCGCCGCGGCCGGCGACCTGGGCAAGTCCCAGACCACGACCGTCACCACGGTGCAGGCCGCCGCGCCAATTACGCCGTCGAATGCCTCCCAGCAGAAGACCATCGGCATGACCCCGCACGAAGCGTATGTACGCGATGCACCAGGCGTTGCATTTGTGACCTCGACCGTCGTGCAGAAAGGCGAATCCTCGCCTTTTAACCTGTTCGGTGGCGGGGAAACCCAGCGTCAGGGCATAGACACGGGCTCGGGCATCGTGATCGATGCCAATGGCACGATCCTCACCAACTACCACGTGATCGCCAACGCAATCAAGGTCACCGTCAGCTTCGAAAAAGGTCAGACCGTCGAAGCCCAGGTGGTCGGCAAGGATCCGTCCAACGACCTGGCCATCCTGAAGATCCCGACCGACGGTCTGACGCTTCACCCGCTCACGCTCGGGGACTCCAGCACGGTGCAGGTGGGCGACCCCGTGTATGCGATCGGCAATCCGTTCGACCTCGAACGCACGCTCACCACGGGCGTCATCTCGGCACTGCAGCGCGAGATCACCGCGCCCAACGGGTTCACGATCAACAACGTGCTGCAGACCGACGCGCCGATCAATCCCGGCAACTCGGGCGGGCCGCTGCTCAACGCGGCCGGACAGGTCATCGGTATCAACTCCCAGATCGAGACCGGCGGAAGCGGTGACGGCAGCGTGGGCATCGGCTTCGCCGTGCCCATCAACACGGCCAAGTCCGAGATCTCCCAGCTGGAGAAAGGCGGAACGGTGCGCGGCGCCTACCTCGGCCTCACGTCGCTGACCGTCGACGGCTCGCTGTCGGCGCTCAACCTCCCGGTCAAGAGCGGTGCGCTCGTGCAGAGCGTCCAGAAGGGCACCGCGGCCGAAAAGGCAGGCATCCGCGGCGGCACGGTCAGCGCGAACACCGAAGACGGCCAGGTCGCAGTCGGCGGCGACGTCATCATCGGGCTCGACGGCAAAAAGGTGACCAGCTCCGAAGACCTCGCCAGCGACATCGAGGAAAAGCGACCCGGTGACAAGATCGCGGTCGAACTGTGGCGTGCTACCGGCGGCGGCAAGTACGAAAAAAAGACGTTGACCGCGACCCTTGGCAGCCGCCCCAACTCGGTGCCTAACCCGACCACCCCGGAAGGCTAGCTCCCGACCGACGGCCCGCTACCGTTGGGGCATGACGCAGACCTGCCCCAAGGTCAAGATATGCGGGATCACCGACCTCGACGATGCTGTCATGGCCGCCGAGCTTGGCGCATGGGCGGTGGGGATGATCTTCTACGAGGGCAGCCCGCGCAGGTGCTCGCTGGAGCAGGCGCAACAGATCGCCGCGGCGCTGCGCCGCAAGGTGGCGCTGTGCGGTGTGTTCGTCAACGCGCCGCTCGAGCAGGTACTGCGCACGAGCGAGCAGCTCGATCTGAACTTGTTGCAACTGCACGGCGAGGAGGGCCCGTCCTACTGCGCCGAGGTCAAACGGGCGAGCGGAGCGCGTGTGATCAAGGCGGGCCAGGTCTCCGGTCCGGGCGACGTCCGCGACCTCGAGCGCTTCCACGTGGACTTCCACCTGCTCGACGCGCGCTCGCGCGTGCCAGCCCGGCGGGAGCTGCGCGGGGGGACGGGGGAGACGTTCGACTGGAGCCTGCTAGCCGCGCGGCGCTCGAAGGTCCCGTTGATCCTCAGCGGTGGGCTGCACGCCGGCAACGTGGCCGAGGCGGTCGCCGCCACGCACCCGTTCGCGCTGGACAGCGCGAGTGGCACCGAGGCCGCGCCCGGGCGCAAGGATCCGGCCAAGCTGCGCGCGTTCATCGACGCGGTCGCCGCTTGTGACTCGTCCGAGCGCCTCACGGTCGGTCAACTGGCGTGAGCGTCGACGGTCGCGCTCGCCAGCGCCCCGGCTCGGGCGATGATCCGGCCGAGCCCATGATCGAGCACCGCTTCGGGCCCTACGGGGGCCAGTTCGTGCCCGAGACGCTGATGCCGGCGCTGGACGAGCTGGAGCAGGCGTGGCGCCAGGCCCGGGCAGACCCGGCCTATCGCGCCGAGCTGAGCGAGCTGCTGCGCGACTTCGGTGGGCGTCCCACGCCCCTATACCGGGCGCACAGGCTGTCCGAGCGCGCCGGGCGCCCCGTGTATCTCAAGCGCGAGGATCTCAACCACACCGGATCGCACAAGCTCAACAACGCCCTCGGCCAGGCGCTGCTGGCCAGGAGGATGGGCAAGCGTCGGATCATTGCCGAGACCGGCGCCGGACAGCACGGGGTAGCCACCGCAACCGTGTGTGCGCTGCTGGGATTGGAATGCGTGGTCTACATGGGCGTGGAGGACACGCGCCGCCAGCGACCTAACGTACAGCGGATGCAGCTGTTGGGGGCGACCGTCTGCCCGGTGGACGCGGGGGCCAAGACGCTTAAGGAGGCCACCTCGGCGGCGATCCGCGACTGGGTGACCAACGTCGCAAGCACCCACTACGTGATCGGCTCGGTCGTCGGTCCCGCGCCCTACCCGGCGCTCGTGCGCGACCTGCAGCGCGTCATCGGCGACGAGGCGCGCGCCCAGATGCTCGAGCGCGAGGGTAGGCTGCCGGCGCGTGTGGTGGCCTGTGTGGGAGGGGGCTCCAACGCGATCGGCATCTTCGCCGCGTTCCTCGCCGACGAGCAGGTGGCGCTCGTGGGCGTGGAGGCGGGCGGCGAGGGCATCGCCTCCGGGCGCCACGGCGCGCCGCTGACGGTCGCCGGGCGCCCCGGCATCCTGCACGGCTCGCGCTCGGCGATCATGCAGGACGAGGAGGGCCAGATCGTGCAGGCGCACTCGATCTCGGCCGGGCTGGACTACCCCGGCGCCGGCCCCCAGCACGCCCACCTGCGCGACACCTCCCGCGCGCGCTACGTGGCGGTCACCGACGCGCAGGCGCTGGACGCCTTTCGCGAGGTCGCGCGCCTGGAGGGGATCATCCCGGCTCTGGAGACCGCGCACGCGCTGGCGTGGGTACTCGCGCAGGACGATGGCGAGCTGGACCTCGTGTGCCTGTCCGGTCGTGGCGACAAGGATCTGGCCGAGGTGCTCGCTCGGGGCGAGACGTGAGCGCGGTGCAGGCGACGGGGATGGCGCGGATCGCCGCCGCGTTTGCGAACAACGGCAAGCGCGCCGCGCTGATGCCCTATGTGATGGGTGGCTTTCCCACGCTCGAGCAGTCGTTGGCGATCGGGCAGGCGTGCGTGGCGGCAGGCGCCGACCTGATCGAGCTGGGTCTGCCCTACTCGGATCCGCTTGCCGACGGCCCGGTGATCCACGCCGCGGGGACGCGCGCGCTTGCAGGCGGCGCCGACGTGGCGGGCGTGCTGGAGGTGGCGCGCGCGCTTTCCGGCGAGGTCCCGGTGGCGCTGATGTGCTACGCCAACATGGTTTTCGCGCCCGGCGCGGACGCGTTCGTCGATCGTCTGGAGCGCGCTGGCATATGTGGGATGATCGTGCCCGACCTGCCCCACGGCGAGGCCCCGGAGGTGCTGGGCGCCTGCGACAAGCGCGGCCTGGCGCTGATCGGGCTCGTAGCGCCCACCACCACGCCCGAGCGTCTGGCTGCGATCGGCGCCACGGCGCGCGGGTTCCTGTACACCGTGTCCGTGGTCGGCACCACCGGCGAGCGGCGCGTGGTCGCAGAGGACCTCGCGGCGATCGTCGCCCGGGCAAAGGCCAGCACGTCGGTGCCCGTTGCGATCGGCTTCGGGATCAGCACGCCCGAGCAGGCCGTGCAGGCCGCCGCGGCAGGCGCAGACGGGGTGATCGTCGGCACGCGCCTGGTGCGCGCCGCCGCCGAGGCGCAGGACCCGGCGGCAGCGGTCGGCGCGGTCGTCGGCGAACTGGCCGCGGCGCTCGCGCAGGCTCGCTAGGATTGCGCGCGCATGGGATTCGTCCTCACCGTAACGGCCGGCCTGGTCATCTGGATCGTGTTGTGGGCGCTGGGGACCAAGGGCCTGGACGGGTTCCTGCTGGCTTCGGTCATCATCGTGCTGGGAGCGTCCGTGAAGATCCTCTCCCGCTACCTGCCGGGCCGTCGCAGCTAGGACCTCCCGCATTGCGCGCTCGTTGGCTGGGCTTGGCCGCTCTCGCCGCCGCGGCGACAGCGGCGCTCGGCGGCTGCGGAGGCGTGGGCTCGGCCGACACGACCGAAGCGGCCGGCAGCCAGCTGGCCATCTACTCGAGCCTGCCCCTGCAGGGCCCCGAAGCACAGGCGTCTGAGCAGATCGTCAACGGCGAGAAGCTGGCGCTGGCCGACGCGAGGGGGCGCGCGGGCAACTTCAAGGTCGGCTACGTGTCGCTGGACGACGCCAACCCGACAACCGGGCAGTGGAGCCCCGGGGTGACCGCGACCAACGCCAAGACCGCCGCCGACGACACCAGCACGATCGCCTACCTGGGTGACTACGACTCGGGGGCCACCGCCGTCTCGCTGCCGCTGATCAACGCGGCGGGCATCCTGCAGCTCAGCCCCGCCAGCCCGTACGTGGGGCTCACATCCTCGCTGGACGCCGGACAGGACGAGCCCGAACGCTTCTACCCGACCGGGCGGCGAACGTTCGCGCGCCTGCAGCCCGGCGACCCGGCCCAGGCGGCTGCCCAGGCGCAGCTGATGGGGCTGCTGGGCGTGCACAGCGTCTATGTGCTCGACGACCAGGGCGCATTTGAGATGCCCCTCGCGGACATCGTCGCGCGCGAAGCGGGGCGGGCCGGGGTCAAGGTCCTCGCCCACGACAGCCTCGCCACAACGCTCGGCGCGACGTTCACCGGCGAGGTCGAAAAGATCTCAGAAAGCCACGCCCAGGCGGTGTTCCTCGCAGGCAGCGCCGGGACGGGTGCGGCCACGCTGTGGCGCGAGCTGCACCACGCAGACCCCCAGCTGCTGCTGCTGGGCTCGAGCGAATTGGCAGGCCAAGCGTTCACCGATCACCTCGGCACGGCCGCGGCGAACACGTACCTGACCACCCCCGCCCTGGCGGCCTCGCAGTACCCCGCCCCTGCACAGCGGGTGCTCGACGACTACCGTAGGACATTCGGCGTGCAGGGCGGGGCCGAGGCCCTGTACGGCTATGAGGCGATGACGCTGGTGCTCGACGCGATTCGCGCTGCGGGGGAGCACGGCAACGATCGCCGGACCGTGATCGACCGGGTCCTGTCGACGCGCGACCGCGACTCGGTGATCGGCGAGTACTCGATCGAAGCGGACGGCGAAAGCACGATCTCGCGCTACGGGGTCGACCGCGTGCAGGAAGGTCGTCCGGTGTTCTATCGCGCGATCGACATCCGCTAGCCCCCCGCGGGGGTCAGCCCGGCGACCAGCCGGAAGCGCTGGCCTTGCGCGCCGAGCGCGCGTCCGCCGCCGTCGAGCGTGGTGAGCGTGCGCAGGTAGGGGACGAACTTGGAGATCGTCGGGTCTTCGCTCAGGCCGACAGCTTCAAGCAGGCTGAGGAACGTGGGGACGTCGAACATGATGCTCGGCTTGATGCCTTCACCGAGGGCAGCGTTCGCGGCGCTGTAGGACGCCGCGCCCGACAGGGCGCTTGGTGGGTCGAGCGCGGCTCCCACCGACGCTTCGCCCAGCCCGAGCACGAACTCGGCGTGCCCGTCGGAGGCGCGGCCCGCGGCGATCTCCAGCACCACAGGCAGGCCGGGCAGCCTGGCGCCGATCGCCGCTTCGGCGCCGCCAGTTGCGACCGGCGCCAGCGAGCCGCCGGCCTTGCGCAGCTGCGCGCCGAGCTGAGCCACCGCCGCGCGCGAGCGCGCCGGGTCGGTGGATTCGATCTCCACGGCCGCCTTCAGTTCCAGCAGGCTGGCGCCCTCGGCGAAGATGCCCGCGGAGCCCATCCAGCTTTGAAAGTCCTGTCTCGCCTGGGGGGTGTCCGCGCCCAGCGCGGCCAGCGGCGTGAACAGCCCTTCGAACAGGCCCTTCAGGTTCAGTGTGCCCGACGCGGGAGCTTCCGGACTGGCGCCTGCGATCGACAGCAGAGAGCGCAGGCCCTGCACGTCCGCGGCGAGGGTGGTGGCGACGTTGCCAAGACCCACCGCCAGCCACGATTCTCCGGGCAGTTGCGCGAGGGTGCCCGCGCCTTGGGCGCTGGAGGAGAGCAGTCCGCCGGGGGCGCCCGCGGGATGCGCGAGCGTGTCGGCGTCCAGGGCGATCGAGCTGGCGCTCGGCACGAGCGAGACGTTCGCTTCGCGCGCGCCGCCCAGCAGCGCCAGCACGCCCGCCAGCCCTTCCTGTTGGCCGGCCTGCGCCGTGCCTGCAGAGCTCGTCGAGCTGGCCAGGTTGGAGTACAGGTGCGCGAGCGTCTGAGCGGGCGCAAAGGACAGCAGGGACTGATAACCGCTGGCATGCTCCAGCGAGGCTCCGCCGAGCTCGGTGTCGATCACACCGTGCATCCCCGCTTCGCTGCCGATCACAGCGAAGCGGCGCACGATCCCCACCGCCAGCCCGCCCGGCGTCGCCTGGTAGGAGAAGCCGCGGTAGCTGGCCGCATGCGCGCCCGCGCGCTTGGCCTGGGCTTCCAGGAATGAGCGCGCCTTGGCTTCGTCTGAGGTGTCCAGCACGAGCGCCCCCTGAGCCGCCGCGCCCGCGCCGCCGGCGAACGGGGAGGCGATCGTCGATGAGCCGCCCAGCAGCCCCTGCTGTACGAGCGACAGCAGCGCGCTGGATGAGCCGAGCGAGGTGACGAACACGCCCGCGTGCGGCCCCAGCCAGGGCGCGACGTCGCGCTTGAAGCTCAGGGCGGGCGAGCCGGGGGCCTGCAGGGCGCCCAGTAGGCGCAGGTAGGGATCTGCCTGATGGGTGAACGCCCGTCCGGCCGCCAGCGCGGCCGTCTGCTGGGCGCCGGTCGGGCGCACGGTCGCGCCCGCGTACAGCGGCGCCGACGCGGGCACGACGGCGGCGGGGTCGGCCGAGGTTCCGGGCGTCGAGGACGAGCCGCAGCCGGCGAGCGCCGCCAGCGCAAGCGCCGAAGCGACTGGCGCAAGCGCATGGGCCATCGCGCGTCTACGTGGGGGAGGGCTTTGGCCGAAGGGCAACGCTGGAGTCCTTTTTCGCGGGTGGTCGGATGCGACCGGCGGGGGGATCGTATGCGTCGCGCGCGCCCACGCGCAAGCCACGTCTATCTGCAACCGCCCATGCACTTGACCGTCGTGCAACTGCGCTTGCGCTTGTGCGATCTGCCGGGCGCGTCCGATGAAAGCCCACAGATCCGCTCTGTAGCGCGGTTTTCGCCCGCAAGGCGGACCGTGGGACGGTCAGGTGGGAGAAGATGTGCAAATGGGGTTGCATTGTGGGAGAAAGTGGGATATGTTCGCGACAGCGAGCCGAGGTGGAGGGGCTCCTCCCACTCCTCCACCTCGGCTCGGTAAACAAAGCTGGGAGCCTCAACAGTGGTCCCGTTCCGCGGCACCTTCGACCATACGCTCGATGCCAAGAACCGCCTCACCGTTCCAGCCCGCTACCGCGCCGCTCTGGCCGAGGGGGTGGTGCTCGCGATGCCGGTCGACCTGAAGCCATGCGTGGGCGTGTGGCGTCCGGAGCAGTACGAGCGCTACACCCAGCGCGCCTTGGCCGAGCTGCCGCCGCTGTCGCCTCGCCTGACCGAGCTGGAGCGCTTCTTCTACGGCAGCTCCCACGACACCGAGCTCGACGCCGCCGGGCGGATCATGGTTCCGGGCTTCCTCGGCGAGCATGCGGGGCTGGCCAAGGAGGTCGTGGTGGTGGGGGTGGGCGACCGCATGGAGCTGTGGGCCAAGACCGCCTGGAGCGAACATCGATCGACGCTGCTGAGCGGCGTCGCGGAGGTCACCGCGCGTGCCGATGACGCTGCCTGAGATCGCCCGCCGCGCGGGAATGGAGGGTTTTACCTCCGGTCGGTCGCCGATCGTCGTGCAGGCCCGCAGGAAGGGCCCCGGCGATGCCGGCCGCGGCTCATCCGCGAGGCGGGCCGCGCGTGCACGCGCCGCGCATAGGCTCGACGGCGAGGCGAGCGCGAGCTGCGCTCACACGCCGGTGCTCGCGCGCGAGCTGCTGGAGCTGCTCGACCCCCAGCCCGGCCAGACGGCGATCGATTGCACCTTCGGCGATGGCGGGCACGCGCGCCTGGTCGCGCAGCGGCTGGGCCCGGCCGGCACGCTGATCGCGATCGACCGCGACCCGCTCGCGCAGGAGCGCTTCGCCGCGCTGGCTGCCGAGACGGCATGCTCGGTGCGCTTCATCCGCTCGGGCTACGCCGAGGCGCTGGCGTGCCTGGCGGACGAGGGCGTGCGCGCAGACATGGCCTATTTCGACCTGGGCATGTCCTCGATGCAGGTGGACACGCGCGAGCGGGGGTTCTCCTACTCATACGACGCGCCGCTGGACATGCGCATGGATCCCGCCCAGGAGCTGACCGCGCGCCAGATCGTGGCCGAGTGGGACGAGCGGCGCATCGCGCAGGTCCTGCGCGACTACGGCGAGGAGCGCCACGCCGGCGCGATCGCCCGCGAGATCGTGCGCCGGCGCGCGCAGGCGCCGATCGACACGACGCTGGCGCTGGTCGCCACGATCAAGGACGCGCTACCGGCCCCGGCCCGCTTCGCCGGCGGCCATCCCGCCAAGCGCTCCTTCCAGGCGCTGCGCATCGCGGTCAACGACGAGCTCGGACAGCTCGATCGCGCACTGCCGCTGGCCTGGGGCCTGCTGCGCGACGGTGGCGTGCTCGCCGGGATCGCCTTTCATTCGCTCGAGGACAGACGCGTCAAGCGCTTTCTTGGCGAGCAGGCGCGCGGTTGCATCTGCCCGCCCGACCTGCCGATATGCGTGTGCGGACGCGAGCCGGCCGCCGCGCTGATCCCCCGCCGCGCGATCGTGCCCTCGGCCGACGAGCTCGCGAGCAACCCGCGCGCCGGCTCGGCACGGCTGCGCGGCGCAAGGAAGCTGTCCACAGCACACCAGGAGGACGCGTGACGCCGCCTGCATCCGCCGCTGCCCCCGCGGTTCGCCGCCCGCCGCGTCCGAGCTCGCCTGCGCGGCGAGTGTCGGGCCCAGTGCGGGCGCCGGTCGGGCCTTTGCGGCCCGCGCGCCCACAGACTCGACCCCCGCGCGCGCGGACGCGGCGACCCGCCCAGGCACAGTCCGGCCTCGTGCCCGGCCTGCTCGCCGCTGTCGGGCGTCGCGAGCGCCACCGCCTGCTGCACCGCCTGATCGCCGGCCGGGCGTGGATTGGCTTGGTCGCCTTTGCCCTGATCGGAATCGTCACACTGCAACTGGCGCTGCTCGAGCTCAACTCGAACGTGGGTCGCGCGCTCGAGCGCGAGGCGACGCTGCAGCGCGAGAACGCTGCGCTGGCGATTGATAACTCCGAACTGGCGGCCGGCAACCGCGTCGAGTCGCTGGCCAGCCGGCTGGACATGCAGCTGGTGCCGATGAGCGCGCTGCGCTTCTTGACCGCTCGGCCAGGGATCTTTACGCGCCGTGCTGGGGCTGCACTGAGCGCGCCAGCCAAGGCACCCGTCCCTGCCACGGAAGCCGGGGCCGCGCCAAGCGCGGGTGCCGCGACGCAGGCCGGCTCGCCCGAATCTCAACCGGCGGGCGCTGCGACGGCCGGCGCCTCGTCCGAACAGGCGGGCGCACAATCGGCCAGCGCATCCCAAGCTCAATCGCAGGCGGGCTCATCTGAAGCCGGCCAACAGGGTGAAGCGGGCGCCGCGACAGGCGCCGCGCCGGGGGCGCCCAGCCAGACGGCCGCCCCGCAGTCGTCTTCGCCTTCATCGTCTGAACCCGCGAGCGCGGCAGGCGAATCCGGCCAAGCCACGCCGGGCGGCGGCACGCAGGCAGGGGCCACGGGTTAGCGGTGGACGCTGTCCAAAGCCGGATTGGGTCGATCTTCGCGCTGTTCTTCGCGCTGCTGGTGATCGCGGCGGGGCGGACCCTCTACCTTGGGGTGGTCCGTGGCGCGACCCTGCGCAAGGCCGCCAGCGACCAGCAGTTGACCTATGAAACCGTGGACGCGCCGCGCGGCACGATCACCGACCGCAACGGCGTCGACCTCGCGGTTTCCGAACCCGCAAAGGACATCTCCGCAGATCCATACCTGATCACCGATCCGCTGCAAGCGGCGCAGCAGCTGTCGCGCCCGCTCGGCCAGACCCTGGCGAGCGTCCTTGGCAAGCTCTCAGAACGCCGCGGCTTCGTGTATCTGGCGCGCTCGGTGCCAGCTGCGCAGGCGCAGGCGATCCTCGCTTTGAAAATCCCCGGTGTGACCGGCACCTCGGTGATGCGCCGCGTCTACCCACGCGGGCCGCTGGCCGCGCAGGTGCTCGGTCTGGTCGGCACCGAAGGCAAGGGGCTGGCGGGACTGGAGTACTCGCGCAACGCGCTGCTGCGCGGCCGCTCTGGCCAGCGGCGCGTGGTCAGCGACGCGCTCGGCCAGCCGGTGTCGATCTCAGAACCTCACCACGAGGTGCCCGGCTCGTCGCTGACGCTCACGCTCGACGCCAACATCCAGCAGCGCAGCGAAGACGTGCTCGCGGCGGTCGGCCGGGTGTTCCAGCCGAGCGATGCGACAGCGATCGTCATGGACCCGCGCAGCGGGGCGATCCTGGCGCTGGCCAACTGGCCGCAGGTCAACGCCGAGGATCCCGGCTCATCGCCCGCCGACGCGATGGAGAACCGCGCGGTCTCGTTCAACTACGAACCGGGCTCCACCTTCAAGCTCGTCGCGGTCTCCGACGCGCTGGCGCGGGGGCTGATCACGCCGAACACGCCCTTTGACATCCCCGATCAGATCCAGGTGGCCGACAGGACGATCCACGACGACACCGAACACCCCGAAGAGACGCTCACAAGTTCCCAGATCCTTGCGCGCTCGAGCAACGTCGGCGTGATCAAGATCGGGGCGCTCGACGGGCCGCACAGCTTCAACGAATGGGTTCACCGATTCGGCTTCGGGGCGCCCACCGGCGTGGAACTGCCGGGCGAGGAAAAAGGCGTGGCGCTGCCCCTGAGCGAATACTCGGGCTCCTCGATGGGCAACCTGCCGATCGGCCAGGGCGAGCTGGTCACCCCGATGCAGATGGCCAGCGCGTACGCGGCGATCGCCAACGGCGGGATCCTGCATACCCCGCACATCATCGGCGCCGTCGACGGGCGCCTCCGGCCGCAGCCGCGCGGGCATCGCATCATCTCCAGCACCGTCGCCGCCCAGGTGCGCCACATGCTCGAAGGCGTGCTCGGCCCGGAAGGAACCGCCAGCGAGGTCTCGATCCCGGGCTACCAACTCGCGGGCAAGACCGGCACGGCCAGCAAGATCGATCCGGAAACAGGCGAATACTCCCACAGCAAATACGTGGCCTCGTTCATCGGCTTCGCTCCCGCAGCCGACCCCAAGCTGCTGTGCGCGGTGGTCGTCGACGAACCGCAGTCCGGCTCGATCTACGGCGGCAGCGTGGCCGCACCCGCGTTCGCCCAGATCATGAGCTTCGCGCTGCCCTATCTGGGCATTCCCCCGGAAGGCTAGTAGGCCTAGAACCGAGCGAGTCGTTGACAGGTCGGCTCCGGGGAGACGGAAACTAGACTCATCCCAATGTCGGCGCGGCGCAAGCCATCGATGGATCTGCAGGAGCTCGCCGACGGACTGTCCACGCTCGGGGCAGCCGAACTGCGTCACTCGGGCGATGCCGCGCAGCGCAGCGACCAAGTCGCAGGCAAGACGGGCGAGCCCGTGCAGATCACCGGCCTGGCCTACGACAGCCGCGCGGTCAGACCGGGCGATCTGTTCTTCTGCGTGTCTGGCTTTCACACCGATGGCCACGAGTTCGCCGCCGAGGCGGTGCGCCAGGGCGCCGTCGCCCTCGTGGTCGAGCGGGCACTGGGCCTGGGCGTGCCCGAACTGCTTGTCGCGTCCGCGCGCGCCGTGATGGCGCCGGTCGCGGCACGCTTCTACGGCCACCCGTCGCGTGAGCTGAAGGTGGTGGGCGTGACCGGCACCAACGGCAAGACCACCACCGCCTATCTGGTGCGCGCACTGCTGGAGGCGGCCGGCGAGCAGTGCGGCCTGCTGGGCACCGTCAAGTCGGTCATCGGCGGGCACGAGCGGCCGGTCCAGCGCACGACCGCCGAGGCGATCGACCTGCAGGCCGATCTGCGCGCGATGCTCACCGGCGGCGATCGAGCCTGCGCGATGGAGGTCTCCTCGCACGCGCTGGAGCTCGGGCGCGTCGATCACACCGAGTTCGCCACTGTCGTGTTCACCAACCTGAGCCGCGACCACCTCGACTTCCACGACACGATGGAGGATTACTTCCAGGCCAAGCGGCGGCTGTTCCTCGCGCCGCGGGGTGCCCCACAGCCGGTCAGCGTGATCAACGTCGATGACTCCTATGGACGGCGGTTGGCCGCGGAGATCGACGGCGCCCGCACGTTTGCTTTGAATACCCCTGCCGATTACCGCGCAAGCGATGTGCGCTTCGACTTGACAGGCGCGCGCTTCACCCTGCACAGCCCTACCGGTGCGCACGAGCTCACGTTGCCGATGCCGGGCCGCTTCAACGTCGCCAACGCGCTTGGCGCGCTCGCCACCGCCCACGCGCTCGGGGTGCCGCTGGAGGTCCTGATCGCGGCGCTGGAGCGCGGGGTTCACGTGCCGGGCCGCTTCGAGCCAGTGGAGCAGGGACAGGAGTTCGCGGTGCTCGTCGACTACGCCCACACGCCCGACTCGCTGGAGAACGTGCTCGGCGCCGCACGCGAGCTGGCCGAGTCGGGCGAGGGCCCCCCGGGGCGCGTACTGTGCGTGTTCGGCGCCGGCGGCGACCGTGACCGCGGCAAGCGCCCGCTGATGGGCGCGGTCGCCGCGCGCCTGGCAGACCTGGCGCTGGTCACCTCCGATAACCCTCGCTCGGAGGACCCCGAGCGGATCATCGCCGAGATCATGGTCGGCGTGCAGGGCGCCGAGAATCGCAGCGAGGGCGTGCACGGCGCCGGGGCCGAGGGCCCGCGTGCCGAGGGTCTTCCACGGCACGTGCAGGCGATCGTCGACCGCCGCAGCGCGATCGCGCAGGCCGTCGCGTGCGCTCGGCGTGGTGACGTGCTGGTGATCGCCGGCAAGGGCCACGAGCAGGGGCAGGAGCTGGCCGGGGGGCGCAAGCTGCCCTTCGACGACGTGTCCGTCGCCAGGGAGGCGCTGGGCGCGCGCCTGCGGGGCCTGGCCGGGGCCGGCGCGCGATGACCTGGCGGGACACCAGCTTGCGATGAGCCGTGCGAAGGCGCAGCCGCGATGATCGATTGGGAGGCCCAGACGCTCGCCCGTGCCGCCCACGCCGAGCTCGTGCGCTCGCCGACAGGTGCATACGCCGGTACGGGCCCGCGGGCGGCCAGCGTCGACTCGCGCCGCGTCGGTGCGGGCGAGTTGTTCGTCGGCCTGCCCGGCGAGCGAGCCGACGGTGGCCGCTTCGCCGCGCAGGCGCTGCGCGCCGGAGCCTGGGGAGCGCTGGTCACACCCGCGCATGCCAGTGCGGCTATCGCTGCGGGCAGCGACGGCGCGGTGCTCGTGCACGATGATCCGCTGGTCGCCCTGCAGGGGCTCGCGCGCGCCTGGCGCCAGGAGCTCGGCGCCCGCGGCGCGCGTGTAGTGGCCATCACCGGCTCCACTGGCAAGACCTCAACCAAGGACATCCTCGCGGCGCTGCTCGGCGCCCAGCTGCGCACCGCCGCAAGCCCGCAGAACCTCAACACCGAGATCGGACTGCCGCTGGCGATCCTCGCAGCCGGTGGCGACAGCCAGGCGCTGGTGCTGGAGATGGCCATGCGCGGCGCCGGCCAGATCGCTCAGCTAACCGCGATCGCCCAGCCGGACGTGGGCGTGATCGTCAACGTCGGTCCCGCCCATCTGGCGCAGCTCGGCTCGCTGGCGGCCATCGCGGCCGCCAAGGCCGAGCTGATCGCGGGCCTGGCCCCGGGCGCGAGCGCGGTCATCCCCGCGGGCGAGACGCTGCTCGCCCCCCATCTGCGCGCCGACCTGCACACGCTGACCTTCGGCGAGGGCGGAGATGTACGGCTGATCGAGCGCCGCCAGGATGGGCGCGTGCTGATCTGCCACGCGGACGCTGAGATCGAGCTGTGGCCGTCGTTCACGCAGGCTCACAACCTGCGCAACCTGCTGGCAGCGGTCGCGGCGGCCCGGGCGCTGGACATCACCCCGGGGGGGCGCCTGCAGGTGAGCTTCTCGGCCATGCGCGGACAGCGCCACGTCCTGGCGGGCGGCGTGGTGGTGATCGACGACTGCTACAACGCCAACCCGATGTCCATGCGTGCCGCGATCGACGAGCTCGCCCAGACCGCCGACGGGCGCACGGTGGCGGTGCTCGGCGACATGCTCGAGCTCGGCGAACAGGCGCCTGAGCTGCATCGCCAGATCGGCCAGCACGCCCGTGAGCGAGGGGTCGACCTGCTCGTCACCGTCGGCCCGCTCGCCGCCGAGATGGGCGGCGCGTTCGCCGGCCAAGCGTATGCGGCGCCCGACGCGCAGGCGGCCGTTGGGTTGCTGGGTGGCCTGCTGCGCGAGGGCGACACCGTGCTGGTCAAGGGTTCGCGGGGGGTCGGCCTGGAGCGGGTTGTGAGCGCTCTGTGCGGCGCCCAGGAGGCGGGCGCAGAGAGCGCGGATGGCCGGCGCGCGCTTGCGGGCGGCGCGGGGCCCGGACGGCGCTGAATGGGTCGGATTCTCTTCGGAGGCACGGCCGCGCTGCTGATCTGCATCTTCCTCAGCCCCAAGTTCATCGAGTTCCTGCGCAAGCGCGAGTTCGGCCAGCAGATCCGCGAGGACGGACCCCAGGGCCACCACCAGAAGGCGGGCACGCCGACGATGGGTGGGATCATCTTGTTCCTGGCGGTCGCGGTCGCGTTCTTGATCTTGACCGAATACGAATGGCGCTCGATCGGCGTGTTCGGTGCCGCGATCGCCTGTGCGCTGCTGGGCTTCGCCGACGACTACACCAAGCTCGTCAGGCGCCGCTCGCTGGGACTGCGCGCGCGGACCAAGCTGGGGATCACCATCGCGATCTCGCTGGGCCTGTGGTTCGTGGCGACCAAGGAGGCGCACCTGGCCTCCGCCCTGGAGCTGAATTTCGTCGACTACCACATCGACCTCGGCCCGCTGTTCCCGCTGCTGATCTATCTCGTCGTGGCGGGCACCACCAGCGCGGTCAACCTCACCGACGGCCTCGACGGCCTCGCCGCCGGCTGTGCCGCGATTGTCCTGCTGGCCTACATCGGCATCACCTTCCTGGCCGGCGACTTCGACATGGCGATGCTGGCCGGCTGCCTGGTGGGCGCATGCATCGGCTTCCTCTGGTTCAACGCCTTCCCCGCGACGATCTTCATGGGCGATACGGGTTCGCTGGGACTCGGCGGAGCGATCGCCGGTCTGGCGGTGATGACCAAGACCGAGGTTCTGCTGATCCTGATCGGCGGGATTTTCGTGATCGAGGCGTTGTCGGTCGTGATCCAGGTGGCCTACTTCCAGATGACGCGCAAGCGCGTCTTCTTGATGGCGCCCATCCACCACCACTTCGAGCTGAAGGCCTGGTCTGAGACCAAGATCATTCTGCGTTTCTGGATCGTCGCGTCGCTGCTCGCCGCGATCGGTTTCACGATCTATCGTCAAAGCCGAGGCGTCTAGGGGCTTTAAGTTGTGGCGGGCGCGCTGTCGATACCGACCTGGTGTCGACGATTTCGGCTGCTCCCCCACAGTCAAGCCCCGAGCGTGAGGCGGCGGGGCCGGACGCGCACGCCGTCGCGAAGGGCAGCCCGATGGCCCGCGCGGCCCGGGCGTTCGGCGACGCATACCCGCCGATCGACCGCCACTGGCTGGTCCGCGGCGCAGGCCTGGCCTACCTGGCGGCGACGCTCATCTACATCCCGTGGCTGTACGCCTCGCTCAACCGTGAGCTGCCGTGGCTGTCCTGGCCCTTCTTCCTGGCCAACACGCTGACGCTCGCCACGACCTTCCTGAGCGTCTACAACCACTGGTGGCGGGCCGTCCCTGTGCCGCATCCGCTGCCCTACGGCGTGGAGCCCACCGTGGGCATCCTGATCCCCTGCTGTGGCGAGCCGCTTCCGATGATCCTGCGCACGATCCAATCGGTGCTCGAGCAGGACTGGCCTCGCGAGCGCATGGTGATCGTCGTAAGCGACGACGCCCACGATCCCGCGCTCGAGCAGGCATTGAAGGGCTGGCCCGTTCTCTACCATCTGCCGCCGCCGCGCTATGCGCCCGGTCGCAACGGCGCCCCCAAGTCCGGCAACCTCAACTCGGCCTTCGTGATGCTCGGCCTCGCGCATCCCGAGGTGCGCTACGTCGAGACGCGCGACTGCGACGACGAGCTCGGCTCGACGGCATTCCTGCGCCAGGTGGTCGGGCAGCTCGAGCACAACGAGCGCCTGGCCTACGTGCAGACGATCAAGGAAGCCCAGGTCAGCGCGGGAGATCCCTTCAACAACCGCGAGGCGATGTTCTACCGCGGACAGATGCTCTCGCGCAACGCCGCCAATGCCACCTTCCCATGCGGGTCGGGCCTGGTTTGGCGCCGCGCCGCGCTCGAACACATCGGTTTGTTTCCCACCTGGAACCTCGTCGAGGACCTGCAATCCGGGGTGGAGGCCCTGCGTCGCGGCTGGCAGGGCTGCTATCTGCCGATCGTCGGCGCGGTCGGCCAGCATTCGCCCGAGGACGTGCCCAACGTCTACAAGCAGCGCGGGACGTGGGCGATCGACACGGTGCGCCTGATGCTATGGGGCGATCTGCGTGGCCTGAGCCTGCGCCAGCGGGCGCAGTTCTATGAGCTGCTGTTCTACTACGTGCACGCATTCACAGCACTCGTGTACGTCCCGTGCATCATGACCGCGCTGCTCGGCTACGTGCCGTTCAAGACCGACGTGCACAGCTTCGTCATCCACATCCTGCCGCTGGTGTTGGCCACGGAGGCGTGGCTGTTGGCGATCAACCGCCCCTACAACGATCGCCGCCGCCGCCAGCGCCACCCGATTCGGGAGCTGTGGCGGGTGCGCATCGTCTGGAGCGGCCTCGCGCCCGTGTTCATGAAGGCCACGATCCAGGCGATCCTTGGCGGCCCCTCGCGCAAGCCGATCTACAAGGTCACCCGCAAGCACAACGACACACGCTGGCATTGGGCCCAGATCGTGCCGCACGCGACCGTGCTGGCGCTGGTGCTGGCCACCCTGGCCTTCGCCCTGCGCCACGGCACGCTGCCGAGCGCGATCGTGCTCGTGCCGTTCCTCTACTGGGGCGGCATGTATGTGGTGCTGCTGGCCGGCTTCGTGGCCCGCAGCTGGCATGGGGTGCGCGACGGACGCAGGAGCGTGCGCCCTACGGTGGAGCGACGTGTGCCCGAGCCGGTCAAGGTCGCCGCGGCCACGTCCGCCACGCCTGACGCGGACGGTCGCGCGGGCACGCGCGAGGCGCTGCACGAGCGCCTCGACGAGGTGCTGCGCTGGCGCGAAGCGCACGATCCGCCCGCGCGCCTGCGGGTGTGTCGTCCGGGCATGCTCGTGCGCTCGCGGGCAGGGACGCCGCGACGCGGCTTGGCATGGAGGCTTCCGCGGGCGGGCGTCGAAGTGAGCGCAGATGCCAGCAGCGCCAGCACGGCGAGCGCGACCCGCCGCGGCCCGTCGACCGCGTAACGCGCGCGGGAGCGAGGCGGGCGCGATCGCTGCCGGCCAGCCGCTGGAGCAGCGCATCCTGCTGACCGCCACTCTCTGCCTGCTCGCCTTCGGGGCGGTGATGGTCTATAGCGCATCCTCGGCCACCACGCTGCTGCAGGGGCAGGGCAACGGCAGCGCCCAGCTGATCAAGTTCGTGCTCTACGGCGCTGTCGGGCTGTTCATCATGCGCATGCTCGCGCGCGACGGAATCGCCAAAGCGCAGAGCATCACCGCGCCGCTGCTGGTCGTCTCGATCGTGCTCGTGCTCGCCACGCGCATTCCCCATGTGGGCGTGAGCGTCAACGGCGCGCGGCGCTGGATCGGCCCCGGCCAGCTGCAGTTCCAGCCGTCGGAGCTGTTGAAGCTGGCGCTGGTGCTCTACTCGGCCGCGCTGCTGGCCAGGCGCCCCCAGCGCGTGCACGACCTGCGCGAGCTGGCCAACCCGCTGGGGCTGGTCATCGGCGGCTCGTGCCTGCTCGTGTTCATCCAGCCCGACTTGGGCACCGCGATGGTGATCGCGTTCACCGCCACCGCGATGCTGCTGGCCGCGGGTATGCCGCTGGGAAAATTGGCCGCGCTCGCCGGCGCGCTGATGACGCTGGTCTTGCTCTACGCGCTCGTGCAACCCTACGCGCGGGCGCGGCTGACCTCGTTCTTGGATCCCTGGGCGCACGCCTCCTCCAGCGGCTTTCAGGCGGTGCAGGGCCAGATCGCGATCGGCTCAGGCGGGCTGTTCGGCGTCGGTCCCGGGCAGTCGGTGCAGAAGATCTTCTACCTGCCCGAGGCGCCCACCGACTTCATCCTCGCGGTGATCGCCGAAGAGCTCGGCGCCGTGGGCGTGTGCGCGCTGCTGTTCCTGTACGGGCTGATCGCCTACGCGGGGCTGCGCGCCGCCAAGGCCGCCCGCAGCCTATACAGCGCCCTGATCGCGGTCGGCGTTACCTCGCTGATCCTCTCCCAGGCGGTCCTCAACGCATTCGCCGTACTCGGGCTGGCGCCGCTGACCGGCGTGCCGCTGCCGTTCGTGTCCTACGGCTCCAGCAGTCTGATCGTGATGCTCGCTGGCATGGGCCTATTGATGAACGTCGCCGCCGGCGCCACCGGGCACGTGCGCGCGGTCGCGCCACCGCGCCGGGCACGCGCCAGCGCCTCGGGCAAGCGTCCCGGCGACGTGCGACCGCGCGACTCGGCACGATGGGGCGATGAACGCTACGCGCAAGAGGATCGTGATCGCCGCCGGGGGAACGGCAGGACACGTCGTTCCAGCGCTGGCGGTGGCGGACGCGCTGCGGGCTGAGGGCGCCGACGTCGCGTTCATCGGTGGTCAGCGCGCCGAGGCCGAGCTGGTGCCTGCGGCCGGCTTCCAGCTGCACACGATCTCGGTCGAAGGCCTTAGTCGTAGCAACCCGCTGCACGCGCTGCGTGCGCTCGCGCGCGCAGCCGGTGCCGCGCCGCGTGCGCGCTCACTGCTGAAGGGGCTGGCTGCCGATGCTGTCCTGGGCGCAGGCGGCTACATCGCAGGGCCGGTCGGGGTGGCGGCGCTGTCGTTGCGCATCCCGCTGGTCCTGACCGAGGCCGACAGCCATCTCGGGCTGACAAACCGGGCGCTCGCGCCGTTTGCGCTGCGGGTCTGCCTGGCTTTCCCGATCGCCGGTCGCGAGGGTCCGAGCTATCGCGTGACCGGCAGGCCCGTGGCGTCCGTCGCGCAGGACCGTCTGTCTGCGCGGCGCAAGCTGGGAGTCGCGCCCGAGGAGACATGCGTGCTCGTGTTCGGCGGCTCGCTGGGCGCCCGCTCGATCAACATGGCCGCCGTCGAAGCATTCGTGCAGGGCGCGCCGACGCGAGCGCCCTTTCACGTGCTGCACGTCAGTGGCCGGCGCGATCACCCCGAGGTGGTCAGCCGCGCTCTGAACGGTGCGGACACGCTGCCCGGCGGGTATGACCTGCGCGAGTACCTGGACCTCGAAGACTTCCACGAGGCGCTGTCCGCCGCCGACCTGGTAGTGGCACGCGCCGGCGGGTCGGTGTTCGAGATCGCCGCGCACGGCCTGCCGGCGATCCTGGTGCCCTACCCGCATGCCGCAGGCGATCACCAGAGCGCCAACGCCCGGTGGATGGCTCAGGCGGGCGCCGCGGTGGTGATCCCCGACGCGCAGCTGAGCGGCGAACGTCTGGGCGGCGAGGTGGCGGCGCTGCTCGCCGACCGCCCCCGCCTGGCCGCGATGGCTGCTGCTGCCCGCACGCTGGCCCGTCCTGACGCGGCCCGGGAGGTGGCTGACGAGCTGCTGGCGGTCGCGCGGCGATGAACGCTGGCGAGGGCAGGGCAGACGCGGCGCCGGCGCGACCCTGGAGCGGACGGCGCCTGCACTTCGTCGGCGTCGGCGGGGCGGGCATGAGCGCCTACGCGCGCGCCGCGCACGCGCTTGGCGCGCAGGTAAGCGGCTCCGACGCAGCCGCCTCGCCGTACTTGCAGCGCCTGGCCGCCGACGCCATCCTCGACGCGGCAATCGGCCACCGGGCGGAGAATCTGCCGGCGGGGGAGGAGGTCGAGGTCGTGTACTCATCGGCGGTCGCGCAGGACAACGTCGAGCTGCACGCGGCACGCGAGCGCACGCTCCCGGTGTATCCGCGCGCTCAGCTGCTGGGCGAGCTGAGCGCGCTGCGGCGCACGATCGCTGTGGCCGGCACGCACGGCAAGACGACCACCGCCTCGATGCTCGTGCACGCGCTTCGCAGCGCCGGCATGGACCCCGGCTGGCTGGTCGGGGCGCCGGTGGGGGAGGGCCTGGCCAACGCCCACTGGGGCGCGGGCGAGTGGCTGGTGATCGAGGCCGACGAGTCGGACCGCTCGATGCTCAGCCTGAGTGTGGAGGTGGCCGTGGTGACCAATGTCGAGCTCGACCATCACGCCACGTTCGCCTCGCTGGCGCAGGTGCGCGAGGCGTTTGCCGAGTTCCTGTCGGAGCCGCGCGCGGCGGTCGTGTGGGACCGGCCCGAGCTGCTTGAACTGCGCGACGGGCCGGTGGTCGCATACGACGTGGGCGAGGTGGCGCTGAGCGCGCAGGGCTCGCGCTTTGAGTGGGACGGTCATGAGGTGTCGCTGGCGGTGCCCGGCGTACACAACGCGCTCAACGCGGTGGGCGCCCTGGAGGCCGCCCGGCTGGCGGGGGCCGACAGCGCATCGGCGATCGCGGGCCTGGCCGGCTTCCACGGCGCCGGGCGGCGCTTTCAGGCGCTCGGGCGCAGCGCCTCTGGCGCGCTGCTGTATGACGACTACGCCCACCACCCGACCGAGGTCGCGGCCACGCTTGCAGCCGCGCGCACGCTCGCGCCGCGGCGGCTGGTGGCCGTCTTTCAGCCGCACCTGTACTCGCGCACGGCGCTGCTCGCACGCGAGCTCGGCGCGGCACTTGCGCTGGCCGACACGGCGGTCGTGCTCGACGTCTATCCCGCGCGCGAGCGCGCCGAGGACCATCCGGGTGTGAGTGGGCTGCTGGTCGCCGAAGCGGCTGCCGACGCCGCCGGGGGAGCGCCCGTGTACTGGCTTTCTAGCTTCGCCGCCGCCGAGCCGGTGCTGCGCGAGATGCTGGGCGAGGGTGACGTATGCGTGCTGATGGGCGCCGGGGACATAGATGAGCTTGGGCGCAGGCTTGTGCGCTTCGAGCCGGACAAGGTGACGTTTTGAGCGCGCCCGCAGCCGTCAAGCGCGACTATCCGCTCGCGCGTTTGACGACCGTGCGAACGGGCGGCTCGGGTGAGTTCTTCGCTCGCGCTCACAGCGAGGCCCAACTCGTCGAGCTGCTCGCCTGGGCGGCAGGCGTGGGCCTAATGGTGGCGGTGGTGGGCTCGGGCTCGAACCTGCTCGTGGCTGACGAGGGCGTGGCCGGCCTGGTCGTAAAGCTCGATCGCGAGTTGGCGGACATCGCCGTGGAGGGGTCGCGAATGGTGTGCGGCGGCGGCGCGCGCCTGCCCGCCGTGGCCGCGCGCGCGGCGCGCGAGGGGCTGTCGGGAATCGAGTTCGGCGTCAACATCCCAGGCACGGTCGGGGGCGCGGTGCGGATGAACGCCAACGCCTACGGCGGGCAGCTGCAACGCGTGCTCGAGTGGGTGGACGTCGCGACTGCTATGGGGGTGCAGCGGCGTCAGCCGGCGCAGTTGGGCTTGTCCTATCGACGCTCGAATCTGCGCGACGGCGAGATCGTGATACGCGCTTCGCTTGCGCTCGCGCCCGCTGCACCGCAGGCGGTCAAGGCGACGCTTGCGGACATGCGCCGGCGACGCCACGAGGCCCAGCCGCAGGGGATAAGGACGTTCGGCTCGACCTTCAAGAACCCCGACGATCCGCGCGCGCAGGGTCGCAGCGCCGGTCTGCTGCTGGCCGAGGCGGGTTGCAACGGAGTGGGGGTCGGAGGCGCGCGCTTTGCGCCCAAGCACGCCAACTTCATCGAGAACACAGGGGAGGCGACCACTGCGGACGTGCTCGCCGTGATGGCTGAGGGCCGTCGGCGCGTGCTCGAGCGCTTCGGCGTGGAGCTCGAGCCGGAGGTGCAGACGCTGGGGGACGTGCGCTTTGGCTGGGAGCGGTAGGGGTTGGCCGGGAGAGGTCGAAGACAGTGGCGATGGATCGCTCTTTCGCAGCTCGCCTCGGCCGCCCATCCGAGCTGGCGTCTACGCGTCCTCGTGACCGCTCGAGAACGGGGGCGCCGCGAAGGCGTCGCTATGCGAAGAGCAACCCGCGGCAGGTCGCCGGCGCTCGCAGCCTGGCGGGCGTGGTCGGGTCGGTCATCGTGCTGTTGCTGGCCCATCGGCGGGTGCGCATCGTGCTGCTCGGCCTCCTCGTGGCGATGCCGCTTCTGGGGGGAGGCTGGCTGTGGCTCAGGGACTCGCCGCTGGTCGCAGTCGAGCACGTGCAGATCAGCGGCGTGGCCGGCCCCGAGGCCGGGGCGATCGAAGCGGCGCTCACGAGCGAGGCGCGGCACATGAGCACGCTGGACGTACATACCAAATCCCTGCTCGCAGCCGTCGGGCCCTTCCGCGTGGTGCGTGCAGTGCACGCGGTGGCCAGCTTTCCACACCGGCTGAGCATCAGGGTCGTTGAGCAGCCGCCCGTGGCGGCGCTGACCGTGGGCTCCTGGCGCACCGCCGTCGCTGCCGACGGCGTGGTGCTCGGTCCCGCCCTGCTCAGCGGCTCGCTGCCCACGCTCGAGGGGGTGGCCGAGCCAGTCACGGGCGCGCGTCTGAGCAGAGCAGGTCTGCTCGCCTCGCTGACCGTGCTGGGTGCCGCCCCCGCGCCTCTGGCCAGGTTCGTCGTGCGCGCCTTCACCGGATCAATGGGGCTGACCGTGGCGATGCGCAGCGGCCTGCTGGTCTACTTTGGTGACGCGTCGCGCCCGCACGCCAAGTGGCTGTCGCTTGCGCGCGTGCTCGCAGACTCCAGCTCGGCGGGCGCGTCCTATGTCGACGTGCGCCTGCCCGAGCGCCCGGCCGCGGGCTTTCCGGCCGGCATCACA
Source organism: uncultured Solirubrobacteraceae bacterium (assembly GCA_963734225.1). Classification (GTDB taxonomy): domain Bacteria; phylum Actinomycetota; class Thermoleophilia; order Solirubrobacterales; family Solirubrobacteraceae; genus Palsa-744. The sequence goes on from CAVTGI010000004.1 coordinate 139,637, forward strand.
CCTCCCGCTGTCAGCGCCGCGGGCGCCGGCAGCGAACAGACGGGCGACGAACACGCGGGCGTCAGCGAAGAATCCACTGTCGCTGCGCTCGCAGCCGGCCTCAGCCAAGCCGGCGGGGGTGGGACGTCAACTGGCACTGCCGGCGAACCGTCGAGCACAGGCAGCGAACCAGGCACGGAACCGTCGAGCGCAGGCAGCGAACCGGCCAGCACAGGCAGCGAAGCGGCGCCCGCCAGCGCTCCCGCGGCCGAAGGAGCACAGGCCGGCGCGGCGGGCAGCGAACCGGCCTCCGGCGGCTGAACGAACACTCGACCTGAACTCGAGGTTTATCTCAGTGGTCGGGCAATCCTCACCCATTACTCGAAGAGTTCGCCGATCTGCAACGATCGTTGCGAGAGTGGACCCCCTCGTTGACAGGGCGAAGTTCCCTGCATAACGTGCACAACCTCGCGGTTGGCAAACCACTATGCTGCCAACCCTAAATTCCTACTGAAGGCTTCGGACAGAAACCATGATGGAGAGCGGCGGGAGCTACCTGGCAGTCATCAAGGTCGTGGGCGTGGGCGGCGGCGGCACCAACGCGGTCAGCCGCATGGTCGACGCGGGGCTGCACGGCGTGGAGTTCATCGCCGCCAACACCGACGCGCAGGCGCTGGCCATGTGCGACGCGGACATCAAGCTGAACATCGGCCACGAGTCCACCAAGGGCCTCGGCGCCGGCGCCAACCCCGACGTGGGTCTGGCCGCCGCGTCGGAGTCGCGCGATGACATCAAGGAGGCGCTCAAGGGCGCAGACATGGTCTTCGTGACCGCCGGCGAGGGCGGCGGCACCGGCACCGGCGCCGCGCCCGTGATCGCCGAGATTGCCAAGAACGAGATCGGCGCGCTGACCGTCGGCGTGGTCACGCGGCCGTTCGAGTTCGAGGGCTCCCAGCGCGGGCGCCAGGCCGCCGAGGGCATCGAGCGACTGCGCGAGGTCGTCGACACGCTGATCGTGATCCCCAACGAGAAGCTGCTCTCGGTCGTCGAGCGGCGCACCTCCATGCTCGACGCCTTCCGTGAGGCCGACGATGTGCTGCGTCAGGGTATCCAGGGCATCACCGACCTGATCACCATCCCCGGCCTGATCAACCTCGACTTCGCAGACGTGCGCACGATCATGCAGGACGCCGGCTCTGCGCTGATGGGCATCGGCATGGCTGGCGGCGAGAGCCGCTGCGCGGACGCCGCCAGCGCGGCCATCTCCTCGCCGCTACTGGAAGAGTCGATCGATGGCGCCACCGGCATCCTCTTGAACATCACCGGCGGCAAGGACCTCGGCCTGTTCGAGGTCAACGATGCCGCCGAGATCATCCAGAACGCCGCCGACGCCAACGCCAACATCATCTTCGGCGCGGTCATCGACGAGACCATGAGCGACGACGTGCGCGTCACCGTCATCGGCACCGGATTCGACCATCGTCCTGGTCGCAGCGTGCGCCGCGAGAAAGGCGCCGCCCGGCCCGACCGGGGCCCGCGCATCTCAGAGCGTCAGCGCTCGACGCTGGAGATCGCAGACGAGGACATCGACGTACCGCCGTTCCTGCGCTAGCGCTAGCGGTCGCTTCGCTAGCCTGGGGCCATGTCCTCGCAGGCGCCGCCGTCGCTCCAGCGCACGCCCCTGTTCGAGTGCCACCTGGCGGCGGGCGCAAAGCTCGTCGACTTCGCCGGCTGGGAGATGCCCGTCTCCTATCCCGCGCCGCGCGCCGCGCCCGGACCATCCGATCCGATCGTGCGCGAGCACATGGCCGTGCGCGAGGCGTGCGGGATCTTCGACGTCTCGCACATGGGCCAGATCGAGACCAGCGGGCCCCACGCGATTGAGTTGCTGCAGCGCCTGCTGTCGAATGACCTCGCGCTCATGCCGATCGGCGGGGCGCAGTACTCGGTGCTCTGTCGCGAGGACGGCGGCGTGCTCGACGACCTGTTCACCTACCGACTGGACAGCGACCGCTACCTGACGGTCACCAACGCAGCCAACCACGCGCGCGACCTGGCCTGGTTTCAGGAGCATGCGCTCCAGTTCCCGGACGCCCGTGTAGACGACGCGATCGAGCGCTGGGCGATGCTCGCCGTCCAGGGGCCGCTCGCGCGCGAGATCGTGCAGGCGATCTCCGACGCGCCGCTGCCGGCCCGCATGCACGCGGCCGACCAGCGCCTGGCGGGCGCGCAGGCGCTGGTGTGCGGGACCGGCTACACGGGCGAGGACGGCGTGGAGGTGCTGTGCGCGCCCGAAGACGCGCCTGCGCTGTGGGATGAGCTTGTGCGTCGCGGGGCCACGCCGGCCGGGCTGGCCGCCCGCGACACGTTGCGTCTGGAGGCCTGCTTTCACCTCTACGGCAACGACCTGTCCACCGAGCGCGGCCCGATCGAAGCAGGCCTGGGCTGGTGCTGCAAGGAGGACACCAACTTCATCGGCAGCAAGGCCGTGCGCGCCGTGCGGGCCGCCGGACCGGCGCAGAGGCTCGTCGCGTTCGCGATCGACGGCCCGGGCATCGCCCGCAAGGGCAACCCGATCGTGGGCGGGGGAGAGGTGACCAGCGGCACACTGTCGCCGTGTCTGCAGTGCGGCATCGGCCTGGCCTATATGCCGGCCGAGCGATCTGCGACCGGCACCCGCCTGCAGGTGGACGTTCGTGGCAAGATGCGCCCCGCCGTGGTCAAGGACAAGCCGCTCTACCGAAAGGGCTCGTAAATGGCGCAGGACAGCTACCCCGCCGACCTGCTGTATCACCCCGAACACGACTGGGCGCGAATCGACGCAGACGACCCCGCGTTGGCGACGCTCGGGATCACCTGGTATGCCCAGGACGCGTTGGGAGAGGTCGTCTTCTTCGATCCGCCGCCGGTCGGCACGGTGCTGGCCAAGGACTCTCCCTACGCCGAGGTCGAGTCCGTCAAGGCGGTCTCCGACGTGGTCGCACCGCTGTCCGGGGAGATCGTCGCGGTCAACGAGTCTCTGACCGACAATCCGGGGACGATCAACGAGGACCCCTACGGCGAGGGCTGGCTGGTGAAGGTGCGCCTATCCGACCCGGCCGAGCGCGACGTGCTGCTCGACGCGGGCGCCTACCGCGCGACGCTCGCTGCCTAGATGGTTTGCTCGGCGGTCCTCTAGGCTGATTAGCAGTTGAGTCGCTACACCGCCATCACGCCGCAGGACCTCGATGCGATGCTCGCCGCGATCGGCGTGGGCTCGCTGGCGGAGATCTTCGAGCGCCAGATACCCGAGTCCGTGCGCCTGGGCCGCGAGCTCGACCTGCCCACCGGGCTTGGCGAGCAGGACGTCTACGAGCACCTGCGTTCGCTCGCCGCGCGCAACACGAGCACCGAGGACGAGCTCAGCTTCCTCGGCGCCGGGATGTACGACCACTATGTCCCCGCGTTGATCGACATGCTGATGGAGCGCTCGGAGTTCCTGACGCCCTACACCCCCTATCAGCCCGAGATCTCCCAGGGGGGCCTGCAGGTGATGTTCGAGTACCAGACCGCGATCTGTGAGCTGACGGGCCTGCCCGTGTCCAACGCATCCGTCTACGAGGGTCCCTCGGCGGTCGCCGCGGCTGCGTATCTGGCCAAGCTGCATAACGGCGCGCGGCGGATTGTCGCCAGCGCCGGCCTGCACCCGCATTCACTGCAGACCCTTCGCACCAACGCGCACGGCTTTGGCATGGAGGTGATCGAGGTGCCCATGCGCGATGGTGTGACCGACGTGGACGCCTGGGCTGGCGCGATGGACGCCGAAACGAGCGCGGCGATCTTCGCGCAGCCGAACTTCTACGGCGCCGTCGAGGATGCAGCCGCGCTGAGCGCGTCCGTGAGGACGGCGGTCGCGGCGAGCCCTGGTGCAGACGGCGGCGGATTCGCCCGCCCCAGCGATCCGGTCGTGATCTGCCAGGTCGATCCGATCACGCTCGGCGTGCTTAAGGCGCCCGGTGAATGTGGCGTCGATGTGGCAGTCGGCGAGGGCCAGCCGCTGGGCAACCGCCTGGACTTCGGCGGGCCGTCCTTTGGGCTGTTTGCCGCGCGCGAGGAGTATCTGCGGCGCATGCCCGGGCGCATCGCGGGCGAGACCGTTGACGTGGACGGCCGGCGCGGGTTCGTGTTGACGCTGCAGACGCGCGAGCAGCACATTCGCCGCGAGAAGGCGACCTCCAACATCTGCACCTCGCAGGCGCTCAACGCGCTCGCCGGAGTCGTCTACCTCAGCTGGCTCGGGCGGCGCGGGATCGTCGAGCTGGGCGAGCTGCTGCTCGCTCGTACGCACTACGCCCGCGAGCGGCTCGCGGCGCTCGCGGGCGTCGAGAAGCTTCACGAGCAGCCGGTGATCCGCGAGTTCGCGCTGCACCTAGACGCCGATGTGGCGGCCGTCAAGCGCAGATGCGCTGCGCAGGGCGTCAACCCCGGCGTGGACGTTCACGCCCTGAGCGGGCGCGAGGACGATCGCGGCGTACTGCTGGTGGCAATCACCGAGCGGCGCACGCGCGCCGACATCGACCGGCTGGCGGATGTGCTCGGGGCCGCGGTCGCAGCCGAGCGGGAGTCCGCGGTGGCGGTATGAGCCCGATCGAGCAGACCCCCATGCAGCGCGAGGGCGCGCTGACGATCTTCCAGAAGGGCGCGCCCGGGCGGCGCGCGTTCGTCTGCCCGGATTTGGACGTGCCGCCCGTGGACGTCAGCGATCTGCTGCCCGAGCGCTTTCGCCGCGCCCAGACTCCCCGCCTGCCCGAGGTCTCAGAGCCAGAGATCGTGCGCCATTACGTGGGCATCTCCAAGCGCAACTTCGATCTGGACTCGGGCTTCTACCCGCTGGGCTCGTGCACGATGAAGCACAACCCGCGCTTGCACGAGCGCGTCGCTGCGCTGCCCGGTCACGCGCGGCTGCACCCCCTGCAGGACCCCGAGCGCGCGCAGGGGGCGCTGGAGCTGATGTGGAACTTGCAGGGCGCGCTGGCGGAGCTGTCGGGGCTGGGGAACGTCTCGCTGCAGCCCTCCGCCGGCTCGCACGGAGAGCTCGCCGGCGTGCTGCTCACGCGCGCCTACCACGAGGACCGCGGCGAGTCACGCCACAAGGTGCTCACGCCCGACACCGCCCACGGGACCAACCCTGCGACCGTGACGATGGCCGGCTATGAGGTCGTCAAGCTCGCCACCAACGCCGACGGCGGCATCGACATCGAGGACCTGCGCAGCAAGGCGGACACGGACGTCGCGTGCCTGATGCTCACCAACCCCAACACGCTCGGGCTGTTCGATCCCAACATCTCGCAGATCGCAGAGATCGTGCACGGCGTGGGCGCGACGCTGTATTACGACGGCGCCAACCTCAACGCGATCATGGGTCTGTCGCGCCCCGGGGACATGGGATTCGACATCGTGCACTTCAACCTGCACAAGTCCTTCACCCAGCCCCACGGCGGCGGCGGCCCGGGCTCGGGGCCGATCGCGGTGTCCGATCGCGTCGCGCCGTTCTTGCCCGTGCCGGTGGTCGTCCAGCGCGACGACGGCAGTTTCGACCTGGACTACGACCGGCCGCGGTCGATCGGGCGGCTGCGCGGCTTTCACGGCAACTATGGCTGCTTCGTGCGCTCCTACGCCTACATCCGCTCGCTCGGCGGCGACGGGCTCAAGGACGCCTCGCAGGTGGCGGTGCTCAACGCCAACTACCTGCTCGCACGCCTGAAAAAGATGGCCCACCCACCCGTGGCCGAGTATCTGCCGCTTGCCTACGGCGATCTGTGCATGCATGAGTTCGTGCTCTCGGGTGGCCCGATGAGGCGCGAGCTTCAGATCAAGACGCTCGACTTGGCCAAGCGGTTGCTCGACTTCGGCTTTCACCCGCCGACTGTGTACTTCCCGCTGCTGGTGGACGAGGCGCTGATGGTCGAGCCGACCGAGACCGAGACCAAGGAGACGCTCGACGCGTTTGCCGACGCGATCGCCGCGATCCTAAAGGAGGCCGCGGCGGATCCCGAGATCGCGCGCGGGGCGCCGTATTCGACGCCTGTGCGCCGCCTGGATGAGGTCGCAGCGGCCAAGCGCCCGGTCATCCGCCAAGCGCTGGTCTAGGCTGAGCCGCAGTGGCGATCGAGCAGCGCAAACTGGGCGGCACCGGGATTAGCGTAAGCCCGCTGTGCCTGGGCGCGATGATGTTCGGGGCGTGGGGCAACACCGACCACGAGGACTGCATCCGGATCATCCACCACGCGCTGGATGCGGGTATCAACTTCATCGACACCGCAGACGTGTACTCGCGTGGGGAGTCCGAGGAGATCGTCGGCAAGGCGCTCAAAGGCCGACGCGACTCGGTGGTGCTGGCGACCAAGGTGCACGGCACGATGGGCGACGATCCCAACCAGTTCGGCAACTCGCGCCGCTGGATCGTCAAGGAGGTCGACAACAGCCTGCGGCGCCTGGGCACCGACTGGATCGACCTCTACCAGATCCATCGCCCCGAGCCCGACACCGACATAGACCAGACGCTGGGCGCCCTCAGCGACCTCGTGCGTGCCGGCAAGGTCCGCGCGATCGGCAGCTCGACCTTCCCCGCGCATGAGATCGTGCGGGCACAGTGGGTCGCGCACGAGCGCGGGCGCGAGCGCTTCGTCTGCGAGCAGCCGCCCTACTCGATGCTCACCCGCGCGATCGAGGCAGACGTGCTGCCCGTGTGTCAGCGCTATGGCATGGGCGTGATCCCCTGGAGCCCGCTCGGCGGCGGCTGGCTGTCGGGCAGGTATGGCAGGGATGGCGACTCGCCCTCGTCCAGCCGCCGCGCGCAGATGATCCCGGCCCGCTTTGACATGTCAGATCCCGCCAACCAGCGCAAGCTCCAGGCCGCACAGGCGCTGGGCGATCTCGCGCAGGAATCCGGCATGTCGCTAATCGAGATGGCGCTCGCGTTCGTCAACAGCCATCCCGCGGTCACCGCCGCGATCATCGGCCCACGCACGATTGAGCAGCTCGACAGCCAGCTGCCCGCGCTGGATCGCTCGCTGAGCGCTGACGTGCTCGACCGCATCGACGAGATCGTCGCGCCGGGTGTCAACGTCAGGCCCGCCGACCGCGGCTGGGACCCGCCCTGGCTGACTGACCCGTCGCGGCGGCGGCGCTAGCGGCCGGCGCGACGACGCGATCGACAATGCGCATCTTCTCTGGTATCCAGCCGACAGGGCGCAAGCACCTGGGCAACTACATCGGCGCGATCGCCCAGTACGTCGCCTCCCAGGAGCGTGGCGAGGGCATCTTCTGCATCGTCGACCTGCACGCCATCACGGTTGCCTACGACCCCGCTGAGCTGCGCGAGCGCCTGTATGACACCGCCGCCATCCTGCTCGCCGCGGGCCTCGACCCGAGGCGCTGCATCCTCTTTCGCCAGAGCGACGTGACCGAGCACACCGAGCTCACCTGGCTTCTCTCCAGCGTCACCGAGCTCGGGCGCCTGCAGCGCATGCACCAGTTCCGCGACAAGTCGATCGCCCAGCGCGAGCTGGTATCAGCCGGCCTGCTGCTGTATCCCGTCCTGCAGGCCGCCGACGTGCTCGCCTACCGCGCCCACGAGGTGCCCGTGGGCGAGGACCAGCGCGAGCACCTAGAGCTGATGCGCGACGTGGCCAGGCGCTTCAACGCGCGCTTCGGCGACGGCGACGAGGTGCTGGTCGTGCCCGAGCACCGCATCCCCGAGGTGGGCGCGCGCATCATGGACCTGCAGGATCCCACCAGCAAGATGTCTACGACGGCTGGCAGCGAGCAGGGCAGGGTGTACGTGCTCGACGAGCCGAAGGCGGTCGAGAAGAAGTTCAAGAGCGCCGTCACCGACTCCGGCAGCGAGGTGCGCCGCGCCGCGGACAAGCCGGGGGTCAGCAACCTGGTCGAAATCCTCGCCGCGGTGCGCGGTAGCGACCCTGCGGCCGTCGAGGCCGAGTTCGCGCAGGCGCGCTATGGCGAGTTCAAGGCGGCAGTAGCAGCCGCGGTGATCGACTATCTCGGGCCCGTGCGCGAGCGCTACGAGGACCTGCGTGGCGACGAGGCCGCGCTGGAGTCGATCCTCGATGCAGGTGCGCGCCGGGCGCGCGCGATCGCGCAGGAGACGCTGCGCGACGTACGCGAGCGGATGGGCGTGGGGGCACGCTCAGGCACGCGCAGCGGCTCGTCGGCGGCGATCGATACGGTGAGCGGATGAGCTCGACCCAGGCGCCAGACGAGGCGGCCGCACAAACGACCACCGTCGCCACGCTCGAGCTCGACCTCGACGTCTTCAGCGGCCCCTTCGATCTGCTGCTCACGCTCGTGCTGCGCGAAGAGGTCGACCTGCTGGAGCTGCAGCTGGCCGAAGTCGTGCTCGCCTACCTCGACCATCTCGAAGCGCGCGGCGAGCTCGACCTGGAGACCGCCACCGAGTTCATCGTGTTGATCGCCGCCCTGCTGGAGCTCAAGTCCCGCCTGATGCTCAGCGGCGAAGAGGAGGAGATGCTCGACCTCGAGCCCGGGCAGGCCGCCGAGGAGCTGCTCGCGCGGATGCTCGACGCTCGCCGCTATCGCTCCGCGGCTACGCATCTGGGCGAGCTGCTGGCAGGCGAGCACGGTGTGCGCTTCCGCGAAGCGCCGCTGCCCGAGAGTTTGCGACGCACAGTCGTGCAGCCGCCCGAGGGCTCCCAGGACCCGAGCGTGCTCGGCGAGGCGATCGGACGCCTGCTGCTGATGCCGCCCGCCATTAGCGTCCGCCACATCTCCGTGCCCCGCGTCACGGTCGCCGAGCGCCTGGCGCTCCTGCGTGGCCTGCTGCGCCGCGGCACGTTCAGTTTCGATGACGCTGTGCAGGGCGCCGACCGGATGACCGTCGCCGTGACCCTGTTCGCGCTGCTGGAGCTGTACAAGCGCGGCGAGGCCACCTGGGAGCAGCAGGAAAGCTTCGGCGAGATCGCAGTCCACACGTGCCAGCGCCAGGCCGTACCGCTCGCGGTCGCGGGAGGCGTCAACGGGTGAGCGACGCACCCACGCTCGCGCGGACGGTCGAGGCGCTGCTGTTTTTGTCGGCCGACCCGCTCAGCACGGCCGATCTGGTCGAGGCCACGCAGGCGGGGGAGGGAGCCGTGCGGGCGGCGCTGGCGGTGCTCGCCGAGGACTACGCGCCTGGGCGGCGGGGGATCAGGCTGCGCGAGCTCGGCGGCGGCTTTACGCTCGTCAGCGACCCCGACGCCGAGGACGCCGCCAGGCGGCTGCTCAGCCGACCACGCCTGTCCACGCTCAGCCCCGCCCAGGCCGAGACGCTCGCGATCGTCGCCTACTTGCAGCCGATATCGCGCCCCGAGATCACGCGCATCCGCGGCGTCAGCGCCGACTCGGCAGCCGCCACGCTGCTTGACCGCGGGCTGATCGAGGAGGCCGGTCACTCCCAGTTCGGCGCCATCCTCTACCGCACCAGCGTCCTGTTTTTGAAGCTGTTCGGGCTGCGCACGCTGCAGGAGCTGCCCGACGTCGCCCGCTGGGATCCCACTCCCCAGGAGCAGGCCGAGCTGCGCGAGCGGCTGCTACGCGCGGGTGAAGCGCGTACGGACGGCGCGCCGCTCGAGGCCTAGCCTCAATGCCGTTGACTTGAGGCCCTGAGCTGGCTTGCGCTACTGGCGGAAGGGAGCGGCCAACCAGCCGCAGGCAAGCTACCGTCGCGAATCATTCAAGCGCGACGAGGAGCGAGTTACTGGATAATTCGACCGCACCATCGTGTTGGCGAAGGAAAGGACGTACATGGCCCTGCCCAGCAATATTCAACGGTTCATCGATGAGCAGGCCGAGCGCGCAGGCACGCGCTATGACGACCTGCGCGCCGTCGTGTTCAACGGCACGACCAAGCGCTCACCCGAGGTCAGCAACACCGACGGCCTGGTGGCGATCGTCCGCGAGATCTTTCACCGCGTTGGCGTCGAACTTGAGGAGATCCGGACGGTGGATCGTGATATTCCGCCGGGGCTGTGGCCCGATATGCGCGAGCACGGCTACGACAGCGACGAATTCCCCGACATCTACAAGCGTTCCGTCGTGCCCGCGCACATCCTGATCATCGCGGGACCGGTCTGGTTGGGGGACCAGAGTTCGCTCACGCGCAAGATCATCGAGCGCCTCTACGCCTACTCATCGGAAGTTAACGAGGCGGGCCAATGGGCCTATTACGGCAAAACCGGCGCAGCGATCACCACCGGCAACGACGACGGCGGCAAGCACGTCAGCGCCCAGGTTCTCTACGCGCTACAGCACATCGGACTCACGATCCCTCCCCAGTCGGATACCTACTGGACTGGGGAGGCTGGTCCTGGGCCCTCCTACCTTGATGCCGTCGGGGGTGGCGAGCACAACGCCTGGGCGACCCGCAACACGGTCTTCCTGGCCTGGAATGTGCTGCACCTCGCCCGCATGCTCGCCGACGCCGACGGCATCCCGGCGTACGGGAATTCGACGTACGACTGGGACTTGGGACATCCCGACCACCCCAACCCCGAGCACCGGCGGTAGGTGCAATTAGCCGGTGGGGCGGCAGCGAACGAGCCCGCGCCTGACTTGCGCGATGTGCGCGTAGGTTGCGGTACTCGCTTGGCGTCTTGACTAGGCCGAGAAGGCGTCGCCGCCGGCCCGCACGGCCTCCGCTACCTGCCTGACTCGCCAGGCGAACAGTGGGCTGTGCCACACGACTTGACCGTCGGAGAACGTGAGCTTTCCACGGACGCGCGTGACCGTGTCCGAACCGAGCGGATAGTGCCCGAGTTGCGCACCCGGCTGATGGAATGGAAGATCGCGATACACATACACGTGCTGATCGGTCACGAGCACGGTCCTGTGAAAGTGGAAGAACAGAAGCGCGAACAGGAGCCCCACATACGGCAACTCCTCCAGCACCCCAGCGATGATCGCGATCGCGATCGAACTGAACCCGAACGAGATCGTGACGGCATCCTCGCCTGAGATCTTCGCTCGCCGGGCATATCGCGCCGCCATCCGCTTGCGCCTGCTTCCCATCCCCGTCCTTCCCACTCATCGACCAACAAGGCCCGGGCATCGTACCTGCTCTACATCGCGTGAGCTGCGCCCATCTGCCATGGTTCGCGTGACGAAGCAGGCGTCGCCTGGATCCAGGAGATGCCGCCGCTGGAGAGCGAATGATTTCACCATGCACATCTCAAACAGATACATACTCAGAGTTGCCGTGCTGGTCGTGGTCCTTCTGCTCTGCGCCACCATGGTCGCCTTTGCGTCCGCACCGCTGAAGATCACCAACTGCACGACTGCCGCCAGCCGCCCCAAGCTGCTGACGCTCACGTGCGCAGACGCCAATACGGTGCTCAAAGGGCTGCGTTGGTCGAGCTTCGGCGGGCTCAGCGCACAGGGCAAGGGCACCTTCGTGACCAATACGTGTGAACCCAACTGCGCGGCGGACAAAGACGTCAGCTACCCGGTCGCCGTCAAGGCCACCAGCCCGCGCACCTGCAAGAAAGGCGTGCGCGTCTACAACAAGCTCACGGTGACCTTCACCGGCCGCAAGCCGTCGAACAGCGCATCGCTGACGCGCTGGACGCTGGGCTGCCCGATCTAGTGTCCTGACGCCACGTCCTGGCTGCCAGCCCCTGTTGCTCCTGGCGATTGCGAGGTCCGCGCTCGTGCGCCCAGATCATCGAGCGTCAGGGGCTGGGCGGGAGGCCCGTCGAGTATGCGCCGGGTGCTCACTTGCAGGTTGTGGTCGACGTGCACGAGCTCGCCCGACTCCAGCATCCTCCAGCGCGGGTCTGCGTCCATGCGCTCACTGGCGATCACGACCAGTGGCCGGCTCGCGCCGTGCTCGGAGCGGACCCTGGTGCCGAGGCTGCTCGCGTGCTCCAGCGCCGCTCCGGGCTCGCGCTCCAGGATGTACAGATCGTGCGTGAGCGGGTAGCGCAGCGCCCATAGGCCCTGGTCGGTCGCGAGCAGCAGGTTGATCGCGAACAGCGGCAGGGTCGCGGCCACCCATTGGCACGCCGACGCGATGCCTGCGCCGACATCGTCCTCGCGGGCGATTTCGCGGGTGACCAGCGCGAACAGCCGCTCGGAGTCGGTGTCTCCCTGTACGAGGGAAAGCGCGTCTCCGAGATGCTCCTCCAGCACCGGGAGGTCCTCGATCACGCCGTTGTGCGCGAACAGTCGCCCCCGCTGCTCGAAAGGATGGGTGTTGCTCTTCACCAGCGATCCTGTGGAGGCGAAGCGGACGTGGGCCACGAACGTGCTCGAGGACACCTCCTTGGCCTCCTGGGCGAACTCGGCGTCCCCGTAGGCGGCGATCGGCTGCTTGCGCACCTGCGGCCGGCCGCGCTCGTCAAACCAGCCAAGGCCAGTCCCATCGGGCTCGCGGTGGCTCTGCGCCGCCAGGCTGTCCGGCGCACCCAACAGCCAGAAGGTCGCCCGCGCCCGCCTGGCGCCGGCGCTCATGCCGAACAGCCTGCACATATCAGCTGCCTGCGCCGCGCGCGGCCAGTTGGCCGCAGGCCGCGTCGATGTCGCGCCCGCGCGTCAGTCGCACCGTGGCCGGGATGCCGCGTGACGCCAGCGCCGCGCGAAATGCCGCGATCGACTCCCGGCCCGAACCTCGATAGACCTCCCGTCCGGCCACGTCGTCGAAGGGCGCGCTGCCGCCCGGTGCGGTGGGGTTGTAGGGGATCAGGTTCACCTTGAAGATCGACGATGCGTCCTCGCGCCCAGGCGACAGGGACTGTGCGAGCGCGAGCGCCTGCTCGTAGCGGTCGTTGACGCCCGCCAGCATCACGTACTCCACGAACACCCGCCTGCGCTTGCGCTCATAGAACCCGCGCGCCGCCTGCAGCACGTCGAGCAGCGGATAGCGGTCGTTGACCGGCATCAGCTGCGAGCGCAGCGCTTCGTCCGCGGCGTGCACCGAGATCGCCAGGCGCAGCGGCATGTCCTGCTCGGCCAGCGCTTCGATCCCTGGTATCCAGCCGACCGTGGAGATCGTCGTGCGCCGGTGCGTGATGCCGATCTCCGGCAGACGCTCGCACGCTGCCAGCACGTTGTCGAGGTTGAGCAGCGGCTCGCCCATGCCCATGAACACGCAGTGGTCGATCGGCTCCACGCGACGAAAATGCAGGGCCTGGTCGACGATCTCCGATGCCGTCAGGTTGCGGGCGAACTTCATTGCTCCCGTCGCACAGAACGTGCACGTCAGCGGACAGCCCGACTGCGAGGACACGCAGATCGAGCGCCGGCCGGCCTGGTAGCGCATCAGCACCGCCTCCAGCGCCCGTCCGTCGGCCGTCGCGAACAGCGCCTTGACGGTGCCGTCGCGCGAGTGCGCCTCATCGCGCACGGTCAGGCTCGAGAACGGCAGGTCGCGCGCGAGCGCCTCGCGAAGGCCGGCCGGCAGGTTGGTCATCTCCTCATATCCGCGCGCGCCCTTTGCCGCCCACGCCCACACCTGGCCCGCGCGAAAGCGCGGCTCGCCGCGGTCGGCCAGCGTTTGGTCGAGCAACTGCAGGTCCATAGGACGCCTATGGTGGCAGCCGATGCGCCTGACCAAGTACCTCGCCCATGCCGGTGTCGCCTCCCGACGTTCCGCCGAGGCGCTGATCGCCGCTGGGCGCGTGAGCGTGGACGGCCAACCGGTTACCGACCCCGCCCGCGACGTGGACGAGCACAGCCGCGTCGCGTTCGACGGGCGTCCGCTCGCCGGACCCGAGCCGCGTGTGCTCTACGTGTTGCACAAGCCCGTCGGCGTGATGTCCACCGCGCGCGACGAGCGCGGCCGCCAGACCGTGCTCGACCTCGTGCCCGCCACCGGCGCGCGCCTGTACCCAGTCGGGCGGCTGGATCGCGACAGCAGCGGGCTGATGCTCATCACCAACGACGGCGCGCTTGCCAACCAGCTCACCCACCCGCGCTTTGAAGTGCCAAAGACTTATCGCGTCAAGCTCTCCGGCCCGCCGATCGGCCAGCAGGCCATCGACGCCCTGCGCCGCGGCGTCGAGCTCGAAGACGGCCCCACCGCGCCCTCCCGGGTACGCCGCGTGAGCGCGCACGTGATCGAGCTGACCGTCAGCGAAGGGCGAAACCGCCAGGTGCGCCGGATGTGCGACGCGGTCGGCCACCGGGTCCTCGAGCTGCAGCGCACGCGCTTCGGGCCGCTGCGCCTCGACGGCCTTACGCCCGGCGCCCACCGGCGCCTGCGCCCCGACGAGGTCGAGCGCCTGCGCTCGCTCTGAAAGAATCGCGCCGATGCGACTCTTCGCCCTGCGCGGCGCCACCAGCGTCGAGCGCAACGACGCCGAGGACATCCTCGGCGCGACCACCGAGCTGATGCAGGCGATCATGGAGCGCAACGCGCTCGCGCCCGAGATGGTCGTCAGCTGCATCTTCACCGCCACCGGCGACCTCAACGCCGAGTTCCCCGCCGTCGCCGCCCGCGCCATCGGCTTCGAGAGCGTGCCGCTGCTGTGCGCGCGCGAGATCGCCGTGCCACGCTCGCTGCCGCGCGTGATCAGGGTGCTGATCCACTATCACGCCGCCGACGACCACACCCCCGCGCACGTCTACCTCGGCGAGGCGCGCTTACTGCGCGCCGACCTGCACGCGGCACAATAAGACGATGGCTCTCGAGTTCGCACAGCGCATCCGGCGCATCCCCTCCTACCCCGCCGCCGGCGGCTACGCACAGCAGGAGCCGCTCGTGCGCCTGGCCAGCAACGAGTCGCCCTACCCGCCGCTGCCGGCTGTGCGCGATGCCATCGACCGCGCGTTGGGCCAGCTCAACCGCTACCCCGATCCACACAGCTCGCTGCTGCGCCGCCGGCTCAGCGAGCGCTATGGCGTGCGCGAGTCGCACATCGCCATCGGCAACGGCTCCTGCGACATCCTGCTGGCCGCCGGCGACGCGCTGCTCGAGCCAGGCGCCGAGCTCGTCCACGCCTGGCCCTCCTTCTCCGTCTACCCGCACCTCAGCGCCGCCTCCGGCGCGCGCGCCATCACCGTGGCGCTCGACAGCGACGGCCGCCACGACCTCGATGCGATGCTCGCCGAGATCACCGTCGCCACCCGGCTGGTGCTCGTGTGCAACCCCAACAACCCCACCAGCACCGCCGTGCCAACCGCCGATATCGCCCGCTTCGTCGCCGAGGTGCCGCCGCATGTGTGCGTGATCGTCGACGAGGCCTACTGCGAGTTCAACCTGCTCGACGATCCTGACATCTCGATCGACCTGCTTGGCGCGCATCCGAACCTCGCGCTGCTGCGCACCTTCTCCAAGGTCCACGGCCTGTGCGGGCTGCGCGTCGGCTACGCGCTGTGCGGCTCTGAGGAACTTCCGCGCGCGCTCGACCAGGTCCGCCAGCCATTCTTCTGCAACGCGCTCGCCCAGGCCGCCGCCGTCGAGGCGCTCGCTCACACCGACGCCGTGCTCGACCGCGTCACGCGCACCGTCGCCGAGCGCATCTGCGTGGACGAGCGCCTGCGCGCGCTTGGCCTCACGCCCGCCGAGTCGCAGGCCAACTTCTGCTGGTTTGAGCTCGGCGACGACCGCGATGAGCAGGAGGTCATGCGCGGCCTGGAGGAGCGCGGGGTGCTCGTACGCGGTGGCAGCGCGCTCGGATCAGAGGTCCCCGCGCTGCGTGTCACCTACGGCCTGCCCGAGGAGAACGCCCGCTTCCTGGACGCGCTCGGCGAGGTGCTGCAGGCCACGCCCGCGCGTTGAGGGAGCAGCGCAGCCCGAGCGGTCGTTCCATCCACGCGGCGGGCGGATGTTGCCAGCTTGTCTCCCAGTGCTGGACTGTCGGCGCGCTGTCTGCTACAAACGACTGCAACGACCATGAACCGGCCGGCTTTCACATCCAGCTCCAGCTTCTCCGCGCCCGCCGCACGGTCGTATCGTTACGCCTGGCGATTTATCTAGGCGCTTCGGCCTGCGCCCGTTCGTGAGGGGCGTCAGTGACCGTAACCGGGCTTGTCGCATGCAGCCCAGCGCCAACTCCAGGCGCCGATAGGCGCCCTCCTCACGAAAACACAGGATTCGTGAAAACGCAGCCATCTAACATGCCCAGGCGCCAGTGAAAGGATGAAGTGATGATGATCGTCATGAAGGAGACCGCCACCGATGACGAGATCGGCGCGGTAATAGAGAAGATCGAGAGCGCCGGCGCTCTCGCGCACCCGATCAAGGGAGCGCGCCTGACCGTCATCGGCGCGATCGGCGACGTCGAGCAGGACGTCAACCTGGAAAGCCTCGGCCTGGAGGGCCAGCCCGGGGTGGACAGGGTGATGCCGATCCTCAAGCCCTACAAGCTCGCCTCCGCGCAGATCCGCCACGGCGAGCGCACCGTGCTCGACATCCAGGGGCGCAAGGTCGGCGGCGAGCACTTCGCGCTAATCGCCGGACCCTGCACGGTGGAATCGCGCGAGCAGACGATGCACACCGCCCGCGCCGTGCGTGACGCCGGCGTCACGCTGCTGCGCGGCGGCGCCTACAAGCCGCGCACGTCCCCCTACGCCTTCCAGGGCCTCGGCCAGGAGGGCCTGCGGCTGCTCGCCGAGGCCAAGGCCGAGACCGGCCTGCCGGTCGTCACCGAGCTGATGGACCTACGCGACCTCGACGACGTGCTCGAGGTCGCCGACGTCATCCAGATCGGCGCGCGCAACATGCAGAACTACACGCTGCTCACCGAGATCGGGCGCTCCGGCTGTCCCGTGCTGCTCAAGCGCGGCCTGTCCGCCACGCTCGACGAGCTGCTGATGGCCGCCGAGTACATCCTCAAGGAGGGCAACCCCAGCGTCATGCTGTGCGAGCGTGGCATCCGCACGTTCGAGACAGACCACCGCCGCGTCACGCTGGACATCATGGCCGTGCCGATCCTCAAGGAGCTGAGCCATCTGCCGGTGATCGTCGATCCCAGCCACGCCGCCGGGCGGCGCGACCTGGTGCTGCCGCTGTCGCTCGCCGCCGCCGCGGCCGGCGCCGACGGCATCATCGTGGAGGTGCACCCCAACCCCGACGAGGCCGTCTGCGACGGGCCCCAGGCGATCTTGGATGAGGACTTCGCCGAGTTCGCAGCCGCCGTGCAGCGCGTAGCCGAAGTCGCCGGCAAGGCGCTCAGCGTCGTCTGATGCGCCGCGCCGGGGGGCACGCTCCTTGAAGGTCGCCGTTTTGGGGGTCGGTCTGATCGGCGGCTCGATCGGCCTGGCCGCCCGCGCTCGCGCCGGCGCGCAAGTGTGCGGCTATGACCCCGACGAGGGTGTGCGCGCGCAGGCCCTCGAGCTCGGCGCCATCGACACGCAGGCCGCAGACGTAGCCGGCGCGGTCGCCGGGTCAGACGTGGTGTTCATCGCCACGCCCATCGGCGTGCTCTCTGACACGGTCGCAAGCGCCCTCGCCGCCGCCGGCCCCGACTGCGTGATCAGCGACGTCGGCTCCACCAAGCGCATCGTCGCCGGCGCCGGCGCCGACGCGCGCTTCATCGGCGGGCACCCGCTCGCCGGCGCCGAGACCGCCGGAGTCGAGCATGCGCGTGAGGACCTCTTCGACGGTGCCACCTGGTATCTCACCCCCGCCCAGGGGAGCACTGCCGGGGCGCTGTATGAGCGCCTGCACCGCCTGCTCAGATCCTTCGGCGCCAGGCCTACAGCGATCGACGCCGACACCCACGACCGCCTCATGGCCTGCGTGTCGCACCTGCCACACGTGCTCGCCAACCTGCTCGTCGCCCAGGCCGCCAGCCTGCCCGTCCTGCGCGATGGAGGGCTCGGCCGGGAGCAGTCTCAGCGCCTGCCCGCCCTTGGGCCGAGCTTTCGCGATGCCACCCGCTTCGCCGGCGCCAACAGCGCGATCTGGACCGACATCTACCTGTCAAACCGCGATGCCCTGATCGCCTGCGTCGACGAGCTCGCCGCGCGGCTGGCGCAGGTGCGCGCGCTGCTGTGCGAAGGCCGGGCCGCCGACGTCACCGCCTGGAACGAGAGCGCGCGCGCCGCCCGCGAGGCTCTGCTCGACGGCGCGCTCGCCGGAGAGCGCGTGCACGAGCTGCGCGCTTCGGTGCCGAACCGTCCCGGCGCCATCGCGGAGATCGCCCTGGCCCTTGGTCGCGCCGGCGTCAACATCGTCGACCTGGCGCTCGCCCCCTCGGCCGAGGACCGGCCGGGAGGCCTCGCGCTGTGGATCGCCGGCGAGGCCCACACGCAGCGAGCCAGGGAGCTGATAGCCGGCCTCGGCTTCCCGGTCGTGCAAGCATGAGACGCGTCCGATGAACATGCGCTTCGCGCCCGCCAGCGCCCTCACGGGAGATCTGCGCGTCCCCGCCGACAAGTCCATCTCCCACCGCGCCGCCATCCTCGCGGGCATGGCATCCGAGCCCGTGCGCATCCAGCGCTACCTGCACGCCGCCGACACCACCTCCACGCTCGACGCCGTGCGTGCGCTCGGCGCGCTCGTCGAGGTTCACGGCGAGGAGGTCGTCGTGCGCGGCACCGGCCTGCGCGAGGCAAGCCAGCCCGACGGGCCGATCGACGTGGGCAACGCCGGCACGCTGATGCGCCTGCTGCCCGGCTGGCTGGCTGCCCAGGAGGGCTGCTCGTTCACGCTCGACGGCGACGAGTCGATCCGCCGCCGGCCCGTCGACAGGATCGTCGAGCCGCTGCGCCAGATGGGCGCCGAGCTGGACGCCGTGCAGGGACGCTTCCCGCCCCTGCAGATACGTGGCGCCCGGCTGCGCGCGATCTCCTATGAGCTCGAGGTCGCAAGCGCCCAGGTCAAGTCCTGCGTGCTGCTCGCCGCGCTCGCCGCCGACGGCGCAACCACCGTCGGCGAGCCCGCACGCAGCCGCGACCACACCGAGCGCATGCTGCTCGGCGCCGGCGTCGCCATCCACCGCCACGGTCGCCACGTCACCGTCGTCAACGCCGACGAGCTGCTGCTCGACCGCGTCACCGTTCCCGGAGATCCCAGCTCGGCCGCCTTCATGATCGCCGCCGGCGTGCTCGTGCCCGGCTCGCGCCTGCTACTGCGCGACGTCGGCGTCAACTGGACGCGCACCGGCTTTCTGCGCATCCTGCGGCGCATGCGCGGCATCGTGCTTGGCGACCTCGAGGAGGAGACCGGCGAGCTGGTCGCCCACGAGCCAGTGTGCGACCTCGACGTCGCCCACGGCGCGCTCGAGGGCACCATCGTGGAGGCCGACGAGGTGCCGTTGGCGATCGACGAGCTGCCGCTCGTCGCTCTGCTGGGCTGCTTTGCCGAGGGCGACACGGTGGTGGTGGGCGCGCAGGAGCTGCGTGTCAAGGAGTCAGACCGCATCGCCGGCGTCGTCGACGGGCTGCGCGGTCTGGGAGCGGACATCGAGGCGACCGACGACGGCTTTGCGGTGCGCGGCGGCGGCGGATTGCGCGGCGGGGTGATCGACGCCCGCGGCGATCACCGCATGGCCATGCTCGGCGCCGTCGCCGGGCTGGCCTCGCGCGAGGGCGTCGAAGTCGTGGGGATGGACGCCGCCGCCGTGTCCTATCCGGGGTTCGTCGAGGATCTGGCGCGACTGTCCGGAAACTGAACCCGTGCGCCATCGTATTCACCGCCTGCCTTCCACTGTGAGCCAGCGAGCGCCTTGGTCATGGTCATAGCCATCGACGGGCCTGCCGGTGCTGGCAAGTCCACCGTTGCCCGCGCGCTCGCCGCCAGGCTCGGCTTTGCCTATCTCGACAGCGGTGCCATGTATCGCTGCGTGGCGCTGCGTTCGCTGCAAGAGCCTCAGCGGGAGCCGGCAGCACTCGCGCGGGCGGCGAAGATTGAGCTCTCGGGCAAGCCGTCCGGACAGCCCGGGCCCGTGTTTCTAGACGGCGGCGACGTCAGCGAGCAAATCCGTGCTCCGGAGGTCTCTGAGGCTGCCTCACGGATCGCCGCCGACCCCGGTGTCCGCGAGGCCCTCGTCGACACACAGCGCAACGTGATCGCATACGGGGACTGGGTGGCGGAGGGACGCGATGTGGGGACCGTCGTCGCACCCAACGCAGCGCTTAAGGTCTTTCTCACCGCCGACCCGCGCGAGCGGGCTCGCAGGCGCGCGGTGCAGCTGGGCGCCGACGTCGACACGGTGCTTGCCGAGCAAACGATGCGCGACCAGCGCGACAGTACGCGCGCGCACAGCCCGCTGCAGGCCGCCCCAGGAGCGGTTGTGCTCGATACAACCGGCATGGACGTCGAGCAAGTCGTGCAACGGATTGCCGCGCTAGTCGATAGCAAATAGCGCCACAAAGAGGCGCTATACTCTGGCTGTCATGGCGACGGACACAGCGACGATACGTGTTGCGCGGACTACGCGCGACCTGCTGGCCAAGCAGGCGCGGGCTCGGGGAACATCGTTGGCATCGCTACTCGCCGACGTCGCGTGTGAGCAGGAGCGGCAGTCGATCTGGAGCGCTGAGCGCGATGCGAGCCGGCTCGATGCCGAGAGCCCCGATGTGGGCGTCGAGGATCGCGAATGGGAGGCGGCCCTCGCCGATGGCGTCGACTGAGCCGCGCCGAGGCGAGGTGTGGCTCGTCTCCTTGGGAGCGGGCAGAGCGGGAGAGCCTGCGAAGAATCGTCCGGCGGTGGTCATCTCGGCCGACGAGCTCAATGTCGACGCGAGCAGCTCTGATCTGATCGTGGTTGTGCCGCTGTCGAGCTCGCGCGCTCGATCGCCTCTCCGTCCTGAGATCCCGCCTGGCGAAGGCATCGATCGTGACTCGCGCGCGATCTGCCGCGCGGTTCGGTCGGTCGCCCGCTCGCGCCTGCTGAGTCGCCTGGGCATCCTCACGCCTGAGCCGTTGGCCGAGATCGAACGTGCGCTGTTGCTGGTCCTCGACTTGGGTCGCGCTGCATGAAGCGGTCGTGAGCGGTCAGGCGCGCGTGCGCAAGCCGGGAAGTGGGCCGCCCCCGGTCATACTGACCCTATGAAGGTCGCCGTCGTCGGCTATCCAAACGTGGGCAAGTCCTCGCTGATCAACCGCCTCACGGGCACCCGCGAGGCTGTCGTGCACGAGCGCCCGGGGGTCACGCGTGACCGCAAGGAGCTCGACTGCGAGTGGAACGGGCGCACCTTCAAGCTGATCGACACGGGCGGCGTGGACTTTCGCGACGAGGACCCGTTGGCCGGCTCGATCCGCGAGCAGGCGCGCGCGGGCCTGGCCGACGCGCAGGTGGCCGTGCTCGTGGTCGACGCCCGCGCGGGCGTGCGTCCTGGCGATGAGGAGATCGCCGACCTGCTGCGCCGCTCCTCGCTGCCGAGCATCGTCGCCGCCAACAAGTGCGACGGCGTCGCCGAGCTGCCGCTGGCCGCCGAGTTTCATCGCCTCGGCCTGGGCGAGCCGCTGCCCGTGTCCGCCGCCCAGGGCCTTGGCTCCGGGGACCTGCTCGACCGCATCGTCGAGCTGCTGGGTGGGCGCGATCAAGTCGAGCAGGAGGACCAGGGCGAGGTCATCCGTCTGGCCGTCATCGGCAGGCCCAACGTCGGCAAGTCATCGCTGGTCAACCGCTTCCTCGGCGAGGAGCGGGTGATCGTCTCCGAGACGGCCGGCACCACCCGCGACGCCATCGACACGCCGCTGTTCGTCGGCGATCGCAGGCTAGTCATCGTCGACACCGCCGGTATGCGCCGCCAGTCCAAGGTTGCCGACTCGGTCGAGTACTACACCGCGCTGCGCTCCCAGCGCGCCGCCGAGCGGGCGGACGTCGCGCTGGTTGTCTGCGACGCCGCCGACGGCGTCACCGCGCAGGACCTGCGCATCGCCGAGCTTGCCATGAAGGCCGGCTGTGCGACCGCGATCGTGCTCAACAAGTGGGATCTCAACGAAGGCAGCGAGAAGGATCTCGACCATGAGCGGGGGAGGGTGGCCGAGAAGCTACGCCTTCGCCCGCACGTGCTCACCGCCAGCGCCAAGACCGGGCGCCACGTCTCGCGCCTGCTCAGCGAGACGATCTCGCTGGGCGACCGCATGGCCGGGCGCATCCCCACGCCCGAGCTCAACCGCTTCCTGTCCGAGGCCGTCCAGGCGCGCCAGCCGCCCGTGGGCACGCGTAGGGGCGCCAGCGGCCATCGCCTCAAGCTGATCTACATGACACAGATCGGCGAGCGACCGCCGCGCTTTGCCATCCAGGTCAACTCCCGCACCCGCATCACCCGCGACTACGCCTACTTCCTGGAGAACCGCCTGCGCGCCCGCTACGGCATGGACGGCGTGCCGTTGATCATCGATTTCGTCGAGCGCGGCCAGCGCAGCGAGCGCCGGCGCGCCCGCGCCGCATAGACTCTGCGCCTTTCGCCCATCCATCACCGCTGGAGCTGATCCCGACACACATGACTGAGCTTTCCGACAACGAGTTCCTGTTCACCTCCGAGTCGGTCACGGAGGGACACCCCGACAAGATCGCCGACCAGATCTCAGACGGCGTGCTCGACGCCGTGCTGAGAGACGACCCCTACGGCCGCGTCGCCTGCGAGACGCTCGTCAACACCGGCCTGGTCGTCGTCTCGGGCGAGATCTCCACCGACACCTACGTCGACATCCAGGAAATCGCGCGCGAGACGGTGCGCAAAATCGGCTACGACGACGCCAGCTACGGCTTTGACTGCAACACCTGCGCGGTCATCAACGCGATCGACAAGCAGTCTCCGGACATCGCCCAGGGGGTGGACGCCGCCTATGAGACGCGCCACGACCCGGCCGACGAAGACGAGCTCGACGTCGCCGGCGCGGGCGACCAGGGAATGATGTTCGGCTACGCCAGCAATGAGACCGACGAGCTGATGCCGCTGCCAATCTCGCTTGCCCACAAGCTCGCCAAGCGGCTGTCTGAGGTTCGCAAGGGCGAGGTGCTTCCCTACCTGCGCCCCGACGGCAAGACTCAGGTGACCGTCCGCTACAAGGACGGGCGGCCGGTGGAGATCGAGAAGATCCTCATCTCCACCCAGCACGCCGACGGCATCGACGCCGAGACGCTGATCAAGCCCGACCTGCTCGAGCACGTGCTGCGCCCGGTGCTCCCGAGCGGGCTGTATGACGAGAAGAAGCTCTCGCGCAACTTCCTGGTGAACCCCACCGGGCGCTTCGTGATCGGCGGGCCGATGGGCGACTGCGGCCTGACAGGACGCAAGATCATCGTCGACACCTATGGCGGCATGGCCCGCCACGGCGGCGGCGCCTTCTCCGGCAAGGACCCATCCAAGGTCGATCGCTCAGCCGCCTACGCCGCGCGCTGGGTGGCCAAGAACATCGTCGCCGCCGGTCTCGCCGACCGCGCCGAGGTGCAGGTCGCCTACGCGATTGGCGTCGCCCACCCCGTATCGGTGATGGTCGAGACCTTCGGCACCGAGAAGATCGGGCGCGGGCAGATCGCCAAGCTGATCGACGAGCACTTCGACCTGCGCCCGGGCGCCTTTCGCGAGGAGCTCAAACTGCACCGCCCGATCTACCAGAAGACCGCGGCCTATGGTCACTTCGGCCGCGACGACCACGACTTCACCTGGGAGAAGACCGACAGGGCCGCCGCGCTGCGCTCCGCCGCCGGTCTCTGACCGGGCGGCCCTTTACTGTCGAGGCGATGGGGAACATCGCCCAAGTCGATCCACAGCCGGCGCAGATCGCCGCAGCATCGACGATCGCCCAGGTCGAGCCGATGACGACCGCCCGCGCGCTGCGCGGGCCGTTCGACTACCGTCTGCCGGAGGCGCTCAGAGGCGGTGTGGGCGTCGGCTCGATGCTCGTCGTGCCATTCGGTCGCCGCGAGGTGCTCGGGGTGGTCATGGGTTTGGCCGACAGCAGCGAGGTTGCCCAGGAGAAGCTGCTCGCGCCGCTGCGCGCACTGGATGAAGGCCCCCCCGCACTGCCCGCCGACCTGGTCGCGCTGGCCGAATGGATCGCGGCCGAGTACTGCTCGACGATCTCGCGCGCGCTCGGCTTGGTGCTGCCCCCGGGGGCAGCGCGCCGGCTGAGCGGACGCAAGCGCCGGGCCGTCGCCCGCCCGCGCCATCTCACGGTCGGCTCGCGCAGTCCGCATCCGCCCGAGCTGACGCCCGCACAGCAGGAGGTGCTCGCGCCGCTGATCGACGCGCTGGCAGCGCGCCAGGCGCAGCGGCGTCTGCTGCACGGCGTGACCGGGTCGGGCAAGACCGAGGTCTACCTGCGGGCCGCCGCTGCTGCCCTGGCACAGGGCCGGGGCGCAATCGTGCTCGTGCCCGAGATCGCGCTCACGCCGCAGATAGTCGGGCGCTTCATCGAACGCTTCGGCGAGACGGTCGCGGTTCTGCACTCGCGGCTGACCCCCGCGCAGCGCTACGCCGAATGGCGCAGGCTGCGCGAGGGCGACGCAAAGGTATGCGTGGGGCCGCGCTCGGCCGTGTTCGCCCCGATCGCCGACCTCGGCCTGATCGTCGTAGACGAGGAGCACGACGCCTCCTACAAGCACGAGGGCGATCCTCGCTATGACGCCCGCGACGTGGCCGCCGAGCGAGCCACACGCAGCCACGCTGTCCTGCTATTGGGCAGCGCCACCCCGCGCCCGGAGAGCATGCACCGCATGCCCGTGTGCAAGCTGAGCAGCCGCGTGGACGGCCGCCCGCTGCCGGCGGTCCAGGTGCTCGACATGCGCGGGGAGGCGCAGGGGCTGCACCCGCTCACCGCCCAGGCTCTGGCCGAGGTGCGAGCCGCGCGGGGCAAGGCGATCGTGCTGCTCAACCGCCGTGGCTGGTCGAACTTCCTCTCGTGTCGCTCGTGCGGACGTGTGTGGAGCTGTCCCGACTGCGACGTCGCGCTCGTGCTGCACCGGGCAGATGCCTACCTGGCCTGTCACCACTGCGGTCACCGCGAGTCCGCGCCCTCGCATTGCAGCGACTGCTCGTCCACGGCCGTCGCCCGCCATGGCGCCGGCACAGAACGCCTGCAGCACGACCTCGCCAGCGTGTTCGACGACGACGGCGGCTTCCCCGTGTTCCGGCTGGACGCGGACGTGGCGGCGGCGGACAACGGCGTGGGAGATCTCCTGCGCAGATTCGAGGCGGCCGAGTGCGGCGCGCTGATCGGCACCCAGATGGTCGCCAAGGGTCACGACTTCCCCGACGTGTCGCTCGGCGTGGTGCTCGACGCGGACGCCACCCTGCGCTTTCCAGACTTTCGCGCCGAGGAGCGCACGTTTGCGCTGATCGCCCAACTGGCCGGACGCGCCGGACGCGGCGGTCACGGACGCGTGCTGGTGCAGACGATCGCTCCTGAGGCACGCGCAATCGTCCACGCCGCCCGCCACGACAGCGATGGCTTCATCGCGGGCGAGCTGGAACGCAGACGCACGCTGCGCTACCCGCCGTTCTCTCACCTCATCAGGATCGTCTGCTCGGCCGTTGAGCCCGAGCGTGCCAGGGCCGCCGCGGTCGCCGTCCGTCAGGGCCTAACAGGACCGGACGTGCTCGGTCCCGCAACCTTGTTTCGCCTGCGCGGCCGCGAGCGCCAGGCGATCGTGGTGAAGGCCTCTGAGCGCAGACCAGCGGTGCAGGCTGTCGGCGAGGCCGTGCAGCGTGTGGCAGCAGAGCGCGCGCACGCTGGGGTTAACTTCAGCGTCGACGTCGATCCGCAGTAGACACTCACAACGTCTTACGCACAACGTCCAGGATTGGACCTACCGCGGTTTTGATATCTGGTACTTTCTCGGCGCTCTGGCGGATCTAACACAGGGAGGGTGACATGAGGATGGCCATCGGAGGGCCTGTAGCTCGAAGCTGTGCCCACGCCGGTATCTGTGGGCGTGCGACCCGACGGGCCTGTCTGCTCTCACTCGTCGGCGTCTGCGTCGTGCTGTGCTTCATCGTCATGATCGTCCCGTTTGCCCAAGCCAGTACAGGACTGCCCATGAGGAGTGTCATCACAAGGGTGCGGTTACGGTTCTGGTTGGCGTGACTGATTCTACGCAGGTCATTGATGGCAAGCCCTGTCTCGACGGCTCGGTGGGCGGCTTTGCCAACGTTGCTGCACCTGAGATCAGGGATTTCATCGTCGAAGACGATCCCGCTCCGCCGCGGGCACCGCGAGGCGGGGGCGTAAGCATAAGTGGAGTGACCGAGCCCGGACACGCACTGTCCTGCGAACCTGGGTTTTGGACGAATGAGGCCACCTTCACCTACATCTTCATTGATAGTGTAGGCGGGCAGATCCTGCAACAGGGCGCCTCGTCGACCTATAACTTGACTGGAGCCGACGTTGGGCGCTCCATCCTGTGTCAGGTGTTGGCGGCCAACGCGGGCGGCACAGGTATCGTTCGCACGACCCCGCTGCCTTCCGTCCGACGCAGTGTGCGAGAAGAAGAAGAAGCGGCTGCCGCGAAAAAGCATGAAGAAGAAGCTGCGGCCGCGAAGCGGCATGAAGAAGAAGCGGCTGCCGCGAAGAAGCATGAAGAAGAAGCTGCGGCCGCGAAGCGGCATGAAGAAGAAGCGGCTGCCGCGAAGAAACATGAAGAAGAACAGGCCGCGAGTACAAATGTCGGCAAGGGGAGCGTTGCGGGCTTCGAGAGCGTCGGCGCCCCAGTGGTTCCGGACGCGCAGCTAGCAGGCACCGCTCTGCTGTCCAGCTCGTCGGGCCTCGTCTCCATCAAGATCAGCTGCCCGACGTCGGAGAGCAGTTGCTCGGGTACGGTCACATTGCGTACGCTGAACGCGGTGGTTGCCAGCCTCGCGAGCGCTGCGAAGAGCAAGGGTTCGATCCTCACGCTCGCCACTGGCTCGTTCACCGTCGCTGGTGGGAAGGTCACGACCGTGAAGCTCCATCTGTCGGCCAAGGCGCGGGCGTTGTTGGCGCGTTCGCATGTCCTGCGGGCGCGCGCGACCATCGTGGCCCACGACCCCGTGGGGGCGAGCCACACCACCCAGATCGTCGTCACGCTGCGCGCGGCCAGCGCCCGGCGCGGCAAAGCCTGATAATTTCGATCGTCGAGCATGCTCGAGTTCGGCTGGAGATTCCTGGAGAGCCGACAATCGCCAGGATGTCGGTATGAGCGCGCAGCGGCGTAGCCCGGCGGCTGCGCGGCTGCTGGCATGCGGCGCCTCGCTGATCGCCGCGTTTGCACTGACGGGGGCAGTTGGCGCATCGCCGGCCCTCGCGCAGTCGGCGTGGTGGCATCTCATGTCGGGATCCAGGCCGACCAATCTGAAAGAAGGGCCCGGACAGATCGTCGTGACGGCAGCCAATCTCGGCGATGCCGATGCGAACGGCACTGGCGATCCGGTCAAGATAGTGGACACGCTTCCCGCGGGTTTGACGGCGATGTCGATCGAAGCCGTCGCCAGCGGTCAGGTTGGCGTGTCGCTCGGCATGGTCGAATGCTCGCTCGAATCGCTCACCTGCACCTTCGAGCACGAACTGCCGTCCTTTGCGCAGATCGAAGTGCGGATCGGCGTGGCGGTGGGCGCGAGTGCGGCCTCCGGCGAGCTAAACGAAGCAAGGGTCTCCGGCGGTGAAGCCCCGAGCGTGTCGATCAGCGGCGCGATCACAGTGAGCGAACAGTCCACGCCCGCCGGCGTCCAGAGCTACGAACTGACAACCGAAGAATCCGGCGGTTCGCTCGACAGTCAGGCGGGCTCGCACCCCGATCAGACCACACTCTCGCTCATGCTCAACCAGACCGCGCAGGCGCTCCCGGTCGCGCTGCCCAAGGACCTGCGCTTCAACCTGCCTGCCGGTTTGATCGGCGACTTCAGGCAAGGGGAACGGTGTTCGCCGGCGCGGTTCTACGCCGATCCTGAACCGGAGTGCTCAGGGTCGGTTGGTAGGGCGATCGTCACGCTCAACGAACCAGGGCCGGGTTTGGAGACCATTAGCGTGCCCGTGTACAACCTAGAACCCGATCCCGGAGAGCCCGCCCGTCTGGGCTTCATGCTCCCCTCCCGTGCGCCCGTGTTGATCGACTCGGAAATACACACAAGTGGTGACTATGGAATGACGCTGAGTGCGGACAACATCACTGAGGTCGACGCGCTGCTCGGCATCGAGCTGACCATCGGGGGAAGCGGCTCATCGCCTTGGGAGCTGCCGACATCCTGCACGGGCCCCCTACAGAGCAGCGCCGAGGCTGACTCGTGGGCAGAGCCAGGCGTATTTGCACTGTTCGCGGAGCCAATGCCTGGACTGGAACACTGCGATCGGCTGCCGTTCGATCCGTCGATCCGCGTTGCACTCGACGCGTGGGAGGCCAGCACCCCGAGCGGTGTGTCGCTCGACTTGCACGTTCCCCAGGAAGTGAGTCTAGATCCAGCCGGACTCGGCGAGGCCGATGTGAAGGACGCGACTGTAACGCTGCCGCCAGGCGTGATGCTCAACCCAGAAGGAGCGAATGGCCTGCAGACGTGTTCGCGCGAACAGGCCGCGCTCGAAAGCTCCGGCCCGTCGAGCTGTCCCAACGCAGCGAAGCTCGCGACTGTCCGAGTCAGGACGCCGCTGTCGGTGAACCCCCTGGAAGGGGCCGCGTATGCAGCGGCGCCGACCGCCAACCCGTTCGGCTCGCCGATGGCGCTCTACATCTTCGCCGAAGACCCCGTCTCAGGTCTCCTGATAAAGCTCGCCGGCGAAGTCACACAGAACCCGGTCACTGGCCAGCTGAGCGCGACGTTCGACGATGTGCCACAGTTGCCCTTCGAAGATCTGGAATTGCACTTGTTCGGTGGACCCAGGGCTCCACTGGAGACGCCCAACCTATGTGGCGCATATACGACCACCGCGTCATTCGCGCCATGGTCGGGACTTACCGCAGCGGAGTCCACCTCGACCTTTGACATCACAGCCGGTCAGAACGGCACATCGTGCCAGAGCCAAGATGAAGCGGTGCTCGAGCGCAGACGAGAAGAACGGTCTGCAGCGGCGAGCAAGCCCGAAGAACAAAAACCGGCGTCGAGCGGTGGGGTCCAGGGTGCAACCGCCGTTCAGGTGCACCTCTCCCTGCCTGTTCCGGACGCTCGACTGACGAGAATGGCTCTCAAGGCGAGCTCGGCGGGTACCGTGAGCGTAGAGGTCAGTTGTCCCGTGGGGGAGAGCAGTTGCTCGGGCACGGTCACGTTGCGCACGCTCAACGCGGTTGCCGCCAGCCTCGCGGGCGCGGCAAAGAGCAAGGCCTCGATCCTCACGCTCGCCACCGGCTCGTTTAAGGTGGCCGGTGGGAAGGTCACGACGGTGAAGCTTCATCTGTCGGCCAAGGCGCGTGCGTTGTTGGCGCGTTTGCATGTCCTGCGGGCGCGAGCGACCATCGTGGCCCACGATCCCGCGGGGGCGAGCCACACCACGCAGATCGTCGTCACGCTGCGGGTTGCCAAGGCCAGGCGCGGCAAGGCCTGATAGTTTCGATTGTCGAACATGCTCGAGTTCGGCTGGAGATTCCTGGAGAGCCGACAATCGCAAGGATGTCGGTATGAGCGTGCAGCGGCGTAGACCGGCGGTTGCGCGGCTGCTGGCATGCGGTGCCTCGCTGGTCGCCGCGTTTGCACTGACGGCGGCTGTCGGCGTAGCGCCGGCCCTCGCGCAGTCCGCGTGGTGGCATCTCATGTCGGGGTCCAGGCCGACCAATCTGAAAGAAGGACCTGGACAGATCGTCGTGACGGCAGCCAATCTCGGTGGCGCTGACGCCAACGGCGAAGGCGCGCCGATAAGGATCGTCGACACGCTTCCCGCGGGCTTGACCGCGACGTCGATCGAAGCCGTCGCCAGCGGCCGGGTTGGCGTGTCGCTCGGCACGGTCGCATGCTCGCTCGAAACGCTCTCGTGCACCTTCACGCACCAGCTTCCGTCATTTGCGCAGATCGAAGTGCGGATCGGCGTCGTCGTGGGGGCGAGCGCAGCGTCTGGCGAGACAAACGAAGCGCGGGTCGCCGGCGGGGAAACCCCGAGCGCGTCGATCGGGCGGGCGATCACCGTGGGCGAACAGTCCTCGCCCGCCGGCGTGCAGAGCTACGAACTGACCAACGAACAACCAGGCGGCGCGCCCGACATCCAGGCAGGCTCGCATCCCAACCAGACCACGCTCTCGCTCGTGCTCAACCAGACCGCGCAAGCGCTCCCGGTCGCGCCGCCCAAGGACCTGCGCTTCAACCTGCCCGCCGGCCTGATCGGCGACTTCAGGCAAGGGGAACGATGCTCGCTGGAACGATTCTCAGCCGAACCCGAACCGAAGTGCACTGGGTCGGTTGGCAGCGCGATCGTCACGCTCAACGAACCAGGGCCAGGACTGGAGACCGTTAGCGTGCCCGTGTACAACCTGGAACCCGATCGGGAACCCAGCCGGGGAGAGCCCGCCCGCCTGGGTTTCAGGCTGGCCTCCCGCACGTACGTCTTGATCGACTCGGCAATACGCACGGGCGGCGACTATGGAATCACTCTAAGCATGGACAACATCAGCGAATCACTGATCGCGATGCAGCTGACGATCGGCGCAGCCGGCTCATCGCTCTGGGAGATGCCGACTTCCTGCACTAGCCAGCAGTCGAGCACAGCCGAAGCCGACTTCACGATCCTGCCGGGCTCGTTCGTATCGCGACCGAGCGAACCGACCCCCGCGCTCGATGGCTGCGGCAGGTTGCCGTTCGGCCCGTCGATAACAGTCGTGCCCGACGGGCACGAAGCAGCCACGCCCACGGGGATGACCTTCGAAGTGCACCTGCCCCGCGCAACCAGCGAAGCAGGCATCTCAGAATCAGACGTAAAGGAAGCGACCTTCATCCTGCCGCGCGGCGTCACGCTCAACCCGGCGGGGGAAGAAGGGCTCGAAGAATGCTCGCCCACACAGTTCGCACTCGAAAGCGCCGTAGCGCCGATGTGCCCCGAAGCATCCAAGCTGGCCACGATCGAAGCTACCACGCCGCTCGCAGCAAAGCCGCTCATGGGTGCCCTGTACGCAGGCGCGCACAGCGGCGATCTGTTCGATTCACCGATTCCCCTCTACCTCGCCGTCGAGGAACCCACCTCCGGCATCCTCGTGAAGGTCGCCGGCGGGATCAGCCGCGACCCCGTCACGGGCCAGCTGGTAGCCGCGTTCGCGAACCTGCCCCAACTTCCCTTCGAAGAGCTGAAGCTGCACCTTTTCGGCGGCGAAAGGGCGCCATTGAAGACGCCACCGCTATGTGGCACATATGCGGTGGCGACCTCGTTTGCGCCGTGGTCCGGTGGTCTTGCAGTGGAAACATCATCGACGTTCGACATCGCCTCCGGGCGAAACGGGACGACCTGCAAGAGCGCCGAAGAAGCCCTCAGACAAGAAGAAGCCGTCAGTGAAGAACAAGCCCTCAAGGAAGAAGAGGCAGCCGCCGAGCGCCTGCTTGAGGAAGAGGCCACCGCTGCCGGTAGGTCCGGCGAAATCCCAATCACAGGGTTCCTCGGCGCGCTCGGTGACGCCGGCTTTAAGCCTGGCCCGTCCTCAACCGTCTCGTACGCCCGGCTGGTCAGCACAGCCCTGCAGGTGAGCGCCGCCGGTGCGGTTAGCGTAAAGG
Organism: uncultured Solirubrobacteraceae bacterium; assembly: GCA_963734225.1. GTDB lineage: Bacteria > Actinomycetota > Thermoleophilia > Solirubrobacterales > Solirubrobacteraceae > Palsa-744. The sequence continues at coordinate 171,161 of CAVTGI010000004.1, forward strand.
TCAGTTGCCCGACAGGGGAGAGCCGATGCTCTGGCGCGGTCACGCTGCGGACGCTGGCTGCGGTCAGCGTGCCCGCCGCTCGCGCCGCGAAGAAGAAGGCTTCTGTGCTGACGCTCGCCACCGGCTCGTTTACCGTCGCAGGCGGGAAGGTAGCCACGGTGAAGCTGCATCTGTCGGCCAAGGCACGGGTGCTGCTGGCGCGCGTGCATACGTTGCGCGCACGAGCGACACTCGTCGCGCACGACCCCGCCGGCGCCACGCACACCACGCAGACGATCGTCACACTGCGCGCTGCCAAGCTCACGCACCACAAAAGCTGAACAACACCGTGTGCAAAGCCGGATGCGCGTTTTGGCGGCCGCGCGTCTCAAAGCTACACTCGCGCCTTGGTGAGCGAGCCACAGTGTCCGCCAACGCGCGTGTTCGTGCGTGTGCCGGCGCCATGCGTCTGCGGCCAACCCAACCGGGAATTCCAAGCCACAATGGACTGCGAAGGCACTACCGCGTGCAACGCCGCTCCCGGGCCCGCTCGCACCCGCTGCGCGCGCGAGCGATCGTGCTCGCCCACGACCCGGCCGGCGCCACGCATACCGAGCAGGCGATCGTCACGCTGCGTCCCACCAAGAGCAGAGCCGGCCGGCACTGAGCGTCCGCTCACGCCCCAGCATCTCGTCCCGACCGTCGGGGCGCCAATCCGCTTCGCGCCTCATAGACTCAGGGCAGATATGGCCGCACCGCACAGCACAAGCCAAGAACACGCCCCGTCCGCCTCCGAGCAGCCCGACGTGGAGGTCGAGCGCGAGGAGGACGCGCCCGCCGTTGATGAGCTCGACGCCGAGACGCGCGCCCGGCGCGACGCTGCACTGGCGCGCGTACGCAAGTTCGGCGACCCGGTGCTGCGCGCCAGCGCGCTGGCCGTCGATCGCTTCGACGACACGCTCGCCATCGAGGTCGCGCAAATGGGCGAGCTGATGCACGACGCGCTCGGCATCGGGCTCGCCGCCACCCAGCTGGGCGTGCTGCATCGCGTGCTCGTTTACCGTGCCTACGCCGATGACCCGCTCACCGCGCTCGTCAACCCCATGCTCGAGTGGACCAGCGACGAGCTGGAAACCGCCGAAGAGGGATGTCTCAGCCTTCCCGGCGTGCACGTCGACGTCGAGCGGCCCGCAAAGGTGCGCGTGCGCGCCCAGGACGAGGCCGGCAAGGTCCTGCAGATCGAGGCCGAAGGCCTGGAGGCGCGGGTCATCCAGCACGAGATCGACCACCTCGACGGCGTCCTGATCCTCGACCGCATCCCGCGCCAGGCGCGCAAGGAAGCCATGCGCGCGATGCGCGAAGCGCAGGAACCGAGCGCCGCTGGCGGCGCGCGCGGACCAAAAGCCCCTGCGGACGCGCGCGGCGACGACGACGACGCCGCCTGACCGCCCGCGCGGGCAGATCGCCCATGAGCACGATCTTCCTCGGCACCTCCGAGTTCGCCGCCGCCATCCTGGCGCGCCTCGCTCACAGCCAGGCCCATCGCCCAGCGCTCGTTGTCACCCGCCCCGACCGGCCCAGCGGGCGCGGACGGCGGCTGAGCTCGCCGCCCGTCGCCCAGCGGGCCAGAGAGCTCGCCATTGCTCTCGCCCAGCCCGACAGCGTCAACGACCCCGATGCCAGGGCGTTGATCGCCCAGGCCGGCCAGGCCGAGCGTGCAGACCGCCAGACGATCGTCGTATGCGCCTTCGGGGCCCTGATCAAGGAGCCGCTGCTGTCAGAGCACGAGCTGCTCAACGTCCATCCCTCGCTGCTGCCGCGCTGGCGCGGCGCTGCGCCGGTCGAGCGGGCGATCATGGCCGGCGACGCACAAACAGGCGTGTCGATCATGCGCCTGACCGCCGGTCTCGACAGCGGCCCTGTGTGCCTGGCAGCGGCCGAGCCGATCAAGCCCGACGACGACTATCGCTCGCTCGCCGCCAGGCTAGCGCAGCTCGGGGGCGATCTGATCGTGCGAGCGCTGCAAGAACGCCCGCCGTTCATCGAGCAGCCCGAGCAGGGCATCACCTACGCCGAGAAGATCGGGCCCGCCGATCGCCTGCTCGACCCCGCTCGCCCCGCCGTCGAGCTCGAGCGCGTCGTGCGCGCGCTGCACCCGCACGTCGGCGCGCGCGTCGCGCTCGCCGACGGCACGCTGCTCGGCGTCCACCGCGCCGCGCTCCAGCACGCCCGTTCAGCGGGCGGACACTCGCCCGGCGTCAGCGTGCGCGAGGACCGTCTGCTGCTCGACTGCACGCCCGGCGTGCTCGAACTGCTCGTCGTGCAGCCGCCGGGCGGGCGCGCCATGGACGCGTCGGCCTATCTGCGTGGTCATCCACCGGCCGGGCGACCGTAGCCGGTCACATAGGGCGGCGCTGCGATACCCGCGCGCAGGCGCGGATCCGCCTCGGGTTCGCCGGCCTGAGCGGTCAGCGGGATCACCCCCGCCCATGCTGCGAGCTCGTAGTCCTCCTCGTCATCCAGCGGCGGTCCCGTGCGCACCTTCGCCGACGCCTGCTCGATCGGGATCGCCAGGACCGACGTCGCCTTCAGCTCGTTGGCCGTCGGCGGACGCACGTCGTGCCAGCGGCCCGGCACGATGTGTTCCACGATTGCACGCAGCGCCGCCAGCTTCTCGTCCGGATCGGCCACCACGGTCGCCTCGCCGATCAGCATCACCGAGCGGTAGTTGGCCGAGTGGTGCATCGCCGAGCGCGCCAGCACGAGCCCATCGATCAGCGACACCGTCAGGCACGCCCGCGCGCCAGACGCCAATGCCCGCAGGGTCCTGCTCGCGCTCGCGCCGTGGCAATAGACCACGTCGCCGCTGCGCGCATGCAACGTGGGGATCACGAACGGCTGGCCGTCGTCCTCGACGATGCCCACATGCGCGATCAGCGCCTCGTCGAGGATCGCATCGATCACCACGCGGTCATGGCTGCCGCGTTCGCGCTTGCGGCGCAGCCGCACTCGCTCGGACGGGGGCCGCGATGGGGCGGCGGGACCACGCTGCGGGATGGACATGCCGACCTTCCTCTCTATCATCGAAAAAATCTGTAACAATACAGACCCGTGACTGACCTGGAACAATATCGAATCCAGGCGCACAGCGCAGCGCAGCTCGTGGACAGCATTGAGGCCGGTATCGCCAGCGGCGCGCTCGCACCAGGGCAGCCGCTGCCCTCCGTACGGCGCCTCGCCGTCGAGCTACGCCTGAGCCCGGTCACCGTCGCCGCCGGCCTGGCCGAGCTGCGCCGCCGCGGCGTGGTCGTCACCGAGCAGCGACGCGGCACGCGCATCGGCTCCGGGCCTCCCATCGGCTCACGCCAGGTCTCGCTGCCCGTCCCGCCCGGCGCGTGCGACCTGTCGCTCGGCAACCCCGATCCCGCGCTGCTGCCCGACCTCGGACCCGTGCTCGCGCGCCTGAATCCGCCCGTGCGCCTGTACGGGCAGCCGCCCGTCATGCCCGAGCTCGAGCGGCTCGCGCGCGAGCAGCTGCGCCGGGACGGCATCCGCGCGGACGCGCTGTGTGTCGTCAGCGGCGCGCTCGACGGCATCGAGCGGGCGCTGGAGGCCCACCTGCGCCCAGGCGACAGGGTCGCCGTCGAGACCCCCGGCTACGCCGCCCTGTTCGACCTCTTGCGCGCGCGCAGCCTGGCCCTGGAGCCGGTCGAGCTAGACGAGCGAGGCATGCTGCCCGACGCCCTCAGTCGAGCCCTGCAGCGCGGCGCGCGCGCCGCCATCATCACGCCCCGCGGGCAGAACCCCACCGGCGCCGCGCTCGACGCACAACGCGCCGAAGAGTTGCGGGCGGCGCTCGCGCGCCATCCCCACACGCTGGTCGTCGAGGACGACCACCTTGGGCCGGTCGCCGGCAGCGACCTACACACAACCACCAGCTGCCTGCAGCACTGGGCGGCCACCCGCTCGGTCGCCAAGGCGCTCGGGCCCGACCTGCGCCTGGCCGTGCTCGCAGGCGACGCGCAGACCGTCGACCGCGTGCAGGGCAGTCAGCGCTGCGGCCCCGGCTGGGTCAGCCACATCCTGCAGCGCCTCGTAGTCGAGCTGTGGACCGATCTCCACGTGCAGGCGCAGGTCGCCCGCGCCGGAGCCCTCTACAGCGAGCGGCGCCAGCGCTTCCTGGAGCACCTGCAGCGCGTTGGTGTCGCCGCGCACGGGGCCTCTGGGTTGAACGTGTGGGTGCCCGTCGACGACGAGACCGGCGTTGTCGCCGCCCTGCTCGCGCGCGGCTGGGTGCTCGCGCCCGGCCTGCCCTACCGTCTGGCCGCCAGCGCGCCAGCCGTCCGCGTCACCACCGCCACGCTCGGCGAGGACGAGGCGCAGCGCCTGGCCGGCGACCTCGCCGGCCTGCTCGCGCGCGGCCGCTCGTCCGTTCGCAGCGGATAGCGGTCGCCGATCGCCGATCATGTCAGGCGTGCCCAGCCCCCCCACCGTCGCCGTCGCGCCCGCGCGCCGCTGTGCCTACAGCGTGCTGCGCCGCGTCTTCGAGCAGGGCGCCTACGCCGACGAGGCGCTGCGTGCCGAGGCCGACGGTCTCGATGCGCGCGACCGCGCGCTTGCCATGCGACTGGCCTATGGCGCCGTGCAGCGCAGCGGCACGCTCGACCACCTGATCGGCCGCCTCGCCCAGCGCCCCGCCCGGCGCATCGACCCACCGCTGCTGGCCGCGCTGCGGCTCGGGCTGTACGAGCTCCTCTACCTGCGCGGCTCGCCCGACTACGCCGTCGTCGGCGACGCCGTCGAGCTCGCCAAGCAGCACTCCCGTCGCGGGCACGGACTCGTCAACGCCGTGCTGCGGCGCGCCGGGCGCGAAGGCGCGTCCACGCTGCTCGACGGCCTCACCGACGCTACCCCCCAGCAGGCCGCCGTCAAGCACTCCCACCCAGAGTGGATCGCGCGCATGTGGTGGCACGAGCTTGGTGCTGAGCAAGCACGCGCGCTGATGGCCGCCGACAACCAGCCCGGCGAGGTCGCCCTGCGCGCCAACACGTTGGTCGGCGATGCCGCCACGCTGGCAGCGCAGCTGCCCGTGCCCACCCACCTGGACCCCCACATCCCCGAGGCGGTCGTGCTCGACGGGCCATTCGACGCGCACGCCAGCCCGCTGTGGCAGACAGGCGCCTTCATCGCGCAGTCGCGCGCCGCCATGCTCGTCGCACGCGCGCTTGACCCGCAGCCAGGGGAGAGGGTGCTCGACCTGTGCGCCGCGCCCGGCGGCAAGAGCACCCATATCGCCGCCCTGATGGCCGGCAGCGGCGAGGTCGTCGCCATCGAGCGCCACCCGCGCAGGGCCGCCGCCCTGCAGCGCACCGCCCAGCGGCTGCGCGCAGGCAACATCCGCGTACAGGTCGCCGACGCCGCGCTGGCGCGAGCGCCCGACGAGCCGGCCTTCGACCGCGTGCTCGTCGACCCGCCCTGCTCGGGCCTTGGCACGCTGCAGGCGCGACCCGACCTGCGCTGGCGCGCCACGCCGCACGCGATCGCCGAGATGGCCGGCGTACAGGCGCAGATCCTCGCCGCCGGCGCCCGCGCCCTCCGTCCGGGAGGCGTGCTTGTCTACTCTACGTGCACCATCTCCTCGAATGAGAACGAGCGCCTGATCGCAGCCTTCCTGGACTCCCGCCCCGACTTTCGCCTCGACGATCTCGCCGCCGAGCTGCCGCAATTCGCACTGGCCCTCCCGCCAGCGGCCGGCAACGCCGGATCCTTGGGCGCTGCGCGCCCCCTGTTGACGCTGCCCCACCGCGACCACACCGCCGGGTTCTTCATCGCCCGGCTCAGAAGGAGCTGAGCTATGGACGGCGACTCGCGCGTGCCCGCCAAGGCGGCCATCGACCTCGGCCCGCAATGTCCCAACTGCGGCGAGCCATGGCTGCGCCCCACCAACCTGCCCGGACGCTACCGCTGCGTGTACTGCCTGCACCGCTTCGAGCTCACCTCCGTGTGCCCCAACTGCGGCGAGCACTCCACCATCGTCAGGATGTCCTCCACCGCCATCCTCAAGTGCAATAACTGCGGCGATTCCATGCTGCAGGCCGTATGAACGACCTGCTGCGCGGGGTGCGCGTGGCGCCCTCGATCCTGTCGGCCGACTTCGGGCGGCTGCGCGAGCAGGTGGGGGAGGTGTTGGCGGCCGGTGCGAGGGTCATTCACTGCGACGTCATGGATGGGCATTTCGTGCCGCCGATAACGCTTGGCCCGGTCGTCGTCGCCGCGCTCGCCGAGGGCGTGCGCGAGGCCGGCGGCATGCTCGAGGTGCATCTGATGGTCGAGCGTCCCGAGCGTCACGTCGGCGAGTTCGTCAAGGCGGGCGCGCACTCGGTCACCTTCCATGCCGAGGCCACGCCGCACGTCGCCTACACCGCCAACCTCATCCGCGACAGCGGTGCAGGCGTGGGTCTCGCGATCAATCCCGGCACGCCCGTGGGGGCACTCGCCGAGGTCGCCGGCGACCTCGACCTCGCTTTGTGCATGACCGTCAACCCGGGTTGGGGCGGCCAGCCGTTCATCGAGCACTCGCTGGATAAGCTTCCACGCGTTGCCCACATCGTCGGCCCGGATGTGGCCGTGGAGGTCGACGGTGGCATCGATCCCGACACCGCGCCGCGCTGCAGAGACGCCGGGGCGAGCGTGTTCGTGGCCGGCTCTGCCATCTTCGGCGCGGGCGACCCGGGCGAGGCCTATCGGGCGATCGCGCGGGCGGTCGAGGCCGAGTGAGGGTCGTGGTATACCCGGTTTGAATCTGGGCGCCCCGATTTGTAGCTGGTTGGAGTCAGGGAGATGCTGGGGGACTCCCTAGCTTCGGGATTTGGCTCTGGAGCACGGATTCAGAGGCATTCGGGTCGATGCTGTAGGGCGGGCTGTAATGGCGGCACGGGAGCCGACCGCACAAGGACCGCACACGAGGTGATGGATGGACCGCACGCGACTCGGCCGATTCGTCGCAGGTACAGATTCTGTCTCCCCGATAGAAATGCGGTTGGATGCTGGGAAGGGCTGGGAGCGTCCTGAGAGGGCAGGATTTGGCTCTGCAAGTGGGATCGCGGGGTCATCTTGCCGGGAACGACGGGTGGTCGAGTTATGCTGCCTTCTACGCGGTCCTTCCACAAACCGCCCACGGAAAAGCTCGCGATGATCGATGCAGATGGCCAGCACGCCCGCAGGCTTGAGCATCTCCTTCATCATCCGTAGCCGCGGCCACATGAAGCGCATCCACTTTGTGTGCCGGTCACCGTCGTCAGCGTTGACCCACTCGCCGAGGCCGGGATCGTTGGGGTCGTCCTCCCAGCGATCGTTGTAGCGCCAGTCGTGCCCGGTGTTGTACGGCGGGTCGGTGAGGATCAAGTCGACCTGGCCGCGCTCGCGGAACAGCGTCGCCATTGCCTGCAGGTTGTCGCCTTCGACAAGCAGGTTGCGCGCCTGGTCTTGCTCCGACCCGATCGAGTACTTCTTGATCGTTCGCGCAATCCTGGGGCGGACCCGGCGGGAGAGCTTGCGCGCGTTCGACTTGCCCGAGAAGTCGATGCGAATGCCGCCTTCGTTGCCGGCTTCGACCAGCTTAATCAGCTCGTCGCGCGATAGCTCGTCCAGAGGACGAACACCGTTGAGGGGATGGACGACAGCCGTGGGCACCGGGTACTAAAAAGTACGCTAAAGCTCGGCGTTGTTTACGAACCCCGCCGCTCGACGTCCCCGGTTGCGTCAACGAGCTGGAGATGCCCTCGGAGGATGTCGCCATCGCCCTCGGCCACCAGGACGGCGGGAACCTCGTCCGACGCCTCTACAGCCACCGCGACAAGGGCCGCGCACTCGACCGCATCGTTGACGCCTATGCCACGCACGCCGGGGAGGATCGGCCACAGCCACAACGTCAGGAGCCGCATGGATCATCGACACCACAGCCACAGCAGAGCTTGTTCTGAGCGACGACGTTCCGGCTCGACCATGCTGACCGCCCCTCTGGCTACCGTGCCCGGGGTGAAGAGTCGGTGTCTACGTCGATGGCTTCAACCTCTACTACGGTGCCCGCGATCACTGCGGGCAGGGCACCGCCGGATGGCGCTGGCTGGACATCCGGGGTCTGGTGGCCGATGTCCTGCCTGCTGCCTGGCGGTCGAACGGGGCGACGATCGAGCGAGTGGTGTACTGCACGGCGCGCGTCAGCGGAGTCGATGACCCGAGTACACCTCGCGATCAGAACGTCTACCTGCGAGCGCTGCTCGCCAGCGGCAGCGTGGACCACGTCGAGTTCGGCAACTTCGTGCGGCGTGTCAGGACGGCGCCGCTCGCCACGTGGACGGCGAAAGGCAAGCCCCAGCTGGTCCGCTCGCAGTGGCCGGTGATGGTCCAGGGGAGCGCGGGCGGCGATGTGGGCGATGCCCGCTTCCTCGTGTCGTTCCTGTACCGGGAGGAGAAGGGCTCCGACGTCAATGTCGCGACCCACCTATTGCTCGACGTGCTGCGCGGCGCCGTCGACGCGGCCGTGGTCATCTCCAACGACAGCGATCTCGAGCTGCCGCTGCGCTGCGTGCGCGAACAGGTGCCGGTGGGCCTCATCAACCCCGGCGTCAAGCCTCTGGCCGGCAAGCTCAGAGGCGACGAATCCGGCGGCGTTGGGGGCCACTGGTGGGAGAAGCTCTCGGCCGCGGCGTACACGGCTCACCAGCTCCCGGACCGGGTTGGAAGGCTCGGCAAGCCTTATGGTTGGTAGGCGCGGACGCTTGCGCTCGGGGCGTGGAGCGCGCTATACTTGCCTGACTCACCCGGCCCCGTCGTGGGCCGGGTCTTTTCGTTAAGGGACGCGCCCAGCGCGATCGGCCCGCCCACAAAACCGCCTATGGCCTCGAGAATCGCCAGCAACCGGGCCAAGTAGTATCAATCGCCCCGACTGGTTGACTTGTTGTTGGACGCAGCGGTTTCCGCGCAGCGGCCGATTTGCCTGGCTCGTCGAGGATGACCACTTTGTGACTTCCTGCCTTCTCAAGGAAACGAGCTACCTCTGCTCGAGCACCCATGTCCCTGCCATGAACCAGGAAGATCACTCCGCCGCTCGCTGGCTTTGCCGCTGTTGAAGGAGTCACTTGTGTCAGACAAAAATGCTAGAGTGTCGGGAATGGGGGTGCGGTTCGCGCGCTCGGCAACCAAGCATCGGGTCTCCAAGACGATCTGATCGTGATCCACGCGATGCCCCTTCGTGACAAGTACCGTGCGCAGTACGAGGAGGCCAAGCAATGACGACTATGAGGACGCGGAGTGGAACCAAGCTGACCAAGAAGGTCATCGAGGCCCTCGCTGAGGAGGCCGAGCGCGGCTATGACCTGACGAAGGCCAAGAGGGTCACGCTTGGCAGGCCATCGCTGGGGCCAGCTGGCACCTCCCCGCGTGTGCAGATCCGGGTGGACCCCAAGCTGGCCGAGGCGCTGAAGGCCCGCGCTGAAGAGGAGCATCGCTCGGTCAGCGATATCGCCCGCACCGCCCTGCGCGAGTACGTAGAGCGCGTGGCTTGAGTGCCCGTGGCGTCGCCTACGCGCTCGCAACGCGCGCCGAGCTCCCCCGCCGGTAGAGCTCGGCCAGCATCAGCGACAGCAGCAGCGTGGCGCCCGCGTAGCCGATCTCCGCGCGCAGCAGCTGTCCGTGCACGACCGAGCTGAGCATCCACGCGACGAACGCCGCCGCCGCCGCCAGCCAGCAGGCGGCCGCGGCGCGGGCGCGGTCTCGCGCCAGCGCCGCCTGGTTGAGCGCCCCCGAGCACAGGTGAAAGCCCATCCCGATCCCGATCACGGCCAGACCCAGGCGGTTGTAGAGGAAGTGCTGGCCGAACAGGTGGCTCATCACCGGCGGCCCCACCGCGAGCAGCCCCAGGGCGACCGCCAGCGCGAACGCGGCGATCGCCAGCAGCGTGATACGGATCGCATGCGCGAACGCCGCATGGCCCTCGGTCGTCTCCAGGCCCGTCAGATGCGGCAGCAGCGAGGTCTGGATCGCCTGAAACAGCTGCAGCGGAGCGCGCGCAATCAGCATCACGTTGAACACCACGCCCGCCAGCGTGTGGTCGCGTGAGGTCGCATCGACGGTCAGCACGGCCGCGTTGAGCAGCACCTGCTCTGCGACCATGATGCCCGACACCACGAACGCGAAGTTCGAGCCGCGCTGCAGCGAAAGCTCGTTCTTCGCCACCGCCTCCTGGATGCCCTCAGCGGCTGGACCGGCCAGCGCCGCGTCCACGTCCTCGATCTCCTGCGCGCCGTGCGCCACCTCCGGTGCGCCGCGCTCACCGCGACGGCGTGCGAACGCCCACGGCACGACCACCAGCGAGACGAACGGCGCGGCCGCGATGCCCAGCGCGACCGCCTGCTGACCGTGCGCGATGCCGACCAGCACCGCCAGCGCAAAGCAGATACGCGACAACGCCTCCATCAGCACCAGGCCGCCATACAGCGCGAAGTACTGGTGCCCCGCCAGCCAGCCGCGCGCGAAGTAGCTCGCCGCGTAGGCCACCGTGCCCACCACCAGCACGTAGTACAGCCCCGCAAAGCCGTTGAACACATGGTCGACCAGCTCGTGACGCAGCGCCAGGGCGATGATCAGAAATACCAGCGCAAAGCCCAGCTGGATCGAGATCGGCACGCGCAGGCTGTGCTCGGTCTGCCCGCGCGCGCGACGCTCGGCGATCGAGCGCGACAGCAGCTGTTCGATCGGCCGGTAGATCACCGAGATGACCACGAACATCACCGACCACAGCAGGTCGATGCGCTTGGCCTCAAAGCCATTGAGGACGTGGCTGGAGATCGAGAAGTACGCGAACGTCAACAATCCCGTCGAGGCGATTCCGATCGACAGGATCCGCGCGCCGCTGCCGTAGGAGCGCGGTCTGTCCTGCGCCGGCCGCGGCTTCGCCGGGACGCTGGAGGCCCTAGAGGCGGACAAGCAACATCGTCCACGGAAACGGCGTACGGACCTCCACCACCTCGCCGTGGCGCGAGAGCAGCCGCACAAAGGACCGCCTGGACCAGTGGTTGAGGTGCCCAGGGGTGTTGCCCAGCGCAGGCCAATACGCTCCGCGCGCCATGTTGAGCATGCGCCACAGCGGCTCGCGGGGAACCGACACGAGCAGGTGGCGCCGGGCGCAACGGGCCATCTCGGCGAGCGTCCGGTGCGGGTCGGGCAGGTGCTCGAGCACCTCGATCGCGCTCGCCAGATCGAACTCGTCGTCTGCGAACGGCAGGTCTGCCGCCTCCAGCACGCGGTACTCGAGGTTCGGCGCCTGGCGCTCGGCCCAGCCGGACTGGATCGACTCCTCCTCGAGGTCGATGCCCACCACGCGCGCCTCGCCCAGGCGCTGAGCCCAGCGGTGCACCAGCACGCCCTCGCCACAGCCCACGTCCAGCAGCGAGCTAGGCGCCGCAAGGTCAAACAGCTCGTCCAGGTCGCGCTCGAAGCGCGCCATCAGCCGGCGCACCACCGGGTTGCTCGAGCCGTACTTGTCGTAGGTGTTGCCCGTCACGATCCCCTGCTCGGAGACCGTCACGCCGCTCGTGCCGCTCACAGGCGGACCGCCTCGCCGGGGTCGGCCGCCGCGGGCAGGCCGGTCTCAGCGTGGGCGTGCTCGGTCGGCCGCTCGCGATCGTGTGTCGCTGGCGCCGGTGCGCCCGGTTCGTAGTGCGACGGCGCCACGCCCAACTGCAGCTCGATCCGGCGCACGCGCTCGAAGGTCTTCTGGGTCATCACGCGCTGGGCCGCCAGCAGGTCGCCGATCACGCCCAGCGCCCACAGCACCACCGCCGCGATGAACAGCACCGCGCCGAGGATCAACGACTGCACGTGACCCTTGCCGTTGCCTTCGGCGTAGGCCACCGCGAAGCGGATCCACACGCCCACCGACACCACGCCGATCACCACCGCCAGGCTCCAGAACACGCGCAGCGGCTCGTACTGGGCGTAGATGCGGAAGATCGAGATCGCGTTGCGGCGAACGTAGGCGCCCATCGACGGGAACAGCCGCGACTCGCGCGTCTTCGGATTGGTGCGCACCGGCACGTGGTCGATCGCCACCAGCAGCTTGCCGGCCTGGATGATCGTCTCGAGCGTGTATGTGAACTTGGACACCACCAGCATCTGGATCGCCGCCTCGCGGTTGTATGCGCGAAAGCCAGACGTCGTGTCCGGCACCGACGTCTCAGACGCCTGGCGAACCACCCACGAGCCCAACCGCTGCAGCGTCTTCTTCAGCCCCGAGAAGTGCTCGATGCGCGTCACCTCGCGGTCGCCGATCACCATGTCCGCGCGTCCCTCCAGGATCGGGCGCACCAGCCTGGCCACATCCTGGCCGTAGTACTGGTTGTCGGCGTCCGTGTTGACGATCACATCCGCACCCAGCTTCAGCGCCGTGTCCACGCCCGCCTGAAAGCCCGCCGCGAGGCCCTTGTTGTTGGTCAGGCGCACCAGATGGTCGACACCGTGGGCCCGGGCCACCGCGATCGTCTCGTCGGTCGAGCCGTCGTCGATCACCAGCCACTCGACCGCGTCGAAGCCCGCCACTTCGCGTGGCAGGTCCGCCAGCGTCGCCGGCAGCTGTTGCGCCTCGTTGAAGCAGGGAATCTGGATGATCAGCTTCATCTGTATCGGGCAAGGCTAGTGTCCCCGGGACATTAGATGCAAAGCGCGACGTCCACCCGGCCTGCGCCGGGCCCAATCCCGTCAGCGCGCCTGCGCGCAGTGCCCGCCGCCACGTGGGCCAAGATCGGCCTGCTGGTGCTGTGCCTCGGCGCCCTCGTCGGCTACCTGGCTTACCCGACCTACCCCACATACGATTCCTTCTACGCGCTGTTGTGGGGGCGCGACCTGCTGCACCTGCACCTGCCCGACTTCAAGGTCTACCGCGCGCCCACCGAGCACCCTCTGGCGATCGCCTTCGGGCTGCTGTGCTCGATCTTCGGCCAGGGCGGTGCCCGCCTGATGGTGCTCGGCTCGATCACCTCCTTCGTTGCCGTCGTCGCCGGCACCTACCGACTCGCGGGCCTGTGCTTCGGGCCCGTCGTCGGGCTGTTCGCCGCGCTGCTCGTGCTCAGCCGCTTCTTCGTCGAGAACCTCGCCGCCCAGGGCTATCTCGACATCTCCTATCTCGCGTTGATCGTCTGGGCGGTCGTGCTCGAGGTGCAACGCCCGCGCAGGGGAACGCCCGTCCTGCTGATACTCGCCGCCGCCGGCCTATTGCGCCCCGACGCCTGGGTGCTCAGCGGCGCCTACTGGCTGTGGTGCTCCTGGCCGGCCGACAATCGCACACGCCTGAAGTACCTCGCGCTGGCCGCCATCGCGCCCGTGCTGTGGGTCGCGGTCGACACCGTCGTCACGGGCGACCCTCTGTACTCGCTGCACTCCACCGCCGAACTGGCGCAGGAACTGGAACGCACCAAAGGCCTCTCCAGCGTGCTCAGCTCCGTGTGGAGCTACGCCCTGCGCATCGACAAGCTGCCCGTGTTGCTCGGCGGCATCGTCGGCGTGCCGCTGGCCGTCTGGCTTGCGCCCCGCCGCGCGCTCGCACCGCTGGCAGCGCTGGTCCTGCTGACGGCCGTCTTCGTCGCCGAGGGAGCCGCCGGGGCGTCGGTGATCGACCGCTACATGATGGGCGCCGCCACCATGCTGCTGCCCTTCTGCGCCGTCTCGATCGGCGGTTGGGCGATGCTCGCGCCGGGGTCGGCGCTGCGGCGCGTGTGGATCGCCGCAGCCGCCGCGCTGGTGCTTTTCGGCGTCGCCGACGTGGCCAAGAACTTCAGCCTCTCCAGCCTGCGCACCACGCTCGCCCAGCGCGAGGACTTCCACGTCGGCCTCGCCCACGCGCTCGCCGACCCAGCCGTCAAGGCCCAGCTGCGGCGCTGCCCGCTGTTGTCGCTGCCCGACAACAAGCTGATCCCCGACGCGCGCTGGATCCTCGACACCACCGGCCAGCACGACATCGTCGCGCGCAGCGAGGCGCGCGCCGACGTGGCCAAGGGCTCGCACACCCTCGAGGACCGCATCCGCGCCGGCAGCGTCGCCGTCTACCCGCTCGGCAGCGCCGTCTTCGTGGAGGCCATCGCCGACGTCGGCGACGATCCCCGCGACCAGGTCCCGCTGGCGGGCTTCAAACGCATCTACACGAGCACCTACTACGCCGTGTATGGCAACTGCTGAGCAATCGCAGCGCCCGCGCCAGCAATCCGCCGCGGCGCACCGTCGCTCGCGCCGCTGGGCCTGGCCGGGTCTCGCGCTGGTACTCGGCGGCGGCCTCGCGCTGCGCCTGTGGGGAGTGCAGCAAGGCCTTCCCTACGTCTACAACACCGACGAGGGTGACCACTTCGTCCCGCGTGCCGTCACGATGTTCCAGGACGCCAGCCTCAACCCGCACTACTTCGCAAACCCGCCCGCCTTCACCTATCTGCTGCACTACCTGTTCGACGTGTGGTACGGCGGGCGAGAGGGGGTCCTGCGCGCCTTCCAGCTGCACCCCGCCGGCGTCTACACGCTCGCGCGCGTCGCCGCCGCCCTGCTCGGCGTCTGTGCCCTGTGGCTGCTGTATGCCACCGGCGCGCGGCTGCTCGGACGTGGCGTCGGCCTGCTCGCCGCCGCCATCGAGGCGGTCGCCTTCCTGCCCGTCTTCTACGCGCACCTGGCGCTCAACGACGTGCCCACGCTCGCGCCGCTCACCCTCTCGCTGCTCGGCAGCGCGGGCGTCCTGCGCAAAGGGCGCACACGCGACTACCTGATCGCCGGCGTCGGTCTGGGCCTGGCGTGCGCCAGCAAGTACACCGCCGGCATCGTCGTGCTGTGCCTGCTCGCCGCCGCCGTCGCACGTGCGCTGGACGCCGATGCGGGAGCCCGGTCTCGCGTCGCACGCCGTCTGCTGCTCGCCGGCGCCGGCGCCCTGCTCGCCTTCCTGGTCGCCAACCCCTATGCGCTGCTCGACTACGCAAGCTTTCACCGCGAACTGGTCCACCAGTCGACGCTGTCCGCCGAAGGTCAGGGCAAGCTTGGCGCGCCCAAGACCGGCGGACTGGCCTACTACCTGTGGTCGCTCACCTGGGGCCTGGGCTGGGCTCCCGCGCTCGCCGCGCTCGGCGGCGCCGTCGCGATCTGGCGCGCCCGGCCGCGCCGCCAGATGCGCGCCGTCGGCTGGCTGCTCGTGCCCGCGGCGCTGGCCTACGTCGCCTTCATGGGCCTGCAGGGGCGCTACTTCGGGCGCTGGCTGCTGCCGATCTTCCCGCTGCTGTGCCTGCTCGGCGCCTTCTTTGCGCTGCAGCTCGTGCTCGCCGCCGGCCGCCAGGCCGCGCCGCGCGCCCTGCCCGCCGCGCTCGCCGTCCTGCTGGTGGCCGCGCTGCTGGCCCAGGGCCTGATCTACAGCATCCACTCGGGCCTGGTGCTGTCGCGCGCCGACACCCGCAACCTGACACGCACCTGGATGCTCGCGCACATCCCCAGGGGCGCCGCCATCGTCGCCGAGCCCGTCTCGCCCGACAACTGGGCTCGCCAGACAGCCGCGCCGTCAACGCCCGACAACCCGTACCTGTGGGTCAAGTACCCGTCGCTCGTGTCTCGGCTCGGCGCGCACGGGCAGCTCGAACCCCGTTTCACCCACGTAGTCGGCATCGAGGACTACGAGCGGACGCTGGTGCCCGCACTGATCGGCTACTACGAGAGCCGCCGCTACTGCTGGGTGATCAGCGGCTCCACCCAGTCCGGGCGCGCCTTCGCCGACCCCAGCGCCGTGCCCCAAGCGATCGCCTACTACCGGGCGCTGGCCCGCCAGGGCGAAGTCGTCTATCGCTCCTCGCCTTACGCCTCCGGTCGGGGTCCGGTCGCCTTCGGCTTTGACTGGAGCTTTGACTACTACCCGCTCGCCTACCAGCGGCCCGGTCCGGTCATGACCATCTACCGCCTGCACGGAGGGCGCTGCGCGGGCTGAACGCGCCCCGCCCACAGGGGCGCCGCGCGAGCTGACCGGTCAGCCGGTCAGCGAGGTTATCCTGGAAATGCGCATGACCAGCTGCACAGACACCGACAAGCTTCACCTGACGCGCGCAATCGAGCTCGCCGGCAGGGGACTTGGCGCGGTCAAGCCCAACCCCGTAGTGGGCGCCGTGGTCGCCCGCGACGGCGAGGTGCTGGGGGAGGGCTGGCACGAAAAATACGGCTCGGTTCACGCCGAGGTCAACGCCATCGAGGCCTGCGGCCTGGAGGACCTCAGCGCCGCCACACTGTACGTATCCCTGGAGCCGTGCTGTCACGAGGGCAAGACGCCGCCCTGCACCGACGCCATCCTCGCCGCCGGCATCAGGCGCGTGGTCGTCGCATCCGATGACCCCACCGAGAAGGCCTCCGGGCGCGGGCTGGGGATCCTGCGCGACGAGGGCGTCGAGATCGTCATGGCCGACGGCGAGCTCGCCGCCAGCGCGCGGCTGCTCAACCAGGCCTTTCGCAAGCACGCCCGCGTCGGGCGCCCGTGGGTCCTGTTCAAGTCCGCCATGACCCTCGACGGCAAGGTCGCCACCCGCACCGGCGACTCCAAGTGGATCAGCGGCGAGGCCTCGCGCGAGCTCGCCCACCGCTGGCGCGCGTCCGTCGACGCCGTCGTCGTCGGCATCGGCACCGCGCTCGCCGACGACCCGCAGCTGACCGCCCGCCCCGCCGGCCTGCCCGCCGAGCCCGCCGAGCAGCCGCGACGCGTCGTGTTCGACTCGCTCGCGCGCCTGGCGCCCACCTCCCAGCTCGTGGCCGCCGCCGCCGAGATCCCGCTAACGCTCGTCGTCTCGCGCGCCGCCGCGCGCGCCGACACAGACGCGCTGGAAGCAGCCGGCGTGCAGGTGCTGCTGGCCACCGGCGAAAACGAGCCCGCGCGGGTGCGCGGCGCGCTGGACCAGCTCGGCGCCATGGGAGTCAACTCCGTGCTGCTGGAGGGTGGTCCGCACCTCGCCGGGGCATTCCTCGACGCCGGCGAGATCGACGAAATCCGGCTGTTCCTCGCTCCGCTTCTGCTCGGCGGAAGCGCCGCCCGCGACCCGCTCGAGGGCGAAGGGGTCGCGCACATCTCAGACGCGCTGCGCGCGCTCAGCTTCGACTGCGAGAGCGTCGGCGAGGACCTGCTGATCTCTGCGCGTCTGCGCGAGTGGTGAGGGTGTGTTCACGGGCCTGATCGCCGAGCTCGGCAGCGTCGCCGACCTGCAGCGCGACCCCGACGGCGCCACACTCACGATCGCAGCCGAGCTGGCCAATGAGCTGCACGAGGGCGACTCGGTCGCCGTCAACGGCGTGTGCCTCACCGCCACCCACATTCGCCCCGGCGAATTCCAGGCGCAGGCGATCAACGAGACGCTCGCGCGCTCCTCCCTCGGCGCGCTGGCCCAGGGCTCGCCTGTCAACCTCGAGCTGCCATTGCGCGCCACAGATCGCCTCGGCGGCCACGTCGTGCAGGGCCACGTCGACGCCACCGGCACTGTCGGCGCTGTGCGCGAGGAGGGATTCTCGCGTGTGCTCGAGATCCGCTGTGACCCAGCGCTGGAGCGCTACCTCGTCGAGAAGGGCTCCGTCGCGCTCGACGGCGTCAGCCTGACGGTCAGCGCGCTGTGCGAGCATGGATTCATGGTTTCCCTGATCCCTGAGACGCTCGCGCGCACCAACCTCGGCCGCCTGAGCGAGGGCGACAGCGTCAACATCGAGGCCGATGTCCTCGCCAAGCACGTCGAGCGGTTGCTGACGGGCCCATCAGACGAGTTTGGAGAAAACGCATGAGCTCCTCGCGATCGCTCAACGCCTTCGCCACCGTCGAGCAGGCCATCGAGGACATCCGCCAGGGCAAGATGGTGGTCGTCTGCGACGACGAGGATCGCGAGAACGAGGGCGACCTCACGCTCGCCGCCCAGTTCGCCACACCCGAGGCGATCAACTTCATGGCCAAGGAGGGCCGCGGGCTGATCTGCCTGTCGCTCACCTCCGAGCGCTGCGAGGAGCTCGGCCTGGACCTGATGGCCGCCAAGAACGAGTCGCCCTTCGAAACGCCGTTCACGGTCTCCGTCGAGGCGCGCGAAGGCGTCACCACGGGCATCTCCGCGCACGACCGCGCCCACACCATTCAGGTCGCCATCGACCCTGCCAGCCGCCCCGCCGACCTCGTGCAGCCAGGCCACGTCTTCCCGCTCAAGAGCCGTTCCGGCGGCGTGCTCGAGCGTGCCGGCCAGACCGAGGCCGCCGTCGACCTCACCCGCCTGGCCGGGCTGAACCCCGCCGGCGTCATCTGCGAGATCATGAACGACGACGGCACCATGGCGCGGGTCCCCGAACTGGCCGACTACTGCGCCCGCCACGGCCTGTCCATGATCACCGTCGCCGACCTGATCGCCTACCGGCGCCGACACGACATGCTCGTCGAGCGCGTCGTGTCCACCGGCCTGCCCACCGTCTTCGGCGACTTCCAGGCAATCGGCTATCGCTCGCTGGTCGACGACAAGCACCACGTAGCGCTCGTCAAGGGCGACGTCGCCGGTCAGGCCGACGTGCTTGTACGCGTGCACTCCGAGTGCCTCACCGGCGACGTGTTCCACTCGCTGCGCTGCGACTGCGGCGAGCAGCTGGAGTCCGCCCTGTCGATGATCGAGCGCGAGGGCCAGGGCGTGCTGCTGTACCTCTCCCAGGAGGGGCGCGGGATCGGGCTGCTCAACAAGCTGCGCGCCTACAAGCTCCAAGAGGACGGCCTGGACACCGTCGAGGCCAACGAGCGCCTGGGCCTGCCGGCCGACCTGCGCGACTACGGCATCGGCGCGCAGATCCTCGTCGACCTGGGCCTGTCCTCGATCCGCATCCTCACCAACAACCCCAAGAAGATCAAGGGACTGGAGGGCTACGGGCTGTCCGTCAGCGCCCAGATACCGATCGAGCACGCCCCCAACGAGCACAACGAGGCCTACCTGCGCACCAAGGCCCAGCGGATGGGCCACACGCTGCACCACCAGGGGCTCAACCTCGACGAGGAGCTGCTGCACAGCGAGCGGCGCAAGGCCGAGCGGCGCAGGGCCGAGCGCCCCCAGCCCGACCGGCGCCAGGGCGACCCGCGCGAGGGCAGTGCGCCCGAGCCGCAGGCGCGCGAGGGCGACCCGCGCGAGGGACGCTAGCGCCGGCCATGGGCTTTGCCATCGCGCTTGCGCGCTTCTACGAGGATCTCGCCGAGCGCCTGCTCGCCGGTGCCCGCGCAGCCTTCGCCGAGGCCGGCCAAGACCACGTCGAAGTGTTCGACGTGCCTGGCGCCTTCGAGCTGCCGCTCGCCGCGCGTTATGTCGCCAGCTCGGGACGCTTCGCCGGCGTCGCCTGCCTCGGTGCGGTCATCCGCGGCGAGACCGACCACTACGACTTCGTCTGCGCCGAGACCGCCCACGGGGTCATGCGTGTGCAACTGGACACCGGCGTGCCCTGCGCCTTCGGCGTGCTCACCTGCCAGACCATGGAGCAGGCGCTCGCCCGCGCCGGCGGCGCGCCGCCAGGTGGCACAGGCAAGCGCGACCAGGGCCGCCATGCCGCCGAGGCCGTCCTGCGGATGGCGCAGCTGCGCGCACAGCTTGCGAGCGGCTAGACTGCCGCCATGGCCAAGGTATGTCACAGCTGCGGCAAGGGCCCCGCGTTCGGCCAGAGTCGCAGCCACTCGATGGTCGCTACCAAGCGACGCTTCGACCCCAACCTGCAGAAGGTCAGGATCCTCGTCGGCAAGGCGCCCAAGCGCGTGTACGTATGCACGCGGTGTCTGAAAGCCGGCAAGGTGACAAAGGCCCTGTAGGCCGCTGGTCGGCGCGCTGCGGCGTCCTCGCTCGCTCATGTGCAAAGCACACTTCGCTCGCTGCGTCCTTGCATCGCTTGACCAGCGACCTACAGGCGGCAACTGGACAACGTGAGTCCGATTAGCCGACGAAGGTGATAGACGTGTTGACGTGACCGACAGCAACCTGGGACGCTTTCGCGTCGCCGTGGCCCGCGCCTTGGCGCATCTGGAATCGCGCCGCCAAGAGGTCAACGACCTCAACGTCTTCCCCGTCGCCGACGGCGACACCGGCGACAACATGGCGCTCACGCTGCGCGCCGTGCTGGACGAGCTCGACCGCCTGCAGGGCGCCAACGAGGACCGCACGATCGACGAGATCGGCCGCGAGGAGATCGTCCAGTCGGTTGCGCGCGCCGCGCTGCTGGGCGCCCGCGGCAACTCCGGCGTGATCCTCTCCCAGCTCATCCGCGGCGCCGCCGAGGAGCTCGTCAGCCGTCCCGGGCAGCTGATCGACGCGCCGCTCATCGGCGCCGCGCTCGTCAAGGCCGCCGATCGCGCCTACTCGTCCGTGCGCCAGCCGGCCGAGGGCACCATCCTCACCGTCGCGCGCGAGATGGCCCACAAGATCGTCGCCGACGTCGCCCACGGGCCCGATCCGCGCCTGGGCCCCGCAACCGAGCCGCGCGAGCAGGACACCGCCATCGCCGACGCCCTCGAACGGGCCGTTGTCGCTGGCCAGGAGTCCGTCAAGCGCGGCCCCGAGCTGCTCGCCGCGCTGCGCGAAGCCGGCGTCGTGGACGCGGGCGGCTACGGGCTGACCATCATCTTCGCCGGCGTCATCGCCGCCCTGCGCGGCGAGGACCCGCCGCCGCTCGATCATCACGCCCCCGCGCGCATCACCCATCCCCAGCACGCCTCCAGCACCTACCGCTTCTGCACCAACTTCGCCGTCACCGGCAGCGGGCTGAGCGCGAACCGCTTCATCGCTGGCCTGGAAGCCATCGGCGATTCGGTGCTGGTCGTCGGCGACGCCAACACGCTGAAGGTGCATCTGCACACCGACCAGCCCGAGCGCGCCACCGCCGTGTTCGTCGACGCCGGCGAGGTCTCGCACCTGGACGTCGCCGACATGCGCGCCCAGGTCGCCCAACGCAGCCGGCGCCTCGGCGCCCTGCCCGACGACGGCCAGTCCGATGGGCAGGCCGGGGCCGACTCTACGCACCACGCCGGCGACTCGCCACACGACAATCGGAGCGCCGCGCTCGACGTCCAGCCGCGCTGCGCCGCCGTCGCCGTCGTCAGCGGCAACGGGTTGCATCGGCTGTTCAACGAGCTCGGCGTGCAGACCATCGACGGCGGCCCCACGCTCAACCCCTCCACCTATGACCTGCTGGCCGGCATCCACGACGCGCCCGCCGAGGAGGTCGTGCTGCTGACCAACAGCGCAAACGTCATCATGGCCGCCGAGCACGCCGCCCGCCTGTCTGACAAGGACGTCCACGTCTCGCCCACCACCAGCCAGCAGGCCGGCCTCGCAGCCGCCGTCGCCTTCGCGCCCGAACGCTCGCTGGAGGAGAACGCCCAGGCGCTCTCGCAGGTGCTCGCGCGCGTGCGCACCGGGGCTGTCGCTCCCGCCGCGCGCGATGACGCCAACGGGCGCTTCCAGCGCGGCGACGCAGTCGGCTTCGTCGGAGACGAGGTGCACGCGTGGGGGGATCCGCGCGCGACTCTGCAGGCCGTCCTGCACAAGCTCGCCAGCGACGAGAACGGCCACGGCCCGCCTGAGCTCATCAGCGTGCTCGACGGCCAGCACGCCCCGCTGCACCTGGACGAGCTCGACGGGATGGTCAACGGCGGCGTCGAGCTGGAGCTGCGCCACGGCGGGCAGCCCGCTTACTGGTGGCTGCTGGCTGCCGAGTAGGCGGGCGCGCGCGAGCGGCCCGGCGCAAGCTATGAGTCGTCCTGAACTTGGTGTATAGCTATTGCACTACGGGGGTCGCTAGGCAGGGCAGCCCGGACGGATGCCTGTGGAAGAAGAGATCGTGCGGGCAGCAACCCTCATGGTATCCTGTTTCCCTACCGGGAGCGGTCCAATCACTTGTCAGGAGTCTTTTTCCTAAAGATACCGTAGATCTCCCTTGGGTGATTGACCTTGTATTTGTGAATGGCTTCTTTCTTCACTTTTTTTTCTGTCACTATCGGTAGCTTTTCGGCTTCGAGCAGTCCCGAGTCGAACACTGGTTCTCCTCGCGTTGAGTAGTAGAAGAAACGTGTGATCTGGCTTTCTTTCGAGCCCGGGTTTAGTTGTCGCGTCAGCTGCTGCGAGCCGTGTTCGACAAAGGCGTGCATGATGTACGTGGAAGCGCCCTGCTTGCGCCATGCGACAGGCATTGGTTCTTTTTCTTTGTATTCCTTGTTGTTGGAGTATACGACGCCTTGCTCGCTGAGCCAGATTTTGGGGTCTTTGTATTTGCTGTGTTCGCTGACGTGGTCTATGAGTTTCTCGAACAGGTGGAATCGCTTCCACCACTTCTTGGGCTCGTTCTTGTATCGGGTTTGGGTTTCTTCGCCGTCGGTGTAGGCGTGCCACGACCATCGGTAGGCCTTCTCTGGCTTGCCCATGCCGTCGAGGTACTGTTGGATGTAGGGATATCCGTGCTTCTGTGGGTTCCACGGATTCATTTCGGAGTCGGAGAAGTCACCGGCCGCTACGTAGCATTCGGGTCTTTTCTCTGCTTTGCGTACGCTGGTGGCGCATAGGTCGTCGAGCACTCGCCAGTACTCGCCAGCGAGGTAGGCGCCGTTCGGGCCTTTCGGGTATGCTTCTCCTGTTTCGCTGTAGGTGGGTTTGATGTGTTCACCTTCGGAGACCGCGCGATTGTTGGGCTCGTTGAGCGCTTCGAAGTACTGCACTTCGCCGAGGATAGGGTGTGTTGTTGACTTGAGGAATTTTTCGACGGCTTCTTTGTACTGGATCTGGGTGGGTGCTTCACTGCATTTGTGGGTGTCTTTTTCTTTGAGTTTGCCTGGGCTCGCCCATGGCTTTGCGGTTGGGCAGAGATCCTCGAAGGCGACGGTCGGTACGGCGCCGGCTTCTTTGACTCGTTTGATCCATTCTTCGACGTCTGCGAGCAGGGCCGAGGCGCCTTCGTTATCTCCCGGTAGTTCTTCGTTGTGTTCTGCTTCGCTGACCATGTTCCAAGGGATCACCCTGCGGTACTTCTTGACGTGCAACGCAACGATCGAACCCTGGGAGAGATAGTCGAAGTGCGGATGCGTCGTTTTTTCAACCACGCGCGGCTGCAGCCAGTTGTTATCGGAGAGCCCGTAGTCTGACTTATATAGGTCTTGGGCTTCTTCGGGCGCTCCTTCTTCCAGCGAGCAGTCGTTTTCGTGCAGTTCCGGGTCTTCGGTGCACATGTTGGCAGGCACTTCCGGTGGCGTTTCGCTGCCTTCTTCCACTTCGGCTTCGGCTTCGGGGTCCTTCGGCCCGGTGAATTCGCCCGCCTGGTTGTAGCAGTAGGCTTGCGAGGTCGGTTCTTCTTCGCCTTCGATGGTGCTCGTGAGGACGGTCTCGCCCGCGTCGCTGGCCGGGTTGCACGTCGGAGACTGCGGCGTCTCGTATGTGTAGGTGGTGGTGGTCTTGGCTCCTTCCACGGGCGTCGCCACGACTTCGCTGACCTTGCCGTTCGCGAACGCGATAGTCTCGGTCTGTTCCGCGGTCGTGATCTTGTCCAGGTAGCCAGCTTCGTTGTAGCCGTATTCGGTCTTCGCTCCCGCGGGGCTCGTGTAGCTGCTCAGCTGCCCGCCCGCGTTGTAGCCGTAGTGGCCTTCGCCAGCGGAGCCCTTGACGCTTTCGACACGACCCGCGGCGCTGTATCCCACTTCGAAGTACTTGCCGCCTGTCCCGGTGATCTCGTGCAGCGCGCTCACGCCGTTGACTTCGCTGTCGCTTACCGTCTGCGCTTCGCCCGCTTCGGGTGTTTCGCTGCTCAGCACGCCGGCCGCGTTGAACTGGTAGATCGGGCCGTCGGCGTCCGTGAGCGTGAACGTCCCGTTGGTGTTCTTGGTCAGTGTGCCTTCGAATTCGCCTGGGGAGGAGTAGGTGCTTTCCGAGACGCGGGGCAACGAGATCGTGTAGCCGCTGCGCCCATGGATCACCACCGACCCGCCGTAGTTGACCAGATACACGCTCGGCCCGGTGCCCCAGCTCCAACCCGAGCCGAGCGAGGTGACGCTATGAGAGCCCTGCGAGTTATAGAAGCGTTCCAGGACCATACCTTCGCCTTCGCTTTCGCCTTCTCTTTCCACTTCCAGGTCCTTAGTCTGCAATGACAGGTTCCCGCTGGCCAAGTCGACCGAGACGTTGGTGGGTTCTTCCACGGGTTCGCCTTCGCTGAGATACCCGCCCGCCTGCCCCACCGCGCGATACCCCGCGACCTGTTCCACTTCGTCAAGCACGTTCGAGCAGTACGTAAGGCTCGGTTCGCCGCTCCCGCCACTTTCGGTCACGACCGTCGCCTTCTGGCTGGCGGTGCACGGCGAGGGCGCTTTGCCGACTTCGTAGTAGGTGTAGGTGGTCGTCGACCCGATTGGGTGTTCGGTGGTGCTCGCGGTCACGATCTTGGCGACCTGCTTTTCTGAGTCGTAGGTGATGGTGACGTGTACGCCGGCGGGTTCTTCGATCTTGGTCAGGAGTCCTTCTTCGGTGCCGGAGCCGTAGGTGTAGGTCGTCTTTTCTTTGGCGGCGTTTGTGACTTCGACGAGCTTGTTGACTTTCGCTGCGTCGGCTTTCTCTGTGTAGGTGACGGACTCTTTTTTGGCTTCGTAGGCGACCTTGGTGTAGCCCAGGGTTGCGCTCTCGGTGTAGGTGATCGCTTCTTTTGCGCTGTCTGTCCAGGAGGTCGGCAGCACCTTCCCCGTGGTGTAGCTTGGTGTCTCGGGTTCGTTGCCGACGTATTCGACGGCGAATGGGTAGATGGTGCCCGATGTGCCTTTGAAGAAGAGCATTAGTTCGCTCTTGAGGTACCACAGCTCATAGGTCGCGCCTTTTTCGACCGTTTTGGGGCATGGCGTATTCCTGGTGGCGTTTTCGCACATGACCGCTTCTTCAGGGCCCGATGCCAGCTGTGGTGGGGGTCGCAGCCCGGCGGGTTTGCCTTCGTTCAGGCCCGCCCTGTCGAACACGAAGGTGTTCCCGCTGGCTGAGACGTAACGCACGGAGCCGTTGGGGTTGACTTCGATGTGAGGGGTGTTGACGTCGGCCCACCCGGCGCCGTAGCCGAACTGTTCGGGCGCGAGGCTGTTGAAGATCCGCGCGACGTCAAACGGCGTGCCCTTGCTGGCGATCGTCAGGTCGCTGCTCTTGGCCATCAGGTTGCCGCTGGCCGCATTGACTTCCAGGCTGGCGCTGGCGCTCACGGGCACCGGCAGCATCGTGTAGTTGGAGGCGCTGCCGATGCCACGTTGTATCCATTCGAAGGTCAGGGCGGGCGCGTCGGTGTGTCCATTGCCGGCGAAGCTCACGATGTTGTTGACCGAGCCTTCGGTTTCCTCGCCGATCAACAGTCCCAGGTTGGGCTGGCCTTCGTCTCTGGGCGCGCCGGTGCCGTTGAGCCACTTCTGCAGGACTTCTGTTGGGTACCAGTAGTGCCAGCCTGTGGCGGTGCCAGCCTCTGCCGGGGCGGCATCGGCATTGTTGCCCTGTACGTAGTCGCCGCCTGGCGTTTCCCACGGGGTGCTGCCGTTGCTCGTATTCCAGGTCACGCCGGCGCCCCACGGCCCCAGCACGGTAGAGGCGGTCAGGGCCACTTCGCTGGTTGTGGTGCTGGCCGTCTCATAGAGTTCGAGCTTGGCGTTGAGCACGGTCACGTTATTGTCGAGGTTGGGCAGCGCGAACTGCAGCAGGCCGTGAACGGGCCTCTGCTGGGTCGTCGGTTCATAGCCCGCTCGGAAGGTCGCCGCGTTGCATTCGGAGGTCGTCGGCGTCGACTTGTCGATCGTGCACGAAAGTTCATCTGTCCCGCTCCCGGACCCTTGTGTGGCCAGCGCGGGCGTGGCGCCCGGCGTGGTCTCAGACGCCGGCGAGGAGAGCGCGCCGCCTGGTGCCAGCGCCTGCATAGCAGCCCCTACCGCTTCGGGCTTGGAGAACACCCTTGTCAGCATGTGCCCGTCGGGCAGCTCATAGGTGTCCGAGTTGGCGGTCGAGTACTTCGCGATCAGCTTTCCGGTTTCGCCCGCCGGCGCGCCGCGGCTTTCCTGCTTGGCGTCGGGCGCCGTCGCCGCGTCACTTCCCGCCGGCTGCGAACCAAAGACAAGCGCCAGCAGCGCCGTCGCCGCCACGAACGCGAGTAGATGGAAACGGCCAGCCAGAGATGCTCGCCCAGACAGACATGCTCGCGACATGGAAACCTCCAGCCTCGCGTAAAGCGGAGCCAGAGCGGTCTCCGCCAGGAGAAGTAATTAACCTCTCTATAAGGTGTAGTTCGCTCGCGCGCTTTTGGATCACTCGGGCGTAAAGTTTTTTGCGCGGGCTCGGCCTGTTGACGCCGCCGCACCGCGAAGACGCCAGCCAGAACATCGCGCGGGTGCAGCTGCGTTTCCCGCCGGGCCTGTCGGGCATCCTCACCGGCGAGGCTCGTCGCGTGGACGGCGTCGACGCGTCGGCGTCTGAACGGTCGGCAAGTTCCTGGGGTTGGTAATTGCGTATAATTCTGAGGACGAGCGCCGGGCTTCTCCTCTGCTCCGGTCCGTGCGCGCATCGATAGAGCTGGGAGAACCGAGGCGTAATGCCAGACGTTCCTGCTCTACCGGGCGGCGAGCAGTTGACACGGGCGATCTCCGCGGCGATGGTCAAGCTCTACGGCGAGGTCTACGGGCGCGAGCAGACCACAGCAAGCACCTACATCAACGACAACGTCGTCGTGTGCATCCTCGAGGACATCCTGACGTCCCTCGAGCAGAAGCTGGTCGCCGACGGCGCAGGCAAAGAGGTCATCGAAGCGCGCGTCGCCTTCCAGGCCGATCGCGAGGACGCCTTCACCGCAGCCGTCGAGGCGCTCACGCTGCGCTCGGTCGTGGCGTTCATGAGCGCCAACCAAACCAACCCCGGCATCGCGTGCGAGATGTTCTTCCTCGCGCCCCTTCCCGCCCATCCATGAGCCACACATGCGCCCCTCGGCCGACAGACGGAACGCTGATGAAGCGTGTCCAAGCCGGGGGACGCATCGCGCTCGAGGAACTGTATGACCGCTTTGCCTCGAGGGCGTATCGCACCGCTTTCTCGATCTGCCACGACCGCGAGTGCGCACAGGACGCAGTGCAGGACGCCTTCCTCTCGATCTGGTCCTCGAGCTCGACCTATCGAGCCTCGCGAGGACCGGTAGACGGTTGGGTAATGAGCATCGTGCGCCACCGCGCGGCCTATCTTTCACGTCGCCGCATCGTCATCGAGCGTGACGACGATCTCGGCCGCCTGCACGAGCAGCCCGCCAAGGACGACCTGCCCGCAGACCTCGCAGCCTGCATCCAAAGATTACAGCTCACCGAACGGCTCATACGGCTGCCCGCAGCGCAGCGAGAGGTAATCCGGCTCGGGTTCTTCGACGGTCTCAGCCACCATGAGATCGCCAGCCGGCTGGCGCTGCCGCCAGGCACGGTCAAGGGCCGAATGCGACTCGGGCTGAGCAGGCTCCGCTCCGACCTCGACCCTTAACGACCGCCGCGACGATCATGATGCGCTGCGCATGACATCGGCGACCGCGCCGCATATGCACGACCATCCGTCACCGTCGGACCAGTCGCTACGTCACGGAACTCGTTGTGCGCGCGTTCGCGTCCACCCGCAGCATCAGTCGGGCCGAGCTGATCGCCGCCCCGATCCGCTGGCCGCGACCGACGCGACTGCGCGCTGCGCTGCCGGCGCCCGCCAAGAAGACGGCCGCCGGTCTGCGCACCCTCGGCCTGCACACGGTCGGCGACCTGCTCGAGCACCTGCCCAGCGACAGCCGCCAGGCGCGCACCGTCGCCGCGCTGCGAGCCGGCGAGCAGGCCACCGTCGCCGTGCAGGTCCGCAGCATCGCCGCACGGCCCGTGCGCCGCCGCGGCATGCGCCCGCTGGTCGAGGCCGTCGTGTTCGACGCGACCGCAACCATGCGCGCGACGTTCTTCAACCAGCCCTGGCTGGTCGAGCGTTACCCGCCGGGCACACGCCTGCTGCTGCACGGCAAGGCCGACGCGCGCGGCGGCTTCGGCGTCGCCCATCATGCCCCCACAACCGACGACAGCGGCGATGCCCACGAGCCGCCAGGCCCCAGTGGTGCGGTCGCCCACTACCCCGCCGCAGAGGGAGTCAGCTCGACCCAGATCCTCACGCTCGTACAGGGCACTCGCGATGCGCTGGGAGACATAGTCGAGCCGCTCGCAGCCGCCACGCGCGTCGTCGAGGCGCTGCCCGACCGAGCCAGCGCGATCGCCGCGATGCACTTTCCCCGCGGGCCCGAGGACACGCGCGCGGGGCGCCGTCGGCTGGCCTTCGAGGAGCTGCTGTGTGACCAGCTGGAGCTGCTGCGCCGCCGCGCCACGCGCAGGTCCGGCGTCCCGGCCCCCGCCCTGGGTGACCAGCCGACGCTCACCGCACGCTGGCTCGAGCATGAGCTGCCGTTCTCGCCCACCGACGGCCAGCTCGCCGCGATCGACGTCATCCGTCGCGACCTGCAAGCGCCCCAGCCGATGCAGAGGCTGCTGATGGGCGAGGTCGGCAGCGGCAAGACCGTCGTCGCGCTCTACGCGATGCTGCGCGCCGTCGAGCATGGCCATCAGGCCGCACTGATGGCGCCCACCGAGACGCTTGCCGAGCAGCACTTCGCCACGATTCAACAGCTCGTCGGGGCCGAGCCGATAGCGGCCGCGCTGCTCACTGGCTCCACGCCCGCGCCCAGGCGGCGCGACATCCTTGGCAAGCTGGCCAGCGGACAGCTGTCGCTGCTCGTCGGCACGCACGCCCTGATCGAGCCCGACGTCTGCTTCCACTCCCTCGCGGTCGCCGTAATCGACGAGCAGCACCGCTTCGGCGTGCGCCAGCGCGCCGCGCTGGGCGAGCCCGACGGCGCCCAACCCCAGCGCGCCCAAGCTGACGCCGTCTCACCGCACGTCCTGCACATGACAGCCACCCCGATCCCGCGCACCCTGGCCATGGCCCGCTATGGCGATCTCGACTCGACCGCCCTGCGCGAGCTGCCGCACGGGCGAAAGCCGATCGACACGCGGCTGGTCAGCTCCCAGCGTGCCCGCCAGGACGCCTACGAGCAGCTGCGCGTCGAGCTGGGGGCGGGACGGCAGGCCTTCGTCGTATGCCCGCTCATAGACGAGCCCGACGAGCAGGCCGGTGCCCGCGATCGCCCCTCGGCCAGTGGCGAGCACGCGCCGTCTGAGCTGCGCGCCGCCAGCGCCGAGCTGGCCCGCCTGCGCGACGGCGAGCTCGCCGGTTATGAGCTCGCGCTGCTGCACGGCGCGATGCGCCCGCGCGAGAAGCAGGATGCGATGAGCGCGTTCGCGTCCGGGCGCGCCCAGGTGCTCGTAGCGACCACAGTCATCGAGGTCGGCATCGACGTGCCCAACGCCACCGTCATGCTGATCGAGAACGCCGAGCGCTTCGGCATCTCCCAGCTGCACCAGCTGCGCGGGCGCGTCGGACGCGGTGCGCATCCGGGCAAATGCTTCTTGCTTGCGCCTGCCGGCTCGCGCGGCTCGCCGCGCCTGCGTGCGCTGGTCGCCCACAGCGACGGCTTTCGCCTGGCCGAGATCGACCTGCAGCTGCGCAGCGAGGGAGAGCTCGTCGGAACCCGCCAATCCGGCCTTGCCGACTTCCGCGTGGCATGCCTGCCCCAGGACACCCAGCTGCTCGAGCGCGCCCGCGCGACGGCCGAGGCGATCATGGGCAGCGACCCACAGCTTGTCGCCCCCGAGCACGTGCTGCTGGGCGCCGCGCTGCAGCAGCGCTTCGGCGCCGACGCGCGCGAGCCGATCCCCGCCTGAGAACCCGAGCCTGGTCAGCTGTCCGGCTACCGTTCGCGCATGCGCGTGATCGCCGGACGCCTTGGGGGCAGGCGCCTGAAGGCGCCCACAGGGACGGTCACGCGGCCCACCTCCGATCGGGTGCGCGAGGCGCTGTTCTCGATGCTCGGCCAGGTCGAGGGATGCCACGTCCTGGACCTGTTCGCCGGCAGCGGCGCGCTTGGCATCGAGGCGCTCTCGCGCGGTGCTTGGAGCGCTGTGTTCGTCGAGCGCAACGCCCGCGTTGTGGCCGTCTTGCGCGCCAATCTGGCCGCGCTGGCGCTGGCCGAGGATGTCGCGCAGGTACGCTGCGTCGACGCGCTGTCCGCGCTGCGCAGCGCACGACAGCGCGCAGAGACATACGATCTGATCTTCATAGACCCTCCCTACAGGCAGGCGCGCGAGTGGGCGGATGAGCTGGCGGCGATCCTGCCGTCGCTGCTGAGCCCCGCCGCGCGCGTGGTCGTCGAGAGCGCCACGCGCGCGCCGCTCGAGCTCCCGCTCGAGATCGAGCGACAGCGGCGCTACGGCGACACTTCGATCACAATCCACCGCCAGCAATGAACCGAGCCGACCAATCGATAGCCGTCTGTCCCGGCTCCTATGACCCGATCACCAACGGCCACCTCGACGTCATCCGCCGAACGGCCAACCTCTACGACGAAGTCGTCGTCGCCGTCGTTAACCGCTCGGTGCGCAAGAGCGGCGCCCTGTTCGGTATCGACGAGCGCGTCGCCTTCATCGAGCACGCCATCGCCGACCTGTCCAGCGTGCGCGTCGAGCCGTTCAGCACGCTCGTCGTCGACTTCGCGCGCAGCGTCGGCGCGCGGGCCATCGTCAAGGGCCTGCGGGCCATATCGGATTTTGAGTATGAGCTGGAGATGAACCAGCTAAACCGTCGCCAGGACCCCGAGATCGAGTCCGTGTACCTGATGGCCTCGCCGCAGTACAGTTTCCTTTCATCGAGCGGCGTCAAGGAGCTCGCCACCTTCGGCGGAAAGATCGACGATCTCGTCCCTGCAGAGGTAGTTGCCCGCTTGCAGGAAGAGCTCATGCGCTGACGAAATGAGGGGCCTGGATGCCCCTCGGAGGTATTCGCCACATATGGATGTCCTGGTACTCATAGACAAGCTCGACGATTTGGTGCACAACGCCAAATCGATTCCGCTGAGCGACTCCGTGCGCGTAGACAAGGAGGAGATCTACGACATCCTCGACCAGATGCGCGCCACGATCCCCGAGGAGATCAAGCAGGCGCGCTGGATCGTCAAGGAGCGCCAGGAGATGCTCGCCGAGGCTAAGAAGGAGGCCGAGCGGATCATCACCGAAGCGCGCGAGCGCCAGGAGCGCCTGGTGGGCGAGGAGGAGGTCACCAAGCAGGCCGAGCGCGCAGCCGAGGACATCGTCGAGGATGCTCGTGCGCGCGAGCGCGAGATCCGGCTCGGCGCCGAGGACTACGCCGACGAGATCCTCAACACCCTCGAGGTCAATCTGTCCAAGTTCATCGCTGCCGTCCAACGCGGACGTGAGCGGCTGCAGGGCAAGGACGAACCGGCCGAAGTCAGCTGAGCGACTGCGAATGCAACACGCGTTCGCGGCCGTCGCCGCGCTTGGGTCGGCGCATTTTGCGGGCCCCTTTCGGGTAGGGTCTGTTGTGTGAACACGCACAAGGCCAGATATAGGCTGCAGGTCGCAAAGACGTTCATGGAGACGGGCATGTTCCGCCCGTCGCGGCCCGACAGGACACTGCGCTCGCTGTCGGCCCTGCACCGCTGGGGACCCACGCCCGCGGCCGCCTACACGGGCGCCGCCGCCCGCTACCCGCAGCGCACCGCCATCATCGACGAGCGCGGCGCGCTCACCTTCTCCGACGTACACAGGCGCACCAACGCGCTCGCCCACGAGCTGCGCCGGGCCGGCATCGGTGAAGGCGCTGGGGTGGCGATCATGTGCCGCAACCACCGCGGCTTTATCGACGCCACCGTCGCGTGCTCCAAGCTGGGCGCCAGCGTGCTGTATCTGAACACCGCCTTCGCCGGGCCCCAGATTGCCGACGTGATCGCCCGCGAGGGCCCTGTTGCGGTCATCTACGACGAGGAGTTCGCGGGGCTGATCGGTGACGCGGCCAGCAATCGCAAACGCTTCATCGCCTGGCAGGACACTCCAGCCACTTCCACCAACGGCTCTGCATCCCCCGCCGACCCGCTGATCGAGGACCTGATCGCCGCCGGGGTGGACGGCAACCTGCGCCCGCCCGCCGAGCGCGGGCGCGTCGTGATCCTCACGTCCGGGACGACCGGAACGCCCAAGGGCGCCGCGCGCAAGGAGCCCGAGTCGATCGAGCCGATGGCCGCGATGTTCTCCAAGATCCCGCTGCGGGCGCGTGAAACCACGGTGATCGCCGCGCCGATGTTCCACTCCTGGGGCTTTGCCCACTTCACCCTTGGCCTGCCGCTCGGCTCGACATTCGTGCTCGCCAGGAAGTTCGATCCGGAGGGGACGCTCGAGGCCGTCGCGCGCCACCGCGCCAGCGCGCTGGCTGTGGTGCCGGTGATGCTCCAGCGGATGCTCGAGCTCGATCCGCAGACGATCGCACGCTATGACGTCAGCTCGCTGCGGGTGATCGCGGTCAGCGGCTCGGTGCTGCCCGGCGAGCTCGCCACACGCGCGATGGACCTGTTCGGCGACGTGCTCTACAACCTGTACGGCTCCACCGAGGTGGCCTGGGCGACGATCGCCACCCCCGAGGATCTGCGCGCCGCGCCCGGAACTGCCGGTAGGCCGCCGATCGGGACGGTTGTCAAGCTGCTCGACGCCGACGGCCGCGAGGCCCCGCCCGGCCAGGGCGGACGGATCTTCGTGGCCAACGAGATGATGTTCGAGGGCTACACCGGCGGCGGCAACAAGGAGATCGTCGGCGGGCTGATGAGCACCGGCGACGTCGGCCACTTCGACGAGGCCGGCAGGCTGTTCGTCGACGGGCGCGACGACGAAATGATCGTCAGCGGCGGCGAGAACGTCTTCCCACGGGAGGTCGAGGACCTGCTCGCCGACCACCGCGAGATCGAAGAGGCCGCCGTGGTTGGCGTCCAGGACAAGGAGTTCGGCCAGCGCCTGATGGCCTTCGTGGTCACCCGCAACGGCGCGCAGCTGACCGAGGAATCCGTCAAGGGCTACGTCAAGGAAAACCTCGCCCGCTACAAGGTTCCCCGCGAGGTCGTCTTCCTAGAGGAACTGCCGCGCAACGCCACCGGCAAGGTTCTCAAGCGCACCCTGGCAGCGCGCGAATAACTCGTCGCTAGCCTGGGAGGCATGGCCGCCCGTACGACCCACTCCATTGACCTCGCCGGCCTGCGCCTGAGCGCCGGCGAGGGGCGCCGCCTTGAGCTCACGGTGCCGATCGAGCCGCTGCTGCTGGGCAGCGAGAGCTACGCCGCCGAGCCCCGCCAGGTTCCGGTGCAGCTCGATGTCTCACGCATGACAGGCGGCGGCTATGCCCTGCGCCTGAGCTTCGCCGCGGCCGTCAGCGGGCCGTGCATGCGCTGCCTGGGGCCCGCCAGCCCCACGATCGATGTCGAGGCGCGCGAGGTCGACAGGCCCGGCGGCGGCGACGAGCTCGACAGCCCCTATGTCGAGAAGGAGACGCTCGATCTCAGCGCTTGGACGCGCGACGCGTTGGCCCTGGCGATGCCCACCAAGATCCTCTGCCGCGAGGACTGCGCGGGGCTGTGTCCCGTATGCGCTGCCGACCTCAATCTCGCTGGCCCCGACCATCGCCACGAGGCCGCTCCGGACCCGCGCTGGGCCAAGCTGAGCGAGCTGCGCCTGGATTAGAGCGCAGGCCTGCGCCCGGTCGGCAACCCCGCGCGGGCGGGTCGCGCCCGGCTTGGCCGGCGGGCGGCTGGTAGCCTTCTACCGCCATGGCCGTACCCAAGAAAAAGCAATCGCACAGCCGCACCGCCAAGCGCCGCGCGCAGCACAAGATCGGCACGCCCGCCGTCAACGCCTGCCCCCAGTGTCACAGCCCGCGCCGGCCCCACCGCGTCTGCCCAGTCTGTGGCACCTACGCCGGGCGCGAGATCGTCGTGCCTGGAGCGCACGATCACGAGCACGACGACGAGTAGCGCGCAGTGACGCCAGGGGACTCGTCCTCCTCGCCGCCAAGCCACCCGGAGCGCCCACACGCGCCGGTCATAGCAGTCGATTGCAACGGCGCAGACCTCGGCCCGGCCGAGGTCGCAGCGGGAGCCGCCATCGCTGTCGGCCAGGGCGCGCGCGTGATCCTGTTCGGGCCCGCCCGCGAGCTCGGCGAGCTGCCGCAAGGCGTCGAGGTGGTCGACGCGCCCATCTCGATCGCCAAGGCGCCCGACCCTGTCAGCGCCGCCCGGACCACGCCGGATGCGTCGATCGTGCAGGCCGCCAGGGCGGTCGCCGACGGCAGGGCCGACGCGCTCGTGTGCGCCGGCGCCACTGGCGCGGCGCTGGCCGCAGGCACGTTCAACATCAGGCGCGCACGCGGCATCTACCGTCCCGCGCTGGCCATCCCGCTGCCCGTGGGGGGGCGCGATCATCATCGGGTCACGCTGCTCGACGTCGGCGCCAACGCCGAGGCCAGGCGCGAGCACCTCGTGCAGTTCGCCTTCATGGGCGCTGCGCTGTCGCGGACCGTGCTCGGGGTATCACGCCCGCGCGTGGCGTTGCTGTCAAACGGGGAGGAGGCCGCGCGCGGCAGCGCGCTCGTGCTCGAGGTCCACGGCGAGCTCGCCAAGCGTGCCCAGGCCGGCATCGACCTGTTCGACTTCGTCGGCAACGTCGAGGGCAACGACGTGGTCACCGGCAGGGCCGACGTGATCGTCTGCGACGGGCTGACAGGCAACATCGCGCTGAAGCTGATGGAGGGTGTATCCCAGGCGATGCTCGCCGCCATCCGCCACGCCGCAACCTCCACCACGCGCGGCAAGGTGGGCGGGGCGCTGCTGCGCTCCTCGCTGGGCGGCCTGCGCGCCGAGCTCGACCCGGAGGCCAGCGGCGGCGCCTACCTGCTCGGGCTGCGCAGCCTGGGCGTCGTGCCCCACGGGCGCTTCACGCGCGCCGGCTTCGCCCAGGCGATCCTGCGCGCGCAGCGTGGAGCCAGCGAGAACATCGTCGCCCAGACCCAGCGCGCGCTCGAACAGGCCGACGCGCTCAGGCGCCCGCCCATGTCCGCGTCTGACGCTAGCCTGCGCCAGGCGCAATGACCCGCGAGCAAGTACTCACCCTGATCCGTACCTACCTGGCCGACGAGCTCGACGTCGACCCCGACACCATCGTCGAAGGCACTCGTTTCAAGGAGGACCTCGAGGCCGACTCGCTGGACCTCTATACGCTCGTGCAGGAGCTCGAGGACAGTTACGGCGTGCGCATGACCGACGAGCAGGCCGCGCAGATCCTCACCGTGGGCGCCGCCGTGGACTTCGTGCTCGCCCAAAACGGGAACCCCGATGAGGCTTGATGATGCTGCTCGACGAGCTGCTGGACGAGCTTCCCGACGATCTCGTGCGTCAGGTCTTCACGCACGCCTCCTGGAGCGAGCGGCGCAGCGACTCCTACACGCGCCTGGCGTTCCTGGGCGACAGCGTGCTCGCGCTCGCCGTGACCGCCTACCTGTATCCGCGTCTGGAGGCCGAGCGCTTCGGCGCCGGCCGGCTGACCAAGATCCGTGCACAGGCTGTCTCGGGCGTCTCCTGTCGCGCTGTCGCCGAACGCCTGGCGCTGCCTGCGCGCCTGCGCGCGGCCGCGCCCGCCGGGGTGGCGCAGAATGCCGCCGCCCTGGTCTCGACCGAGCGTGTGCTCGCCTCGGTGATCGAGGCCGTGATCGGCGCCTGCTACCTGCATGCCGGCTACGAGCGCACCGCGCAGGCCGTCGTGGAGGCCTTCGCGCCGGAGATCGAGACCGCGCTCAACCATCCCGTGGACTTCAAGTCCGCGTTGCAGGAGCTGCTCGCCAGGCGCGGCGCAGAGGTCAGCTACGAGGTCGCCGCCGAGGATGGGCCGCCGCACGCGCGCACCTACTCGGTGGTCGCGCGCGCAGGCGACAGACAGCTGGGCACCGGCACGGGCAAGAGCAAGAAGCAGGCCGAGCAGGAGGCAGCACGCGTAGCGGTAGAGCGTTTGGAGAGCGAGTGAAGGGCGGTCGCGCGTGCGCCTGAAGTCGCTCACCCTCGCCGGCTTCAAGTCCTTCCCCGACCGCACGCGCCTGGACTTCGGGCCGGGCGTGAGCGTGGTGGTGGGGCCCAACGGGTCGGGTAAGTCAAACGTCACTGACGCGGTCCTGTGGGCCATGGGCGAGCAGTCGCCGCTGGCCATCCGCGGCCAGTCGATGCAGGACGTCATCTTCGGCGGCGGGCATGGGGTGCAGGCGCGCAGCGCCGCCGAGGTCGAGATCGTGCTCGACAACTCCGACGGCACGGTGGACCTGCCCGTCGGTGAGATATCGATCGTGCGGCGCCTGGATCGCAACGGCGAGGGTGGCTACCGGCTCAACGGCGCGCGCTGTCGCCTGACCGACGTGATCGAGGTGCTGTCCGACACCGGCTTGGGCAAGGAGACGCACACGGTCATCTCTCAGGGACGCGTGGACGCGATCGTCAATTCCAAGCCGCGCGAGCGGCGCCTACTGATCGAGGAGGCCGCAGGGCTGGGCAAGCACCGAAAGCGCCGCCGGCGCGCCCAACTGAAGCTCGAGCGCACGCAGCAGAACCTCGACCGCGCGCTTGACATCGAGCGCGAGGCGCGCACGCGCCTGCGACCGCTCAAGCGCCAGGCCGAGGCCGCGCAGTTGCACGAGCGGCTGGAGCGCCAGCTGCTGCAGGCGCGCCTGGAGCTCGCTCGCGACAGTGCGCGGCGCCTGCGCGCCGAGCTCGCCGGGGCTGAGGCGCGCGTGGGCGAGGCCCGCGCGAAGCGAGGCGACGTGGAGTCCAGGCTGGCCGAGACGGTCGAGCGCAGGGGCGCCGCCGAGCGGGCCCTGGCCGAGCGCGCAGAGCGCCACGACGCCCTCTCCCAGCGCGCCTATGGCGCCCGCTCGGCGCGTGAGCGGCTGGGCCTGCGCGCAGAGCAGGCCGGCACGGCCGCGCACACACTGGCCAGGCGCATAGAGCGCGTCGAGCTCGAGCTCGACGCGCTCGAGCGGGTCGGCGCCCAACCGGGCGACGACCACGCCGCTGACGCGGGTGCCGATCGCATCGGGGTGCTCGAAGCGGAGCTCGCCGCGATCGCTGCCAGCCGAGAGCAGGAGATCGAGCGCGAGACCGCCGAGCTCGAGCGCCTGCGCGACGGTCACGCCGCGCGGCTGCAGGAGCTCCAGGACGCAGCGCAGGATGCCCGCACCGCGAGCGAGCTGGCAGACGCGCAGACCGAGCAGGCGCGCGCGCGGCTGCTGGACGCCGAGCGCAGCACACAGCACGCCCGACGCGAGGCCGAGCGAGTCGGCGCAGAGCTTGCCGCTGCCAACCAGTTCCTGCGCGGGCATGCTCGCGTGGGGGCCGATCGCGCAGACGCGCCCAAGGTGCTCAGCGAGGAACTGCGTGTGCAGGACGGGTTTGAGCTCGCGCTGGCCGCCGCGCTGGGCGGCCGTCTGGACGCGGCGCTCGTGCCCGACGTGGCCGGCGCGCAGGCGCTGCTCGACGGCGCCGGTCCCGATGGGGGCGCCGCGTTGCTGCTGGGTGCCGGACAAGCACAAAACGGCTCCACTGCGGCCGCCATGTCGCCCGGCAGCGAGCCCGTGCCAGGCGCCGTCAGGCTCGCTGACCTCCTCAGCGGGCCCCCCGCGGTGCTGGCTCTGGCCGGGCGTCTGCTCGCCGACGCATGGGTGGTCGAGCGCCTGGAGGACCTGCCGCGTGACTTCGCTGGCCTGGCCGTCACGCGCGGCGGACGGGCGTTGCTCGGCGCCCTGGGCGAGGTGCGCCAGCTCGGCGAGGGCGGCACCGAGCGCGTGCTCGCTCGCCGCAACGAACGCGACAGGCTGATATCGGCGGCCGAGCGTGCCGCCCAGGACGAGCAGGCTGCCCAGGGCGCCTGCGAGCAGGCGTTGGCTGCGGTGCACGCCGCCGAGCAGGCCGGCGCGCAGGCGCAAGCGGCGCTGCGCGAGGCCGAACGTGGCCAGGCCGAGACGAATGAGGCGATGCGCCGCACGAGCTGGCTGATCGAGCAGCGCAGAAGCGCGCCCGAGCACGGCCCGCTGGCGGTCAGGAAGGCCGAGTTGGAGGGCGAGCTGGCGGCCGAGCGCCGGCAGGCCGAGCGCCGCCAACAAGAACGTGTCGAGCGGGCAGCGATAATTGAGCGACTGCAGGCCCGGCACGCCGCCGACACGGCGCTCGTGCCGCGTGTGCAACGCCTGGCGCAGGCGCTGCACACCGCCATCGAGGCCACACAGGGGCTCATCGCAGCGCTTGAGTCAGAGCTCGCAGCCGACCGCGCCGCCGGCGAGGAGATGACAGCACAGCTGCGTGCCTGCGCCGCCGAGGAGGCAGACATCCAGACCGCGCTGCGCGCGGCCGGTGAGCTGGTCACCGAGGCCGAGGTGGCCGCCCAGCGCCTGCGCGACCAGGCGGCCGACGCCGATGTGGAGCTGGCCGGCATCGCCCAGCGGCTGGGGCTCGCGCCAGACGACGGCGCTGGCGAGCAGGAGGACCTGGACGCCGAGCAGGCGCAGGCGCTGACGGCGCGGGTAGAGCGCCTGACGCGCCGGCGCGAGCAGCTGGGACCCGTCAATCCCCTGGCCCAGGAGGAATACGCCGAGGCGGTCGCGCACGTGGAGGAGCTCGAGCGCCAGCGCACGGACCTGGAGACCGCGCTGCGCGAGCTGCGCACCGTGATCCGCGAGACCGACCGCCAGATCCGGGAGACATTCCAGGAGACCTTCGCGGCCGCCGCGCGCAACTTCGAAGAGCTGGCCGGCGACGTGTTCCCCGGCGGCTCCGGGCGCCTGAGGCTGGTCAAGGACGAGCACTCGCCGCGCCCGGTGCTCGGCGGCCAGCCGCTGTCGGCCAACGGCCAGCAGCCTGATGCCGAGGCGATCGAGGCGGCCGCCGAGGCCGAGGCCGAGCGGGCGCAGCCCGGACACGCCGAAGAGGAGGACCTGGAGGGAGTCGAGATCGAGATCACGCCCGCCGGCAAGTCGACCAAGCGGCTGTCGCTTTTGTCGGGGGGTGAGAAGTCGATGACCGCGCTGGCCTTCCTGTTTTCCGTGTTCCTCGCACGCCCCTGCCCCTTCTACATCCTCGACGAGGTCGAGGCTGCGCTGGACGACCTCAACCTCGATCGCTTCCTCGCACTGCTGCGCCGCTACAGCGATCGCGCGCAGTTCATCGTCATCACCCACCAGAAGCGCACGATGGAGGCCGCAGACTGGCTCTACGGCGTGTCCATGGGCGGAGACGGGGTCTCCAAGGTCCTCTCGCGGTCGCTGCCCGCGCCGGATGAGCGCGACGCACAGCCGTCAGATCGCGACGCAGAGGTGGCCGAGGTCGCCTGATATCGTCGCGCGGCCCGTGGCGCGCGACTGGAGCGAACTGTTCATCACCGACGACGACGGCGGCCCGGGCGAGGGCGGATCCTCTTCTGAGCAGCCGGGACGGCGCGGGCTGTTTCGTCGCCTGCGCGAGAGCATGGCCAAGACGCGCCAGGCGCTCGGCTCAGAGATCCAGGCCACGCTGTTCGGCGAGCTGGACGAGGGAACCTGGGAACGCCTGGAGGAGGCGCTGATCATGGCCGACGTGGGAGCGCGCACGACCGCGTCGGTCGTGCAGAAGCTCGAGGCCGAGGCCGGCACGGGGGAGATCGAGGGCGGCCAGGCGCTCAGCGAGCGGTTGATCGCGCTGCTGGCCGACACGGCCACCGTCGCAGACGGGCGCATCGACATTCGCGCGCAGCCCACCGTCATCATGGCCGTCGGCGTCAACGGCACCGGCAAGACCACCACGATCGGCAAGCTCGCCTGGCACCTGCGCCAGGAGCTCGGGCGCAGCGTGCTGCTGGCCGGCGCCGACACGTTCAGGGCGGCCGCCGGCGAGCAGCTGGAAGGCTGGGCGCAGCGCGCCGGCGTGGACGTTGTGCGCGGTGCCGAGGGCTCAGACCCGGGCGCCGTCGCCTTCGAGGCGGTCGCGCAGGCGCAGAGCCAGGGCATCGACGTGGTGATCGTCGACACCGCCGGGCGCCTGCACACCCAGGACGACCTGATGGCCGAGTTGGCCAAGGTGCGCCGGGTGATCTCGCGGGTGGGTGGGACCGAATACGGAGGCGCGCCGCACGAGACGCTGCTCACGCTCGACGCCACCACCGGCCAGAACGGGCTGCGCCAGGCCAAGCTGTTCGCAGCCAGCGCCGACGTGACAGGCGTGGTGCTGACCAAGCTCGACGGGACCGCGCGGGGAGGCATCGCGCTGGCGATCGCCGCCGAGCTGGGCCTGCCCGTCAAGCTGATCGGCGTGGGAGAGTCCGTCGAGGATCTACGGCCGTTTGACCCGCAGGACTTCGCGCGCGCGCTGATCGCAGACCCGTAAGCGGCGCTGCGCCAGCGCCGCCCGGCCAGCGGAGGGATAACCTGAAGGTATGGACGGTTGGGTCATCTGGCTGATCGCAGCCTGCATCCTGGGGCTGGGCGAGCTGCACCAGGGCGCTTTCTATTTGATGCCGTTCGCCATCGGTGCGGCACTCGCCGCGATCGTCAGCGCGCTCGGAGTGGGCGCACCGCTGGCGGCGATCGTGTTCGCGCTCGCGTCCGTGATCGTGTTCGCAGGGCTGCGTCCCGTCGCGCGCCGCCACCGCCATCTGCCCCCCGCGATCAGGACCGGGGCCGCCGCGCTCGTCGGTCACCGCGCGATGGTCCTCGAGCGGATCGCCAACGGCGAGGGTGTCGGCTGTGTGAAGATCGACAACGGCGAGGTGTGGACCGCACGCAGCTACGACGATGACGAGGTCATCGACGCCGGCGAGCGCGTCGAGGTCGTAGAGATACGCGGCGCAACCGCTCTAGTGATGCACTGAAAGGAAAGCCATGGTCGCTCTCATCGTCATCGTCGTGCTCGTCATCTTCGCCCTGGTGCTCGCCGCGCGTACGATCCGCGTGATACCGCAGGCGCGTGCGGGGGTGGTCGAGCGGCTCGGCCGCTACAGCCGCACGCTCGAGCCGGGGCTGACGATCGTCACGCCGTTCATCGACCGCGTCAGGCCGCTCGTGGACCTGCGCGAGCAGGTCGTCAACTTCTCGCCCCAGTCGGTCATCACCGAAGACAACGTCGTCGTCGGCATCGAGACGGTCCTGTACTTCACGATCACCGACCCCAAGTCGGCGACCTATGAAATCGCCAACCCGCTGCAGGCGATCGAGCAGCTGACCGTGACCACGCTACGCAACGTGATCGGCGGCCTCACGTTGGAGGCCACGCTGACCGCACGCGAGAACGTAAACACCGAGCTGCGCGTTGTGCTGGACGAGGCGACGGGCAAGTGGGGCATCAGGATCAACCGCGTGGAGATCAAGTCGGTCGACCCACCCGCGGACATCAGGACGGCGATGGAGAAGCAGATGCGCGCCGAGCGCGACCGGCGCGCGGCGATCCTCACCGCAGAAGGCGAAAAGCAGGCCCAGATCCTGACCGCCGAGGGCGCCAAGCAGGCCGCCGTCCTCACTGCCGAGGGTGAGCGCCAAGCGGCGATCCTGCGCGCTGAGGGCGAAGCGAAGGCCATCGACACGGTTTTCACGGCCATCCACGAGGGCAAGCCCGACCGGGCGCTGCTCAGCTACGAATACCTGCAGATGCTGCCCCAGCTGGCCGAAGGCGACGCCAACAAGGTGTTCGTCGTGCCGTCCGAGTTCGCCGAGGCGTTCGGCGGCATCGGCGAGGCGCTCAAAGGCCGCCACGAGGCGCCGCCCGAGCGGCCGGTGCGACCGTTGCGCCCGCCCGCCGACTCTGAGGGCTGACACCCCCGCGCCCGCCGCTGTCGTGGCAACGGCGCGGCGGCTGCGAGAATTACCAGGACATGTTCGACGCCCTCGCCGAGAAGCTGCAGGAGACGCTCGCCGATGTGCGCAATCGCGGCGCGCTGAGCGAGCAGGACGTCGACGCGGCGATGCGCGAGATCCGCCTGGCGCTGCTGGAGGCCGACGTCAACTTCAAGGTCGTGCGCCAGTTCACCTCCCAGCTCAAGGAACGCTGCCTGGGAGCCGACGTGGTTGGGCGACTGAACCCGGGCCAGCAGGTGGTGAAGATCGTCGGCGAGGAGCTGACCGCGTTGATGGGGGGCGCCTCAGGCGCTCTGGTCTTCTCGCCGCGCCCGCCCACGGTGATCCTGATGGCCGGGCTGCAGGGCTCGGGCAAGACCACCGCCACCGCCAAGCTTGCGCGCTACCTGCGCGAGGAGCACGCCTCGTCGGTGGCCGTGGCCGCCTGTGACGTCTATCGCCCGGCAGCGGTCGAGCAGCTTGTCAAGGTCGGCGCGCAGGCCGGCGCGGAGGTGTACGAGCAGGGCACCGAGCGAGACCCCGTGGACATCGCATCCTGGGCGCTGGAGCGAGCACGCGCGGAGGGCAAGGACGTGCTGATCGTCGACACCAGCGGGCGCCTGCACGTGGACGAGCAGCTGATGGCAGAGCTCGTGCGCATCCGCGACGCGGTTAAACCCGACGACGTGCTGCTTGTGGTCGATGCGATGACCGGCCAGGACGCGGTCAACGTGGCCGAGAGCTTCGCGCAGGCGGTGCAGTTCGACGGCGTGGTCATGAGCAAGCTCGACGGCGATGCGCGCGGCGGCGCCGCGCTGTCGGTCAAGGCGGTCACCGGCAAGCCGATCCTGTTCGCCTCCACCGGCGAGAAGCTCGAGCAGTTCGAGCGCTTCCACCCCGACCGCATGGCCCAGCGGATCCTTGGGATGGGCGACATGATGAGCCTGATCGAGAAGGCCGAGCAGCAGTTCGACGAGGACGAGGCGCGCGCCCTGGAGCGCAAGCTGCGCCGCAACCAGTTCGGCCTGGACGACTTCCTCGACCAGCTGAAGATGGTGCGCAAAATGGGGCCGCTGACGAGCATCCTCGGCATGATCCCCGGGCTTGCCGGCCACCAACTGCAGAACATGAAGGTCGACGAACGCGAGCTAGACCGCATCCAGGCGATCATCCTGGCGATGACCCCCGAGGAGCGCCGCCGGCCCGAGCTGATCAACGGCTCGCGGCGGCTGCGCATCGCGCGCGGCTCGGGCACCAGCGTCCAGCACGTCAACAAACTGGTCAAGCAGTTCAGCCAGATGCGCAAGGTGATGCGCCAGGTCGGCCGCGGCAAGATGCCCGACATCGGCGCGCTCATGCGCAACGCGCGCTGAACCGTCTAAGCTCTCCGCCGGACTTTGTTTATGAACGAGAGGAAGACGTGTCGGTAAGGCTCAGGCTCACACGAGTGGGCGGCAAGAAGGACCCGATATGGCGTGTGGTCGTGGCCGACCAGCGCTCTCCGCGCGATGGCCGCGTGATCGAGACGATCGGCCAGTACAACGCGCAGACCAACCCGTCGACGATCAACATCGACGCGGAGCGCGCGCGCACGTGGCTGGCGCGCGGCGCCCAGCCCTCGGGCACGGTGCGAAAGTTGCTGCGCATCCAGGGAATAGACACGACTGCGGGAAGCTAAGGCCCGTCGAGCGGCGCAGATGCCCGACGACGTGCCAAGGCGGCTGTTGGAGTACCTCGCAGAAGGGCTGGTCGACGAGCCCGACGCGGTCAGCGTTGAGCAGTTCGAGGAGGACGATGGGACGATCGTGCTCGAGCTGTGCGTGGGTGCCGACGACTACGGTCGCGTGATCGGCCGCGGCGGGCGCACCGCGCACGCCCTGCGCACCGTCGTAAAAGCGGCTGCTGCCAGCGAGGGCCAGCACGTGCTCGTCGACATCGTCGATTGAGCCGGCCAGAGCAGCCAGCCAAACCGGCGACGGCGCCGGGCGCGTCCGCTCAGCGACCTGGCACGCAGGCGGGCATCTCCGCCGGCAGGGTCGGACGTCCCCACGGCCTGGATGGGAGCTTCTATGTGACGGGCGCGCGCGGGCGCCTGCTGGCGCTGGACAGCGCCGTGACTGTGGCGGGCCGCACGCTTGCGCTCGTGCGCCGCGCGGGCACCGAGCAGCGGCCGATCGTCCGCCTGGAGGGCATCGAGGACCGCGCCAGCGCGGAGGCGCTGAGGGGGACGGAGCTGACCGTGCCCGCCGACGAGGCCCCTGCGCTGGGAGAGGGGGAATGGTGGGCGCATGAACTGGAGGGGTGTGAGGTTCGCGACGGCCAGCGGCTGCTGGGCACTGTCAGTCGCCTGATCGAGCTGCCTTCCTGCGAGGCTCTGGAGGTCGACCCCGTCGGCGGTGGGCAGCCGCTGCTGGTGCCGCTGGTCAAAGAGGCCGTCCGCAGTGTCGATTGCGTCGCTGGGCGCATCGAGGTCGACACGGACTTCTTGGACATGGCGTGAACATAGACGTCTTCACCCTGTTTCCCGAGTGGTTTGACTGGTTCTCCTCCCAGCGCCACGTGCGCAACGTGCTCGAGCTGGGCTCGAGCCTGCAATGCGTGAACATCCGCGACCACACGACGCTCAGCGGCGGCCAGGTCGACGACACGCCCTTCGGCGGCGGCGCGGGCATGGTGTTGCGCGTGGACGTGATCGACAGCGCGCTGCGCGCCCATTACGGCGTCGACCCGGTGGCACTGGCGACGCAGCGGCGGGTGATCGCGCTGGCGCCAGGCGGGCGGCTGCTCGACGACGATCTGGCCGAGGAGCTGGCCGGCGAGGGCGCGCTGACGCTCCTGTGCGGGCGCTATGAGGGCTTTGACGAGCGCGTCCTGGAGCACTTTGCAAGCGACGTCGTGTCGATCGGACGCTACGTGCTCAGCGGCGGCGAGCTGGCCGCAATGGTGCTGTGCGACGCGGTCATGCGCAAGCTCCCCGGCGCGCTGGGCCACGAGGACTCCGCCACCGAGGAGTCCTTCAGCGCGGCCCTGGAGGGGCAGCCCGAGTACCCG
Organism: uncultured Solirubrobacteraceae bacterium; assembly: GCA_963734225.1. Lineage (GTDB taxonomy): Bacteria > Actinomycetota > Thermoleophilia > Solirubrobacterales > Solirubrobacteraceae > Palsa-744. Next base: position 216,058 of record CAVTGI010000004.1, read on the forward strand.
CATTACACCCGCCCGGCCGAGTACCGCGGCTGGCGGGTCCCCGAGGTCTTGCTGTCGGGGCACCACGAGCGCATCGCGCGGTGGCGGCGCGAGCAGAGCCGCCAGCGCGGCAGCGCGGGATAAGGTGTGTGGGGCGGCTGAGACCGACCGTTCGCTACCATTGCCCGGTCGCGCCGGCCGAGAGCTTTCTCGGGGCCCTCCCCGGCCATCCGGGCGCGCGCCCTCCTTCACCGTTATGAGCAGCGTCATCGAAACCATCGAGCGCGCGCAACTGCGCCGCGTACCCAGCTTCGCCCCCGGCGACCGCGTGAAGGTTCACTTCCAGGTCATCGAGGGCACGCGCAGGCGCGTGCAGGTCTTCGAGGGGGTCGTCATCAAGCGCCAGGGCCATGGCGTTCGCGAGACGTTCACCGTGCGCAAGCAGTCCTTCGGGGTGGGCGTCGAGCGCATGTTCCCGCTGCACTCCCCCAAGATCGAGCGCATCGAGCTGGCCGCGCGCGGCGACGTTCGCCGGGCCAAGCTGTACTACCTGCGCGACCGTGTCGGCAAGCGCGCGCGTGTGCGCGAGCGCCGCTACACGGGTCCTGAGGAGATCGTCGAGCCCGGGCTGCTGCACGAGCAGGCGCCGGTCGCCACCGACGCGGAGGGGGTGACCGCGGAGGAGTCGGTTTCAGCGGAGGCAGGCGGCGCGACGCAGTCGGGCGGGGCCGGCGAGGCGCCCGTCGAGGGCGCCGACGCGACCGCGGCCGAGCAGAGTCGGGAACAGGCGGACGCGACCGCAGAGGGGGGTGGCGCAGACACCGATGGTGAGTCCCAGCCCCAGCCGGGCGAGGGCCAGACCGACCGGGCGCCGGCGGTCGCAACGGCGCAGGACGCCGGCGAGACCGACACCTCCTCAGACGCCGGCGACGCGCAGGGAGGTGCTTCGTCCGGCGACGAGCCCGCGTGAAGACGGGCGCCAAGACGGGCGCGCGAGCCCGCAAGAAGGGGGTCCCCTCCGACGAACAGCAGGACGGGCAGCGCTCACGTTCGCCGGTCAACTCGATCGCCAACCTGCTGGTGGGCGCGAAGACCGGCAAGAAGCAGTCCAAATCGACGACCGCCTCGATCATCGAGCTGATCGTCATCATCGCCGTGGCGCTTGGCCTCGCGCTCGCCATCCAGGCGTGGATCGTCAAGCCCTACCGCATTCCCAGCGGCTCGATGGAGCCCACGCTGGCGATCGGCCAGCGGGTGCTCGTCAACCGCATCGGCATGGACCTCAGCGAACCGCACGTGGGCGAGATCGCGGTCTTCCATCCCCCCAAGAACGCCGAGCAGGAGGTGTGCGGGCCGACGCCGCATGTGGTCAAGGTGGGCGGCGCCGCCTGCTCAGAACCGGAACCCGCACAGGACTCGAGCGTCAACTTCATCAAGCGCATCGTCGCCGGGCCGGGCGATGAAATCTACATCCGCGAAGGCCACGTCTACCGCAAGGCCGCCGGCAAGACCCAGTTCGTGCGCGAGCAGGACTCCTACATCCGCGCCTGCGGGGCCAGCCCCGAGTGCAACTTCCCAGTGCCGATCAAGGTTCCCGCCGGACACTGGTTCATGATGGGCGACAACCGTGGCGAATCCGACGACAGCAGGTTCTGGGGACCCGTCCCCACCGGTTGGATCATCGGCGGAGCCTTCGCCACCTACTGGCCCCCCGACCGGATCGGGATCCTCTAGGGAGCCTGACGCCGTGGCTGTTCGCGGCGTGCCTGACCGGTCGCGCAGCGGCTCGGGGGCCAACGGCGCATCCGCGGGCGCCGCGCGCTCCACGGCCCGATCGCGCCGGCGCGCCCGCCGCGACACGAGCGGGCGGCGACTGTTCGCGTTTGACAAGCGTCTGGGGGTGCGCATGGTCGCCGGCGCTGACGAGGCCGGCCGCGGTTGCCTGGCTGGGCCGCTGGTGGCCGCGGGCGTGCTGTTCGATCAGGACGCACTCACCACCAGGGAGCTGCGCTCGCTGCGGGCGCTCAACGACTCAAAGCAACACACCGCGCAGGCGCGCGAGGAGCTCTACCCGCTGGTTCTGCGCAGCGCCAGCCGCGTGGTCGTGGTCTCGCGCTGCGTGCGCGGGATCGACGCTCGGGGGCTGCACAAGACCAACCTGGCCGCCCTGCGCGACGCTCTGCTCGGCGTCACGCAGGACGTCGTCGGGGAGGTGCTGTGTCTGGTGGATGGCTTCGCCGTGAAGGACTTCGGGCGACCCCAGCGTGCGATCGTCGACGGCGACGCGACCAGCGCAGCGATCGCCGCCGCCTCGATCGTCGCCAAGGTCACCCGCGACCGCTACATGCGCCACGCCGACTCCGAGCATCCGGGTTGGAACTTCGCCGAGCACGTCGGCTACTCCACGCCATCGCACCGCGAGGCGATCCTGCGCCAGGGCGTCTCGCCGCTGCACAGGATGTCCTTTCAGTCGCTGGCTTATCAGCAGCTCGCGCTGTAGGGCAGTCGCACTCTGGGGCGCGGAGGGTCGAGCGGGCCACGGACGCAGGGCGAAGCCCTTGCTACCGATCGGAGATCGGCCAGCAAGGCGAGCCCGAGGACAAAGGCCCGCGAAGGCCACACGTGCCCCAGAGTCACCACGCGCCCTCCAGGTGGTCAAGACGTACAAGCCTGTCCTTCTCGTCGAGAATCACGCCGACGGCGTCGAAGCGGATCGTGTGGGCGGACGGCCTGATGTGCCGCTCTTTGCTCAGCCAGGCGACGGCCAAGCGGCGTAGTCGTGCCCGCTGGCGAGGGCGCAGCCAGGTCAGCGGCTCCTGCTCGGGGCGGACGCGCTGGCCGCGCACTCCGGCCCGGCGGGTCTTGACCTCGACAAAGACCAGCGTGGTGCCGTTGAACGCGATCAGGTCGATCTCGCCCGCGCGCGTGCGCACGTTGCGCCCGAGCGCACAGAAGCCGAGTCGTTGCAGGTGTGCTGCGGCCAACTCCTCCCCGGCCCGCCCGAGCGCGTGGCGAGGATCGCGAGGTGGGCCGGGTAGATGTCCGGCGGCGGACGTCTTTGGCGGGTGGTCGGCCGGCACCCCGCCGACGCTAGACCGATCAATGTGACCGGTGGCCCCGCTATGTGCCGATTCGGTGCCCAAGTCGTGACAGGCCTGTGTCCTCGATAGCCTGCGGCCCCGTGGACGAAGTCTCAGAGGCAACAGCCACCGGGCAGCCCGCGTCCGATGCGCCGGGTCGCGACGGACGAGCGCGAGGCGAGGACGGGGCGCCACGCGGCGAGGGTGGCCCACGCTCGCTGGACGGCGTCAGCGGCTTCATGGGGCTGCGCTGGGAGGACCCGCAGACCGTTTGCCTGACGATCCGCCCGGAGCTGATCAACGGCGGCGGCCTGCTGTCGGGCGTGGTCACGTATGCGATGGTCGACTACTGCATGGGCTCGACCCTGTGGGTGCAGACCACCAAGGATGAGCGCATCGCGACGATCAGCATCTCGATCAACTACGTCCAAACAGCGACCGAGGGCGAGATCGTGTGCCGCACCACGCTGGACCGGCGCAACCGCACCAGTGCGGTGATGCGCAGCGAGGTACGCCACGAGGACGGGCGGCTGCTGGTCACCGCGATCGGCAGCTACACGATCTTCCCCAGGCGCAAGCGGGACTCAACCCCGCCTGATGGGCCGGGGGCGCGGGCGACCGGGCACTCGCGGGCCGGTTGACGGGAGGTCGCTGCTAGCCGGAGCGCCTGTGGTCGTGCGACAAAAAGCCCGCTCGTAGCGAGCAAATCGTCCCATTGGCTCGGTCCTGGGATATTGACTTTGCGCGGCGGGGTGTGGAGACTTGTCCGCGATGGCGCGGGACGGCGTTGGAGGGGGAGGGGTGTTGCGGCGCCGCGGGCGCGTCGGCTCGATCCGCGCAGGTCTGCTGGTCGTGGCGATGCTGGGCCTGATGGCGGCAGCGGCGGGTGGTACCCAGCCCTATGAAGGGTATGAGGCGACGGTCGCAGCGGATGGCCCGCTGGCGCAGTTTCGCTTCGATGACGCGGCGGGCTCGGGCACGCTGACGGACTCGGTGGGCTCGTTTATGGCGAGCAACAGCGGGATCGTGCTCGGCGGGGAAGGCCCGTTCGGGGGCAGCAGATCGGGGTCGCTTGGCGGGGAAGCGTTCGCCACGCTGCCGTCGGGGCCGCTGGAAGCCGCTGGCGCGTTCACGGCGGAGGCCTGGGTGGACTGGACAGGCGGCAGCTCCTTCAAACAGCCGATCTTCGATTTCGGGTCGAGCTCCACCAACTACATGTATCTGACGCCCGCCTCGGTGCTGTCCGGGCACAAGCTGTTGTTCGAAATCCACACGGCCGGCGGGACCGTGGCGCAGGTCACGGCCCCCGAGCTGACCGCGAAAGCATGGAAGTACGTGGCCGTCAGCGAGACCAGCTCGGGCACACTGACGCTGTATGTAAACGGCGAACAGGTCGGGCAGGTCACCGGGGAGACGATCGCGCCGGCGGCGCTGGGGAGGACCCCGAGCGGCTATCTCGGCAAGTCGCTGGTGTCGGGCGAACCGGACTTCAAGGGCAGCCTGAGCAACGTGGCGTTCTATGGCAAGGCGCTGTCGGCCGAACGGATCAAGGCGCACTACGACGCGGCGGAGTTGCCGGTCAACACGGCCGCGCCGACGATCTCCGGGACGGTCAAGGATGGCAGCACGTTGACCGCGAAAGCGGGCAGCTGGTCGGGCCTGACGCCGTTCACGTTCGTCTACCAGTGGACGCGCTGCAACAGCGCCGGCGCCGAATGCGTGCAAATCGTGTCGGTCCCGGAAACCAAAGCGACGGAAACGAAATACACGCTTGCCCACGAAGACGTCGGCAAGACGCTGCGCATCAATGTCACGGCGACCAACAGCGCGGGCGAAGGCAGCGCGACGTCAGCCCAGACCGCGGTTGTGGCGGCGGTCAAGCCGTCGAACAAGACGCTGCCGGCGATCTCCGGGGAAGCGAAGATCGGACAGCTCTTGTCGGTCAGCGAGGGCAGCTGGGAAGGCACACCGCCCACCAGCTATGCCTACCAGTGGGAGACGTGCAACAGTGCGGGCAAAAGCTGCAAACACATCACCGGGGCGACGACATCGAGCTACCGTGTGCCAGCGTCGCAGATGGGGGACACGCTGCGCGCGATCGTGACAGCGGAAAACTCGGCGGGCAGCACGAGCGCAACCAGCGAAGCGACAGCGGTCGTCGCGCCGGGCGTTCCGGTGAACATTGTGGCGCCCGCGATCTCGGGCACCGCCCGGGACGGGCAGACGCTGACAGCGACCACCGGCACGTGGGCGGGCAGCGAACCATTCTCCTACGCCTACCAGTGGCAAAGCTGCAACGGCAAAGGCGAATCCTGCACGAACATCCCTGGAGCCAGCGGCTCCAGCTACATGCTGACGCCGAGCAACGTCGGCAGCACGCTCAACGTGGTCGTCACCGCAAGCAACTCGGTAGGCTCGACTCCGGCGACATCTCAGGCCACGGCGGTCGTGGCCGCGATACCGCCGGCCAACACGGCGGCGCCGACCATCACGGGCACAGCCACCGATGGGCAGACTCTGACGGCGAGCACCGGAAGCTGGAGTGGCACTCCTCCGCTGTCCTACAGCTACCAGTGGCAACGCTGCAACGCCAAAGGCGAAGGCTGCCCGAACATCCCCGGAGCCACCAGCTCGACATACACCTTGGCTCACACGGACGTGGGCACGACGCGGCGCGTCGCGGTGACAGCGAAGAACGCCGGGGGAGAAGCCACGAGCAGCTCGGCTGCGAGCGCGGTGGTCGCGCCGCTCGCGCCCTCCAACGTCGAAGCACCGGCGATCTCGGGAACCGCCGAGGAAGGCGAAACGCTCACAGCCAGCACAGGCACCTGGTCTGGCACCCCGCCGTTGGAATACGCATACCGTTGGGAGCGCTGTAATAGCAAAGGCGAATGCTCCGCGGTCGAAGGCGCGCTCGCCTCCAGCTACACGCTGCGCCAGGAAGACATCGGATCAACCATCGGCGTCAGCGTCACCGCCAAGAACGCCGCGGGCGAAGCGTCGAGCGCTTTCACGCGGTCTGCGCTCGTCAAAGCACGCCCGCCAGCGAACACCGCGGCGCCCACGCTCTCCGGGAACGCCGAAGAAGGCCAGACCCTGATTGCTAGCACCGGCAGCTGGTCGGGCACACCGCCGTTGACCTACACATACCAGTGGCAGCGCTGCTATGGCGCGGAAACGGGCTGCACGAACATAAGCGGAGCGACGGAACAAAGCTACGTCGCTGGACCCGAAAGCGTCGGAACGACCCCACGCGTTGTGGTCACCGCGACGAACGCCGCCGGCTCTGACTCAAGCAACTCGCAACTGGCCGATGTGGTCGCGTCAAGGCCACCGTCAAACGTCGAACCGCCAATCATCTCGGGAATCGCGCGGGAGGGCGAGGTTCTCAGCGCCAGCACGGGCGAATGGAGCGGTAGCGAGCCCCTCGTGTATGCCTATCAGTGGGAGAGCTGTAACGCGCTGGGAGAAGGCTGCATGGCGATCGCCGGTGCAACCAACTCGACCGATCTCCTGAGCCCGGGCGACGTCGGCAGCACGATCGAGGTCGTTGTGACGGCGACCAATCCCGTGACATCCGTGTCGAGCACCTCGCGCGCGACCGCATCGATCGCCCCGGGTCCGTTCTATGTGATGCAACTCGAACATGGCAACTTCCAGCGACCGGGTGGCGTCGCGGTCGACGGTAACGGCAACGTATTTGTCCTGGACAGCGGCAGCGACCGCATTGTCGAGTTCGACCACGCGGGCGAATACACGAGGGAATTTGGGTCGGCCGGGTCCGAAGACGGCCAGCTCAACGATCCAGACGGCATAGCGGTCGCCGCCAACGACGATGTGTGGATTGCAGATACCGGCAACAACCGCATCGAGGAGTTTGGCGCGGACGGCGAATACCTGAGCAGCTTCGCCGCACCGGAACACCCAGAAGGGATCGCCGTCGGCGGGCACGGGAGCGTATGGGTGTCTGCGGGCGGGCACGGCGGTCTGCGGCAGTTCGGCGAAAACGGCGAATTCGTCAGAGACGTCGGCGCAAGCGGCGAAGGAGAACTCAGACAGCCCGAGGGGCTCGCGGCAGACGCTCAAGGCGACGTGTGGGTAAGCGACTGGTCGAGGTCGCGAGTGGAGGAGTTCAACGAAGCCGGGGAATTTCTGCGGCGCTTTGGCGAAGAAGGTGTGGGCAGCGGGCAGCTCAAGAACCCCTACGGCATCGCGTTGGACGCTCACGACGATGTGTGGGTCGGTGACGTGTCCAACGACCGCGTCGAGGAGTTCGGCGAAAACGGCGAATACCTGTCCCAGTTCGGCTCGAAGGGCTCGGGTGTGGGCCAACTGCGGTTGAGCTTTCCAACGGGTCTGGCCGTCGATCGCGAAGAAGACATCTGGGTTGCCGATCCCAGCAACGACCGAATTGAAGAGTGGATGGCGCCACCGGCAGCACCGTCGAACACGACGCCTCCGGAAGTGTCCGGCGAAGCCGTGGCGGGTCAGACGCTCAGTGCCGGCAACGGAGCGTGGGCCAACGCTCCGCAGCGCTACGGCTACCAGTGGCAGAGCTGCAATACAGCGGGCGGCGAATGCACGGATATCCCCGGCGCGATCGGCCAAAGCTACCTGCTCGGCAACTCCAGCGTGGGAGCGACGGTGCGAGTCTTGGTGAGCGCGTTCAACGCGGGCGGGGCTAAGAGTACCGAATCGTCGGCGACATCCGTGGTCGCGGCGGCGACACCTCTTGCCAACACGACGGCGCCGGCGATCTCGGGCGTCGCTCAGGACGGACAGACTCTACGCGCGAACACGGGCACGTGGAGCGGAACCCCGGCGTTCTCCTACGCCTACCAATGGGAGAGCTGTGATCCGACCGGCGGCGAATGCGCGCCGATCAAAGCCGCCACAGGCTCCGAATATGCGCTCGGTGACGGCGACGTCGACACAACGCTGCGGGTGGTCGTCACCGCCACGAACGACTCAGGCTCAGCGCAGGCCACATCCGCTGCGAGCGTAGACGTGCTGTCCGAACCGCCCAGCGAGCTGCAAGCCCCGACGATCTCCGGCATACCCAATGAGCATCAGGTGCTCCACGCCAACCGCGGCGCGTGGGCGGGCACGGAACGGCAGTTCAGCTACCAGTGGGAAAGCTGCAGCTCCGGCGGCACGGAATGCGCGCCGATCGTGGGAGCGACGCAACCCGAATACGACCTCGGCGAAGGCGACGTCGCCACCACGCTGCGGGTGAGAATCGGTGTCGTGAGCGCGCAGGGAGCGCTCACCGACGTCTCGGACACCACGCCTGTGGTGGGCCTGGCCGGCGCAGTGGCGAGCGCGGTGGCGCCGGAAGTGTCGGGGACGCTCGAGGTGGGCCACATGCTCACGGCGAGCCCTGGGGCATGGTCAGGCCACGTGCTCAGCTACGCCTACCAGTGGCAAGGCTGCAACCGCTTTGGTCAGGCCTGCACGAACATCGAAGGTGCCACCGGTGCGAGCTACACGCTGCCGGCCGGAGAGGCGGGCAGCACGTTGAGAGCTCAGGTCACAGCAAGCGGCGAAAAACAGTCCGTCTCCAGGGTGTCGGACGCAACTCAGCCCGTTGCGTCGTCGGGCTCGCCGGTGGTCGAGCAGCCGCCGCTGCTCGAAGGGGGCACGCTGCAGGGCCAGACGCTCACCGCTGCGGCCGGGCAGTGGTCAGGAGAAGGATCGATCAGCTACGCCTTCCAGTGGGAGCGCTGCGACGAAGCCGGCGCGTGCATGGCTGTCGAAGGCGCGACGGCCAGCTCCTACACGCTCACGGAGGCCGACGTGGGCTCGACCATGCGGGCGCTCGTGGCCGCGACCGACGCCGGCGGCAGCTCGATCGCGGTGTCGGCGGCGAGCGCCAGGATCGTTCCCGAGACGCTGCTGAGCTTCTCGTCTCCCTCGATCTCGGGGACCGCCGAGCTCGGCGAAGAGCTTGGAGCGGAACCAGGTATCTGGAGCGGCTTGGGATCAGTGTCCTACAGCTACCAGTGGGAGCGCTGTAATGCCAGCGGCAGCGAATGCACGTCGATCGAAGGCGCCGACGAACAGGCCTATGCGATCGTCGGCGCAGACCTGGCCGCCACGCTGCGCGTCGACGTGACCGTCACCGGCCCGCTGGGCAGCGAGAGCGCGCTGTCGCCCGCCACGGTCGCGACGCCGTCAGGCGAAGCGACCGTCGAACAGGCCGAGGAAAGCGCCCAGCAGCTCGACCCGGCGGTTCTCGCGCCGTCGAGCGCGGCGACGCTCGAAGGGCAGACTGTGGCGCCGGCGCTCGCCGACGGGGAACAGCTCTCATCGGAAAAGACACTCACGAGCTCCAGCATCTCCAAGGAAGACCCCGGCGAATTCGCCGTGAACACCACCGATGGCGAACTGAGCGTCAAACCCCTCGAAACCTCACCGCACGCGACGACGCTGCCTACCCTCGTCAATGGCGCCGTCGCGCTGTTCGCCAACACGTGGCCTGCGACCGACACGATCGTTCGCCCCGACGCCCTCGGCGCGACGATGCTGCTACAGATGCGCTCCCACGAAGCTCCGCGGTCCTGCTCCTGGGAAGTCGGACTTGGCGCCGGCGAGCAGCTGCGCCAGCTGCCCGACGGCAGCGTTGCCGTCGTCAGCGTCAGCGAAGAAGCGCTCGGCGAACCGGAAGCCAGCCGCGAACCGGAACCACACGAAAGCGGCGAACCATTGCCGGAGACGCCCATTGAACAAGCCGAACGCGAACGCAGGGAAGCGGAACCCGAAACGGAAGCGCTGGTCGAACCGCCGCCGCCGGCGCCCACGAGCTCAACGCAATCGGCGGAAGTCCCGCCCGGTCAGCTCGAACCCCAGAACACCCAGGCGCAGTATGAAGACGCCACCGCCGCGATGCGCTCGGCCGAAGCCGCCACCGGCGACCTTGTGCTGATGGTCATCACACCACCCGACGTATTCGATGCCCACGGACACGCCGTCCCGGCGTCTCTCAGCGTGATCGCCAACACCATCACCTTGACGGTCAAGCCAACCGAAGCCATCATCTTCCCGATCCTGGCCGAGCTCACCGTCGCGGCGCCGAGCGATAAGGCAAGCGCCGAACGCGACCCGTTCGAGTACGGCCTGGCTGATAACAAGGCCGCCACCTTTGAAAACCAGGATGCGTTGCGGCTCACTGAAGAACCAGCGCCCCTGCATATCCAGACCGCGCGGCGGGTGGTTCCCTGGGATGTGTTCACACGACCCACGGAACTCGCCGAAGTGAAAGCATGGGTCGCGGCGGTCGAGGCGGAACCGCACCGTCTCCAGCCCTATATCACCATCGAGGCGGACACCAAAAAAGTGGAAGCCACACATCAACCCGAAAAACTTAGCGTGAGAACGTATCGCGCTAAAGTCAAGCAGATCATCAGGAAGTTCGACAAGCAAGTGAAGTACTGGGGCGCGTGGAACGAGCCCGACCACGAACCGTACCTCGTACCGCGCGAACGGGCCGCCGCATACTGGCAGGCAGCTGAGTCGGTTGTCCTCGAACTGGGATGCAACTGCACCGTGATCGCAGGCGAATTTCAGCAGTATCCATCAGAAGAAGCGGAATACGAAAGAGACTACAGTAACGATCTGCTGAAATACGAACCGGAAGCGTGGAGCGCGAGTCGCAAGATGTGGAAGATCCATGAACAAATCTGGAAACGGCACAGGATACCCACGATCTGGGGATTCCACGACTATCATGATGTCGTGAACTTCACGAGCGCTGGTGCTTCCGAATTTCAGGCCTTCACGAGTCACGGCAGGCTCGGGAGGCCCAAAGTGTGGATAAGCGAGGCTGGTGTGGAGCTGCACAACAAGACCGGGCCGATAACGACACTGGTCAAGGAAAATAGCGAACGGTTCGAACTCGAACAGCAATCGCGAGCAGCCAACGCATTTCTCGCCCTGCGCTACGCGAAAGCTCCCCACGAAAAGGGGTTGTCACGCATCCAGCGGGTCTACTACTATTCGTTCAACGCGCCCAGCTTGGCCGAAAAGGCCATGAATAAGAATCTGTTCGATAGTGGTCTCGAGGAAACGCCAATTCTTCGCCCGGCGTACTGCTTCCTCGCCTACGCTGGACACGAGTGTCCGCCAACCGTTGAAACTCTATCGCTGCCCTCGACGGGCAGCGGTGATCCGCTTCAAGCCACCGTCAACACGCATGGTTACTCGACCACGGTTGAAATGATTGTGAGCGGCGGCGGCTGCGGAGGGGGCGACTTGCCAGCCCTCCATTCGAAGAAACCCTGACGCTTCCAGAACCTGTCGGTGCCGACGTGTTCCACCCAATCACCGTGTCGTTCCCACAGAAACAAGGCTGCCCCGGCACCCTGCGCTATCATGCGGTTGCGCGCAACAAAGGAGGGCCTGCAGCGGGCGCGACGGTGGAACGGGTGATCGGCTGTGTTTGAGGTCGATCACTGGGTGTGCCTTCTCGCATCATATGAACGTCCACGGATCACGCACCATCTGCCGTTCTCGATATCTTGTGGAGACATGGTTAGGCTCGTCAGCATAGTCGTGGTGGCGATGATGGTGGGCGTATTTTCATTGACGGCCGCGGCGGAGGGCGCCCGCGCTGCACGCCATGCGACACCGCGGTGTCCCGGCGCGCATGAAAGGGTGATCGTCGCTGACGCGCAGGCTGTTGTGTATCAAGCGCGGTTGCCGCGAGAAGAAGGAACCGGGATCTATGCGTGTGCTTACGGACATCGACCGTATCTACTTGGGCGCAGGGGGACTGGCGGCCCCGGGGGTAACTTCGGTGTTGAAGGTGAGACGCTCGCGGGAAGTATCGTTGCATACGAAGAAGAGGAAGTGTTTCCGGGAGGGCGTGCTAGGTTTGTGATCTTGGTTCGTGATTTGCGTAGTGGGCGAGTCATTCGGGAGGCTCCCACCGGGGAAGCAAACGTGCCGGGGCTTGTGGGAGATGGGAGAGCAACGGATCTGGTTGTGAAGAGTGACGGTGCGGTTGCGTGGATCGTCGAAACCGAAGTCGGGCCGACCGTGGGTGGAACTGGGCCGCCGACGATGTTCGAGGTGCGTGCGGTCGACAGGACGGGCAGCAGGCTGCTTGCTTCTGGCTCGCATTTCGACCCGTTGTCGCTTGCTCTTGCGGGTAGCACGCTGTACTGGACGCAGGAGGGGCAGCCGTTCTCTGCGCAGTTGCAGTGAGGTTGGCTGGCGTGGTCGCTCGTGTGGTGGTCGCCGTGGCGATCGCCCAGGCGTCGACACTGACGGCTACGGCTCTCGCCACTGGTGCTGAGCACGGCGCACCACGTTGTCCCGGCACGCATGAAAAAGTGGTCGTTGCTGACGCGCAGGCGGTCGTGTATCAAGCCCGATTGCCGCGAGAAGAAGGAAGGGGAATCTATGCGTGCGCTTACGGGCATCGGTCCTATGTGCTTGGAAGCGGGTTGGCTAGAGGGCCTGCATCGGGAGGCACCGGAGGTGCGTTCGGAGTTGACGACGAGACGCTCGCCGGAAATATCGTTGCGTACGAAGAAGTGGAATCGTTCACCGAAGGGCACACGAAACGGATCATCGTGGTTCGTGACTTGCGCACCGGGCGAGTTATGCACGAGGCTCCCACTGCGGAAGCACAGACGCCGGGGGATGTTGGGAAAGGCAGTGCCAGAAGCCTGGTTGTCAAAAGCGATGGCGCGGTTGCGTGGATAGTCGAGACCGTGAGCGGGCCGACCGTGGGTGGCATTGGGCCGCCGACCATCTACGAGGTGCGTGCGGTTGACAAGACTGGCAGCAGGCTGCTTGCGTCTGGTGGGGATATAGACCCGTCGTCGCTTGCGCTTGCGGGGAGCACGCTCTACTGGACACAGGGGGGCCAGCCGTTCTCGGCACAGTTGCAGTGAGCAGGGCAAGCGTATCGGTATCGGGTGGCCTCGCGGTAGCGGCTGCGATTGCAGCGTCAGTGCTCGGCGGCTGTGGTGGAACGGCACCAGCCAAACAGAGAGCGATCGCGCATCCGCGGACAGCACGCGTGGTGCCCGCGTTTCGCGTGGGCCAGTACTGCAAGCCCGCACAGGACAAGAAGTACGGCGCGGTCGGCCTTGTATGTAAGCGTCACCACCTGGCGAGCCGCTGACCGTGGGCAGCCGAGCGCAGCTCGTCACAGTTTGACACGCGCGACCGCAACTTTTTGTAGCGCGCATTGTCTATCGATCATGCATCGGATCGGGATCTACGTGATCCTCGCTTTCTGCGCGGCGTGCGTCGCCTTGGTCCCGAACTGCATAGCAGATGCTCCGTATACGACGCCGACGTTGGTGACTGGTTCAGAGGAACTGGCGAGCTGGGAACCGTTGGCGCTCGCCGGTCCTGCAACCCTCGTGGGGGGTTATGAAGAGGACAAGACCGACGTTGTGCGGTCCTTTACTCCGGGCCGCCCGCCGACCGTGGTCGCGCGTGTTCATCCACCGGGTGAAGGTCGAGGCCATATCATCGTCACCGGCTCGCCAGAGCGTATTGCCCTGTTCGAGAGTGGCATCGAAGGCGGGTACAAGAACTGTTGCACGACCTTCTATCAGCGTCTCGTATCCGGTCTCCTCGACGGTCCGCTCATCGAACCGGAGGGTCCGTGTCAGATTCCCAAGAGCGTTAACGATTCGGCTGAATTCGGGGTGAGGGCAAGTTGGGCCATAGCGCTCGATCAAGAAACGCTCACGTATTACACCTCCGGCTGCGTTGTGGTGCAGGACTTCGCGTCGGGCTTGCAGCGGATCATTCCCCTGCAGCGGACGACTTTTGGCCAGGTCTATCAGGGCGGTCTCCTGGCGGACCGCCCCACGGGCGGGGCGCTCATCCGTGTGGCCGGCGGGCTTGTAGCGTACCGCACGAAGCCTCTTGGCGGTGAAGGTCCGGCGGCGGTCACCGTATACGACATCGACTCCGGCCATGAGCTCTACCGGGTAGCGCTTCCTCCTTACGATGCTCCCTTGACACCGTATTCCGGGTTGCCGACGTTCGCGCTCCAAGCCGATGGGACGCTCGTGATCGCCGACGACACCACCTGTGAGGCCACTGTCAGCACGATTGCCCACCCGGCACCGACGCCGCTCGGCATCGACGCCTGCGAGGTCGACGGTTTGAGCGCGGGGCGCGCGTTGATAGTGACACCCGCAGCTGGCGCCAACCACGACCGAACCCTCGCGGGGATGTCGCTAGAAGCGCCGCTGGCGCATTACATCGCCGATGTCGGCGCCTGGGGCCTTTTGCAACCGACCGCTCCTGCGATGGATGAAACGAGTGTTGCCTATGTGCTCAACGGCTGCTGGATGCCAAGCGTGTACCGCGCTGCCCTCTCCGATCCTGGCAGTCCCCCGGCTCTGCCCAACAGCTGTCCCGTGCTTGTCGCGCCTCGCTATGCAAGCCTCACAGCGAAGACCCTACGTGTGAGGATTCGGTGCCCGCTCGGCTGCGATGGCACACTCCAAGGGCTTGCCGGGGCCGCGTGGGAATTGATCGGGGAAAGAGGTGGCACAAGCCTTGGAGCGATCGCTCCGTATCTCTTCTCTGCCGCGCCCGGGCATTCGATCGTCTTGACCTTTCGGCCCCGAGGAGACGAAGTGGAAAGGGAAAGAGGGACCAAGTTGCTGCGCAGGCTACGACGCCGGCGCGGGCTCGACGTGAGACTCGACTTCTTCACCGCCACACCAGCCTCCGGCGGTGCCACATCGATATCCAACGCTCCAGAACTTGGAGTGGCACTCGAGACGCACACGCATGTGGTCATCCCTGTCCGGCTGGCATCGCGGTGAGATATAGGCGGCTGGCGTCGGCCGGTGTGCGGAAGCTGTGGAACCCTCTCTGCTTGCACATGCAGGCGGCAAAACTGCGCTACACCTCGATCTGTGTCCATGACGCCCACCGCCCTCACCATCGCCGGCTCTGACTCCGGTGGTGGCGCCGGCATCCAGGCCGACCTGAAGGCGTTCGCGCGCTGTGGCGTGCACGGGACGAGCGCGATCACCGCGATCACCGCCCAGAGCACGGTAGGCGTGAGCGCGATCCACATGGTGCCCGCGGACATCGTGCTCGCGCAGGTGCGCGCGGTGCTGACCGACATTCGCGTGGACGCCGTCAAGGTGGGGATGCTCGGCAGCACCGAGGTCACGCTCGCGGTCGCTCAGGCCCTCGACGAGCTGCCGGACGGCACCCCGGTGGTGGTCGACCCGGTGATGGTCGCCGAGTCCGGCGCCCGGCTGCTCGCGCCCGACGCCCAGCAGGCGCTCGTGTCCGAGATCCTGCCGCGGGCCACCGTGCTCACGCCCAACCTGCCCGAGGCCAGGGTCCTCGCCGGCGAGCAGCTCGCGTCTGGGTTCGAACATGAGCCCGTCACGCCGGCGGACAGTGAGCACGTGTCAGCTCCCGGAGACGACGACGCCCAGGCCGACGCTCTCGCACGAGCCGTGCTCGCGCTCGGCCCCCGCATCGTGGTGCTCACCGGCGGCCACCGCGCGAGCGCGACCGACCTGTTCCTCGACTCGGGCGGCGACGGCACGATCGTGCGCATCGAGGGCGAGCGCCATCCCGACGGCGCTGCGCACGGCTCGGGTTGCACCCACTCGTCGATCCTCGCCGCCCAGCTGGCGCTCGGGCGCACACCGCTGCAGGCCGCCCGCGCCGCGCGCGAGCTGGCGGGCGAGGCGGTGGCCGACGGTCTGCGAGACGTCGGCGCGGGCGCCGGACCGGTCGACGTGCTCGGCCTGGCGTCCATACGCGACAACTGCCGCTGCGCCCCCGGCCATTTGCCATAATCCGAAAGACGATGAAGCTGCTGCGCATGAAGCCCGGACACGGCGAGATCGTCCTAGCGGAGGGCGATGTTGATGTGCCCGAGCAGGAGCGGGAGCTGATCGAGGCCTTTCGCCGCGAGCTGGACGCGGGCATGTGGGCGGCCGTGCCCACGCAGTCTCGCGGCGGGCGCCGCGAGGCCGAGCTCGTCAAGGACTTCGGCGACGTGCCGCGCGACGCCGAGCGCGTGATCTTCTTCCCGCGGGCAGCCGGCGGGGCGCCCGGGGCGACGCGCTAGCAGCTGTGTCGCTGGCGCTTGGCACGGCCGCCATCATCCTCGTCGTGCTGCTGTGGGAGCTGACCCGGCCGATGGTCAAAGACGCGTCCGCACGGTTGCGCCTAGCGTGGACCAATCGCTGGCGCACAGCCGGGCAGAGCCGCTATGACCCCGGCCGTGAGCTACGCGCCGAGCAGCGCGCGCGCGCGCTGCTGCGCTCATGCATCGACGATGACGACTGGGCGATGTACCGCGACCTAGGCTTCCTGCGCGTGTGGGGGCGCCTTGGCGAGCGTGGCCAGCTGCACCGCGACGGCGCGGCAGCGCGCCCAGATCGCGCCGCTCGCGACGGCGCGCCATACGCCTATCTGATCTACCCGCACAAGCCGATCGTCGCCTATGTACCCGCCACCGGGGAGCTGCTCAACGAGTACTGCGTGGCCTTCCCCGATGACTCCAGGCCCTACGGCAGCTCGCGGCTGCCCGACTCAGACGACGTGCTTGCCAAGTGGATGGCGCTAACAGGCGATGAGCGGCGCCTGCTCAGCGACGCCAACATGCACCTGCCGGGGCGCCAGGTCGACCCGGACATGGTCCGGCGCGATCTGGTCCGCCTGGTGGCGTGGGATCGTGAGCAGGCCTCTCGTCCGGCCGGTAGTGTGCGCGCCGCGTGAGCGCTTCTGACGGATTCGACGTAAAGCACCGCAGCCGCGCCCTCACCGAGGGGCCTGAGCGGGCCGCCGCGCGCGCGTACCTGCACGGCATCGGCTACTCGGCCGAGGACCTGGCCAAGCCGATCGTCGGCGTAGCGCACTCGTGGATCGAGACGATGCCCTGCAACTTCAACAACCGCGTGCTCGCGGCCAAGGTCAAGGAGGGCATCCGCGCGGCCGGCGGCACACCGATGGAGCTCAACACGATCGCCATCTCCGACGGCATCACCATGGGCACGTCCGGCATGCGCGCGTCGCTGGTCTCGCGCGAGCTGATCGCCGACTCGATCGAGCTGGTCGCATCCGCCCACGCCTTCGATGCGCTCGTAACGATCTCCGGCTGCGACAAGACGATCCCAGGGACGGTGATGGCGCTCGCGCGCCTGAACATACCCGGCTTGATGCTCTACGGCGGCTCGATCAGACCCGGCCACTACAAGGGCGCCGAGGTCACCATCCAGCAGGTCTTCGAGGCGGTCGGCGAGTTCGCGTCGGGCAAGATCACCGAACAGGAGCTGCACGAGCTGGAGGACGCCGCGTCGCCGGGCGCGGGCGCGTGCGGCGGCCAGTTCACGGCCAACACGATGGCGATGGCCTTCGAGGCGCTGGGCATCTCGCCGGCCGGCTCCGCGATGGTGCCCGCCGAGGACCGGCGCAAGCTCGAGGTGGCCAAGCAGGTCGGTGAACTGGTGATGGACGTACTACGCCGCGGCCAGCGCCCCAGTGACGTGATCACCAAGCCGGCGCTCGAAAACGCGATCGCCGCGGTTGCCACCAGCGGCGGCTCCACCAATGGCGTCCTGCACCTGCTGGCGGTCGCCAGGGAAATGGGCGTGGCGCTAGAGATCGACGAGTTCGAGGCGATCTCCGAGCGCACGCCGCTGCTGTGCGACCTGCAGCCCGGCGGGCAGTACGTCGCGACCGAGCTCTACGAAGCGGGCGGCGTGCCGCTCGTTCTGGCCCGGCTGAAGAAGGCAGGGATCCTCAATGCGGATGCGCCGACTGTCACCGGCAAGACGATCGGCGAGCACGCCGCCGAGGCGAAGGAGACCAATGGCCAGTGCGTCGTGCGCCCGCTGTCCGACCCGATCAAACCGACCGGCGGCTTTGCGATCCTGCGCGGCAACGTCGCGCCCGATGGCTGCGTGGTTAAGCTGTCCGGGCACGAGCGTCGCAAACACGTGGGGCCCGCGCGCGTGTTTGACGGCGAGGAGGCCGCCATGGCCGCCGTGCTCGCCCACCGGATCCAGGCGGGCGACGTGGTCGTGATCCGTGGCGAGGGCCCCGCCGGCGGCCCGGGCATGCGCGAGATGCTCTCGGTCACGGGTGCCCTGGTGGGCGAGGGGCTGGGGGAGACAGTCGCGCTGATCACCGACGGGCGTTTCTCGGGGGCCACGCGCGGCTTCATGGTCGCCCACGTCGCGCCGGAGGCGGTGCGCGGCGGACCGATCGGCGCGCTGGCCGACGGGGACCAGCTGACGATCGACGCCGACACGCGTCGCCTGGACGTGGCGCTCTCAGACGCGGAGATCGCGACGCGCGTCGCCGCCTACAGCCAGCCGCCGCGCGCAGACGAGCACGTGGACATCGCGATCCAGAAGTACGCCAAGCTCGTCGGCAGCGCCGCCGAGGGCGCGATCGCGCGCTAGGAAGCCGCTGGCGCGGCGCGTGCCTGCGTTCGGTCGCTCGCTAGTCGGCGAGGAAGCCCTCCAGCAGCTCGTTGAACGCGGTTGGGCGCTCGAGCATGGACATGTGGCCGGTGTCCGCGAAGACGACCTTGCGCGAGTTGGGGATCAGCTCGGCGAACACGTCGGCGTCCCGCAGCGGCACCAGGCGGTCGCGATCGCCCCACACGATCAGCGTGGGGCAGGCGATCTCGGGCAGGCGCTCGCGGAAGTCGTATTCGAAGATGGACTGCAGCGCAGGCAGGAAGCCGGGCTTGCCGGCGCCGCGCACCTGCTCGGCGGCCAGCGCCGCGGGCAGGCGACCGGGATGGCGCACGACCACGTTCAGCGCGGCCTCGCGCAGCCGGGCGCGACGGACGACCGCGTCGGACTTGGAGGCCACCCATGCGCCGCTGGCCTCGAGCACCCGCTCGGCGCGTCGCATGGCGGGCAGCACGCGCATGCCCGGCCGGTAGTCGTAGGTGGAGATCCCCGCGGCGGACACGAGCGCGAGGCGCTCCACGCGCTGGGGGAATGCGATCGCGAGCTCGGCTGAGATGAAGCCGCCCATCGAGTTGCCCACAACGGCGGCCGCGTCGATGCCCAGCTGGCCGAGTAGGCGATCGAGCAGCCGGGCATAGCCCGAGATGGAGATCGGCTCGGTGGGCATCGGCGAATGCCCGAAGCCGGGAAGGTCGAGGCTGACCACGCGATGCTCGTGGGCGAAGACGGGCAGCTGCTCGAGCCAGTTGGGCCAGGAGCCGGCCAGCCCATGGACGAACACCACTGGCTGACCGCCTGGCGAGCGTTCGGGGCCGAGCTCGATGGTGTTGACCGGCTGGCCGTTCACGGTCACCCAGCGTTGGTGTGTGCGCCAGTCGACGTCGAGCCATGGCGAGCGTCCGACCGGCCCGTAGGGCGGCTGCGTATCGCCGGCCGACGTGGAAGTCGCTTGGGCGTGCTGAAAGATGCTCATGGCTTGCGACCTGCTGGGGCGACCGTCGTGTCAAACGACGATAGTGCATCCGTCCACGCTGACCGGGACATGGTTATACGGCGCTGGCACGGGATATCATCCGTGCAGGGTCTCACCGACTGTCGTCGCAGGCATCGCGCGGCGAGCAGCTTTTATTCGGAGCGGTAGGGGGCCATGGTCGACAAGCAAACGAGCGCTCGACAGGATCTGCGCCGGCTATGCCAGGCAGGCCGGAGGGTGCCTGCGGCGAAGTAGGCCTCGCGATGGCCGGGGCGCAGACGGGGCAACAACACGAGCACAGCGAGAGCGCGCTTGACGACGCGTGGGAGCACGCCATTGCGCTCATGCAGGAGGACCTGCGACGACGCGACGCCGCACAGCGTACGCGGCGCGCCTACGGCATCGATGCTGCGCAGCTGGCGCGTTGGGCGCTCGCCCGCGGGCTCGCGCCCAGCGACCTAACCGCGAAGGCCGTGCGTCGCTACATCGCTCACCTGTCAGAGCGCTCGCGCGACGGCGAGGGCAGTGCGCCCGCGACCGCTGCGCGCAAGCTGGCCTCGCTACGCGCCCTGCTGTCAAGCCAGCGCGAGCACGGGCTGATCTCCCACAACCCCGCCGAGCTCGTGTCCACGCCACGGCGGGGAGCCCCGCTGCCTCGGGTGCTCAGCGCGCGCGACGCGGCCAGGCTGCTGGACGGCATCCCCGCGGGCGGTGTCGGCCGGGTGGGCGGGCCTCTAAGCATGCGCGACAGGGCGATGTTCGAGCTCGCCTACTCGTGCGGGCTGCGGGCCGAGGAGCTCGTTTCGCTGAAGGTGGGCGACGTGGATTACGACGCGGAGCAGCTGAGGGTCGAGGGCAAGGGCCGCAAGACTCGCTTCGTGCCGGTCGGCGAGCAGGCCATGGCGGCGGTAGCGATGTACCTGGAGCGCGCCCGCCGCGGGCTCTCTGGGACCGCCGAGCAGGACCCCACCGGTACGCTGTTCTTGAGCAAGAGCGGGCGCCCGCTCGGCACGAGCGACGTCAGGCGCAGGCTGAAGACGTGGACGGCGCGCGTGGGAGTGGGCGAGGGCAGCTCACCGCACGCCCTGCGCCACAGCTTCGCCACGCACCTGCTCGACGGTGGGGCGGACCTGCGCAGCATCCAGGAGCTGCTTGGACATGCAAGCGTGTCGAGCACTCAGATTTATACTCGGGTAGAGTCCGCGAGACTGAGAAACGCTTACGCACGCAGCCACCCTCGGGCCTGATGTAGACGCCCGCCAGCCCTTGGGAGATACGACCCTGGAGACGAATGTCAAACCGATCGAGCTGCGCGAACTGTGGCGGCGCTATAAGGACAAGGGCGACGACAGCGTCCGCGAGCGGCTCGTGGTTGCGTACTCGCCGCTGGTCAAGTACGTAGCCGGACGCACGGCGGCGGGTCTGCCGCCTCATGTGGAGGAGGCAGACCTGATCTCCTACGGGCTGGTCGGGCTGATCTCTGCCATCGAGCGCTTCGACCTGTCCCGCGACATCAAGTTCGAGACCTACGCGATCATGCGCATCAAGGGCGCGATCATCGACGAGCTGCGCTCGTTGGACTGGGTGCCGCGCAGCGTTCGTGCGCGGGCACGGGAGGTCGAGCGGGCGCACGCCAAGCTCGAGAACGCCCTGCAGCGTGCGCCCACCGACGAGGAGATCGCGGCGGAGATGGGCATCACCGTCGACGAACTGAACGAGTCGCTGCTGGCGATCTCGCACTCCTCGATCGTCGCCTTGGACGAGCTGTGGAGCGTGTCTGACTCCAGCGGCGACCAGGTATCGCTGATGGACACGATCGAGGATCCCGGAGCGCCTGACCCCGCCAAGGCCCTGGACGTGGGCGACCTCAAGGACCGCATCGCCGACTCGATCGCCAAGCTGCCCGAGCGCGAGAAGCTCGTGATCGCCCTCTACTACTACGAGAACCTGACCCTGCGCGAGATCGGCGAGGTGCTTGGCGTGACCGAGTCGCGCGTGTCGCAGATGCACACCAAGGCCGTGCTGAGGCTCCGTTCGCGTATGCAGGAGGAGAGCTTCGACGATTAGTTGGTCACAAGTGTGCGCCGACCGAGACCGGGGATCGCGCCGAACGGTGCCGGGAACTACGATTCGTAGATATGGACCTCTACGTTTGCTACGGCACGCTCGGGCCAGCGAAGCACCATCCCTGCGCGAAGGCATACCGAGCGCTCACCACCGCGGGCTACCAGCCAAGAGTCATTCGCACCTACGGTTGCTACGGCACCGACCGGTTCTTCCCTGGACGACGCGCGATCAAGGATCTGACAGGCAACTACAAGGTCCCAACCCTCGTCCTCGACGACGGCACAGTGATCGACGATTCCGCAAACATCGCCACATGGGCCACCCAACACCCACACACAACAACCCCGCAAACGGCGGGAATCGGTTGACGTAGGAGCATGTCGGTCGGCCGTCCTGGCCTGACCGACCCTCGTTGACGAGTAGACGACCAGACGCCGTGTAGGCTTGGACGCGTGGCGATCGTCCGCATGCTGATCGCGATTTCTTTCGCGTGCAGCGCATGGTTGGCGTTCGGCGCTTACCGGCGATGGAGACCAACCAAGCCCAATGCGGTTGGCTGGGCCTATGCGGCTAGTGGCTTTGCGGTCGTGTCTCTGATCTGGACCGCGCTCGCCATCGTCTCCTTGGCCAAATGACCGAGCGGGACACTTCCTCGCAATTTCCGAACTTCGCTTGTCATAGGGGCCACGGTGCGCGCACCGTGGCCCCGCAGGGCCGCATGCGGCCCTGCACAGGGGCCTCACATGTGAGGCCCCTCCGGACGGCGCATGCGCCGTCCGCGGGTGGGCACATGTGCCCACCCGAACAGCATCCGTCCAGCACGAGATCAGCCGTGCCCGAGCGTCCCGAATCGCGTGCGCGCCCCATCCGAATGAGCGTCGAAAAACACTGGCGCTCGCTGGGGCGCGGCGGTATGGTGCTTGCACCAGCGGAAGGAGATAACTCGTGCACACCCCAGCGGACCGGATTCGCAACGTGGCTCTCGTCGGACATCGAGGGTCGGGGAAGACCTCGCTGCATGAGGCCCTCCTGTTCGAGGCCGGCGCGATCGCGCGCATGGGCTCGGTGACCGACCGCAACACCGTCTCAGACTGCGATCCCGACGAGCAGGCGCGACAGATGTCGATCGCCGCCGCGCTCAGCTCGTGCGAGTGGCAGGAGCGCAAGATCAACCTGCTTGACACACCCGGCGAGCCGAGCTTCATCGCCGATGCGCTGGGGGCGCTGCGAGTATGCGAGTCGGCCGTGTTCGTCGTCAACGCGGTGATGGGCGTGGAGGTGTCGACCAGCCGCCTGTGGGAGCGAGCGGCCGAGCTGGACATCGCGCGGATGCTGTTCGTCAACATGCTCGATCGCGAGCGCGCCGACTTCTACCGCACGCTGGAGCAGATCAAGCGCGCGTTCGGGCCGCACGCGGTTGCCACCGAGATCCCGATCGGCGCAGAGCACGACGTTGAGGGCGTAATCGATCTCGTGGACATGAAGGCCTTTCGCGCGCAATCCACGCCCGAGCGCGGCGCAGCGGACGAGATCCCGATCCCCGCCGAGCTGCAGGAGCTCGCGGCTGAATACCGCGAGAAGCTGATGGACGAGGTCTGCGAAGTCTCCGACGTGCTGATGGAGCGCTACCTGGAGGGCGAGCAGATCTCCCACCAGGAGATCGTGGACGCGCTCAAGGAGGGCACCAACCACGGCAGGATCTTCCCCGTCGTCTGCGGCGTGGCCACGCGCAACCTCGGCACCACGCGCATGCTCGACGCGATCGTCGAGGACCTGCCCTCGCCCGTCAAGCACGGGGCGCTGCAGGTCGGTGAGGTGCAGCTGTCGCCGAGCGACGACGCCGAGCTGTTCGCCTACGCCTTCAAGACGCGCGCCGACCAGTTCGCGGGGCGCATCAACTTGATCCGCGTCTATCAGGGCGTGATGCGGGCCGACAGCCAGGTGCTCAACAACCACTCCCACGCCAAGGAGCGCATCGGACAGCTGCTGCGCTACGAGGGCAGGGAGGTCGTCCACGTGGCGGAGTTCGGGCCGGGCGACATCGGCGCGGTGGCCAAGCTGAAGGAGACGCGCGCGGGAGATTGGCTGGCCGCGCGCGACGAGCCGATCGAGATGCCGCGACTGAAGCTGCCTGCCCCGGTGATGGCCTTCGCGGTCTCGCCCAAGAGCAGGGGCGACGAGGACAAGGTGCTCTCCTCCCTGCACCGTCTGCAGGAGGAGGACCCCACGATCGAGCTGCGCCGCGACCAGCAGACCGGCGAGCAGATCGTGGCGGGCCTGTCGCAGGTGCATGTCGAGGTGATCGTCGAGCGGCTGCGCGAGCGCTTCGGCGTGGAGGTCACGCTGGCGCCGCCGCGCGTGCCCTACCGGGAGACCGTCCGCCGCCCGGCCTCCGGGCACGGCCGCCACAAGAAGCAGTCAGGCGGGCGCGGGCAGTTCGGCGACTGCCAGATCGAGATCGAGCCGCTGGGCGGCATCACCGGGCGCAACGGCTTCGAGTTCGTCGACCAGATCAAGGGCGGGGTGATCCCCAACTCGTTCATCCCGGCGGTCGAGAAGGGGGTGCGCGAGGCGATGGCCGCGGGGGTGCTTGGCGGCTACCCGGTCACGGGCGTGCGCGTGCGCCTGATCGACGGCTCCCACCACTCGGTGGACTCGTCTGAGATCGCGTTCAAGCTGGCGGGGGTGGCGGCCATGAAGCAGGCCCTGCAGGACGCCGACCCGGCGCTGCTCGAGCCGGTCATGCTGGTGACCGCGTCCGTGCCGGAGTCCTGCGTGGGAGACGTGATCGGAGATCTCAACAGCCGCCGCGGGCGCCCCCAGGGAATGGAGCCGGCGGGGACGATGACCGAGATCCGCGCCGAGGTGCCGATGGCGGAGATGCTCAACTACGCGCCCGACCTGCGCTCGATCACCGCTGGCCAGGGCGACTACACGCTGGAGCTGCTGCGTTACGAGGAGGTTCCCGCGCAGCTGACGCAGAAGATCGTCGAGCAGGCCGGCCAGGAGCGCTCCGCCGTGCACGCTTGAGCGAAGCGGCGCCGCCATGCGTGGCGTGGCCGGTCCAGATAGGCTGCCGGGTTCGATGGCCACCCGCTCGATCGTCACCTCCCAGCCCGATGTGGAGTGCGACGTGTGCGAGCGCCGGCTGCTGCGCGGCGAGCAGCCCGACGTGTTCATCGCAGCCGGCCGGCGCCAGCTGGTGTGCGAGCTGTGCGCCCCGCGGGCCGTGCAAGAGGGGTGGCTGCGCGAGGCGATCGGTCGGAAGGATGCCCCCCCGGCGACGCGCCCAAGGCGCCGGCGCAGCCTGTTCGCCCGCCTGCCAGTGCCATCCCGGGCGCGTCAGGTCGCAGGCTCGTCCAACGGCGCAAGCGAGACGTCCGTCGCCCAGCCCCCCTACGACGGTACGCGGGAGCCCTATGAGGTCCTCGACGCCCCCGGTCAGGCGGCCGCGGCTCCCGTCCCGGCGCGAGGGGCCGCTCTGACGACGCCCGCCGGGGACCTGGAGCTCGTGCATGACGCAGCAGTGGACGGTCACAGCTTCACGCCCGACGACCGGGACCTCGCGCCTGCGGGTGCGGCCGCTGCGCCCGATTCGCAGCTGCAGCTCGCCGTGGCCGCGTTCAACGCGGGCGAGCACCTGCGCCGGGTGGCAGGCGTCGCCCGCGCGCTGGGAGCGCCGGCGGTGAGCGTCCGCTACAGCGAGCACGCCCGCAGCGTGGTGACGATCGTGATCGCCTGGGAGCTGTGCTGGTATCGCTACGAGGTCGACCTCGATGAGGTGCCGCCCGTCGCGCACGCGGTCGGGCAGGGAACCGAGCTCGGCGAGCTGTTGCGCGAGGAGTCCGTGGCCAACGCGCTCGCCGATGAGTCCGGAACACTGCGTCTGTCAGTCGCCGCCGTCGGCGCGCCTTAGCAGGAAAGTTACTTGCTTATCTCGGAGCGGCGAGTAACATCGGTCGCGATGATCTACTGCGTAGTTCCCAGGCCGCTCGCCGACGAGCTGTATCCCAAGCTCGTTGAGCACTACAAGGACGAGCAGAACGTGACGGTGATCGTCGACCGGCGCCAGTTCGACCGACGCGCCCGCTACGGGCACGCGGGCAGCCCGCCGGACGATCAGCAGCGCCGCGTGGTGCGCGACCGCCGCCGGGCGCGCGTGGCCGGCGACATGCCGCCGCTGGCTCGCGCCCTCTAGGAGGGTTGAGCCAAACGGGTAGCGAAACTCGCCGCGCCCGCGACGGCGAGAACGCCGCCGATTGACATTGCGAGTGTCGCTGCTGTGGCGAGCCAGAACCCCGCTCGATAGCCACCGTATCCATCGACCACCGGGAAGGTTTGGCCAAGGAGGTAGAACGAGCCGCAGACGGCGGGTAGCGCAGTGATGATGGAGTTGCTGAGCAGGCTCATCGCGGCAAACGCAACAGTCCCGACCGCGATCACCGTCAGGACGCCCGCCTCGTGCCCGCTGAAGTCCCAGAGAGTTGCGCCATGCGACGCGACGCGGAGAGTGCCGCCGACCCGTACGAGCTTTGGCAGTTCGGCCCAGTCCAGGAGCCCCAGCGTGCCCGTGAACACGAGCCCACTGACGATGACCACGACGATCCCCGCGGTGCGCTGCTGAAGCGCCTTGCTTCCGTCGGGCGGCGAGGACACAATCCATCCAGTATCCCTGAGGGCTGGGCGTGGCGCACATCGCTCGGCCGCTACCTCGATCCCGCATGGACAGCCGCTCGTTGAGTCTCGCTAGACCCTCCAACTAGCGCGAGCATCTCTCGCGAAGGGCATCGCGGGCGAGAGCGTCGTCGCGGCCGACGTGCATACTGCGTCGCGGCCATGAACGTGATCGTGCATGTCGACGGAGGCGCCCGCGGAAACCCCGGACCGGCGGCCGCCGCATGCGTGATAAGCACGCCCGACGGCGAGGTCCTGGGCGAGTACGCGCGCCTGCTGGGCACTCAGACCAACAACGTGGCCGAGTACAGCGCGCTGCTGCTCGGCTTGGAGTGTGCGCGGGAGCTGGGCGCAAGCGAGGTCGACGTGATCGGCGACTCAGAGCTGATCGCCAAGCAGGTCCAGGGCGTCTACAAGGTCAAGCACCCCGCCATGCGCCCTCTATACATGGACGCGATGGCGGCGCTGCGCGGCTTCGAGCGCTGGTCGATCAAAACGGTGCCCCGAGCCCAGAACGCCCAAGCGGACGCGCTCGTAAACGCGGCGCTGGACCAGGCCGCCGCCGCGTCGCGCTGAGCGAGCGCCACGCCATTGGTTGTACGGCTCAGCTCCAGCAAAGCGGAGAGTCGAGCGGATTTCGCCGCCCGCGCGAAGCGCCGCGACGACATCCGCTCGACTCGCAGCGCTAATGGAGTCCCTGAGCAGATTTAGCGATCTGCAGCATCTGCGCGTTGGACAGTTCCTCGAGCAGTGTGTTGGCCACCCAGTAGAGCGCGTTTCCTGAGCGCCAGCCGATCACGTGGACATGCGCGCCGTCGTCAACGAAGCGGTATTCGACCCCGTCGATGACCTGCGTGCGGGCGTGGGCGAACAGTGGCGGGTTCAGCCAGTCGGTGCCCTGGAAGTCGTAGTAGCCGCCGATCGGGTTCTGTTGAAAGACCACCACGTAAGCGTGGTGCAGTTTGCCCTGCTGGTCGAGCAGCGTGTAGGCGCGCACCTGCTGTTGTTCGGCCTGGCCGGTCTGCAGGCTCGGGTAGAGGACCCGGAAGGGGACGTTCACCGAAGCCTTGACTAGTTCGTCCTCGCCGCTGGAGGGCGTCGGGAACAGGCCCACCGATCTGGGCGAGAAGTGCCCGCCACCCCCGCTGGAGCCGTGGTGGTGGGCGTGGCTGGAGGAGTGCGCGCTGGATGGGTGCGCCACCGCCAGCTGCAGCTGTTCGTGGCCGTTGAGGAAGCGGTCGAGCGTTTGTTTCTCCAGTTCCGGCGTGGACGTTACGTAGGAGACGTGGTTGAGTTGGTAGTCGACGTTGGCGCTCAGGAATTTGACCTGGCGCAGGGGCTTTGACTGCGAGAAGGCGACCAGCTTGGTCAGTTCGATCAGCTCGCTCGGGGTAGCGGGGAACGTGGAGGTGATCGCGTGCCCGACCGCCCTGGCGACGGTGTCGATCTGGCCGAGCTCGTCGGTCGGGTTGATCTGCTCGCGCAGGTCGCGCAGGAAGTCCTGCTGGCGCGCCACGCGCACGAAGTCGTCGTCGGTGTGGCGGTAGCGCACGTAGTCGAGCGCGTTTTCGTAGCACAGCTTCTGGTAGCCGGGCTGCAGGTTGATGCTCGTGTAGTCCGTTTCCGGCGTGCCGATGTTTTCGTTGAAGTAGTGGTGGTCGACGTTCACATAGGCGCAGCCGAGCGTGTCGACGAGCCTGATGAAGCCGGCGAAGTTCACGTCGACGATGCCGTTGAGATGCAGTTCGGGGAAGATTTCTCGTTTGATCGTTTCGGCTGCCAGCAGGCTGGCTTCGGCCGGACCGCCGATCTTGGCGCCGATCGTGTACGCCGCGTTGACCTTTTCGTCGGGATAGGCCTGGCCGCCACGTGTCTGGATGGTCACCATCAGATCGCGCGGGATCGACATCACCGACGTCTGTCCCTGTTCCGGGTCGAAGCGAACGAGCAGGATCGTGTCGCTGTGCGGCGGGTCTTCGCGGTCGAAGGTGTCCTTGGATTTTTCCCTGCGGTCGGAGCCGAGCACCAGGAACGTCTGCGGGCCGCCGCTGTATTCGGGGGTTATCAGCCCATTCGGGGCTTTGATGTGGTTGAGCGTGGGGAAGACCTCGTCGGCGAGGCCGCTGACCGTGTTCAGGGCTACCGTCGCGGTCGCTCCGGCGCTGAGTGCCACGATCAGCACGCCGGCGATCAGGAATCGCTTCCACATGCCCCACCACAGCGCCGGCGGGTGCTGGTCATCCATGGGTTGTCTGCACCGGGCGGCTCATCGAGGCAAGGGCACAGCGCGGCCCCTCACCGGCGGCGCGCCTGAGAACAAGCGTAGCGGTCGTTTCGGCGCGCACACGTCGGCTGGCCGGTTCGGCGATGTTGGCCGAAGCGGGGATGCGAGCGTATCAGCGAGTGTCTACCGGTTCGGCGGCTACCCTCGGTCGATGCTCAGCGCGCGCAATCGTGAGCTGCTCGGGCTGGTGCCCGCCGCAGTACTGGTCATCGCTGGCTTTACCGCGATCTTCATCCAGCAGGAGAACAACTCGCCAGGGGCCTCGACCAACCTCGCGTTGAACCACGCGTCGAGCACGTCGCTGACCTACGGCGCGATCTTCCTCGGGCTGTGCCTGGCCGCACATCTGGTGATCCGTTTCGCGCTGCCCCATGCCGACCCCTACCTGTTCCCGCTGGTGGCCGTGCTGGCGAGCGTGGGAATCGTGATGGTCTATCGCATCGAACCCGTGCTCGCGCGCCAGCAGGCGCAGTGGATGGTGCTCGGGCTGGTGCTGTTCGCCGCGACCATCCTCGCGCTGCGCAAGCACGGGGTGGGCGTGCTCGAGCGCTATCGCTACACGATCGCCGCCGTCGGGATCGTCGCGGCGGTCCTGCCGCGGCTGCCCGGCATCGGTGAGCAAGTCAACGGCGCCTACCTGGACGTCCACGTGGGTAGCGTCTCCTTCCAGCCGGCCGAGCTGGCCAAGATCGCGATCGTGATCTTCCTCGCCAGCTACCTGCGCGACAACCGCCAGATACTGGTCACGGCCGGACGGCGGGTGCTCGGCTTGACGATCCCGCCGATGAAGCAGTTTGGCCCGATGCTGATCGTGTGGGGCGCGGCCATGGCCACGCTGCTGATCACGCGCGAGCTGGGCACCACGCTGATGTTCTACGGCGCGTTCCTGGCGCTGCTGTACGTGGCCACCGGGCGCCTGAGCTTCCCGCTGATCGGCCTGGTGCTGTTCGCCGTGGGCGCCTGGTTCGTGGCCGTCCACGTCTCCCACGTCCACGCGCGGGTGGTCGACTGGGAACGACCGCTGGACCCAGTGCTCTACAAAGCCCCGGGCGGCAGCTACCAGCTGGCCCAGTCGCTGTTCGCGCAGGCCGACGGCGGACTGCTGGGCACCGGCTTTGACCAGTCGCTGCTGCGCGGGCCCCACCACGGCCCATCGATCCTGCCGGTACCCGAAAGCGACATGATCTACGCGGTCATCGTCAACGAGCTCGGCCTCGTGGGCGCAGCAGCGCTGCTGCTGGTGTACCTGCTGTTCATCGCCCGCGGCCTGAAGACCGCGGTGCTGGCCCGCGACTCGTTCTCCAAGCTGCTGGCCACCGGGCTGTCGTTCGTGATCGCCATGCAGGTGTTCGTGATCGTCGGCGGCGTCACGCGAGTGATCCCGCTGACCGGCGTAACGCTGCCGTTCGTGGCCTATGGGGGGTCCTCGGTGGTGATGAACTTCGTGCTCGTCGCCCTGCTGCTGGTCGTCTCCGATCGCGCGCGCCGGCCGCACCATGCGCGCAGGTGAGTCTGCGAGCTTGTCGAACAAGGTGCGGTCATGCTTGGGGCCCCTGCCAGGACGGGCAGTCTTGTCGCCTATCGCGTGCGTCCGTGGCCTGCACGCCTGCGCCGGGCGCTCGCGGAGGATCTGTTCACGCTGCACTTCCAGCCGATCGTCGCGATCGCCGACGGGCGCGTCGCGCACTATGAGGCGCTGCTGCGCCTGGCCGACGAGCCGGACGGGCGTCTGATCACGCCGGCGAGCTTCCTTGCGGTCGCCGAGCGCTCCGGTCTGGTGCGTGACATCGACCGGTTGGTGATCGACCGCGCCGCAGCCATGCTCGGCGACGAGAAGATCGAGCCTGGGGTGGGCCTGGCCGTCAACCTGTCCGCGCTGTCGGTCACAGATCCCACAATGCTCAACCACCTGCAGCGGCGTCTGGCAGTACACGGCGCCGATCCCTCGCAACTGGTCATCGAGCTGACCGAGACGGCCGCCATCTCCGACATGCGCATCGCCCAGTCGTTCTGCGCGGGCGCGCAGGCGCTCGGCTGTGCCATCGCACTGGACGACTTCGGAGCCGGCTTCGGATCCTTTGCCTACCTCAAGCACCTGCCCTTCACCTACCTGAAGATCGATGGCGAGTTCGTGCGCCACCTGCCGCGCTCGCGCACCGACCAGCTGGTCGTGCAGGCGCTTGTCAGCGTGGTCGCCGGCATGGGCAGGCAGACGGTCGCCGAGTGCGTTGGTGACCAGGAGACCCTGCAGATGCTGGCCGCCTATGGCGTGGACTACGCCCAGGGGTTTGCCCTTGGGTATCCGCGGGCGCACATGATGCTCGCCGCATAGCGCGTCAGTGCGGCTGGGGGAACTGCGCGCGCATCGCCGCATCCCAGGCGCGGTCGCTGAGCAACCGGCGGGTGGCGATCGAAAGCTTGGCCGACGCGGTGATCGTGATCCGCGCCGGCGGGTGCCCGCGCGTAATCGCGCGCTCGATCACCTTGGCTACGCGCTCCGGTCCCGCGCCGAGCCGGCGCATCGGGCCGTCGTAGGCGCCGGCTGTGACCGCGCCGACGGTCGCGTTGAAATGCGCGTAGGGGTCCTCGTCGGAGCCGTCGCCCGCGGGCGAGTCGCCGCCGGGACCGGCCACGTCGGCCATGCTGGCGGTCGCCGCCTCGCCGAACTCCGTCGTGATCAGCCCCGGCTCGAGCAGGATCACGTCGATGCCGAAGCCGCGCAGCTCAAAGCGCAGCGCATCTGAGATCGCCTCCAGAGCGTGCTTGGTCGCGTGGTAGTGGCCGCCGCCGGGGAACGTCAGGCGCCCGCCCATCGAGCCGAGGTTGACGATCTTGCCCCAGCGTTGCGCGCGCATCTTCGCCAGCACCATCTGCGTCAGGCGCACGAGGCCGAACACGTTCGTCTCGAACTGCCTGCGAACGGCGTCCAGCGGGACCGTCTCGATCGCGCCGCTCTGGCTGTAGCCGGCGTTGTTGATCAGCACTCCGACCGCGCCCTGTGCCTGCTCTACCGCGTCCACCGCCGCGCGCATCGAGTCCTCGTCGGTGACGTCCAGCGCCAGCGTGTGGCAGCCCGCGTCGCCCAGGTCGGAGATCGACTCCAGACGGCGCGCGCTCGCGTACACGGTCCAGCCCGACTGCGCCAAGCGCAGCGCGGTCGCCCGGCCGATGCCCGATGAGCAGCCGGTGATGAGCACGGCCTTGGAGGGCTCGGCCATGCGCGCAGCATAGGCGCTAGGGTTCGCGCCCGATGCGCGCCGTCACCTTCCAGGCTCCCGGCGAGGTACTAGTCGAGGACGTCCCCGAGCCCGAGATTGGCCATCCCCAGGATGCGATCGTGCAGGTGCTGGCTAGCGGCATCTGCGGTTCTGACCTGCACATCTATCACGGGCGTGTCCCCGTCGAGCAGGGCTTTACGATCGGTCACGAGTACGTCGGCACGGTGGCCGAGGTTGGCTCGGACGTCGAGCGCGTGGCCGTGGGCGACCTCGTGCTCGGCTGTTTCCACAGCGCCTGCGGCACGTGCGTGGCATGCGTGCGCGGCGACTATCACCGCTGCCAGCGCGGGCGCACGTTCGGGCACGGCAGCCACCTGGGCAACCTTCCCGGAGCGCAGGCCGAGCGGCTGCTTGTGCCGCGGGCCAACCTGACGCTGCGGCGCGTGCCTGAGGGCATGTCGCCGGACGTCGCGCTGTTCGCAGGCGACGTGATGGGCACCGGCTATCACGCGATCGCGCACGCCGGCACCCGCGCAGGGGACACCGTGGCCGTGCTCGGCCTCGGGCCCGTGGGCCTGTGCGCCGTGCAGGCCGCCCGTGCGACAGGCGCTGCACACGTCTTTGCGATCGACACCGTCGAGCCCCGCCTGGAGCTCGCCCGCTCCTTTGGTGCCACCGCCGTGCACCTCACCGAGCAGGATCCCAAGGGCGTCGTGCGCGGGGCCACCGAACGTCTCGGAGTCGACGTGGTGGTCGACGCCGTCGGCGACCCCGGCCCACTGGGCCTGGCGATCAGCCTGTGTCGCGACGCCGGCACGATCTCCGGGATTGGCGCATACGCGGGGCGCGGCGAGGTGACTCTGGGCCTAGCCTGGCTGAAGGGTCTGACGGTGCGCCTGGGGCTGGCCAACGTGATCGCCCACGTCGACCGTGTTCTGGCGATGATGTCCGCCGGGGTCCTCGACCCCAGCCCACTGGTCACCCATCACATGTCTCTGGAGCAGGCGCCCGAAGCGTATGCGCTGTATGACCGGCGCGAGGCGCTGAAGATAGTGCTCGGCGCGTGATGGTTGATTCCAGCTAGCGTCGGACCCGACGCCGCGGCGAGGTAGGCTGCCTCACTGATGACCGGCACCGCGGCCTCGTGAGCGCTGTCGCCTACAGCGAGCGCCTGCCCGCGCGCGCTCGCTCGCAGCGCTGGGCGCCCGCGCTCGTCGGGCTCCTGTCGCTGCTGCTGGTCGCGGCAACGCTTGAGATCGTGCTCGACGGCGCGCTCGGCCATTCACCGCTGGTCCCGCCCTCTCCCGACATCGCCGGCTGGCTCACAGGCATCGGCGAGCGTCTTGGCTATCGCGTCTTTTTGATCGCGCTGCTGGTCAGCGCCGGCGCCTACGCCGGCCTGGTCGCGCTCAGCGCCCGCTCGTCGGGCGCTGACGCGGTGGTCATGCCTCGGCGCTGGGCGATCGCGCTGGTGGCCGCGCTGCAGCTGATCGTCTTCGCCGGGCCGATCCTGCTCTCCACCGACGTCTTCAGCTACATCGCCTACGCGCGCATGGGCGTCGAACACGGCCTGAACCCCTACATACACGGTCCCGTGGCGATCGTCGGCGACCCGGTCTTCAAGTACGTGGGGGAGGACTGGATCCATGTCGCCACCGCCTACGGCCCGCTATACACGCTGCTGTCCTACCCGCTCGCGCCGCTCGGCCTCATCGGCGCCTTGTGGGCGATGAAGCTGGAGGCGCTGCTGGCCAGCGCCGGAACGCTCGCGCTGACCTGGCGCTGCGCGCGCACACGCGGCCTGGACCCGGCCAGGGCGATCCTGATCGTCGGCGCCAACCCGCTGTATGTGATCTACGGCCTGGGCGGCGCCCACAACGACCTGATCATGATGCTCGCGATGATGGCCGCCGTCAGCCTCACGATCGCGCCCGCGCCCACCCGCGGCCGCGAAGCGACGGCCGCTGCCACGGTCGTTGCCGGCGCGCTGATCAAGGCCACCGTCGCCGTGCTGTTGCCCTTCATGATCGTCTCGCGCCGGCGCCTGGGACCAATCGTCGGGGCGCTCGCCGGCATCGCTGCTGGGGGCGCTGGTCGGCTATGTCGCATTCGGCATCCACGGCATCGACGTGGTCGCCGCGCTCAACCGCGACGCCGCGTTCGTGTCGACCGACAGCTTCGCCACCGAGATCGCCCACCTCGTCGGCAAGCCCGGTGTCTTCCCGATCGACCACGACCTGCTCAAGGCCGCGCTCGTGCTCGTCATCCTGCATCTGCTGTGGCGCACCTGGCGCGGCTATGACTGGGTCGCCGCCTCCGGCTGGGCGCTGCTGGCCATCTCGGTGACCAGCACGTGGCTGCTGGCGTGGTACATCCTGTGGCCGCTGCCGCTCGCCGTCGTTACCCGCGACCGGCGCCTGCTGGTCGCCACGCTGGTCGTGCAGGCGCTGTTCGTCATCCACCAGATCTCGCCGCTGTTGGCGCCCGTCCAGTGAACGACGCGTCGCTGCCGATCGAGCAGGCTCGCTGGCAGTGGCTGCCGGCATGGCTTCGCCCGCGCACGGTCGAGCTCAAGGGCACGGGCAGCATGCGGCTCGTCGAGACCACGCTGCTGGTGCTGGCCGCTGTGCTGCTGGCGGTCGCCACAGTCAACGACGTCGGTCGTTCGGTGTCCATCAACCACCGCCTGGTCGCCGACCTGCGCACGTGGCGCCACTACACCGGCCACGACTACCACAACATCTCGATCGACCAGCAGACGTTCGGCCTGGACACCCAGCGCGAGGTGCTGTGCGGCAACACCAGCCCCGGCCCGCCGGAAGCGCGCACGCAGATCTGCCTGGCGATCTGGGGACCGGTCGTGAACGGGCGGCGCAGCGTCCACGGAGGCTGGTATCTGCCGCCCCGCTCGGTCGACCTGCCGGCCAATCGCTACGGCTGCTTCGGGCCCGCCGCAGCGGGTATCTGCCGGCGATGAGCGCCCTCGCCCAACCCGCGCCCGCCGGCGTCGCGCCCAGCGCGTCTAGGCTGCCCCGTTGGTGGCCGCTGGCCGCGTTGACCGTCGCGGCGGCCGCGCTGCGGCTGTCCACGCTCGGCCTGCAGAGCTTCTGGTATGACGAGGCGTTCACACCCGTGCACGTGCTGCATCCCAGCCTGTGGGCGACGCTGCGCTCGGTCGTGCACAGCGAGAACACGCCGCCGCTGTGGTATCTGCTCGCCTGGGTCGACTCACGCATCCTGGGGACCGGCGAAGTCGCGCTGCGCCTGCCCTCCGCGCTGGCCGGAATCGCCACGGTCCCCGTGGCCTGGGCGATCGGGCGCGAACTGGCAGGCCGGCGCGCCGCGCTGGCCTGCGCCGCGCTCGTCGCGTTCAACCCCCTGCTGGTGTGGTACTCGCAGGAGGCGCGCGCGTACGCGCTGTTCGTGCTCATGGCTGCGCTGGCGATGCTGTGCTTCCTGCGCGCCGAACGCGAGCCGTCGCCCAGGCGCATGGCCGCCTTCGCGCTGACCGGCGCGCTGGCGCTGCTCAGCCACTACTTCGCCGTCTTCTTGTTGATACCGATGGCGCTTTGGCTGCTCTACAGAACGCGCACGCGCCGCGCCGCGCTGGCGGCGGCCGGCACGATCGCGATCGTCGGCGCTGCGCTCGTGCCGCTGATCGTCGCCCAGGGCGGCCACGGAACGCAGTGGATCGGGCGCTGGCCGCTGATCGAACGCCTGGAAGCGATCCCCCAGTACTACCTGACCGGCTACTCCGGCGCCCCACTGGGCCACGGGGTGGAGCTGCTGGTCGCGCTGCCGATCCTCGTCGCCCTTGGGCTCGGGCTGTGGCGGATGTCAGAACCCTCCGGCCCGAGCCTGCGCGGCGTCCTGGTCGCGCTGTCGATCGCCGCCTGCGGGATACTCATCCCGATCGTGCTGGTGGCCTTCGGCGCCGACTACCTGGCGCCGCGCAACCTGGTCGCCGCGATGATCCCCGTCAGCGCGGTCATCGCCGTGATGGCCGTCTGGCCGCGCACCGGCCCGGCCGGGATCGCGCTTGTCGCCACCGCGGCGCTCGCCTTCGCGGCCATCTCTATCGACGTCGATCTCAGCCCGCGCCTGCAGCGCGGCGACTGGCGCGGGCTCGCGCAGGCGCTCGGCGGCGGCTCCAGCGAGCGGGCCATAACCACCGTCGAGCTGGGCTCCGCGCCGCTTGAGTACTACGTCCACGGGCTGCGCGGCATGCACGCCGGAACATCCGTCACCGTCAATGAAATAGACGAGACGGGCTATGCGCCGCTACGTCCCTTCGCCGGTCAGCCGCCCGCTCCGGGCTTTGCACTGATCGAGCGCCGTGACGTGAATGGCCTGGTCGTGTATCGCTTCGTGTCGCCCACGCTGCGCAGTGTCAGCGAGGCCACTCTGCGCCGCCACGTGATCACGCTTGCCCAGCCCGAGGTGCTGGTAGGCGCCCACGCGTCGCTGTCCACGGCGACTGCGCGGGCTGCCGTTGCGCTTGCGCACCTTTCGTCTTTGAGAAAAAAGATCTAGGTTGTGCTTTATGGCATCGTCGACAATTGACACTCGCAGCGAGGCGAGGGTCGCGCTCGATCTGGCCTGCGAGCACTTGCTCTCGCTCCAGTCAGACGCCGGCTGGTGGCAGGGCGAGCTGCAGACCAACGTCACGATGGACGCCGAGGACATGCTCCTGCGCGAGTTCCTGGGCATCCGCCGGGCCGACGAGACCGAGCGCTCAGCCGCCTGGATCCGCTCCCAGCAGCGCGCCGACGGGACGTGGACCAACTTCCATGGCGGCCCCGGGGAGCTGTCGACCACGATCGAGGCCTACTGGGCGCTGCGCCTGGCCGGCGATCACCCCGACGCTGCGCACATGCTCGGCGCGGCCGAGTTCATCCGCGGCCAGGGGGGCTTGGCGCAGGCGCGCGTGTTTACCCACCTGTGGCTCGCGCTGTTCGGGCTGTGGTCTTGGGATGAGCTGCCCGCCCTGCCGCCCGAGATCACTCTGCTGCCCGCGTGGGTGCCATTCAACGTGTACGACTTCGCCTGCTGGGCACGGCAGACGATCGTGGCGGTCTCGATCGTCAAAGCCAAGCGCCCCGCGCGCACCCTGCCGTTTGATTTGGATGAGTTGCGGGCGCCCGAGGTCGGCGCTTCGCCGGCGCGTCCCAGCCGCTCCTTCTCGCGCGTCGTCAGCTGGCTGCGCAAGCTCGACAGCGCGCTGCGCGCATACGAGCGCCGCCCGATCCGCCCGCTGCGCCGCCTGGCGCTCGGCCGGGCAGAGCGCTGGATCGTGCGCCGCCAAGAGGCGGACGGCTCCTGGGGCGGCATCCAGCCGCCGTGGGTCTACTCGCTGATCGCGCTGCGCCTGTGCGGCTATCCGCTCGAGCACGCCGTCATGCGGCGCGGGCTGGAAGGCCTTGGGCGCTTCATGATCGAGGACACAGACGACTCCCGCGGCGTGGGCGCGCCTGCCGGCCCGTCGCGACGCCTGGAAGCCTGCCAGTCGCCGATCTGGGACACGGCGCTGTCGCTGATCGCCCTCGCCGACGCGGGGTTCGTGGGCGATCACCCCGCGATCGCCCACGCCACCGACTGGCTGCTCGCCGAGGAGGTCACCGTGCGCGGTGACTGGTCGGTCAAGCGCCCCGCGCTCCAGGCGGGCGGCTGGGCGTTCGAGTTCGACAACATCAACTACCCCGACGTCGACGACACCGCCGAGGTCGTGATCGCGCTGCGTCGCGTGCAAGCCGGCCGCCCGGCCGCCGCTGCGGTCGCGCGGGCCGAGCGGTGGGTGCAGGGCATGCAGAGCTCAGACGGCGGCTGGGGCGCCTTTGACGCCGACAACACACGCGCGCTCGTGCGCGCGCTGCCGTTCCTGGACTTCGGCGAGGTGATCGACGAGCCCAGCGCCGACGTCACCGCCCACGCCATCGAGATGCTCGCCCTGCTCGGGCTCGGCGACACGCCCGCCACGCGTCGCGGCGTGCAGTGGCTGCTCGACCGCCAGGAGCCCGACGGCTCGTGGTTCGGCCGCTGGGGCGTCAACCACGTCTACGGCACCGGCGCTGTCGTCCCCGGTTTGATCGCCGCGGGGATCGAACCGAGACAGGCGTGCATCCGCCGCGCCGTGCGCTGGCTCGTGTCACACCAGAACGACGACGGCGGCTGGGGCGAGGACCCGCGCTCCTATGACGACCCCGCCTGGATCGGGCGTGGCCCCAGCACCGCCTCGCAGACCGCCTGGGCCCTACTGGCGCTGCACGCCGCCGACGAGCGCTCGGACTCGATGCGGCGCGGCCTGGCCTGGCTGGTGTCTACCCAGCGCGCCGACGGCACCTGGGACGAGCCCCAGTACACCGGCACCGGCTTTCCCTCTGACTACTACATCAACTACCACCTGTACCGGCTGACCTTCCCGATTATGGCTCTCGGTCGCTGCCTCGCCGATGACCCCGACGCCGGCGCGAGATTCGGCGCCGGCGCCGGCGCGGGCCTTGGCGCCGGCGCCGGGCGGCGCAGGTGACGCTGGCCCTCGCTGCGCAGGCGCCAGCCGGCGTGCCCACGCCGGACGCGATCATGGCGCGGGCGCACAGCGAGAATTTTCCGGTCGCCTCGCGCCTGTTGCCGCGCCGCGCGCGCGGCGACCTGCTGGCCATCTACGGCTTTGCGCGGCTGGTCGACGAGCTGGGCGACGCGGATGACCTTGGCGTGGGGGAGACCGATGGGGCCCGTGGGCCTCAGGCGAGACTGGCCGCCCTGGACTGGCTGGAAGCGGAGCTCGACCGGGCCTTCGCGGGCCGCGCCGAGCATCCGCTGCTGGTTGCCCTGGAGCCGACCCTGCGCCGCTGTGAGCTGGCGCGCGAGCCGTTCGTGCGGCTGATCGAGGCCAACCGCACCGACCAGCGCGTCGCCAGCTATGACACGTGGGAGCAGTTGCGCGGCTACTGCCAACTGTCGGCCGATCCCGTGGGTGAGCTCGTGCTGGCCGTGCTCGGCCTGTCCACGCCCGCGCGCATCGCTCTGTCTGACTCGATCTGCACCGCCCTGCAGCTGACCGAGCACTGCCAGGACGTCGCCGAGGACTATGCACGCGGGCGCGTGTATCTGCCGCGAGAGGACCTTGAGCGCTTCGGCTGCGCGCCCGAGGACCTGGGCGCGGCGCACGCCAGTGAGGGCCTTCGCAAGGTGCTCGCCTTCGAGGTCGCGCGGGCGCGTGAGCTGTTCGACGACGGCGCAGCGCTGGTCGCCCAGCTGCGCGGACGCCCGCGGCTGGCCGTGGCGGCGTTCGTCGCGGGCGGTCACGCCGCCCTGGACGCGATCGAGCGAGCCCGCTATGACGTGCTCGGCGGCCCGCCCCCGGTCGCCGCGCGCCAGCGCCTAGCCGCGCTCGCGCGTACGCTGGCGCAATCGGTAGGACGGCGATCGTGAGCAGCGCCGAGGCAGTCGCCGACGCCTACCGCCGCTGCGAAGCGGTCACGCGCGAGCAGGCCGGCAACTTCTTCTACGGCATCCGTCTGCTGCCCGCCGAGCGCCGCCGGGCGATGTGCGCGATCTACGCCTTCGCGCGCCGCGTCGACGACATCGGCGACGGCGCGCTGGACCGCGACGAGAAGCTGGCGCGCCTGGACGCGCAGGAGCGCTCGCTGGAGGCGCTGGGAGCGGACGCTGCCGCGCCGACGGGCGCCGCCGGCGCGGACGACCCGGTGGTGCTGGCGCTCGCCGACGCCCGCGCGCGCTTTGCCTTTCCCGCCTCTGCGCTGAGCGAGCTGATCGAGGGGGTGCGCATGGACGTCCATGGCGCCACCTATGACAGCTTTGAGGAGCTCGTCCCCTACTGCCGCCGCGTGGCCGGAGCGATCGGGCGCGTATGCCTGCCGGTGTTTGGTCTGCGCGCCGACCCGCGCGTCGACCGCGCGCAGGCGGAAGCGCTCGCTGATGATCTCGGCGTGGCGATGCAGCTGACCAACATCCTGCGCGACGTGCGCGAGGACGCCGAGAACGGGCGCGTGTACCTGCCCGCCGAGGACCTGCGGCGCTTCGGGCTGCTCGACGGCGCGCCGGCCCTGCTCGCGGCGATCGCCCGCGTGGGCGACGACATCGGCGATGGCGCCGACGAGGATCGCGAGCGCGTGGGAGCGCTCGTGCGCTTCGAGGCGGGTCGCGCGCGGGAGTGGTTTGCCCGCGGGATCGCGCTCACGTCGCTACTGGACCGGCGCAGCGCGGCGTGCGTGACGGCGATGGCCGGCATCTATCGCAGGCTGCTCGTGCGCATCGAGGCCGACCCCCAGCAGGCGATCGGCCGGCGCCTGTCGCTGCCCGCGCACGAGAAGGCGTGGGTGGCCGCGCGCAGCGTGCTCGGAGCTGCGCTTGAGCGCTGATCGGCGCGTGCTCGTGGTCGGCGGCGGCCTGGCGGGCATCACGGCCGCCCTGGACTGCGCGGCGGCCGGCGCGAGCGTGACGCTCGTCGAGGTCAGGCGACGGCTGGGCGGCGCTGCCTACTCCTTCCAGCGCGAGGGCCTGCAGATGGACAACGGCCAGCACGTCTTCCTGCGCTGCTGCGGTGCCTACCGCGGGCTGCTGCGCCGCCTGGGAAGCGATCATCTGGTCGCCGTCCAGGCGCGCCTGGAGATCCCGGTGCTCAAGCCGGGCGCTGCGCCGCTGACACTGCGCCGCACGGGCCTGCCCGCGCCGCTGCAGCTGGCCGGCGCGATCGCGCGCTACGGGCATCTGACGCGCCGCCAGCGCCTGGGTGCCGCGTTGGCGACGCTCGCGCTGATGCGCCTGGGCCGCTCGCGCTCCGGGCGGCGCGAACTTGCTCGAGACGATCAGACGCTCGGCCAGTGGCTGGCCCGCCACGGCCAGGGCCCCGATGAGGTGGCCGCGCTGTGGGATCTGATCGCCCTGCCCGCGCTGAACCTGCCGGCCGCGCAGGCGTCGCTGGCGCTGGGCGAGTTTGTGTTCAGGACCGGCCTGCTGTCGAGCGCCGACGCCGGCGACATCGGCTTTCACCGCGCCCCGCTCAGCGACATCATCGGCGGCCCCGCCGTGCGCGCGTTGGACGGGGCGGGCGTGCACGTCAGGCTCGGCTGGCGTGTGGAGCGGCTGCTCCCGGCGGCAGACGCCCCGGGCGCGCCGGCCGGCATGGAGGTGCACGGACGCGGCGCCGACGGCGGCGAGCGCCTGGACGCCGACAGCGTGATCGTGGCCGTCCCGCACATGCGCGCTGCCGCGCTGCTGGAGCCGCTGCTCGGTGCGTCCGCAGCCAGGCTGCGCGGCCTGGGCAGCTCGCCGATCGTCAACCTGCACGTCGTCTATGACCGGCCGGTCCTGCAGGAGCCGTTTGCGGCCGGGGTGGGCACGCCCGTGCAGTACGTGTTCGACCGCAGCGCCGCCTCCGCAGCGCCTGCGGGCTGTCAATATCTGGCGGTGTCGCTGTCTGGCGCCGAGCAGGAGATGCAGATGAGCGTGGATGCCCTGCGCGAGCGCTACCTGTCCGCGCTGGCGCAGCTGCTGCCGCGCGCCCGCGCGGCCGAGGTCGTGAGCTTCCTGGTCACCCGCGAACACGCCGCCACCTTCCGCGCAGCCCCGGGGGCTGGCGCGCTGCGACCTGGCCCCGAGACGCAGCTGCCGGGGCTCGTGCTGGCGGGCGCGTGGACGGACACCGGCTGGCCGGCCACGCTCGAGGGCGCCGTGCTGAGCGGGCACGCGGCCGCCCGCCAGGCGCTCGCGGCACTCGGCGTGCAGGCCCATCAAGCGCTGGGAGCGCCCGCTTGAGCACCCCAAGGGGCACCCCCCATGGCGGGGGGCAGGCAGGCGAGCTGCTGCTGGCCGCCCCGCTGCGCGTGGAGGCGCTGCTGATCTCCTCGGCCGCCCGTGGCGCGCTGGTGCGCAAGACGGGGATGGGGCCCGCACGCGCCCAGGCCTGCAGCGGCGAGCTAGCCGCGCATGCCGGTCGGGGCATGCTCGTGGTCGGCTTCTGCGGCGGCCTGGACGCGACGTCGGTGCCCGGCGAAGTGATCGTCGCCGAAGAGGTCTATGCGGCGGTCGACGAAGGCCACCCCGAGCAGCGGGTGCGCTGTGACCTGAGCGCCGAGCTGATCGGCCGGCTCACCGGGCTGGGCCTGAAGGTGCGCGCCGGCAACGTCGTGTGCGTGTCGCGCCTGGCCGTGGGCGAGCGCCGCGCGCAGCTGCTCGCCGGGGGGGCGATCGCCGTGGACATGGAGTCGGTGTGGCTTGCCGCGGGCGCCGCCGGCAGGCCGTTCGGCGTCGTGCGGGTGGTGCTCGACAGCCCCGAGCACGAGTTGCTGCGCCCGCAGGCCGCGCTGGGAGCGCTGCGCGCCGCCCAGGCGCTGCGCCGCGTGGCGAGCGCCCTGCACGAGTGGACGCCAGCCGCCCTTAACGCTCCCACGCAAGACGACTAAGGTTCAGTCAGATGGCCGTACGGATCAGGCAGAGCACGCGCATGGGCTGGTACCTGATGCGCCAGCGCTTGGCCAAACGCGACAAGTTCCCCTTGATCGTCGAGCTTGAGCCGCTGTTCCAGTGCAACCTGGCCTGCTCGGGCTGCGGCAAGATCCAGCACCCCGAGCACGAGCTGCGCCGGCGGATGCCCGTGGCGCAGGCGATCGGCGCGATCGAGGAGAGCGGCGCGCCGATGGTCTCGATCGCCGGCGGCGAGCCGCTGATCCACCCCGAGATCCACGTGATCGCCGCCGAGCTGGTCAAGCGCAAGAAGTTCGTCTACCTGTGCACCAATGCGCTGCTGCTGGAGAAGAAGCTCGAGAACTTCAAGCCGAGCCCCTACTTCTCGTGGGCGATCCACATGGACGGCCTGCGCGAGCGCCACGACGCATCGGTCGAGCGCGAGGGCGTCTTCGACAAGGCCGTCGCGGCGATCAAGGCGGCCAAGGCAGCCGGCTTTCGCGTGACGACCAACACGACCTTCTTCACCCACGATTCGCCCAAGACCGTGCGCGAGGTGCTCGATTTTCTCAACGACGACCTGCAGGTCGACGAGATGATGATCTCGCCCGCCTACGCCTATGAGAAAGCGCCCGACCAGGAGCACTTCCTCGGCGTGGCGCAGACGCGCAAGCTGTTCAGCGAGGCGTTCGCCGATGGGCGGCGCAAGAAGTGGCGGCTGAACCACAGCCCGCTGTTCCTGGACTTCCTCGAGGGCAAGGCCGAATTCGACTGCACCGCGTGGGGGATCCCCAGCTACTCGCTGTTTGGCTGGCAGCGTCCCTGCTATTTGATGTCAGACGGCTACACCGAGACCTACAAAGAGCTGCTGGAGACGACCGACTGGAGCAAGTACGGGCGCGGCAAGGACCCTCGCTGTGAGAACTGCATGGCCCACTGTGGCTACGAGCCAACCGCGGTGCTGCAGACCACCCGCTCGCTGCGCCAGTCACTGCGCGCCTTCGCCGGCTGAGCTCTCCTCGGCGCGCATCGAGCTCTCCACAGCGCCTCCGCCCGCGCGAATGTCGCGCCAGCTGAGCCCCTCTCCCAGCACCGCCGGCACGCCCAGCGCGAGCGCGGTGACGACCTCGACCGCCTGCAGGATGATGCCGTAGGCCAGACCCGGACCGGCACCGACGCCATAGGCGGCCAGCACCACCAGGCAGGCCGCCTGGAAGACACCCACGTTCGAGGGTGTGGCCGGCAGGATCGCCGAGAGGTTGACCGCCAGCAGGATCGCGGCGGCCGCCGCGAGTCCGCCGTGCGACTGCAGTCCGAGGGCCAGCAGCACGCAGTAGCAGGCAAGCCACTGCAGCGCCCACGCCAGCAGCTGAAAGCCGACCGCGGTCGCGCCGTAGCGCGGGCGCGCGAACACGATCAGGCCCTGGCGGGCCAGCCGCAGCAGCCCGCCGACCGTCTTGCCTGCGCGCACCACGCGCGGCGAGCGCGAATGGCTGGCCAGCGCGAGCAGCCGTGGGCCGGCGAGCACAAGCAGGCAAATGAGTACCGGCACCGCCAGCGCCCCCGCGGCACCGGCGAGCTTGCCGTGCAGCAGCGGCACGCTGGTAAACGTGATCGCCAGCAGGATCGCCAAGGCAAGGAGGTTGATGAGCGTCTGGGAGAACACCGTGCCAGCCACCACCGGCAGGTGGCGCCGCGTCGAGCCGTCCAGCCGGCGCGAGAGCACGAATACGCGCGAGGGCTCGCCGATCCGTCCCGGGAACACAGCCGAGCCCATCACACCGATCATCGTCGCGCGCACCACCGACGGCCAGCCAATCGGCGTCTGTGGCAGTGCCGCACGCAGCACCTCATGCCAGGACACCGAGCGCATCAGCAACGACAGGCCCATCAGGCCGAGCGCCAGCACAATCCAGCCCGGGGTGGCGTCGATCAGCGCATGCCCCACACGGCTGAGATTCAGTTGGGCAAGCGCGAACACCACGAGCCCTACCACCAGCAGTGCGGCGACAAGTACGCCCGCCCTGCGCAGCCCGCGCCGGCGGGACTTGATCGCTGGGATATCCGGTGCTCCCATGTGGCCCGGTCTATCAGGTCAAGACGACCGCGACCGTGCCGATCGCGATGGCCGGCACGCCGAAGC
Organism: uncultured Solirubrobacteraceae bacterium; assembly: GCA_963734225.1. Classification (GTDB taxonomy): domain Bacteria; phylum Actinomycetota; class Thermoleophilia; order Solirubrobacterales; family Solirubrobacteraceae; genus Palsa-744. Next base: position 260,338 of record CAVTGI010000004.1, read on the forward strand.
GGCGCAGCACCCAGGCCGCGCGGCCTGCGCTTTTTCGCTAGCCTGGCGCCGAGACGTGGGCGAAAAGGACGGGGGGCTCGATGTCAAGGCCAAGGAAGGGCGGATGTTCGACACGTGCGCACGCGTTCGCTGCAACGCTGCTGGCGGCGCTTGCGCTGAGCGCGACGCTTGCCACGGCGGCCGGCGCCGCTAACTGGCCGTCGGCCGGTCAGAGCATCGAAAACGACCGCACGCAGCCCGCCGAAACGCTGATCTCTCCGGTCAACGTCAAGTACCTGCGCCCCAAGTGGGTGTTCACCGACCACGGCGACGCCGAGGCATCGCCGACGGTCTATGGCGGAGACGTGTTCTTCCCGGACTTCGGCGGCTATCTCAACGCAGTCAACGCCCAGACGGGCGCGCCCGTATGGGAGCGCCAGATCTCCGAATACGACGGCCAGCCGGAAGCGATCTCGCACGACAGCCCGGCGGTCTTTGCCTACGAGTTGATCCTCGGCGACAACTTCAGCTCCACACACAACGGCGGCGCGCACCTGTTCGCCGTCAGCCGCGCCACGGGCCGGCTTCTGTGGAGCACGCAACTGGACGCCCACCCCGCCGCGATCGTCACCTCCAACCCTGTGGTGGTCGGCGACACGGTGATCGTCGGCGTCTCCTCCATCGAGGAGGGCGCCGCGGAAAACCCGACCTATCCCTGCTGCACGTTTCGCGGCAGCGTCGTCGCGCTGAACGCGATCACCGGCAAGATCCTGTGGAAGACCTACACGATCCCTCCCAACTCCGGTCCCTGCCAGCATTCCAGCCCCGCCTCGGGCTGCGGTTATAGCGGCGGCGCCGTATGGGCGGCACCGGCGATCGACCAGGCAACCAACACCGTCTACGCGGTCACAGGCAACAACTACACCGTGCCCGACGAAGCCGAGAAATGCCAGCAGGAAGCAACCGAAAAAGAAATATCAGACGCCGACTGCACCGCACCCGACGACTACTTCGACAGCGTGCTCGCGTTGAACCTGCAAACCGGCGCGATCCGCTGGGAGCGCAAGGTGGAGGGCTTTGACGCCACCAACGACGCCTGCATACCGCCCAAAAAGCCGTGGTGTCCCTCCGACGCCAGCGACGACTACGACTTCGGCGGCGGCGGACCGAACCTGTTCACCGTCGACGGCCAGAAGGTTGTCGGCGCCGGGCAGAAGAGCGGCGTCTACTGGGCTTTCAACGCTGCCACCGGAGCGCCCGTGTGGAACACGCTCGTCGGCCCTGGCTCCAGCCTCGGCGGCATCGAGTGGGGCACGGCCTACGACGGCGAACGCATCTATGTCCCGGTCGCCAACTTCGACCGCATCCCGTTCAGGCTGGCCGGCGGCGAAGCAGCCAACGGCGGCTCCTGGGCCGCGCTGAACCCGAGCACCGGCGAATTCGACTGGCAGGTAGGCACGCCCGGCGGCTCCTTGGCGATGGGCCCCGTCAGCGAGGCCAACGGCGTCGTGTACGCCGGGACGATAGCGCCAGCGTTGAAACACAACATGTTCGCCCTGTCGGCCGCGACCGGCCAGCAGCTATGGAGCTTCACAGCGGAAGGCTCTGTCAACTCATCTCCGGCGATCGTCAACGGCATGCTGTTCTGGGGCTCCGGGTACCCCGACTTCAGAAGCAGCACCCATTTCTACGCGTTCTCGTTGTTCGGACTCTGAGAACGTGTTTTGAAAAGCTCGGCACGCCGCGGATAGGCTCACATTTCGAGCAGCAGCGTTACGGGCCCGTCGTTGACGAGCTCGACGTACATGTGCGCGCCAAACATGCCGCGCTTGGCGCCCGCCCGCTCGCAGAAGCGCTCATACAGTGGCTCGGCCTGCTCGGGGCGCGCGGCGGACATGAAGCTTGGCCGGTTGCCCTTGCGCGTGTCGCCATAGAGCGTGAACTGGCTGACGCAGAGGATCTCGCGCGCCCCGAGTGCTTCATTCATGTGACCGTCGGTGTCGGCGAACACGCGCAGCGCGCGCACCTTGTCGGCCAGGCGGTCGGCGTCGTCGGGGCCGTCGTCGTGACAGACGCCGAGCAGCACCAGTAGTCCCGGTCCGATCTCGGCGACGTCGTCGTCGCGCACGCGCACCGCTGCCCGGCTAACCCTCTGCACGAGCGCGCGCATCGAGGCCTGAGTATGCCACCCGAACGACCTCGCCTCGGCACAAAAAATGACGCGGCCGCGAGTCGCTCGAGGAACCCAATCCGATCGGCCGGTAGACCTTGCGGGTGGGTGGCGCGGCCTCACACCTCAGTGGCCTCGCTCTTTACGGCTCGCAACCGCGTCATGAGCAACCTATGAGAGCAGCCGCCCGCAGTGCAAGGGCCGTCCGCGCACGATCGCGCAACTTGCGAGGAAATCCCTTATCTCAAGCAGCGCACGTGGGCTGCCGATGCCGTCGATATGGAGCGTTCTTCCGGCACGATGCTGCGCCGTACAGGCGCCTTGGCGATCGCCGCGCTGGCCGCCAGCGATCTGCTGTATCGCCTGCTGCTGCGCGAGTCGCTACGCCGCGCGCTGGGGATGCACGACGAGCGGTCGCCTAGCCAGTGACGAGTTCGCAGCTGTCAGCGCGGTGGCTCACCCGCGGATGACCGCCCGCAGCGCGCTGATCGTATCGGGGTCCTGCGGGAGGTCGGCCAGCAGCGCGGCGACCTCCGCGGTCTGCTCGATCGTGTGAGCGCCGGCCTCGCCCATCCAGCGGGCCAGCCAGCGCAGCGCCCACGCGTCGTACTCGCGCGGGCTCTCCCGCGCGATCAGCGGCAAGAAGCGCGAGGCCGTCTCCAAGGGGATCGGCTTGCGATGCTCGATGCGCAGTTCCTCGGCGAGGCTGATCGCGTAGCGCAGGTTGCCGCGCTCGAGTGCTCCATTGAGCTCATCGGCGGGCCTCCATGGTCTCGGTCCCATACGAACATATGTTCGCATACCGGGGCGGCGCGAGCATCGCACGCACCGCGCGCAAGGCAGGGGTCGCCGACCACAGCGCCAGCAGGCGGTTACGCATGCCCTAGATGGTCGGTCCTCAGCCAGTCGAGCGTCGCGCGCAGGCCGTCGGCATAACCTACGCGCGGCTCCCAGCCGAGCGTCTCCCGGGCCCTGCGGTTGCTGAAGTCCTGGTCGATGCCCAGCACCTGCACGGCCTGGCGCGAAAGCAGCGGCGCCACGCTCAGGCCGGTGCTCGCGCGCATCAATCGATAGCCGTGCTCGAGTGCAAAGCCGATGCCGTTGGCGAGCCGGTAGGGCAGGCTCCAGCGCACCCGCGGGCAGCCAAGGCCCTCGGCCAGGTCATCGGTGAACTGCCTCCAGGTGATGGCCAGGCCGTCGCTGACGTTAAAGGCCTGGCCCGGCGCGGCGGGGTGGCCCAGCGCGAGCAGCGCGGCGTCGATCAGGTTCTCGACGTAGCAGAGCCCGGCGATCGCGCGGCCTGCGTCGATCAGCAGCATGTGGCGACCACGGATCGCTTTTGCGATCTCGCCGATCACGTCGTGCGAGCCGGGTCCGTAGACGGTCGCCGGGCGCAGGACGACGGTGTCCAGCGCGCCCGCGTCCATGACCCGCCGGACCTCGGCCTCGGCGTCGCGCTTGGTCTGCGCATACAAGTTGGCAAAGCGCGTGGTGGTGTAAGCCTCGTCGATCGCACTGGCGCCGGGATGGCCGTATACGTCGGTGGTGCTGAAGTGGACGAAGCGGCGCACGGACGCATCGGCGCATGCTTTGAGCAGATTGCGCGTGCCGCCGACGTTCGCCGCGGCGATCTCCTCGGTGGTGGCCCAGTCCGATACGAGCGCAGCGCAGTGCAGCACACAGCTGCAGCCCTCCACTGCGCCGGCGAGCGAACGCGCCTTGGTGAGGTCGCCGACCACGATCTGGATGCTCGAGCGCGTCCAGCAGCCGACGTGTCGCTGCTCTCGCGCACCAGACAGCGCACCGTATGGCCCTCCTGCGCCAGTCGCCGCGCCAGGCGACCGCCGATGAACCCCGTCGCACCGGTGATCAGACAGACCGCGTCACGCGGCGGATCGCGGGCATGCCGCGCGGCGGCGTTCGGTCGCTCACCGGCGCATCTTGGATGCCCGGCGGCGCAGCGTGGCTGTGGCGATGTCGCGCACCACGCCCCAGTTGTTGCTTGCAGCGCCATGGCACTCGGCGAGCACGGCGTCAAGCGCGCTGAGAAAGCTGCGCGCCTCGCTCTCGCACACGGTCAGCGGCGGCAGCAGCTTGATCACGTCGTTCTTGCCGGCCGCCATCGTGATCACGCCGTGGTCGCGATGCAGCGGGATCACGATCAACTGGGGAAACAGGCCCTCGCTGGCCATGTGGATCAGACGCCAGTTCAGGCGGGCGACGCGTGCGCTCGGCGCGCCCAACTCGATCCCGATCATCAGGCCGCTCGCGCGAATCTGCTTGATCATCTCGTAGCGCTGTTGAAGCTCGGCGAGCCCGTCGACCAGCACAGCGCTCATCCGCGCGGCGTGCTCGACCAGGCCGTCGCGCTCGATCACGCGCAGCGTGGCCAGACCGGCGGCCATCGACAGGCGGTTGCGCCCGAACGTCGATTGATGCACGTAGCAGCGCTCGAGCGTGCCCACGGCCCGCTGGTAGATCTCCCTCCTGGTGACCATCGCGGCGACCGGCATATAGCCACCGCTGAGTGCCTTGCCGACGAGCACGAAATCCGGCTCCAGCCCCCAGTGCTCGAGCGCGAACCACCTGCCGGTGCGTCCAAGGCCGGTCTGGATCTCGTCGATGACGAACATCGTGCCGTGGCGCCTGCACAGCGCCTGCGCGGCCTGCAGGTAGCCGTCGGGCGGCAGCGTGACCATGCGGCCCTGGATCGGCTCGACGATGAAGGCGGCGACGTCCTCGGCGCTCAGCTGCGCCTCCAAGCCGGCGAGGTCGCCGAAGCGAACGCGCTCGCAGCCGGGCAGCAGCGGGCCAAAGCCCTCCTTGAAGAACTCGTCGCCGACGAGCGACAGCGGCCCGAGTGTCACCCCGTGAAAGCTGCTGTCACACGAGATCAGTCGCGGTCGCCCGGTCGCCGCGCGCGCGAACTTCATCGCTGAGTCCACCGCCTCCGCGCCGGTGCTGGTGAAGAACACGGCGTCCAGTCCCTTTGGCAGACGCTGCGACAGCTCCTGCGCGAGCATGCCGGCCAGCGGCGAGTAGTGCAGTTGCACGCCGTCGAGAAGGTCCGCGGTGAGCGTGGCCTGCAGGACCTCGCGCACGTCGGGATGATTGTGCCCCAAGCTGGCGAAGCCCTCGCCGGTGTGGAAGTCAAGGTACGCGCGACCGGCCGAGTCATACAGGTGGGAGCCTTGCGCCGACGCGTACTGCTCGTCGAAGCCAAGGATCCCCAGCACGTCGACCAGTGAGGAGTCCAAATGGCGTGCGGCCAGCTGCAGTGTCTCCCCGTTGCGTGCCAGCGCGTCTGCGACCACGCCGAGGGAGTCGGCGGCCTGGATCGGCGCAGCGTTGGTGTTCATCGCGATCGAAGTCTCCTGCCCTTGCGACGGTTGGCGTATTTGCGAGTCGTCGAGCATAGCCTGGCGGCCTAGCTTGGAAGATGAAAGGGGACGGTTGTAATCACGATCTTGGGCAGCGGTCGCAGGGCGCGTCGCAAACGCGGCGCGGTGCGATTGTGCAGGATGCGCTGCCACCAGTGCCGCACGACGATCTCGGGCAGGATGACGGTCAGCGTCAGGTCGGGGCGCAGCCGATGCAGTGACTCGATGTAGTTGACCATCGGCGCGACGATCGCGCGGTAGGGCGACACGACGACCTCCAGCGGCAGGTGGTCGCCCCATGTGTGCCAGTAGTCGCGGAAGCGCTCGGCCTCCTGGCCGGTGGGGCTGACGTGCAGGGCGAGCACCGGCTGCGCCAACGAGGCTGCGTAGGCGAGCGCGCGCATGCTGGCGAGGTCCAGCGAGGCGACCGCCACGATCGTCAGATGGCTGATCTCCTGGGGGGTCTCCTCGGCCTCCTGCGAGGGCGCCCGTGCTTGGGGCTTGGCATCGCGCTCCTTGGCGTCTGTCACGGTGAGCGCGGCGCCGGCGCGGACGTTGGGCACGATCGGCTGCTTGGGTACCTCGATTGCATGGGGATGCAGCGCTATCGCCTTGCCCACAGCGTCGTAGTGGCGGCGGATGCTTGTGGCGAGCGCGATGACCAGGCCGACCGCCAGCAGGGACACCCAGGCGCCCGATGTGAACTTGGTTATCCCCGCCGTGATGAACACGATCGCCGAGAGCAGGCCGCCGGTGGCGTTGAAGGTCATGCTGCGTCGCCAGTGGGGATCACGCCGGCGCCACCAGTGCACGACCATCCCGCTCTGGGACAGGGTGAAGGCGAGGAACACGCCGACGGCGTACAGCGGTATCAGGGGCCCGGTCGCACCGCCGAAGGCGACAAAGATCACCGTCGCTGCGACCGACAGCACGATGATGCCGTTGCTGAACGCCAGGCGGTCGCCCATGCGCAAGAACAGCCGCGGCGCCTGGAAGTCTCGTGCCAGCAGGAACAGCACGCGCGGGAAGTCGTTGTAGGCGGTGTTCGCCGCCAGCAGCAGGATCGCGGCGGTCGCGGCCTGCGTGAGCGGGTACATGAGGCCTGAGCCGAAGCTGCGATGGGCCAACTGCGATAGCACGGTTTCATGGGCGCTGGGCACGACCCCGTCCAGGTGAACCATCGCGATGGTGCCGGCGAATAGCGCGATCAGCAGCCCGACCATCCAGGTGAGCGTCGTGCGCGCGTTGCGCCACTCGGTCGGCTTGAAGACCGGCACCGCGTTGGAGATCGCCTCGATCCCCGTCATCGCGGTGGACCCGGACGCGAAGGCGCGCAGGATCAGCAAAGCGCCGACGGCCTCGGTTGCGTTCAGCGGCGGACTGTGAGTGGGGTGAAATCCGCGCCCGGCCGAGTCGATCAGGCCGACGACGACGAGTATGAAGATGGCAACGATAAACAGGTACGTGGGCGCAGCGAACAGCAGACCAGCCTGGCGCACACCGCGCAGGTTGCCGGCGAGCAGCACCACTATCACTGCCACCCCCAAGGGGACGGTGTCGGGGGACAGTGACGGGATCGCCGACGAGACCGCTTCAAGCCCGGAGGCGACCGACACCGCGACCGTCAGGATGTAGTCGGTCATCAGGCCCGCGGCGGCGATCAACCCGGGTATCCGCCCAAGGTTGTCGGTTGCGACGATGTAGGAGCCGCCACCGTGGGGGTAGGCGCGGATCGTCTGGCGATAGGACACGCCGACGGCAAGCATCAGGAAGGCGATGGTCGCGGCGATGGGAAGTGAGTAGCTCAGGCCCGCGGTGCCCCCAAGGACAAGGATCGCGAGCATCGCTTCGGGGCCATAGGCGACCGACGAGAGCGCGTCCGCCGAGAGCACCGGCAGCGCCACGAGCTTGCGCATCCGCTCGCTGACGATCGCCGTGCTCCTCAAGGGGGGTCCGAGCAGCGCACGGCGCAGGTCGCGCGCAAGCTCGCCCAGCGGCGAGGACGGCTGCTCGTCTGCGATCCTCGAGTCCACCACCGCAGGCGACCGGCTCTGGACGGGCACGAGGCGCGCGAAGCGGGTCGGCCTGATGTCTGTGGGATCGGGATAGCCGCCGAGGCTGGGGTCCACGGGCAGCGCACGCCGCCACACTTCGGGGTCCCCGCAGGCGCGGTCCCACTCGCGCCCGACACGACGCAAGACCTCGAGCTCGTCCTTGTCGAGGCTCGCCAGCGTCGCGTCTGGTCGCGGTGCGGCGGGGCCATCATCGCCAGCGCGCTCGGCCTGTTTGGCCGCCCCGCTGGGGGCCGGTGAGCGGGCGTCGGGCTTGTGCCGGCGATCGTCGGTCAACGAGTGGCTCGCCTCACCATGTCGGGGACGCTACCGACCCCGCAAGCTTCAGACCGCGGACACGGTTGAGCAGGCGACTGCGTCAATCGAAGATGACAACGATCTCGTCGTGCTGGCCGACCGCGCTCTGCAACCGTGGCTGGATCGGCGCGACGGTCGGGGCGAGGTTGGGTATGAGTCGGGCGATGTTCTGCGCCTGTGCCTGCGCTCCGGGCGGGTAGAGCACGTGAACGCCCGGGCCGAGACTGGCGTTGATGTTGCCGATCTGCCCGAGATGCAGCCGATCGGTCTTCAGCTCATCGGCGATCCGGTGCGCGGCGCCGGGGGTGTTGGTGGCGTTGAAGACGGCCACGGGAACCGATGAGCTCACGGGTCCTGCGGAGGGGGACGCCCCGGCGTGCAAGAAGTGAACGGCAAGGATGGCTAGCAGCGCTGCGATCGACACGGCCGAGGCGGCGGCCAGTGCGCCTCGGCGCCAGCGTTTGCGTGCGCGGTAGATGGTGGGGATGGCTGGTTGGGGCTGCGTCAGCGGCCGGCGCCGGCGGCCGCGGTGGCAAGCAGCGGGCGCACGCGTGCTTCTGTGGCCATTGCCTGGACGACTTGCTGGCGCAGGAGGATCAGCTGGCGCCGGCGGGAGAGTACAAGTGCCGCGAGCAGCGCGACGGCCGCAAGGCCCAGCAGTCCGAGCACGGCTGCGAGCTTTGCGACGAGGCTTGTTGGCGCGACTTCTCGCGCGGGCAGTTTGATGCTGTGCAGGGTGGGGATCGCGATGGTCGCGGTGCCGCTGGCGGTCGGGCTGATGACGGGCAGGGTCTGCTCGGCCATCGCCAGCATCTCGCGCGGCTGGATGCTGTTGGTGAGGGTGTTCTGGATCCAGTACTCGGCGGCGCCTTCGCGCCAGGCGATCGTCCGGATCTCTTCTCCGCCGTAGGTGAGGCTGTAGGTGCGCGAGCCGATCTGGACCGTCTGGCTCGGACCACTCACTAGGGGCGGGTCGGTCCAGCTGGTTCCCTGCACATCGTAGTATTCACCCAGGCCCCCGCGGTCTATGACGATCACATAGATGGGGTGAAGATGTCCCTGTTGGTCGCGGATGTCATACAGGCGCAGGGTGTCCGGCGAGGCGTCTGCGTAGGCGTCGCGAGCCCGCGGGTACTCCAGCGCGAATGGCAGGTCTGGCGCGGCCGAGCGCGCCTGCTCGAGGGCTTCGCTCGTGGTCGGTGTGAGGGAGAGCTGCGGCGTGATGTTCGTGTGAGCACGGGCGTGTGGGCGCGAGGCGTGAACCGCCTGGTCGAGTTTTTGTTTGGAAATCGCAGCGGTACCGTTGATGAACGACTGCGCCGCTTCCTGAAGCTGCTGGGGCGTGGCGGTGTCGAATGTGGGCAGCAGGGTGACGTGGAAGGGGACCTGGCGCACGGGCTTGCCCTGCGATTCCACGAGCAGCTCGAGCAGATCGAGCACCTGGCTTGCGCCGTGCAGGTCAGTTTCGACGGCTTTGCCGAGAATGCGCTCAAACTTTTCGCGGTTTTCAAAGAGCGTGGCGCCGTACTGCGCCTTGACTTCCAGCAGGAAGCGCTGGTCGCGCGCATCGCGGGTCAGCGAGGTGTCTTCGTGGCGGTTGGCTACAAATTCGAGCGCTTCCTTGCCACACAGACGCTGATAGCCGGGCTGCAGGTTGATTTCGAAATACTGTTCGCCGCCGGGTTCGTTTACGTGGTAGTAGCGGCGATCGACGGTCATGTAGACACACCCCACTTCGTCAACTGCGCGCCTGAACTTGGGGAAGGTGACGACGAACACGTGGTTGACGGAGATGCCGAACAGGTTCTTGATCGTCTTGAGCATCAGGTCAATGCCGCCGTAGGTGTAGGCGGAGTTGATGCGATTGGTGATCACTTCGCCATCGGGTGCGGTAAACGTGACCTGCAGCTCTCTGGGGATCGAGAGCATCGAGATCGTCGGCTTGCTCGGGTCGATGCGCACGAGCAGCATCTCGTTGGAGTGCGGCAGGACGCTGCCAAACGGGTTGTCTTTGGGCGGCGGGCGCTGGTCGTTGCCGACCAGCAGGAGCGTCTCGGGCGCGCCTTTGCTCGTGGCAGCGAGTACCTTGGGTGCGACCTTGACAGCCTTGGTCTGGCCGAGCGCTTCGACAACTTTGCCGACCTCGTTGCGAGCGACGACATATGTGGCAGCGCCCGCAAGCGCGATGATCCCGACCGCCGCAAGCAGCACGCGCTTGGCCATCCACCAGGGACGGCGCGGCGGCTCGGGCGGCATCGACCACGACCCCGGGGGAGCGTCGCCGGGCGAGGGCAGCGGAGGCGCAGTAGCGACAGAGCTCAGGCTCTCGATGATCGTGTGTGCACGCGCGTTTGTCGTCGTCTGGCCGGAGTATCCGCGTCTACTCCTGATGACGTAGGCGAGCGCCTGATGACGTAGGCGAGCGCATCGGGGGGCCTGGGCACACGCCCGCCACTGCGGTCAAGGCCGGGGCCGATTGCCGTCGCGCGTGGTCACAGCTGGCCGGCCACCACGAGCCCGGTCTGGTAGGCCAGCACGACCAGCTGCGCGCGGTCGCGCGCGCCCAGCTTGATCATCGCGCGACTGACGTGCGTCTTGGCCGTCGCGGGACTGATCGTTAGCCGCCCGGCGATCTGTTCGTTGCTGAGCCCGGTTGCCACCAGCGCCATAACCTCGCGCTCGCGCGCTGTCAGGGCTTCGAGCTCCTGCGGCGGTGGTCGATCGTGTCGAGGGGCGGTAGCGAGCCGGCTGATCAAACGTCGCGTGACGCTCGGCGCCAGCAGGGCGTTTCCGTCGGCGACCACCCGCACCGCCTGAAGCAGTTCCGTCGGCTCGGCGTCCTTGAGCAGAAAGCCGCTTGCGCCGGCGCGCAACGCCTCGAACACATACTCGTCGCTCTCGAATGTGGTCAAGATCAGCACCTTCACATCAGCGAGCAGCTGCTCAGCGGCGATCTGGCGGGTCGCCTCCAGGCCGTCTAGGACGGGCATGCGGATGTCCATCAACACGACGTCCGGCCGCGCGTGGCGAACCAGGCTCAAGGCCTCCTCGCCATTGGCCGCCTCGCCCGTGACGGTCATGTCGGGCTCGCCCTCGAACAGCACGCGCAACCCTGCGCGCACCAGCGGCTGGTCGTCGGCGAGCAGGACGCGGATCATGCTCGGCCTGCGATCGGCAGGCGGGCAGACACGCGAAAGCCGCCGCCGGGCCGCGGCCCGGCCTGCAGCTCGCCGCCGAGCGCATGCGCGCGCTCGCGCATCCCGACAATCCCGTGTCCAAGCCCCTGCGGCGCGTGACCGTTGGCAGGGGCCGATCGGTTTGCTCTGCCGCGCCCGTCGTCATCGACGCTGATCGTCATCGCGTCCTCGCTGTAGGAGATCTCGACATGAGCGCTCGCGTCCCCGGCATGGCGCAACACGTTGGTCAGCGACTCCTGCACGATGCGATACGCCGCCAGGTCGACGGTCGCCGGCAGCTGTCGCCGGGCTCCGCAGATCGTCACCTGGGTGGGTACTCCAGCCTGGTCTGTGGCGTCGATGAGACGCTCGAGCTGACTGAGCCCGGGCGTGGGCTCGCGCGGCTGCACCTCATCGACTGCCCGCAGAACACCAAGGATGCTGCGCATCTCACGCAACGCCTGCTTGCTAGTCGCCTTGATCGTGCGCAACGCGTCAGCGGCATGCTCGGGACGCTCGTGCAAGACGTGCGCGGCGACGCCCGCCTGCAGATTGATGGTCGCGATGCTATGCGCAAGCACGTCATGCAGCTCGCGGGCAATCCGCAGACGCTCGGCGTCGACCTGTCGACGCGCCTCGTCCTCTCGCATCCGTTCGGCCTGCGCGGCACGAGCTTCTATCTCGGCCACATATGCCCGCCGGCTGCTGACCGCCCAACCCAGGAACAGCGCTGCCAACGCCAGCGCCGGCTCCAACGCCGTCCTTGCATCCGACCAGCCGCGGTACTGCAGCAGGCCGCGAGCGAGCGCCAGCGCTGCCCCCGCCAGGACCGCCAGCAGCACGGCATGACGGCGCTCCTCGGTTTGGGCAACGGTGTAGACAGCGATCATCACCGTCAGCGAGATCGCTCCGGTGGGCGAGGCGATCGCGATTGCGATCACGCTCACAACCAACGTGCCCGCGAACGCGACCAGCGGCTGGCGACGGCGCCCAGCTACAGCCAGGGCCGCGACGACGGTCAATGCATAGCCAGGCCAACTGGCGCGGTGCAGGCCGTGCGCCTCAAGCGCCCGGACGCCTACGAGCGTCGCTGCCAACCCAATCGCCGACAACACATCGATCGCCCAAGCAGGCAGTGGCACGCGAGAGACGAGCAGCCGATTTCCCATCACCGGAAAGGTAGGTCACAACGGCTGTGATGCCGTCCCCCAGACGGAGTATCCGCGCCTACCGCAGCGGGCGTAGGGTTGGCCGCCGGGCGAACTCCCGAACGCTGGCCAGGGCTGGAGCAGCCGGGCGCGAACGGGGGGCAGACCCTGTCTGCGTCCCCGCGAAGGCCCTCCTGCTCAAGCTGACGGCATCCTGCACCGATATCCGGTAATATGACATTCGTCGGTCTGGTGGAATTTTCATGAGTTCCTGCCTGCAGCTCGCCTTGAGACGGCCCGTGAGCGCGTCGGGCCTTTCGTGAGCCGCAATCGTGACCTCGCGAAAGCAGTCGAGACTTGGTGCGGCGGGGCGCCGAATGCGCGCGATCACCATCAGCGCCCTGATCGTCATTGTCGGTTGCGTCGGGACAGCGCTGCTTGCCTCTGAACGGCGCTCCAATCTGTTGCGCACAGACCGGCAGTCGTTCAAAACGGCGTCCGTCGATCTGAGTAGCGCGGTTGACTCCAAGCTGGATTCAGGTCTCGAGCTGACGCGCGCGTTGCGCGCGATCGCGATATTGGAGCCGACGGCTGGCGACACGCGTTTCATCGAATGGTATGACCAACTGCAGCGCCGTGGGGGTGCTCCGACCGGTGTGGCCTCGGCTCTGATCGAGATCGTGCCGCGGTCTGGCCTGTCGGCATTCCGGCGCACAGCCCTGTCCGATCCGGCGTTTCGTGCGTTCAGCGCCGGCGCGTTCGCGATCGTGCCGGCCGGTCGCCGCTCGGTCTACTGTCTCACCCGCGCCTCCGTTGGTCGGACGGCCGCAACGAGCCTGTACCCGCCGTTGCTCGACTATTGCGCGCCGGTGATCCCCGGCTTTGGTCGCTCGCCGTTCAGCGTCTTGATCGCAACCGCGCGGGATACAGGTTCGACGATCGTTGCTCCGGTTCCAGGTCTCTCGCTGGTCGCGGTCGGTGAAGCGGTGTACCGGCGTGGCATGCCGCTCGCGACGCTCGCCGAGCGCCGTGCTGCGCTGAGCGGCGTGATTGGGACCTCGTTTGACGGTGCGGCGCTGATCGGGCCGCTGTTGGCCGGTCATCGGTCGCTTTCACTGGCGCTGTATCACCGCAACATCGGCGGTCCGCTGCAGCTGATCGGACACGCCGGCGTGGCCTCTCGCGGCTACTCCGAACGCAAGGACCTGGGAGAAGGATGGGTGGTTGAAGTGACCGGCACGGTGCCCTCGTCGGCCTCTCCCGATTTGCAGGCCTTGACGATTCTGGGAAGCGGCCTGCTGGTGACATTCCTGGTCTTCATCCTCTACCAGGTGCTCGCGCGTTCGCGTCAGCTGGCATGGAGTTTGGTCGGTGAGAAGACAGGCGAGCTGGAACATGCCGCGATGCACGATCCGCTGACCGATCTGCCCAACCGGCACCTGGTGCTCGACCGCGCCGAACAGATCCTCGCCCGAGCTCGGCGCCTGGATGTGCCCGTCACGGCGCTGTTCGTGGACATCGATGGCTTCAAGCAGGTCAACGACCGCTACGGCCACCAGGTCGGCGACGAGATTTTGCGACGGGTCGGGGCGCGGCTGAAGGCGACGCTGCGAGACAACGACACAGTCGGGCGCATCGGCGGCGACGAGTTCGTGATGCTGGTCGATTCCGTCGGTCTGGATGCTGCTCCCGAGCTGGTGGCGCAGCGGATCCTGGATGTCCTTCGCCAGCCGATCCAGCTGGGCGACCACGCGCCGCTGTGTCTGACAGCGAGCATCGGCATCGCAACCGGCGGAGCGGCATCCGCCGAGGATCTGCTGCAGGACGCAGACCTCGCCCTGTACAAAGCCAAGGCGGTCGGCAGGAACGGCTATGTCCAGTTTGAGACCGCGATGCACACCGCTGCGCAGGACCGCATCCACCTGGAGATGGACCTCGCGGACGCGCTCGCCGCCAATCAGCTGTTCCTGGTCTACCAGCCGATGCTGGATCTCCACAGCGAGCAGGTGGTGGGCGTCGAGGCACTGCTTCGCTGGCGTCATCCCACAGCCGGCGTGATAGGACCCGACTCGTTCATACCGATCGCCGAGGAGAACGGCCTGATCGTCGCACTCGGACGCTGGGTGCTCGATGAGGCGTGCGCGCAGGCAGCGATCTGGCACAAGCAGGGATTTCCTCTCAACATGTCCGTCAACGTCTCCGCGCGCCAGCTCGAGCGCCCAGAGTTCGTGGGGGAGGTCCGCGCGGCGCTGCACCACAATTCCATGGACGCTGCGATGCTCACCCTCGAGATCACCGAGACGGTCCTCATGCGCAAGCCGGAAGCCACCGCCAGGCTGCTCGATGAACTGAAGACACTCGGGGTTCGCATCGCGGTCGACGACTTTGGCACCGGCTACAGCTCGCTGGCCTACCTGCGCCAGTTCCCGGTCGATTCGCTGAAGATCGACCGTACCTTCATCACCGGCTTCGAGCTCTCCAACGAGGCGCACGCGCTCACACACACGCTCATCCAGCTCGGCAAGGCGCTCGGGCTGCAGACGCTCGCCGAGGGGGTCGAACACCACGACCAGGTCCGTGAGCTGCGGCGCGAGGGCTGTGACCTAGCCCAGGGATTCCTGTTCGCGCGTCCACTGACGGCCGACGCGATGGAGGGCTTCCTGCGTGCCAGCCCCAGCTTGGCCGGCAACGCTGCTCGAGAGCACCCGACGCTGGCGACCGATCGTTAGCAGGCGAGATCGCGAGCACGCCTCGCGCTCTGAGCGCCTGCGCGGGCGACAAATGTGTCGAGTTGCTCAACTCGCCTAACGGTGAGACCGTTGACTGTCGATTCCAGGTAATAGGCCGAAGAGGCCGGGGAGCCATTCCCCTTCTATCGCGGCGCTTGCGCCGCAGTGAGGAGACGCCCATGACATGCGGCGTCCCAGCGAAGCGCGAGTCGCCCACGAGCGACTCCGCAGTGATCCGGCAGCCTCTCGGCGGCGCCGCAGCCAAGACGTTTCGGGCGGTGGTGGTCGTGGTCGGGTTGCTCATTGGCCTGCTGTTCGCGAGCAGCGCTCTCGGTGCGACCGCGACCGTGGGCTTGGGCTCGGCAGCCAGCTTCTCGGTGTTGGCCGGCTCGACGGTCACCAACACCGGGCCCACGACGATGTCTGGCGACCTTGGCCTGAGCCCCGGCTCATCGGTGACAGGCGGTGCGCACGTGCTGGGTGAAACGCACGTCGACGACGCGGTGGCGATCGCCGCCAAGAACGCGTTGACGACCGCCTACAACGACGCGGCGTCCCGTCCAAGCAACGGCTCGGCCGGGACCGACCTCGCCGGTCAGGTCTTCCTGCCGGGCGTTCGCAGCGCCAGCAGCTCGCTGCTGCTGTCATCTGGAAGTGTCACGCTCGACGCTCAGGGCAACCCCAACGCGGTGTTCATCTTCCAGATCGGCTCCACGCTCATCACCGGCTCGAACACGACCGTCCTGCTCATCAACGGTGCGCAGCCGTGCAACGTCTTCTGGCAGGTCGGCTCCTCGGCGACGCTTGGGACTGGCACGAGCTTCGCAGGCACGATCATGGCCTCCGCGAGCATCACCGCCAATACGGCCGCCACGATCGACGGCCGGCTGCTGGCTGGGACCGCTGCGGTCACCCTGGAAACCAACACCATCACCACGTCTAACTGCGCCTCCGGCGCAAGCGGTGGGGGCGGTGGCAGTGAAACGACGGTCGGCGCAGAAGCGGGCGGCGGCGCGGGCGGCTCGGGCGGCGGCACGACCGGCTCGGGCGCCAGCACCGGCTCGACGACGGCCACCCCGAAATCGCCGGCTGCATCGAAAACAGCCGGAAAACCCGGCAAGACCGCCAAGAAAAGGCGCAAAGCGACCAGACGGCACCCGATCGTCAGGCCGGCACTCCCGCACAAGCGCGGCGCATTTACAGGCTGACGGCATGCAGTCAACGTCCACCCAGCCGGCCTGCTCCCCGGGCCTGTCGTCTTGCACACGTCCATGTTCACGCTCACGTTCGCGTCGGCTGAGGCGGCGCCTGATCGTGGTGCTCGGGGCGCTGTGCCTGGCCGGCGTCACGAACGTGTCGGCGGCCAGCGCCCTCACGGGCGCCCCAACCCGTGTGCAGGCGACTCAGGAACTCGTGGTCTTGCTCACCGCACACACTGCGCATAGGGCGCCAGAAGCCGGATCTGCGCAGGTTTCGCTCCTGTCCGCGCGTACCCCGATCACCGGCGAGCAGACCACTCTCCCGGTGCTCTCACGCTCGATCGGCGCGGGTGGGGTGCAGTGGTTGCACGTCATGCTTCCCGGTCGGCCAGACGGATTGACCGGCTGGATAAGTCGGCAGGGAACCCGCCCGCTCGTCACGGCCTGGCGCATCCTGGTCGACCTCGCCGCCCGCCGTGTGCGGGTCTACGACGATGGTCGCCCGGTCAGGAGTTTTCAAGCGGTCGTGGGCAAGCTCTCGACGCCCACGCCCGCCGGTGAATTCTTTGTCGAGGAGGTCTTGCAGATGGCGCCCGCCGAGCCCGGAGGCCCCTTTGCGCTTGCTCTGAGCGCCCGCTCGAACGCGTTGCAGGAATTCGAAGGCGGTCCGGGCCAGATCGCAATACACGGACGTGACAACCTTGGGGGAACGTTGGGCACCGCCGCCTCGCACGGCTGCATCCGAGTCGCTACCGCGAGCATCGACTGGCTCGCCGCGCGCATCGGCCCGGGAACACCGGTGACCATCGAAAGCGCGTAGAGGATTCAGCGTTCGTTGGGTTTGAGCCTGTCCAGGTCGGCTCGCCAGGCGGAGCGTGCGTGCTCGATGCCGGACGGGTCATGCAGAAGCTGTCGTTGCCAGTTGGCTGCCATGCCGAGGGCGTTCAGCTGAAAAGCCACGGCCGCCGAATGGACATCCGCGCGCAGCTCCCCGGCGGCGATCGCGGCCTCGATGTTGGCGGTCAGGACGGCGATCCATTCGCGCATGACGGCCGCCACGGCGTCGCGAACCGCTCCCGGACGCCCGTCCATCTCTGCGGAGGCGGCACACAAAAAGCAGCCGCCTGCGAACACATCGGCGGCGAGGTAGTCACACCATGCGTCGCCGATCGCCTGTAGCCGCGCCAGGCCCACGTCGCTCGACAGCGCGGGCACGATCACCTGATCGACGAGGATGGCCCGCGCCGAGGCGAGGGTGGCGAGCTGCAACTCCCGCTTGGAGCCGAACAGCGCGTGCACGCTGCTCTTGTGCACTTTGAGATCCGCTGCCAGAGCGCCGATCGTGAGGCCTTCGAGGCCGTCGCGCGAGGCCATCTGCACCGAGCGCTCCAGGACGGCCGTGCGGCTGCGCATCCCGCGCGCCCGGCGACCGTCGCTTGGCTTTGGCTGCGGCGGGCGGGTGACGAGCGGCTCGTGGGGCGACCCCGTCATCAGTGGTTTCGCGGGAGTGTCGTCGATGGCGCGCTTGCGCATGACGCCCATCCTACTCAACAATATGTACGATCGTCTATATTCTGCGAAAGCGAGCGTCTGTCAGGAGCAGCGAGGATGCCGAAACAGGACATTAACGAGGACGATCCGCTCGAGGACTTCGATCGCCGCGCGATCACCCTGGACGGCATTGCAAAGACGGTGCATGTCGCCGGCACCGGGCCGGCGGTGATCGTCATGCCCGAGATGCCCGGTATCAGCCCGCATGTAGCTCGCTTCAGCCGCTGGGTTGCAGACGCGGGATTCACGGTGTACATGCCCTCGCTGTTCGGCCGCGATGGCGCGGTGCCCGGCGTCGAGGAGGGCACGGTCATCTTCAAGCGGGCGTGCGTGAGCGCCGAGTTTCGTGCCTTCGCCGCCAACGAGTCGAGCCCGGTGACCCAGTGGCTGCGGTCGCTGGCGAGGCTGGCGCACGGTGAGTGCGGCGGTCCGGGCGTAGGCGCCATCGG
>CAVTGI010000005.1:0-195468 GCA_963734225.1 uncultured Solirubrobacteraceae bacterium
TGTGCGCGAACACGAGCCGAGCGGGGCCGCGCACCTTGCCGTGGTGAAGCACCGGCGAGTGCTCGTCCGGCGCGACCCACACCTTCGGTGCCCAATCGTGGGCTTCGTCCTCGGCGCCGATCGCGGAGTCGAGCGAGCGGCGAGCCGAGCGCATACGAAGCGCCGCCCAGGAGGTGAGATAGCGGTGCGCTGGGCGTCCGTCCGGTGCTGCCTGCCCGGCGAGCGTCGCGATCATGCCCGGCGCGATCAGCAGCCGAAGCGGCCAATCGAGCCAGTCGAGCGCGACGCCTGCCAGCAACGTCCCGGCGAACCCAGCGAGCGCACCGAGGACCGCGCCGGGCCAGCCGTGTGAGCTTGCGCCGAGCAGCCCCACGACCGCCGCGGTCACTACCGCGAAGAAGATCGAGCGCTGGCTTACGACCAGCACCACGACCAGCGAGCAGAACGCCCAGCCGAGCCACTCAAGCGGCACGCCGCCCGGCACAGGCAGCCGCCGCCCATCGATCGCGTAGACCCGCCGGTCGGGCTTGAATATCCGCTGGTAGGAGCGGATCGGATGCGTGGAGTCACTCATCTGAAAGCGGCTCCGCTTAACCGAAGATCTGTTTGCCGATGGCTTCCGCAGCGGTGGCAATGTCCGCCGAGGCGAACACCATCCACGCGACCACGATCGCCGCGAACAGGAAAACCGCCAGCTCCGTGTAGCGGCGATTGACGAGAAACATCAGGCTTACGACGCCCACGATCCCGCCGTACAGCTCCGTCGCGTACCCTTTCAGCAGGTTCGCGACGTTCTGCCCGACGTTGTTGCCGGACGCGAATGCCGCGACCGGGAACATCATCATGCACAGATCGCCAACAGAAGGGCCAGAAGCCCGAGACGTCGTTTCTGTGAAAACACTGCAATCACCGCCTTTGCGCACTCGTTGATCCGGTGCTGGCGGGCTGCGTCGCAGTAACCGTCACACCGCTTGTGGTGGTGGGCACGCGGGATTCCGTGTTGAGCATCGAGAGCGCGCCGCGAATTAGCAGCAGCAGCACGCATCCCCACAACAACGCACGAGCCGCGATACGCGCCAGTCGCTTCACTCCGTCCGTCTGTGGGCGGGTGAAGCGGTCCTGGCTCTCACCTTTGTGGGTCCTACGAGGGTTAGTCATAGGGCCGAAGGTACGGAGCGGCTGTGCTATTTACTACAAATAACCATTTACGTATTCACGTAAATACGTAATCACTTATTTGCGGATTGCCACCGTGAATGCGGGCAGCGGTAATCGGCCCCGCTGCGCGGGGAGGAACACGGCTATATCGGCGGCGAGCTGGGACCGCGCGCGTGTTGGGGGCAGTCAGGTGAGCTAAACGTCGAGGCCGGCGATCGTCGCCAGCTCCTCGACATAGCCGCTGGCGCTCTGTGCCGCCTGCTCGACCAAGCGCAGGGCACTGAAGTCAGCGAGCGTGTACCACACGGTTCTGCCGTCCTTGCGGCGGCTCACCATGCCCGATTGGTAGAGCACAGCGAGATGCCGCGACACGTTCTGATGGGTCGTCGCGAGCTCGTCCGTGAGGTCTTGAACGGTCGCTTCCCCGCCCTCGAGCATCTTCAGGATGCGTATGCGATTGGGCTCCGCCACGGCCTGTAGTCGACGGGCCACAAAGTCCAAGAACGGGGCTGACATATTGGGACTCATCATTTGCCTCCACTGTCCACGGCGGCCTACGTCCCGTGAGCGCAGCGGCGCGCACCTCCAACGATGGGGTGTTTAGTTAACCCCACACCATCGTCAGAAGGGCCTCGCGTGCCGTTGGGCCACGGTGGCTGGGCCTTCCGTGTAACCCGCGGCTTACTTGCCTAGATATTCGAACTGTCCCTTTCGTGGACTTTGACCGACAGCGGGTCGGGAAAGTGGACGCCCCGGTCCGACCGACGGGTAAATTTTGAGACGCGAAGGACCCGGATTGGGCGGGATCTCGCTCGTGGAAACTGCGCGGCGTCTGTTGGGAGAGCGGGCTCGCGTGAGGCGTCGCGGGCGGGCGGCAGGCGGTGCAGACGCTCGGCGTGCCGGCGCGACCCGCCGAGCTCGGCGCGCGTGACGTCGGCCGTGGCCAGCGGAATGGTGCGCCTGGCGGGTCGCAGGAGAACCGGGGAGAGTGATCAGACGCCAAGCCGCGCCGGACACGACGAGGGTCAGCGCGACCGCGGCGGCGCCCAGGAGGAGGCGGCGTCGGTACGGGCGCTGCACGTCATCGAAGGTGACCGTGAGCTGGGACGGCGCGTCGGGCGCGTCGTGCTCGGAGTCGGTGGGGTCCATACAAGTGAATGTGAACCGCGATCCCAGCGGAACACGAACTTCGCGGCCCTCGAGCTGCGGCGGGCCGGGTCACGGGCGGAACCGGGCCCGGCGTTCAGGCGATCATCCAGCGGCCTGGCGCCGCCTCAGACTCTTTGATCCTGCCTTCGCTCGCGAGCACGAGAATACGCGCCTCTACTCGGCTCTCGGGCTCGTTGAACGAGGTCGCCAGGTCGGCTGGACTCTGAGTCGCCGTGGCGCTGAGGTTCGCGTGAGCGGCCTCCCGCCGGTTCCTCAGTCGACCGAGTATGAGCTCGTCAAGTTCCTCGTCGGTCATGCCGGGCGCCACTCTAAACGACCTGACTTCCAGCCCGTCAACACGCGACCGTGTCCGCGGCGATGCCACGGCGAAGCCCGTCTCGGCGGCCCGTGGCACAGCCCGCCGCAGTGGCTCAACCCCTACTGAGGCGCTAGGATCGTGGTCCCGGCGAGATAGCTCAGTTGGTAGAGCACTCGACTGAAAATCGAGGTGTCGGCGGTTCAAGTCCGCCTCTCGCCACTCGAAAGCCCTGCAAATAGGCACATCTTCCCCGTCAGCTCGCGTGGCTCGCGGCGTCGGCGGCGAGCTTCAGCAGCGCGGCGCTCAGCGCTCCGCCCATGCTCGATGCGAGTCGATCAGGCGCCACCCGCCAGCGGCCCTCGGTCGTTTCGATGATGCCAGCACGCTCGATGAGCGCCGCGGCCACAACGCTGTCAACGCTTACCGATACGTCGTCGTGGGAGCGGCGTGCCTGCCGCGCGAGCGCATGGGCGAGCACGTTTTCGGTGCGGGAGATTTGGGCGATCGACCACCCCGGCTGGTGCCTGGCCAGATAGCGGCACGCCGCCTCGCGCAATGGGCGCAAGTGCTCGCTTTCGCCGCGGTGCGGTCGCGCCGCAGACTCGCAATCGGTTCTGAAGATGACGTGGGGAAGGTGTGCCTGCTCGGCTGCGCTCATCGCCAGCAGAAGCGCTCGCAGCTCTGCCTCGCCGTTGTTCTTGCATTCCACGAGCCGGCTTTGGCTTTCGAGCTGATCGCTTTGGTATGCGATCCCTGCCCAGCCATCACGGTAGGACGCATCGCAGTTGACGTAGATCATGGCGTCCCGGGGCTGTAGCTCGCCCTCGATCGCGTCGTTGGGCTCAGCCGGTACGAGGACGCGGTAGCGCATAGCCGTGGGCTATCGGGGGGCGGGGTGCTGGCGATCGCGGGGATTGAGCGCGCCGGCCAGCGCGTGGCCGCGACGTGGCGCTACAGCGCCCGAGCGGGCGCGCTGTGGGGGCGTCAGCCGGTCGCACTGGCGCCGCCTTGCTGGTTGGTGACGGTGGTGTTCGGCTCGCGGCGCATGATCTGTGGGAGCAGCAGGGACTGCCCGCGCCCGTATCCGGGTTGGCAGCCCTGCTCCCACGGGAAGCGGCCGGTGGGATCGCAAACGATGATCTGCTTCACCGTGGCCGTCCCGCCGTCGTGGTGGTCGCGTCGCCACCACTCGGCGAGGCCGAGGTAGGAGTCGACCATCCGGTCTGGAATGGGCGCGATCCAACACGGCACGTCGTTTGCGAACGCTCCGACCACGCGCCCTTCGGCCTCGGGCGTCTCCTCCAGCAGCGCGACGACCGAGGTGATCACGCGGATGCTCGCCTTCGGGCTGAGGCCGCTAACGGCTAGCTCGGGGTGACCGATGTGCTGGGGGAGGCCGATCGTGTAGGTGTAGCTCGGACCGCTGCACTCTCTCGTCGGGATCACCTGAGTCATGGTGTAGCCGTAGAGGGCGATCCGCGTCAGCAGAAGCGCTCGTGTACGTCCCACCTCGTCGTAGCTCACGCTTGCACCCATACCCACGCCTGCACCGTGACGCTTTCGACCGGGACGTCCTCTTCGAGGGCCTTCGTCTGCAGCGCGTCTTTTACATCTTGTGCGCTGAGCGATGGCACGTCGAACTCGTCGCTGCTCGTGATTCTCACAGTGAAAAAGCTGTCCATTTCTGTACCTCCCAAGCGGGGGAGCCGGGTCGTCTCGCAGGGCGACGGGATGAACCGTGTGTGGGGTCACGGAACGTGGGGTGCTCCCGTCGCCCTGCGAGACGCTCGGCTGGCTACGCCACTGCTGCCGCCTCTGCTTCCTCTTGCGCGCTTTCCAGCATCTCGCGGGCGATCAGCGTCCAGTCGTCGTCATCGAGCGCGGCGAGCGCGTCCTTCACGCCGCCGCGCAGCCCGTCCGACAGGCGGGTGACCGCTTCGGTTGCACCGGCGCGAATCCCCTCGGACATGCGCGCTTCGGCCGGCTGGCTGAGCCCCTCTCGGACCATCTCGACGGTGGCGCCTCTCACTGCCGAGTGCGCGACGATCGAGCGCACCAGGTCGAGCAGGCTGTCACGGTCGAATGTCGCGCCTTTTGGTGAGGTGCGCTCCTCGCCGCCGTCTGTGTCCTGCGAGTGTGGTGATCCCATGCGTCTTCTCCTTTAACTAGAACGTGCCTTGCTGGCCGAGACACGTCTAGCTCGACCGCAGGTAAAGATCAAGGCTTGCCGGAAACCTTTTTGTGACACTGGCTCCTCGCGCCGCGAAGGTTGCTTGTAGGGCGGCGGCTGGCCTTTGTTTATGACGGGAGCGATGGGCCTCCCGCCGCCCTACAAGTCGCATGGCGTGCCTCACCATCCCGTCAGTGGGACGCCTTGCTCTTCCGCGATGCCCACGCCCTCGCGGTAAGGCTTCCAGCCGAGATTGCCTGCCCGCGCGGGCTGGTAGCAAAAGGGGACTCCGGCCACTGCTCATCGATCCTCCATGTGGGCGGGGGTCTCGCCGCGCAGCCCGACGGTCGTGATGGCCTGAGCTTCGGAGCTCGCGACGCCTGCGTATGCCTCCCACGGGCACTCGGCCGTGTAGAGGCGCATCGCGAACCGGCGGTGGCCGAGGTCGGTCACGACGCCGACTGGCATACCGTCACGATTAACCTCGATGGTCGCGCCCATTCGGTGCGAGGTGATTTCGGGCTCACGCTGGCTCATCGGCGACACCCCGGCGGGATATTCGGTACACCCCACCGCCTCGTCGGATCGAGCACGGCGGGTAGCCGATCGAGAAAGACACGACGCGCGAGCGGTGAGCGGAAGTAGTGGTGGCGCACCGCGAACAGCCAGTGCCCCGCAAGCCACGCAACGGCGCCGGTGATGGTCGCTGCCGCCATCGTGAGCGACCCGGTCATCGCGGTAGCGAAAAGCCCGCCTACCGCAAGGACCGCCCCGCCAGTACGCAGCACGAATCCCCCAAGTAGCCACACTCCGAGCGCGACCAGCACGCCGCTCGCGGCAAGGCTCACCACGCCGCTCATCGCCTATCGAGTCCGTTCGCCTGCATCGGGACACACGTCTAGCTCGACCCGCCAGCACAAGTCAAGTTCGCCCGCGAGGTCCGCCGCACCCGCCTTTCGCCGGGCTCGGCCGAGCCGCGCGCGAGGGGCGGACGATCCGCCGCACCACGCCATCCGGCGCCTCGCATCGTCGTCTTGGCGGTGTCCCGCGCGGGTGCTGGCGAACCGCGCCATCGACCTCGGAGGGCCGTGCGAAAGGACTTGACTTGCCCCGCCGGGAGAGCTACCACGTCCTCCGCCAAAGGCCCGGAAAGGGCTCTAACAAAGGAGAATCGAGCATGAGCAGCAAGACGAAGACCGAATCGAAGGGCTCGCCCGAGGAGGCCGTCAAGGCGGCGGTGGAGACGACCGCGGGCGGCACGACCGAGGGCATCGCGCAGGTCGCCGGGATCGGCCGCTCCACAGCCGGGAAGGTGCTCGGGCGGCTCGCCGACGCCGGTGAGGTCACCCGCCATCAGGGCGGGCGCGACCGCGGGAAGCGGCTGCCGGACCGCTGGACGCTCGCCGGGGTCGAGATGCCCGCCGCCTACGCCGGGCATGTGCTCGCGGCCGAGCAGCCGGCCAGTGCGGCGGGCGACGGCAAGGGCGCCAAGGCACCCGCCGCCGACAAGCCGGCCGGCGGGAAGAGCGAGCCCGCAGACGGCAAGCTCAAACCGGGTGGTCTGGACCCGCTCGTGCTGGGCTACCTGGAGGACAACGCCGATAGCGGCCCGCATGGGCCGACGCAGGTCGCCAAGGCGCTGCAGCGCTCCTCGGGCGCGGTCGGCAACTGCCTCGCGCGGCTGACCGAGGAAAAGAAGGCGAAGCTCGTCACGGAGAAGCCCCGCCGCTACAGCATCGCCTAGCCCGTGCCGGTGGCAGACCACAGTGCTCGGCCCGGCTCCCCTCACCCTTCCGCCGCTCACCTTGGCGGTAGGGGCGAGGGGGCGGGCTGGCGCGCAATCCGTCAAGCGAAGGAGCGCAGACCACCAATGATCGATGACCCGCAGGCCCAGGAGATACTCGCCGAGCTCGCCGAGTCGACCGCCTCGGCGCTGGTCGCATTCGCGCAAGCGATCCGTCCCGCGTCTGACGCTGCCGGCGGCGCCGACCTCGCCAACGCGGGGCTCGGCCGCCGCCAACAGGAGATCGCGGCGGTCGCCGGCCTGGACACTGAGGAGGGCATGTCAACACGCGAAGTTGCGTGCGCGATCGACTACGACGCGGCGAACACCCACACCGGGCTGTACGCGCTCGCCGCGCGCGGGATCGCCGAAGGCTTCAGCCACGGCGATCACACCCGCTGGCGGCTCACACCGAGGTATCGCTCGGCCAACCCGTACCTCGCGGTCGCGCAGCTGGTCGCCCCTGGCGAGTGGACGACCTTTGACGACGTCTCTCTCGTAGTTCACGGCGACCTGCGCCACGGCCGCGACGTCGTGCGCGCAGCCGTTGAGCTTCCCGACTTCCCCGCCCACCGGGTGCTGCCGCCCGGTGGGCAAGTGCCGCCGGCATGGCGCAGCTACGCGACCAAAACCCCCGACCCCGGAGAGTGCGTGCGGCTGCTCTGCGAGGAGGGCGTCCCGGTCGACGGCGACGGGCGCGCTTCGCGCGCCCACTACATCGGCTGGGATCAACTCGCCGAACGCGCCTGCGACGCCGGCCGGCTCGCGTGAGCGCGGGCACCTTCGCGAGCGGAGTCTTACCAAGTTTTAGAGGGTTTACGCGATCTCGATAAACCTCCTATAACTCCGTACACGAGCTGCTACCGCGTAGCCGTCTGTCTGGATCGCCACCTACTGTGCATCGGTTACCGTATGGCTCAGCTAGTCGTCATCCCAGAGATCGGCGCCGACGACTTCGTGCGGCGCTTCTCGCTGCGCGCGCCCAACCTCATGTGGCTGCTGGGCGCTGGCGCGTCGGCCGCGTCCGGCATACCCACGGCGTGGGACATGGTGTGGGAGTTCAAGCAGCGGCTGTTCATCTCCCAGAGGCGAGTCTCCGCGCAGGCGGTATCCGATCTCTCTAGGGGCGCGGTGCGCGCCCAGTTGCAGGCGCATGTCGATGGCTCCGAGGGGTTGCCGGCGGCAGGTGCGCCTGACGAGTACGCGGCGCTGTTCGAGGCGGTATTTCCCGCGGAGGCCGACCGGCGCGCCTATATGGACGCAAAGATGGCTGGCGCGCGACCGTCCTACGGGTATCTGGCCTTGGCCATTTTGATGCGCGCCGGCCGCTGCCCAATGGTCTGGACGACCAACTTCGATCCGATGGTCGCCGATGCGTGTGCGCGGGCGTTCGGGACGACAGGGAGCCTGACCACCGTCGCGCTCGATGCCCCAGATCTGGCTGCACAGCTCATCGGCGAGGCACGCTGGCCGCTGGAGATCAAGCTGCACGGCGACTTTCGCTCGCGACGGTTGAAGAACACGCCGGATGAGCTGCGCCATCAGGACGCGCGCCTGCGTCAGGTGCTCGTCGACTCCTGCCGGCGCTACGGCCTCGTGGTGGCGGGCTACTCGGGACGGGATAGCGCAGTAATGGACGCCCTGGAGGAGGCGCTCGAGGTCGACGGCGCCTATCCTGCCGGCCTGTTCTGGCTGCATCGCGGCGAGGGCGAGCCGTTCGAGCGCGTCGGCCGACTGCTGGCCCGTGCGGCTGATGCAGGCGTCGACGCGTCGCTGGTACGCGTGGAGAACTTCGACGAGGCCCTTCGCGACGTCGTGCGCTCTGCTCGACGGCCTGGACACCACCGTCCTGGACGACTTCGCCGAAGAGCGTCGGCGCTGGTCCGGCGCCCCACGCCCGACTGGCGGACGCGGCTTCCCGGTCGTGCGCCTCAACGCGCTCCAAGTGGCCGAAGCACCGACGGTCTGCCGCCGTGTGGTCTGCTCGATTGGCGGGTACCGCGAGATCGCTGACGCGGTCGAGCAGGCCGGCGTCGACATCCTCTTCGCGCGCGTGAGGTCCGGCGTGTTGGTTTTCGGCGCCGACGCCGACGTGCGTGCCGCGCTCGAAGACCACGACATTGACGAATTCGATCTCCACACGATCGAGACCAAGCGCCTTCGCTACGACTCAGGCGAGCGCGGCCTTTTGCGCGATGCGATGGCTTGCGCCATCTCCCGCCATCGCGGCCTGCTGCGCGTCCGGCGACGTGGTAGCGACCTGCTCTACCCGGCCGATGCTGCCGATCCGGCGTGGATTCCGCTGCGCGGGCTTGTCGGCGAGCTGACCGGAACAGTGGGAGGTCACCCCGAGCTAGCCTGGCATGAGGGGATTGGCGCTCGGTTGGACTGGGCCGACGACAAGCTGTGGCTGCTCATCGAGCCGCGCTCCATCTTCACCGGTATCGACCAGGCCAACAAGGCGGCCGCCTCCGACTTCGCGCGCGAGCGGACCGTCCAGCGCTATAACCGCCAGCTCAACGAGCTCATCGACTTCTGGAGCCGACTGCTGTGCGGCGACGGTGGCGAACTGCGTGCGCTGAGCATCGCCAACGGCGTCGACGCGGTCTTTCGCCTCTCGCCCACGACGGCCTTCTCCAGGCGGGTGCGGGCATGAGCACTCAGATCGCGCCGCACCTCTGGCTACCTGAACCCGAGCTGTCTTTTCATCCCGATCGCAGCTCAGACCGTCACGTCCACCCGCTGCGCGGCCTGCTGGCCTACGGACCCCACTCCAAGGGCCTCGTACCCGACCCCATCCGCGTAGCGACGCTGGCGCCGATCGGTGAGAGCGATCAGTTGTACGGGTTCATGAAAGAGCTCAACTCCTCATACAAGCCGCTCGAGCGCCGCGAGTACCTGCCCGAGTGGCCGGGGTTCCACGGCGTCTTCGGCATCCGCATGCGCGCGGCCGGCGGCGACTGCCACGCCGAGCTCGACGACCAGCTCGAGACCGAGTTCCAAGCGTCACCTACTCCTCACGTCCTTCTCGCCGACCGCATCATCCGTGCCATCCATGCCCTTGAGGCCCACCGCGATGCCTTTGACGTTCTGTTCATCTATTTGCCGTCGCGCTGGACGCCGGGCTTCTACGGCGGCCCCGACGAGGACTTCGACCTGCACGACCACATCAAGGCCGCGACGGCAGGCCGCCGGCTGCCCGTGCAGATCGTCCGCGAGGACTCGGCGCTGTCTTACCGCTGCCGTGCCTCAGTCATGTGGCGGATTGGTCTGGCCCTTTACACCAAGGCCGGCGGGGTGGCCTGGAAGCTCGCCGAGAGCGACGAAGAGACCGCCTACATTGGCATCTCCTACGCCGTGCGACCGCTCGAGTCCGACCGTCCGCGCTTTGTCACCTGCTGCAGCCAGGTCTTCGACGCTGAGGGATCCGGGCTCGAGTTCGTCGCCTACGACGCCCATGAGGTCGAGGTTCAGCGCGACAACCCATTCTTGTCGCGCACCGAGATGTTTCGCGTGATGACACGCTCGATCGAGCTCTACCGCCGCCGACACGCAGGCCGCACGCCCCGACGCGTGATGGTCCACAAGACCACGGAGTTCAAGCCGGACGAGGTCGACGGCGCCATGCAGGCGCTGCACCTCTGCGAGGCCGTCGACCTCGTGCAGGTCGTAGAGGACACCGGGTGGCGCGGCGTGCGCATCGACCGCGCCAAGAGCGGCGGCACCAAGGGCAACCCAGCCGCCTATCCCGTCGCGCGCGGCACGGTGGTCGGTCTCGGCCCGAAGGAGGCGCTGTTGTGGACGCACGGGTCGGTGCTGGGCATCGACCAGCGCGGCTCGTACTTCCAGGGCGGGCGCTCGACGCCGCGCCCAGTGCGCTTGGTGCGCCACGCCGGTCACGGATCGTGGGATGACACCGCCCGCGCCGTCTTGGCCCTGTCGAAGATGGACTGGAACAACGACAATCTCTACGACCCGCTGCCGGTGACCATGAGCTACGCCAAGGTGCTCGCCCGCGTCGTCAAGCGCATGTCGGGCCTGGGCTCATCGCCCTACCAATTCCGGTTCTTCATGTAGACGAATATCTGGCTGCTCGCGCCAGGCGAGCGGAAGCTTGCGTCTCGCCGCGCCCAGCACCACGCCGAGCGTGTCGACCTCGCCGAGAAACAGCAGGAGCTCAATATCGAGCTCTTCTGGCTGGTGAAGGATTGAGGCTGCTCTCATCGCACCTGTCTCAGTCGCCCGTTCTCATCGCCACACCACACGTGTACCTTTCCGGGTCGAGAATCGCACGCCACGGCCGGGCACTCGCTGGCCTAGCCTTTCTCACCACGACCGAGAGCCTTGCGGTGCTGGTTCCTGCCGTGAAGTTAACCCGTCCGGTAGGGCAGTTAGATGTGTGTGCCGTCAACACGATTCCGTGGCGGCGGCGAAGCGAGGCAAGCCGCGCGAAGCGGGCCAGGGCACCTAACTCGCACGATTCCAGCACTTCACCTTCAGGGTGAAGTGTCGCTGCTCGCCTGCAGCCGGGAGCCGAGGTCATGCCACTTGGAAAGGAAAGGCCGGAATAGATGACAGATGCACCGAGCAACGAAAACACCATAGGCAAAGCGATTGTCGTCTTTGGGGATGCATTGCGGAACAAACCGATAGTGGATGAGCTACTACTCGACGGCTTTGATGCTCGAAAGGCACCCAATCAGGAGTTTTTGGGGTTGTGCTGCGAGCCCGGGGATGTCGAGCTGTTGATCTTTGGCTGCGGGCGCGACCCGGCAGCGCTCGCGGTGCTCCGAGAACTTCGAGCGGGCGCGCTTGCCCCGGCGGTCAGTCCGAGCGTGCGAGTTCTATGGATCGCGCCGGGTGACACCGAGAGCGATGTGCTGCGCGCATTTGACGCTGGAAGCGACGATGTTATCCGAGAGCCCGTTCACCCACGGGAGCTACTCGCGCGGATCACCGCCCTCGTGCGGCGTTCATCGGCCCTCGCCTCCTTCGGCTTGGTGTCGCACCGCGACCTCGTTATCGACCAGGAGGCGCGGAGCGTGACGTTTAGGTCTCACCCTGTCGCGCTGCGGCGGATGGAGTACGAATTGCTTGTATGCCTCGCTCGCTGTCCAGGGAGGGTGTTCACGAAGTCGGAGCTTCTCTCGGAGGTGTGGGGCTACAAGGCACTTTGCGTGACCCGCACCGTTGACTCGCATGCTTCACGGTTGCGGAGCAAGCTCGCGGCGGTGGGAGCCGAGGGCTGGATCGTCAACGTTCGCGGGGTCGGCTACTCGCTGTGCGTCAGAGATCGCGCCGCCGATCGAGCACCGGCGATGCGCGCGGCGTGAGGGTGGCGTGGTCCGCAGTGATTCAAGTGTGTGTCAACTGCGCGTCCCGCGCTGAACTTCCACACAACGCCCGTATGTTGATTGTTCTGTAACCGGAAGCCGTGCGCATTGCGGCGCCACGGGGCGCTAGCAGGGCGGCGGCATGGGAGGTCACAGGCCAATATGCAACACCGTGAAAGCACGGAGGCCGCAGGAGCGCTCGATAACGCCCTTCTCGAACTGATGCTCGACCACCCCCGGCCGTGGAGCGAGTTTGAACTCGCCCGCACGACCAGCCTCCCAGGGGACATACCGTCGGCGCTGGCACGGCTCAGCTACGACGGGCTTGTGAACCGCTGGGGAGACCTGGCCTCCCCGACCTATGCCGCCGCACGGTTCTTCGGGATACACCACGACCGCTCCGAGTCGGAAGAGGAGCGTATCCACGAGTTCGCGGTCCTGGAGGCCCTTCTGGCGCGCGACTGCAGCGGCAGAAAGGCGATCACCCGCAAAGCACTATTCCGTGCGATGCAGGTAAAAAAGACAAACCGACTCGCGTTCATCGACGCGATCGGACGGCTGCGTGCGGCCGGGTTGCTGGAAGGCGCCGGCAAATGGCTCTTCCTGTCGCGGGCTGCATTGCGGTTCGATCAAATCGCCGCGTGAGCGGCGCCACACTCGGGCCGGCGGGCGGCTTCTCCGGGCCGCCTTGTGGCGAGTTTCCGCAGCCGTGAGGGTTACCGCGCATTGCATCGGCTACGCCTCGCTCGTGAGCACCACCGCGCCTCTTGTAGCGTGGCGCACAAGCTGGTATTTTCTCGCCGACTCGCATCTACCCTGGGGGGGATGTAGAGCCTCTAGACAGAATTCGGCAACAAGCTGGGCGTGTCGGCTAGTCGCCGGCTACAACTCGGAACTGTGCGCGCCCCCGTGTGTACGGCGACCGCGAAGGTCCGCGCACGCTGACGCAATGGAGGAAGCATGACTAGTGGACACTCGCCACTGACCATTCAACTCGCCGCCACCAGCCAGCGCCACACGATTATCCTCGAAGGAGAAATCGACCTCGCCGGCGCCCCAGAGCTCGACGCCGTGATCGCAGGCGTCTGTGCAGGCGAGCCCCGCACGATAGTGCTCGACCTGCGTAAAGTCACCTTCATCGACTCCGCCGGAGTGCACTGTCTGATAGCCGCAAACCAAGCCTGCTGTCAACGCGGCCACGAGCTGCAGATCATTCCCGGTCCCGCTAACGTCCAGCGCCTATTCGAGCTGACGGGTACCACCGACTTCCTGCCGTTCGCCGACGGCGCCACCGCAAGCGCAGACGGCCACTCGCCAGCGGCCGCCCGCTACCGCGGGTAACAGGAGCAGTACGTCCACCGATCATCGGCGTGCAGATGGTCACCTGGAATCTCGCCAGCCGCGTCAGGCGCCTGTCCGAGCAGGCCACGCTGCTGCTCGCGCTCGCGGCTGACGTGATCTGCCTTCAGGAGCTAGCACCCTCGACGCTGAGCGCTTGGAGCGAGCACCTGCAAGCTGCCGGCTACCACACCCTCGCAGCACCCGACTCGCGTGAGCGTTCCCGTCCACTGCGGGTGCTCACCGCTGCGCGTGAGCCGCTCCACGAGATCCCCGTGCCCGGCGTTCCCTGGCCCGAGCGAGTGCTCGCCGCGTGTCTGCAGGACGGCAGCGAAATCGTCAACGTTCACTCGCCCACCAGTCCCAAGCCAGAGTTCGCGAAGACACGCACCCACGAAGCGGTCTTCGCGCACTTGGCCAACCCAGCGCCGCAGCGGTTGCGCGTGCTCTGCGGCGATCTGAACACCCCGCGAAAGGAGCACGCCGACGGGACGATCTGGACCTTCGCACGCGACCAGTATGGCCGTCTGCGTCCCGACCGCGGCGAGGCATGGGACCGCGCCGAGCTGGCGCTCATCCAGGGGCTTCATGCCCACGGGTTCCACGACGCCTACCGGCAGCTGCATGGCTACCAGCAGCGCGAGCTCAGTTGGGAATGGCCGCGCTGGGGGGGC
Source organism: uncultured Solirubrobacteraceae bacterium (assembly GCA_963734225.1). Taxonomy (GTDB): domain Bacteria; phylum Actinomycetota; class Thermoleophilia; order Solirubrobacterales; family Solirubrobacteraceae; genus Palsa-744. Next base: position 13,925 of record CAVTGI010000005.1, read on the forward strand.
GGATACCGGCTCGACCATCTGCTCGTATCCGGGCCGTGGCAGGCCACGAGCTGCCGCTACCTGCATCCACTGCGCAGGGCGGGGCTATCCGATCACTCCCCGCTGCTCGCCGAGCTCCAGCCAGCTGCCGAGCCCACAGCCGCATCGTTTCCCACGGCGCGAAACGGGCAAAACCACCAGTACCGACCCAGCGTCAGTGCTCATACACACGTTCCGAACCCACGACACAAGGAGGGCAGGATGGCTGAGCTGAGCGCGCGAGACAGCAAGCTCGTGCAGTACCTCAACGAGGCATACGGCAAGGAGAAGGAGCTCGAGACCGCACTCCAAGCACATATCGGCATGACCACGCGAGCGCCCTACAAGAAGCGCCTGCGCCAGCACCTGACAGAGACCAAGCGTCACGCCCGCGAGCTGGAGAAACGGGTGAAGCAGCTCGGCGGCACCCCGCAGACAGTGCCGATCGAGGGCCTTGATCCGCTCGCCAAAGGCGCTGGCGCCGCAGTCGAGATCGCCGGTCGCGCCGTAGCTGCCGCGAAGGGGCCGTTGCACGCCATCCGCGGCACTGGCGAGCAGGAGAAGATGCTCAAGAACGCGAAGAGCGAGTATGCCGACGAGCACGAGGAGATCGCGACCTACACCGCGATCGAGATCCTCGCCGAGACGCTCGGCGACACCCAAACCGCCAAGCTCGCACGTGCGATCCGCCGTGAGGAGCAAAGCATGGCTAGCTTCCTCGAGCGCCAGATCCCGGTCCTCACGAAAGCCGTCGTACAAGCCGAGATCCCGCCCGCGCAACGCCGCAAAGCAACCACCAGGGCACGCCCCAAACGAGTCGCTACGAATAAAGCCAAAGCGAAACGTACCCCCGCCAAACGCTGAGGGCAGGCTGATGGCCGCAGGCACCGCGCTGGTCGTCATCGACATGCTCAACCGCTACGAGCATGACGACGCCGACACGCTGAGGAACTCCGTCGAGGAGGTGCTGCCCGTCATGCAGGCGCTGATCGCGCGAGCGCGCGAGCGAGATGCCCCGATCGTCTACGTCAACGATAACTATGACGACTGGAGCGCAGGTCCCGCCGAGCTCTGCGAGCAAGCACTCGCCGGAGCACACCGCGCTCTCGTTAAGCCCATTCTGCCGCCGCCAGGGGCAGCGTTCATCACTAAGGCACGGCACTCGATCTTCTACGAAACCTCCCTGGAGTACCTACTGCGAAACCAAGGGATTGAGCGGCTGATCCTGACCGGCCAAGTCGCCGAGCAGTGCGTCCTCTACTCCGCCCTAGACGCCTATGTCCGCCATTTCCAAGTCATCGTCCCCCGCGACGCCGTGGCGCACATTCACGAGCACCTCGCTGACGCTGCTCTACAAATGATGAAAACGAACATGCGAGCGAAGATCACCGACGCCGACAGCCTGTTCTGAGAAGCAGTGAAGCCACTCGCTTACTAGCCATTCGGCGAAGCCGCCGACGCGCTACCGTCGTCGAGTCGGGTCGCGCTCGTCGAGCAGGCGCAATCTCCTCAGCGGCAGCACGAACCACAGCAGCACAAACGGGACCGCGCCCAGCGCAGCCGTCACCACACCCGCGCTCACACCAAACAACTTGGTGGTGACGAGCATCAGAGAGCCACACATCGCGAGGGCCAAGCACGCCAGCCCCGCGATCACTACGCGGTTTGAGTTGAACACGATGTGGCGCTTGTCGTCGTGACGGAAAAGAAAGCGGTGCTCAGCAGACGGCGCGATCGTGCAGACCGCTGCGAGCGCCGCCAACACCAATGTCACGAAGTACACGGTGCGCTCGAAGTCCCCGACATGCGCGAACCCGGTGTTGAACGGCACGATCAAGAGAAAGGCAAAGAGCACCTGTACGCCCGTGACGACCACGCGCAGCTCGCCGGTCATCTCCTCCAGATTGCGATCTAGTCGTTCGAGGTCCGTCTCCCGGCGCTCGGAGCCGCTGGGGGCATCCTCGCGATCGGCGTGTGGTGACTGAGGACCGTCGGTCATTACTCTCCCTGTCTGCGGTCAGTCGTGGCGGGGGATGCAGCTGATCTTCCCGGCTCTCCGGGGGTGATCGTAGGTGGAGTCAGGGGAATGTTTGTTGGTGTGGGAGTGTGGGTGTGACTGGTCCGCAGGTGAGGTGAACGAGCGCGAGCGCGGCGTTGGCTGAGTGGAATCCGTAGGCGCGGCGGACGATTAGCTTTACCTTGTTGTTCATGGCCTCGGCGCGGGCGTTGCTGAGTTTCAGGCGCCGGGCGGAGAGGATGCCCTCGCGGTGTTTGCGGATCGTGCGTCCGAGCCGCACGAACGGTTTGAGGCGGCTGCGGGACAGGCGGGCGAGGAGCCGGTCGATCAGCTGATCGACGGCGTCGACGGTAAGGCCGGGGGCGAATATCGCGCGGACCATCTCCTTCATCGCCCAGGCACGCGGGACCTTCCCGCCGGTGGCGTGCAGCCGTGCGAGCGTGTCGGCCTGGGTGTCGGTGAGGTCGCCGGGGTTCTTCAGCAGCGCCCAGCGGCTGTCTTTGAAGCTCTTGGCGGCATCTAGCTCGCCGGTATGGCGTAGCCGGTTCCAGTGCTCGCGGCGGACCTCGTCCAATGCCTTGGTGGCGAGTTGCACGACGTGAAAATTGTCGATGCAGATCACCGCCTGAGGCGCGTGCGCTCGGGCTGACTTGGCGTACCCCGGGCCCATGTCCATCGAGATCGCAACCAGCTTTGACGCGCGCTCGCCGATCTTCTGCTCGCCCTCCTCGACGGGCACTCGCGGCTGGATCCTGGGGGGTTCGAGGGTGTCCTCGGCGTCCTGGCCCTCATCTGGCGGGTCGAGCTCGGCGAAGAACTGATCGGCAGCGGCCTGCCCCTTGCCCTGACAGCCCCACACCACGCAACGGCGGCGGTGATCACCGACCAATGTGAGGTAGCGGTGGCCCTTTCGCCACGCGACCTCATCAATCGAGATCTCAAACAGGTCTGTGAGCCTGTCCTTTTCACTGAGGTGCTCATCAGCGACACGCTCGATCACCCGCCCGATCGTCTGCCAGTCAATCCTGGTCAGCCGGCACGTCGCGGTCTTGTCCGTCTTTGTTGCCAGCCACGCGATCAGGTTCTCGAAGTCGCGGGTGAACCTGGCGCCGTCACGAGCGAACGGGACGCCCTCCACCCGCGCACCGTGCTCGGGGCACCGCACCCGTCGCAGGCGCGCATGCACCTCCAGCCGCCAGACCCCAAGATCGAGGTGGCGCCACACCGAGTCGTGATGCTGGCGGCTCTCGCGATAGCGCGTGGAGTAGGAGCACTCAGGGCAACGAAGCCGCCGACCCCGCAACGCGACCATGACAACCACCCGATCAGCCTCGAAACTGACCGACCGGACCCACACCCCGGGCAAGCACAGCAAACGAGAGAATACGGTCGAGACGCGCATGGGCAACACCTTCTGACTCGGGGACGTCGAACACCCACGAGCCTACGGTCAAACCCGTGCGCGTCTCCCAACCCCCCAACCACACCCCGCACCAAGCAAAGAAAGCCCGCTCACACCCACAAACCCCGCCCACCCAACAAACCCGACTCACCTACGATCACCCCCGGAGCCTCATCTTCCCGTCGTTCTCAAGGATCGCCCACTGTATGTCGCCGATTGAGACGATCTGTGCTTGTCGGGCCTCCTTTTGGATGTCTGCGAGCGTGATGCGCTCTCGTCGCATGTTACGCTCGATCGGCCGGCCGTCCTGCACGAGCACGATCGGCTCCCCCTCGGCGATCAGCCGTGCGCGGGGAGAGCGGAATGAGATCCAGCTCACCGCTACCGACAGGAGCGCGATCGTCGAGATCACAGTCAGCGTGCCCGTCACCGACTGATCACTCTGCGTGATGCCCTGCTGGACTAGATCACCCAAGACCACGAGCAGAATGAAGTCAAATGGCTCGAGGTCTGAGAGCTGACGGCGACCGACAACGCGGGTCACCAGGAAGATGAAGAAGAAGACGACGGTGGCGCGGATTACGAGGTCCATGAGCTAAGGGAAGATCGTCAGCGAACGATGGACGCTCACGAGCGGGGTTTCGCCGTCATCGAGCTGAACGTCCTCGCGGCGCTTGCCGACGTTCGTGGGGTTCACCTGGAAGTAGATCCAGCTGGTCAACGATTCGCCCGGTTCGAGCTTGCCGTATGACAGGACGACTCGCCCGTTCTTGGAGCTCGATTCTGTCGGTTCGGGCTCGATCGAGTTGACGCTCATCGATTCCCACCATCCTTCGTCGAAGACGATTTCGGGCTTCTTGATCTGACGGTGGGCCATCACCCTGACCTTCACCTGGAAGATCAATCCGCTGCGCAGCCGAGTCGGTGCCGTGACGCTCAGGCTCGCGGCGCGGGTGTCAGCCGAGCTCGTGCTCGGCTTCTGGCCGAACACGCCAAGCAGCGCTAGCACCGGCAAGACGGCGATCGCGCACAGCAACAGTCTGCGGTAGTAGGGATGGTGCCGCCGGCCCGCCAGGTCACGGCTGCGCTCAAGCACCACGCCCTCGGGAGCGTCGGCCATCAATGTCTATTCGCGGGGCGCCACGATGACCCTCCTGACGCTGCGCTCATCCGTTCCCAGAAGAACTGCACGGGTCGCAGCGCTCAGACGCTACGGAACGATTGAGTCGCGCCGCTGTGGGGTAGAAAAGCCGCGAACGCGACGATCAAGGAGACCATGAGGTGAGGATCGGCTATTTCTTGTCGAGTGAGGAGTTCGGCCCCCGCGAGCTCATCGCGCAGGCGCGCATGGCCGAGGACGCTGGCTTCCAAGGGCTGTGGATCTCAGACCACTACCACCCCTGGAACGACGAGCAGGGACACAGCGGCTTCGTCTGGTCGACCATCGGCGCGCTCGCGCAGGCGACCTCCACGATGAAGGTCACAACCGCAGTGACGTGCCCCACCGTCCGCATCCACCCTGCCGTGATCGCACAGGCCGCCGCGACCTGCGCGGTGCTGCTGGAGGGACGCTTCGCGCTCGGCCTCGGCAGCGGCGAGGCGCTCAACGAGCACATCCTCGGCGACCACTGGCCGGCGGCCGACGAGCGCCTAGAGATGCTCGAGGAGGCCGTGCAGGTCATCCGCACCCTCTGGCAGGGGGGGATGCAAAGCCACCGCGGACACCACTACCAAGTAGAGAACGCTCGCATCTACGACCTGCCCGAGCAGACACCGCCGATCCTCATCTCCGGGTTCGGTCCCAAGGCCACCAGCCTCGCCGCCAGGATAGGCGATGGCTACTGCACCGTCCAGCCCGAGGAGGAAGAAGTCAAACGGTTCCGCGACGCTGGCGGAAAGGGGCTTGTCGCGGGCGGCATGAAGGTCTGCTGGGCCCCTGACGAGCACCAAGCACGCGTCACCGCGCACCGGCTGTGGCCCAACGAGCAGCTGCCCGGCGAGCTGGCGCAGATCCTGCCGACCCCAGCACACTTCGAGCAGGCATCGGAGCTCGTAAGCGAGGACATGGTGGCCGAAGCCGTTCCGTGCGGCCCCGACCTTGACCTGCATCTGCAGGCGATCCGTCGCTACCGCGACGCCGGGTTCGACGAGCTCTACATCCAGCAGATCGGCCCCGACCAGGAACGTTTCTTCCAGACGTACGCCAACGAGATCCTGCCGCACTTCAACAGCGACGCCTCAACACTCATCTCAACCACAGCATGAGCACCCATGCCACATCCGCGCCAACCCCTCGCCCACCGGGCTGGCGCGGCGCACCGGGGCCACAGCTCACGAGCCTCTCCGAAGCAGCGCGCCGGCTCCTCAGAGCCCCGACGCCCGTCGCGGGGCCGATGATCTCAAGAGCCGGTCTGCGCAGCGAGGCGCACCGGGCCTGCCTGATCATGCGCGCCGCCATCAAAGACCAGCAGCAGAGCGAACGTTAGACACGGCGCACGCAATCAGGCTGCACGGGCAGCTGGAGATTACGTTCATCTCGAGCGCTCGGCCGTATCAAGCTCGATAGCTTTGGCGTCAGCGTCAAAGCCCCCGCTGCGGTTGCGGACAACGATGTGGCCACTCCAGCCCCGCAACGGATGCGCCTGCTCTCGCGCGAGTCCCGCGCACACCCGTTTCGTTACCGCATAGGCGATGACCGGCACGACTAGGAACGCGCCGCGGAAGAACCACACCGCGCCTTCATAGCCAAACCCGAACTGGAAGAACAGACGGTCGGCTGAGCCCGCCGCGAACACCACCGCCACCGCCGAGAGCAGCGCAGCGGCAAGCGCGCTGCGCCGCGGATTATCGCGAGGACGCTCAAGCAGATCGTGGCGCCGGTAGTCCCTGCTGATGAAGCGCCGGTCAAGCCACGGCAGCGCATACAACAGCCCGAACACGATGCCGGGAAACAACACCCCGCCAAAAAACGGGTTTGGTACGAGCGTGTGTCCGAAGGCGTGGATCTCCAGGTTCGGCATCAGTCGCAGCGCGCCGATCAGCCATCCCAGATACCAGTCCGGCTGCGCGCCGTTCGTGCCGATATAGGGGTGATAGGGGCCCCACAGCCACACCGGGTTGATCTGGATCAGGCCGCCCATCAGCACCAGCACCGCGGCGACCGCCGCGAACAAGCCCAGCGACCGCAGGGCGTACCCAGGCCACATCGGGGTGCCCACCACGTTGTCCTCGCGGCGGCCGGGGCCGGGGAACTGGCTGTGGCGCTGGCGCATGATGATCGCCAAGTGCACCGCGATCAGGCCACCGATGATCGCCGGTAGCAGGAACACGTGCGCGATGAACAGCCGCGACTCGAACGCGGTCGACCCAGGGAACCTGCCGCCCCACAATGCCGTTGCGAACGGGCCGCCGATCAAAGGGAGCGACATCGCGACTGCCCACGCGATCGCCAACCCCATCCCCGAGAGCAGATCGTCGGGGAGCGAGTAGCCAGCGAAGCCCTCCAAGATCGCGAGCGCCAACAGGGTGACGCCGATGAAGTAGTTGATGTCGCGGGGCTTGCGAAACGCGCCGGTGAACACGATCCGCAGCAGATGGAGGGTGATCGCCGCGACGAACACCAGCGCCGCCCAATGGTGAACCTGCCGGGCGAGCAGCCCGCCCGACACGTCAAAGGAGATGTGCAGCGTGGAGGCGTAAGCGTCTGAGACGCTCTGGCCCTGCAGCGCCTGGTAGCTGCCGTGGTAGACGGTCTGCGTCGTGTCCGGGTCGAAGAACAGTGCCAAGAACGTGCCCGTGAGGACCAGCACCGCGAACGAGTACAGGGCGATCTCGCCGAGCAGGAAGCTCCAGTGGTCAGGGAACACGTAATCCATCAGCCACCGCATCCCACGCGCTGCGCCCAGCCGCTCATCCACGAACGCCACCGCGTCCACCGGCCGGTCCTTGGCGGTGTGGCTCACGATGGGTCTCCCCACCAGGATGGGCCGACAGGCCCCGACATCGGCCCAGCAGCGCGCAGCACACCGGCGCTGTCGATAGTCAGCGGCAGCTGTGGCAGCGGCCTGCCTGCGGGGCCGAACTCGACGCTGCCGCCGTCCAGTACGTCGAACGTGGAGTAGTGGCAGGGGCACACCAGCGCTGGCCCCTTGGACTCGGTGGATGGGCTGAGCGGGTCTCGAAACAGCGAGATCGCGCACGCGGCATGGGTGCAGATCTTCGAGTAGGCAAGGATGCCCTGCGGTGCCCAGCCGGCGCGCTCGGCGGGTAGCCGCAGCGTCGCGGGGTCAACGCGCACCACCACGACGGGGGAGCCCAGGTCCTCCTGACCACCGCCTTCGGCGGCGGTGCCCGCGCCCTGCGGGAACGCGGTCTGAAAGCTCCGTTCGATGATGTCGGCCGCGAGCATCGGGTTGCCCTGGTCGTCCACGAGCGCGCGCCCTGCCCGCCACGGTGTGCGTCGCAGCTGCTCCTCCAGGCCAGGGCCGAGCGCCGCCACGGGAATCACGACCGCCGCCGTCAGCCCGGCGCCCGCGACCCCGGCGGCGCTGGCGAGAAGCCGGCGGCGAGTGATGCCCTCCACACCCTCGGCGGCCTGCTCGATGACCTCACGAGCGGCGTCTGGGTCGGCCAGTCGGGGGCGCTGCTCGACCTTCGTCTCTTGTGGCACCAGCCAGCGGCCTGCGAGCACGAGTGCACAAGCCAGCAAAGCGAGCGCCGCGCCGAGTGCGAGAGCCAGCAGCTGCGTGTTCGGGTCGAGCACGAACAAGGCGACGAACGCGAGCGCCGCGACCGCCACCAGCAGCAGCACAGCCACGACCAATAGCTCCGCCCATGCGGGTGCGCCTGTGTGCCGCTCAGACGGGTCCACCTCGGGTGGCCCCTGGCGGTGGGAGCGCAGCCCTCCGGTGCGCCACAGCACGAACATCACGATCGCCTTCCAGGCCCGGCTCACGCGCTGCCCCCTGTCTGCGGTGGACGTTCGGGCTGCTCGCTTGTGCGCTCGCCGAGCAGCCTGGCGATCAACAACAGCGCGGCGGCGGCCAGCAGCCACGCGACCATCCCCTCGGGGATTGGGCCGATCCGACCAATGCCCCAGCCGCCCAGGTTCTTCGGGTGCTGGATGCTCTGGATGTAGCGCGCGAGCGAGTTCACCTCCGTGTCGGTGAGCTCGCCTTCGCCGAAGCGAGGCATCACATACGGGCCGATCCGTACCGCCTCACCGACCTGTCTCGGTGTCGCCTGATTCAGCGCAGGGACAATCGCGCCGGTCACGATCCCGCCCTGACCCTGGATGGTGTGGCAGCCCGCGCAGTCCAGTCCGAACAGACGCTGCCCTTCCGCGAGCGATCCTCGGCTCGGCTGCACTGTTGGGATGCCAGGCCCGCCGAACGATCCGACGTAGGCGACGAGCGCCTTGATCTTGCTCTGCGGAAATGCGGGGCTTGTCCGCAGCGGCTGCGCCTTCGGGTTGGGCAGCGGCATCCGCCCGGTCTGCAGGTAGAAGTCCGCCGCCAGCGCACCGGCGCCATGCAGGCTCGGGGCGCGGCCATTGATGCCCTGCGCACTCAGACCGTGGCATGACGCGCAGGAGGAGTCGAACAGCGCGTGACCCTGCGCCACCAGCCCAGAAGGAGCAGCAGTGGAAGTGGGCGAGGGGGTTGCGCTGGCGTCCCAGTGAGCGGCGAAGTCAGTCAGCGCGAGCGCGCCGCACACAAGCGCCACCATCATCATCAGCCGGCGTCTCATCGACCCGCCAGCTCCCGCACCGGCAGCTCGGTGCCCCGGTCGGCGTAGCGGTCGCGGCGCTGCTGGCGTCGCTCCTCAGCGAGCATCGCGCTCATCGCGATCGCGATCGCCAGCACACCCATCACCGCGCCGCCGGCCACCAGCATCAGCACCCCAGCTGTCTGCTGGTCCGCCAGCGCCGAGACGTGCAGGTCCCGCGCCGGCGCCAAGTAGAACGGGTAGCGGACCTGCTCATCGAACAGGAACACGCCGGCAGGAATCGACATCACGAGCATCGCGGCCATCAGCCACGAGAACCTCGCGATCGCGCCAGGCGGGCGCGGAATCGGGTCGGCCGCGAGCAGCGGCAGCAAGAACAGCGTTCCCGTCCAGAAGTAGGCGGCGTGCTCGAGCGCATGGAGTGTCTGATCGCGTAGCGCCGCTTCATAGACACCCGTCAAATGCGTGGCGAGCACCACAACCGCGAACAGCGCGAACCCGCACGCCGGCCTTGTCAACAAGCGCATCGGGCGGCTTCGCAGAACCACTGCCAGCGCATGTCGCGCAGCCGGCATGGAGGCGCTCAGCGCCAGGCGCACCGGCGCACCCCACAACAGCAGCATCGGTGCGAGAAGGATCAGCAGCAGATGCTCGATCACATGCACCGACAGCAGCTCATCCGCGTACTGGTCGATCCCCGACATCAACGCGAGCGCCAGGACCCCCAGCCCTGCCAGAAATGAAACCGCTCGCCAGATCGGCCAGGGCGAGGAGGCGCGGCACATGCCCCACACGTAAAGTCCGGCCGTCATCCCCAACACACAGAGCAGCACGGGGTCCAAGGTCCACGTACCCAGCAGACGGCCGAGCGTGGGTGGCTGCGCGCTCACCGCAAGCCTTCCCTGCGCAGCGCCCGCGAGCGCTCGCGCTGCTCACGCACCACGCCGCCGAGGCCGAGCGCCGTGATGCCGACGCCGATCAAGATCAGCCACAGCCCGAACCCGGCGCCGATGAGCGCCACGGCAACCCCGACGACCAGCGCGATCGTAGCGACGGAGCTGTCGGTGATCAGCCGCGGCCCGTCAACCTGCCCCTGGCGGATGTCGAGCGCCCACACCGCAAGCCCGACGAGAACACACGCTGCGCTGGCCACCGCCGGGATCGCGAACTGGATCAGTTTCGGGGCGAACACGGCCTGCACGCCGGTCAGCACCGCCAGCCACAACCCCCAGAGGAGCAGCACGACAGCGGCGCGTCTCACACGACCACCTCCTCGTGCGCCTCGCGCAGATCCAAAAGGGGCGCGTAGCTGCGTATCGGCGGCAGCTCGTGAAAGTTGTGGCGGGGTGGCGGCGAGCTTGTCGCCCACTCGAGCGTCTGCGCCCCCCAAGGATCATCTCCAGCCGCGCGCCGGTCACGCAACGAGACCAGCATGTTCCACATGAACACCAGCACCGACAGCGCGATCACGACCGACCCGGCAGTCTCCAGAACGTTCAGCCCCTGCCAGCCCGTCGAGGCGGGGTAGCGCGCGATCCGCCGCGTCATGCCCTCAGCACCCAGGATGAACATCGGGAAAAAGGTCACGTTCGTCCCGATTACCATCAGCACGAAGTGCAGCTTGCCGAGACGCTCGCGCAGCATCGCCCCGGTGATCTTGGGAAACCAGTAGTAGATGCCGGCGAACAAGCCGAACGCGCTGCCCGCGAAGATCGTGTAGTGAAAGTGCGCCACCACGAAATACGACATGTTCAGCCCGTAATCCAACGGTGGCGAGGCAAGGATCACCCCCGTCAACCCACCAACGAGGAACTGCACGAGGAAGCCGAGGGCGAACAAGAACGAGGTGGTGAAACGTAGCCTGCCTCTCCACAGCGTCGCCAGGAAATCGAAATACTCCACACCCGCCGGGACGATCAAAGCGGTCGAGGTCAACGCGAAATACTTGTTCGAGAGCACCCCGAACGTGTACATGTGGTGCGCCCATACCGTCATCGACAAGCCAGCGAAAGCGAGCAGCGCGACCACGAACGCCGAGTAGCCGAAGAACCGTCGGGATGAGAACGTGGCCAACACCTCGCCGACCATCCCCACGAACGGGAAGAACATCACGTACACAACTGGGTGCCCGTAGAACCAGAACAGCGCCTGGTAGTCCACCGCGCCGGCGCCGCCGACGAGCACATCCCCGAAGTGCCGTTGCGCCCACAGCAACCCGAGGGCGAGCAGCAGTGCGGGGAACCCGAACACAACCATCACGCAGGTCACGACCATCGTCCAGGTGAACACCGGCATCCGCATCAGCGTCATCCCCGGCGCACGCCGGCGAAGCGCGGTCGACAGGATGCAGCCCGCCCACAGGATCTGTCCGAGGGTCGCCAGCATCACCCCGAAGATCCACAGTTCCATGCCGCTGCCAGGCGAGTGGATCGAGTCTGAGAGGGGGTCGAACCCCCACCAGGAGGCCGCCGCGGCGCCGCCGCTGGTCAGAAACCCCGACCACATGCTCACGCCGCCGCACAACAGCATCCACAGCCCGGCCAGCGCTACGCGCGGCCCTGCGATCTCGGCCGCCCCGACCTGCAAGGGGACGAAGTACAGTCCGACCGCGAGCGCGACCGGCACGATCACGAGGTAGACCATCGTCGAGCCGTGCATCGTGAAAAGTTCGTTGTAGGTCTGCTGGGAGACCACGCCGCCGTCCGCCGCGAGCTGGCTTCGCATCAACAACGCCAACAGCCCACCCGCCAGGAAGAACACGAGCGCGACCATGCAGGCCGCGCCGGCGATCCGCTTGTGGTCACTCGAGGCGAACGTGCGCGACGCCGCACGGGCAGGCACCGCAACCGCGTTCACGACGACACTCCCTGCCGGGCGGCTTCGTGCGCGAGCCACGCTCCGAAGCGCTGCGGGCTGACTGCCCGGATGGCGAAGTGCATCTCGCTGTGGTCCTCTCCACACAGCACCGAGCACTCACCGCCGTAATAGCCGGGCGTCTGGAACAGGAGATCAAAGCGCGTCGTGTAGCCCGGCACGAACTGCCGCTGGTAATGAAGACCGGGCACCCAGAAGCCGTGAATCACATCCTCAGAGCTACCCACGAATTCAACCTCGCTGCCCGTCGGCACATACGCCGGCGTCGGATGCCACGTGTCGACGTCGGCGATGCTCACGCCGTCCGAGTAGATGAAGCGCCAGCTCCACTGCGCGGCGATCACCTTGATCCGAACCCCAGGGTGAGCGGCCGTGCGATCGATCGGCGTCTCCGCGGTGAACGTCACCCACAGCAAGAAAGCCACCACGCCCGCCAGGACGCATGCATACGCCGTCTCCAGCACGAGCGCCTGCGAGCGGCGCCCCGGCGTCCTGCGTCTCGCGCCTGCGATCAGCAGCACCAGCAGCGTGCCGAGCACGAGCACGAACACGCCCACGGCGATCGGCAGGTAGATCCCCTCCACGTGCTCGTAGGCGTGCGCCGTGTTCGGCATCAGTGCTCGTAGCGCTCCGCCTCGCCCTCACGCAACGACAGCCCCATCCCAGGGACTGCCGGGTCCGGCCAGAGCCCGCCTTCGCGCAGCGGCGGGGCGCCGTCGAACAGCAGCTCCTCGATGCGGGCGTGGTCGTGGAAATACTCGACATGCGCAAGCGGCTCGATCGCGGCGCACACGTGCGCGTGCAGCGCCGGGCTCGTGTGCGCAGACAGCCGCAAGCCATGCGCGGCGCACAGCGCGCCCACCTGCAGCAGCTGGGTGATCCCGCCGCAGCGCGTCACGTCCGCCTGCAGAACGTCGACCGCGCCGGCGTCGAGCATCCGCCGGAAGTAGAAAAGGTCATAGCCGTACTCGCCCGCGGCGACCTCCATCCCCGCAGGCACGCGGTCTCGCAGCAATCTGAGTCCCTCGAGGTCATCGGAGGAGACCGGCTCCTCAAACCACGACACCCCAGCCTCTCGCGCGAACGTCTCGGCGAGCGCCAGCGCCTGCTTACGCGAGTAAGCGCCGTTTGCGTCCACGAACAACTCGACCCCATCGCCGATCACGCTGCGGGCATGTCGAACCCGCTCAGGATCACGGTCAGGCTCTGAGCCCACCTTCATCTTCACCGCGCCGATTCCCTGTGCCACCCAGCCGGCGAGCTGGCGCTGCATCTGCTCCGGGGTGTAGGTGGTGAACCCGCCGCTGCCATACACCGGCACCCGCTCGCGGACCCGACCCAGCAGAGTGCTCAACGCGACCCCGAGCAACCTTGCCTTCAGGTCCCAGAGCGCGACGTCTACGGCCGCGATCGCGCTCGAGGCGACCCCCGGATAGCCGATGTTGCGCACCGCACGACGCATTGCTGCCCACGCCGCCGACGGCGAAAGCGCATCCCCGCCGACAACCGGCTCGGTAAGGAGCTCTGCGACCAGCGCGGCTGCCGCGCCCGCCGCGTAGCTATAGCCAACGCCGGTATGTCCAGCTGAGCGGGCTTGTACGACGACGATCGTCGTCGCATCCCAGCTAAGCGTGCCATCGGCCTCCGACGCGTCCGTCGGCACCGTGAGCGCTCTCGCCGTGAGCTGCTCGACAACGGGCTTCGCCCCGCGGGCCGGATGCTCCGCGGGGCTCTCGGCGTCTGCGCTGCTCACCGGCCCGACCCGCGATCGTGTCTCGCTCAGCGAGTGCCGACGAAACGAGCGTTCTGCTCGTTCTCGACCTCGACGTGCTCGGGCCGCGGACCCTCATCCCGGCCGCCCTCGAGCTCATCGCCCTCGGGTGCCAGCTTTTTGCCGCGCAGCCACATGCTCAACGCATACAGCCCGCCGCCGAGCACAGCAACCACGATCAACACCAGCACGAGAATGAAAATGCCTCCAAATTCCATGCCAGTCACATACCCCAACCGTCGTTGCTCAAACCGGCGTCCGCGGCTCGGCTTGCGCGAGCGCAGCGACCGCGGCGACATGCGAGAGGTGCGTAAGCGTCTGCGGATAGTTGCCGAGCAGCTCACCGCTGGCGGGATCGACCTGCTCTGAGAACAAGCCGAGCGGGCTGGCGGCGCCCATCGTCCGGTCGAACACCTCCCGCGCCTCCGGCAACCTGCCCTGGCGGGCGTAGCACTCAGCCAGCCAGAACGAGCAGGCAAGGAACGCGCCCTCCCGGCCGGGCAGCCCATCGTCCTGGTGGTAGCGGTAGAGAAACCCGTCCGCGTCAAGCTCCGCGCGCACCGCGTCGGCCGTGCGGACCATCCGCTCGTCATCGAACTCCACGAACCCCACGACCGGCAGCAGCAGCAGCGCGGCGTCCAACGCCGGCTCGTCAAAGCACTGCACGAACACGCCACGCTCAGAGTCATAGCCGCGCGTCTCAATCGCCTCGCGCATCTCCTTCCGCGCTTTCTCCCAGCGCCGCGTCGGCGCCGTGCGCGCGCACTCCTCAGCCAGTCGCAGGCCGCTGTCCACCGCCGCCCAACAGCACGCCTTGGAGTGAACGAAGTGCCGCGGCTCACCCCGCCACTCCCAGATGCCCCGGTCGGGCTCAGACCACCGCTGCACCGCAGTGTCGACGAGCTCTGAGAAGAACCGCCATTCGTCATCGTCAGGGGAGTGCCCACGGCGATGCCACCGCCACGCCAGATTCAGGATCTCGCCGAAGGCGTCCAACTGCAGCTGACCGGCAGCTTCGTTACCTACCCGTACCGGCCGCGAGCCACGGTAGCCCTCCAGCTCCAGGCATTCCTCAGAAATGCGTCGCTCACCACCGATCCCGAACAGGATCTGCAGATCCTCGGCGTGCCCGGCGCTGGTACGCACAATGAAATGACGAAACCGCCGGGCCTCACGCTCGCAGCCAAGCTCCGCCAGCGCATGTGCCGTCAGCGTCGAGTCCCGCACCCAGCTGAAGCGGTAATCCCAGTTGCGCTCGCCGCCCAACGTCTCCGGCAGCGAGGTCGTGGGGGCAGCCACGATCGCCCCGGTCGGCGCGTAGGTCAGCGCCTTCAGCGTCAACGCCGAACGCACGACCGCATCGTGATCGGGGCCGTCCTTGCTCAACCGTTCACGCCAAGCGCGCCACCACTGCACGGTCTCCTCAAGACGCTCGTCCACCTTCCCGGCATCCAACGCGCTCTGCTCTCGCTCGAGCAGATGCGGGCGCACGAACCGGATCAACAGTCGCAGCCGCTCCCCGGCATGGAGCTGGCCGCCCGCGACGATCGCTTGCTGCTCGACGCGCAGCTCGCCGTCGCTCCAAACCAAGAGCCCGTCGTCGCCGCCGATCGCCGTGAACACGTCCACCGCGGCGCGACGCAGCCACGGCCGCACCGCCCCGTAGTCAAACCGCGGTGCCACCTCGAAGCGCACCTCCGCGCTGCCGCGCTCGCACTCCACGATCCGCACCAGCTCACGATGCGGCTCAAGTGCCCCGTGCTCGCGCATCGCAAAGAAATCCCTCACCCGCACAGTCCCCTGCGGCCCTTCGAGGAGACTCTCGAGCACCAGCGTGTCCTCGATATAGCTCACGCCTCGCCAGCTCGCCTCGCCCTCCACGCCCACCGTGCAGAACCCTCCGCGCTCACGGTCAAGCAGCCGTCCGAAGCAGCTCCCGCTATCGAAACGCGGCAGACAGCACCAGTCGATCGAACCCTCAGCCGAAACCAGGGCGGCGCTGTGACAGTCCCCGATCAGCGCATATGAGCCGATCGCCGGCACCTGTTTGCTCATCGCCCCCGCCGCATCGCGCCAATCCACAAAAGTCCCGTCGCAACCACAGCGCCGGCGCCAACCAGCCGCCGGTGGCGCGTGAGCTCCCACTGCAAGCTGCGCGGCTTGGCCTGCTTATCGAAGTCGCCGTGCGCCGAGCGCTCGCCCGGCAGCGGTGAAAACAAATTGTCCGGCCGCCCCGCCTCAACAGGCTCATCGGTCTGCTGGGCGTCAAACCCCGTCCTCGCCAGATAGCGGTCGCCGACGCCGGGAGCGAGAGCATTGCCGAGCAGCGTGACAGCGGTCGACGCGCCGACCCACCACTCTCGCCGCGCCGGCTCGCCGGCGGCGGCCACGATCGCCCGCGCGGCGACCTCCGGCTGATAGATCGGTGGCACCGGCTGCGGATGCCGAGGAAGCCGTGTACGCACCGTGTCGAACTGCGGCGTGTTCATTGCCGGCAGCTGCACCATCGTCACCCGGACCCCGCTGCCCTCGTGCATCAGCTCGCAACGCAGCGACTCGGTGAACCCCTGGATCGCGTGCTTGCACGCGCAGTAAGGGCTCTGCAGAGGGATGCCACGATAGGCCAGCGCCGAGCCGACCTGCACGATCACACCACGATCCCGCGAGCGCATCCGCGAAAGCGCACACAACGTCCCATACACCACCCCGAGATACGTGACCTCAGTCACCCGTCGGAACTCATCCGCGGTGATCTCCCATGTCGGGGCGAACACGCTCGCCATCGCGTTGTTCACCCACACCCCGATCTCGCCGTGCTCCTCCAGAGCGCCCGCTGCCTCCTCGAGCGCCTGCGGGTCAGCGACATCGCACTCCAACACCACCGGGCGCCCGCCCAGCGACTGCACCTCAGACGCCGTAGCGGCCAAGGCTTCCTGCCCGCGGGCGATCAGCCCAACCGTCGCACCCTCACGCGCGAACGCCTGCGCGGTCGCGCGCCCTACACCCGAGCTCGCGCCCGTCACGGCCACCACGACATATCCCATCATTCCTCCATCAAACGCCGGCGAGACACACCGCGCATCTACCCAACCGGCCGTCCTGCCAACCCGTAACCACACCGCCCGTCCGGTGCGATTCACATCGGACGGCCGCGGGTATGCAGCCACCAAGAGGGCTACAGCGAGATGATCGGCGAAGTCGAAGCGGTCAGCCAAGCCCGCGAGCTGCTCAGCGACCTGCGAAAACGGTTCAGGCACTGTCGCTGGCATCCGCGAGCAACTCCAGTACCGCCTTCTCGACGCGAGCACGGACTCTCGCTTTGCCAAGATCCGGGCCAGCGCGACCGATTGCCTCAGCGATCGTCACCCCGGCCTGAAAACGGTCGATCACCCCCGGGTCCACATATGACGCACGACACACCGCGGGCGTATTACCCAAATACGCCGCAACCGTCTTGATCGCCCGTTTGACCTCCCGCTCACGCGCGGCTTTCCCTTTCACCTCCTCTGCGCCTGCCAGCGCGACCGCGGCGAGCACCGTCGCGTTCCAGGTACGAAAGTCCTTGGCGGTGAACTCCCCACCCAAGCACTGCTTCAGGTAGGCGTTCACCTCCTCGGCGGTCAGGTCCCTCCAGCCGTCGCTCGCACGGTAGGCCAGCAGCTGCGAGCCGGTGCGCCGCCGCTTGAGGGCCCCGACCATCACCAGCGCCTCGGGGTCGGCGATCGCCTGCACCCGCCGCTGCCCAGACTTCGCCGGGAAGTCGAAGATCACCTCACGCTCCTCGACGGTCACGTGCTCGCGCAGCATCGTCGTCAACCCATAGGACTCGTTGCGCTCCGCGTAGTCCTCAGAGCCGATACGGAAGAACCCCAGATCAAGCAGCCGGACCGCCAACGCCAGCACCCGCTGCTCGGTCAACTGCCCAACCGCGACCTGCCGCTCGCCGCTGGGGAGCTGCAGGTCGCCAGCCACACGACGACGCAGCCGTGGCAGCGCCGCACCGAAGGCGATCATCGAGTCGAACTTGCGTCGGTCGCGGTGAGCCCGCCAACGCTCGTGGTAGAGGTACTGCTTGCGGCCCGCGGCGTCGACCCCAGTGGCTTGCAGGTGCCCAAGCGGGTCCATGCACACCCATACCTCCCGCCACGCTGGGGGGATCACGAGCTCCGCGATCCGCTCCAGCACCTCGGGGTCATCGACCCGCCCTCCATCGGGGTCGAGGTACTCAAAGCCACGGCCGCGCCGCCGGCGCACAATGCCCGGCGCCGGACAGTCACTACGCCTCAAGCGTGCGATCTCACCCCTCCAAGCATCATCCCGGCCATACCCGGTGCTCTATGAATACAACCACCCAAGCAGCGGGCCGCCCCAGCTCCACACGGTTCGCGCCGGCACGATCGGGTAGCTCTCAAAGGCAGCCTCGATCGTCTCGATCCAGGCGCATAGGGAAAGGAGCATGAGATGGCCACCGATGCACTATGGCGAATCGCGATGCGGCTCCTGCATCCAGCCAACCTACGAGCTTGCACCTCGAGCTGATGAGCAACGACGACCTCGACCACTGGCTCGAGGAGCGCCACTCGGCCTGACCCACCGCACCAGCCGGCCTTCTGCCCAACCGTGGCGCGTACCCGCCGGTTGCGTCCCGCCGCGACGGGGTAAGCGACTACGAAACAGTCAACAGCCGGAGGCCGCCATGTCAGCGACAAAGAGCAGCAACGGCATTCTCGCCGAGGACGCCCGTGAGGAGCGCGAGCGGATCGTGGAGATGCTCACCAAGGCGTACTGGATGGAGATCGAGACCGTGATGAGCTATCTCGCCAATTCGGTGAACCCCGACGGCGTGCGCGCCCAGGAGATCATCAAGTCCCTGCGCGAGGACATCCAAGAGGAGCTCGGGCACGCCACCCAGTTCGCCAACCGCATCAAGGAGCTCTATGGGATCGTTCCCGGCTCGATGGACTTCGAGGCCGAACAGTCCTACCTGCAGCCGCCCGAGCATCAAACGGACATCGTGCATGTCATCAAGGGCGTGATCGAGGCAGAGACCGGCGCCATCGACTTCTACAACGAGATCATCGAGGCGACCGAGGAGACCGATCCCGTCACCAACGACATGGTGATCGCGATCCTCCACGACGAGGAGGGCCACCGCCGCCTGTTCGAGGGATTCCTGCGCGAGTACCAAGACCAGTCGTGAGCAGCACGACTGCCACTGGCCTGGCCACCACAGAGGAGAGCGCCCAGGCACAGCCACGATACGCCCTGAGCTTCACCTTCGACGATGGCCCCGACGAGACGTGGACGCCGCGCATGCTTGAGCAGCTCGCCCGCTGCGAAGTCACGGCGACGTTCTTCATGGTTGGCGAACGAGTACGCGCCCACCCCGACCTCGCCCGCACAGTGCTGGCCGCCGGCCACGAGATCCAGCTGCACTGTGACCGCCACATCCGCCACACCGAGCTCACCGAAGCAGAGCTACAGCTCGACACCGAAATGGCGCTTGACACCCTAGCCACAGTGGACGTGCGCCCGCAGCTCTGGCGGGCACCGTGGGGAATCTGCACCGACGCGAGCGTTCAAGTAGCCACACAGGTCGGCCTGCAGCTCGTGAGCTGGTCGATCGACACGCACGACTGGCGCGGCGATCATCCACAGCACATGCTCGCCGACGCCCAAGGCCAGCTCGCCGACGGCGGGGCAGTGTTGATGCACGACGCAATCGGGCCCGGAGCACTACGTGCCGGCTGCCAGAACACCATTGCGCTGCTACCAGCGCTCGCCGCTGCCGCCCGCGCCGACGGTCTCGCGCTCGCCCCGATGCAACACCCAGCGATCAGCCCGCCAGCGATCGAGGTGCCAGCGTGAGCGTCCAACAGCTACCCCCGCGAGCCTCCACCGCACGACTGCAGGACGCGCTCGCGCGCATCGCCCAACGCGCCGCCGAGCTCGATCGCCAACCACGGTTCCCCACAGAGAACTTCGCCGACCTTCTCGCCGCCGGTGCACTCACACCCCCGCCCGATGGACTGGCGGGCGAAGCGCGGCTCGTGCGGGCAGTGGCCGCCGCCGACGCCTCGACCGCGCGCATCCTCGACGGACACCTCAACGGCATCGAGCGGCTGACCCTCACCGCCCCCGAGCCGCTGCGCTCCACCGAGCTCACCCAGATACAGGAAGGCGAGCTGCTGCTGGGCGTATGGGGCGCAGACCCAGCCGCCGGCGAGGGGCCACCCGCCCGGCTCGAGCACACCAACGGACAGCCGGTGCTGCGCGGCGTCAAGACCTTCTGCTCGGGCGCCGGCGGCGTTCAGCGCGCGCTCATCCTCGCCGCAGACCACGACGGCTCCCGCCGCCTCGTCTACCTCGACACCACCAGCAGCCAGATCAGCATCGACCGCGGCTGGTATCAAGCATCTGGGCTGCGCGCCTCAGAGAGCCACCGCGTCGAGTTCCACGACACGCCCATCCTCGCGGTCCTCGGCGGCCCCGGCGAGCTATCACGCGAGCCCTACTTCTCCCGCGACGGCATCCGCACCTCCGCCACCTGGGCCGGGCTCGCCGACAGCATCATGCGCGAGACCCTCAGCGCGCTCGACCTCGACCGAACCGACGCGGTACAAGCCCACATGCTCGGCAGGATGCGCGTCGCGCAAAGCACGATCGACCGCTGGCTCGCGCACACCACTCACAGCCTCAACCAGCCAGATGATCCGCGACCCGAGCTCGACCCGGCCGTGCTCGCCCTGGAATGCCGCATCGTCCTCACAGACGCCGCCCGACTGATCTCGACCCAAGCGGCACAGGTCTGCGGGTCACGGGCACTGATCGGCGCGAGCACCCTAGACCGCGCCCGCCGCGACCTCGACCTGTTCCTCCTGCAGCATCGGCTGGACCCCAAGATCGCAAAGCTCGGCACGCACACGCTCACCACGGAGAGAGCATGAGCGCCACCGCCGACCTCGCGCGCTTCGAGCGTCTCTACCAGCAAAGCCCCGACCCCTGGGGCTACCGCACCAGCAGCTACGAGCAAGAAAAGTACGCGGCGACGCTCGCAGCGCTGCCGAAGCAAACCCACGGCCTGGCCCTGGAGGTTGGCTGCTCGATCGGCGTGTTCACCGGCCAGCTCGCCGCGCGCTGCCAGCACGTCGTCGCGATTGACTTCTCCCTCAGCGCCCTGGAGCTCGCCCGCCGCAACCTGCAAAGTGTCAGCAACGTCGATCTGTTGCGCGCCAGCTTTCCCGAGGAAACCCCTCCTGGCTCATGGGATCTGATCGTCTGCTCAGAGGTCCTCTACTACCTACAGCCGCCAGCGCTCGCGGACGCGATCGGCTGGATCAAGACACAGCTCAGCTTTGGTGCGAGCGTGCTCACTGTCAGCTGGCGCGGCATTGGGCGCGACGAGCCGCTGACCGGCGATGAGCTGCACGACCGGCTCGCTCGCGAGCTCGCCCGCTGGCACGCGCTCGACGCACGCCAAGAGCAGTACCGGCTCGACCGCTTCGACGGCCGATGAGCCCACGGCGGATCGTGATCGTCGGCGCCGGCCCCGCCGGCCTGGCAACCGCCCGCGCCTACCGCGAAGCAGGCGGCGCGGCAGAGGTCACGATGCTCGGCAAGGAGACCCTCATCCCCTATAGCCGGCCACCGCTGACCAAGGAGTTCCTGCGCGGCGAGCTCGACGCCAGCGAGCTACCCATCGAGGAGCCCAGCTGGTTTGACGAGCACGACATCCAGCTGCGCCTCGGCTACGAAGTCACTGCCATCGACCCCAGCACAGGTGCCGTTCACGCCGACGGATACGCGCTCAGAGCCGACGCGATCGTGCTCGCCACCGGCGCCGAACCATCCCGCCCCGACCTCCCCGGCCTGGACGACCCGCGGGTACAGACCATGCGCGAGCGACCCGACAGCGAACGTATCGCCTCACAAGCCAAGCCAGGCACCCATACCATCGTGCTCGGCACCGGCTTCATCGGCTGCGAGCTAGCCGCATCGCTCACGCAGCGCGGCGCCCAGGTGACACTCGTCGGCCAAGAACCAGCGCCGCAGCAGCAGCGCCTCGGCGCCGAGGCCGCCGAGCGCATCACACGTTGGCTAGCAGACCTCGGCGTGACGCTACACATGGGCGTGAAGGTCTCCGCCGTGCACAACGGCCGCATCGTCGCGCTCAACCACGGCGACCCAATCGAGGCCGACAACGTGGTGCTCGGCATGGGGGTTCAGCCCCGCAGCGAGCTAGCCGAGCAAGCTGGCCTTACGATCGTCAAGGGAGCGATCCTCACCGACGCGCAGATGCGCGCCCACGACCGGGTGCTCGCTGTCGGCGACGTCGCCTACGCCCACAACCGCAGCGCAGGACGACGACTGCGCGTAGAACACTGGGGCGACGCGCTCGGCCAAGGCGAGATCGCCGGGCGCGTACTCGCCGGCCAGAACACGCACTGGCAAGACGTGCCCGGCTTCTGGTCGACCATCGGCCATCACACCCTCAAGTACACAGCCTGGGGCGACGGCCACGACCAATGCAGACTCGACGAGCACCCCGACGGCGCGTTCACCGTGTGGTACTCGCACCACGACAAGCTCGTCGGTGCACTCACCTACGATCGCGACGAGGACTACGAACAAGCGCAACAGCTCATCGCCGCTGGGGGGAGCCCACCATGAACGAGCACCCGCTAGACCTCCACGGGATGCCGGCGGCCGTCGAGCTCGCACCGCCGCACCCCGACCTCCACGCAGTCGTCGTCATCCCGGCCCGCGACGAGGCACCCCGGATCGCCGCCTGCCTGCACGCGCTCGCCAGCCAGCACGACATGCCCGCCAACAGCTACGAGGTAATCGCGATCCTCGACGGCTGCCGCGACAACACGCTCGGAGTCATCCAGCAGACCACCCGGCTGCACGAGCAGCTCGCCATCCACACCGTGACCCTTCCGCATCCCCAAGGCGTCGGACGCGCCCGGCGCCTGGGCATGGACATCGCCTGCCGACGACTCATGAGCCTCGAACGACCCGAGGGGCTGATCGCAAGCAGCGACGCCGACACGACCGTCGCCGGCGACTGGCTCTCGGCGCAACTTGCCCTCTCGCGGTCGGGCGCCGCTGCGATCGGAGGACTCATCGAGCTCGATCCCACAGAGCGAGACACGCTCGACCCGCACGCCCTCGCCGTGCGCGAACTGGGCGCCACCACGCGGCTCGCGCTACTAGCCGTCCGGCAGACCGCAGGCGGCGCGCTCGTTGAGCACCCGCACTTCTCCGGCGCATCGCTCGCGCTGACCGCCGCCGCGTATGAGAGCTGCGGCGGACTGCCAGTACGCGCAGCGCTCGAGGACGAGGCGCTGGCCCACGCGCTCACCAGGCAAGGCATCGCCATCCACCGCCCCCGCCACGTCCGGGTGAGGACCTCCGCTCGCACCGACGGGCGCGCTCCACGCGGCCTCGCGCAAGACCTGACGCGCGCAGACTGGCGAGCGCGCCGCTCCTACAACGCCAGCGAGTTCCCACTCGACCGTCTGCTCGCCGTCAAGCAGAACACCATCGCTCTCCTGCTGCCAGCCCGCGAAGTCGCACAAACGATCGACCCGATCGCTCGCACCGCCGCTCGGCTCAAAGACGCCGGTCTGCTCGACGAGGTGCTCGTCATCGACGCCGCCTCCCAGGACGAGACCGTCGCGATCGCCCGCCAAGCCGGGCTCCACGTCACCCAAGAGGATGAGCTGCTGGCAGACTACGGACCCTCACAAGGCAAGGGCGACGCGATGTGGCGAGGACTCGCCGCAACCAGCAGCGAAATCGTCGCGTTCGCCGACACAGACACCGAGGACTTCCATGAAGGATTCCTCCTTGGGCTCCTCGGCCCGCTGCTCTGCGACCCCGACATACAGCTCGTCAAGGGCACCTTCCGTCGCCCGTTCCGCAACGGCGACACCGTGCTCGCCGAAGGCGGCGGGCGCGTCACCGAACTGATGGCAAGGCCGCTGCTCAACCTCCATGCCCCGCAGCTCGCCGTGTTCGACCAGCCGCTCGCGGGGGAGACCGCCGGGCGCCGGGCGCTGCTCGAACAGATCCCGTTCGCCGCCGGCTACGGCGTCGAGATAGCAATGCTGATCGACAGCTGGCGAACCTGCGGCCTGGACGCGCTCGCCCAAGTCGACCTCGGGCAAAGGCAAAACCGCCACCAGCCACTGCGCGACCTCTCGGCGATGGCCTACGCCGTGCTCCTCGCTGCCCAAACCCGCTTCCTTGGCCCGGAGTTCGCCGACAGCCACGCCTGCAGCTCAATCATCCTGCCACCCACCAGCAGCACCTCCGGCCTGATGGAGACACGCCACGTAACCCTCGAGGAACGCCCACCGCTCATCGAGCACCGTCAACGCACCAACGCTCACGCATCGCAATGCTCCTCGCCGCATCAACGACGCACATCATCATCGGGATCGTCGTGATCGTGCTGCTGCTGGCCCTTCGCTTCATCCTCATCCGACGCGGCTAACCACACGGGTCGGCCAACCACGTTCAACGTGGTCGCCGACGGAGTTTTGCGGCGCCAGCACATGGGTAGGAGGCAGAGCATGAGCGCCGAGAACGACATGACCCCGCGCTTTACCCACGCCGACCGAAAGGGAGCGCTATGAGCGAGACCGTCGCCGACCACCTGCTCAACCGGCTAGCGAACGAGTGGGGAGTGAAACGCATCTACGGCTACCCCGGCGACGGCATCAACGGCATCATGGGCGCCTTCGGCCGCGCAGATGACTGCCCGGAGTTCATCCAGGTTCGCCACGAGGAGATGGCCGCCTTCATGGCGTGCGCGCACGCCAAGTTCACAGGTGAAGCCGGCGTGTGCCTCGCCACCTCCGGTCCCGGCGCGATTCACCTGCTCAACGGCCTCTACGACGCGAAGCTGGACCACCAGCCGGTCGTCGCGATCATCGGTCAGCAGGCCAGGCTCGGCCTGGGCGGCAACTATCAACAGGAGGTCGACCTCACCACCCTCTACAAGGACGTCGCGCACGAGTACGTCCAGATGGCCACCGAGCCCGGCCAGATCCGTCACCTGATCGACCGCGCGATGCGGATCGCGCTCTCCGAGCGCACCGTCACCTGCGTGATCATCCCCAACGACCTGCAGATGGAACCAGCCGTGCCGACACCACCGCACGCTCACGGCACCGTTCACTCCGGCCCCGGCTACACACCCCCGAACGTCACGCCCAACGACGAGCAACTGCGGCGTGCCGCCGAGGCGCTCAACGCGGGCGAGCGCGTAGCGATGCTGGTCGGCGCCGGCGCGCTACACGCCACCCAAGAGGTGATCGAGGTCGCCGACACGCTCGGCGCCGGGGTCGCCAAGGCGCTGCTCGGCAAGGCCGCCGTACCCGACGACCTGCCGTTCGTCACCGGATCAATCGGCTTGCTGGGCACACGCCCCAGCTGGGACATGATGCAGGATTGCGACACGCTGCTGATGGTCGGCTCCAGCTTCCCCTACTCGGAGTTCCTGCCCGAGGAGGGCCAGGCCCGCGGCGTGCAGATCGACCTGGACGGCAGGATGCTCGGCATCCGCTACCCAATGGAGGTAAACCTCGTCGGCGACAGCGCGCTCACCCTCAAAGCGCTCCTGCCGTTGCTCGAGCGCAAGGACGACCGCGGCTGGCGGGAGAAGATCGAAAAGAACATGAGCGAGTGGTGGCAGGTGATCGAGAAGCGCGCTCACGAGCCCGCCAAGCCCGTGAACCCGCAGCTGATCTTCCACGAGCTCTCAAAGCGCCTACCCGACGGCGCGATCCTTACCTCCGACTCTGGCTCGGCTGCCAACTGGTATGCCCGCGACGTGCGGCTACGTGCCGGCATGATGGCCACCCTCTCAGGCACCCTCGCGACGATGGGACCGGGTGTGCCATATGCGATCGCCGCGAAGTTCGCGCATCCTGACAGGCCCGTGATCGCGCTCGTCGGCGACGGGGCGATGCAGATGAACGGGCTCGCCGAGCTGATCACGATCGCCAAGTACCGGGAGCGCTGGTCAGACCAGCGGCTGATCGTGCTCGTGCTGAACAACCGCGACCTCAATCAGGTGACGTGGGAGCAGCGCGCGATGTCCGGCGACCCTAAGTTCGTCGAGTCCCAGGAACTACCCGACGTGCCCTACGCGCGCTGGGCGGAAATGATCGGGCTGAACGGCATCCGCACCGACGACCCCGAAGCGATCGGCGAGTGCTGGGATCAGGCGCTCGCCGCCGACCGGCCCACCGTGCTCGAGGTGTGCTGTGACCCCGAAGTGCCGCCGCTGCCGCCGCACATCACGATCGAGCAGGCCCGCTCGTTCGCCAAGGCGATCCTGCACGGAGACCCTGGCAGCCGGCGGATCATCGCCCAAGCGCTGCGCCAGAAGCTGCCCGAGTTCCTCCCAGGACGATGAGCGCCAAGCGCCTGCTGGGAAACCTGCGCCGCGGACGCGCGCAGCGCACCCTCGCCGCCGCGACCGCCGCAAGCGCGCTGCCGCTCGGCCTGGAGATCTACTTCGAGCACTTCCGCGGCTCCTTCGGCGACAAGTGGATGTGGACCCCCGTCGCGCTCTCGCCGCTGCTCACCGCCGCCGGACTCGCAGGCGTGGGCTCCAAGCGAGCCGCGAGGACCGTGCTGCCCGCTGTGTCTGCCCTGTACTGCCTGGATGGGCTGATCGGCGTCTACACCCACATACAAGGCGTGCGAAAGCGTCCCGGCGGGTTCTCGGAGCCGCTCTACAACATCGTTATGGGGCCGCCGCTGCTCGCGCCCGGCTCGCTCGCTCTCGTCGGCGGCATGGGTCTCGCGGCGGCGCTCGTCGAGCGGGAGCGCTGAGGGCGATGGCGCAGGGACCGAACTCCTCCGCCGGGCATCTCCCCAAGCAGGGCGGCGACACCACGCCGGGGCCGCCCGCAGGGCTCCCACACCAGCGCAAGGGCACCACGCCGCAGATGCGCGGGCGCTACCCCGACTACGACGTGCTGAGCGCCGCCTCCCATTGGGACGCGAAGACGCGCGGCGTCGTGCTCGACCGGGTAGCGAACGTCCCGCCGATCCGCTTCTTCACCGACCAGGAGGCACACACGCTCAAAGCGTTCTGCGACGTCGTGACCGGCCAGGACGCAGAGCCGTGCATCCCCGTGCTTGAGATGGTCGATGCGAAGCTCCACGCCGGCAGGCTCGACGGGTTTCGCCACCACGACATGCCGCCCGACCCCGAGACCTGGCAGCAGATCGCGGCCAACCTCGACGACAGCGCCCGCGAGCACGGCTCCGACGACGGGTTCGCCGCCGCCGACTCAGAGACCCAGCACAAGATCGTCCAGCGGTTCTCCGAAGGCAAGCTCGACTGGGAGCTGCCCGTCACGAAGGCGTGGGGAGTGGTGATGCGCGGCGTGCTCGGCGCGTTCTACTCACACCCCTGGGCATGGAATGAGATCGGCTTCGGCGGCCCCGCCTACCCACGCGGCTACGCACGGCTCGGCGCCGGGCAACGCGAGCACTGGGAGGCCCCACCGGAGTTCGCAGTCGGGGCGGGTGGGCCTCGATCGAATGTGCACGAGCGGGGCCTTGAGTGAGAGAGCGTCTGCGTGTCGCTCTCAAGGGCGCAGTGCGCCCACCCGAGAACGACTCCGCGTTCTTGCTCGATCCACACCGGAGAGGTGTGCCAGGGCGCGAGCGTATGCGCCGCTACAGCCCCGACGAGACGGTCGACATGCTGATCGTCGGTGCGGGCGCCGGCGGCGCAACGCTCGCGCAACGACTCGCCCGCAAAGGCTGGCGCGTGCTCGTACTGGAGGCCGGGCCGTTCTGGGACCCCGACGAGGATTGGGTCTCAGACGAGGCCGGCGCGCACCCGCTGTACTGGACGGAGGAGCGCATCATCGGCGGCGAAGACCCCGTGGAGCTCGGCAAGAACAACTGCGGCCGCGGCGTCGGCGGCTCGATGATCCACTACGCCGGGTTCACCCCGCGCTTTCACCCCTCAGACTTCGAGGTCTACACCCGCGACGGAGTAGCAGCCGACTGGCCCATTACCTACGAGGATCTCAAGCCCCACTACGAGCGCCTAGAGCGCGAGCTGCCCGTCGCCGGCGAATTCTGGCCCTGGGGCGACCCCCACGACTATCCGCACGGCCCGCACCCCGTCGGCGCCGGCGCGCTGAAGGCGTGGGAGGGGGCCAGGCGCCTGGGGATCGAGATGCGCGTCGGCCCCGTCGGGATCGCCAACGGCAGCTTCGGGCACCGCCCGCACTGCATCTACCGCGGCTTCTGCCTACAAGGCTGCAAGGTCGGCGCCAAGGCATCCCCGCTCGTCACCCACATCCCCGACGCGCTGGAGCACGGCGTCGAGGTACGCGCCGACTGCATGGTCACAAGGGTCGAGACCAACGAGGCCGGACGCTGCACCGGCGTCACCTACTTCCACGACGGCCAAGAGCGCTTCCAAGCAGCAGAGGCGATCACTGTCGCCGGATACTCGATCGAGACACCACGGCTGCTGCTGCACTCCACCAGCAGCCGGTTTCCCAACGGTCTCGCCAACGACAACGACCTCGTGGGACGCGGCATCATGGTGCAGGGCGCACCACAGGTCGCCGGACGCTTCCCCGAGGAGATGCGCATGTACAAGGCGCCCCCGCCGGAGATCAACTCCGAGCAGTTCTATGAGACCGACCCCGGACGCGGATTCGCCCGCGGCTTCTCGATCCAGACCGTAGGCCCTTTGCCGATCGGCTGGGCCGAGCACGTGCTCGCCGACGGACACTGGGGGCAGTCGCTCAGAGAGTACATGCGCGACTACAACCACTGGTACACGATCGGCTGCCTCTCAGAGCTCCTGCCCAGAGCGGAGAACCGCGTCACGCTCGCCGAGCAGACAGACCGTAACGGGATGCCCGTCGCGCGCCTGGACTACACGCAGTGCGAGAACGACCGAGCGAACATCGCCTATGCCAAGAACAAGCTCCACGAAATCCTCCACGCCGCCGAAGCGCAGGACATCCTCACGATCGACCGCTACGCCCACCTCGTCGGCGGCTGCCCAATGTCAGACAAACCCGAGACAGGCGTCATCGACCGAGACCACCGCGCCTGGGGAATACCCAACCTGTTCGTCTGCGACGGCAGCGTCATGCCAACCCAAGGGTCAGCTAACCCCGCGCTCACGATCATGGCCCTCGCATCTCGCCTCGCCGAGCGTCTGGGCGCAAAGCGGATCGACCCCGCCAGCACACGACCCGTCGAGAGTCGCGCATGAGCCTCCTGATCCGCACCGACCGCATCTGGGACCTCAGCCAGCCCATCTTCCACGACGGTCCCGCCTGGGCCGAGTAATGACCCGCCGAACCTCACCCACAACTACCGCCGCGAAGCCGAGGGATTCAACGCCGAGACAGTCACACTGAACACGCACGCCGGCACCCACGTCGACGTGCCCTACCACTTCGACGACGGCGGCCCCACGATCGAGCAGGTGCCGCTCACCGCATTCGCCGCGCCTGCCGTGTTCCTCGACCTGCGCGAGCGCGTCAAAGCAGGCGAGCCGATCGGCCCCCACATCCTCGACGGCACCCTCGATCAGCTCCAACACGGAGACGTTGCCGTGCTCGTCACCGACTGGGGAGCCAAACGGGCCGTAAGCGAGGAGTACCTCAAGCGTTGGCCCTACCTGGGCGGTGAGGGCGCCCGGCTCCTGCTCGAGCACGGCATCTCCGCCGTAGGGATCGACGCGCTCAGCATCGGCGGCTGGGGCGGGCCCGAGAAGGGCGAACCCGCCCACGTCACGCTGCTCGGCGCCGGCAAGGTCATCATCGAGGAACTAAACATCCCCGACGAGCTCGCCGGCCGCCGCTGCTTCTTCACCGCCTTCCCTGTCCTGCTTGAAGGCTGCGGCGGAGCGTGGACACGCGCCGTCGCCTGGGAAATCGCCGACAGCGAGCAATGAGCGCCCTCGCCTCGTGTGTCGAACCCCGCCGCGCCGGGTAGGTCAAGCTCATGACCGCCGAGCAACGACAGATCGAATGGGGCACCGCCGAGATCGACGACGGCACGCTCACCGTGCAGCTAGCCGGCGCGTCCTCGAAGTCATGGAAGGCGCGTTTGGAGAACGTGCTCGCACTGCTGGACACGCCGCACAGCGGCTGGGGAAAGGTCAGCCTCACCAAAAAGGCGATCAAGGTCTCCGGCGTCCGGCAGGGCAGCGAGGCTGAGCTGCGCCACGTCCTCGAGAGCGCGGTCCTTCAAGCCAACGCGGACACCGCGCCCGACGTACCCCTATCGCACGACGAGGAGGACGAGGAGCCCGACACCGACGAGCAGATGGCCCAGACCTTCCGCAGCTTCGCCGCCGAGTACCAATACCGCTAGCGGCCCTCGTCCTCGCTTTTTGCCAGTGCGGCGAGCGGGTAGACGCAGCGGTATCCACAAACCCGAGGAGGACCAACGATGGCCAAAGATCACGGCCCCAGCGTCAAGAACGACAGACAGTACGAAGGGCTCCGCGAAAAGGGCATGAGCAAGGAACGCGCAGCGAAGATCGCCAACAGCCCGGGCTCATCCAAACGAGGCGGCAAGAGCTCAGGCTCAGGCACAAAACGCAAAGCCAGCACCCAAGGCGGCACCAAAGCGCAGAAGGCTGCCGCAGGGCGCAAGGGCGCCAAAAAGAGCAACAGCTAGACCATGCCCGAGCGTGCCACCGCCAGCCATGCCGGCAGCCCCAGCAAGACGCCACTCGCTTCGCTCTCCTCGCACTACGCTCCCGGCCAAGAGCGTCCGCTCGGCTCCTACGCCATCCTCACCGGCGCGTACACCACCGGCCTCGCCGGCGGTCTGATCGCGCTGCGCGCCCGTCGCCACCAGCTGCCCGAGCGACCCACGACCGGCGACTTGCTGCTCGTCGGCATCGCCACCCACAAGCTCAGCCGGCTGCTCGCCAAGGACAAGGTGACGAGCTTCATCCGCGCGCCCTTCACCCGCTACCAAGAGTCAAGCGGGCAGGGCGAGGTAGAGGAGGAACCCTACGGCCACGGTCTGCACCTCGCCGTCGGAGAGCTCCTGGTGTGCCCCTACTGCCTCGCCCAATGGGTAGCCACCGCTCTCACGCTCGGACTCATCGGCGCCCCACGCCTCACGCGCCTCATCAGCTCCGTATTCCTCGCACACACCATCTCGGACTTCCTGCAGGTCGCCTACCGCGCAGCCGAGGACAAGCTGTGAAAAACACCAGGCCACGGCCCTTACTGGCTCGTTTGCCACCCAGGGACCAGGGGTAGACGACCGACAGACCGAAAAGCTCGCCAACGAAACAGAGGGAGGCAGCAGCGAAATGGCATCCACACAGCTAGACGGAAAGACCGTGGCCTTTCTCACCGCACAAGAGGGCATCGAGGAGGTCGAGCTCACAGAGCCCTGGAAGGCCATCAAAGACGCAGGCGCCACGCCCAAGCTGATCGCCCCCGAAAGCGGCGAGATCCAGGCGTTCAACCACCTCGACAAGAGCTCGACATACACCGTCGATCAGTCCCTCGAGGACGCCGACCCCGACGACTACGACGCGCTAGTGCTCCCCGGCGGCGTGGCCAACCCCGACCAGCTGCGCACCGACGAACGCGCCATCCAGTTCGTGCAGCAGATCTTCGCTGCGGGCAAGCCGGTCGGCGTCATCTGCCACGGCCCCTGGACACTCGTGGAGGCAGACCTCGTGCGCGGGCGCAAGCTCACCTCCTGGCCATCCCTGCAAACCGACATCCGCAACGCTGGCGGGGAATGGGTCGACGAGGAAGTGGTTGTCGATAAGGGGCTCGTCTCGAGCCGCAAGCCGGACGACCTGCCAGCGTTCTGCGCGAAGATCGTCGAGGAGTTTGCAGAGGGCCGTCACCAAACAGCCCAGGCTGGCGCCACCGCCCACGCGGACTAATTCCTCGCTGCATAAGGGAGAAGGATTAATTGTGGTGTGCAGCCTCAATCCTGCATCTTGGCGGGGTGCTGTTTTCACACGGCCATAAAACCTGGATTGCCTGGGTAATCGCGCTCGCACTCGGATTACCGGATTCATTGTCCGCAGGTCGAGACGCAGACGCTAAAGCAGTCCGAACACGCTCACGGTGGGAGACAGGGCCCGCGGGGTTAGCCGCTCCGATCGGCGGGGTAGATCAAGCGAGATCATCAAGCGACACTCAACTTCTAGGAGGCACAAAAACGATGGTGGCACTACTTGCGTCATCGGGATCGCCGCGACCCGCCATGCCCCTGCTGGGCGCATCGCCGTGTTCGCGCTCGCGGCCGCAGTGTTCGTCGCCCTCGTCGCGCTGAGCGGGGTCGTGCGGCAGATCTTCGCCGTGGCTCTATACCGATACGCGGCCGAAAACGACACGAGCGGACCTTTCCACGAGCAGGACCTGCGCGCGCCGTTCACCAAACGCCGCAACCGTCAAAACTAGGGCCGGGCGTCCCGGCAGCTTGGCTAAGACCACCTCGGGCTATTGGCAGAAAGATGGCACGCTTCGGCTACACGATGATGTGCGAGCAGTCTCCCCCCCGACGCGCTCGTGCGCGACATCCAAGGCGCCGAGCAAGCCGGATTTGACTTCTCGGTCATCTCAGACCACTACCAACCCTGGCTCGCCTCACAAGGACACTCGCCCCCCGCCTGGGCGGTGCTCGGTGCGGCCGCACAAGCCAGCGAGCGGATACCGCTGATGAGTTTCGTGACCTGCCCGACGCTGCGCTACCACCCCGCCGTCGTGGCACAGAAGGCGGCCACCATCCAGATCCTCTCCCGCAACCGCTTCCGTCTCGGCCTCGGCGCAGGGGAGAGCCTCAACGAGCACATCGTCGGCAAGCGCTGGCCCGCGGTCGCAGAGCGCCACCAAATGCTCTCCGAGGCGCTCGACATCATCGCCGCACTGTTCGACCAAGAAGGCACCGTCAACTACCACGGCGAGCACTTCCAAGTCGACTCCGCGCAGCTGTGGGACCGACCCGAGCAGCGAATACCGATCGGCGTGGCCGTCTCAGGCGAGGACTCCTGCCGGCTCGCCGGCGCCAAGGCCGACCTGCTGGTCGCCACAGAGCCCAAGCCACAGCTCGTGGAGATGTTCGACGCCGCCGGCGGAGACGGCAAGCCCCGCGTCGGGCAGATCGCCCTCTGCCACGACGCCGACCGCGACACCGCGATCGAGCGCGCCCACGACCAGTTCCGCTGGTTCGGCCTCGGCTGGAAGGTCAACGCCGACCTGCCCAACCCAGACTCCTTCCAGAGCGCGACCGAGCTGGTGACGCCCGAGCAGGTCGCCGAACAGATCGCTTGCGGGCCTGACCTCGATGAACACGTCGAGAAGATCAAGCAGTTCATCGACGCGGGATTCGAGGAGATCGCGCTCGTGCAAATCGGCGGAGAAACCCAAAGCACGTTTCTCACCTGGGCCGCAAACGAGTTGCTGCCAGCACTGCGCGACATATAGGCCGTTTACACATAAAAGCGCGAGGGTAGCCTGCGCATAACTCAGCA
Organism: uncultured Solirubrobacteraceae bacterium; assembly: GCA_963734225.1. GTDB lineage: Bacteria > Actinomycetota > Thermoleophilia > Solirubrobacterales > Solirubrobacteraceae > Palsa-744. The sequence continues at coordinate 47,262 of CAVTGI010000005.1, forward strand.
CGACAGCAGGAGCCAACCAACCTCGCGATGTCAGCCACCCACACCATCCCAACACCGCCGCGGAGCAGCACTCGCCATCACTCCACCGACCTACTGTTCCGCGAAGCCAGCCGCGGGGATCGGGCGGCCCGCGAGACGCTGACCGTGCACTACATGCCGCTCGCCCGCAAGATCGCACGCCGCTACTGGAACTCCTCACTCCCATACGAGGACCTCACGCAGGTAGCGAACCTCGCGCTCGTCAAGGCGATCGACAGGTTCGACCCCGACCGCGGCCGTCCCTTCGAGGCATTCGCGATCCCCACAATACTCGGCGAGCTACGCCGCTACTTCCGCGACAGCTCCTGGGCCGTCCACGTCGCCCGCGGCGCCCAAGAGCGCTCCAAGGCCGTCCAAGACGCCATCGAGCTGCTCTCACGCGAACACGGCAGATCACCAACCGTCCAGCAGCTCGCCCTCTACCTCGAGCTCTCCAACGAGGACGTAGCGGAGGCGCTGCAGGTCGCCCACGCCTACACCGCCAGCTCCCTGGACGCGCCCGTGCAGAACGGCGAGGACGATGACGCCCCGCTCGTCTCAACCCTCGGCGAGCACGACAGCGGCTACGAGCACGTCGAGACAGACCTGCTGATCGAAGATGCGCTCACCGGCCTGACCGAACGCGAGCAACGCCTGCTAGAGCTGCGCTTCGTCCACGAGCTCACCCAATCGCAGATCGGCGAACAGCTCGGCATCTCCCAGATGCAGGTCTCACGACTGCTGCGCTCCACACTCGCCAAGCTACGCGAACGCATCGGGGAGCCAACCCCCGCATGACACACAGCCGACCGAGCCGGGGGCTCGACTGCGCACCGGCACATGCATCGCCCCCTTGTTCAGCCGCCCTCCTAGCTGGGTAAAGACCAATCAAAGCAACCAAGCAAGGAGGAGACAATGGGCGACCGAACGCAACGAGCGCAAGGCAAAGCCAAAGAGCTCAAAGGCCGCGCCAAGCAGCAAGCCGGGCGAGCCGCCGGCAAACCGGGCACCGAGGCCCGCGGCGCCGGCGAGGAGATCAAGGGCAAAGCCCAGGACGCCGCCGGCAAAGCACGCAGCGCCGTCAAAAAGGCAACACGCTAAGGACTCCGCCGCATGGCAGGCCACGAGAGAACACAAGATCGCGGCGAGAGCGCGCTGACAGACGTCTCGATGCTGCCCGACCGGCGCCAGCGCCCCCCGCTGGAGTCCGCATTCGTTCGCGTGATCGCCACTGGCGGCGTTATCGGGATCGGTGTCGCGCTCGGCGCAATCCTCTCCTCACAAAAAGTCGCCGGCTGGATCACCGGCCTGGTGATCGCGCTCGTCTCGGTGATCCTCAGCGCGATCCTCTGGTCCTCACGCCGACTATGAAACGCCCGCCTGCACAACTCGCCGCCGCACGGGCATGCGGCCAAATACAGGTATAAATGGGCCGTGGAGACCCAGCAGCTCGAAACGCAGGCGGACAAGGGGCACCACGCCGGTAACGGAAACTCCGCGCTCAGCTCCTCCGTCTCTGAGAGTCGCCGCAGCCATCTGCTGAGCATCACCGACTCCGCGCTCGGCTACACGTCCCTGGAGGACATGCTTTCCGAGCTTCTGGAGCGCATACGCAGCGCCCTGGAAGTCGACACCGCCGCAGTGCTGCTGCTCGACGAGGATCGCGGGGTCCTCGTCGCACGCGCCGCACGAGGACTAGAGGAGGAGGTCCGCCAGGGCGTGCAGATACCGCTTGCCCGTGGTTTTGCTGGCCGCGTCGCCGCCCACGGACGTCCGATCATCATCGAGGATCTCGACCACGCCGACGTCGTAAACCCGATCCTCCGACAGCGGGGCATCCGTTCGATGCTCGGCGTGCCCATCCACGTCCAAGGCCACGTCATCGGCGTGATGCACATCGGCACGCTCCTCAAGCGTGCCTTCGAGGAGGACGACGTGATGCTGCTGCAGCTCGCCGCCGACCGCGCCGCGCTGGCAATCGACAACGCACGCCTATCAGAGCAGCGCTCTGTTACCGCGATCATGCAGCGATCGCTGCTGCCCGATGCGCTACCGCAGATACCCGGTCTGCGCTTCAGCGCCAAGTACCTGCCCGCCGGTTCCGGCATCAAGATCGGCGGCGACTGGTACGACGTCTTCCAACTCCACAACGGACGCGTCGCGTTCGTGATCGGCGATGTCGTCGGCCGCGGGGTGCTCGCCGCCTCCGTGATGGCTGAAATCCGCGCGAGCCTGCGCGCCTACATGATGCAAGGACACAAGCTCACCGAGGTCGTCTCGATGCTCAACGACCTACTCGTCTCCGTGGGCAGCAACCGCGGAGCCACCCTCGCGATCCTCGAACTCGACCCCGAAGCCGAAGAACTCGAAGCGGTCATCGCCGGCCACCTGCCGCCACTGCTGATCAAGCCCGACGGCCACGCTCAACTGCTCCAGCAGAAGCACGGGCTGCCTGTCGGCGTGCGCGTCGGACACGACTACCACGCCTTCCGCTACCCGTTTCCCAGCGGCAGCGGCCTGCTGCTCTACACCGACGGGCTGATCGAGCGCCGCGACGAGCCCATCGACCAAGGCTTCGACCGACTCCTCGCCGCCGCCGAGACGGCAGCCAGTCGCAGCGACTCCTCGCTCGCCGACCGCGTGTACCGCACGCTGCTAGACGAGACCCTACTCGAAGACGACATGGCCCTCTTGGCGATCGAGACGATGCCGCTCGGAGATACGCTCGAAATGACCCTCCCAGCACGCCCCAACGTGCTCGGAGCCCTGCGCAACACACTCGGCCGCTGGCTGCGAGCTTTCGGTGCCAACGAGGACGAGCTGTTCGACATCACCCTCTCTGCCTCCGAGGCGGCCACCAACGCCATCGAGCACGCCTACGGCGCCCGCGAAGCCACTTTCACCGTGCGCTGCGAACACGATGGCCGACAGGCAACGATTACCGTCCGCGATAGCGGTCGATGGCGCACGACCCGACCACAAAGCGGCGGCCGGGGGCTCGAGATCATGCGCTCGCTCGCCGACGACGTGAAGATCGACAGCGACCAACACGGAACCGTCGTAATCATCACCAAGCAGCTCTCCCACCAAGCATGAGCCCATTCAACATCGAACGGATCGACGGAGTGCCGATCGCCCACATCCACGAAGACATCGACGCCGCCAACGCCACTGCCACCCAACAGCAACTCGCCGACGCGCTCGGCCCAGACGCCTCAAGTCTCATCGTCGACCTCAGCGAGACACGCTACCTCGATAGCGCAGGCATCGACATGCTGCTACGCCTCAGCGACCGCCTCGACCACCGCCGCGCCAAGCTGATCCTCGTGATTCCCGACACCTCACAGCTAAAGCGCCTCGCCACGATCGTTGGTCTGTCCGATGCGATCGCCATCCACCCAAGCCTCCCAGAGGCACGGCAAGAGGCCGCCAAGCGCCCGCCGGGACAGGCCGCCGCGCACCCTGCAAGCGGCCGAACTACCTCCGCCTGACCAGAGCTTCCGAAGCCGCCCCGATCTCGGCGGAACGTAGCTGGACGGGCAGTAGACTTACCCAGCAACCACTACTGTCCATCATGGCCGAAGAAGCTCCCCGACCACAAGCCGAAGCCGACGACAGTGCGCTCGGGACCACTCTCGGAGACGCGCGTTGCGGTCTTCGAGCTCAATTACGGCAAGGGCCCCGTCCGCGCCCGCGCCGCTTATATTACGCAGACAACGCGCTTCCCAAATAGAGGACGAAGGTGACCAGTCAGCACCCCTACCTGACCATCGAGCTGACGAGTACACCGGAGGTACACACCATCGCCCTGAACGGCGAAGCGGACCTCCTGGGCGCCCCCAACATCGAAGCGGCCCTCGCAGACGCTGCCTCATGCGAAGCACAGCGCATAGTCGTCGACCTCAGAAACCTCACGTTCATCGACTCAAGCGGCCTACGTGCGCTCATGGCGGGCCATGAACAGTGCGTCGCACGAGGCCAGGAGCTGCGGATCATCCCCGGCCCAGCGAACGTGCAGCGCCTGTTCGAGCTCAGCGGGATGAACGAGATCCTCCCCTTCTGCGATGCGGAGCTCGCCGCTGACGCTCCGCCCAGCGACGATCCCCACGTCTAGCCGCCACGCTAGCCCTAGACGAGGCGAAGGCCCAGCCAGACGATGACCAGCGACACCAGGAAGATCGCCGCCTCCAGCGCGTGCATCGTCGGGCGCTTCAGATGCCAGACGACCAGCACGCACACCACGCCGACCAGCGCGAGCTTCTCATGCAGCTTGCCCTCCGCCCACAGGTGATAGTGGCTAGCCATCGCGCTGCCCGTCGCCGCCAGCACCGTGATCGCGGCCAGCGTGCCCCAGCCGAAACGGCGTGCGACCCGACGCACCTACGTCAAGTCACCGCTTTGCCGGGCGACCGGCGCTACCGCAGCCGCCAACACCAGCTGCGATCTCTCGATTCCTGTGCCCGTCCGCTGCGAGGCGCGCAATTTGCGTCTCCTGCGGGGTGAGCTGGTCGAGTGTCTCCACCGTCCGTTTGCGTGCATGCTCGCCCGTCGCCAGCAGCTCGCGCTCGGCACGACGTACGAATGCCTCGGCGCCCATGCTCGTGAACTCCTCGAGCGCGGTGCGCAATTGCCCTCGGGCGTCGACGCGGCGGCGTTCGCGCCGCAGCCACTCCCCGTAGAGAAGGTGAGTCCTGGCGAGCTCCAGGCGGACAGTGGCGTGCGCGCGGTCGAGGCGCTATCGATCGTGCAGAGCCAGCCCGGCGTCGCGACCCCTGAACTCGCTGCGAAGATGGGCATCAAGCAGAACTACCTCTACCGTGTGCTTCCTGGCCTCGAGCAGGAAGCTAAGGTCGAAAAGAAGGGGCGCGCTTGGTATCCGAAGGGCTGAGTGCACCAGTAGCGCAGCCATGCGCCCGAGGGCCGGTGTAGCCCCCTCGGGGCAAGACAACACTGCCATCAGGCTGGTCGGCCGGGGGTGCCCGCCTCCCGGCCCAAACCCCCAGGAATCCCCAGGAAACCAACGGCATCTCGGGTGTGCACTCTCCGGCGAAGACCCTGCAAATCGTGCAGTTTTCGGCCCGGTATGCTCAAGACTGAAAATCGTGGTGTCCCCAGTTCGAATCTGGGTCTGGCCACCGCCGACGTCATGGCAGCGACCAATAGCGCCGCGTCGGAACCGCCTTCCGACTGACGACCTCTTGCGTACCCTCGAGCACCGCCCGCTCCGCGACCGCAGTTGCCGTCTCCGGAGCCCCAGCGCCGGGCGTGGACGTCTGCTGCTGCGCTTGCGGTTTCCAGTCGGCCATGGCGGCTTCCCATGCTGTGATCGCGACGTAGTTGAGCGCGAGAGCGCTCAACGCGCCGAGGCCGACCTCGATCAACACGCCTCCGAGATCTCCGCCGGTGAGTTCCCAGGCGGCGAGCCCTAGCGTGAATAGCTCACCGAAGACCGCCCCGAACGTGATCGCACAGGCGAGCAGCAGAACCCCTACGAATCCCGAGCTTTCGCCTGCGCCTTCCGCGGGCGCAGGAGTCACAGGACGCCTCCTGACCGCTTCGAAGATGAATGGGGCGACCACGACGAGACCTCCGAAGAGCAGGCTGAGCGCGACAAGCGATTCTCTGTCGATCTGGGTGGGGCTTTCGGGCAGGCTGGCGGTGCCGAGCGCCGTTCCGAGCACGGCACCGACGGCGGTCAAATGTGTCGCCCAGCTTTCAAATGACAACTTCGGTGACGGCGCCGGACTCGTGAGCCATTTCACCTCCGCTCTCTTCGCCACTGCGCTTGCCAGCGCCGCAAACAAGAGCGCCGCCGATCCGAGCGCGACAAGCACGATCAGTAGCGGCCAATCGGCGGCGGGCCTCAGCGCGGAAGCGGCGGTGGCTACGGTCGACATCTCGAACCGGCCGAGCCTACCAAATGGGAAACAGCATGGGCGCTTGCCATGCAGGCCGCGCATGTCCGGACAGCGCGCGCGGATCGGCGTCTTGACGTGCCGGATCTGTCGCGGTTAGGGTGACCCCATCAGCGCTCGGACAGAACGGATGTTTCCAATAGTCCAAGGATGCCCGGGCGGATACAGCAAGAGGGGAGATCGGGAATGGGGAAGAGAAATCACATGGTCGGCCTGCTCGCACTGGCGGTCGGGGTGCTCGTGCCGGCCGCATCGGCCGTCGCGCTGCCACAGTACGTGGCGCTCGGGGACTCGTACTCCTCGGGTGTCGGCACCCGCGTGTTCTACGAAGAATCTGGTGAATGCGACCGCAGTCCCGACGCATACGGGCCGAAGATTGCGGCCGCCAAGGGCTACACGCTGAGCTTTCAGGCCTGCAGCGGCGCCAAGACGACGGAAGTCAACGAAAAACAGCTCGGCACGCTGAGCAGCAGCACGAGCCTGGTGACGATCACGATCGGCGGCAACGACGCCGGCTTCAGCAACGTGATCATCAACTGCGCCCTCTACTACTTCACGTGTGGGAGTGCCATCAGCGAAGCAAACGAATTCATCAAAAATAAATTGCCGGGTCTGCTGGAAACCACCTACAAGGACATCAAGGCCAAGGCAACAACCGCCAAGGTGGTCGTGCTCGGGTACCCCAAGCTGTTCACCAAGGAAGGCAAGACGTGCAACGTCAACTTCCTCACCTCGGGCAATGAGAAGAAAATGAACGAATCGGCAGAACTGCTCGATAGTGTCATCAAGGGCAGGGCGGAAGCGTCGAAATTCACCTTTGTCAATCCCACCAGTGCCTTTGAAGCGCACGAGGTCTGCTCTTCCTCGGAATGGCTGAACGGACAGTCAGACCCGCTGTCTGAAAGCTACCACCCGAACGTCTCCGGTCAGGCCGAGTTCACCTCGCTGATCGAGGCTGTCCTGTAATCGACGCCGTGGCCCCCCGCGGGGCTCGGGCCTCGCGGGGGACAGGCGCTGATGCGCCTGCTCGATAACCGCTCGGCATCGCCGCGCCCTCATCTCTCATAGCCGGCGGGGGCGCGCAAGGCGCAGGACGCGTACGCTGCTGCCATGTCGCTCTCCAGTCCCCTGAGCGCACGCTCATCGCGATCTAAGGTCTCCACGTGGCGGCGGTGAGCACGCCGCCGGCCGAGCGCCCGGTGTTGCTGGCCGTCGATGACGAGCCGGCCGTGCTGGCGGCCGTCGCGCGCGATCTGCGACGGGGCTTCGGCGAGCGCTACCGCGTGATGCGCGCCGGCTCGGGCGCAGAGGCGCTGGAGATCCTGGCGGAGGTGCGCAGGCGCGGCCAGCAGGTCGCGATGCTGATCGCCGACCAGCGCATGCCGGGGATGGCCGGCACCGCCTACCTGACCCAGGCGCGCCAGCTGGTGCCCGATGCCAAGCGCGTGCTGCTGACCGCCTACGCCGACACCGAGGCGGCGATCGCGGCCATCAACGAGGTGGCGCTCGACTACTACCTGCTCAAGCCGTGGGATCCCCCCGAGGAACAGCTGTTCCCGGCCCTGGAAGACCTGCTCACTACGTGGGAGGCCGGCACGGCGCTGGACACCGGGGGCGTGCGCCTGATCGGCCACCGCTTCTCCAAGGAGTCGCACGACCTGCGCGATTTCCTCGCGCGCAACCGCGTGCCCGCGCGCTGGCTGGACGTCGAGCGCGACGGCGAGGCGCGCGAACTGCTGACGGTGGCGGGCGTGCAGGCCGACCGCCTGCCGGTGGCCCTGCTGCAGGACGGCAGCGTGCTCGAGCGCCCCACCGTGCTCGAGTTGGCCGAGCGCCTGGGGGTGGCCGCGCAGCCCGCGTCCGATCACTACGACCTCGTCATCGTCGGCGGTGGCCCCGCGGGGCTGGCGGCGGCAGTCTATGGAGCGTCGGAGGGCCTGCGCACGGTCATGGTCGAGCGCGAGGCGCCCGGCGGGCAGGCCGGCCAGTCCAGCCGGATCGAGAACTACCTGGGCTTCCCCGCCGGGTTGTCTGGCTCTGACCTGGCGCGCCGCGCCACCGACCAGGCGCGGCGCTTGGGCGCCGAGCTTCTGACCGTCAAGGACGCCACCGCTTTGCGCGTAGAGGGATCCGGACGGATCGTCGAGCTCGCCGGCGGTGGCTCGCTCAGCGCCAACTGCGTGCTGGTCGCCTCGGGCGTCTCATACAACCAGCTGGACGCCCCGGGCTTTGCCGACTTCACCGGCGCGGGTGTCTACTACGGCGCGGCCATGACCGAGGCGCGCGCGTGCGCCGACCAGCACGTGGTGGTCATCGGCGGGGCCAACTCGGCCGGCCAGGCCGCGGTCTACTTCTCCGGCTACGCCGCCAGGGTGACGATGCTCGTGCGGGGCGACTCGCTGGCCAAGTCGATGTCGCACTACCTGATCGACCAGATCGCCGCGCTGGCCAACGTCGACGTGCGCACCGGCGCGCAGGCCGTCGCGGCCAGCGGCGAGGATGGCCGCCTGCGGTCCCTGCGCATCCGCCACGCCGACGGCAGCGAGACCAGCGAAGAGGTCGACGCGTGCTTCGTGTTCATCGGCGCCGCGCCGCGCACCGACTGGCTTGAGGCCGTGGTCGCGCGCGACGAGCGCGGCTTCATCCTCGCCGGACCGGACGCACGTGAGCACGGCTGGCCGTTGCCGACACGCGATCCGTACGTGCTAGAGACCAGCGTGCCGGGGGTGTTCGTCGCCGGCGACGTGCGCGCGCGTTCGATCAAGCGCGTCGCCAGCGCCGTGGGCGAGGGCTCGATGGCGGTGTCGCTGATCCACGAGTACCTGGCCGACGCGTGAAGGCGCCAGATCCATCCGACCCGCCGCGTCCGTGAGCCACCCTAGCGTCGAGCAGCTGCGTGCGCTTGACCTGTTCGAGGGCCTGGGCGACGAGCAGTTGGCGCAATGGTCTGCGGCGGCCCAGTTGCGCGACGTAGAGGCAGGCAGCGTGGTGTCCGAGCCGGGAGCTGCCAAATCGGGCGTGCACTTCGTGCTCGAGGGAACGCTGGAGGCGATCGCGCTCGACGAGCGAGGACGCGAGGAAACCTTGGGCGAGCATCGCGCGCCGACATGGATCGGGGCGATAGCCGCGCTCACCGGCAACCCGAGCGCGGTGCGTATGCAGGCTTTGACGGACAGCACCCTCGCGGTCGTGCCGACGGAGCGCTTTGCGGAGCTTGCGCTGGCCCAGCGTCCGGTCGTCGAGCGCGTCATTCGCCAGGTTCGCCCGGTCGTCGATCGCCTCACCGCCGTCGAACGCAACCGCGAACGACTGGCCTCGCTGGGCACGATGGCGGCGGGGCTCGCCCACGAGCTCAACAACCCCGCGGCTGCGGCTCGCCGGGCCGCGGCCGACCTGGTTGAGTCGCTCGACGTGCTCGCCTCGACGATCGGCCATTTCGTCGAATCCGGGATCGAGCGCGCGGACGCCCAGCAGCTGGTCGACCTGCAGCGCGAGGCCATGGCGCGCCAGGCGCAGCGCGGCCCGCTGGACGCGCTGGACGCCGCCGATGCCGAAGACGAGCTGCTGGCACAGCTGGACGATCTCGGCGTGCCCGAAGCCTGGCGCCTGGCCGAGCCGCTGGCATCGGCGGGTGTGGACGCCGACTGGCTGGCGCGGGTTTCAGGCCTGGCCGGAGAGGCGACCGTCGCGGCGCTTCGCTGGGTGGCCGCCTCGCTGACCGCCCGTGGGCTTGCCTCGGAGCTGACCGAGTCGACCGCTCGCATGAGCGATCTGGTGGGCGCGGTCAAGTCCTACGCCTACATGGACCGCGGCGAGGTGGTCGAAGCGGACGTGCACGAGGGGCTGGAGACCACGCTGACGGTGCTCGGCCACAAGCTCAAGCACACCAACATCGAGGTCGTGCGCGAGTACGACCGCTCGCTGCCGGCGCTGACCATGCGCGGCTCTGAGCTCAACCAGGTGTGGACCAACCTGCTCGACAACGCCATCGACGCCCTTGGCGAGCGCGGCACGATCACGTTGAGCACACACCGCGACGGGCAATGCGTGCAGGTGGACATCGCCGACGATGGCCCCGGCATCGCGCCCGAGGCGCGCGCGCACATCTTCGACCCGTTCTTCACCACCAAGGACGTCGGACAGGGCACCGGGCTCGGGCTGGACACCACGCGCCGGATCGTGGCCGACCGCCACCGCGGCACCATCGCCGTGGACAGCGAGCCCGGGCACACCGTCTTTCACGTCCGCCTGCCGCTGCAGGGCGCCGCCGGCTCGCCCGAGTAGACATCGGCAGCGGTGCCTGGCCGACTCCTGAGATGATCTGAGCGCACACATCGACGAGCAGATCGCGGCGCCCGCGCGTCGTGAGCCCCGACGCCGGAGGAGTCTCGATGAGCATCGCCACCACGACCATCACGCCGTTGCGCATGCGCCCGGCTTGGCAGGCGCTCGACAAGCATTGCCAGGAGATCCGCGGGCGCCACCTGCGCGACCTGTTCGCCGAAGATCCCAACCGTGGCGAGCGGCTGGTGGCGGAGGGGGCCGGGCTGTACCTCGACTACTCCAAGAATCGGATCAGCGACCAGACGCTCGCCCTGCTGTGCAAGCTCGCCGAGGAATCGCGCCTGCGCGAGCGCACCGAGGCGATGTTCGCCGGCGAGCGGATCAACGTGTCCGAGAACCGCTCGGTGCTCCACGTGGCGCTGCGCATGCCGCGCGGCGAGCTGCTGATCGTCGACGGCGTGGATGTCGTGGCGCAGGTCAACGACGTTCTCGATCGGATGTCCGCCTTCGCCGACCGGGTGCGCTCGGGTGACTGGAAGGGCCACACGGGAAAGCCGATCCGCAACGTGGTCAACATTGGCATCGGCGGCTCGGACCTTGGTCCGGTGATGGCCTATGAGGCGCTGCGCCATTACACGCGGCGAGACCTCACCTTCCGCTTCGTCTCGAACGTCGACTCGACCGACTTCGCCGAGGCGACGCGCGACCTCGCCCCCGACGAGACGCTCTTTATCGTGTCGTCGAAGACGTTCACCACGCTCGAGACGATGACCAACGCCCACACGGCACGCGAGTGGGCGCTCGCGGCGTTGGGTGATGAGGCGGCGATCGCCAAGCACTTCGTGGCCGTGTCCACCAACGCGCAGGAGGTGTCGAGCTTCGGCATCGACACAGACAACATGTTCGGCTTCTGGGATTGGGTGGGCGGGCGCTACTCGATGGACTCGGCGATCGGCCTGTCGACGATGCTCGCGGTAGGTCCGGCTGGCTTTCGCGACATGCTGGCCGGCTTTCACGAGATGGACGAGCACTTCAGGACTGCGCCGCCCGAACGCAACCTACCCGTCCTGATGGGGTTGCTGGCGGTCTGGTATGGCGACTTCTTCGCTGCGCAGACGGTCGGGGTGATGCCCTACAGCCAGTACCTCAAGCGCTTTCCCGCCTACCTGCAGCAGCTGACGATGGAGTCCAACGGCAAGCACGTCACGCTGGACGGGCGCGCGGTCAACTATCAGACCGGCGCGGTCTTCTGGGGCGAGCCGGGTACCAACGGACAGCACAGCTTCTACCAGCTGATCCATCAGGGAACCAAGCTGATCCCCGTCGACCTGATCGGCTTCGCCAGGAGCCTGAACCCGATCGGCGACCACCACGACCTGCTCATGTCAAACGTGTTCGCGCAAGCGCAGGCGCTGGCGTTCGGCAAGACAGAGCAGGAGGTCCGGGCCGAGGGGACCGCCGAGGCGGTCGTCCCGCACCGGGTGTTCGAAGGCAACCGCCCGACCAACGTGATCCTCGCCCAGCAGCTGACGCCCCACACGCTCGGAGCACTCGTGGCCCTCTACGAGCACAGCGTGTTCACTCAAGGGGTGATCTGGGGCATCGACTCCTTCGACCAGTGGGGCGTGGAGCTTGGCAAGGTGCTGGCCAAGCGGATCATCCCCGAGCTCCAGGACAGCGACGAGCCCGACCTGCGCCACGACAGCTCGACCAACGCGCTGATCAGGCGCTATCGCGGCATGCGGTGAGCGTCGAGCGCGAGAAGCAGCTCGCTGCCGAGGCCGCCGCGGAGCTCGTGCAGGACGGCATGCGCGTGGGACTGGGGACGGGCTCGACCGTCGCCTATCTGTTGCCTGCGCTCGCCGCGCGTGGGCTGAGCCTGCGCTGTGTGTCTACCTCCCCCGCGACCGAGGACGCGGCGCGCGAACTCGGGATCCACGTCGAATCCTTTTGCGGGGCGGACGCTCCGGCGCAGCTGGACATCGCGATCGACGGCGCCGACCAGGTCGCGCCAACAGGCTGGCTGGTCAAGGGCGGGGGCGCTGCCCACACGCGCGAGAAGGCCGTCGCGGCGGCGGCCGATCGCTTTGTCGTGATCGTGTCTGCCAACAAGCTCGTCGACAAGCTGACCGCGCCTGTGCCACTCGAGCTCTTGCAGTTCGGGCTGGCGGCAACGCTCAAGCGCCTGGGCACGGTTGCGCTGCGCGATGTTGCGCCCAGCCCCGACGGGGGCGTGATCGCCGACTTCATCGGCGACTTCGACGATCCCGTTGAGCTGGCGGCGCGGTTGTCGTCCACGGTCGGGGTCGTCGAGCACGGCCTGTTCGAGCCCGCGCTTGTCTCCGACGTGCTGGTCGCGCGCGGCGAGCAGGTCGAGCGCGTGTACTCGAACGCCGTCGGTTGAGCGAGGCGCTCGAGCGCCGGTGGAGCTGGCTGTCGGCGACAGAGATGTTGCTGGCGTCGCTGCGGTGACTTTGTAACCTCTGGAGACGAGCCATGCCAGATGCAGGCCATGATCGTGGGTTTCAACACGAGGCGTTCTTCTATGCCGACGCCGACGAGCTGCTCGCGGGCGCGATCCCGTTTCTGCGGGCAGGGCTCGAGGCGCAGGAGGCCATGCTCGTGGCCATGCCGTCGGCCCGCCTGGAGCTGCTGAAGGGCGAGCTTAACGGCGAGGCCGAGAGCATCCAGTTCGTCGACATGGAAGAGCTCGGGCGCAACCCGGCGCGGATCATCTCCGCGTGGCACGACTTCGTCGACGCGCATCTGACCGCCGCTGGTGGCGTGCGCGGGATCGGCGAACCGATCTGGGCAGGCCGCAGCCCGGCCGAGCTCGAAGAGTGCGTGCGCCACGAGTCGCTGCTCAACCTCGCCTTCGCCGACTCGCCGACGTGGTCGTTGCTGTGTCCCTACAACAGCGCCGAGCTCGACGAGCCGCTACTGGCGAGCGCCGAGCACAATCACCCACACCTGTCAGGCGCGGGCCGGCCGCGCACCAGCGACGCGTATGCAGATCCGCACTACGACGGCGACCCACTTGCGGGAGAGCTGCGCCCGCCGGCCAACGTGCTCGGACAGTCGGACTTTGGATGCGAGCAGCTGGGCGAGGTGCGTGGCCTGATCGCCGAACACGCCAATCGGGCAGGGCTGGCCCCGACGCGGGTGGCAGACCTCGTTCTGGCGGTGAGCGAGGTGGCGACCAACAGCCTGCTCTATGGCGGCGGAGGCGGGACCGTGCAGGTCTGGCTCGACAATGGCTGCATCGGCTGTGACATCCGTGACCGGGGGCGCATCGACGAGCCGCTGGTCGGTCGCCAGCGCCCGGCGGCGAGCCAGCTGGGCGGTCGCGGCATCTGGATCGCCAATCATCTGTGCGACCTCGTGCAGATCAGGTCGGCGTCGAGCGGTAGCCTCGTGCGCCTGCAGATGTCCGCGCACGACTGACGCAGCGTTTCGGCTCGCCTGCTGCTGGCAGGCGGCGATGATCAGGCGAGCCGAACACCCCAGCGAGTGCTCAGCGACTGGCCGGGCTCGAGTCGCTGGAGACCATTTCCGTTCTGAAAGGCGTTGGGCCAGCAGGTCATCGGCTCGACCGCCAGCCCGCGACGCCTGCGCGACGGGCGCAGCGTGTCGCCGGTATAGAGCTCGAGCACCGAATAGGACTCGTCGACCCACAGCTCGACCGTCCTGCCGTCGGGCGCCGACAGCCTGGTCACGGCGCGCCCGCTGTCATCGCGCGACAGGTCGGTGAAGGGGGAGTCGACCTGTAGGTCTTCGATGCGCCGGGCGCAGCTGAAGTCGAACACGGTCCCTGCGACTGCCTCGCTGCCGCAGGGAAGCTGGCGCTCAGAGTCGGTAAGCACGCGCGTGGCCGCGGGCAGCTGCAGCGTGCAATCGTCGATCGACCCTCCGCCGGGCGACAGATAGGGGTGCTGGCCGGCGCCATAGGGACACGGGCGCTCGCCGACGTTGGTCGCGTCGGTGGACACCGTCAGCCCGTCCTGACCCAGCTGATAGGTCACGCTCACATCCAGCGCGAAGGGGTAGCCGGGCGTGGGATGTAGGCGTATGCCCATGACCACGCGATCGCTCTCGCGCTGCACGGCTCGCCAGGACCGCCAGCGCAGCAGGCCGTGGATCGCGTTGTGTCTGGCCGGCTCACTCAACGCCAGCTGGTGGTCGACCCCATCGAAGCGATAGTGGCCGTCTGCCAGGCGATTGGGCCAGGGGATGAGCAGCGCGCCATGCGCCCCATCAGAGATGGCGTCCAGCGGATAGGCCTCGAGCACGGCCCGTCCCGCGACCGTGTATTCGCGCACGCCCGCACCCACCTCGACGATCGTCGCGGACTGCTCGTCGCTGGCGATCTCGAACTGCTCGCCCGAGGGCGCCGGTGCCGTCACGGACCGTCCGCCTGCGGGGGCTCACTGCGCAGGCTCATGGCGCCAACCCTATCGACGCCGAGCCTCGTCGAGCGTCAGCCGTCGTGCCGCCGCAAGATTGATGCTTAGCCCGCGCAACATCGGGGTAGAGCTGTTTCAGGATCAATTGCCGAGTTGTCGTACCCGCCCATATGGCGGGCACGATGGGCGTCACATGGAAAGGAGTGCAGATGTCTTCAGCAACGGCAGTCGAGAGCACATCGACTTCGAGTCATGTAGCTAGCATCGCCCCGGCCGGCGAGGACGTATGCGATCTTTTCGCGCGCTGGCAGGGCGAGCGCGACGAGGCCGCTCGTGAGGAGTTGGTGCGCCGGTTCATGCCCCTGGCTCGCGGGTTGGCGCGCCGCTACGGCAATTCGTCTGAGCCGTTCGAGGACCTCCTGCAGGTCGCATCGCTTGGGCTGCTCAAGGCGATGGATCGCTATGACCCCGAGCGGGGCCACCCGTTCCCGTCGTTCGCCGTGCCGACGATCCTTGGGGAGATGCGTCGCTACTTCCGCGATTCAGGCTGGGCGGTGCACGTGCCGCGCGGCACCCAGGAGCGGGCGCTGAAGGTGCGTGACGCTCAGGAGCGTCTGGCCAACGCCAAAGGCCACTCTCCCACGGTCAACCAGCTTGCCGAGTACCTCGAGCTGGACACAGAGGAAGTCCTCGACGCTTTGCAGGCCATTCACGCCTACCAGGCAGTTTCGCTGGATGCACCACGACCCAGCGCCGACGACCAGGATGCGGTGTCCTATGGAGAGTCGATCGGCAGCGACGACGAGCGCTATGAGCTGATCGAGCTCGACGCTACGCTGAGCTCGGTGCTCATGCGCATACCTGCGCGCGAACGCGCGATCATACGCATGCGCTTCGTGGACGATCTCACGCAGACGGAGATAGCCGAGCGCATCGGGGTTTCGCAGATGCAGGTTTCGCGATTGCTGCGGCGCTCGCTCGATCAGTTGCGCGCGCTCACGCATCCCGGCGAGGACGTGGCGCGGCCCGGTCCCGGCGTAGGCTGACACTCGGTCCGGGCGGTTCGGCGAGTCCAGGCACGCGGTGCGATCCTTGTTGATCGCAGCACGATGCCCGCCGAGATCCCGAACGTACGCCTGAAGCTCGCAAGCAACCCCGAGAGCGCGGTGGTCGTGCGCCAGGTCATCGCGGGCCTGGCGGATACGATCGGCCTGGGCGCACTGGAGCTCAACGAGGTCAACACGGCCGTCAGCGAGGCGTCCAACAATGTCGTGCTGCACGCCTATGGCGGTGAGGAAGGACCGCTCGAGGTGGACATGTTCTGCCGTTGTGGGGGGTTGTGCGTGGCGGTGCGCGATCGCGGCCGCGGGATGTCCGGCGACCAGCTCGCAGGGTCGACTCCTCCTGCCGGCGGACTCGGCATCGGCTTGCCGGTCATCCGTGCTCTCGCCCGCGAGGTCGAGTGCAACGACGTGCCCGACGGCGGTACGGAGGTTTGGATGACGTTCGCAACCGCCCATCCGCACACGCTGCGCCAACCCCACCAGGACGACGGCCTGCAGGGAGCGGTCCTCGAATCCCCGTCCCCGCCGACCAATACGGCGGCCCTGGCGGTCGCGCCGATCTCGTTGGCGCGGGCTGTGGTCCCCCGCGTGTTGAGCGCGATGGCAGCCCGCGCGTACTTCTCGATCGACCGAATCTCGGACGCGCAACTGCTGGCCGACGCGCTCGTGGCCCACACGGACGACTCGCTCTGCGCGAGCCATCTGAACGTCGAGGTCGACGCTGCGCCGCGTGAGCTGCGGCTACGGCTCGGGCCGTTGCACGCAGGCCACGCGGGTGCGCTCGTTCACGACACGACTGCCGACGGGCTCGGCGCGCTGTTGGGGTTGCTCGCCGACGGTCATCGGACCGTCGGGGTCAGCGCGGGTCCCTCGGAAATGCTTGTCCTGCGCCTTGATGCGCGCCGCTGACCCGCGCCAGGGTCGGAAAGCCCCTGTGGAGCGCCGGAAGTCTGTATCGGCGGGCTGGTGGGTTTGGCGGCCGTGCGATCGGGGCATCTGTTTATCAGGCCCCGTGAATCAGCTTCGGGCAACGACGACGAATCGAGAGGTGGGACATGGTTGCGCTGTTGGCGCTCGTATTGATATTGGCGATCCTGGGAGGACTGGGCTTTGCGGTGCACGTACTGTGGTACGTACTGATCTTTGCCGTGCTGCTGTGGCTGATCGGCTTCTTCATCGGCGGGGTCCCCGAGGCTGGTGGGCGCCGGCGCTGGTATGGCCGTTGGTAGCGAATCCCCGACCCGACCGCCGGACTGGGTGTCCGGCTGGCGCTGAGAGGTGGGAGATGTGTTGGCAGGCTTGTCGCGCAATCCGATCCACCAGCAGTACGACGACCGAATAGGCGATTCGAGTCCCGACACGCCCATGGTCGCCGCGCCCACGGGGGCCGGGCGCGGTCTACTCAGCGCCCCTGCGCTGCACCCTCCCCACGCCGGCCGGCTGCCCAGCCCGGCGCCGGCGGGGGAGCTGCGCGAGTTGGCGTTCGATGTGCGAGCGCTGGCCTCTTTGCGTCACGCCATCGCGGGGTGGGCGGCCGCGGCGATGCTCGATCGCGGGCCGGCTGAGGATCTCGTCCTGGCGGTCAACGAGCTGGCGAGCAACAGCGTTCGCCATGGCGGTGGTCGCGGGACGCTGCGCTACTGGAGAGAGGCGCAGGCGCTGGTCTGCGAGGTCCACGATGCGGGGCACATCGAGGATCCTCACGTGGGACGCACGCGTCCGGGACCCAAGGCGCACAGCGGTCGCGGCCTGTGGCTCGTCAACCAACTCTGTGACGAAATGCAGATCCGCTCCTCGCGCGCGGGCACCGTGGTTCGCGTAGTAAAGCGTGTGCCCTGAGCCAGGATTGAGTTCTTGCGCCGGCACGGGCGCGGTGGCAGTCCCGTTGCCATACTGATGCGTCCTGGTCAAGTTTTCGCCTGTAGGCGCGAGGGGGTAGCGACCCGGCGGCGGTAGGCGTGGGCCAGCCTGGAACAGAGAGCCCATGACAGAGAAGGCGCCCCCGCGCGACATCGCCGTGGAACTGCTCGTCGAGGCGGGCGCGGTGATGGCCAGTTCCCTGGATCTGGCGACGACCATGCAGCAGGTGGCGCAGCTGACGGTGCCGCGCCTGGCGGACCTGTGCACGATCGACCTGTGCGACGACGCAGGCGGCGCGATCAGAGAGGTCGCGGTGGCGTCTGGCGATGTGGGGCTCGCCCACGATCTGGAGGCCCTGCGTCGGCGTCATCCGCTGGACCCGGACGGCGAACATCCGGTGGCGCGTGTGATTGCGAGCGGCGAGCCGGTGCTGCTGGCGGAGATGAGCGACATGCTGATGCACTCCTTTGCCCAGGGCTCCGAGCACGCGCGCTTCATGATCGAGCATCGCTACCGCTCGGTGGCGGTGGCGCCGTTGGTGGCGCGAGGACGCACGCTTGGAGCCCTGTCGGTTCTGCGCCTGGGAGACTGCGAGCCCTACTGCGGCGAGGATCTAGACCTGGCCTGCGAGCTTGCCAGGCGCGCGGCCCTGGCGATCGACAACGCGCGCCTTTATTCGGAGGTTCGCCAGGTCGAGCAGCGTCTGGCGGCCATCCTCGTCAACCTCGCCGAGGCGATCACGCTGATGGACGCGCAGGGGCGGATGGTGTTCGCCAACCAGGCCGCCGCAGAGCTACTTCAGGCGAGCTCGCCGGAGGAGCTCATGCAGGCGCGTCCCGGCTCGATCATGGAGCGCTTCCTCGTGCTCGACGAGCAGGGAAGCGAGCTTGCGCTCGAGCAGATGCCCGGCAGACGCCTGTTCAAGGGCGAGCGTCCGCAGCCGCTGCTCGTCAGGAACATCGTGCGCGCGACCGGAGAGGAGCGCTGGCTAATCGTGCGATCGTCGCCCGTGACCGACCCCGAGAGCGGCCGCGTGCTGTTTGCGGTCAACGTGTTCGAGAACATCACCGAGGTCAAGCGGGCCCAGCTGGCGGAGAGCTTCATGGCGGAGGTCAGCCGCGTACTGGCGTCCTCGATGGACTACTCCGAGACGCTTCAGGGCATCGCGCGGCTGGCGGTGCCCCAGATCGCCGACGGCTGCGCGGTCGACGTCGTCAACGAGCACGGCGAGATCGAACGCGTGGCCATCCACCATCGCGATCCGGCGATGGTCGCGCTGGCGCAACGGCTGGACCGCGGATATCGCCCGGCGCCCGGGGACCCTGCGGGCGTGCCGGAGGTCATCCGCAGCGGGCGCCCACGCCTGTACGCGGAGTTGGACCACGACGCGCTGGCGGCGTACGCGACGGACAACGAGCACCTCGAGCTCTTGCAGGGGATCGGCGCGAGGTCGGTGATCATCGCGCCGCTGGCCGCGCCCGCGCGAACGCTCGGCGCGGTGACGCTGATCTGCTCGGACTCCGGGCGGCGCTTCTCGCACGCCGACCTGGCGCTGGCCGTGCGGCTGGCCCGGCGTGCGGGCACAGCGGTGGAAAGCGCGCGGCTGTACACGGAGCGCAACAGGATCGCGCACGTCCTCGGAGCGGCCCTGCTGCCGGAGTCGCTGCCGGCGGTGCCCGGCGTGCAGATCGAGGCCCTGTACCGCGCGGCGGGTGAGCTCAACGACGTGGGCGGTGATTTTTATGACGTGTTGCCCTACGGCGCCGATCGTTGGCTGTTGGTGATCGGCGACGTCTGCGGCAAGGGGCCGCGTGCGGCGGGCGTGACCGCGCTCGCGCGCCACACGCTGCGCGCCGCGGCGATGCTCGGCCAGACGCCGACAGGAATGCTGGGCACCCTGCACCGGGCGCTGCGCAGCCAGCCGATGGGCGCTGACCTGTGCACGGCGTCGCTGGTCACAATGTGTCACGCGGGGACGGGGCAGCCCGCCCAGCTGACGGTCACGCTCGCCGGGCACCCGCCGCCGCTGGTCATCGACGAGAGCGGGCAGGCCACCCAGGTCGGCAGGCCCGGCACGCTGCTCGGCGTGATCGACCCGATCGACGTGACCGAGGTGGAGACGCGACTGCGCCCCGGCGAGACGCTGCTGCTCTATACCGACGGACTTCCCGAGGCCGGCAGATCAGACCACAGGCTCGGTGAGCGGGACCTGCTGGCGCTATGCGCCCAGGCACCGGGTCTTGACCTCGCGGCGATGCTCGCCCGCATCGAGCAGACCGCCGTGCGACATGCGCAGGGCATGCTTCGCGACGACATCGCGCTGCTGGCCGTGCGCCTTTGCTAAGAACCTCTTTCAAGGGCTGTGCCCGTTGTGATGGCGGCGACGGCGAGCGGCTAGAATCCCTGGATATGGGGGTCGAGGACCAGTTGGGCATCACCGTCAGGCGCGAGGCGGACCGGGTTGTGGTCGACTTGGACGGCGAATTGGACATGGCCTCGGCTCCGCTGCTGCAAAGCGCGCTCGACGGCGCCGAGATCGAGCCCGAGACGATGGTCGTGCTCGACCTGCAGTCACTTCAGTTCATCGACTCGACAGGGCTGCGCGCGATCCTGTCGCTGCGTGACCAATGCCGCGAGCGCGCTCAGCAGTTCGCGGTCACGCGCGGCTCGCCGCAGGTCCAGCGTCTGCTGGACATAACGGGCGTGTCCGAGCATCTGCAGACGCCGACCGCCTGAGCCGGCGCCCCCCTTGGCTGCAGGGCAAATGCAGGGGATAATGGTCAGATGGACCTTGACAGCGCGCAGCTGATCCAGGATCTGGCCGAGGCAGAGCGCGAGCGCGAGCAACTCGTACAGGAATTGCGCCACGCGCTGCGCGGGAGCGAGCGGCGCTTCGAGGCGATCGTGGGCTCGCTGACGGACGCGGTGACGATCCGCGATCGCGAGCATCGCTTCCTGTACGCGAACAGTGCTGCGATCGCGCATCTGGGCTTTGACTCGTGGGAGCAACTGCGCGATACGCCGCCGGCGCAGATCATGAAGGACTACCTGGTGTGGGGCGAGGACGGCGGTGTGATCTCGATGGACGACATCCCCTCAGTGCGCATCCTGCGCGGCGAGCAGGCGGAGCCTTTGCTGATCAGGTCGGTCCACCAAGACACGGGCGCGGAGCGTTGGAACCTGCTCAAGGCCGCTCCGTTGCTGGACGAGGACGGCGAGGTGGAGGCGACGATCACAATCATCGAGGAGGTCACCGAGCGCAAGCGCGCGGAGCTGCGCGACGCGTTCCTGGCCCAGGCGAGCGCGGCTCTGGCGTCATCGCTGGACTATGAGCAGACGCTACGTAACGTGGCCCAGCTGGCCGTCCCTGGCATCGCGGACTGGTGCGCGGTGGACCTGTTCGACGAGGACGGGGACCGCAGGACGGTGGCGGTGGCGCATGTGGACCCACAGCGGCTGAGCCTGGCGGAAGCACTGCGCGGCTACGTGCCCGAGCAGCTGGATCCCGAGCGTGGCATCGGGCGGGTTCTGCATACCGGAGAGGCGGTCTTCTACGCTGAGATCCCCGACGAGATGCTGGTGGCGGCGGCGATGGACGAGCGCCATCTGGAGCTGCTGCGCGCGGTGGGCTTTCACTCGGCCCTGATCGTGCCGATGCGTCTGGGCGAGCGGATCCTGGGGGCGATGACGCTCGTGGGTGCCGAGTCGGGGCGCGCGCTGGACCGGTTCGACCTCGAGCTGAGCGAGCAGGTGGCGGCGCGCGCGGCGGTGGCGATCGAGAACTCGAGGCTGTATAGCGCGCGCTCGTCGATCGCGCGCACGCTGCAGCAGAGCCTGCTGCCCGAGCAGCTGCCGGAGATACCGGGCTATGAGCTGGCGAGCATCTATCTGCCGGGCGTGGAGACGAGTATGGTGGGCGGCGACTTCTACGACGTCTGGGCGGTGCGCGACAGTTGGCTGATCGTTATCGGCGACGTGACGGGCAAGGGGATCGATGCGGCGGCGTTGACCGCGCTGGTCCGCCACACGGTGCGCACCGCGTCGGAGTTCGACGCTAGCCCGTCGCGACTGCTCGAGTTCGTCGACCGCACGCTCAAGAAGCGCCCGGTCCTGTCGGTATGCACGGCGATGTGCGTGCGCTTGCAGGGCGATCGGGCGACGCTGGCGGTGGGTGGGCACCCGCTGCCGCTGCATGTCAGTACTGAGGGCGTGCGCGAGCTGGGCGAGCATGGACCGCTGCTAGGCGCGTTCGCGGACGCGTGCTGGCGCGAGCACGAGGTGCACTTGAAGCCGGGCGCCACGCTGTTGGCGTACACGGACGGGATCACCGACGCGCAGGGCAAGGGGGACGTGCGCTTTGGCCTTGGGCGTCTGCGCGAGGCGGTGGCCGAGCTGGCGGACAGGCCGGCGGCCGAGGTGGTGGACGGCCTGGCGCGCAGGCTGGCGGAGTTCCAGACGGGCGCGCACAGCGACGACACGGCGGCGATCGCGCTGCGTCGAGCCGACGCTGGCAGCGCGGGCGCGGACCGGGCTCAGGCGCATGAAGTCACGAGGGCGGGCTCGGCCCCGGCGATGACCGCAACAAAGGTATAGGGACGGCGATGGTCAGGCAGGCGAGAATCGCGATTAGCGAAGAGGTACGGGGGGCAAACCTACTGTTGTCGATCGACGGCGAACTGGATATAAGCACCGTACCGCTGCTCGAACAGCAGATCGAGGCGGTACACGAGAGCCCAACCCCACTGACCCTAGACCTGAGCGGTCTGACCTTCATGGATTCATCTGGACTGCGATTGCTGATCGAGCTCAGCGAGCGAGCGCGGCGCGAGGCATGGAAGCTCTCGCTGGTTCCCTCGCGCCACGAGTCGGCGAACCTCGTGCTGCGCATCACGGGCGCCGACTCCGCGCTGCCATTCAGCGAGCGGGCGCCCGAATGACAGCGTTGTCCAAAGGAGTACGTGGCGCCGACACGCCCGTGGACCTGCGGCTGGACCTTGAGCGCGACCCGCAGGCTCCGTCACTGGCGCGCGCGGCGGTCGCGGGCTTCTGCGAGCGCGGCGAGCTGGACAGCGAGCAGGCGTCCACGCTGGCGCTGCTGGTCTCAGAGCTGGTGTCCAACGCGGTGATGCACTCGCTGGCGCCGCCCGCGAGCGGGATCCTGCTGTGCGTATGCCGGCTGGACGAGGGCGGGGTGCGCGTGGAGGTGATTGACCGGGGCAGCGGCTTTACGGCGATTCCCCGCGACCCGGGGCGATCGAACGGCGGCTACGGCTTGTTCCTGGTCGACCGCCAGGCCAGCCGCTGGGGCGTGGACCGTGTGGGCGGTACGCGCGTGTGGTTCGAGCTCGCCGCCTGAGCGTGCCGGCGCCCCGAGCGGCGTATAACCATGGCTATCGGCAAACGCAACGAGACACATCGGCCGCGGCGCTCAGGCGGCGCGCGCCCGGTTGGCGGCCTCGTGCTCGAGTAGCCAGACCTTGCGCTGAAGGCCGCCGCCGTAGCCAGTCATGCTGCCGTCGGCGCCGATGACGCGATGGCAGGGCACGATGATGCCGATGGGGTTGCGCCCGTTGGCCAGGCCGACGGCGCGCGCGGCGCCGGGACTGCCCACCCACTGCGCGAGCTCGCCGTAACTGATGGTCTGGCCGTAGGGAATCTGGCGCAGCGCGGCCCAGACGCGGCGCTGGAAGGCGGTGCCGTCCATCGTTAGCGGCAGGTCGAAGTGGGTGAGTTCGCCGGCGAAGTAGGCTTGCAGTTGCGCGACGACCTCCTCGAACGCGCGGTCGTCGCGCTGGGACTCGGGCGAGCGCGCGGGCGCGTGACGCTGGTCTTGCATGTGCAGGGAGCTGAGCGAGCCGTCGCGGGCGGTCAGCGTAAGCGGTCCGACCGGACTGTCGACGGTGGTCGTGGTCGTAGCGGGCGCGGTGGCGATCATGCTGCCTCCTTGAGTGTTTTGATGGGGCCGGCTACCGCCGGCCAGCGGTTAATGGGGTGGGTGGATAGCGACCACAGGTACTGGACGGCATATGCGCGCCATGGTCGCCAGCGGCTGGCATGGGCGGTGAGCGCGGAAGGGCTATGTGGCAGGCCGAGCTCTTGCGCGGCGCGGCGCACGCCGAGGTCGCTCGCGAGGAAGGCGTCGGGGTCGCCGAGCGCACGCATGGCGATGGTGTGTGCGGTCCAGGGGCCGATGCCGGGCAGGCTGTCGAGCACGGTCATGGCGTCGTCGCGGTCACAGCCGGGCGCCAGCGACAGTCGCCCGCTGCAGAGGGCGTCGACAAGGCCCGCCAGGCAGCGCTGCCGAGCGGCGGGCATCGCAACGGTGGCGCCCTGCAGCGCAGCGACGGTGGGGAACAGGTGTGTGAGCTCGCCGCGTGGATCGGCGACTGGCTGGCCGAAGCGGGCGACGAGCCGCCCGGCGCTGGTGCGCGCGGCGGCGGTGGAGACCTGCTGGCCGAGCACGGCGCGCACGGCCAGCTCGGCGCCGTCGACACAGCGCGGGACCCTGCGCCCGGGGCCACGGCGCACGACGGGCGCCAGGTCTGGGTCGGCGCCGAGCAGTTCGTCGACGGCGACAGGGTCGGCGTCGAGGTCCAGCAGCCAGCGGCAGCGGGCGATTGCGGCGGTCAGGTCGCGCAGGTCGGTGAGGGTCATGCGGGCGGCGACGTGCCCTGGTTGGGGCGTGAGCTCGACGATGCCGGGCCCGTGCTCGAGCGACAGGGTGCGCCGGTAGGCGCCGTCGCGCACCTCCTCGACGCCGGGCACGGCGGTGGCGGCGAGGTGCCCGAAGAGGTTGTCGGGACACAGCGGTTGGCGGAAGGGCAGGCGCAGCGTGAGTGTGCCGGGGCCTGCGTCGGCTGTGCTCCACGGGTCGCTGGCCTTGGCGTGCGCGCGCCTACGCAACTCGCTGGGCGTCGTGGCAAAGACGGCGCGGATGGTGTCGTTGAACTGCCTGACGCTGGCAAACCCGGCGGCGAGCGCTACCTGAATCATGGGCAGGGTGGTCGTCTCGACGAGCACGCGCGCAGTTTGGGCGCGCTGCGCGCGGGCGATCGCGATCGGCCCCGCTCCCAGCTCGGCTACCAGCAGCCGCTGCAGCTGGCGCACGCTGTAGCCGAGCTGGGCGGCCAGGCCGGTCACCCCCGAGCGGTCGACGACGCCGTCGGCGATCATGCGCATGGCGCGCGCGACCACGTCGGCGCGCCCGTCCCACTCGGGCGAGCCGGGGGCGGCGTCGGGCCGGCAGCGCTTGCAGGCGCGAAAGCCGGCTTGCTGCGCTGCGGCGGCGGACGGGTAGAAGCGCACATTCTCGCGCTTGGGCGTCATCGCGGGACAACTGGGGCGGCAGTAGATGCGGGTGCTGGTGACAGCGGTGAAGAACCAGCCGTCAAAGCGCGGGTCCTTTGACCGAACGGCCCGATAGCAGTGCTCGAAGTCGTCAACCATGTGCCCAGTCTGACCGATGCAGCGGCCAAAGTCTGGCGGGATTGCGACATGGGCGTCGAGCGCCCGAGACGGGCCCACTGGAGGCAGGCGCACGGTCGTTCGTGGGCCGCGCAGGCTTCGCTCTACGGCGTGGGGCGAACGCGCAAGCCGAACTCCTCGGCCTCGCGGAGTATCTGCTCGGCTATCGGTGAGTCGCGACCTCTGGGCCAGCGGCCCGGCGGTGCCTGGCCGGCTGCGTCGAACAGGGCGTAGCCGAACAGAGACAACCCGGGGTCAGATCGGCATAGGTAGCGCAACCCGGCGAACCCTGCGACAGCCAGGGCGCCAGCCCATGCTTGAGTCAGGGCGTAGTCGGTGGTGGTGTGGATCTCGCCGTCGACGCCGAACGCGCGCGCTCGGGCAGCGCAGCAGTCGGCCAGCCGCACAGCGTGCCCGAGCTTCGCCGTGAAATGCGCGCGCTGGAGGACATCACGTTCGTCAACGACGGTCACGCCCTTGAATGTCTCGAGCAGTCCGGCGACGGGGCGCTGCGCGAGGTAGCACGCTCCGAGCCCGGCAACCGCGCATGGGCTAAAACGCCACGTGTCCTGCGCATTGAAGTACCACGGGTCCAGAGTGGCCAGGTGGATTCTGTGCACCTCGCTGCCGCGACGCAGGACGAATACGGGGAAGGACTTCAGCTGTTGCGCGTCGGCCGGCGGCGGCGACAGGAACGACGGCGCTTGCTTACGCGGCAAGGCGTGCGGCTGCGCGGCGGACAGTGTCGAGAACGCGTTGGTCGAGCTGGTGGCGGCTCAGGTAAGCGACCGGTGACTCGCCGTCCAGTTCGTCTTGCGGCGAGACGAACCATGACGCCTGCGTCCAAGGGCTCGCGCCGGAGCCATCTAGCTCGTCGAGCAGCTCGCGCAGCCCGGCGATGGTCCGTCCGCCACCAAACTGAAAGGCGGGGTAGAGCACCTTGCCGCTGCTGGTCGGCAACGCCAGCAAGCGCCGCCGCCTGGCGAGGTCGTTGACGCCTTGACGTGTGCGGACGGTACCGAGCACCGAGGCGACCTCGGACCACCCATACAGCGGCCCAAGGTGCTCATCCCAGGTCAGCTCCGACGTGGCCAGCAGCGCTGCTCGCCGTCCGAGTTGCGCCTGCGTGTCGGGGTCGGCGAGACGGTCCTTGGGCAGGTCGAGGGCCTCGAGGGTCTTCTGGAAGGCAGTCGTGGCAGCTGCATAGGACGTCACTGTCTAAATGATATGCCGTCAAGTCCGTCATGTCAAGGAGGTCAAGTGGTTCCTAGCAAGTGCCGAGATGTGATTCGTTGGGTTCGTCGGCCATCGTCGGGTGACGGTTTGCCGTTGCAACGGTTGTCTAAACGACCGCACGCAGATTTTGGCCCGTTGATCATGTTGGCGCCGGCCGCGCGGAGGCATAGTGCATGCTGCCCTAGGGTTCCGCTGCCGCTGACGGCAGGACTGGTCCGAGAGGGCGGGCCGGCACCCGACATAGCCGCGCCTACACGGAGGGATAAAAGCCCGGGAGACATCGTGTTCTCTCGGGTTTTTCGCATTTGAAAGGACAGTTTTTGCAACTGCACGGTAGGGCTGCGCTAATCGTGATCGACGTCCAGAAGGGCGAGGTGCTGCCAGGCGAGCACGGCGTCGCGCACATGCCCGGCGGCGAGCAGCGCCACGAGCGCATCCGTGCGCTGATCGCGGCCGCGCGCGCGGCCGGCATCCCGCCAATCTTCGTCCAGGAGGTGCACAAGCGCACGCTGGTCGACTTCGGTCGTGAGCTCGACGGCGGGGAGACGGTTCACTGCCTGGAGGGCGATGCCGCGACCGAGCTTGCCGACGGCATCGCACCTGCCGCTGACGAGTACCTGATCCGCAAGCGCCGCTACTCGGCGTTCTTCGCCACCGAGCTTGCGCTGGTGCTCAAGTCCTACGGCGTCGACACGCTGGTGCTGGTTGGGGCGCTGACGGACGTGTGCGTGCACTACACGTTCGCGGACGCCCATCAGCACGACTACCGCTGCCTGGTTGTCACGGACTGCGTGGGTGGGTCCTCGCTTGGCGCCCACGAGGCGGCGCTGGCAGCCATGCGTTACCTGCAGCGCGACTGTCTGGTGAGCAGCGGCGAAGTGCTCGATGGGCTCGCGAGGGCTGGCGAGCCCGACGGCGTGGAGATAGCGGCATGAGCATCGTAGAGGCGAGCCCCGCCCTCGAGGTCGAGGACCTGTACGTCACCTTCCCCTCGGCCAGCGGGCCCGTGCATGCGGTGCGCGGGGCCAGTCTGTCGATCGAGCCCGGCGAGATCCTTGGGCTTGTCGGCGAGTCGGGCTCGGGCAAGAGCGTGCTGGGTATGACCGCGCTGGGGCTGCTGGCGCCCACGCCCAGGCCGGTCTTCGGCGGACGCGTGCTGCTCGACGGCCAGGACATGCTGAGGGCCTCCGAGGAGGATCGCCGCGCGATGCGCGGCAGCTACATCACCGCCGTCTTTCAGGACCCGATGGGGAGCCTGAACCCGTCGATGCGAATCGGCAAGCAGGTGGCCGAGGCGGCCGGCGGGGCGCAGCGCGCGCGGGTGGTGGAACTGCTCGCGCAGACCGGCATCCCCGAGCCCAAGGTCAAGGCGCGCTGCTATCCGCACGAGCTCTCCGGGGGCCTGCGCCAGCGGGTGATGATCGCGATGGCGCTCGCGCGCGACCCGCGCCTGATCGTCGCCGACGAGCCCACCACGGCGCTGGACGTGACCACGCAGGCGCGCGTGCTGGACCTGCTGGCCGACGCTGCTCGCGAGCGCGGCACCGCGTTGCTGTTGATCACCCACGACCTCGGCGTGGCCGCCCGTCTGTGCGATCGCATCGCGGTGGCCTACGCCGGGCGGATCGTGGAGTGCGGGACGGCCACTCAGGTGCTGTTCGCTCCACGCCATCCCTATCCCGTCGGCCTGCTCGCCAGCCGCCCGCGCCTGGACGGCCTGCTCGCGGGTGGCGAGTTGCCCACGCTCGCAGGGCAGCCGCCCGATCCCCGCCGCCCAGTTGCCGGCTGCGCCTTTGCCGCCCGCTGTCCGGCTGCCGACGACGCGTGCGCGAGTCCCGTGCCGATCTCGATCGATGGCGGGCGGCGCTGCGAGTGTCACCGCCCCGGCGCGCTGGCGGACTGGCCGCGCAAGCACGAGCCCTCCACGCACGCGGAGGCGCTGCTCGCATGCATGGCCGGCGAGGAGACCCCGGAGCCTCTCAGGGCAGAGCTCCCGCGCGAGCGGATCGCCCCGACCCCCGCGCTCGTCCTGCGAGACGTCGTGTGCGAGTACCCGCGCCCGCGCCGGCGCCCGTTCGCAGCGGTGCCCGCGCCGCTGCGAGCCGTGGGCGGGGTCAGCCTGACGCTGGCGGCGGGCGGCTCGCTGGCGATCGTGGGCGAGTCGGGGTCGGGCAAGACCACGCTGCTGCGCACGGTCGTCGGACTGCTCGGGCCGACCGCCGGCGACGTGCGCCTGGCGGCTGGGGCGCCGCCCCAGTTGGTCTTCCAGGATGCGGGGGCGTCGCTCACCCCGTGGCTGACGATCGGTACGCAGATCGAGGAGCGCCTGGCCGCGCTCGGTGTGCCTCGCCAGCAGCGCGCGGCGCGCGTGGGCGCCACGCTGGACGCGGTCGGGCTGCCCGGCGAAGTGGCCGGCCTGCTCCCGCGCTCGCTGTCGGGCGGCATGCGCCAGCGGGCGGCGATCGCGCGGGCGATTGCCGTCCCGCCCACCTTGTTGGCCTGCGACGAGCCGGTGTCGGCGCTTGACGTCTCACTCGCCGCGCAGGTCTTGAACCTGCTCTGCGAGCTGCGCGCCAAGCTCGGCCTGGCGCTGCTGTTCGTCACCCACGACCTCGCGGCCGCACGCGCGGTCGCGGACGAGATCGCGGTCATGAGCCGGGGCGTGATCGTCGAGCACGCGCCCACCAAGGAGCTGTTCGCGGCGCCGTCACATCCATACACACGCGAGCTGCTCGACGCTGTTCCCGACGTCCAGGTCGCACAGGCCGCATGAGCATGGCCACGCGACCGACGGACCTGCAGGGCATTGCCTCCGCGCCCTCGCCCGCCGGCGCCGTGGCGGGCACCGGCGGCGGCCTTTCGCTGCGTTTCTGGGGCCGGCGTCGACCTGTTGCGCTCGGTGCCGGCGCTGCAGGCGCCTCGGTGCGCTCGGCGCTCATGCCCATCGGGATCGTGACGCTGCTCGCCGTCGCCGCGCCGCTGCTCGCCACCCATAGCTCGCTCGACGTAACCTCGGCGGGCCCGTTTCACGCTCCTTCATTTGCGTATCCCCTGGGCACCGACGAAATCGGCCGCGACATCTTCTCGCGGGTGCTCTACGGCATCCGTGAGTCGTGGCTGAGCGCGCTCGGGGTGATCACCGTCGGAGCTCTTTTCGGCGCCTTCGTCGGTGCGCTGGCTGGAGCGTTCGGCGGGCTCGTCGACATGGTGCTGATGCGCATCACCGACCTGTTCCTCGCGCTGCCGGCGCCCGTGATCGCGATTGCGGTGATCGCCTCGATCGGCCCGAGCCTGTTTCACACGCTGCTGGCCCTCAGCGTGGTGTGGTGGCCGTGGTATGCGCGCATCGTCCGCGCGGAGGTCCGCGCGCACGCCTCGCGTCCTCACGCCGACGCCGCCCGCCTGGCGGGTGTCAGCCGGGCGCGATTGGTACTGCGCCACCTGCTTCCCGCGGCGCTGACCCCGGTGGTGGTGACGATGTCCCTGGACGTCGGCAACCTGATCCTCGCGCTGGCCGCCCTGTCGTTCATCGGGCTCGGCGCGCCGCCGCCTGCGCCGGAGCTCGGGGCCATGAGCGCCCAGGGCCTGGAGTACCTCCTTGCCTACTGGTGGGTGCCGATCGCGCCCGCCGTCGCCGCCGCGCTGCTCGCTCTCGTGGCGAACCTGCTCGGCGACCGTGCCAATCGCAGACTCGACCAAGGGAGAACCTGATGACGCTTCGCCGTGCCCTCCTCGCTGTGCTCGCTCTCGCTCTTGTCGTGGTGGCCGCCGGCTGCGGCGCAGCCTCGACGACGACGTCGACCGCGGGCTCGGCGACCTCGGCAAGCTCGACCAGCTCGGCGAGCCACATCCTGCGCATCCCCTACCTCGCGGACATGTCGGTGCCCGATCCCGACATCTTCTACGACATCGAGGGCAACTCAGTGATCCTGTCGGCCTATGAAGGGCTGCTCAAATACGCGCCCAACTCCGACAAAATCGTGGGCGATCTCGCGACCAGCTGGAGCGAGTCGCCGGACAGGCTCACCTACACGTTTCACCTGCGGCCCAACGTGCGCTTCCATGATGGCTCGCCGTTCACCGCCCAGTCGGTGATCGCGAGTTTCAAGCGGCGCCTGAATGTCAACCAGGCGCCGGCCTACATGGTCAAGCCGATCGCGTCGATGACCACGCCCAACCCGCTCACGCTGGTGGTCAAGCTCAAGGAACCGGTCGATCCGTTCCTGGATTACCTGGCATCCAGCTGGGGTCCCAAGATGATCGGCCCCGAAGCGCTCGTGACCCACGCGGGCAACAACTTCGCGCAGACCTGGCTGCAGACCCACGACGACGGCACCGGCCCCTACGAGCTGACCGAATTTGCGCGCGGGCGCCAGTACGTGCTGACCCGCTTTGAAGGCTGGTGGGGCGCCAAGCCTTACTTCGAAAAGGTGCTGATCAAGATCACCCCGGACATCGACACCCAGCAGCTGGAGCTGGAAAACGGCAGCGTGGACGCGATCATGCACTCTTTCCCCGCCGCCAACCTGTCATCGCTGCCCTCCAGCGTGAAGGTGCTGAAGTACCCCTCCTACCTGCGGCTGCTGTTGTACGTGAACACGCACAAGCCGCCGTTCAACAACCCGGCAGTGCGTGCCACGCTGCGCGCTGCGATCGATCCGGCCAAGCTCGTGGCGGAGGCCTACTCGGGCACCGGCACGAACTCCAAGGGGCCGTTCCCCGAAGAACTGCTGTCAAACCAGCCGACGCTGCCCTACGCGCCCAACCCCACGGTCGCGGCCGAAGGAGTGAAGAAAGCGTCCACCAAGAGCATCGTGCTCGGCTTCACCGCCGATGAATCTGGCATCCAGCGTCGCGTCGGCGAGATCCTGCAGGCAGCCCTGGAAGCGGCGGGCTGGCAGGTGACGGTCAAGGAGGTGCAGCTGCCGCAGGTGTACGACTACATCAACGACCTCAGTGCGGCGCCGGACCTGCTGTTGCAGACCAACACCCCTGACGCCGCCAACGCGGACACGTGGTCGCGGATCCTGTTCTTCAAGGAAGGCGGCCTGAACTTCCTCGGCTTCAACAACGCGCGCGTCAACTCGCTGCTGGAAAAGTCGCGCAGCGCGTCGCCCGCGGAATCGGAAAAGCTCGAACGCGAAGTCGGCCAGGAAGTGGTTAACGAAAACGGGATCTTCTTCCTCGGCAACATCGACAACGTGTTCGTGCTCAACAAGGAACTGGAAGGCGTGGAACAGATCCCCGCCTATCCGTGGACTGTCAACTACGCGAGCCTCAAGAGGGGCTAGGGATGGCGGTCACGATCGCTCGTCAAGGCAAGGCGCCACGCTGATGGCAGGCCTGATCGCTCGCCGCTGCGTGGCGCTCGTGGCCGTGCTGTTCGGCCTCGCGTTGATCGTGTTCGTGTTGCAGGCGGTGGTGCCCGAGAACCCCGCCCGCGCGATGGTCGGCGCGAGCGCGCCGCCGCAGGTGGTTGCGCAAAAGGCCCGCGAACTGGGCTATGACCAGCCGCTGCCGGTGCGTTTTGCCGACTACATGGAGCGCGTGCTCAGCGGCAACCTGCAGACGTCGCTGCGCACGCGCGAACCGGTGCTCAGCAACCTGGAAACGTTCGCGCCGGCGACGCTCGAACTGGCGCTCGCGGCGGCCGCGATCGCGGCCGCGATCGGCGTTTCGCTGGGGTTGCTGCTGGCGGCCGGCGGCCGGCTCGCCCGCGTCCTGCGAACGGTCCTGATCGGAGGAGCCTCGGTGCCGACGTTCCTGTCGGCGCTCCTGTTGATCCTGCTGTTCTACTCCACGCTGCATCTGCTGCCGGCCTCCGGACGCGTGAGCGACACCTTGGTCGTGCCCACCGGCCCGACCAAGGTACTGCTGCTCGACGCCGTACTGCACGGCGAGCCGAACGTCGTCTGGAGCGTGCTCACGCACCTGCTCATGCCTGCGTTCACGCTCGCGCTGATACCCGCGCTGGCGATCGCCCGCGTGCTGGCCAGCTCCTGCGAAGGGGTGATGCGCGAGGACTACGTGCGCACGGCGCGCACGAAGGGCCTGCGCGAGCGCACCGTCATTCTGCGCCACGTCCTGCGCAACGCCTGTGGACCGGCATTGACGATGAGCGGCCTGCAGTTCGGCCTGCTGCTGGGGGGCATCGTGGTGGTCGAGCAGATCTTCGCCTGGCCGGGTCTCGGGCGCTATCTGGACCAGTCGATCGCCTACGCCGACTTCCCGGCGATCACGGGAACGACGCTGCTGCTGGGGACCGCCTACGTGATCGTCAACTTCCTCGTCGATCTCGCCCAGGCGTGGGCGGACCCGCGCATCAGGACGGTGTGAGATGGAGCTGGCAGCGCCGCAGGGGGCGATTCTCGACGCCGTGCTGCCGGCCGGCGCGAGCCTGGCGCGCGTGTGCAGGCGCGCTACCGCGCTGACGCTCGTCGACCTCGAGGGCGCCGCCAACGTCTCGGCGCTGCTCTACCGCGCGGGCGATGAGCTGGAGCGCTATTGCATGCCTGACACGCTCAAGGCCCAGCACGTCAGCCGCCTGACGGCCGGCGTGGCGCTGTACTCGGACATGGGGCGCGTGCTCGCGTCGATCGTGGCGGACACCTGCGGCTGGCACGACACGATCGGCGGCCACGCCACGGCCGACATCGTGGCCGAGCGGTGGGGGGCGAGCAGCTACCAGGAGGCCGCCAACCAGTGGCGGCGAAGCGCGCGCGAGGCGTTCCTGGTCGAGCTCGCAAAGCACGGGCTGGGGATGCGCGACCTGGTCGCCAACGTCAACTTCTTCTCCAAGGTCGCAATCGACGAGCACGGCGCGCTGAGCCTCGCCGCCGGCAACTCTCACGCGGGCGCGCTGGTCAAGCTGCGCTTCGAGCTGGACACGCTAGTGGTGCTGTGCAACGTGGCCCACCCACTGGACACCCAGTGGCGCGCATGCCCCGTGCGCGTGGTCGTCGACGAGCTGGCGCCAACCGGCTCCGACGACGCCGTGCGCTGCAGCTGCGAGGAGAACGAACGCGGCTTTGCTGCCAGCGAGGCGGTGCTCGCGTGAGACGAGGGGATGGCCGATGAGCGTCTCGCTGCAGCCGCGCCAGCGCGCGCAGGAGAGCGCCAGGCTCGTGCTCGACGTGCCCGCCGGCGAGGGCTTCGCGGGCGAGCTGCGCCGTGGCGAGACGCTGAGGATCGTCGACCTGCACGGCAACCAGGCGGTCGACACGCTGTTCTTCGACGCGCACGACTACGCCAACCGCTACAGCGCCGTCGACACCCTGCGCGAGCAGGGCAGTGTCTACCTCGGCCTGGGCTCGCGCCTGCTCGCGCTCGACGGGCGGCCGCTGGTGACGATCGTGGACGACACGTGCGGGCGCCACGACACGCTCGGCGGCGCCTGCTCGCAGGAGTCAAACGTTGTCCGCTACGGCGAGCACACGCGCCACATGCACGCCTGCCGTAACACCTTCCTGGCCCAGGCGCTGGCCTGGGGCCGCGGCTTGGACAAGCGTGACCTCAGCGCGAACGTGAACTTCTTCATGAACGTGCCGCTGACGCCGGAGGGCGGCCTGGAGTTCGCCGACGGCGTGTCGGCGCCGGGCAAGCATGTTGAGCTGCGCGCCGAGCGCGACACGCTGGTGCTGATCTCCAACTGTCCGCAGCTGAACAACCCTTGCAACGCGTACGACCCCACGCCGGTGCGGCTGCTGATCTGGCCGGCATGAGCGTCGCCGCCGACAGTACTGCGCCGTGCATGACGGCCGCGTGCAACGCCTCGCAATGAGCGCGATCGAGATCCTCTCGCCCGGGGCGCTGAGCACCGTCCAGGACTGGCCGGGGCGTATCGGCCACTGGGCCGTCGGGGTGCCTCCCTCGGGCCCGATGGACAGCCGCTCGCACAGGATCGGCAACAGCCTGCTCGGCAACCATCCCGACGCGGCCGGCCTGGAGGTCACCCTCACCGGCCCCAAGCTGCGCTTTTCGGCGCCGGCCACCGTCGCGGTCACCGGAGCGCCGCTGGCCGTCTCGCTGGACGGCGAGACGGTCTGCCAGTGGACCGCGCTGCAGGTCCCGGCCGGCGGCGTGCTGTCGCTCGGCACGATCCGCAGCGTGGGCATGCGCGCTTACGTGCTCGTGCGCGGTGGCCTGGCCGGCGAGGTGCACATGGGCAGCCGCTCGGTGTTCGCGTCGGCGGCGCTCGGCGGGCGCTCGCTGCGCCGCGGCGACACGCTGGAGCTCGACACGGCGCGGGCGCCCGCGGGCCCGTGTGCGCCGGGCGATGCAACGGTGCTCGCGCCGAGCTTTGTCAACGACGTGCAGCTGCGCGTGGTGCTGGGTCCACACGGCTCGCCCGACTTCCTCACGCGCGATGGCCTCGACGAGCTGCTGGCGGCCAGCTGGAGCGTCGACCCGCACTCCAACCGCACGGGCATCCGCCTGCTCGGTCCGCGGCCGCAGTGGTCGCGTGCGGACGGCGGCGAGGCCGGCCTGCACCCCTCCAACATCCTCGACAGCGCCTACAGCGTGGGCACGGTCATGCTGGCCGGCGACATGGCCGTGGTCGTCGGCCCGGACGGGCCCAGCCTCGGCGGCTTTGCGGCGATCGCGCAGGTCATCCGCGCGGACCTCTGGCGCCTGGGCCAGCTGCGAGCGGGCGACCGTGTGACGCTCGCGCCGGTCTCCATGTCGCAGGCCGCCCAGCTGCACGCCAGCGCCGAGGTGGAGATCGAGCAACGTGCTCCGACACAGCCGCATCACCGCCCGGCGGCCCGAGCAACACTGGGCACTCCACACGAGGGAGCCCACGGGCTTGTCACCTACAGGCGCGCCGGCGAGGGCGCCGTGCTGGTCGAGCTCGGCGAGCCCGTGCTGGAGCTGCGCTCGCGCGTGCGCGTGCACGCCCTGGCGGCGGGGTTGCGCGAGGAGCGCCTCCCCGGCGTGCTCGACATCACGGCGGGGGTGCGCTCGCTGCACGTCCAGCACGACCCCGACAGGCTCGGCGCCGGAGCGCTGCTGGACGCGATCGCGCAGATCGAGGCCGGGCTGGCGCCACCGGAGGATCTCGTGATCGAGGGACGTACGGTCCACCTGCCGCTGAGCTGGCGTCACAGCGAGGCGATGCGCGCGATCTCGCGCTATCAGGAGTCCGTGCGCGCCGACTCGCCCTGGTGCCCGGACAACATCGACTTCATCCGGCGCATCAACGGGCTGCCCGACGAGCGGGCGGTGCGGGAGATCCTGACCAGCGCGGCCTACCTGGTGCTGGGGCTCGGCGATGTGTACCTGGGTGCACCGGTGGCCGTGCCGCTCGATCCGCGCCACCGTCTGGTGAGCACCAAGTACAACCCTGCGCGCACGTGGACGCCGGCCAACGCGGTGGGCATCGGCGGTGCGTTTCTGTGCGTGTACGGGATCGAGGGACCGGGCGGCTACCAGCTGGTTGGCCGCACGGTCCCCGTATGGCATGACGGCGAGGACCCGCCCTGGCGCCTGCGCCACTTCGACCAGCTGCGCTTCGAGCTCGTGGCCGAGCAGCGGCTGCAGGAGCTGCGACACGCCAGCAAGGCTGGCGTTTGGGCTCCGCGCATCGAGCCTGCGCGCTTCTCGCTGCGCGAGCACGAGCGCTTCCTGGACGCAAACGCGCCGCAGATCGCCGCCTTTCGCGCCCGTCGCGAGGCCGCCTTCGCGGCCGAGCGCAGGGCCTGGGCGGCAGCGGACGAGGCGCGCACGATGGAGGCTCTGGTGTGACGGCGGGCGGCCGCATGACACTTGAGGTGGAGTCGCTGCTGGGCGCATACCGCGCAGGCCTGCGCCCATCGCAACTGGCGTGTGAGCTGCTCGAGCGCCTGGCGGACGCGGGCGGGCAGCCGGTGTGGATATCGCGTGTTCGGAACGAGCTACTGCTCGCCCGTGCGCGCGAGCTCGACGAGGCCGACCCGCGCGGTCTCGCTCTGTACGGCGTGCCCTTCGCGGTCAAGGACAACATCGACGTCGCCGGCATGCCCACCAGCGCGGGCTGTCCCGGCTTCGCCTATCAGGCGAGCGCGACCGCGCCGGTCGTCCAGCGTCTGCTGGATGCGGGCGCGATGCTGATCGGCAAGACCAACATGGACCAGTTCGCAACCGGGCTGGTCGGCACGCGCAGCCCCTACGGCGCATGCTCCTCGGTGGCCGATCCGGCGCGCGTGAGCGGCGGCTCGAGCTCGGGCTCGGCGCTGGCTGTCGCACTCGACCTCGTGGCCTTCGCGCTGGGCACCGACACCGCCGGCTCGGGCCGGGTGCCGGCCGCGTTCAACGGCCTGGTCGGGTGCAAGCCCACGCGTGGCCTGCTGAGCACGCGCGGCGTGGTGCCCGCCTGCGCAAGCCTGGACTGCGTGTCGATTCTCACCGCCGGCGTGGCCGACGCGGCACTCGTCCTGGACGTGGCGGCGGGCTATGACCCCGACGACCCGTGGAGCCGGCCCGAGCCGGCGTTCCGGGCGCCGCGGCGCGAGCGCGTGGGCGTGCCGCGCGCCGGGCAGGTAGGCCAGGAGGAGTCCGCGGCCGCGCTCGCCTGGGCGCAGGCGCTCGAACGCGCGGGCGAGCTGTGGACGCTTGAGCAAGTGGACGTGGAGCCGCTGCTGGAGGCCGCGCCGCTGCTGTATGACGCGTGGATCGCCGAGCGCACGGCCGACCTTGGCGAGGCGATCGCCGCCGAGCCTGACGGGCTCGATCAGACGGTCGCCGCGCTCGTGCTCGCCGGCGGGGACCTGAAGGCGACGGACGTGTTCGCCGCCAGCCACCGTCTCCAGCGCTTGATGCGCGACGCCGCGTGCATCTGGGAGCGCGTGGACGCCCTGCTGCTGCCGACCACCGCGCTGCACCCCACCCACGCCGAGGTGGCCGCCGAGCCGGTCGCAGCCAACGGCCGCGTCGGGCGCCTGACCAACTTCGTCAACCTCATGGACCTCAGCGCGCTTGCCCTGCCGGGGCCGGTGCGTGGCGACAACCTCCCCTTCGGCGTGACGCTGCACGCGCCCGCCCACCACGACCGGCGCCTGTTGGAGCTCGGCTGCGCGTGGAGCGCAGAGGAGGCGCACATCTCCTTTCCGGGCCTGGTCAAGCTCGCGGTCGCGGGCGCCCACATGAGCGGCATGCCACTCAACGCCAGGCTGACCGAGCGTGGCGGGCGGCTGCTCGCCCGCGCGGTGACAGCGCCCTGCTACCGGCTGTATGCGTTGGGCGGCGAGCGCGACGAGATCCCGCGTCCGGGCCTCGTGCGCGTGGGCGGTGGCGGCGCGAGCATCGAGGTCGAGCTGTGGGAGCTCGCGCCGGTGGCACTCGGCGCGCTGGTTGCCGAGGTGCCGGCGCCGCTTGCCATCGGCCGTGTGGCGCTGGCCGACGGCAGCGAGGTCAGCGGCTTCGTCTGCGAGGCCCACGGCAGCGACGGCGCCCGCGACATCTCAAGCTACGGCGGCTGGCGGGCGTTTATGGAGTCGGCCGTACCCGCGTGAGCGCGCGCCTGCACACGCTGGCGGCGACGCCGCAGACCGTGCACTGGGGTTACTTCGATCCCGATCTCGCACCCGTGCTGACCGTGTCCTCGGGCGACCTGGTGGAGATCGAGGCGCTCACCCATCACGCGGGCGACGCGCCTGACCTGCTGATGGACGCGGGCATCGAGCGTGTGTTCTCTGAGGTGCACGAGCGCGGGCCGGGCCCGCACCTGCTCACGGGGCCGATCGCGCTGGCTGGTGCGCGCCCGGGCGATGTGCTGCAGGTGGACATCCTCAGCGCGCAGCCGCGCCTGGCGCACGGCTCCAATCTGGCCGGGCATTGGGGCGCGCTGTATGGCGACTTCGCCAAGGAGCGCGTGACCATCTTCGAGCTGGACGCCGCGGCGATGAGCGCCCGCGCGCTGTTCGCGTATGACTGGCAGGCGACCCCGCTGGTGGACGTGCCCGGCACGATCGTGACGCCCGGCAGCGTCGCGCGCGAGCCGGCCCTGGAGGGCGTAACCGTGCCGCTGCGCCCGCACTTCGGCACGATGGGTGTTGCGCCGGCTGCGCGCGGCCGGCACTCGTCGGTTCCCCCGGGCGCGCACGGTGGCAACATCGACAACTGGCGCATCGGCGCGGGCGCGCGCATGTACTACCCCGTGCAGGTACCCGGCGCGCTGCTGTCGGTGGGCGATCCGCACGTCTCCCAGGGAGACGGCGAGATCAGCGGCACGGCGCTGGAGGCGTCGCTGAACGGCGTCCTGCGGCTGAGCGTGCGCAGCGACCTGCAGCTGAGCATGCCGCTGCTGGAGACTGCCGATGAGCTGCTGGTGCACGCCTTCGGCGACGACCTCGACGCGGCGATGCGCGCGGCGGCGCTGCTGACGATCGAGCTGCTCGGCTCGCGCTTTGACCTGCGCCGTGACGACGCCTATGCATTTTGCAGCCTGGCGGTTGACTTCGCGATCACCCAGGTGGTAGACGGTCGCCAGGGCGTTCACGCGCGCGTCGAAAAGCGCTGCCTGCCGTTTCGCGGCTCGTGATCCGCTCCTGGACGTTCGGCCCTAACGACGGCGTGCCCCCGCCGGTGGCGCCGTTCGCTCACGCGACGGCGGCGGGCGAGTCGCTGTACGTGACCGGCCAGATGCCCACGGGCACCGACGGCAAGCTGGTGGGTA
The DNA here is from genome assembly GCA_963734225.1 of uncultured Solirubrobacteraceae bacterium. Lineage (GTDB taxonomy): Bacteria > Actinomycetota > Thermoleophilia > Solirubrobacterales > Solirubrobacteraceae > Palsa-744. The sequence goes on from CAVTGI010000005.1 coordinate 86,158, forward strand.
GAGGCATCGTCGAGCAGACCGACCAGGTCATGCGCAACCTCGCGCGCGTGCTGGAGCTGGCCGGCGGCAGGCTCGAAGATGTCGTCCAGGTGCGCGCGTACCTGCTCGACTGGGGCGACTACGCGGCTTTCAACGCGGCCTACGCGGTGTGGTTTCCCGATCGCCTGCCCAGCCGCACGTGCGTGGGCGTCGATGGTCTCGCGGCAGGGGCGCTGGTGGAGGTTGATCTGGTGGCGTGGCGCGCCGGCGGGTGGGGCAAGGCCGGTTAGGCTCCATCGTCACTTTGGCGAGCCCGCGTAACAGCGAGGTCCAGGCGGCGATCCTGCGGCGGGTACGAGCGATCCCGCCTGGCTACGTACGCACCTATGGCGAGGTCTCCCCCGGCGCCCCGCGTTTGGCCGGCTACGTGTTGAGTCGAACCGATGACCGCGGCGTGCCGTGGCATCGCGTCGTCCGCGCCGACGGGTCGCTCGCCAAGGGTGCCCGCCAGCGCAGGCTGCTCGAAGCCGAGGGCGTCGGCTTCCGCGGCGAGCGCGTGCTCTTGGCACGGGCGCGGCTGGATGATCTCGACGTGATGTGACGGCAGCATGCTACTTCTGCCAGGGATTGACAAGGCGGATGCCGAGACCCTCGAAGTGGCGCACGTTGCGTGTGGCGAGAGTCGCCTTGCGGGCGCTCGCAACGCCGGCGATCTGAACGTCGCGGATCTCCACGGTACGTCCGGCACGCTGCCGTGATGCTGCGATCGTGCCGGCGGCGTCAGCGGCTGCGCGGTCAAAGAGCTGCACGCGGCCGTCGAGATCCTCGTCTAGCAGCCTGTCGAACTCCTGCTCCAACTGGCTGCGGCGACGGCCCTTCGCAAGCAGCTCCAACCCCATCCGCACCTCGAAGACGGTGATAGAAGTCGTCCAGACCGACTCCGACGGCTGCTCGTCCAGCCACGCCACTACGGTCTGGTCGGGCTCACGCTGCATCAACGCCGAGAGCACATTTGTGTCCAGCAAGATCAAAGCGCGCACCGATCCGGGTGCTCGCTATGCAGCTGACGGACCCTTACTCCAGTCGGGCCGGACGTGCCGGCTGGCCGCGCAGCTCGGGAAGCTCTGTCTCAAGTCCGACGCCCGTGAAGCGCGCTGCGATCCGCGAGCCCAGTCTGGCGCGGGCATGCTCACCGCTCTGTACTGCGCTGCGCAAGATCTCGCGTGCCTCCTGCTCGGTGCTGTGACCATGCTGACGCGCGCGACGCTGCAGAGCTGCCTTCACGTCGTCATCGAGCCGTCTGATCAAGATCTGTGCCACGACAGAAACGATAGCACGCTATCACGCCACGTTGGCCGGGCGAGTCTTGGAAGGCCGTAGCATGCTTTGTACTACACTAGTCGGAGTATGAGCCGCTCTCTCCACGTGCGTTTGGACGACAGCTCTGTCGCTGCGCTTAGCGTGATCCGCAACGACGGGCTGAGTGACTCAGAGGCTGTACGGACGGCGCTACGCGAGGCCGCCGCGAGACGCCGGGCTCGTTCCTCGATCGCTGCGGAGGTGCGAAGGCTCGTGGCCGACGAGGGTGATCGAGAGGAGATGCGGATCGTTCGCGAACAGATGGCGCAACTGGCACCGGAGCCCGCCGACTGAGGTGGTCCGCGGCGAGATATTTCGTCTGCCGGCTCCGCGCGCGACGCGAGGCAGGGAGCAGCGAGGCGCGCGCTATGCGGTGGTCGTTCAAGCCGACGAGTTTCTGGCGCTGAGCACCGTGCTCATTTCGCCGACCTCCGCCAGCGCACGAGCAGCGAGCTTTGTCCAACGATCACACTCGACGGTACTCGGACGTGCATCCTTGTCGAGCAGACGACTGTCGTTGATCCTGAGCGCCTGGGACGCTCAGCAGGGCGCCTCAACGCAGGCGAGTTGCAGTCCGTTGACGAAGCCCTCGCACTCATCTTCGGCATTTAGCTTGCGAACAGCGACGAACATGGAGCCAACCGACCTCAAGTCGAACCGGTGCACGCGGGTCGCCGGTGGCCGACTGTCCGCTCGATGATCGCAAGATAAGGCTCGCTCGGATGACCCGGCCACGGCCAGCGAAAGACTGACTGCGTTCCGATGCGCCGCCGGCCCCCAAGTTGCTTAGGCGACCGCCCGGGCTACTCGGCTAGCCGGCGCAGCACGCTCTCGACGTCCGCGTCGGCACCGAGAGCACGGAACTGCTCCAAAGCCGCCGTCCACACAGCGGCCGCAAGATCTGGCTCGGCTAGCGCGGCATGCGCCTCGCCCTGCACCACCAAAGCGTCTGCCGCAAGCCTCGGCACACCAAGCTCCCTTGCAAGGCCGGCCGTGAACGCTGCCTGCCCGACCGCCGCGCGAGGGTCGCCCTGCGCCTGCTCGACGCGCGCGAGCTGAAGCGCTGTCTCCGCTTCCCCGTAACGGTCGCCGAGCGCGCTGCGGATGCTCATTGCTTCCTCAAGTAGCGCCCTCGCCTCCTCGAAGCGGGCCTGCTCCGCGAGAGCGAGCGCTAGCGATCCGGCGGTGCGTGCCACGCCATGCCTGTCGCCCAGAGCACGCCGGATCTCAAGGGCTCGCAAATGCAGGTCGCTCGCCTCAGCCGGGTTCTCCTGCAGGCGCGCGAGATGCCCGAGGTTGTTCAGCGTTCGGCTCACACCCTCCGCGTCCTCGATCTGTTCGCGCAACCCGAGCGCCTGGTCGAACAGGGCCTGTGCGTCGGCATAGCGTCCGCTGTCGCGGAGCGTCATGCCGAGGTTGTTCAGGCTGCGCGCGAGACCATGCTCACGTTCCTCGCTGCCCTCAAGTCGCCGCCACCGCTCGATTGACGCTTCGAACGCGTCCCGGGCGCGGTCCATCTGCCCGAGCTTGCGGTAGGCGAGCCCAAGGTTGCTGAGTGCCCCCGCCTCACCGACCTGGTCGCCGATGTCACCGAAGGTCGCGAGCGCGAGTTCGAACTCCCTGGCGGCCTGCGCGAACCGGGACTGCTGGCGGTGGACGGTCCCAAGCTGGTTAAGCATCTGCGCAAGCGGCTGCTGCTGCTCTGAGCGGCGTGCGGCTTCGACCGCCCAGGAGAGGATCGTCTCACCCTCATCCCAGTAAGAGCGGCGTGCCAGGAATGGTGCGAGCGCACCTGCGAGCTCCAGAACCTGCCCATCATCCTCACGGCTGTGGGCCTGCGCGACTGTGGAGAACAGCTCGTCGCGGCGCTCCTCATACCAATCCAGCGCGGCGCGTTCGCGCTCCAAGTTCAACGCCACTGTGCTCTAGTCCTCGCCTTCGAGGTCGTTGGCGTGCTCTTCCGCCATTTCCACTACCCAGCGGACCTTACGTTCCTGCGCGGACAGGATCTCCTCCTCGCCCAGCTCGCTGACGGCCAGCTGCGACGCAGCTAGCCGAAGCAGGTCGTTGATCCTCCAGCCGCCCCCGGCGACGGGCGTGATCAGGCGCTGTTCGCCGAGCTCCTGCAGCAACTCCTCGGCAGCCCCGGTGTCGCATCCGGCGACCGCGGCGACGAGCGCAGGCTCCAGGTCGCTGACATCGAGGGCCGCGAGCAGAAGCAGCACCCGCCGGGCCTCGGACCCGGCGTCGCCCAGGCTTGAGGCCAGGGTTCCACGGATCGTCCCGGCCCGGTCATCCAGTCCGCCAAGGAGGTCATCGGAGGCGGCGAGAGCTTTTGCCACGCTCGACAGCGTCCGCGCCGGCTGTGCCCACAGACGGCCCGCCACTACGGCCAGTGCGAGCGGCAAGCCCGAGCAGCTCGCCACTATCTCCCGGGCAGCCTCCGCTTCGCTACGCACACGATCGCCGACGATCGCCTCCAGCAGCTGGAGTGCGTCGTCCTGCGCCATCTCGGCCAGCTCGATCAGTGCCGCTCCAGCGAGCCCCTGCAGCGGTATACGCGAGGTGACGAGCACCACACAGTCACCGTTGGCCGGGATCAGCCGCTGCACCTCGCTGTCCTGCTGCGCGTTATCGAGCACCACCAGCACCGGGTCTGTCGCACACATCGAACGCCACAGAGCCAGACGACGCTCAGGATCCTCCGGGATCGCGTCCGGGCCGACACCGAGATCGCGGAGCAGCCGCGCCGCAACATCCCCTGCCGAGAGCACCCGTCCGTCAGGGCGGCGCATGTCGACATACAGGACACCGCCGTCGAACCGGTCGGGCTGGCGGTAGGCAAGCTCGAGCGCGAACACAGACTTCCCGGTACCCGCCGTGCCAGTGCAGTTCACGAGCGTCGCCACATGACCCAGGGACGCCGTGGCCAGCTTAGACTGCCCGTCGACAAGCTCCTTGTCGCGGTCCACGAACGGTGAGCTCTGCGCAGGTAGCTGCCGTGCCGCCGGCAGGCGCAGCGCGAGCCGCTCAATCGCCTCGGTGATCCCCTGAAGGAGCTCACTGTTGCCGGTGCTTATGTCGCCGCCAATCTCCGTGCGCAGGCGCCGCAGCTCCTGGTGGGCCTGGCGGTCGTCGCGCATCACCCGCCACTGGTTCTCGCGGATCGCCTCCGCGAGGTCATCCGCCTGTTGCGTCGAGTCGGTGATCGCGCGCAGTGCCCATAGCATCTCCGCCTTGCGGAAGACGCCGCTCTCGGCGTAAACGTAGATCTCGACCAGCACGGAGGGTTGCGTTAGCAGCTTGTAAGCGTTCGGGAACCGTGGCTTCAGGAGCTTGACGAGCTGGTTTGCCTCGCTGCCCTTCGCCCACTCCCTGAGCCGCTTGGCGGCCGGCTCACCAACCATCTCGACGATCGAAAGGGTGATCGGGTCGACCATCGCCCGACAGTGTCCCTTGTGCATGGGATGGATCGAGAGCTGCGCGGGAAGTTGCAGCCCACGACACGTCGAGCCCGATGACAACCGGCGAACGTGAGCGGGGAGGCGTCCGGATCACGTGGCCGTAGACAGAGTCGAGGCAGAGCGCCCGACACGAGAGAGCGGTTCGACAACTGGTCGCGGTATGGAGCCAATCAGCATCGAACCGACGACCTCGTGGTAGTTCAGGCCTCTGCCGCCACCAGCGCCTCCACCCCCGGCGCCAACTCCGCCAACAATCCCGGCCAAACCTCGGGATCGTGCCCCGGTATCAGCCGATACCCGCGCTCGGCGGCGATCGCCTTCAGCCGGCGGATCGCCACGACCGTGTCCTGCGCCTCGCAGTGCACGAACCCCCCGACGGCGCGCTCGTGCTCAAAGTTCTCGGTCAGGTCGCCGGCGTCGAAGGCGAACACGTAGCCGCTGCCGTCGGGCAGGTCGATCACAAAGCTCTGATGGCCGGGCGTGTGCCCGGGCGTGAGCACCACGCTGATCCCTGGCGCTAGCTCAGCGTCGCCGTCGAGCAGCCGCCAGTCGATCTCGGGGTCGTCGTAGTCGATGCGGAACATGCCGTGGCGCTCGGGGAAGGGATGGTCGGCGAGCCCGTACTCCAGCTCGCGCCGCTGCACCCATACGGGCACGCTGCGGTCGAACAGCCGCAGGCCGCCCGCGTGGTCGTTGTGCAGATGCGACAGGTAGATGCGCGTGATGTCGCCCAGCGCCACGCCGTGCGCTGCGAGCGCGTGCTCGAGCGGCTCGCCGTCGACGTCGGGCAGAATCGGCACGATGTTGTTGTTGCGCCCATGCAGGCGCTCGTACAGCGGCCGGTCGTGGATCAGCGCGGTGTTGATGCCGGTGTCGAGCAGAGTCCAGCCGTCGTCGGTGTCGAGCAGCACGGCGGGCACCGGCTCGACGAGCATCTGTCCGGAATCGTCGCCGTGGACAGAGAAGGACTTGGGCAGCCGCTCCCAGCCGACGATCAGCGGGATCACGCGGCGCACGCTTGTCGGGGTCACCCCCCGCATTTTCTCAACCGGAGCCCTGCCATGCGTTAGCGAGACGTGCCGCACACATGATCTGTAACGCGCCCCGCTCCCCCCGGGACTGAGCGTTGTATGCCCCCAACCTCCAAGGAGCACAACGCAATGAGAGCAATGACTCGGATCGGCGTCGCGGCGGCAAGCGTCGCGGCAGTGATGGCAGGCGCTGGCGGCTCGTCCTCGGCGCTCGCCGCAGGAGCGGCCGCCAACAGCGTGTTCGTCCAGACCGACAACACAAGCGCCAACCAAATCGTGTCGTATGACCGTGGCAGCGGTGGCGCGCTCACACAGGCCGGCATCTTCAACACGGGCGGCCTCGGCGGCGAGCTGGAAGGCTCGCAGGTCGACCACCTCGCGTCGCAGGGCTCCCTCGCCCTGGACTCCGAAAACAACCTGCTGTACGCGGTCAACGCGGGCAGCAGCACGATCTCCGTGTTCGCCGTCCTGGGCGACCAGCTGGCGCTTCGCCAGGTGCTCGGTTCGGGCGGCACGTTCCCGGTCAGCATCGCGGTCAAGGACGGCCTGGTGTATGTGCTCAACGGCCTGGAAGGCGGGTCGCTGCAGGGCTTCAAAGTGCAAGAAGGCCGCCTGGTTGCGATTCCCGGATCCAACCGTCCGCTGAACCTCCCCGAAGAAACGCCGCAGTTCACGCACACCCCGGGGACGGTCGTGTTCTCACCCAGTGGCACCCAGTTGATCGTCACGACCAAGGCGGCGGGCAACGACGTGGACGTGTTCTCGGTCAACGCGCAGGGGCGCCTGTCCAAAGCGCCGGTCGTCAACCCGCTGCCGGGCACGGTTCCCTTCGCGGTGACGTTCGACAAGCAGGGCAACGTGGTCCTGAGCGAGAGCGTGGGCGCGATCGCCAGCTTCAAGCTCGATGAAAACGGCACGATCGAGCAGCTCGACGTGGTGCCGAGCGGCCAGGTGGCAACCTGCTGGGTCGTGGGCGTGCGCAACCTGTTCTTCACGTCGAACCCCGGGAGCGCGTCGCTCAGCGGCTTCTCGTCGAGTAATGGTGGGCAGCTGCTGACGCCGCTGGGCAACACGGAAACGGACCCGGGGACGGTCGATGCGACGATCACCGGCGCCGGGCGCTTCCTGTACGTCCAGGCGGGAGGCCCGGGCAACGTGGACGAGTACACGATCGCGGCGAGCGGCACGCTCACCAAAGCCGGCTCGGTGACGGTGCCGGGCGCGGTGGGCGGCGAGGGAATCGCTTCTCCGACCAACTAGCCGACTCACCCCGAAGCGATGCATGCTGCGGCGCGCCCGTGCGGTACGCCGTAGCCTGCAACTTGATCCATGAATGACGAGGACGAAGAGCTTGTGGCCCGGATGCGGGCGGGCGATGAGGAGGCGTTCGTGTCCCTTGTCGCCCGCCACCACGCGTCGATGCTGCGTCTGGCCAACTCGTTCGTGTCCAGCAGGGCGGTCGCGGAGGAGGTCGTGCAGGACACCTGGATGGGCGTCTTGCGCGGCATCGATGGCTTTGCGGGGCGCTCGTCGTTCAAGACGTGGCTGCTGCGGATCCTCGTCAACCGAGCGCGCACGACCGGTATGCGCGAGCGTCGCAGCGTGGCGATCGGCGACGCGGCGCCGGCGGTGGACGCGTCGCGCTTTGACGCCTCCGGGGCGTGGAGCTCGCCGCCCCAACACTGGGTGGAGGACAGCGACGATCGCCTGCTCGCGCAGTCGCTTGCGCAGCGCATCGAGCAGGGCCTTGCGCAGCTGCCGGAGCGCCAGCGCGAGGTCGTAACGATGCGCGACGTGGATGGACTGAGCAGCAGAGAGGTATGCGAGGTGCTTGACATCAGCGAAGCCAACCAGCGGGTCCTGCTGCACCGCGGCAGAAGTCACCTGCGCCAGGCGCTGGAAGACGCGGTGGCGCCATGAGGCTGCTGGCACGACGCGAGCCTCTGGTCTGCCAGGAGGTGGTGGAGATGGTGACCGATTATTTGGAGGGCGCCCTGTCGCGTGGGCAGCGCAAACGCCTAGACGCGCACCTGGCGGGCTGTGAGCACTGCAGCGAGTATCTGGCACAGATGCGCGCCACGATCGCACTGACCGGGCGCCTGCGCAGCGAGGACCTGACCCCCGAGATGCGCGAGGATTTCGGCGACATCTACCGCCGCTGGCGCGCCGAAGAAGACTGAGGCCCAGCGCGGTGCGACCGCCGCGCGCGGCCCGCGCGCGTGCCCGGCCGCGCTACGCTCGTCGCCTACGCTCGCGCGCTGGCCTGCGGGTCAAGCCGTGACATGGTCACGGCGGCGGCGAGCTCGGAGTTGGCCCCGCCCATGTAAAGCCCCTTGACGGGGGGGACGTCCGCGTAGAAGCGTCCGTGGCCGATCTTCACGTGGGTCTCGTCGGTCAGGCGGCGGTTGGTGGGGTCGGCGCTCACCCACACGGGCTCGCCGTGGCCGTTGCTGCTCGGCAGCAGCGCCTCCAGCCACGCGTGTGTGTCCACCTCCAGCGAGTCTGTGCCGTCGTCCTCGGGCGCCGCCCACAAATAGCCGGACACGTAGCGCGCGGCGATTCCGTGGCGGCGCAGCAGCACGAGGCCGAGGTGGGCGAAGTCCTGGCAGACGCCCGCGCCGGCGGCGAGCAGGTCGCTGACCTCAGAGCCCACATAGGTGGCGCCGGGGCGGTATTCGAAGCGGTCGGGGATCAGCTCGCACAGTAGTTCGAGCGTCTCCAGCGGGCTGTCGGCGCGCAGTGCCTCGTGCAGCTCGTCAATCCCGGCGATCGGCGGCTGGTCCTGCCAGGGCAGGGCAAACTCTCCGGCGGCGTCCACGTAGGCGGCGCTGCGCAGGCTCTCCCAGCTGCCGTCGGGCGGCTCGGCTGGCGGCGAGGTAACGACCCGCGCACGCACGTCGATCGTGAGGTGGTCGTGGGCGGTGGGGATGCCGAACTCGAGCACCTCGGTGCCGAAGTAGTCCAGATGGCGGCTTACGCGGGCCTCGGGCTCGATGCGCGTGTGGAACTCGTCACATCTTTGCGTCGAGGTCGTGGCGGGGCGCACGCGCAGGGCGTTGAGGTTGTCGGTGACCGGCTCGTCGTAGTGGTACTCGGTCAGGTAGCGGATCGCGAAGTGCATGTTGCGATCACATCCGCGGCGCGCTCGCGGCGGCGCCCGCGAAATAGCGTTCGGCCACGTCCTGGTCGATCTGTGTCAGCTCGTACTGGGTCTGTTGGCAGATTCCGGTCAACTCGGCTCCGTCGGGCAGCGCCCGGCGTTGGAAGTCTAGGTCGGCTGCCAGCCTGCTTACCCGCAAGACGGGCTTTGAGTTGCGCGGCCCCGCGTCGGCCGTGCTGAAGGCTTCGTGCAGCGAGTCCACGCAGGCGGCCACGCTGTCGGGATACGCGCGCTCGAACAGTAGAAAGCGGGTGACCGGGTGGGCGTTGGGCGGCGAGGTGACCGCGCGCAGGTAGGCGTGAAAGCCGCCGACGGCCTGCAGCAGGATCAGTGCGTGCCCGTCGGCGGGTGTCGCGTCATGGGCACCGCCGCCGACCCGGCCCTCCGGGCTGTCTGCCCCGGGGGTCGGCAACGCTATCCGCAGCATCCGCAGCACCATGTCGGCGATCTCGATCAGCCCGCCGGCATCCAGGAAGCACTTGGCCTCGTCGCGCAGCATCGAGCGGTTGGCCACGCCCCAGATCAGGGCGGTGCGCTCCTTGACGTACTGGGAGGCCAGATACGGCCCCGCCGGCGCGGCGGAATTGAACTCCGCCCGGGTGGGCGGGCCCCAATCAGTCCCGCCGCGCAGCCCCAGCGCGCTGGTGTTGATCGCCTCCCACATCTCCGCGCTGATCACGTCGCGCACCGTGCGTGCCCCCTCTCTCGCGCGCTCGATGCTGGCGAGCATCGACCCCGGGCGCTCGGGGTCGAGCGTCAAATGATCGAGCGCCTGGCTGCCGCGCGGATGCTCGTGCACGTCGCCGAGCATCGCCAGCAGGCCTCCCGAGCCGAAGCTGACGCCCGGGCGAGTCTCGGAGGTCCCCTGCAGCTCAGCCTGGAAGACGGCCTCGACGGCGCGCGCGGTGAACTCCGCGCGCGCCAGGTTGCGGCCCAGCCAGTACAGCTCGTGCGCGATGCGGGCGAGCATCTACTGTTGCTGTTGTTGCTGCTGCTGGTTGACCCACGCCCCGTAGCGCAGGTCGGGCAGCGCGGGCGGCTGGGTGTCGGCGATTGGCGGCCCCGCCCTGTCGGCGTTGTCGCCGTCCTCGAGCACCCACGTGTCCTTGGAGCCGCCGCCGCGTGAGGAGTTGACGATCAGCGAGCCGTCTTCCAACGCCACGCGCGTGAGCCCGCCGGGGACTATGTCGATGCGCTCGCCGAACACGGCAAACGGCCGCAGGTCGACGTGGCGCGGGGCGAGTACGCCGTCGGAGCAGACCGTCGGCACGGTGGACAGGCGCACGACGTCCTGGGCGATCCAGCGTTCGGGGTCGGCGAGGATCGTCGCGCGCATCCGCTCGATCTCCTCCTCGTCGGCTTGGGGGCCGATCATCACGCCGCGCCCGCCGGACTCCCCGGTGGGCTTGACGACGAGCTGCTGCAGGCGCCCGAGCACGTGCTGGAGGACTTCGGGGTCGGACAGCAAATAGGTGTTGACGTTCTCGAGGATCGGCTCCTCGCCGAGATAGAAGCGGATCATCTCGGGCACAAAGCAGTAGACGGCCTTGTCGTCGGCCACGCCGGTGCCGAACGCGTTGGCGATCGCGACGCTGCCGGCGCGGTAGGCGCGCACCAGCCCGGGGACGCCCAGCAGTGAGTCGGGTCGGAACTCGAGCGGGTCGACGAAGTCGTCGTCCAGGCGTCGGTAGACGGCGTGCGCGCGCTCCAGGCCCCTGGTGGTGCGCATGTAAAGCACGTCGTCGCGCACGACCAGGTCCGATGCCTCGACCAGCTCGACGCCCATCTGGCGCGCGAGGAAGGCGTGCTCGAAGTAGGCGGGGTTGGCGGGTCCGGGCGTCCACACGACGACGGTGGCCTCGCTCTCGGCCGACGGGGCGACCGAGCGCAGCGCGTGCAGCAGCAACTGCGGGTAGTGATCGACCGGGCGCACGCGGTAGGAGGCGAACAGCTCGGGCACCAGCCTGGCCATGGCGGCACGGTTCTCGAGCACGTAGGAGATGCCCGAGGGGATGCGCACGTTGTCCTCGATCACCTTCCAGCTGCCGTCGCTGTGGCGCACGAGATCGCAGCCGGCCACGTGCGTGTAGACGCCGCCGGGCGGGCGGATGCCGTGCACGGCGCGCGCGAAGTGCGAGCGGGAGGCGACCAGCCGCCACGGCACGATGCCCTCGCGCACGATCTCGCGCGCGTGGTAGACGTCGTCGACGAAGTGGTTGAGCGCGCGGATGCGCTGGGCCAGGCCGCGCTTGATCGAGCGCCATTCCTCGCCGCTGAGCACGCGCGGCACGAGGTCGAGCGGAAACGGGCGATCATGAGACGATCCGACCACACCCTCCGGGTGCGGTGCCCCGCCGCTGATCTCGAAGGTGATGCCCTGCTGCATAAAGATCGCGTCACGGCGACGTCCCGCCTCGATCAGGCCCTTGGGCCCAAGGCGCCGCAGCTCGGACACCAGCGCGCTGGCGGTCGGTCGCGGCGTGCCGTCGGGCTCGAACAGCTCGTCCAGGAACGGCGGTTGTGGGCGGTATCCATTGGCCGCCGCTGTCTGCACCCCCGAGCTCACCACGAGATTTTCCCGCGCAACGAGCGCGCTCGCCTTGGACGGTTGGAGCAAGCGAGGCGCCGTCGGGTGCGCGTTTGTCTGAAGGCCCTTGATAGCGTCGGGCATAGATGAAGATCGTCAACTTCAGCGACGGTCCAGCGCGCGAGGTTGCGGTGGGACACATCAAGGGCATCTGGCGCGACCTCGGACGCGCGGTGGGAACGCGCACGATCGGCCTGCGGCGCATAGAGATCGCCGAGGGCTGCTTCTCCACGCCCGCGCACGAGCATGGCGCCGACGAGGAGATTTTCTTCGTGCTCGCCGGCGAGGGCCTGCTGTGGCAGGACGGCGACACCTGCGCGGTGGCCGCCAGGGACGTGATCGTGCACCGTCCCAAACGCGGTCCGCACACGCTGCGGGCGGGAGCGGGCGGGCTTGACGTGCTGGTGTTCGGCCAGCGCCTGGACGCGGCGCTGACGGCGCTTCCCCGCGCTGGTGTGGCCTGGTCGTTTCCGCGCTGGCTGGAGCTCGGGCAGGGCGAGGGCCCGTTTGCGTCAGAGGCCACGGTAGGCCCGCCCGAGTGCCCCGAGCCGGGTCCCGAGCGACCGGCCAACGTGGTCGCGCTGGACGACGTGCCGGCGATTCTCGGCGGGCGCGCGCGCCGCGCGGGGCAGGCGGCGGGAGCGGTGGCGAGCGGTCTCAACCACGTCGTGCTCGCGCCCGGTGGCCAGGGCGCGCCGGTCCACTGCCACTCCCTCGAGGAGGAGCTCTTTGTGGTGCTGGACGGCGGCGGCATCCTCGAGCTGTGGGGGCGTGGTGCCCAGCAGCCGCAGGAGCACGCGCTGCAGCCAGGCGACGTGGTGTCGCGCCCGGCGGGGACGGGCGTGGCGCACTCCCTGCGCCCGGGCGCCGAGGGAGTGACGTATCTGGCATATGGCACGCGCGAGTCCAACGACATGTGCTTCTACCCGCAGACGGGCCGGGTATCGCTGCGCGGCCTGGGAATCGCGCTGGTGGCGCCAACGATCGAACACTTGCCGGAGCTCTGAGGCGCTCGTGCGCGCTGCGATCCTGCGCGAGTACGGCGTGCCGCAGGCGGGTGAGTTTGACGAGCCGTCGCCAGGTCCAGGTCAGGCGGTCGTGGAGGTGCTCGCCGCGGGCGTCAACCCGGTCGACGTGGCGATCTGCGCGGGGCGCTACTTCGCGGGCAAGCCGTCGCTGCCGTCGGTCGCGGGCCGTGAGGGCGTGGGCATGCTCGATGGCAGACGCGTCTACTTCGACGCGCCGGTCGCCCCATTCGGCTCGATGGCCGAGCGGGCGCTGATCGACCCCGCCTCGACGTACCTGCTGCCCGACGAGATCGAGGATGGGATGGCGGTGGCGTTGGGCATCTCGGGCCTGGCGGCGTGGCTACCGCTCACCTGGCGCGCGCAGCTGAAGGCGGGTGAGCACGTGCTGGTGTTGGGTGCAAGCGGCGTGCTCGGGCAGATCGCTGTGCAGGCCGCCAGGCTGCTGGGCGCGGGCCGCATCGTGGCGGCGGCGCGTTCGCCGGAGGGCCTGGATCGCTGCCTGGCGCTCGGTGCTGACGCGGCCGTACGCCTCGACGAGCCCGACCTGCCGGGCGCATTGACGGCGGCAGGCGACGGCCGCATCGACGTGGTCCTTGATCCCCTGTTCGGCGAGCCGTTCGCGGCGGCACTGCAGGCGGCGAGCTTCGGTGCGCGCATCGTGCAGATTGGCCAGGGCGCAGGTGCGCAGGCCACGGTCGCCTCGGCGCCGATCCGCGGCAAGATGCTGGTGATTATGGGCCACGTCAACTTCGCGGCTCCGGCGCAGGTCAAGCGCGACGCCTATGAGCGGATGGCTGACGCGGCCGCCAACGGCCAGCTGACCATGGAGGTGCAAGCAATGGCGCTGGAGCAGGTCGCGCAGGCCTGGGAGCGTCTGGCGGCGGGCTCACACCGCAAGATCGTGCTCGTGCCCTGAGGTTCTGAAGCCCCCACCTGCACCGGGCCCGTAGGGAGATCACGGGCCGGGTGCGAGGAGAAATGGCGGGTCCATCGCTCGATGGGGCGGTCACGGGATCGTCGAGCGGCGGTTGCTGCAACGGGCCGATGCCGGCTTCGCGTTGGCGATCGCTGCTGCGGCGTCTTCGGGGGTCATGAACCCGGCGGCCACCTCGGCGTTCGCCGCTGTGGTGAACTTCGAGGCATAGCTCGCCGACGTCGGGTACAGCGATTTCAGCTTCGAGCTGCTGAAGTCGGTGAAGTACCCGGAGAGCAGGCACAGACCCGCGTCGCGCAGCGTTTCGATTGCTGATGCCGCCGGTCTCTGAAGCGTGGTGAATGCGCTCTTCCAGCTCGTTCGAGGAGCGACGAGCGGGTTGAGACTCTCTTCGCTCGGCTTGGAGAAGTTGATCGACCGAGTAGTCCTCCGTGGGCACTTCGGCTTCGGGCATGCGGATGCCGCCATTGCCGACGCCGTACTGGTTGTTGTTGACGAGGTCGTAGAGCGCCGAAGAAGACGGGGATCGTGGAGATCTGCGGGCTCGTGCGCGCGGCGCGTGCCGTTGACCAGCCAGTTCTGCATGTCCACCATCGCGGCGTTCTCGACCTCGAACAGCGACATGTTGTTCGGTCTGGTTGATGACCGTCGAGCGGCGTGCCGGTGCCCTCGATCGGCGTGCCGAATATGCACTGCGGCACTGCCACGGTCGGCTCCTCGCGCGCGATCGTCTCGATCTCGTAGCTCGCCTCGTGCGCGTCGATGTGCGAGGCGCCGGCAGTTCCCACGTGCGCAGGTCGTTGTTGTCAGGCTGGCGCGCGGCGGCAGCGTCGAGCTCGTCGATGTCGCCCTGGGTGTTCAGCTGGATGAACGGCGTCGTGTTGTCGGTGCGGATGAGCGCCGGGAACGGCGAGGTCGCGATCAGCCCGTTCGCCGATCGGCGCCGCCGTGACGGCGCGGCCGACGGCGACGAAGCCGTTGAAGGCATGCGGTGAGCGGCTGGATCGCGTTGACGTAGGTGTCGACGCGGAAGGCCGACTGCGAGTCGCCGGTGCCGATCAGCTTCTTCGGCGTCAGGCCGCCGAGCAGCGTCGCGCTGTCGGCCTTCACGACTTCTGCGGCCTGCGTGAAGATTTCAGTAGGACTGGCCGTCGTTGCTGTCGCCGAGGCCGCCGTAGCGCTTCGGGTCCCAGGTCTGACGAGGTCTTTCATGCCGGCCCTCTGTGCCGTCACGCCGACGTAGGCGTAGCCCTGCTGGATCAGCTTCGTTGTCGATCTGCGACCAGACCGGGTCCTGGTCACCGCCGGTGGTGTCGTTGAGCCACTCGAAGACGACGGTGCCGTTGAACTTGGCCGGGTTGCGTCGGGTAGCGCACGAGCAGGCGGGTCGTGTACGGCACGTTGCTCTGCGACACCGAGACGTCCCCATTTGCCGTTGGAGCGACCAGAAGCCGTTCTCCTTGTAGATGTTGGTGGCGCCGACATCGTGAACTCGCGTTCGACGTAGCCGTTGCTTCGCTGAGGTTGTGTTGAGCGTCGGTTCCCCGGGACGCTCGGGTTTGCGGCACGGCGTCATACGGGTAGCCATGTTCGCCGCTCGTCGCGGGGATTTCCGTGACTGTCGGCAGGGCCGCCGCGCTTGACGCGGCCAGCGCGCCCACCGCGCAAAGCATCGCGAGGGCCACGGCTGCGCTGGCGCCGGCCCTCGTCGTCCATTGACACACCCGCTTGCTCATAGCTCTCCTCCTTGCAGCGATCGAGTGGACGCAGCGATTGAGCGACGCCCATCACACGAGTCTTGACGTGACGAGACGGCGGCCGCTGCAGATCTCCAGGAGCGCATAGCCAAGCACAAACCGGAACACGAGTCAAGTTTCTTTATCGATGTGGGTGACGCGCTCGGCGAGCACGGGCCCAAGCTCGCTGGGCGCAATTCCATCGCGTCCGGCGGGCGTGGCGAAGCGCTCCAGGTAGCTGGCGACGACGTCCACGAAGGTCAGCACGATTGCCTCCTGCTCATCGGCGCTGCGATCGACCAGGAACACGAACTCGAACATCCGATCGAACAGGCGAACCACGAGCTCGGCGATGAAGTCTGGGGCTCCCGCCAGCATTCCGGTGCCCCTCGTGGCCGCGCGCAGCGAGCCGGCCAGCCGCGCGTCGAGCGCTCGCACCCGCTCGACCACGGCCGGGTTGAGCCGTCCACCGAACCACACGGGGACGCCCTCCGGGTGGGCCTGGTGATGGCGCATGTGCGCCAGCGCGACCGCTTCGGCCAGGGAGCGAACTGTCACGTGCTCCAGCGCGAGCACGGCACCCGCCACCGCCCGGTCGATCTGCTCGAGCTCGTGATCGAGATACGCGGCGATGATCTCGTCTCGGTTGGCGAAGTATCGATAGATGGTTGCCACGGGGATCTGGGCGCGCGCGGCAAGCGAGCGTGTGGTCAGCATCTCCACGCCACCCTCGGCGAGCAGCTCGCTGGCGGCCTTCAGGATCGACTCGACCCGCTCGCGGCTGCGTCGCTGAACCGGCACGCGTCGCGTCACGAAGTCGCCTCCTGCAGCGATGCGGCGGCGGCGAGGTAGAGCACTGCCTGCGCGCGCGCGACGGCGCCGACGGCGGCGTCGGGGGGCAGCAGCTCGGGGTGGTGCAGCGGGCGCGCCTGGAAGCCCTCGGCGCCGTCGAGTCCGACGAAGGCCATGGCGATCGGCGCGAGCGCGCCGAAGAAGGCGAAGTCGTCTGAGCCGCAGGAGCGCCACTGCGGCGCGAGCGCCAGTCCGACGCGGGGCGCCAGCTCGCGCGCGAGCGCGACGATGCGGGGGTCGTTCTCCAGCGCGGGCTCGCCGGCGACGATCTGGACGCTGGCGCGGCAGCCGTGCGCGGCGGCCACCCCGGCGGCGACCTCCGTCACCAGCTCGCGCAGCGCCTGGCGATCTGCGGGCCGGTGGGCCCGCAACGATGCCCGCGCGCGCGCCCGCGAGGGAATCACGTTCTCGGCGTCGCCGCCCTCGATCACGCCAACGCTCAGCACGGCCGGGCCGTGGGGATCGATTCGCCGTCCGACCTGGGCGTGCAGGGACACGACGATCTGGGCGAGCGCGAGGATCGGGTCGCGTCCGTGATGTGGATAGGCCCCGTGCGAGGGTTGGCCTTCGACGATGATCTCGACGTTGTCGCTGGATGCGTTGACGGAGCCCGCATCGAGGGCGACCGCGCCCCACGGCAGCTCGGGGTGCACGTGCGCGGCGACGATGGCGGCGGGCGAGAGCGCGGCGAGCTCTCCGCGCGCGAGTTCCTGCGCGCCCGACGGGTAGGCCTCCTCGCTGGGCTGGAAGACGGCGAGCAGCGGGGCGGGCAGCTCCTGTTCGAGCGCGTGGGCCGCGCGCGCGAGCGCGACGAGGGCGGCCATGTGCACGTCGTGGCCGCAGGCGTGCATGACCTCGCCGCCGGCCTGGAAGGGCGCTCCCGTTTGCTCGCGCACGGGCAGCCCGTCGAGCTCGGCGCGCACGGCGACTGCGCCGACGCCGGCTGATCGATCGGCTGGGCCCACGCGGGCGATGCGCCCCGTACCTGCCGCCTCGGTGCTCGCCACTCCCAGCGCCTGCGCCACGGTCGCGGACGTGTGCAGCTCGGCATGGGCGAGCTCTGGATCGGCGTGCAGGCGATGGCGCAACTGCACGGCGTCGGGCAGCTCGCGCTGGATGCCCTCGAGCAGGCGCTCGAGCAGCTCGTCAGTAGGCATGCGCATAGCGTCGGCAGCGCTGGGCGAGGTCCATGTCGGCGACGGCGGCGAGCTCGGCGCGCTTGAGGCTGACGTAGCCGTCGTAGAGCAGCGCAAGCATCCAGGCCCGCGCGGTGTCGTCCTGGGCGAGCGCCTGCAGGGAGTCCTCGAGCGAGGCGGGCAGCGCGTCGACCCCAAAGCGCTCGGCCTCGACGGGGTCGAGCTGTGCGGGATCGCGATCGAGGATCGGGGGCGTGTCGAGCTTGGCGTTCAGGCCCTCGATCCCGGCCCGCACGATCGCCCCGAGCGCGAGATGCGGATTGGCGGCTGCGTCGGCACCCCGGTACTCCAGGTGCAGCTGGCGCGCGGGGTCGCCGCCGCCGAGCGACACGAGCGGCGGGATGCGCAGCAGCGCTTCGCGGTTGCGCTCAGCCAGGCAGACGGCGCCGGCGCTCCAGCGGTGGGGCCGCAGGCGCGCGGCGGACACGGGGCTGGGGGCGGTCAGCGCGCTCAGGGCGCCTGCATGACGCAGGATCCCGGCGGCGAAGCGCCCGCCCAGCTCGCTCAGGCAGGCCGGTCGCTGTGGGTCATACAGGATGGAGCGTCCTGCGCTGTCGAGCACGTCGAGGTGGATGTGCACTCCGTTGCCGGCCGCGTTTGGGTGCAGCAGCGGCACGAAGCTCGCACGCAGCGCATGTTGGCGGGCGACCTCGCGCACGACCTCTCTGAGGATCACGGCGCGGTCGGCGCTCGTCATGCCAGCGGCGGGCGCGACGGGGATCTCGAACTGATGGTCGGCGAACTCGGCGAAGAAGCGCTCGGGCTGCACTCGGGCCTGCGCGAGCGCGCGCATGACGTCGGACGGGAAGGGTTCGGCGGTGCGCTGCGCCCGCAGAGAGAACGGCAGCTCGGGCGGGGCGTCGAGCAGCAGCTGGAACTCGTGCTCGAAGCTGGCGGTCAGGTGCAGGTCGAATTCGTGCTCGAGCCGCTCCAGCGCGTCGCGCAAGAAGCGCCGCGGGCAGCACTCCCATGGCGCGCCGTCGGTGTGGACGATGTCGCAGAGCAGAAGCTCGAGGGCGCTGTGGGAGGACTTCGATCCGGGGACCCCATCCACGGACCCCTCTACCCGTACGCGCGTGTCGGGATCGGGCAGCAGGCGCAGGTCGCCGGTGGAACCGTAGGGGTTGGGTTCGGCGATCGGTCCGAGCGGGGTGAGCGCATGGTTGGCGGGCACCCAGCCGACCCCGGCGCCCAGGTGGGCGTCGAGCTGTGAGGCAAACAGCGAGCGTCCGCGCACGATCGCGCCGAGGTCGCAGCAGACCAGCGCGATCAGATCGCCCGAGCTCGCTCCAGGATCGTGGGCGCTCACCTGGGCGTGGCCTGCGTAGCGGTGCCGTTATCCCACAGGCCCTCGACGAGGCCGCTCGCTTGGGCGCCCGCACGCACAGCCTGCGCATCCTCGCTGCAGACGAGCGCGATGACCCCGCCCGCTGGCATGTCGCGCCGCTCGATCGCCGCGGCAAGACGCTCGGCGGGCTGCATGTGAACACCGCCGCGCCCGAGCGACGGGTAGGTGTCGGCGACGCCGTACAGGCTGCCGCCCGGGCCCTGTATGCGACCGACCACGCAGGCAAAGTGCCCGACGTCCCAGTCGGGCTCCGGGCCGGCGTTCACCCCGTCAAGCAGGTAGCCGAGCAGTTGCCCCACGCTCACCTGCCCGCCCCACAGATAACGGGTGGCGAGGTTGGCGATCAGCGTAACCGGACGCTCACGTGCGGCGGCGAGGTCGAACAGGCGCCCGAGCGTGGCGGGCGTCCACGGGCCGCTGAACGGGATTGCCGCGAGTTGCTCGCCGGCCAGCTCCTCCAGCGCGGTCACGAGCCCGGCGGCGGTCGTCCCGGAGGCGTCGGCGTCATCGATGGAGGGCAGCGACAGGCGGTAGTCGCGCCGGCCCGGTTCTCCGTGGGGCAGTACGCCCGGCTCACGCGCGCGCGAAACTACGCTCCCGGCGCGCAGCGCGACGGCGTCCTGGTCGATCGGTTCGTCGTCGTATCGCTGGATGCCTGCGGCCTGCAGGGCTAGCGCGCCGCAGAACGCGCCGCACAGGTCGTCTCTTTGCGGCAATTCTTTAGCGTGAACTGCCAGCAGTGCCCGCGCGCCGGGCAGGAGAGCGAGATCGAGCGCGGTGGCCTTGGACATGCGGTCAATGTATACGCAGGGGCGTCGGGCGCGACCCGGTGCGCAGCGGCGCGGCGCGGCGCGACCGAAACCGCGTCGACTACCGGGAGTTGACGACTGGCCTTATGTATCAGGCTTCATGTAATACACGTATTTCCGCTTGACGGAAGAGTGTCTGTCTGTGATAGTCCACCCGGGGCCACCGCAGCGAACTGCTGTCCGGAATCCTTCTAGACTATGGCGATGTTCGACCGGATCGTCACGATCAGCGGCCAGGAGCCGTGGGGTCGGTCATCACTCGACCAAGGGAGCAGCGAGAAACCATGCAACGCATCGTGATGTTGGGGGTGGCCCTGGCGGCCGCGCTCTCGATCGCCGCCGTAGGCGCAGGGTCCGTCTCGGCCACGGGCCATGAATTCGTAGCCAGCAAGACGGGCAAAACCAAAGGCAAACAGACGGATGCAGCGGTGTTCAAAACAGGCGCGGGGACGCTTGAATGCAAGAACGTCTCTTCGACCGGCGAAATCACCGAACTGAAATCGGCGATCCACAAGGAAACCCTCACTTATACAGCTTGTGCTGCATTTGGCTACTCCAAAGTGAAAATCACGCCGGTGCACTTCGAATACAGCGCCAACGAATCGGCCCGACTGGAAACCGCGGTTACGATCACCCCGGAAGGCGCCGGCTGCCACATCACGATTCCCGCCCAGACGGTCTCGGGTATCTCCTATGAAAACAAACCCAGCAAAGAGATCACGGCGAACGCCAACGCCAGCGGCATCGTCTCCAAGGGCAGCGGCGAAGCCTGCGGCAGCGAAGAAAACAGCGAAGGCAGCTACACGGGCTCCATGACCGCCGAACTCGAAGGCGGCAGCGTCGAATGGAAATAGGCGCAGTGCAGAGATAGACAGCAGACGGGAGTCGTCGTCGACGGCTCCCGTCCTATATGCGTGCGGCGAATGCGCGGCGCAACGCGGCTAGGCTACGCGGGGGTCAAGGACGAGTCATCGCGAGAGGAGCGCGCATTGGGCAGCAAGCCGCCCCGCGGCGGAGCAACGGGAAGCCGAACGCGAGCTGGGTGGTGCGCCTGGATCGCGCTGCTTGCGTGCGGGTGGCTCGGCTGGCCTGCGACGACGCCTGCAAGCGCTGCCGCGTGTCCCAACGCGGCACTGCGCTCTGGCGTCTCTGAGCATCTACCCGACTGTCGCGCATACGAGCAGGTCTCGCCTGTGGAAAAGGGCGGAGTGGACGCGGTCACGCTGCAACCCCTGTTTCCGGCGCAGAGCTCGGCGTGCGAACCCGGGGAAGCCTGCGCGATCGTGTATATGAACGTAGCCAGTGCGTTTGACGGTGCCCAAGGCAATGAGCTTCCCAACGCGTACATGGCCGCGCGCGGCGCTGGTGGCTGGCAGACGACGGCCCTGACGCCACCAACACTGCAGCCGCCGGCGAACGCCCAGCCGAAGGTGAGCTACGCCTTCTCGGCCGACCTCTCGCAGGCGGTGCTGCGCGTTCCGCTGCAGCGCCTGACCCAGAACGCACCCACGGGCGTGGACAACCTCTACCTCCGCGAAGCGGACGGTGCGTACTCGCTGGTGACCGCCCTGCCGCCCACCGAACCGCCGCCTACTGGCTGCGGTTCGTGCTTCGCGACGGAAGACGTACCAGCGTTTGCGGGCGCCTCGAGCGACTTTCGCCACGTCATCTTCGAGACGAACGACAGTCTGCTGGCCGGAGCGCCGGGTGGCGGCATGGACAACCTGTACGAAGCCGCCGGCGAACAGGTGCGGCTCGTCGGGATCCTTCCGGACGAACGCGTGGCGTCGGAAGGCTCGACAGCGGCGGCGGGCATCGATCCGATCGAAGGCACGGCGGGTGAGCTCCACCACGCGATCTCCCAGGATGGATCGCGCATCCTCTTCGAGGCCAAGGCAGACGGAGGCGAACCAGACACGCAACAGGAAGGCAAGCAGGAGCTCTACGATCGCCTCGAAGGCTCCTCGACGATCGAGGTCTCGGCACCGGCGCCGGGGGCAGAGCCCGCGCACTGCGAAACCAGGGAACGCGTGTGCGCCGCAGAGCGCGCACAGTTCTGGGGAGCGTCGGCGGATGGATCGGTCGTCTTCTTCACCAGTAGGGCAGCATTGACCAAGGAGTCCTTCACGGGCAAGGAAGCGGCGATATCGCAGCTCGAAGAAGAAGAAGAAAAGCGCGAAGAAGTCGAAGAAGAAAGAGGCGAAAAAGAACAGGGGACCACCACACACCGCAGGCAGCCCGGCGACGATCTGTACGTGTACGACGTCGACACACGTACCCTCGCCGATCTCACAGCAGACCCGGAAAACGGCGAAGATCCCGATGGAGCGGATGTCCTCGGCGTGGTCGGAAGCTCTGAAGATGGCTCCTACGTGTACTTCGTCGCCGAGGGCCATCTGGCGGTGGGTGCGCGCAGCGGCGAGCCCAACCTCTACGTGTGGCATGGAACAGCGGAAGGGGCGGGGACAACGAGCTTCATCGCGGCCCTCCAGGCGGGAAAAGGAGAAAGCGGCGACGCGATGGATTGGAGTGAGGACCCGAGAGACTCGCAGGCGTACGTGACGCCGGACGGAAGGCATCTGGCGTTCATGTCGGTCAAGCCGCTGGCCGGCTACGACAACGAAGACCAAGCGGCGGGCGAACGCGGCCACGAAACCTTCGACCATGAGGTGTTCGAGTACAGCGCAGAAACGGGGCAGCTGGTCTGCGCGTCGTGTGACCCCAGCGGCGCGCGTCCGGTGGGAAGCGCGTTCATCGGCGCCAAGCTGACCGAACGCGTCAGCACACCCTTTCATCAGCCGCGCACGCTGAGCGACGACGGCAGTCGCCTGTTCTTCTCTTCGCCCGACTCGCTCGTCCCCGGACTGGCTGGCGGCAGCGTGAAGGTCTTCGAGTACGAGGACGGCTCGCCCCAGATCATCTCCGGCACGGGCAGCAATGGCAACGATGTCTTCCTCGACGCCAGCGCGAGCGGCAACGACGTCTTCTTTGCCACCCGCGAACAGCTTGTCCCGGATGACGATGATGAACTGGTCGACGTGTACGACGCGCGAGTGGACGGTGGCCTGCCTGCGCCACCCGCCTTGACGCCACCATGCGAGGATGGGGCATGTCAGGGCGAATCCGGTCCTCCGCCGTTCCTGTCCTCGTCGCCGATCTCGGCCACCTTCGCCGGGGCAGGGAATCTTGTGCCGCCAAACGCAAAGCCAAGGCTGACCGACAAGCAGCAGCTTGCGCGAGCGCTGGCCAAATGCCGGAGGCTCAAAGTCCGCAAGCGACGCGCAACGTGCGTCGCCTACGCTAGGCGGTACTACGACCAGAGCGCCACGAAAGGCGGTCGCGCCCGCTCCCACAGGCGCCGCCACGCAGCAAGGCGACGCTGATGAGGTTTCACGCAGACGTGGGCGCCCGCCCTGCCATCGTCGCGGTGGCGAGGCTCACGTGGCTTGTTCTGCTCGTGCTCGTGCTCGGCTTGGCACTAGCGGTTCACGCCGCAGCGGCGCCGGCGCTCCCCCATTGGAGCATCCTCTCGCAATCGGAGCCCTCGCACTTCAAAGCGGGCGACGTGACTGACGCGTACAGGTTGATCGTGCGCAACGACGGTGCAGTGCATACAGCCGAAATGAACAAGGTGACCGTCGACGACGTGCTGCCCGCCGGAGTGAACGCCACTGACGTAGAAGCCCGTGCAGAAGGGGCGAACGGGACCGGGTCGCCACGACACGAGCTGGCCTGCGCGATTGAAACTGTGACATGCACGTACGAAGAAAGTGCGTTGCACAGCCAAGGCCCACTGCCGCCTGGGACGACGATCGTGATGACGATAACGGTCTCGGTCGCCGCTGACGTACAAGGTCCGAGGCTCAAGAGCGTCGCAAGCGTGTCCGGAGGTGGCGCTCCCAGCGCGTCCGTCGCGGAATTGACCACTGTCAGTCCGGAACCTGTCCCTTTCGGACTCTCCTACCTCGCCACCGAAGCTACCCAGGAAAGCGGCGAAGGCGATACGCAGGCTGGCTCGCACCCGTTCGAGCTCACGGCGAGCCTGGGCTTCAACATCAGCTTTCGTGAAGTTGCCTCCGAACAGAACGGTGGAAGAGAATCGCCGCTCTCGAGCACCTCCCCCAAGGATCTGGAAGTGGAGCTCCCGCCGGGGCTTGTCGGTAACCCGAGTGCTGTTCCGCGCTGCAGTCAGCAGGAATTCCAGGCCCAGGAACGGCTCGACTGCCCGGTGGACACGCAGGTCGGCACGCTGACGGCGTACTTCTACGGCACATTTCCCTCGGCGGTGTTCCCCGTCTATGACATCGTCCCGCCGCCGGGGCAGCCGGTAGAGCTCGGCTTCACAATCGCGGCGATAGGACACGTCCCGCTGTTCTTTCAGGTGCGCGACAACGGCGGCAAGGGCGACGAATACTCCCTGGTTGCCCGACTGAACAACATTCCCGAGACGGGACCCCTCCAGGGCGCGATACTGACCCTCTGGGGTGTTCCGGCCGATGGCACCCATGACCTCGAACGAGAAGGAACCACCGGCCAGGGAAGGCAGCAGCCGCAAGAATTCTGCAAGCCGAAAGTCGAATTCAAGTCGGGCAAAGAAGAACAGGTCCTCTGCCCCAGCGGCGTGGCTGCCAAGCCATTCCTGGCCTTGCCAAGCAGCTGCTCGGGCGAAACGCTCGGCATAGGCGTGTTCACCGACTCCTGGCAGGGCCAGTCCGAAGACTTCCCTGAAGCGGGCCAGACGCCACCGACGCTCGGCCCGCTGACCGGCTGCGAACATCTCTCCTTCAGCCCTTTACTAACGGTCCAGCCGGAAACCCCCCAAGCGGGCGCGCCGAGCGGCTACACGGTGCAGTTGCACATCCCCCAGAACGAAGACCCGACGGGCCTGGCTACCCCCGACCTGAAGGACGCGGTGGTGACGCTGCCGCCGGGCACGGTGGTGTCGCCGTCGGCGGGCAACGGCCTGCAGGGCTGCAGCGAAGAACAGTTCGAAGTACACCGGCTCGCAACGGCGTCGTGCCCGGCGGCGTCGACGATCGGCACGGTGCAGATCGTCACCCCGCTGCTGACCACGCCGCTGGAAGGCCAGGTGTTCCTGGGCAGGCCGGCGTGCGAACCGTGCTCGACGTCGGACGCGCAGGAAGGCAAGCTGGTCCGCCTGCTTGTGCAGGCGCAGGGCTCCGGTGTGACGGTCAAGCTGGTCGGCTCGGTGGCAATCGACCAGGTCTCCGGCGACCTGACGGCGACGTTCGCGAACGATCCGCAGTTGCCGCTGGAAGATCTGAAGCTGACGCTGGACGGCGGGCCGGGCGCGCCGCTGGCCAACGCGTCGACGTGCGGCGTGGCGCTGGCAGCGTCGTCGCAGCTGACGCCCTACAGCAGCGAAACGCCGGTGCAGCAGCCGAGCGAACCCTTCGAGCTGACCGGCTGCACACCGCCGCAGTTTCACCCGTCGTTCGTGGCGGGCACGACCAACAATCAGGCGGGCGCGTTCAGTCCGACGACGGTGACGGTGTCGCGCACCGACTCCGACGAGGACCTGCAGCGCATCGCTGTGCGCCTGCCGCAGGGCCTGTGGGCGACGGTCTCTCGGGTGCAGCGCTGCGCCGAAGCGCAGGCGCAGGCGGCGGCGTGCGCCCCGCAGAGCCGAGTGGGCAGCGTGAGCGTGCTGGCGGGTCCGGGCGCTGACCCGCTGTTGTTGAACGGGAGCGTGTACCTGACGGGGCCGTACGAGGGCGCGCCGTTCGGCCTGGCGATCGTGGTGCCGGCTGTGGCTGGGCCGCTGAATCTTGGCACGATCGCCGTGAGGGCGGCGCTCGAGGTGGACCCGACGACGGGGTCGCTGACGATCGCCAGCGACCCGCTGCCTCAGAGCATCGACGGCGTGCCTCTGCAGATCAAGACGGTGAGCGTGGAGATCGAACGTGAAGGCTTCACGTTCAACCCGACCGACTGCAACCGCCTGGCGATCGAAGGAACGCTCACGAGCGCGCAGGGCGCGGCGGCGGTGGTGTCATCGCCCTTCCAGGCGGCCAACTGCGCGACGCTGGCGTTTAAGCCGAAGCTGACCGCGCTCACGCACGCACGACCCTCGAAAGCGGATGGCGCCTACCTGCACGTAAAGGTCGTGTCTGGCTCGGGCCAGGCAAACATCGCAAAGCTCAAGGTCGACCTGCCCAAGCAGTTGCCGTCGAGGCTGCAAACGCTTCACAAAGCCTGCCCGGCGGGCGTCTTTGAAGCGAACCCGGCGACCTGCCCGCGAGCGTCGGTGGTGGGCGCGGCGACGGTGGTGACGCCCGTGTTGAACAACCCGCTGTCGGGGCCCGCGTACCTGGTGTCGCACGGCGGCGAGGCGTTCCCCGACCTCGAGATCGTCCTCCAGGGCGAAGGCGTGGTCCTGCGCCTGGACGGACAGACGAGCATCAAGCGGGGCATCACGTCGAGCACTTTCAAAGCGCTGCCGGACGCGCCGATCTCGACGTTCGACCTGGTGCTGGCGTCCGGGCCCCACTCGGCCCTTGGGTCGGACCTGCCGGCCAAGGCCAAGGGGAGCATGTGCGACCAGAAGCTTGCGATGCCGGTGGCGATCACCGGCCAGAACGGCGCGGTGGTCAAAGCCACGACGACGATTGCCGTGTCGGGTTGCCCGCGCCACCGGCGCGGGCGTCAGGCCTCGGTCACGCGTGGCGCGTAGCGGTGATGCAGCATCAGCGCGTTGCCGTCGGGGTCGGCGAAGAAGGCCATGTGGCAGACGCCTGTGTCGAGGATGTCGCCGTTGAACGTGACGCCGCGCTGTTCGAGCGTGGCGCGTGCTGCGGCAACGTCGTCAACGTGTAGGGCAACGTGGTTCGGGTTGATGTGGTGCTCGAGGCCCATCTTCTCGGCGTTGTAGACGCTAAGCGTCAAGTTCCCGGTCTCGAACTCCGAGTAGTTGCGCTCGGGCAGGTATACGGAGCGCGCCAGCCCGAGCGTGTCGCCGTAAAACTCGGCGGCGGCCTCGACGTCTTTGGTGGGCATGCCGACGAAGTCGACGCCGGTGATCAGCTGATCGCTCACAACTGGTTCATACCACGTAGGCTTGTGGCTGGGCGCCGTGGCATGGCGGCGGCCGGCGCGTGTGCAACGAGGAGAGAGGACGCGAACATGACTTGGGACTTCTCGACGGATCCTGCCTTCCAGGCGCAGCTGGACTGGATGGCTGACTTCGTGCGCAGCGAGATCTGGCCGCTGGAGTCGATCTGGCGCGAGTTGGGCCTGGACGGCCTGGCGCGGGCGATGGAGCCGCTGCGCGAGCAGGTCAAGGAGCGGGGGCTGTGGGCGGCGCACCTGCCGCCTGAGCTGGGCGGCCAGGGGATGGGCCAGGTGCGCTTGGGCCTGATGCACGAGATCCTGGGCGCGTCGCCGATCGCGCCGCTGGCGTTTGGCAACGCGGCGCCGGACTCGGGCAACTCGGAGCTGATCGCGTTGGCGGGCACGCAAGAGCAGAAGGACCGCTGGCTTTACCCGCTGCTGGCGGGCGACCTGCGCAGCGCGTTCAGCATGACCGAGCCGGACACGCCGGGCTCTGACCCGACGCAGCTGCGCACGCGGGCGGTGCGCGACGGGAACGACTGGATCATCGACGGTCGCAAGTGGTTCTCGTCGAACGGCTCGATCGCGGATTTCCTGATCGTGATGGCGGTGACCAACCCCAACGCGCGCCCGTCCCAGCGCGCGTCGATGTTGATCGTGCCGGTGGACACCCCAGGCGTGGAGATCGTGCGCGACGTGCCGACGATGGAGGCTCCGTGGGAGCACTTGGGCGGCTATGGCGGGCACGCGGAAATCTCCTACGAGAACGTGCGCGTTGGCAGCGAGGCGCTGCTAGGCGCGGAGGGCACGGGCTTCGTGCTGGCCCAGCACCGCCTGGTGCCGGGCCGCATCCACCACTGCATGCGCTGGCTTGGCGTGGCGAAAAGGGCGTTTGACATGCTGTGCGAGCGGGCGACGTACCGTGAGGCGCACGGCTCGCTGCTGGCGGACAAGCAGACGGTGCGCAACTGGATCGCGGACAGCGCGGCGGAGATGCAGGCGGCGCGCTTGATGACGCTGCATGCGGCGTGGGTGATGGACACGCAGGGAGCGAGCGCGGCGCGCACGGACGTGGCGTTGATCAAGTTCTACGGGGCGAAGGTGCTGCACGACGTGATCGACCGGGCGATCCAGCTGCACGGCGCGCTGGGCTACTCGACGGACCTGCCGCTGGAGCAGATGTACCGCTTCGCGCGCGCGGCACGCATCTATGACGGCCCGGACGAGGTCCACCGCCAGAGCGTGGCGCGCAAGATCCTGGCCGGCTACGAGCCGCCGGCGGACGGCATCCCGACCGAGCACCTGCCCACCCGCCGCGAGCAGGCGCGCGAGCGCTTTGCGCACCTGCTGGAGGCGGTTACGGCAAACGATTAAGGGGGCTCGCCTGCCGGCTCGCCGGGCGTTGTCGCGCGGTGGCGTTCAGCGCGCGCCGTCCCTGGCCCAGACGCTGCGGCCCCAGATCGGCCCTCCGGGTGTGTCTAAGCGGCGGCGGCGAGCCCGCTGCCCGTGGGTGCGTGCAGCCGCCGCTTGACGATCACGGGCGCCTGGTCGGCGGGGGCGAAGGCGACGGAGCTGCGCGTGGGCCGCTGCGTGCCGAGCGAGGCGGGGCCGAGCTCGACGTTGCGCAGCACGGTCTGCATGACGAGCTTCATCTCCATGGGGGCGAAGGTGGCGGCGACGCAGCGGCGCACGCCGCTGCCGAAGGGGATCCAGGTGTAGTTGTCGGGCGGACGCTCGAGGAAGCGCTCGGGCATGAAGGCGAACGGGTGCGGATAAATGTCGTCGCGGTGGTGGACGAGGTAGATGGCGGGCGCGACGATGGTGTGAGCGGGGATGTCATAGCCGCCGAGGCGCATCGGCTCGACGAGGCCGCGCATGACGAGCGGCACGGCGGGGCACAGGCGCAGGATCTCTTTGACGACGGCTTCGATGTAGTCCTCGCTGTCGCTGTGGAGCACCTCGTGGCGCAGCCGCGCCATCTTTGCGGGGTGGCGCAGCAGCCGCTCGAAGGCCCACGACATGGACGTCGCAGTGGGTCCGTCGGAGAGCAGCGTGATCAGTTCGTCGCGCAGCTCCTGCTCGGTCATGGGCGTGCCGTTCTCGTCGTAGGCCTGCTCGAGCATCGACAGAATGCCCTCGTCCTCGGATCGCCCGGGCGCGGCGCGCCGGTGGCGGACCTCCTCCATCAGGGCGGCTTCGACGGGGGCGATCTTCTGCTTGAAGCGGGGATTGCTGGTCAGCCAGCGCGAGCCGAAGATGGCCAGCCCGGTCAGGCGGCGCGGGTCGTTGAGCCAGTCGGTGAGGTCTCCCAGCAGCACGCGCAGGCGCTGCATGTGCTCGCCGTCGGTGTTTCCGAATGTGGCGCGCATGACGACCTCGTTGCTGATCGCCTGCATGCGCGGCCACAGCGCGAACGGCTCCCCGACGGGCCATTTGGCGATCTCGCGCTGGGCGACCTCGACCATCATTTCCCCGTAGCCGCGCATCCGCTGGCCGTGGAAGGAGGGCAGGATGAAGCGCCGGTGGGTCATGTGCTCGGGCTCGTCGAGCAGCATCACCGAGCGCGGTCCCAGCAGCGGCCGGAGCAGGGGGTTGGCCTCCCCTGCCCCGGCCCGGACTAGCTCTGGAGTGATGGTGAGCACCTTGCCCACGTCCTCGGGATCGCTGAGGAACACCCATGGGCGCCCGTGGCGGATGCGCAGGGTGAAGATGTTGCCGTAGCGGCGCCTTGCGCTTTCCAGCAGCGGCAGCGGCCGCGTGGCCCAGCCAAGGGCTTGGAGCGGAGTGGGCATGGGCGGGCCGGGCGGCAGCGAGTGCAGCCCGTGTGCGTTTCCGTTGGCGCTCATTGCTGTACTCATCTGCGGCTGGGTCTCCGATCGCAAGTCATGGTCAAGCATGTGCGCTGTTGCACGGCGGCTGATGATGCCGGCAGCGGCCGGACCACGCAAATTGTGCCGAGACGTGGCGCTCCAGTGGGCATTGTTGCTGGTGCTCGTTGTTTCTGAGATTGACGCCGCCCGGGTGGCCGGCCGGACGCCAGGCTCAGTTGGATCCTTCCGGTGGGGCGCCGCGAATGCCTTGGCCAACAGTCCGCCGTCGATCTTGCCCTGCTCGCGCCCGGGTGCGCCACTGCAACTGCGGCAGGGTAGAGTTGACGCTGTGGCGGATCCGTGGACGCAAACGTTGGAACTGACTTGGCGTCCGGCCCTCACGTTCTACGAGGAGCGTATGGCGATCCTGCGGTGCCTCGACGACCGCAAAGTACTGCGCGCATTCAAAGTCGATCCCAACCGGATCGACGCCCGACTGATCAAGCCAGGACATGAGTTGCAGGTCCGCCATAACGGGCTGGTCCTTGAGTTGCTTGGCCAGGATGCCGATCTTGAGTTGGCCTGGGCCTGCGTCGTCGCCGCCCTCGACCTGATCAAGCCGACCAACACCACCGTGAGCGCGAGATACCAACACATCATCGAGTTGGATGGGCCGTTCGACCAGACGGTCCGAGTCGCCCGTGATCGCGTGTTGTCCATGCCAGATCAGCCCGAGATTGAGGATTGGGCCGTCCTCATGACCTTCACCGGTCCGTCAACCGTCGAGTTCGGCGTCATACGGGACGACGAGGCAATCCCGCGCCTGACGCGATCTGTCGGTCGAATGCAGGGCCGGGACCACCAGCAGACCGAATACTGGTACGGGCTCGACGTCAAGTTCCCCGAGGTCGGTCTCTTCGCAGATTCCCGATTGGCTGGGCCGCAAATCAAGGGTGGCCCCGACGAGATCCGCAACTGGTGGCTGAGTGCGCGCGACCGCGCTGGAAACTTTGCGGATACCCTTCATGAGAAAGTTAGCTCTGATGGCACGAGACGAGGTATGGTGAGTTCATGAGCGACACGATGCAACTGAGCCAATCGCGCACGGTCTTCGAGGAGGCCGGTACGAGCGCCTGGGTAGTGCTCGACGACGACTTGGCGATCACGGAAGAGGAGCTTGCGGCCGCCAACGGGGAGTACATCGAGTTCGATCCCCAACGTGACCGCGACCGCGCCGCATACCACGCACTGGTCGCGGCGCAGGATATGCCGCTTATCGAGGATGAGGCAGACGACGAGGCTTACGAGCAAGCCACGCGCGGGCACGCGCGGCCCGTAGCGAAACCGCTCCCCATCGATTAGCCCTGCCCGTTTCCCTGCGTTGGCAGGAGCTGGACCTGTCCGACGAGGTTCTTAGAAAGGCCTGCAAAGCAGTCGACGTCGGTGACGGGGATTGGGCCTATGTGGGGCGGTTCATCACGGAATGGGCCTGGGAGGACGACCGCAAACCTGAGCCGATCGGCGAGGGGACGCTCCTATTCTTCGACCGGGGTCAGGACGACCACGACGGCGGCCCCGTGCTCGTGGGATTCGTCGCCTGGTGTCTGCGTAAAGAACGCGTTCACGGACCTAAGGAGTACGTTGGGCTATTCCACCTGATTTTCGTGGCGCCAGCCTACCGAGGGGAAAAGACTATCCAGGGACCGAGCATCGTTAGCACCATGTTCGCGACAGCCGAGAAGGTCATGCAAGAGCGGGGCAAGGCCGTCATGCAGGAACACGGTAAGCCCCTCGACGACATGCCCCTACGGATCGATGTCAACGTTGGCAATGACCACGCGCGGAACATCTACACGAAACGCTGGGGATTCAAGCATTGGAAGTGGCGCCCGAAGCCGCCCGCCGAGCCGAAGTACGAGGTGCTGCTACGGGAGGCAACCGCACCCAAAGGGGACACGACGCCTGAATAGCCGGCGGCGTCTCGCCAAGAGTTTCGCCGGCTTCGAGTTGGCGCGTCATGTTTGGAGCGCCACGCCCGGCCTGCGACGTGGCGCCAGAGCGTGCGTCAGGAGACGTGGCCGACCAGCCCACCATGCTGTAGGCGGCTAGGCTGGTGCTTGACGATGGCAGCCGATGCCAAGCAGTTGCCTGCGCTGTTCGACCCGACGCGCTTGCATACATTCCGCTTCACCGCCCGCGAGCTGGACGCGGGCGGGCGGGTGACGCTGCGCTACGCGCTCGATGACGAGGTCGACTTCGTGGAGGCGATCGAGCTGCCGATCGACGGCCCGCTGAGCGAACGCGAGCGCATGCGCGTGGACGGGCTGCTTGCGCTGCTGCACTGGGTGGCGGGCGTGAGCTACTACAAGACGGCGCTGCCGCGGCAGGTCAGCTGCGAGACGGGCGACCCATCGCCGGCGACGGTGGCACTGCTGGAGGCGCTCTACTCGGAGGGTCTGGGCGAGCTGGCGTATGTCAACGGCCTGTCGGCGCTGCCGCGCCCGCGCTTCGCTGCGGAGCGCGCCCCGGGTGGCGAGGAGCTCATGCTCGACGCCGCCACCACCCCTGGCGAGCACGAGCACGGCCATCTGTCCACGAGCGCAGACGAGCGGCCGATCGCGCGCGTGCTGGTGCCGGTGGGCGGTGGCAAGGACTCGGCGGTGGCGCTGGAGATCGTGCGCGAGTCGGGCTGTGAGCTGGCCCTGTTCTCGCTGGGCGACGCGCCGCCGATCGCGGGCACGGCGCAGGTGGCGGGGCTGGCGCGCCTGATCGCGCGGCGCACGCTGGATCCGGGCCTGCGCGAGCTCAACGCGGTAGGGGCGATCAACGGCCACGTGCCGATCACGGCGATCGTGTCGTGCGTTGCGCTGCTGACGGCTGCGCTGAACGGCTTTGACGCGGTGGCGATGGCCAACGAGCGCTCGGCGTCGGCGGGCAACGTGATGTGGGATGGCGTTGAGGTCAATCACCAGTTCAGCAAGGGGCTGCGCGCGGAGCGCCTGCTGGCGGGCGCGCTGGCGCAGGCGGGCGGCGATGCGCCGCGGCTGTTCTCGGTCCTGCGTCCTGCGTCTGAGCTGGCGATCGCGCGCGCGTTTGCGCGCATGGAGCGCTACCACGGTGCGTTCACGAGCTGTAACGCGATCTTCCGCAGCGATCCTGCGCTGCGCGCGAGCACGTGGTGCTGTGATTGTCCCAAGTGCCGCTTCGTATTCCTGGCGCTGGCGCCGTTTTGCGAGCCGGAGCATCTGTGCGAGGTGTTCGGCTGCGACCTGCTCGAAGACGAGGGCCAGTTCGAGGGGTTTGCGTTGCTGACGGCGACGGGCGGCCACAAGCCGTTCGAGTGCGTGGGCGAGGAGCAGGAGAGCCTTGCGGCGATCAGGCTGCTCGCTGCCGACCCCCGCTGGAGCGAGCACCGCGTGGTGCGTCGCCTCGCCTCGGAGGTGCTGCCTCAACACCCACCCGACGCGGGCGACCCCGAGAGCATCCTCGCGCTGGGCGACGATCACGAGGTGCCGCCGGCCCTGATGCGGTCCGTCCGTGCGCTTCTCGGAGCTTGACGGCAAGCGGATCGGCGTGTGGGGCGCCGGCCGCGAGATTGTCTCGTTTGCGCAGCAGCTCCACCGCCGCGTACCTTCGGCGCGCATCGTGGCGGCTGCGTTTGACGCGCAGCCGCCGGATCACGTCCGCGACATCCTCCTGGCTCCGGACGTGCGGGTGCTGACGGGTGCCGATGCGCTCGATGGGTGCAACGGATGCGATGTGGTGGTGCGCTCGCCCGGCGTGTCGACTCATCGCGAGGAGCTTGTCGCGTTGCGCGAGCGCGGCGTGGCGGTGACGACGGCGACTGGGCTGTGGCTTGCGCAGTGCGCCGGCGAGCGTGTGATCGGCGTGACGGGCACGAAGGGCAAGAGCACGACGGCAGCGCTGATCGCCCATCTCGCGCGTGCGGCCGGGCAGACGGTGGCGCTGGCGGGCAACATCGGCGTGCCGGCGCTCGATCTGCTGGATGCGCAGCCGGCGCAGGTGACCGTGCTGGAGCTGTCGAGCTACCAGATAGCGGACCTCGAGGTGGGGCCTGAGGTGGCGGTGGTGACGAACGTGTACCGCGAGCACACCGACTGGCACGGTTCGGAGCAGGCCTACCGCGCGGACAAGCTGCGCCTGCTGGGCCTTGCGGGCGTGCGCGCGGCTGTCCTGAATGCGCGCGACGAGCGGCTGGCGGCGCTCGCGCTGGACGTGCCGGTGCTCGGCTACGGCCAGCCGCACGGCTGGGACGTGACGGCGGCGGGGATCGCGTTTGCGGGCGAGCTGCGCCTGGCGAACGACGAGCTGCCCTTGCGCGGTGAGCACAACGCGCTGAACCTATGCGCTGCGCTGACCGCACTGCAGGCGTTCGACGTTCCAGTGCCGCCGCTGGGCGAGGCGCTGGCGGGCTTTCGCGCGCTGCCCCACCGGCTGGAGCCTGTGTGCGAGCGCGATGGCGTGCTGTGGGTCAACGACAGCATCTCCACCACGCCGGAGTCGACGATGGCGGCGCTCGAAAGCTTCCCCGGCCGCGAGGTTGTGCTGATCGCGGGGGGCCAGGACAGGGGCCAGGACTATGCAGGCCTCGCGCGAGCGCTGTCGGCGAGCGGGGCGAGCGTCATCGCGATTCCCACGACCGGCACGCGTCTGTTGGCGGCGGCGCGAGAGGCCGACGTGCCGGCGGCGCGCGCTCTCCCAGCAGCAGATCTGGGCGACGCGGTCAGGATCGCGGGCGGCCTGGCGCGCGTGGGCGGCGTGGTTCTCCTATCCCCGGCAGCCCCCAGCTTCGACCATTACCGCGACTTCGAGGAGCGTGGCGAGCGCTTCCGGACGTTCGCCACACGCTGAGCGGCTGCCGGCCCTCGGCCCATCTGTTAGGGGCAGAGCGGGTTGCGCGGGACGCCCAAGCACGGGTCCGGCATCGTTTCCTGCGCCGGTGGGACCGGTTGCCCTTTCACTTCGGCGAATTCTGCGCGGTGTTCTGAGACGTACTGCAGCTCCAGCAGGTACACGAGCGTCTGCAGAGGGTGTTCGTAGCCGGTGTTCGGGTTCGGCGTGGTGATGTGCTGGCAGCCCCAGGTGCCTTCGATGTCGGCCGGATAGACGGCGTCGACGAAACTGTTGCCGGTGAGGCAGTTGTTGGTGGAGGTGTGGCTCCCGAACAGGCCGCCCTCCATCATCACGTCGCCGGCGAAGCGCCCGCCGCCGTAGCCGTTGCCGTTGAACGTGTTGTCGGCGAGCTCGTTGCCGGCGAGCTGGAAGTAGATCGTGTCGGCGACGGGCGGGAACGGGTTGGGGTACTCGAACGCGAGCACGCCGTCGCTGGGGTTGCCGTAGATCTGGTTGCCTTCGACCAGGTCGGCATAGACGCCGGGCAGCTCCACCCCGACGCCCCACGGCGCGGCGGCGGCGGAGGCGTTGGCGGGGACGCTGAGGTTGTTGTTTTCGCCGATCACGTTGTCGCGGAAGATCGTGCAGCGTTTGATCCTGGTGGTGAAGATGCGCGGCGTGGGGTCGGGTTCTGCGACATTCGCCCGGTGGCATTGACCGTCCTGCGGCGGCGGCCCGTCGCCGGGGTTTTCGGAGTTGGGCGCGAGGCCGTCGGTGTTGTGCACGAACTTGGACTTTTCGATCACCAGCGCGCCGCCGGAGTTCGATCCGGAGTAGCCGAGCGCGTTGTTTTCCATCACCGCTTCGCGCACGAGCGCTTTGCATTCCTGGCAGGCGCCGATATAGATGCCGGAGTCGTTGAAGCCGGACGCGTAGATCTTTTCCCACGAGCCGTCGATCTCGTTGTTGGTGAAGATCCCGTAGCCTCCGTCCAAGCCGGTGTCGTATGCGGTCAGGTAGCGCCCGAACCAGCCGCGCGCCCCGATTTTGTGTGAGTTGGCGCCGCCGTTCCACCAGATCTCGTTGCCGCCTTCGCCGTTGATCGTCGCGCGGTCGAAGTTCGCGACGGTGAGGTTTTCGATCCACACGTCGCTCGCCTTAACGACTTCGATGCCGTTGGCGCCTTCCGGGCAGGGCGAGTGTTTGCACGGTTCGTGGTTGCCGTCGAGCAGTACCGTGTTGCGGTTCATACCGCGGATCCAGATGCCCCCGTGTTCGGGCGTCACCTTGACTTCTTCGTCGTAGACGCCTGGTTCGATCAGAACCCAGTCGCCGGGCGTGGTGGCGTCGACGGCCGCTTGGATCGTGGTGAAGTAGTGGGTGTTGGCGGGTATGTGCCCGGCGGGCGCGCCGGCGGGGCTGACGATCTCGACCTGCCCAAGGCCCAGCGCGCTGCTGGTGGCGACGCACGTGACGGCGAGGGCGAGCGCGGCGGCGGCGGCGGCGCGGAGCGCCCTGGCGGACGACCTGGTTGGCATGGACGGCATACCCCCCTCCTTCCTTGTGGTCTGCACGGCGGCCAGGCCAGTCCTGGCCAGACGGCCAGACTACTCCGCCGCGCCGGACCCTGCCTCCTCGGCGGCTGGCACGGGGCTGGCGCCGGCTGGGGGTGCGTCCGCGGCGCCCGACGGCGCGGCGGGCAGCGCGTCGGTGGAGGCGGCGGCGGCGCGGTTCTCCTCCTTGACCGCCAGCCAGATCTCCTCGCGATAGATGGGCACGCCCTGGGGTGCGGAGATGCCCAGGCGCACCGTGTGGCCGCTGACGCTCATGACGGTCACGAGCACCTCGTCGCCGATGACGACGCGCTCTCCAGGACGACGCGTCAGGATCAGCATCGCTGCCGATTATGAAGCAATCTGGTGCTGCGTGGGCAGCGCGAACAACGGCGCCTGCAGCGGTGCGTCCTCGTTGGTGTTGATCACCTGGTATCCGCGCCCTTGGCAGATGACGAGCGGAGCACGCAGGTTGGCGGTTATGTCGAGCGGGTTGGGGGTGGCGCGCACGGTCACATAGAGCGTGACCGGCGAGTGCTCGTCCAGGCCGCAGCGCTCGCGGTCCTCGGCGGCGATGTCAAGGCGAAAGTCGGAGAAGAACAGGTGGGGGCTGACCACAGGCAGGGCCAGCGCGGGATCGTCGACGGAGTGCAGCCAGAGAAATCCCGTGCCGGGGTTGCGGTCGATCAGCGCGTAGCGCAGGCCGCCGAGGCCGATCAGCCCGAAGGGGAACTCGATGACCTCCTGCGGCTGGATCTCGACGGTCCCGAAGCGGACGCTGTGGAATGTGACGGACATGATGCGTGTCTCCTTGATGTTCTCTACTGCAGGAAGTTGAGCAGCGATTCCTGGACGATCTTCGCGCTGGCGCGCAGCGCAGCCTCGTAGGCGGCCTGCTCGTTGGCGTATGAGACGGACGTGGCGGCGATGTTGGTGTCCTGGGTGTTGGACAGGCTCTCGGTGATCGTGGTCTGCATGTCTTCGTTGCGGGTGAGGGCGGTCTGCAGTTGGTCGGTTGTGCTCCCGGCGACAGACTGCAACTGGCGCAGCGTTTCGGTGTTGGCGTCGAGCTTGGTCAGGTCGGTGGAGCCGAGCGCTTCGCGGTCTTCGGCGGTGCCCCCCCTGAGGTTGTTGGCGATCGTGCGCAGCGTGTCCAGCAGCTTGCCGTCGCCGGATGCTTCGCCGTTGCCCAGCAGCGTGGAGATGTCGCCACTGATGGTGACCGTCGCTCCCGGCCCGATCGCGCGGCTGATGGTTTCGTGGTTGCCCTGGTATTCGTCGCCCGCGCCCGGCTGGTAGGGGGCGGTCGTGGTGCTGGTTCCCGAGAAGACGTACTGGCCGGCGTACTGGGTGTTGGCGTCCTGCTTGACGCTTTCGGTCAGCTGTTCGACCTCCTGGGCAACGGTGTTAAGGTCGCTCTGGTTGTTGGTCCCGTTGGCGGCCTGCACGAGCATTTCGCGCACTCGCGCGACGACGCCGTTGATGCTCGACAGGGCGCTGCTTGCGGTGTTGGTCCAGGAGATCCCGTCCTGCGTGGCGGTAGCGTAGGAGCTCAGCCCGTCGAGCTGGCTCTGTAGGTCGATCACCTGGCTGGCGCCGTAAGGATTGTCGGAGGGTTCGAGAATCGTCCTGCCCGAGGACAGTTCCTCGCCGGTGCGCTCCAGCGAGGCGAGCGACGAGTTGAGGTTGTTGAGCAGCGAGGAGGTGACCATCGCGTTGGTGATGCGCTCGGTCATGGCTACAGCCCTACCGTCCCGGTGTGCTCGATCAGCGTTTCGAGCATCTGGTCCATCGCGGTGAGCGTGCGCGCGGAGGCCTGGTAGCCGCGCTGGAAGGTGATCAGGTTGGTCATTTCTTCATCGAGTGACACGCCCGAGACGGCCTGGCGCTGGTCGCCGATCGCGGTGACGGTCGTCTGCAGGTTGGCCTGGTCGTCCTTGGCGGTGCGCACGTCGCTGCCGACCTGCCCGATCAGTCCCGCGTAGTCCTGTTCTGCCACGCCGCCGCGCAGGGCGGCGATGGCGAGTGCGGCTTCGTTGCCACCTGCTGCTTTTCCCGTGGACGCGCGCACTTCGGCGGAGGTCACGGCGACAGCGAGGGTGGCCGCGGTTTTGCCCGAGAAGAATGGTGTTGACAGGTGTTCGTTGACAGTGCCGGCCAGCGTTTCGGCGACGCCGTCGAGGCTCGTCTGGATGGCCGTGAGCGCTCCTTTGGGCCCGGTCAGGCCGAGCAGCGCGCCTAGCTGGCCGCCGGCTTTTTCGGTGAGCGCCTGGGGCCAGTTGACGCTGCTGCCTTCGACCAGCGGTTTGGCGGCGTCGCCGAAGGTGACCGTGTCGGTGTGGTCGGGTTGTTCGGTGACGGTGATGTTGGCCATGCTGGAGAGCTTGTCGAGCAGC
The DNA here is from genome assembly GCA_963734225.1 of uncultured Solirubrobacteraceae bacterium. Lineage (GTDB taxonomy): Bacteria > Actinomycetota > Thermoleophilia > Solirubrobacterales > Solirubrobacteraceae > Palsa-744. The sequence continues at coordinate 124,325 of CAVTGI010000005.1, forward strand.
AGGTCGCGGCGGTCGAGCATGTCGTTGGGTTGCTGACCGGCCTCTTCGGCGAGCTTGATCTGGTGGTTGAGCTGGGCGATCTGGCTGGCGTAGTTTTCGACTTCGCCGCCGGGCCCGGCGAGCGAGTTGTACTGTTCGCTGGCCTGGCTGGAGATCGTGGACAGCTGCGCGCTGAGCTGGTTGAAGGTGCGGGCCAGCTGTTGTCCGTCTGCCACGACGGCATCTTTGGCTGCTTCGCTGGTGGGCGAGTCGGCGAGGCTGGTCCAGGCGCTCCAGAAGGTGGACAGCTGGCTGGCGATCCCGGCGCTGGACGGTTCGTTGAACGCGCTCTGGGCCTGGGAGAGCACTTCTGCCTGCGTGCTGGCGTTGCTTAGCGCGCTGTTCTGGGTGCGGAACTGGGCGTCGAGGTAGCTGTTGCGAACACGGGCGATGTTGCCGACGCTGACGCCCGTGCCCAGCTGCGCACCGCGGCCGGTGATCGAGTTGGTCGCGGGGATCGTGATCGGCAGGTTGGTCTGCAGATCGGCGGTCTCACGCGTATAGCCTTCGGTGTTGGCGTTGGTGATGTTCGAGCCGGTGACGTCGAGCGCTTGCTGCTCGGCGAGCAGCCCGCTGAGCGCGGTCTGCAGTCCTTGAAGGGTGGGGATCGACATGGCGCTAGGCGTGCAGGTCGAGGACGTGCAGGCCGCCGCCCTGGGGGCGTGGCCGCGTGATTGACTTGGACGATCCGCGCGTGTCATAGCCGCTGACGCCGTCGAGCGCGAGCATCCCCATCAAGTGGTCGAGGAAGCCAAGCTCGATCTGCATGAGCGCGCGGTTTGTGTGGTGCTCGCGCTGGAGCTCGTGCAGCAGGCCGCGCAGCTCGGCGCTGCGGGCGGTGGCGCGCTGGGCGCCGGGCGCGTCCATGATCGTGGCCAGCAGCGCGAGGGTGACGTCGTGCGCGGCCACCCCCAGTCGCTCGCCGCTGCGGGCGAGCAGGCGCGAGCGCTCCTCCTCGAGTATCTGTCTGCGACCCATCTCGCCGCGCAGGATGCCGGCCAGGCGCACGACCGTCTGTACGTCGCGTGCGCGGATGGCGGCTCCCTGCTCGAGCACCACCTCCAGCAGAGATCTCGCGGACTCGATCTGCGCGTCGAGATGCGCGAGCACGTCTTGGGCCAGCAGCCTGTCCTGGCGAGAGCGGTCGTGTGTGAGCGTGGCGGCGCTCATGCGGCGCTCCCTCCGGCTGCGCCTGCGGGCGCGGCGGCGCCGGGTCCCGCTGTTGCGCCGGCGCCTGCGATGGGTGCGGTCCCTCCGGCTGCGCGGGCCTGCTGGGCGCCCTGGGTGCCGGCGAGCTCTTGCGTGAGCTGGGCGGCGAGGCCGAGCCCGCCGCCGTGCATGACGCCGCCGGTCAGCGCCTGGGGCAGCAGCGAGGACAGCTGGCTGTCGCCAGCGCCGAAGGACGACGAGCCGCTTTCGCCACCCGCTTCGCCTTCCTGGGAGGTTTCGCCTTCGAGTCCGCTGCTGGCGGTGAGCGACTGGGAGAGCTGTTCGACGAGCGTCTGTTCGAAGGCCAGCGCGGTCTCGTAGTCCTTCTGCGTGGCGGCAGATCCGTGGCGCACCCAGTCGGGCTCGAGCGCCTGATTGACGGCGGGCAGGCCGACGGAGCCGCTGGTGCCTGCGACGGTCATGCGGTGGGACGCAGCTGGTTGGCGATGGACATCATTTGGCTCTCGGTCTGGATGGCGGTGCTACCCATCTGAAAGGCGCGCTGGGTGGTGACCATCAGCGCCATCTCCTTGGCCATGTCGACGTTGCTCTGCTCGAGCGCGCCCTGGTGGATCTTGCCTGCGCCGGCCGGCTTTACCGCGCCGCTGGCGGCGGTCGGCGTGAACGCTCCGCTGCCGTCGGACAGCAGCTGTTCGGGGGAGGCGACGGTGACGAGCTTGATCTGTCCGAGCGCCTTGTTGGCGACGGTGACGGTGCCGTCGGGCGCGATGCTAACTTCGCTGGGCTTGGTCCCGGTAGGCAGCTTGATGGGCGGCGCGAGCGGATCGCCTTCGGAGTCGACGATCGTGCCATTTGCGTCGACGCTGAAGTTGCCGTCGCGGGTGAGCGCGGGCTGGCCGTTGCGGGTCACCTGGAAGTAGCCTTCGCCTTCGATGGCCAGGTCCATCGGGTTTCCGGTTTCCTTGATCGAGCCCTGCTGCTGGCTGTGGCCGATCACCTGGGCCTTGGCGCCGGCGCCATCGCTGGAGGCGCTGCCGGCCATGTTGACGTTGTTGTAGAGCAGGTCGCTGAAGGCGACGCGCTCGGACTTGTAGCCGGTGGTGGACGCGTTGGCGAGATCGTTGCCGATCGCGTCCAGTTGTTCCTGCTGTGCTGACATGCCTGCTGCCGCGGAATAGAGACCTTCGAGCATGCGCCTGCCCTTGTTTGTGGTCGTTGGCGGTCCTGGGGCTTTCCGCGTGGCGGTCCAAGCCCAAGGCCGATGTCTTCTTCAGGGTGATCGGCCGCGGCGGGGCGGACTTGAGCGCGGGTCGCGTATGACCAAGATTGCGCAGGGATGCTCGGAGCTCGCGCGGGGGACGCTCGGACGCTGGCGCGCGAGGACGGTCAGCTGCCGGTGAGCGAGCCGACCTGTGATGCGGCCGTCTGCAAGGTCTGGCCGATCGCCTGGATGGACTGCTGGCCCGACTGGAAGGTGCGCAGCGAGTCGATCATTTCGACCATCACCTTGGCGGCGTTCACGCCGGAGCCCTCCAGGGCTCCCTGGCGGACGGTGCCGGTGGCTTTGCCTGCGGAGGCGCCCGTGTACAAGTTTTCGCCCTGCTTGGCCGCGCCTGGCACTTCGAAGACACCCAGTGCGCTGGCGGGCACGTTGCCACCGCCGGCGACTTTGATCTGCGCCCCTCCCTGGCCGAGGACGGGGTTGCCGTTAGCGTCGGTCAGCACCCCGGCTGCGGAGGTCTGGAACTGCCCGTCGCGCGTGTAGCGCACGCCTTGGGCGGTCTGCACGGCGAAGAAGCCGTTGCCGCCGATCGCGAAGTCGAGCGGTTCGCCGGTTTCCTGGATCGCGCCGGGAGCCATGTCGGTGTAAGCCTTGCCAAGGGCGACGCCCTCATTGACCGAGCCGACCGACGCTGCGCCCTGGCTGTTGGCCATCAGCACCGCGCCGAAGCTGTGCTGGGGTGTGGAGTCGGGCTTGTAGCCGGGCGTGGACGCGTTGGCGAGGTTGTTGGCGAGCTGATCCTGGCGGACCTGCTCGGCGACCATCCCCGATGCAGCGATGTCCAGGCCGAGATCCATGTGCCCCGGTGTTCGACCGAGCGCGCGGATTCTTTAGTCGCGTTGCGAGTGCTGTATTGCCATGGTTATACGCACTCCGTCGGGGACAACAGGTTATACGCACTCCGTCGGGGAACATATCTCTATCTCCCCGCCGTCCGCCCCACCTGGCGGGGGACGATAGAAAGATTCAATCTTTCTATCACCCGAGAGCGTCTGGTCTTACCGAAGGCAATCAGCCGACGGCGGCGAACAGCGGCAGCTCACCGGACAGCTGCTCGTACAGGCGCCGGCGCAGCTGCGTGTGGATCTGCGAGACGCGGCTCTCGGACACGCCCAGCCGGGCGCCGATGTCGCGCAGCGTCCAGTCCTCGGCGTAGAGCAGGACGGCCACTTCGCGCTCCTGCTTGGTCAGCCGGGCGAAAGCCTTGCGAAAGCGTGCCTTGGCTTCGCGACGCTCGGCGCTGGCGAGCGGATCGCAGTCGGCGTCTGAGCTCTGCAGCGTGTCGATTCGCTCGACGGTGACGCTCTGGTCACAGCGCACCACGCGATTGAGCGAGCCGACCTCCGCGAGCGCGACCTGGTCGAGCCGTCTGGTCAAGTCACGTGGCGTCATGCCGACCTGCGCGGCGAGCTCGTCGTGGCTGGGCCGGCGTTCGTGCTGCGCAAGGAAGCGTTCACGCGCCTGGTTGATGGCCCGCTCGTCGCGGCGCAGCGAGCGTGGCGCCCAGTCGTGGCGGCGCAGCTCGTCGAGCACGGCGCCGTGGATGCGCGTCCAGGCGTACTGCTCGAGCGTGGCGCCCTTGTCGGGGTCATAGCGCTCGATCGACTGGATCAGCGCCTCCAGGCCGCAGGACAGGAAGTCCTCGACGTCGCATTGGGGCGGCACTTCGCGGACCTTGCGGTAGACGATGTAGCGGACCATCGGCGTGAACATGAAGATCAGCCGGTCGCGCACCTCGCTGTCGCGCGTGAGCTGGTAGCGCTCCCACACGGCCAGGACCTCGGCCGCAGTTGGCGGCGCTGTGCGCTTTGCGATCGCTTGCATTCTGCCTCGCTAGATTCATCGCAACAGGGACATTCCCTGCCAAAACCGCTCACAACCACTCAGATATCGGCGCGCGCGGTCGATGACCTGGACAGGAGATGGCCCTCCGCTTCCCAGGCCTGGACGGCTGTTGCGGTTGCGGCCCCGCACCGGTCCTGTCAATCGGAGGAAATCGAATTCACATCCTCAAGTTTCCGCGGAGGGCGTCGATCACAATGAGCGTAACCAAGCGCGAGGCGGCCCATGGAGTGGACCGCGTCACACGTTTTCAGGGAGAAAACGCACATATGAGCTCGCCGATCCTGCCTATAGAGGGCCCATCGGGCCCACGCTTCGCCGGCTGTGCAGCCACAGTTGCAGACGACGTCGATGACTTTCTCACCCAGCTGAACGCCGATGGCCGGGCGCTGTCGATCGCGGTCGTCCGCGTCGGGCCGCCCGTGGAGGTGCTCGAGCAGATCGCCGCGGCTGGCGCGATCGAGCGACGCATGCGCGCAGCCGGTCAGTGCGTGCGCTTCCTGCCCGCGGGGCCGGGCGGACACGCACAGGCCGAGATCCACGACCGCGACGGCTGTGTTAGGCCGCTGACGCTGACCGAGGCTTGCGAGCTCGCAGCGGGAAGACCGTTGGACTAGGCGCGGCGATGTCCACCTCCGGCATCTCGCTCAGCTCGCTCACCAACCCGTCCGGCTCGGGAAGCTCACCCCTGTCGATCACGGGGCTCGCGTCGGGGCTGGACACGACCGCGATCGTGGCTGCTCTGATGGGCGTAGAACGCGAGCCGGTCGTCCATCTGACAGACCAGCAGGAGAAGCTGCAGGGCGACCAGGCGCAGCTTCAAAGCATCCAGGGCATGCTTTCGCAGGTTGCGCTGAGCGCGTCTGAATTCAGCCTGCCCTCCGCCTTTGAATCGACCCAGTCGGTCACCTCCAGCAACTCGGCGCTTGTCGCAGCGGCGGCGAGCGTGGGCGCGGTCGTGGGCGGCCACGAGGTGGAAGTCACGCAGCTGGCGACCTCCGCCCAGCGTGCCTTCGCCTTCACCAGCCCGGCGAGCGAAACCAAACTGACGATCGACGGCCACGAAATCGCCGTCAAGGCCGGCGAGACGGTCAAGGAATTCGCCAGCTCGATCAACGCGGACTCGAGCTCGACGGTGTTTGCGGCGGTGCTGGAAGGCGGCACGGTGGTCCTGTCCAACCGCGCGACGGGCAGCGGCGCGGAATTCATCAAAGTGAGCGGCGGCGAAGCTGTCCTCAGCGAAAAAGCAGAACTTGCCAGGGAAGGCAAGGATGCCGAATTCAAGGTCGACGGTGTGGCGGGTACGTCCGCATCCAACACGGTCACGGATGCGATCGCCGGCGTGACGCTGACGCTCAGCGGGCTGACCAGCGCGAACACCGGCCCGGTGACGATCGACGTGGCGCCCCCTGGCCCCAGCGCCACAGCGCTGGAAACGCAGGTGCAGTCGTTTATCAAGCTGTACAACTCGACGCTGGAAGCGATCCACAAGCAGCTGACGACCAAGCCTCCCACGAAACCGTCGACGGCCGCTGAATTTGGCACGGGGACGCTGTTCGGCGACTTCGAACTGACGTCCACGGTCGACCAGATGCGCCAGGCGATTTACGAACCAATCGCGGGCCTGCCCACGGAAATGTCAAGCCTCGCCGACATCGGTATCAGCACGGGCGCACCTACGGGCGGCACCGCCACGCAGTCCTCGATCGAAGGTCTGCTCACGTTGGATCCGGCCAAGCTGGCAGAAGCCGTCCAATCGAACCCGTCGGGGGTGCAGAAGCTGGTCGAGGAATGGTCCAAAAGCTTCCAGGGCACGGTCAACTCGGCGGCCGGCCCGGGCGGCACGCTGGAATCGAGGATCACCAGTGACACCAGCCAGATTAGCCAGCTGGGCAGCCAGATCAGCAGCATGAACGAACTGCTGGCCCTGCGCGAAAAGGCACTCCAGCAGACCTACGCCAAGCTGGAAGGCGTGATCGCCCAGAACACCGCCCAGACCCAGGCGCTGATCCAGCAAGAGGAATCGTTCACCAGCTCTACTGGTTAGGAAGGTGTCAGCGCTCAACTTTGGCCGTCTGCGGACGATCAAGAGGTTGAGATGAGCAACGTGGCGACGGCATCGCAGCTGGCATACCGCAGAGGCGAGGTGCTGGCGGCGACCCCCGGCCAGCTGGTGGTGTTGCTCTACGACGGCGCAAGACGCTTCCTGCGCCAAGCATCCATGGCGATGCGCGCGGGCGAGGTCGAGCGTGCGCACAAGACGCTGCGCCGCGCCGAAATGATCATCGGCCACCTCGACAACACGCTCGACTTCGAACAGGGCGAAATCGCCCAGCGACTGCACGCCATCTACACGTTCTGCCTGTCTCACCTGAACGCAGCGCGCATGGGCCAGGACGCGACCAAGGTCGACGAGGTCAGCGAGATGCTGGGCGAGCTGCGCGACGCCTGGGCGCAGGTCGCGGCCGAGGTCGAGCAGGGGTGAGACGCTCCCCGCGGGCCAGATGAGCTCGCAAGGGCTCGCTGACGGCGCGCTTGCGCCCTACGAGGCGATCGTCGAGCACGCAGAGCTCGAACTGGAGCTCGCGGGCGCAGGCGACCTCGACGGACTGACCACGCTGGCAGTGCGTTGGGAGCAGCTCGAGAGCGAGCTGCCGACGGATCCGCCCGCGGTGGCGGGGCCGCTGCTAGAGAAGGCAAGGCTGATACACGAGCGAAGCCGCGTCGAGCTGCTGCGCCTGCAAGAGCTCGTGCTGTCGGAGCTCGACACCGCCGCCCGCGCCAGGCGTACGGCAGACGGGTACGCCGGCCAGCTGCGCCGGCGCCCACGCCTGGACGCCAGCGCGTAGACCGTCTGCGCGAGACGCTGCGAGTGAAGCCGTGGCCTTTCGAGTGGGTCGATCTGCACGAATGCGCCACACGTGAAATCGCGCTAACTTTTCGGAGATACGGATTTGGCCTAGTGTCGGCTGAGCTTGCCTGGGGGCAGCGTGCAGGACGACGTCTCGGAATCTGGACCGCGAAGCAGCGCAACCGGGCGCATCAAGCTCGGAGGCTTCGTCCTTGAGGTAGGCGACCCGGCGGGGAGCGTGCTCGTGCCAACCTCTACGCCGGGCGCCCCGCCGGCGCTGCGCCGCGCCGTCACACGCAGTCGGAAACGCGGGCGGCGAGCCGCCAAGGCGATCGAAGTCGACCTCAACAAGGCATCCGACGTGACCCGTGAATTGGAGCGTGGTGAAAAGCTTGTCAAGATCGCGCTGGGGCAACTCGACGCGAAGTCGATCACCGACGGGGTGGATGCCCTGGTCGCGCTGCTCACGCGGCTGGACCGCGAGGGCCGGCACAAAGAGGCGTTGCGGGTGGCCCGCTGCCTGGCCATCCTGCTGGCCCTGATCGAGCGATGGGTCGAGTTGCTGGACACGCTGAACATCGCCCTGCGGGCTGCTGAGACGCTGGGAGACCCGCTCGACCAGGCCTGGACGCTGCACGAACTCGGGACCCTGCACCTTGCCGCCGGCCGGCACAGCGACGCCGATCGTCTGCTCGGCAGGGCGCGGGAGATCCGCGAGCGATACGGCGACGGCCCTGGGCTGGCGGTCACAAATCGCAACCTCCAGGTGCTCTGCCAGACGCTGCGCCGGCTTCTGCACCGGCGCCCCGCCGAACGCTTGCTGGAGCCGCTTGCACGCAGGCCTGTGCTGGCGCTGATCGCTGCAGCGGCGCTTCTGCTCGTGGGTGGCACGGCTGGCGCCGTGCTCGCCGATTCTGGCCACCGGCACGGCATCACAGCCAGCCCAGCCCGGGTTGCCTTCTCCTTCACGCCGCAGACACCGCATGCGGGGCAGAGCATCGCGTTTGCCGCTAGGGCCACAGACGCGCGTGATCCGGCCGCCTCCTACACGTGGGTGTGGGGTGACGGAGATCCGGCGCCGGATCGAGTCCAGGCACACAGGTATCGGCAAGCAGGCAGCTATACGGTCGTCCTGGTCGTCAGGGACAAGCACGGGAAGGTGATCGGCAGAGCGACCCGAGTCGTGCGCATCCAGCGGCCTGTCGTCGAAGACGGACCCAACGCCTACTTCTCGTTCCAGCCGCAATCGCCCATTGCTGGGGCGTCGGTGTCGTTTGACGCGAGTTCCTCGTTCGATCCCCGCGCATCGATCGCAAGCTACAGGTGGAGCTTGGCGACGGCGACGGCGACGGCAAGGAGGGCGTCAAGGTCTCTCACTCGTTCACGCGGGCGGGGATCTACAGGACCTCGCTGACGGTAACCGACGAGCAGGGACTGCGCGCCACCCTAGTTCAGAGGGTCGCGGTTGCGTCCGCGGGGCAGGGCACGGAGCAGGCGCAGGTGCGTCTGGACTGCCCCTCAAGCCCTGTGCCGCTTGGCCAAGCGGCAACGGCATCGGGATCGATCTTGCCAACGCGCGCGAGCACGGTGACGGTGACGTATGTGAGCCCGGCGGGCAGGGAATTCCCTCGCCCGGTCACCAGCGAAGCTCAGGGCTCCTACAAGGCCAGCTTCACACCCGAAGAACCCGGGCCGTGGAGTGTCCAGAGCACGGTCGCCGGCGACCGCCGCTACCAGCCAAGCACGTCTACGCCCTGCGCCTTCGCTGTCGAAGCGATCAGAGCCGAAACCACGGTCAGCATCAACTGCCCTTCAGCCGGGATACAGGTCGGCCAGGCGATGACGGCTACGGGGGCGATCACACCGGCGACCACCGGGGCGTCTGTGGCGGTCGCCTTCGTCAGCCCCAGGGGTCAGGAATTTCGCCAGACGGTCGCCAGCTCGGGCGAAGGCGCCTACACCGCCGGCGACACGCCTGAAGAATCCGGGCCATGGACCGTCTCGAGCGCGCGGCTGGGAGAAATCGACGACAAGCCCAGCGTGTCCAAGACCTGCCGCTTCATCGTGGAACCCAAACCAGTGACGCAGCTGCCATCCAAGGAACAGACCATGACACGGCTCGACTGTCCGTCAAGCACTATCTCGTTGGGCAAAGCTGTGGCGGTGTCGGGGTCGATCAGGCCCTCGCGGGCAGGCGCAACGGTGACGGTCACCTACACCGGTCCCTTGGGCAAAGAAGTCAAGACGGTCATGAGCGAAGGCGAAGGCCTCTACAGCACGACCTACACGCCCGGCGAAGCAGGGAAATGGAGCATCCGCAGCGTTCAAGTGGAAGACACCAGCCACCGCGCCAGCGTGTCCAACAACTGCGTATTCACCGTAGAACCAGAGGAACCGACGACGACGCAATTCGGTGAGCTGCATGTGCTGCCACGCAAGGCACAGACCACGACACGCCTCACGTGTCCTCCTGGGGAAGCGTCGATTGGCGAGGCTGTGGAAGCGTCGGGGTCGATCACGCCCGCACGGGCAGGCGCGACGGTGACGGTCACCTACACCAGCCCGTCTGGCAACGCATTCCCGCAGAAGGCCACCAGCTACGGCAAAGGCCTCTATGAGGCGCGCTACGTGCTCGGCGAAGCCGGGCACTGGACCATCACCAGCATGCAACAGGGCGACAGCAGCCACCTGCCCAGCCAGGCGCCCAACACCTGTCGCATCACCGTAGAAGGCACACAAGGCCAAGAGCCCGAATAGACGGGCTGGACCAGCCCGGCCTGCCTAAAGGTCGCAGCGGATCGGCCGATCACGGGTACGGCCCCTCGATGGCCTACGAAGCGAGCGACCTCACGGAGAACTATGGCTCTCGTCGATGCTACCCAGCAGCTGTTGGAGGCCGCCATGCGCGGCTCCTGGCAGCGTCAGACAGCTTTGACCAACAACATCGCCAACGCCGACACCCCGGGCTATCGGCCCGAGGAAGTCAACTTCGAGTCGGCGCTGCAGAGCGCGGTGTCCGGCGGCGAACCGGCCAGCCAGGTGCAGTTCCAGACGGAATCCAAACCGGTCACGGCTGGGCCCAACGGCGAAGCGGTGAGCGTCGATGAGGAATCGGCCAAGCTGGCCGAAAACGGCCTGGACTACGAGGCGCTCACGCAGGTGCTCAATGCCCGCAACAGCATCGAGCGCGCCGCGATGGGGATGAGCTGACATGGGGCTCTTTGACGCGATCGGGATCGCCGGCAGCGGCCTAACGGCACAGCGCGTGCGCATGGACGTGACGGCCGAGAACCTGGCCAACGCGGACACGACCAAAGCGGCCAACGGCCAGCCCTACCAGCGCCAGGAGGTAGTCCTGCGCGAGGCCGGCTCGCAGGGCTTCAGCGGCGCGCTGGCGCAGGCCAGCCAGGCCGAACAGCCCGGCGGCGTGCAGGTCGCACAGATCGTCGCCGACGCGACGCCCGACCAACAGGTCTATGACCCGGGCAACCCGGAAGCCAACGCGCAGGGCTACGTCAAGCTGCCCAACGTCAGCACGGTCACGGAAATGACCGACCTAATCTCCGAGCAGCAGTCCTACCAGTCCGACGTGACCGCCATGCAGACGGCCAAGACGATGTTCTCGGCGACGCTCGAGGTGCTCAAATGATCGTGCCGGTCGGCGCCGTGGGCTCGCTCGCGGGTGGCCTACAGCCGGGGGCGGCGCAAGGTCTCGCCCAGGGATCGCCGGCCGCGCAGGCCGAAGGACTGGCCCAGGGCGCCCCGGCCACGGAACAGACAACGGCTGCGCAAGCGCTGGAACCTGGCGCGCAGGCAAGCAACGGCGCAGAAGCGGCGGGCGGTGGTCCGGGTGGCTTTGGCGGCGCGCTCACAGAAGCGATCTCCTCGCTGGAAGGCAGTCAGCTGAGCGCCAGCAGCGCGGCGCAGGGACTGGCCACTGGCACGGTTAAGGACCCCGAGAGCGCGGTGGTCACCGTCGAGGACGCCCAGCTGACGATGGACCTGGCCTCGCAGCTGCGCACCAAGGCCACGGAAGCCGTCCAGAACATCTTCCAAACGCAGGTCTGATCGATGCCCAACGCCCAGCTGCTGTCCCGTCTGACGCCCCGAGCCTGGCTGATCGCCGGCGGTGGCCTGATCGGCGCGATCCTGTTCATGTACCTGTTCTTGAACACCATCTCGGCGCCTAGCTACACGACCGTGGTGAGCGGCGTCAACCCCTCCCAGACGGGCAAGATGACCAGCACGCTCAGCCAGCAGGGCATCAGCTACGAGCTCCAGAACGGCGGCACGGCGCTGGCGGTGCAGTCCAACCAGACCGCCAAGGCTCGCGTTGTGCTGGCCGGCGCCAACCTGCTCGGCAACGCCCAGCCAAATCTCGAACTGTTTGAAAAAGCCAAACTCGGCGAAAGTAACTTCCAACAGCAGGTGACCTACCAGCGCGCCATGCAGGGACAGCTGGCCGAAGCGATCAACAGCGTGCAGGGCGTCTCCGGCGCGCAGGTCGAGCTCGTGCTGCCCAGCGCCCAGAACCAGATCTTCGGCGAAAATCAGAATGCGTCCTCGGCCGCGGTGTTGCTGTCGGGTACCACGACGCTGCCCCAGAGCTCGGTGCGCGGCATCGCCCAGCTGGTCGCCTCCAGCGTCCCCGGCCTGGCCTTGAGCAAGGTGACGATCACCGACGCGTCGGGCGAACTGCTGTGGCCCCAGCCGGGCGGCGCGGGCAGCGGCTCGGGGTCGAGCCTGCAGGAAGCAGAGCAGCGCTATGACCAGGGCATGGAGGCGAGCCTGGACGCGATGCTCGCGCAGACGCTCGGCGCGGGCAAGGCGCAGGTGCTCGTGTACGCCAACATGAACGTCAACCAGATCTCCAAGGAATCGCTGGAATACGCCAAGACGGGCGTGCCGCTGTCCCAGAGCAAGGACATCGAAACGCTGGCTGGAACGGGCAGCCCGACCGGGGGCGCGGCGGGCGCGGCCAACCTGGCAGGCACGACCGGCGCCGGCGGCAAGTCGAACTTCAAGCACGAAACCACCAGCTCGTCGCTGGGCGTGTCAAAGACGGTCATTCATTCGACGATCGCGCCCGGGACCGTGGAAAGTCAGCACGTGTCGGTGCTGCTCGACCACTCCGTGCCGGCCGCTTCGCTGCCGGCGATCCGCGAAGCGGTCACCAACGCGGCCGGCATCCAGACCAAGCGCGGCGACACGATCTCGCTCGGGCAGATCGCCTTCGTCAAGCCCACCACGGCGGCAGCCGCGAGCAGCCCGCTGGGCTATGCCAAGTACGTGCTGCTCGGGCTCGGCTCGATCCTGTTCTTGTTCTTCAGCACCCGCTCGCTGCGCAAGCGCGAGAAGGAAACGATCGACGAGCCGGTCTGGCTGCGCGAGCTGGAGGCGCCGATGCGCCTGTCAGAGCTCGAACGCGAAACCGCTCCCCGGCCTGCGCCCGCGCTGGCCGGCGTGGGCGCCTCGCCTGGCGGCGCGGGGGCCAAAGCAGGTTCGGGCAACGGAGGTGCCAACGGCGCGGGCGGCGACGACGGCGAGTCGATCCGCAAGCAGGTCGAGCAGCTGGTCGACAGCAACCCCGACCGCGTCGCCCAGCAACTGCGTAGCTGGATGCAGGAGGAGTAGCCGGCGATGGCTGAGCAGTCGACAGCCGATCCCGTGCCGGCACCCGCGCCGGCGGACGCGGCGACCGAGCAGCTGCCGGCGGTCACAGAGCGCCTGCCGGCCACCACGGGCGAGCGCCTGCCTGCAACCAGCGCCCGCCCGTCGGCCGCGGTCGACCTGCCGGGGATCCGCAAGGCTGCCGTGCTGATGGCCGCTCTGGGATCGGAGCGCGCGGCCAACGTGCTGCAGCGGCTGGGCGAGGCGGAGATCGAGACGCTGTCGATGGAAATGGCCAGCCTGAGCTCGGTCGAGCCTGACACCACGGAAGCGATCTTCAACGAACTGGCGCAGCTGACGGGCACCGGTGAGATGGGCGTGGCAGGCGGCGTTGACTTCGCGCGCGGCGTGATCGAGCGTGCGCTCGGCCCCGACCGCGCGAACGAGCTGCTCGGGCGCTTTCAGGCGCGTACCGAGTCGCCGCCGTTCGAGTTCCTGCGCCGCGTGCCCCCAGAGCGCACGGCAGCGCTGCTGCGCAACGAGGCTCACCAGACGATCGCTCTCGTCCTGGCCAGCCTCAACACGACCGTGGCCGCGGGCGTGCTCGCGCGCCTGCCCGACCGCCAGCAGCCGGACATCGCGCTGCGCATCGCGCGCATGGGCGAGACCAGCGCGCGCGTGATCCAGCGCGTCGAGGAGGTCCTGCGCCACAAGCTGCATGCGGCCGGCGAGCAGGAGTACTCGGCCGCGGGCGGCACCAAAGCACTCGCCGGCATCCTCAACCACGCCGACCGCACGACCGAGCGCAACGTCCTGGAGAACTTGGCTACGACCGATAAGGACCTCGCGGAGGAGGTGCGCGGCATGCTGTTCGTGTTCGAGGACCTCGTCAAGCTCGAAGAGCGCGCTATCCAGCAGGTCCTGCGCGACGCCGACCAAAAGGACTTGGTGCTCGCGCTGCGCGGCGCGCCGCAGGAGGTCACGGAGGTGGTCATGGCCAACATGTCAGAGCGCGGCGCGGCGATGCTCAAGGAGGAGATGGAGGTCCAGCAGCCTCAGCGCAAGCGGGCGATCGATGAGGCGCAGAGCCGCATCGTGGCGGTCGTGCGCGCGCTGGAGGAGGCGGGCTCGATCGTGATCGAGCGCGGCGACGACGACGAAAGCGAAGCGGTTGTCTGACGCGGCGGTCAACTACGCCTTCGAGCAGCTAGAGCCGTCTGAGCCACCGCCGCGCGACGAGCCCGCGCGCAGGCTCGCTCAGGCCAGTGCCGAAGCGCAGCACATGCGCGAGCAGGCCCGCGCGGAGGGCTATGCGCAGGGGCGCGCGGCGGGGCACGAGGAGGGCCAGGGCGAGATCGCCGCAGCGGCTGCCAGCCTCGACGAGGCTCTGCGGGGCGTGCAGGCGCTGCAGGCGCAGGTGGCCGAGACGGTCGAACGCGACGCGATCGATCTGGCGCTGGCGCTGGCCGCGAAGATCCTCGCGGGCGCGCTCGTGGCTCGCCCGGAGCTCGTCGTGGAGGTGGTGCAGGGGGCGCTGCGCAGGCTGGGCGAGCGGCGCAGGATCACCGTGCTGGTCAACCCCGCCGACCTGGAGACAGTGCGCGCTGCGATCGGGCAGATCACCGCACAGGGCAGCGGCGTGGAGCTGTGCGACCTGCAGTCCGAGCCACGCGTGGGCGTGGGCGGCGCGATCGTGCGCACGACCGAGGGAGAGGTCGACGCGAGCGTGCAGACGCAGCTGGAGCGCGCGCGCGAGGTCGTAGAGGCCGAGCTGGCAGGCGAGTCCGCGCCGTGAGCGGCGAGGCTCCTGCCGGCGCGCGACTGGCGGGCGCCGCGCAGGCGATCCGCGAGGCCGACCTGGCCAGGCGCCATGGCTTCGTCAGCAATCTGATCGGCCTGATCATCGAGGCGACCGGCCTGCAGGCGGAGGTGGGCGAGGTGTGCCTGGTAGGCACCGATCGCAACCGTGCGGCGGTGTCGGCGGAGGTGGTCGGCTTCAGGGACGGGCGCACGCTGCTGATGCCGCTGGGCGAGCTGCACGGCATCGGTCCGGGTACGCGGGTACTGGCTAGCGGCACGCCGTTTCGGATCGAGGTCGGCGACGGCCTGCTGGGGCGCGTGGTCGACGGCCTGGGAATCCCCGACGATGGGCGCCCGGCGGCCGGCGGGGCGGCACGTTCGACGATCGCCACGCCGCCGGGCGCGCTGTCGCGTCCGCGCATCACAGAGCGTGTTGGCCTGGGCGTGCGCGCGCTGGATGCGCTGGTCCCGTGCGGGCGCGGTCAGCGGCTTGGCATCTTCTCGGGCTCGGGCGTGGGCAAGTCTTCGCTGATGGGGATGATCGCCCGCTCGACGAGCGCGTCGATCAACGTGATCGCGCTGGTGGGCGAGCGCGGGCGCGAGGTGCGCGAGTTCATCGAGCGCGACCTCGGCGACGCGCTGGAGCGCTCGGTGGTGGTCGTGGCCACCTCAGACCAGCCGGCGCTGGTGCGCATCAAGGCGGCCTTTACTGCGACCACGATCGCGGAGCACTTCCGCGACCAGGGCCACGACGTGATGCTGATGATGGACTCGGTCACGCGCTTTGCGATGGCCCAGCGTGAGGTGGGCCTAGCGATCGGCGAGCCGCCGGCTACGCGCGGCTATACGCCAAGCGTATTCGCGATGCTGCCGCGTCTGCTCGAGCGCGCGGGCACGAGCACGAGCGGGTCGATCACCGCGCTGTACACCGTGCTGGTGGACGGCGACGACATGAACGAGCCGATCGCAGACGCGGTGCGCTCGATCCTGGACGGCCACGTGGTCCTCACGCGCTCCTTGGCTCACGCCGGCCACTACCCGGCGATCGACGTGCTTCAGAGCGTGTCGCGTCTGGTCGGCGAGATCGTCTCCCCCGAGGTCGCTGACGCGGGCCAGCAGCTGCGCGCGGCGCTTGCGGTTCTGCGCGACAAGGAGGACTTGGTCTCGATCGGCGCCTACCAGCCGGGCAGCGACCCCGCGCTGGACGTAGCGCTTGCGCATCGCTCGCGCATCGAGGGCTTCCTGCGCCAGCCCGTGCGCGAACGCAGCGACCCGCAGCACGCCGACGCGCGCCTGCTCGAGCTGGCCGCGTCGCTGACCGAGCAGCTGCACGCCTACAGCGCAGAGATCCCCGACGCGGAGGAGGTGTCCGCGGACGAGGTCTCACCCGCCATGCCCGGTGACTCCCTCGCACCCGCGATCCCCGCGCTCGGCTTGGGCATCTGAGCCGGCCCGGCCTTGCACGCGATGCTTCACCGTCAGGACCTCGCTCAAGAACGTGCCCTTGCGTCCGATAAACGGTCCGTGCCCGTTTCCTCGTTTCGGTTTCGCCTCGAGCGCGTCCGTGTCGTGCGCGAGCGCAAGGAAAAGCTCGCCCAGCAGGAGCTCGCGCAGGCGATGTCGCGGCGGTCGAGCTCGCAGGCTGAGTTGAGCGTCAGCGATGCGCGCCTGGAGAGCGCGCGCGCCCAGCAGCGTAGCGCGGTGGGCGAGCCGACGACCCTCAGCGGTTTTGACCTGCTCGCCGGTCAGGCGTTCGTCGAGCGCATCGAGGCCCAGCGTGGCATGCACGCCATGGAACTGCAGCAGCGCGAGGCCGAGGTGGTCGAGCGCGACGCCAACCTGGCCAGCGCGGCCACCGAGCACGAGATGCTCAAGCGCCTGTCCGAGCGCCAGCGCGGCGAGCACGAGCGCGAGGTCGCGCGGGTCGAGCGCAACACGCTCGACGAGATCGCCACAGTGCGCTTTGGCAGGGGGATCGCATGAGCGCCCAGACGCTCAGCCCGGTTGCCACCAGCGGGGCCGAAGTTGGCGCGCTCGCGGCGGCCCAACGAGTCCACCAGCTGCAGGCACTGATCGAAGCCAGCCGCCAGGTTGCCTCCCCAAGCGTCGCGGCGAGCACAACTGCGGGCGCTCCGCCCCAGGGCGCCAGCGGCGACTTCGCCTCCGCGCTGCAGGCCGCCACCACCGCTGACGCCTCGGCGGCGTCCGGTGCGAGCGCAGGCGCGACAAGTTTGCCTGTCGCCTACCAGCCTGGCCTCCAGGGCTCCACAAGCGACGCTGAAGGCGGCGAATACGAAGCGCTGATCGACAACTCGGCCGCTCGCTACGGCTTGGACCCGGCTGTGCTGCACGGCCTGATCGAGCAGGAGTCGGGCTTTGATCCCAGCGCGACCAGCGGCGCGGGCGCGATGGGCCTGACCCAGCTGATGCCCGGCACCGCATCCTCGCTGGGCGTGGCAAACCCCCTGGACCCGGCCGAATCGATCGAAGGCGGCGCGCGCTACTTGAGCCAGATGATGGCCCAGTTCGGCGGCAACACCGCCGAGGCCCTGGCCGCCTACAACGCCGGACCGGGAGCGGTCCAGCAGTACGGCGGTGTGCCGCCATACGCAGAAACCCAAAGCTACGTGACCAAAGTCCTGGGTAACGCCGAAGCCTACCGGCAGGCCCATCCCACGGCAGTTACTACGGGGGTGCCCGCATGACCGTCCTACCCGTCCTCGTCGCGGCGCCGCCGGCGCCCGACGCCGCTGGCGCTGCTCCACCGGGCGCCACGCCGCAGCCACCGGGCGGGCCGCCCTTCCACAGCGCGCTCGCAGAACAATGGGCCCGGACCGCCAATGCGGAAGGCCAAAGCAGCGGTGAAGCTAGCGGCGAAGGCACGCGCGCCCACGGCAAGGGGCACCACGCGACAGCCGGCCACCAGCTCGCAGCTGACTCAACGGCCACGGCGCCGGCAACAGCGACCGCGACTGCGAACGCGACGACAACGGCGTCCGCCAAGGGCGCCGGGTCATCGGTCTCAGCTGCACCTGTCAGCGCAGGGTTGGGCGCCGAACCGCTCGCCACCGAGTCCGCCGACTCATCGGCCGGGTCCGCCGGCGGCGGACAGGCTCTCGCCGCGACCGGTCCCGGCGTGACGGCCGATACAGCCGGGGCTCCTACAGCGGCTCCGCAAGCCGCGGAAAAGCAGCCCGGCGTCGCGCCAGGGTCGGGCGCCGACAGCTCAGCCAACGGCGCTGGTCTGTTCTCGCAGGGCACAGGCGCGGCCACTGCCACCTCGGCGCGGCAGTCCACCGCTTCGCATGCCGCGCGCCCTGTGCAGGTCGCCACCGCGTCGCAGGCCACCGCCGCGTCGGCGCGGGCTGCCGGCGCATCGCAGGCCGCGGCCACATCGCAGGCTTCGGCAGGCGCCTCATCCACCACGCAGACCCCGCTGGCCTCCTCCAATCAGGACCGCGCAGTGGCCGCTGGCGCCCCCACCGTGGCATCCACAGCCGAGCGCTCATCCGCCGCTGCGCCGACTGTCGCCGGCGGCGCTGGCAGCCCAGAAGGCGTTGGCGGCGAGACGGCATCGGCCCTCGCCGGCCAGTCAGACCAAGCAGCCGCACAGGCCACGACCGCAGCGGGCTCTGACGGTGCCTCCGGCCCGGGCGCGGTGCGGGTTGCGACGGCGCGCGGCCAGGCTGCGACAGCCGGCCTAGCAGCCGGCGACGCGAGCGCGTCTGCGTCGTCGGGCATAGCATCCGGGCAGGGTGGCGCGTCCGCGCATGCAGGCGGCCACGATGGCGCTCGCGACGGCAGGGGCCGCGCGGCCAGCCAGTCGGTCACGCTTGCGGGCTCCTCCGCGGGCTCAGCGGACGGGGAAGGCGCGAGCGCGGTCGTGGCCAGCTCGCTCGGCTCCGCCCAAGGCGCGGGCGCGTCCAGCGCGCTCGACGCGAGCTTTCCGGGCGGTCCGGCCGTCGATCTGCAGCAGGTCATCGATGCGGCTCGCGCAACGATCGAGATGGCGGCCCGACAGGGCGTCACGCAGGCTCGCATAGCGCTGCGACCGCAGGAGCTCGGCGACGTCCGCATCCACCTCAGCCAGAGCGCCGACGGACTGCTCGCGCGCGTCACCGCGGACACACCCGCTGCGGCGCAGGCGCTCGCCGAGGGCCGCGCCGAGCTGCACCGGTCGCTCAGCTCGCTCGGCGTCTCGCTGCTGCGCCTGGACATCGGCTCGTCCGGGCAGTCGCACACACAGGATCGCGAAGGCCGCCTGCCCGATGGCGCGGGCGGATCGAGCGCCTCCGGCGCAACCGAGTCCTCGCCAGATGACGAGATCGCACAGGCGATCGGTCAGACCGCAACGGCGGGCGAGCCCGCTGGCGCACCCGCAGGGTCCGACAGCGGCGGGCTCGTGGACGTTCTCGCCTGAATCGAGCATGAAAGGACAAATGTCATGACCACTCCATCCATCGCCTCCGCCCCCACCGCCGCCCCCGCCTCGACAGGGGCTGCCCCCGCGGCCACGGCAAGGAGCGCATCGGCGTCCTTGGGCGCCGCGGCGACAACGCCGGCATCGTCCCCGCAGGGGGAAAACCCCAACGCCATCCTTGGCCAGAACGACTTCCTCAAACTGATGATCGCCCAGCTGCAGGCCCAGAACCCGCTGGAACCTGGCAACGCCAACGAATACCTCAACGAGCTCGCCCAGATGACGCAGGTCGAGCAGACGACCAACCTGGCCAACGCCAGCGAGCTCTCGGGCGCGGTCCAGCTGATCGGCCACAAGGTCACCTACGACAACGCGTCAGGCGCTCAGGCCACGGGCACGGTGGAAAGCGTCCAGTCGAGCGCATCGGGCACCACGGTCACCGTGGAAGGCGTGACCGGCGTGAAGCTGACGGCCATCACGGAAGTCCAGTGAGCCCGATCTCCAACAACCCCGCGCTGGTCCCGCCCGGTGCCCTGAACGGTCCGGCCGCGCCCGCCGCGCCCGGCGCCACCCCGCCGCGCACCAAGCCCGCGGGGAATCCGGGCGGCCCACCCCTGCCGGCGGGCCCATCCTTCGCCGACGCGCTCAGCCAGGCCGACCGCGCGCAGGTGGGCGCAGGCGCCGACCCCGCAGGGGTTGGTCAGCGGCTGCAGTTCTCCAAGCACGCGCTCGCCCGCGTGCAGCGCCGTGGGATCGAGCTCGACCAGAGCACGCTGGGAAGGCTTTCACAGGGGGTGCAGCGCGCCGCGAGCAAGGGCTCGCGCGACTCCTTGGTACTTGTCGACGGCACCGCGTTCGTGGTGTCCGTCAGCAACCGCACGGTCGTCACGGCCGTGGGATCCGAACACATGAAGGACAACGTGTTCACCAACATCGACAGCGCCGTGATCGCATGACGCGAGCGGCAACACACGACAACGGCTGGACCTCATCGAGGAGGCCGCGAAAGGAAGGGCAGTCAGGATGATGGCTGGAATGTATGCCGCTATCAGCGGCCTCGACGCAAACCAGGCGATGCTCAACGACACCGCCAACGACCTCGCAAACGTGAACACGGTGGGCTACAAGGCCTCGAGCGTCACGTTCGCGGACTCGCTCACGCAGGTAATGCGCGGGGCCTCCGGTCCCACGGCCTCAAACGGCGGATCGAACGTGGTGCAGATCGGGCTCGGCGTGCAGGTCAACGCAACCGAGAACGAAATGACCGAGGGTTCGTTCCAATCGACCAACAACCCACTCGACGTGGCCATCGAGGGTCCCGGCTTCCTACGCGTGGGTCCGGGCGCGCCGCCGGCTAAAGAACCGTTCACGGCCAACCTACCGGCAAAACTCGAGTACACGCGCGCGGGCAACATGACGACCAACACGTCGGGCTTTCTCACGACGCAGTCCGGCGAATACGTGATCGGGCGCAACGCGGTGGCCAAAGAAGAAGGCGGTAACACCACCTATGCGCCTGGCAAAGAAGACACCTACATCATGATCCCGCCAGGCTCGGCCAACGTGACGATCGGCCAGGACGGCTCGGTCACCTACACCAACGAGAACCCCGAATCGAAAACCTTCGAACAGCGCGTGACCGCCGGCTACCTGTCGCTTGCGACGTTCGCCAACGAAGCCGGCCTGGAACGCCTGGGCGGATCGCTGTGGGCTCAGACGGCCAACTCGGGCGCCCCGATCGTGGGCACGCCCGACACGTCGGGCTTCGGCTCCACGATCGGCGGCGAGCTGGAGATGTCAAACGTCGACCTGGCGACTGAGATGACCAACATGATCACCGCCGAGCGCGGCTACCAGTCCAACTCGAAGGTGATCACGGTGGCCGACGAAATGCTGGGCACGCTGGTGTCGATGGTCCAGTAGCCCAACGCCGACGCGCACAGGCGTGCGCGAAAGCAGGCTGCGAGGAAAGGATGGTGTACGCACAGAGGACAGCTCCGAGGAGCCTGAGGTGGGGCGGCGTGGCGACGCGCCGTCCCACCGCACGGCTAACAGTTGCATGCACACGACCGGCAGTCGCCTGCATGCGTCCTATGCTTGACGGCAGGGGGAATGTGACGATGATCACGCTCAACAGACTTGGCCACAGCGACGAGCCCTTCCAGCTCAACCCGGACATGATCGTCACGGTGGAGTCGACGCCCGACACGGTCATCGGGCTGGCGACCGGCGCAAAAATCGTGGTCGCGGAGACCCCCGAGCAGGTGGCCGAGGCCGTGCAGGCCTATCGCGTGGACGTGCTCAGCGACGCGCTGCGCCGCCGTCGCGCCCAGCGCCCGACGCCTCCGGCGAGCATACGTCGCGACGCGCCGCACCTGTCGGCAGTCGACGACGATCCCGTTTAGCAGGCTCTCAGCCCCACCAGGGCCCGCGGGATGGGGAGGCGCGGTCGGCTCGGTCTGCGAGGCGGCCCTTGGTCTTTCGTGCAGGCCCGTGGCGCAGGATTGAAGGATTGGCGCTGTAAGCCGATGTACGAGGGGATGAAGGCTGCAAGCGCCATTGGAATAGGGGTCGCGTTCGGCTCCCTGCTGTTGAGCTCGATGATGGACGGGACCAGTCCCGCCTCCTTCATCAACATCCCTGCGCTGATGATCATCATCGGCGGCACCGCGGGGGTGACGCTGGCGAGCTGCGGCATGACCTCGATGAAGCGGGTGCCGAGCCTTTACAAGATGGTCTTCTCGGCCGAGCCGCCGGACATGCGCGGGCAGCTGGATCAGCTCGTGTCGCTGGCCGACAAGGCCCGCCGCGAGGGCTTGCTGGCCCTCGACGCACAGCTGAGCGAGATCGATGACACCTTCACCCGCAACGCCCTGCAGCTGGTGGTCGACGGGACCGACCCCGAGCTCGTGCACGCGATCCTCGAGGCGGAGGTCGACGGGATGTCTGCGCGCCACCAGGCGTCGGCGGCGCCGTTTGAGAAGGCGGGAGGCTTCGCGCCGACGATGGGCATCATCGGCACCGTCCTGGGCCTCGTGCACGTGTTGCAGAACCTGGCCGCGCCGTCCACGCTGGGGCCGTCCATCTCGGCGGCGTTCATCGCCACGCTGATGGGCGTGGGCTCGGCCAACGTGATCTTCCTGCCGATCGCCAACCGGCTGAAAGCGATCTCGGCCGAAGAGGTCGAGCTGCGCATGATGACGGTCGAGGGGATCCTCTCCATCCAGGCCGGCGACAACCCCCGGTTGGTGTCTGAAAAGCTGATGTCCTACCTGCCGCCCGCCGAGCGCGGCGACGGCGACGAGCAGGGCTCGTCCTCGGCGGGCGTCGAGTCCAAGGCGGCCTGATCATGGCGCGCGGACATGGACGCAGGCGCGGGCACGGCGGCCACGAGGAGGAGAGCAACGAGCGCTGGCTGTTGACCTACGCGGACATGATCACGCTGCTGATGGCGCTGTTCATGGTGCTGTTCTCGATCTCGTCGGTGAACATCTCCAAGTACCAGGTCCTGCAGCACGCCTTGAAGGCGGCCTTCTCGGGCAACATCCTGCCGGGCGGCAAATCGATCGCCCAGCAGGGCGCGAGCGCGAGCGCAAGCAAGGCGCCGAGCACGACCGAAGCGGCTTCGATCGTGCCCCTGACGGCGCTGGGCAGCGGCATCGAAACTACGACCACCACGCGCTCGACGACGCAGAGCGCCGCCAGCCAGGCGGCCGCGCAGGCCGCCCAGACCGCCGCCCAGCAGCAGGCGAGCGAGTTCCTGCGCATCAAGCACGAGTTGGAAGCGTATGCGGCCAAGCACGGCTTCTCCAAGAACGTCAAGACCTCGATCGAAGCGCGCGGCCTGGTCATCAGGGTGCTCACCGACGAACTGCTGTTCGCTTCCGGGCAGGCCGCGCTGAACAGCCGCGCGGACGGGCTGCTGACCGAGATCGGCCAGCTGCTGAACGTCGACGAAACCCACCCGATCGCTGTGGAAGGCAACACCGACAACGTGCCGATCCACTCGAGTCTGTTCCCCAGCAACTGGCAGCTGTCGACGGCGCGCGCGAGCACGGTGGTGCAGTACCTGATCGAACACGGCGTCAGCCCACACCGCCTGACGGCAACCGGCTACGCCGACCAGCGCCCCCTGGCGAGCGACGCGACCGCGGCCGGGCGCGCGCGCAACCGCCGCGTGGAAATCGTGCTCAAGCGCCTCAACGGCGCCGAAGGCGAACAGTAATTCAACGACCCCAACCAGGAACAATGCTCAAAAACAAGAAGATAATGATCGTCGCGATCCTGCCGATAATCCTGTTCGCCGGCTACACCATGACCAAGCCCAAGCCAGTGATCAAGATGAAGGTCAAGGGGACGATCTACGCGCTGCCCCAGACCTTCCTGTTGAACCTCACCGATGGCCGCTACGCCAAGCTTGCGGTCGCGCTGGAGCTCGCGCCGGGCCAGAGTGACGGTGCCTCTGCGACCGCGTCCAGCTCAGAAGGCGCCGCGGGCACGCTGCCCGAGGAATCGCTCGTGCGCGAAATCGTGACCAACGCGGTGACCAACCAGAGTGGCGAAACGCTCGTCAGCCCGGCCGGCCGGCGCGCTATCCAACATCAGATCCTTGCGGCCATCCTCAAGCAGACCGACATCAAGACAGAAGCGGTGCTGTTCCCAGACGTGACGGTCCAGTAGCGGCGATCGGAGCACGACGTGACCGAGACAATCGAGTACGAGCAGTTCGACCAGACCGGCGGCCCGGCGGGCGCGCTGTCGGCGTCCGAGGCGGACCTCAGTCGCCTCAGCGACATCCCGATGGAGCTCAGCGTGGAGATCGGACGCACGCACATGACCGTGGGCGAGACGCTCGACCTGCGCGTGGGCTCGGTCGTGACGCTCGAGCGCCTGGCCGGCCAGACGGCCGACCTGCTGGTCAACGGCACGGCGATCGCGCGTGGCGAGGTGGTGGTGGTCGACGAGCAGTACGGCCTGCGCATCACTGAGATCCTCGACAGCCAGCAGGACCCCGAGACCGGCCAGGCCGCGTCTGCCTCCCAGGATGGCCCGTCGGCCTCCCAGGGTGGCGCGTCCACATCTGGCGACGACGGGCCCGCGTCCCGCGGCGACCAATCTGGCGCCGTCGAGCACGACGCATCGACCTTTCAGGGCGCGGGGCCCGAGAGCGAGGCTGTGCAGGCCAGCGCGGTCGCGCAGGAGGGCTGAGCGGCGATGGCCGTGGCCGAGGGCGAGCAGCAGGGCGAGACCGCGGTGGAGCGCGTGCGCACGCTGGACTTCTCCCAGCCGACCAAGTTCACGACCGAGCTGCGCCGGCGCATCGGGCGTGCGCTGGATCCCTTCTGCGATGCGCTTGGGGCGTGGCTGGCGGGCGAGCTGCGCTCTGACGTGGAGCTGTCGCTCACGGACATCGGCCAGCACACGTGGGCGGCCGCCAAGGCGCGCCTGCCGGCGGACGCGATCGCGGTGGATGTGCAGGCGGAGTCGATCGAACGCCACATGCTGCTGAGCGTCGAGCTGGCGTTCGTGCTGCAGGCGCTGGAATGCCTGCTGGGAGGCGACGCGGCACAGGCGCCGCCGTCGCGCCATCTGACGGAAATCGACTGGGTGCTCACGCGCGGCCTGCTGGACGCGATCGTCAACGAGCTGTCGGGCGCGTGGGCGGAGATCGACGGTCCGCAGCTCACGCGCGGCGAGGTCGATACGGAGGGTGACGCGGGCGTGTTCACGCCGGTGGGCGAACCGACGCTGTCGGTGACCTTCCGTTGCACGATCGACGGCCTGTCGTCGGCCATGTCGCTGCTGATTCCCTGGTCGGCGATCGAGCCGGTGGTGGAGAGCATGCGCGGGGCGGGCGGGCTGCCCACGGCGGCCGACGCCCAGGGCACCGACGCGCTGCGCCGCGGCCTTGCGGGCGCGCAGGTGCTGCTGCGCGCGGAGATCGGCGCGGTGCAGATGCCGATCGAGCAGATGCTCGAGCTCATACCGGGCGCGCTCGTCCAGTTTCGCGAGCGCAGCGAAGAGGGCGTGCGCCTGTTCGCGGAGGAGGTTTCGCTGGGTCGCGGACAGCCGGGGCGCAGCGGCACGCGCCGTGCGATCAAGCTGCAGTCCACCGGCGAACCGCCCAGCCGGGCGGAAACCTATGCCAAGCTCGGTCGCGCCGAGCTGGAACGGGCTCGCGCGCACATCCAGACCGCGCGCGAGAGCCCCGAGAGCCGCGAGGTCCTGCGCAGCATCTTCGTGCGCGTGTGGGCCGAGCTGGGCCGGACCCACATTCCCCTCGGCCGGGCGCTGGAGTTGGAGGAGGGGGCGGTCGTGGAGCTCGACCAGCTGGCCGACACGCCGGTGGAGCTGTTCGCCAACGGCCTGTGCTTTGCCAACGGCAGCCTCGTGGTGACCGGCGAGCGCGAGTGGGGCGTGCAGGTCGACGCGCTCGTGTAGGGCCTGTCCGCCTATGTCGTCGGCGGTTCCTCTTGCTCCTCGTTGGAAACAGGCGGCACAGCCGGCTTGGATTCAGGCGATTGCTGGGGTGGTTGCAGAGCAGATGGGTCGCGCACATCGGTGAGGTCGCCGATGATCTGGAAGTCGCCGGTGTTGTGGGTGACCAGTGGCACGCCGTGTACGTTGGCGGTGGCTGCCAGCGCGAGGTCGATTGCACGCCTGCGCGGCTGACCACCTCGATTGGTCACGGCGGCGGCCAGGCGGCCCCACTCGCGGGCGACGTCCACGCTGACAGGGAGCGGGTCAAACGCGGACTCGATCGCGCCGAGTCGCTGGGTGCGAAGCGCTCGCTCATCGTCATCGTCGGCGACCAGCACGCCGAAGTGCAGCTCGGCGAGCGACGCCACACTAATTGCGGCCTCGACGTCGGGCGGGGGCTGCTCTCCGATCAGCACCGAAGTGTCGAGCAGAGCCCTCACACCGTTACCAAGCAGCGCGTCGATTCAATCGGAGCGGCGCGCATCCAGCTATGCGAAGGGGTCTGCAAGGGAGGCGGGGAACAACTCTATGTCTGCGGCAAGCGTTGGGGCTGTGGAAGTACGCCACACGGCGCGCAGCGCCGGTCCGCTGACCCACCGCCGTCGCCCTGTGGGGCCGAGCTGTGCGACCGGCCTCCCAGCAACGGTGATCGTGATCTCCTCGCCTGCCTCCGCGCGGCGCAGAACCTCGCCTACGTTGTTCCGAAGCTCCTTTTGCGGAATCGTCGCCATGAAGGACATGGTAGCAGAACTGCTACTTAGCTGGACAGGGCTTCCGCGAGCTCCCTCAAGACCGCCGCCCGCGGGCCGATAACCGGGGCGACTCTTCCTCGGAGTCGTCCCTCGATGACCAAGTCCATGCTGCTTTCCCGTGCGGTCGCGCGAGCGTCCGCTGTGCTCGGCGCGTGCCTGCTCGCGCTGAGCGCCTGCCTGCTCGTGCTCGCCAGCCCGGCCAGCGCCTTCACGCCCTTGCGCTCCACGCCCAAGGGTTCGGGCGAAAACACGCCGCTGAACCTGACGAGCACGTCGGGCGCTGCGCACACGACCAGCTCGGGTGGCGCGAGCATCGTGCGCACGATCGTGGGTCTGGCGATCGTGATCGCGGTCATTTGGGGCCTGTCGTGGATCCTGCGCCAGGTCAAGCACGGTCGTGATCCGCGTGTATCGAGCACGGGCCTGACGAGCGTGGCTGCTCTCACCCTGGGCTCGGGGCGCTCGGTGCACCTGGTGCGGGCGGGCAGCGACTACGTGCTGCTGGGCGCGACCGAGCATGGCGTGGCGCCGATCCACCGCTACACCGAGCAGCAGGCGCGCGACGCGGGCCTGTTTGACGACGAGTCCGACTTTGAGCCCCAGCCAGAACGCTCGCGGGTGGCGACTGTGGCCGGGCAGATCGTGGCGGGCGCGGGTCGCCTGACCCGCCAGGAAGGCAGTGCCGATCTGGGGGCGTTCGCGGGCCCTGGGCGCAGCTCCGACAACAGCCCCGTGGTGGGGCCGCGCCCGGACCCGATGCGCGCGCTCTCGCAATCCTCTGGCCTGATCGACCGCCTGCGCGAACTGACGGTGCGCCGATGATCATTTACGCGAGTTGACGGTGAGCGGGTGAACCTCACCTCCTCGAACGCGGTTCAGATCCTGCTGCTGGTGGGCGGGCTGACGCTCGTGCCGGCGATCTTGTTCACGGTTACCGGATTCAGCCGCATATTGATCGTGCTGGGCTTCATCCGCACGGCGGTGGGCACCAACACGGCGCCACCCAACCAGGTGTTGGTGGGCATCGCGCTGTTCTTGACGATCTTCGTGATGGCGCCGACGGTGAGCGCGATCAAGAAGGACGCGGTCGAACCGCTCACTCACCATCACATCAGCACGACCGTGGCGATCGAGCGCGCGGAGCAGCCGCTGCGCGAATTCATGTTCCGCCAGACACGCGTGCAGGACATCTCGCTGTTTGTCAGCCTGGCCCACTCCAAAGAGCCGCACACGCGTGCGGAAGTGCCGACCGAGGTGCTGATCCCCGCATTCATCGTGTCAGAGCTGAAGACCGCGTTTCAGATCGGCTTCCTCATCTTCCTGCCCTTCTTGATCATCGACCTGATCGTGTCCTCGACGCTGATGAGCATGGGGATGATCATGCTGCCGCCGACCTTCATCTCACTGCCTTTCAAGATCCTTTTGTTCGTCCTGGTTGACGGCTGGGATCTGGTCATCAAGGCGCTCGTCCAGAGTTTTCACTAGGGAGATCCGTATAGCCATGGTTGTACAGCAATTTTTTATGATTAAGAGTTGTCAAAGCGCTCCCTCTCCCGACGGGTGGCTGCGGTGAACCAGGACACCGTCGTAAACCTCGCCTCCCAGGCGATGAGCCTGGGCCTGAAGGTCGCCGGACCGTTGCTGCTGGTCGGGCTGGCCATCGGTCTGGTGGTCAGCGTCTTTCAGGCTGTCACCCAGGTGCAGGAGCAGAGCCTCACGCTGATCCCCAAGATCGCGGGCATCGCGGTGGTCATAGTGGTACTCGGTCCGTGGATGCTCGGACAGCTCGTGTCGTATACGACCGCGCTGTACACCTCGATCCCCACACTGGTGGGCTCATGAGCCGTGTCACACCACGCGCTGATGCACCCGTGAGCATCCCCCCCCACAGGGAGGTGGGTTCGTGAACATCAGCGAGCTGCTCAGCAAACTGGCGGGCAACGAGCTGGCGGGCTTCATCCTCGTGCTGGCCCGCGTTACGCCGCTGTTTGTGATCGCGCCGCTGTTCTCCTCGAACATGATCCCCGCGCGCGTGCGGGGGATCATCGCGGTGGGCATCTCGATCGGGCTGACGCCGATCGCGATGCACGGCCAGCACGTGCCCAGCGACGCGGTCCTGCTCGCGGGCCTCGTCATCGAGGGGCTGCTCGTGGGGCTGGGCTTCGCCTTCGCGCTGGCGGTCCTGATGGCGGCGGTCGAATCGGCCGGCTCGATCGTCGACGTCATCTCGGGCTTCTCCTACGGCCAGCTGATCAACCCAATGAACGGGCAGGAAGGCGCGGTGATGTCGCGCTTTTACTCGCTCGTAGGCACGCTCATCTTTTTGGTCATCGGTGGCGACGCGTGGACGCTTCGCGGACTGGACCGCACTTTCACGCTGGTGCCCCTCACCAGCGGGCCGCAACTGTCGTCGCTGGTGGGCGGCGTCGAGCAGGTGTTCGGCACCGTATTCGCGGCCGCGTTGGAGGTGGCCGCGCCGGTGCTGATCGCGCTGCTGATCACCGACGTTGCCTTCGGCGTGGTCTCGCGCGTGGTCCCGCAGATGAACATCTTCGCGGTCGGCTTTCCCACCAAGGTTGCCGTGGCCATGCTCGTGGTGGCCGCCGCGCTCCCCTTTACCGCCAACTGGATCTCCGAGCAGCTCTCGGTCAGCGTCGCCGCCGGGCTGGGCGCGCTGCACGTGAGCTGACGCACACCCACGCACGACCACAGACACCAGACGACCCGACCGACACTCCACACGACTGACAACACATGGCACAGGACGACCGCACCGAGAAGGCCACACCCAAGCACCGCAAACGCGCGCGTGAGAAGGGGCAGGTGGCGCGCAGCCCCGACCTGGGCGGCTCGGTCGTGCTGATAGCGGGCATCTTCGCGCTCAGCATGATGGGCTCGCGCATCGTGTCGGCCGGCGCGTCCTCGTTTCGCGAAACCCTGCGCCTGATACCCAACTCCGGCCAGGCCACCAGCGCGGCCGGGCTGAACGGCTTGATGCACTCGGCGCTGTCGACGATCGCGTTGACGGTCATACCGATCGCCGGCACATGCATGCTCGTGGGCGTGCTCACTGGTGTGGCGCAGGTCGGCGGGATCCCCCACCCGCAGGCGCTCAAACCGGACTTTCGCCGCATCAACCCCGCGATGGGGCTGCGCAACCTGCTCGGGCCCAACCTCGTCTTCGAGGCTGTCAAGGCCGTCGCCAAGGTGGCGGTGGTTGCGGGCGTGGCAGCGCTGGCGATCCTGCCCGGTCTGACGGTGCTCGCGTCGTATGTGGGCATCACCCCCGGGGCGCTCGGCGGGGTCTTTCGCCAGCAGGCCCTTGGGGTCGCCGAGCACGCCACCTTCGCCTACCTGGCGATCGGCGTGCTCGACTACGCCTGGAAGCGCCGGCGTCACGAGCGACAGCTGCGCATGACCAAGCAGGAGGTCAAGGACGAGGTGCGCCAGTACGGCGTCTCGGCCGAGGTCAAAGCGGCGCTGCGCCGCCGCCAGATGCAGGCAGCGCGCGCGCGCATGATGGCAGCGGTGCCCAAGGCGGACGTGATCGTGACCAACCCCACCCACTACGCCGTCGCGCTGCGCTACGACGGCTCGCGCACCGCCCCCGAGGTGGTCGCCAAGGGCAAGGACCTGATCGCCGCGCAGATCAGGCGCATCGCGGAAGAACACGACGTGCCAGTGGTGGCCGACCCGCCGCTGGCGCGCGCCCTGCACTCCTCAGTTGAGATCGGCCAGGTGATCCCGCAGGAGCTCTACGCGGCGGTCGCAAGTGTGCTCGCGTTCGTCTACCGGATGGCCGGCCGGCGCTCGATGATCGTCGGAAGATCGGGGTCCGCCCGGGCGGGCGGGCCGTCATCCCGTCCGGGCGGGCCCGGGCTGTCATCGGGTCGTCCGCTGCCGCCCGCTAGGAGCCTCGCGTCGTGAACGCTAACGCGACAGGCCTGCGGCGGATGCTGCGCCACACCGACATGCTCGCCGCCGTGTCGGTGGTGCTGGTGGTGACGATGCTCGTCGTGCCGCTGCCGTCGGCGCTGTTGAGCCTGATGATCACCGTCAACATCGCCGCCGCGCTGACGATTGTGGCGACGACGATGTATCTGGGCAAGGCGCTGGACTTCTCCTCCTTCCCCAGCTTGCTGCTGCTGACCACGATGTTTCGCCTGGCGATCAACGTGTCGGTCACGCGCCTGATCCTCACGTCGGGCGACGCGGGCAGCGTGGTCAAGGCGTTCGGCGAATTCGTGGTCGGCGGCAACGTGGTCGTGGGCCTGGTCATCTTCTTGATCCTCGTGGTCATCCAGTTCGTGGTCGTCACCAACGGCGCCGGGCGCGTGGCCGAGGTGGGCGCGCGCTTCACCCTGGACGCGATGCCGGGCAAGCAGATGGCGATCGACGCCGATCTGAACGCCGGCCTGATCACCGACCAGCAGGCGCGCGAACGGCGCGCGGAGATCGCCCAGGAGGCCGACTTCTACGGCGCGATGGACGGCGCGTCCAAGTTCGTCAAAGGCGACGCCATGGCCGCGGTGATCATCACCGCGATCAACCTCATCGGCGGGATCGTCGTGGGCGTGCTCCAGCGCCACCTTGGCTTCAGCGAAGCCACCCATCAGTACTCGCTGCTGACCGTCGGCGACGGCCTGTCCGCACAGATCCCCGCGCTGCTGATCTCGGTGGCCACCGGCATCATCGTCACCCGCGCGGCGTCCGACCGCGACCTTGGCTCGGACATCGCCAACCAAATTCTGCGCCAGCGCAAGGCCCCGCTCGTGGCCGCCGGGGCGATCGGCGTGTTCGCGCTGATCCCCGGGCTGCCCAAGCTGCCGTTCTTGATCATCGCGGCGATCTTCGGCGCGATCGCCTGGGCGGTGCGCAACGGCCTCCCGGCCGCCAAGGACGTCGACGCGGAGGCCCGTGCGGCCGCCAGGGCAGCCCTGCCTGCGCCAGCCGCCGAGGACGCGTTGGGCGAAGTGGGCGTGGACGCGCTCGAGCTCGCCATCGGCTTCGGCCTGGTCCCGCTTGTTGAGGGACCCGCCCACCCTCCCGCCCACCCGGGATCCGGATCAACCGGCTCAGGGTCGGGCGGCTCGTCGCTGCTGCGCCGCGTGAGCATGATCCGCCGCCAGATCGCCACCGACCTGGGCGTCCTCATCCCGCCCGTGCGTATCCACGACGAGTTGGGCATGGAATCGCACGAGTACGTGGTCAAGGTGCGCGGCTCGGAGGTCACGCGCGGGCGCATCATGCCGGGGCACCTGCTGGCGATGGATCCCGGCGACGCAAGCGGCAAGCTGCAGGGCATCCCCACGCGCGAGCCGGCCTTCGGGCTGGAGGCGGTGTGGGTGCACGAGTCCTCGCGCGCGGAGGCAGAGGCGCTCGGCTACACCGTGGTGGACCCCGAGTCGGTGATCATCACCCACATGACCGAGACCATCCGCGCGCACGCGGCCGAGCTGCTGACGCGCCAGGACGTGCGCGCGCTGCTGGACAAGCTCAAGGAGACCAACGCGGCGGTCGTCGAAGAGGTCGTGCCCGACGCGCTGTCGCTCGGCGAGATCCAGCGCGTGCTGCAATCGCTTTTGTCCGAAGGCGTGCCGATCCGCGATCTGGGCACGATCGTGGAGGCGATCGGCGACAAGGCTCGAACAACACGTGACACGAGCCTGCTATCGGAGTACGCTCGCCAGGCGCTGGGCCGGGCGATCACGGCTCCCCATCTGGACGAGCACTTGCGCCTGCAAGCCATCACCCTGGACCCATCGATCGAGCAGGAGGTTTCCACGTCGATCACCCAGACAACGGACGGGGAGTACCTGGCGATGGAACCGTCGCGCGCGCAGGCGATCGTGACCGCCCTGCGCACCCAGGTCGAGCACGCGGCCGCCCGCGGCGCGGGCGGCGGGCGCACGCCGATCATCCTCTGCTCCGCACGCATCCGCCGCCACCTGCGCCGCCTGATCGCCCAGGCCCAGCCGCACCTGGCGGTGTGCTCCTACAACGAGATCGCCCCCGGGATCGACGTCGAAACGATTGGGGTGATCCACGCATGAGCCCCCACGAACACGCATGGCTGCGCTGGATCTGCGTCCACCTTTGGATGGCGGCGGCGTGAGCACGCCCGCCGAGCTGATGAGGGCGCTGGGCCGCGAGGCGCGCGCGAGCATGCGTAACGGCACGTCCGAGGACCACTCGATCCGCACCTACCGGGGCCGCTCGGTCGAGGACATCATCCCGAAGATCCAGCGCGAGCTGGGCGCGGACGCGATCATCGTGCGCCGACGCGACGGCCTGGCGGGCGGCGTGTTGGGCTTCTTCCAGCACCCGTTCGTGGAGATCGAGGCGATGTCCGGCCCGGAGGGCATCGACGTGTACGACGACGACGAGCCCGTCGGCCCGCCCGATGCCCCTGTGCCGCCGCAGGTCGAGCTCGAGCCACCGCCGGCGATCGCTCCGCTTCCCTCGCAGGCGCCTTCACCGCCACAGGCGCCCGCGCCCCCCGTGCAGCGGCCGGCCGCGCAGTACGGCAGCTCGTATGTGAGCGCGCGCCTGGCCGCCCTGGCCAGGGCGGCGCCGGCCGAAGGCGGATTCCGCTCCCCCCCAGCGCCCCCGGCGTTCCCGCAAGCCGACTACGAAGAGCCGGCGAGGACGGTCCCGTCTGTGCCGCCTGCAGCCGCCGAACAACCCCCGCCCGCGTCCACACCTCCCCCTGTCCTCGCGGAGCAGCGCCCGTCCGCGCCCACACCTCCCCCTGCAGTAGCGCAGCAGCTCCCGCCCGCGCCCCCGCCGTGGCCTGGAGCCGCCGAGCAACCCCCGCCCGCGCCCTCGCCTCCCCCCGCTGTCGAGCAGCGTCCCTACACGGCCCCGGCGCAGCCGGTGGGCGAGCCGTTCGTCGCGGGCGTGGACTTCCACGAGCTGATCGCGCGCGAGGAGCCGCGGCCGTATGCACAAGCGGACGCGGAGGAAGATGCTGCGCTCTCCGAGTACGCGCCGGCGCCCGAATACGCGCCGCCACGCCGCCGTCCCGCCCCCGCGCGCGAGCGCCGCGCGGTGGCGCCGGGGTCCCAGACGCGGGCACGCGCAGGCGTGGAGAAGGGTCTGCGCCGTGTGGGAATCAGCCCAGAGCTTGCCAGGCAGCTAGTTGATGGCGCGGCTGCACATGTGCTGCCGCTGGCGCCCCGCGCGGGGCTGGCGCAGGCGGTGCGCACGACGATCGCCCAGCGGATACCCGTGGCACCGCCGCTGCCGACGCGCGGCGCGGCGATCGTGGTGGTAGGCGCGGGCGGCACCGGCAAGACGACCTGCTGCGCGGCTCTGCTTGCGGCCTACCGCACCGGCAGCACCCTGCCGGCGAGCTTTGCGACGCTCACCCGCGGCGCTCACCGCGACGACCTGCGGCTGATACTCGCCCCCCGGATCGTCAAGCCGATGGCGGCTGGCACGCCGCGGGCGCTGGGCGCGCTGCGCAGGGCCAAGGACGACGGCCTGGCGGTGGTGGACACCCCGCGCATGTCGCCCGCGGACAAAGCTGGCATACGAACGCTCGCGCAACTGCTCGGCGAGTTCAAACCCGAGCGGATCGTGGTCGCGCTGCCAGCGACGCTGGGCGCGCAGGCGGCTGCGCAGCTGCTCACCGCGCTGCGCCCGCTGGGCGCGAACGCGATGGCGGTCACCCACGCGGACGAGACCGACCAGATCGGCGTGGCCATCGAGGCTGCGTGCGCCTTCGGCCTGGCGCCCGAGTACCTGCTCGATTGCGCGCCATCGGGCGCCTGGCGCCTGCGCGGCGTCGATCCGGTGGAACTGGCGGGCAGGTTGCTGCCATGAGGCTCGGACGCGGCAAGCCCGACGCGTCCAAGCCGGTCGCGCTGCCCGGCCACGGCGACCTGCTGACGCTTGCCATGAGCTCGGGCGAACGGCTCCCCGCGCGTGTGCTGGAGCGTGGCGTGAACACGCTGCTGTTGGCCATCACGGTGGCCACTCAGCCGCTCAGCGACGGCCAGCTCGAGGGCCTGGTGGTGGAGTTCACAGCGCCCCACGGGCGCGTCCGCCTGCAGGGCAGCGTCAAGGTCGAGGATCCCGCCGAGCCGGATGTCTTGCGCATGGACGCGCCGCGCTCGGTCGAGGTGCTCCAGGAGCGCGAGTACGTGCGCATCAACGCAGCCCGTCCGGTGCTCGTGTATGCCGGCAGCGACCTGCTGGAGATCCAGAGCTACACCGTCGACCTCAGCGGTGGCGGCTTCCTGCTGGCCGGACCGGACACGCTGCAGATCGGCGAGGAGCTCAGCTTCCAGCTGTCGCTCAACCACGACGTGACGCCGATCAGCGGCAAGGCCAGGGTCGTGCGCGTCGACCGTCAGGGGCGCCGCGCGGCGGTCTTCCACGAGATCACGGACCTCGATCGCAGGCGCCTGGTCCGTTTCATCTTCGAGTGCCAGCGCACCGAACGTCACCGCGGCCTGCGGGAGGAGAACGATGGCAACTGACGCTGCCACATCCAAGCAAGCCGACAAGGCCAAGAAGGGCTCCAAGAAGGACGCCAAGAAGGCAGCAGCCAAGGGCGCCGCGACCGATACCTTGGGGGCGCCGAGCGTGGCAGCCCACCCGCGGGCCGCGCGAGCGGTCGCCCGCGCCAAGGGCTGGGGCGCCCTGGCCGGCTTCCTGCTCGGCGGCTACCTGTCGCTGCCGACCAACACGCTCGCGATGGCCGGCCTGCGCGCGCTGGCGGCGGGCGTGATCTGCTACGTGGCGGTGTGGGCCGGTGCGGTCTTTTTGTGGCGGCGGCTGGTGATGCTCGAGATCAAGGGCCGCCAGCAGAAGCTGCTGTCTGCGCGCCAATCGGAGGGCAGGTAGCGGGCGGTGGACCCGATCCTGCCGATCACGTCGGGCCCGCCCGCGGTGTCACGGACCGAGCGCCCGCCGGTGGAGCGCCTGGAGCGGATCTCGCGCGAGCGCGATCGGCCCAAAGACCCGCGCGAGCGCGGCCGCCGCGAGGCGGCGCAGCCGCGCGAGCCCGAGCACGACGGGCCAGACGACGATGGGCCGGCGCCGCGCATCGACGTGCGCGCCTGACGCGTCTTTCGAGTTGCGCGTGACGCGTTGCTCAAGTTTCCGTCTGCCGCGACGATAAAGGGCGTGGGCCTGACACGGAGTCGGCTCGGGACCAAGCAAACCCACGTCATCAAGGAGATGAACGCATGTCCCTGACGATCAACACCAACCTGGAGGCGATGAATGCCTCGAGGAACCTGAACAGCACCGAGAACATGCTGTCGGACACGATGCAGCGCCTGTCCTCGGGTCTTCGCGTCAACACGGCTGCCGACGACGTCGCCGGTTACGCGATCAGCCAGAGCCTGCAGAGCCAGGTCAACGGCCTCAACCAGGCCGGCCAGAACATCCAGGACGCGGTCGCGCTTGCGCAGACGGCGCAGGGCGCGCTGAACAACATCAACACGATGCTCCAGCGGATCCGCGAGCTTGGCGTTGAGTACGCCAACGGCACGACCTCCAAAGAAGACCAGGAAGCGATCTCCTCGGAGAGCGAACAGCTGGTCGAAGAGATCAAGCGTGTCGGTGAAACGACTCAGTTCAACGGCGTGAGCCTGCTCAACAGCAAAGAAGAAATCAAGTTCCAGGTGGGCGCCAACGACAAAGAAACGATCGGCGTCAAATCGGTGGAACTCTACAAAGAAATCGAAAAAATCAAAGGTGTTCTCGCCGCTGGCAAAGAACCCTTGAAAGAAATCGACGAAGCGATCGCCAAAACGTCGACGCTTGCCGGTGAATTCGGCTCGGTCCAGAACCGCATTCAGTTCACCCAGTCGAACCTGGAAGTTTACAGCCAGAACCTGACTTCGGCTGTGAGCGCGATTACCGACGTGAACATGGCCACTGAAATGACCAACTTCACCAAGGACCAGGTTCTTCAGCAGGCCGGCGTGTCGATCCTCGCGCAGGCCAACCACCTGCCCGACGCGACGCTCAAGCTGCTCGAATAGCAGTCAGTCGGTCACATCTTCCTGCGCGGTGGCGCCTAGAGGACGCCACCGCAGCAGTGAAGCCCGCCTGAACGTCCTGGCCGGACACTCCGATCGGCCTCTGCGACACGGCGGGTACATAACGCTTCGGCGGTCACGACACGGGCCGGCGCAGCCACATACCGCCGCTTCATCGAGGGAACGGTGGTCGAGAGGGGCGGCTTTGGCCGCCCCTCTCGCATTAATCCTTGCCCGTGCGAGGGCGGGGCCTGGGCAACCTAGCCGCTCCATTGGTGGATCATGCGACAGTTCAGAGTCCTCGGCGCTGCAGGGGTTGTATGAACTGCCGCCGATCCAGTTCTGCTCTTCACGTCGTTGGCCCGCGTGTTGCTCGAGGCTCGTTGCTGCAAGCAGCCGTGCGTGAAGAACGGATCGCCCCGACCGCTGTGGCGCAGGTTGGCCCGAGCACTCTGTTATTGTGGGTGTATCCCACCTGCCCACCAGGAGCATCGACATGCCAGCACTCAAGACCATCGATGGAAAGGGTCGCCTGACACTAGGGCGCGAGTTCGCTGGGCGCACCGTCCAGGTAGAGAGAGAGGGCGACGGGGTCGTCATCAAGTTCTGTCGCGTGGTGCCCGACCGCGAGGCTTGGCTATGGGAGAACGAGACCGCGAAGGGCATGGTCGACCATGGCCTAGAGCAAGCGAAGCGGGACGAACTGAGCGATGGTCCGGATCTTGATGCAGCGTTTGCGTTTGCTGACGGACTCCCAGACGAGGAATGAGCTTTCGGCTGCGCTGGACCCCAGAGGCCACGCGGACCTTCCAACAGCTCCAGAGGGCAGCCGAGCAAGCAGCCGCTAACCGAGCAAAGGCAAGCAAGGCGGGCGGCAAGGGTAAGACAAAATCCTCCAAGCAGGAGGGTCTGTTCAAGCAGGTCGCCAAGGCCATTCGACAACTCGCCGCCGACCCGCGCCATAGCAGCCTTAACACTCACGAGTACGACTCGCTAACGAATCCTTTCGATCCGAAGGGGAAGGTGTTCGAGGCGTATGCTCAGAACAAGACTCCCGGTGCATATCGCATCTTCTGGTGCTATGGGCCGAAGAAGGGCGAGATAACCATCTTGGCCATCACCCCGCATCCCTGAAGCTGCTTAACCCCTACGTCCCTCTGCCGATTATCAGGGAGATGTCCATCGAAGCGACGCTCGCGCGCGTGTCTGCGATCAAGCAGGCGCTCGCCGATCCAGCCATGCTGGTCGGCTCCGGTGGCGTGTCGACCGGCGGCACCCAAGCGCCGGCCACGCCCACCGCTGGCGCCCCGTCGTCGTTCGCGAGCGCGCTCGCCCAGGCCAGCAGCCCCCAGACCGCAGCAGACGAGCCGCCGGGCGCGGCTGCTTCTGCGCTCGCGGACTCCCCGACTGCGCTCGCCGGTTCCTCTACAGCCCTCGCCGGCTCGTCCACAGCGCTTGCCGGCTACCCCGCAGCGCTGGCCGGCTCCACCGCAGGAACTGACGTCGCCTCCCCAACCGCGCTGCAGAGCCTCGACGGCCTGGCCGGCTCACCGGCGCTGTCGCCCCTGGAAGCGGCCGGGCAGAACTCGCCGGGCGCGCGCATGGTGGCGATCGCCGAAAGCCAACTCGGTCAGGCCGAGCAGCCGCCTGGATCCAACGAATCGCCGGCCATCGCCCAGTACCGCAGCGCGACCGCTGGAGCGATCCCGGGCGCGCCGTGGTGTGCGTACTTCGCCTCATGGGTCGCCCGCCAGGCGGGCGAGCCGATCGGCGAAGCCGGCCAGGGAGCGGGCGCTGTGTCTGAGGTGTGGTCGTGGGCGCAGAGCAGCGGCCGGGCGATCCCCAACGGGCCGGGCGTGGTGCCTGCGCCTGGCGACCTGATCGTGTTCGGCGACGAACACGTGGGGATCGTCCGCGACGTGCTGCCCAACGGGCAGATCCAGACGATCGAGGGCAACTACGAAAACAAGGTCGCCGCCAACGTGCGCACTCCGACCGAAGCGACCGGGTACGTCAACATGAGCTGAGCGGCCCCGGCCGGGCGGCGACCGAGCGACCGAGCGGGCCGGCGGCGTCCCCTCGCGGCCCCTTGCGCCGGATACGATCAACTCACTTGACGCCGTCACAGCCACCCAGGACCGACACGGCACCCGCCGCGGGCGCGCCCACGCCTGCCCGCGTGCCCGAGCGCCCCTCGCTGGACGGCCTGGAGGCGAAGTGGGGCGAGGTGTGGGAGCGCGAGGGCACTTACCGCTTCGATCGCTCGGCCCCGCGCGAGCGGGTCTACTCGATCGACACGCCGCCGCCGACGGTCAGCGGCTCGCTGCACGTCGGTCACGTGTTCTCGTTTACACACACCGACACCGTGGCGCGCTACCAGCGCATGCGCGGCAACGAGGTGTTCTACCCGATGGGCTGGGACGACAACGGCCTGCCCACCGAGCGGCGCGTGCAGAATCACTATGGCGTGCGCTGCGACCCGTCGGTGGCTTACAACCCCAACTTCGTGACCGCCGGTGGACGCGTCGGAGAAGGAGCCGGTGGCGGTGTCGCGGCCGAACTTCGTGCAGCTGTGCCTGACGCTCACCGAGAGCGACGAGCAGGCCTTCGAGGCGCTGTGGCGCACGCTGGGGCTGTCGGTGGACTGGTCGATGACCTACACGACCATCGGCCCGCTCGCCCAGCGCGTCTCCCAGCGCTCGTTCCTGGGGCTGCTCGCGCGCGGGCAGGCCTATCAGCTGGAGGCGCCCACGCTATGGGACGTCGACTTCCAGACGGCCGTCGCGCAGGCCGAGCTGGAGGACCGCGAGCGCCCGGGCGCGATGCACCGCGTGCGCTTTTCGCCGGTCGGCGAGGCGACGGCGACGGCGACGGCGGGGGCAACGGCGCGGGCAGGGACGGGGGCGGCGCGGGCGAGGCACTGATCGAGACGACCCGCCCGGAGCTGATCGCGGCGTGTGTCGCGTTGTTGGCCCACCCTGAGGATGAGCGCCACCGCAAGCTGGTGGGCAGCGACGTGCTGACGCCACTCTTCGGCACGAGAGTGCCGGTCATGACTCATCATCAGGTCGAGCGCGACAAGGGCACGGGCCTGGTGATGGTGTGCACATTCGGCGACCTCACCGACGTGACCTGGTGGCGCGAGCTGGGGCTGGGAGTGCGCGCGGTGCTCGGCCTCGATGGACGGCTGTTGGACGTTCCCTGGGGGGCTCCCGGCTGGGAGAGCGAGGACCTCGAGCGCGCGCGTGCCAGCTACGGCGAGCTGACGGGCAAGACGATCAACCAGGCGCGCAGGCGGATGGTCGAGCTGCTGGCCGCGTCGGGCGACCTGGTCGGCGAGCCCCAGCAGGTCAGCCGCGCGGTCAAGTTCTTTGAGAAGGGCGACCGGCCGGTGGAGATCGTGACCAGCCGCCAGTGGTTCGTGCGCACGCTCGAGCACCGCGCGGCGTTGATCGAGCGGGGCAGGCAGCTGCGCTGGCATCCGCCATACATGCGCTCGCGCTTTGAGGATTGGGTGAACGGGCTCAACGGCGACTGGTGCATCAGCCGCCAGCGCTTCTTCGGCGTGCCGTTTCCGGTCTGGTATCCGATCGACCACAGCGGCGCGATCCTGTATGACCAGCCGATCGCCGCCGCCTCCGACCGGCTGCCGGTCGACCCGTCGACCGACGTGCCCGACGGATATGAGCCGACTCAGCGCGGGCAGCCGGGGGGCTTTGCCGGCGACCCCGACGTGATGGACACGTGGGCCACCTCGTCGCTGACGCCGCAGATCGCTGGCGGGGCCGGCGAGGACGACGAGCTGTTCGCGAAAGTGTTCCCCATGGACGTACGCCCCCAAGCGCACGACATCATCAGGACGTGGCTGTTCACCACGATCTTGCGCTCGCATCTGGACCACGACGTGCTTCCGTGGGCCAACGCCGCCATCTCCGGCTGGGTGCTCGACCCGGACCGCAAGAAGATGTCCAAGTCCAAGGGCAACGTGGTCACGCCCATGCACCTGCTCGAAGAGCACGGCGCGGACGCGGCGCGCTACTGGGCGGCCAGCGGGCGGCCGGGCACTGACACGGCGTTTGACGCCCAGCAGATGAAGGTGGGTAGGCGCCTGGCGGTCAAGCTGCTCAACGCGTCCAAGTTCGCGTTGGCCGATCTGCCGCTCCCACCGTCGGGCGGCGACGAGGCGGGCCAGTTGGCCCATCCGCTCGACCGCGCGCTGGTCGCGCGGCTGGCGCGCGTGGTGAGCGATGCGACAGACAGCTTCGAGGACTACGACTACGCGCGCGCGCTGGAGCGCGCGGAGAGCTCGTTCTGGTGGTATTGCGACTACTACCTGGAGCTGGTCAAGGGCCGCCGTTATGACCCGGACCCGGACGTCAGCGCATCGGTCAGCCGCGCGCTGCGCATCTCGCTGTCGGTCTTCCAGCGGCTGTTCGCGCCGTTCTTGCCGTTCGTGTGCGAGGAGGTGTGGTCGTGGTGGCAGGACGGCTCGGTGCACCGCGCGTCGTGGCCGCAGGCGGATGTGCTGCTGGCGCTGGCCACGCCTCCGGGCCGGGCGCAGGCCGCGGGCGGCGGTGCGCGCGACGCCGAGCCGGGCCGGGCCGCCGCCGACGGGCGCGAGGAGCTGGCCCTGGAGGTGACCGCGGACGTCCTGCGCGAGGTGCGCAAGGCCAAGTCTCAGGCGCGCCAGCCGATGCGCGCGCCTGTACGCCGCGTGGTCGTGCGTGACAGCGCCGAGCGGTTGGCGGCGCTGGAGTTGGGGATCGGCGATCTGCGTCAGGCGGGCGCGATCGAGCTGCTGGAGCCGGTGGTCGACGACGAGTTCGCGGTCGAGGTGGAGCTCTAGCTGGCGAGCGGTGTGCCGGTGATCGTCTTGGTCCCGAAGTTCTTGTTGCGCACGAGAACTTCGTAGGGCTGGACGCTCAGGCCGGTGACGGTGTAGCTGCGCGCGGCGGCGGGCAGGAGAACTGTTTCGCTCCATTTGTTGTGCACGCCTGCCGGTCGCCACTGCACTATCCACGTCTGGGGTTCTTCGCCGGCGAGCCAGTGGACGGTGAGCGCGTCTGCTTCGGGCGTAACTTCCAGCGTGGGCGCGGGAGCGCTTTCGCTGATCTGCGCCAGGCTATGGCTGCTGCCGGCCGAGATCGAGCTCACTTCGCTTATCTCGGGCACCTGCAGCGGCAGCGGCGAGACGGCGGGCCCTTCGTCGAGCTGGCCGAGTTGGCGACGTTCGTCAGCGCCCCACGCGAACGCCTTGCCGGCGCTGAGCGCCAGGCTAAAGCGAAACCCGGCCGAGATGGCGGTGACTTTGCTCAAGCCCACCGTCACCGGCACTCGGCTGCAGGCTTCATGGTTGCAGCGTTCGCGCACGGCGCTGACCCCGAGCTGGCCGAATTGGTCGTCGCCCCAGGTCATCACCGTGCCGTTTTCCAGCAGCGCCATGCTGTGGGTCAGGTCGGCGGAGACGGCGGTGACACCCGCCAGGCCCTTGACGGGCACGGGCGTGACGCTGTCCTTAACGGTGCTGTCGTTGCCGAGCTGGCCGGCGAAGTTGCCGCCGACGGCCATCACGGTGCCGTTGTCAAGCAGCGCCAGCATGTGTCCGCCGATCGACGGGTCGCCGCCGACTGCCAAGGCCTTGACGCCGGCCAGGCCTTTGACCGGCGTGGGCAGGTCTTTTTCGAAGGTCGTGCCGTCACCCAACTGGCCTGCTTTGTTTTCGCCCCAGGCCTCGACGGTGCCGTTGCTCAACAGCGCCGCGTCGTCGGCGCCGCCGGCGGCGATCGCCACCACGCCGCTCAGGCCAGGCACGAGTACGGGGTTGGCTTCGCCGACTTCGCGACCGCCGCCGCCGGTGCCGTTTCCGAGCTGACCGTATGAGTTGCCTCCCCATGTCATCACCGTGCCGTTGCTCAGCAGGGCCATCGCGTGCAGGCCTCCGGCGGCGATGGCAATGGCGCCGCTGACGCCGTTGACTTTTACCGGCACCGATGAATTCTCGTGCGAGCCGTTGCCGAGCTCGCCGAAGGTGTTGTCGCCCCAGGCGTACACGGTGCCGTCTTCCATCAGCGCGTAACTTGAGCCGGCGGCGACCACCTGGCGCGCTCCGGCGGGCACGAGCGTGGCGACAGGACCGTGTGCGGTGCCCTTGTAGCCGGCGCCGAGGCCGCCGCTGGAGTCTCTGCCCCATCCGACGACCGACGTGCGTGCGCCGGGCTGCTGCTGAGCGTCGCCACAGACCAGTTCGCCACTGCAGCCTTGCGCGGCTGGCGCAGCGCCCGCGTTGGGGCCTTCGGCTTCGCTGGCGCCTTCGGTTTGTTCAGCGGGCGCCAGGGGAGGCACCGGCGCCGGGGACGCCTCGGGCGCAGGCCCTGTGGCCTGGGGGAGCCTTGGAGCGTGGGCGAAAGCGGTGCCGGGTAGCGCGCACAGCACGCTGGCGGCGACGAGGCCGGCCGTCAGAACCCGCGAACCCGGCCTCCTACGTGAACGGGCGACGGTCAACATGGCGTTTCCTTTCATCGAGATCGCTCATGCATCGACCGTGCCGGCAAGCGACTTACAACGCATGCGGTCACCTGGACGCCCAGGCTCGAACATGCGGCCAAGCCGACTCGGCGTGGTGGTAGGACGCGAGAAGAAGTCCGTCAGCGCGCGAGCGTGAAGCTGCGCGCGGCGGACACCGGTTTAGAGCCGGCGGGTGTGAAGGTGCCGAGCGCGGTCAGTTGCAGCGGCGCGTGGCGTGCGAGCGCGCGCCGTCCCAGCGGGGTGAGCGCGACCTCGACGGTGAGCCTGCGAGGACCGGCAAAGCGTACCCGGCCGGCGGCGAGCAGTAAGCGCTGCGCCGGCCTGGCGGCTACGTCGCCGACATCGCGTGGCGTCCCATACCAGCGGATCGACACGACGCCCGCGGTGAGGGACTTGAAGCGGATCGGACACGAGCCGCGGCGCA
This sequence comes from uncultured Solirubrobacteraceae bacterium, assembly GCA_963734225.1. GTDB lineage: Bacteria > Actinomycetota > Thermoleophilia > Solirubrobacterales > Solirubrobacteraceae > Palsa-744. The sequence continues at coordinate 167,518 of CAVTGI010000005.1, forward strand.
GCAGCGCGGTGACCGTAGTGGCCTGCCGCGGAGGCACGAGCTGGCCGGCGATCGACGCTGCGATCTGGGCGCTGTGAGCGCCGCCGGACGCTGCGGGCGGGCGCGCTGGTGCTTCGCTGTCGAGTGGGTCGGGGCACAGTTCAGAGCAGCCCGCCGGGATGAGCGCGCCGCCCGCGGGTAGCGGCGTTTGCGGGGCTTCCGGCTCTACGCTGGGCAAGCTCGGCTGGGCTTCTTCGCGACCGGCCCCGGCGGCCTGCGCTTCGGTCCAGCTGTAGTAGTAGTCACTGGCCTGCGGGGTGAGCGCGATCAGCAGTGTGTAACCGGCCTGTCCTTCTTCGTCTGTGCTCGCGGCTGCGCCCAGCGACAGCGACCCTCCCGATGCGCTGGACAAGGACACGAGCACGTTCTGGCGATGGCCCCAGCAGCCGGGTGCGCCAGCGCTGGCGCAATCGCGGTTGGCGCTGGGATAGCCGTCGTCATACATCCACTCGAAATAGGCCTCGAGGACGTTTGCAAAGCCACCGGCCCAGTTGGACGCAAACCCCTCCACAGCGCCCCCCGGCGACAGTTCGCCGGCGGGCAGCGGGTCGTAGTCGCCCTTGGCGCCTTCGGCGGCGCTAGAGCTCAGTTGCGCGTTGAGCCCGGGCACGGGCGCCAGCCCGTAGGCGACGCGGTCGAGGTCTGTGAGGACCAGCAGCTGGCGGTCGGCCGACAGCGCGGTGAACCCCGCCGGGAGCAGGTATGGGCCGAGGCCCATGGCCGCATGCGCCCTGTCGAGTTCCTGGACGAGCGCGTTCTCGCAACCGGCGGCGAGCGGTGTCGTAGAGCATTCCGAGGGCAGCGCTCGGAGGGTGAGGTTTTCAGAGGGGGTGGGCGCGGACGCCCACGCGTGGGCAGGGATCAGCGACGGGCCCCCCAGGCCCAGCGTTACGAGCACCGTGAGCGCGAGCGCAGCACGCCTCATGAGCGCGGGAAGCTACCAGCGAGCGACAGCCGACGGGCGGGCATCGTCAGCTGCCTCGGCATCGCTTTCACATCGCTTTAGCGGCGAACGCTAGATTTCTAGACGATGAGGGGGACAGATTGGCAGCGCCATGCTCTCACGCTGATCGCGGCGCTCAGCGCGGCGGCCGCGCTGGCGGGCTGCGGAGGAGGCTCTTCGCGGTCCTCCTCCACGACCGCACCGACTACAGGCACCGCGACGGTGGCGCCGGCCAAGGGCCTCTCGGCGTCGCGTGTGCACGCGGTTGCGTTTGTGGCGGGCAGGCCGATCGCCAAGTCGAGCTATGAGCACTGGCTGTCGGTGGAGCAGATACTGGCTTCGGCCGCGGGTGCGGGTCACCGGGCGCTCGGCTTCCTGATCACCGCGATGTGGCTGGAAGATGAAGCAGGCGCGCGGGGGGTATCGGTATCGCAGGCGCAGGTCAGGCAGCGCCTGGCCGAGCTCGAGCACAAGAGCTTTCCCAAGCCGGGCGCGCTGAGCGCGTTCTTGGCCAGGTCGCACGAGAGCGAAGCCGATCTGCTGGGCCGCGTGCGCGGCGAACTGCTGCAGTCGGGTATCGCTGCGCAGGTGGCTGGCTCCCGCGGCGGCTCGCAGAGGAGCAGCGTGCTGGCGAGCTTCCAGCAGGGCTTTCAGCGACGCTGGAAGGGCCGCACGACGTGCGGGCATGCGTATGTGATGGAAGACTGCTCGGAGTACAAAGGCGCGCCCGAAAGCCAGGCTGTGACGAGCTCTGCGGGTGGCTCAGGATCGTCCTCGTCGTCAGGCACCTCGGCGAGCGGCTCTTCTTCTCCCTCCTCCTCCTCCTCCTCCTCCTCCAGTGCTGAGGTCCAGCCGGGCTCGGGCGGGATGACGATCACGAGCCAGGCGTTTGAAGCAAACGGCGCGATCCCGGCGCAGTACACGTGCGACGGCTCTGATGTGAGCCCGCCGCTGCAGTGGCAGAGCGTGCCGGCGAAGGCGGCAGCGCTGGTGCTGTTCATCATCGACGACAGCTCGTCGGGCGCGGCGAGTGGCATACGCTGGATGGTGGGCGACATCAGCCCGAGCGCCAAGGGCGTGGCCGCGGGTGCGACGCCGCAAGGCGGGGTCGTGGGCGACGACACTCAGGGCCACGGCGGCTACGGGGGTATTTGCCCTGCGCATGGCAAGACGAGCACGATCGAGTTCGTGCTGTATGCGCTGCGCAAGAAGATCCCGCTGTCGCCCGGCTTCCAGCCGGCGCTGGCGGAGAGCGAGTACGGCCAGGGCCACGACCTGCTCGGCTCGGCAGCGGTCACATACGCGACCTATCACCGGCCGTAGGGGGCGAGGCCCGCTTGAGCCCGGCGTTTTAGTCTTCCGAGCTGGCTTTGACTTCGCGTGTCTCGCCGACCATAGGACTCGGACGCAACGGCTTCGGGCCTGGCGCTGGTGTGGGCGGCTGGGGTTTGGGCTTTTTGAACATGTGTTGGTTCACTTTAGCTTTCATGCGATCAGGGCGATGACCCAGGCCTGGGTCAGCTCTACTTGTGCTCATGGGCTGAGCAGCGTACGAGCGGACGGCGATGGTTCTCGTGGCCCCTCGGCTCAGCCTTGGATAGGGTCCCGGGCGTGACCCGGACGCTGATAGCGCAGTTGCACGACAAGGTGGGCGAGCTCGTGACGGTGCGTGGCTGGGTGCATGCGATCCGCGACCAGAAGCGGATGCAGTTCGTGATCGTGCGCGACGAAACTGGCTTGGCCCAGGTGGTAGTGCCCAAGGAGGAGCCGCCGAGCGAGCTCAACGAGGCGGTGTCGGCGTTGATGGCGGAGTCGGCGGTGACGATGACGGGCATGGTGGTGGCGGACGAGCGGGTGAAACTGGGTGGCCTGGAGCTGAAGCTCGAGCAACTGCAGGTGGACTCGCTGGCCGAGCCGGAGGTGCCGATTGCGCCGGACTCGGCGCTGGACAAGCGGATCGACTGGCGCTACCTGGACCTGCGTCGCCCGGACAGGCGGCTGATCTTCGAGGTGCAGACGACGGCGGAGCACGCGATGCGCGAGTTCTGGCGCAAAGAGGCTTTCATCGAGCTGCACACGCCGAAGTTCATGGGCTCGGCGAGCGAGTCGGGCGCGGAGCTGTTCAAGGTGGAGTACTTCGAGCGCGAGGCCTACCTGGCGCAGTCGCCGCAGTTCTACAAGCAGATGGCGATGGCGGCTGGCTTTGGCAAGGTGTTCGAGGTCGGCCCGGTGTTCCGGGCGAACCCGTCGTTCACGTCACGCCACGACACCGAGTTCACCAGCGTGGACGTGGAGATCTCGTGGATCGACTCGCACGAGGACGTGATGGCGTTCGAGGAGCGCTGGCTGGCGCACGTGCTGGCGACGGTCAAGGAGACGCACGGCGAGCAGATCGAAGCGACGTTCGACACCGAGCTGGTGGTTCCGACGGTGCCGTTCCCGAGGGTGACGCTGGAGGACGCCAAGGAGCTGTTGCGCGAGCACGGCCACGAAGCGCCGGGCGCTGAGCACGACCTTGATCCGCCGAGCGAGCGGGCGCTGTCGGCGATCGTCAAGGAGATGCACGGCCACGAGTTCGCGTTCGTGACCGACTACCCGACTACGGTGCGGCCCTTCTACCACATGCGCCACGCCGACCGGCCTACGCTGACCAAGAGCTTTGACCTGCTGTGGCGGGGCATCGAGCTGACGACTGGCGCCCAGCGCGAGCACCGCTACGAGCAGCTGCTGGCGCAGGCGCAGGACAAGAAGGTGGACGTGGGCCCGATCCAGTACTACCTGGACTTCTTTCGCTTCGGTGCACCGCCGCACGGCGGCTTTGGCTTCGGGTTGACGCGCCTTTTGATGCAGATGCTCGGCCAGGACAACGTGCGCGAGGTCACGTTCCTGTACCGGGGTCCGCACCGGCTGACACCGTAGCGGAATCGTCCGCTCTTTGGTCAAGGGATCAAGTCCCATTTCGTGGAAGTCGATCAGTCTGCTGGACAGATGGCTGGCACGACCCTCACCTTCACGTTTCACGCTCGCACCTATCGCGAGCGCCTGCAACCGTCACGTCGCGGGGACGTGTCGTGATCGCAGCGTTGACCGGCGTACTCGGAGTCGCGCTGACTCTCGCTGTGACGATCTGGAAAAGCCGTACGGATCGTCGTGGGCGCGCGCGACTCCTACACGAGGACTTGCTGCGCATGCAGTCCACGATCGCGCGCCTCTACTATCAGAGTGCCGCAGAGGGGAAATGGGGTGAACGAGCGTGGGTGCTGGCACGTCTCGCCGACCCGGAAGCGCAGCAGGACGTCTTGGCACATGTATCGCACTGGAGGCTCTCAAAGCCCCTGCGATTCTCCGAGCCGTGGCGCTTCTCGGCGTGCGCCAGCGCGCTTGGGTGGGCCGAGTACTTGCGTGAAGCCTATGGCTGCGGCACCGCCCCGTCAGACGTCGAACTCACGAAGGTCTACCAACGTCTTGCCGCTGGGCGGGTGGCCATTGCAGACTTGGCACGAATCGCCTACTGGCCTCATGACGCTCGGAAACTGGTCGAGTGCGCGAGGCGAAAGCACACCGTGGACCTGCCCCTGATCCTCGAAGATGAGGCTCTCCTTACAGCAAAGCGACACAGCGAGAAGGGCAGCGAGAGTGCCCAATCAAAGCGTCGAGCGCTACCGGACCGGGCGCTCGACGTCCGCGGCACGTCTCTGGCTGGCTGACTCAGGTGGCGTCTCTGCGCTGAGCTTGCTCCACGAAATGCTTGCTCAGCATCGTGAGCTGCCCCTGGTAATTGGAGCCGATGTCCTTGCCGTAGAGCACGTCTGGCTGCTCGGCCATGCGCTCGAAGGCGAGCTTGCAGACGGGCTGGCGGTGCTCGACCATGAACGACACGTCGCGCGCGCGGACCTCGAGCGCTGCGTGGCTGCCGCGGGCGCTGGGATCGGCGGAGTAGCCGAAGCCGGGGTCGAAGAAGCCGGCGTAGTGCGTGCGCAGCTCGCCGGCGGTGGGGTCGTAGGCGAGCATCTCTGCGGCGTAGGAGGGCGGGATGCTGACGCCCTCGGCTGACAGGAGCAGGTAGAAGACCTCTGGCTCGAGCACGATCCGCCGGCCCTTCTCAGGGTGCACCGCCTCCCAGTAGTCGCGCCATTTCAGAGCGCCCACGCGGCTGAGGTCGATCGGAAGGCTGTTCTTCTTGGCGCGGTAACCGACGATGCTGTCGTCTGAGCCGGACACGTCGAGGCTGAGGAACAGCCCGTCGGAGAGCGACAGCTCGGATGTGTGCAGCGGCTGGGAGTCCAGGTACAGCAGGGGGGACTGGTCGTGCAGCGAGAGCAACTCGTCGTCGTCCAGGCGCGCATTGCCGGACATCAGCCGGATCTGGTTGAGCGCCAGGCCGGTGCGCACGCGGATTGCGAACGTGCGCGGCACCACCTCCAGGTACAGCCTGCCCTGATAGCCGGCGCCGATCTCGTCGAAGCGGTGGCTGCGGTCGGTGAGCACGCGCGTGAACACGTCCAGGCGCCCGGTGGAGCTCTTGGGGTTGGCCTTGGCGCGGATGTCGTCGGGCAGGCGCAGCTCCTCGATCAGCGGGACCAGATACGGACGGTCGCGCTCCAGGGTGGCGCCGTCGCGCAGGTCGATCCGTTGGAAGGCGATGTCCTCGATCTTCTGCTCGACGGTGGAGTCGCTGTCGGGCAAGAAGCTGCAGCGCAGCGCCCAGGCGTGCTCGCCGAGGCGTAGGTCGACGCTTGCAGGCTGCACGGACTCGGCGGGGATCCGCCAGGGTCCTGCGACCATCCATTCGCGGGTGATGGCCTCGCGCAGACTCTGCGCGGGCAGCACGCCGGCGATCCGGCGAGGTTGGTCTGGCTGCGGGCCGCGCTGGACGCGGGAAGCGGGTACAGCGCTCACGGCAGGGCTTGCTCTCCCATTGATCTGTGAGTGTATGGACCGACGCGACGAACCGGGTTGGAAACGCCCCTAGATGACGCCGCATAAGTGGAACTAGTGTCCTGACTGGGCATCGCCCGAAACCGCATGTCGGTCGTGGATGGCTCGACCGACGGCGGAAGGCTTGAGCATCGCCATCCTCTCCGGTGGTGCTTGGGAGAGATCGAGGCGTCCCCCCCGATGCCAGGTCTCCGCGGGCGTCGTGGTTCTCACCAGCCACGGCGTCCGTGAAGGCCTGGCGGCGCGTCCTGTCGTCAAGTGGCGAATATGTCTGCGGCTGTGATCGCCATGGCGCCTCGTGGGGTGCCGGTGAGGCGCTGACGTGCGCAGGCTGCGTAGAGCGGGCGTGGGGCGAGGCGCGGTAGCGCACTAGCCTTGCGTTCGAGCTCACGCACGAGCCGTCCGGCGTCTGCGCGGCGCGCCCACTTGGCCTCCCCAAGCAGGACGGCTTCTTCGCGCAAGCCGGCCAGCGCAACGGCGTCGATCTCGACGGCGGGATGGTCAGACCAAAATGTGCCCACCCGCACAATGTCGGGCCCGAGCGCACCGTCGCTGGCAAGGCGCCGCAGGTGGGAGCGAAATGCGTCCTCCCAGGCGCTCCCCATGTGGTCGTCGAGCCGTTGGATCAGCGGCGAGAGGATGCTGGAGCCGAGACCGCGTTCGATCTCGGCCCGGTAGCTCTCGACGATTCCGAGCCAGAACGCGAGGAAGTTGTCGGCTATGCGGTAGCTGCGCCGGCGTGTGCGCGAGCCGGCTGTGGTGACGGGGACGATGCGCTCCACCAGGCGCAGCTCGATCAGACGCTCGAGCGTGCGCGAGGGCTCGGCGCGCACCGCGCGCTCGATCTCACCGTGCTTGGTGCGCCCGGCGGCGATCGCGCGCAGCACCAACTGGCCAAGGTCTCCGCTGTCGGCCTCGGTGGCAAGCACGAGCCGGCCCTCCTCGAGGAGCAGCCCCCCTGGGCGGCAGACGAGCCGTGCGAGGTTCTCGCGCACACTGCGTTGCTGATCCCACCAGCTCAGGTAGAGTGGAACGCCACCGACGAGGCCCCAGACGAGAGCACGATCGGACGGGGATAGCTTGGGTAGCATCGCGGCCGCCTCGTGTGGCGAGAAGGGATGGATCGGCAGCGATAGGTCGATCCGACCATACAGAGGCGCGCGCTCCTCCTGAATGGCCTGCATGGTGCGCACCGCTGAGCCGCACAGCAGGATCCGCAGGTGTGTGTACTCGTAGGTACGATCCCAGAACGCGCGCAGCACGCCTGGGAGCTCCGGTGAGGCGCGCAGGAGCTCGGGAAACTCATCCAGTACGAGCAGCAGCGGCGCCTCGGAGGCAGCTGTGGCGAGGGTCTCAAACGCATCGTCCCAGTCAACGAAAGGTCGGGCACCGAGATCGCGCCGGCCAGTGGTCAGGATGTTGCTGGCAAGGGCGCTGAGGACGCGCAGCTCATCGTCGCGGGGACGCCCGGCGGCGGTGAAGAAGATCGTACGGCGAGACTGGGCGAACGCACCCACCAAGGCCGTCTTGCCAACGCGTCTGCGTCCCCATACGAGCGCAGTTCGTCCGTAGGCAGACGAATCCCACCAGTCTGTGAGCGCTGCGAGCTCAGTAGAGCGGTTTACGAACATGCAACCAGTGTAACTGACATCAGACGTTACTTACAATCAATGTCAGAACACTTCCTCCAGCGGGCAGCGCATTCCGATCCCGTCCGCAGCCACGTCTACCGTCAGGTCCGTGCTCGTAAATGAGCTGACAGACGGCATGGAGATCGACCAGGTGCTCCTGGTCCGCGAGTCCGAGCGCAGGCAGCGCCGCGACGGTGGCGACTACCTACGCCTGCAGCTTGGCGACCGCACGGGCGCGGTGACGTGCATGGTCTGGGAGGAGCTGGTGGAGGCGCAGGAGCTGGCGCGGGCGGGCATGCCGGTGCACGTCAGTGGCCGCTATACGGTCCATCCGCGCTTCGGACCGCAGATCAACCTGCGCTCGCTCGCGGCGCCGGCGCCTGGCAGCTTCGACGCAAAGGATCTGCTCGACGGCCCCGCGCGCGAGATCGCCCAGATGGAAGCGGAGGTCCGCGACCTGCTGGACACGATCCGCGAGCCACACCTGCGACTGTTGCTGGAGGGCGTGTTCGGCGAGGACTCCGAGCTGTGGGCGGGCTATCGCGTGGCGCCGGCGGCCAAGCACTACCACCAGGCCTACCGTCATGGGCTGCTCGAGCACAGCCTTGGAGTTGCCCAGGCGGTGAGCGCGATCAGCGCGACGTTCGCGGGTATCGACCGCGACGTGGCGGTGACGGGCGCGCTGCTGCACGACATCGGCAAGCTGGAGGCCTACTCGGACGATGGTGCGGAGGGCGCGGCGGGCGGGGCGGGTGGGCTCCCATCCATCATCGACCTGACCGATGCGGGCAGGCTGCATGGCGAGATCGCGCTGGGCTACTACCGCATCCGTCGCATGATCGAGGACATTGACGGCTTTCCGCCGGGGCTTGCGCAGGCGGTGGGGCACATCATCCTGTCCCACCACGGCACGCTCGAGCACGGCAGCCCAGTGGTGCCGTGCACGCGCGAGGCGACGCTGGTGCACATGATCGACAACCTGGGCGGGCGCCTTGGCAGCTTCGACCGCTTGGAGAAGGAGTTGGCTCCGGGTAGGAGCTGGTCGCAGTTCGACCGGGCGATCGGCGCAGGCGCGTTCTTCGCCGGTCGGCGGGCGCCCGACGGCGAGGACGATCACGTGGCGCCGGCCGAGCAGGCGCAACCGGTGCCGGTGCCGGTGCCGGTGCGCGAAGCGGCGTAGCGCGGGTTGCGGGACGCGCCGCGCCTGCAAAGTCCGCAAATAGCGGCGCGGCGATCGGCCCGCGCTGCATTGGTCTCGCCGTCGGCTTCTAATCTCTAAGAAGTGGCAAAGGACACCGAGAAGCTGATCCGCCAGCTGTCGCTGATCTCCTACCTGATGGCCGAGCGGCGTCCGGTGACGGCGCTTGAGATCAGGCGCGACGTGGAGGGCTACAGCGGCATGAACGAGGACGCTTTTGCGCGGCGCTTCTACGCGGACCGCTCGGAGCTCGAATCGCTGCGCATCCAGCTGACCGTCGACCGGCCGTCAGATGGGGCGGCCGAGCAGGAGAACTACTCGCTGCGCCCGGAGAACTTCCACCTTCCCCCGATTGCTTTCACGGACAAGGAGCTGGCGGCGCTGCAGACGGCGCTGAGCCTGCTGGACGGAGAATTCGCCTACGCGGAGCCGCTGCGACTGGCGCTGCAGCAGATCACGTGGGGGCGCCCCAGTCCGCTGCGGGCGCCGGAGCAGCGCTCGGTGGCTCTGGGCATAACGGCGTCGGCGGGCGGCCATGAGCTGTCGGCGCGCTTGGCCAAGGTGGAGACGGCAATCTTTCGCAACAAGACGATCGTGTTCGACTACTACACGATGCAGCGCGACGAGGTGGGCGCGAGGCGTGTGGACCCCTATCACCTTCTCTTCCAAGGTGGCCAGTTCTACCTGCTGGGCTTCGCGCACGAGCGCGATGCGGTGCGCGTGTTTCGCCTGTCGCGCATCCGCGGCAAGGTGTCCTATGCGACCAAGGCTGAGCACGACTTCCACCGCCCGGCGGACTTTGATCCGCGCGCGTATGCCAACCGAGCGGACTGGCAGTTGGGCGAGGAACAGGGCGTGGCGGAGATCCTCATCTCCGAGCGGATCGCCTGGCAGGTGGAGCGCCACTTCGGTCGCTACGGGGAGATCCGCGAGCCCACTCAGCTCGCCGAGCCGGGTGCCCCCGACCGGTCGCGGGAGGATGTGGAGTTGGGGGACGGCGACAGGCTGTTCGTGACCGGCTATTCGGACTCGCGCGGGATCATCTCGTGGGTGCTGGGGCTGGGTGTGAACGCGCGCCTGCTGGGCCCGGACGATCTTGCGGAGGAGCTCCAGCGCCGTCTCGAGCTGCTGGCGGAGCGCCACAACGAGACCTCGCCGACCAAGCCGGACGCAAGTGTGGAGGACGGCGACAGCTCGTCGCGCGCGCGGATGTCGTCGCCGCCGCGCGCGGGACGCAAGACCTCGGGCGAGGATGAGGGCGCGGGTCGCGGCGAGGCGGCGATACGTCCGGAGCGCTTTGCGCGCCTGGTGACGCTGGCGAGCATCCTCATCAAGGCCGGCCGCGAAGGCGCCCAACCGGCGCGTCCGGGTCAGCCCGGCCGGCTTGGCAGGGTGGCGGTCGACGAGGTGTGTGAGCGACTGCAGATCAGCGAGGAGGAGCTGCGCGAGGACGTGAACGTGTTGAACGTGGTCAACTTCGGCGGCGGCTCGTATGTGTTGTATGCGGAGTTCAACGAGCAGGGTGAGATCGAGGTCGATCCGGAACCGTACAGCGACAACTTCGACCGCCCCGCTCGCCTGCTGCCGGTCGAGGCCAAGGCGCTGGTGGCGGCGATCGACCTGATCGGCGAGCACATCCCGGAGGGATCGCTTACGTCTGCGCGCGAGAAGATCGTGGCGGCGCTGGGCGAGGACCCGATGGAGCAGGGCCTGCAGGTGGCGCAGACGGCTGGCGACGACTGGGGTGTGGCGCGAGAGGTGTCGCGTGCGATCGTCAAACGGCGGATGATCGAGCTTGAGTACTACAAGGAGAACGAGGATGAGATGTCGCTGCGGCGTGTGGAGCCGTATGCGCTGACCAACGGCCGCGAGGGCTGGTATGTGGCGTCGTTTGACCCTGAGCGCGACGGGGTGCGCCATTTCCGCCTGGATCGCATCAAGCGCGCGACGGTTACGGACGAGAAATTCGAGCCGCGCCCGGAGGTGGACCCGGCGGCTGAGGTGGATGGCTGGCTGCGCACGGGCGAGGTGCAGGCGTCGCGCAGTGCGCGGGTGCTGGTGTCTCGCGAGCGGGCGCGCTGGGCGCGCGAGGCGCGTCGCGTTGTGGAGGAGTGGAGCGACGGGTCGGTGGTGGTGGAGCTGAGCTTCGCGGGAGTGGACTGGTTGGTGCGCGAGATCCTTAAGGAAGCGGGCGACGCGACCGTGCTCGAGCCCCAGGACGCCCGCGAGGCAGTTAGTGTGGCGGTGGCGCGCCTGCGCGAGGCGAGCGCGGCGCCGGCGCCGGCCTGAGTCCTACAAAAGTGCTACACTTGTAGTATGAGTATCGAGGTCGCATCCAGGGACTTGCGCAACAACACGGCGGAGCTTCTGCGCCGTGTGAGCGCTGGCGAGCAGATCGTCGTCACGACCCGTGGTAAGCCGGTGGCGTCGCTGATCCCGTTTGAACGCAGCCGACGGCGGTGGCTGCCGCGCGCCGAGCTCACAAGGCGTCTCAAGGTTGCGCAGGCAGATCCGGGGTTGCGCGAGGATCTCGCCCGCCTGGCGGGCGACACGACTGACGATCTTGGGCCGATTGCGTGAGCGAGGGGCCTGGCGCCAAGACGGCAGCCGGGTCCGCGGCAGACGATGCAGGCGACAGGCCGGGTCGGGGACTTCTCGACACGAGCGTGTTCATCGCTCGCGAGAGCGGACGGTCATTGGACGATGCGCTCCTTCCAGAGGAGTCGGCCATATCGGCCGTGACCGTGGGCGAGTTGCAGGCCGGCGTCCTTGCGGCGGGCGAGACGGATGTGCGTGCCCGCCGGCTGGCGACGCTGGAGGCTCTCAGCGATATCGAGGTTCTCATTGTCGACGAGACAGTGGCTGCATCGTGGGCTCGGCTGCGAGTGCATCTTGCCGAGGCTGGGCGTCGCGTGAACGTAAACGACCTCTGGATCGCTGCGACGGCGCTCACCCATGGGATACCTGTTGTCACCCAGGATGAGGACTTCGATCCGGTGGAGGGAGTGGGCGGACTGCGCGTGGTGCGGGTATGAGCCAGCTACCTGGCAGCAATATCCGCATGCCATCGCTGAGTTTCATGCGATCAGGCCGCGGATGAGTCGGCGCGAGCAGATCAAGATGAGCGACGCGGAGATCGCTGCGTTCCTGGAAGAGGAGCGCACGGTGACGTGCGCGACGCTCGGCCCACGCGGCTGGCCACACCTGATGCCGCTGTGGTACGTGCTGCGCCGGGCGCCCGCCGGGGAATCGAGCCTACCCACCCCGCGTCTGTGGTCGTGGACGTACGCGGTCTCCCAGAAGGTGCGAAACCTCGAGCGCGAAGCGCGCGCGACACTGCAGGTGGAGGCGGGTGAGCTCTACCAAGAGCTGCGTGGGGTGATGTTCGAGTGCGACGTAATGGTCCACCGCGATAGCGAGGTGGTCAGAGCCCTTGGACACGAGATCTTTGTCAGATACGCGTCGCCTCGTGGCAAGCCCCCGGTAGACGATCTCCCGGCAGAGGTTGGTGCGATGGTCGATAAACAGGCGGCCAAGCGCGTGGCGCTGGAGTTCGTCGAGCGGCGGCGGGCGAGCTGGGACCACCGCAAGCTGGGCGGCACCTACTGAGCCGATAGGCTGCCCCGGCTATGCAGCCGCTGAAGGGATTGATCCTGTCCGGGGGCAAGGGCACGCGCCTGCGCCCGATCACCCACACGAGCGCCAAGCAGCTGGTGCCGGTGGCCAATAAGCCGGTGCTGTTCTACGGCATCGAGGCGATGGCCGAGGCGGGTATCGAGGAGGTGGGGATCATCATCGCACCGGACACCGGCCCGGAGATCGAAGCGGCGGCTGGCACGGGCGAGCGCTTCGGGCTGCGTATCACGTACATCGTGCAGGACGAGCCGCTCGGGCTGGCCCATGCGGTCTTGACAGCCGAGCCATTCCTGGGGGACAGCCCGTTTGTGATGTATCTGGGAGACAACCTGCTGCAGGGGGGCATTACCGACCTGGTAGATGCGTTTCGCGAGCACGAGCCCGATGCGCTGATCCTGCTCACGCCGGTGCCCGACCCGGAGAACTATGGGGTCGCCGAGCTCGAGTCGTCGCCGCCAGGCGAGGTTGGGCGCGTGGTGCGCCTGGTGGAGAAGCCGCGCGAGCCGGCCACGAACCTGGCGCTGGTGGGCGTGTACATGTTCACGGCGGCCGTACACGAGGCGGCGCGCGCGATCGAGCCGTCGGCGCGGGGGGAGCTGGAGATCACCGACGCGATCCAGCACCTGGTGGACTCGGGGCTGCGCGTTGAGCCGCACATCGTGCGGGGTTGGTGGAAGGACACGGGGCGTCTGCAGGACATGCTGGAGGCCAACCGCCTGATCCTGGACAACCTGGTGGGGCGGGTGGAGGGCGAGCTGGTGGACTCGCAGGTGGACGGGCGCGTGGTGATCGAGCGGGGCGCGCGCCTGGAGCGCTCGACTGTGCGCGGACCGGCGATCGTGGGAGCGGGCGCGCGCCTGAACGACTGCTACGTGGGGCCGTATACGGCGATCGGCGAGAACTGTGAGATCTCGCGTTCAGAGGTCGAGCACTCGATCCTGCTGGCAGGCTGTGAGGTGCGCGATCTGGACGGGCGTATGGAGTCGTCACTGCTGGGGCGCAACGTGACCGTCCGCCGCGGCGATCGCCAGCCGCGCGCCTACCGCTTCATGGTGGGCGACAACTCGGACATCTCGATCCTGTGACCTCCAGGTGATGTTGTGAAGCTGCTCGTCACGGGTGCTGCAGGGATGCTCGGCTTTGACGTGCTGCGTGTGGGCGGAGCGGCGGGCCACGACCTGGTGGCGGTGGACGTGGGCGACTTCGACATCACCGACGCGGACGCGGTGGACCAGGCGCTCGCGCGCATCGCGCCGGACGCGGTGCTCAACTGCGCGGCGTGGACGGATGTGGACGGCGCGGAGAGCCACCGCGAGCAGGCGTTTGCGGTCAACGCGCAGGGAGCGGGCAACCTGGCTCGCGCTGCGGCGCGGGCGTCGTTGCGGCTGCTGCACGTGTCCACCGATTACGTGTTCGACGGCGAGGCACGCGTCGATGCGAGGGGCGCCCCGCGCGCGTACGTCGAGTCGGATCCCACGGGGCCGCGCTCGGTGTATGGACAGAGCAAGCTGGCGGGCGAGCGTGAGGTGCTCGACGCGTCACCGCGGCACACGGTCGTGCGCAGCGCGTGGCTGTTCGGCGTGGGCGGTCGCAACTTCGCGGACACCATGCTCAGGCTGGCGGGCGAGCGCACCCTAAAGGGCACACCCTCTGGGGCGCAGGCAGGCGAGGCGGTGCAGGTGGTGACCGACCAGGTCGGCTGTCCCACGTGGACGGGGCATCTGGCGCCGGCGCTGATCGGCCTGATCGAGCGCGGCGTGAGCGGGCTGGTGCACCTGGCGGGTACCGGCCACGTGTCCTGGAACGGCTTCACCGCGGAGATCTTTCGCCAGGCAGAGATCGATTGCCGCGTGGAGCCGGCGAGCACACAGCAGATGGCCCGCCCGGCGCCGCGCCCGGCGTGGTCGGTGCTGGAGTCACAGCGCGACGACATCCTGCCGCTGCCGCCCTGGCAGGATGGCCTGGCGGGCTATCTGGCGGCGCGCGCGGGGCTCACTCGGGCTTGAACGGGAAGAGGCTCGCCATACGCACTGCGAACCCGGGCAGCAGCTCGCTGCGCAGCGTATCTTCCTCACCGAGCACCTCGTCGGGTGTGGCGTTCGGCCGCACCCCCGTGAGGGTGTGCGCATCTGGGTCCACGAGCCACAGCTCGCGCACGCCGGAGGCCATGTACAGCTCGCGCTTGACGCCTTCGTCGTTGGCCCGGGTCGACGGTGAGAGCACCTCTACGACGAGGTCGGGTACGCCGCGCCTCATGCCCCATTTCAACGCCCCCGGCGGCTGGATCGGGCGGTGCCCCGCACCCCCACTCCACCAGGAGATATCGGGTGCCAGGCGGTTCTTGCCCGGGGGCGCAATGAACACGTCTTGCAGGAGCACGCCCTGATCGCCCGTGTCGTCCTGCCAGCCGCGTAGCGCCACATAGAGCTCTCCCTGCGCCGAGGAGGCGGATTCGCCTATCGGGGGCACGAGCACGGCCTCGCCGGCGATGAGCTCGTAGTCCATGTCCCAGCCCCTGTTTTCCTGCAGCGCGTCGAATTCCCAGGTCTCGACGCGAGGATGCACGACGCTGGCCATGCACACATGGTAGCCCCGCGTGGGGAGACGAGACCGCTGCGGAACGTCATCGACCCATGCAACTGAGCGCTTGGGATGCAACGCTTGCGAGGCGGCCGCACGCTCCGCCCCCGCCTGAGATGATGCGTCTATGAAACTCCTCGTTTGCGGCGGCGCGGGCTTCATCGGCTCGACGTTCGCGCGCCAGCGCGTGCAAGAGCACGGCGACGGGGTGACGGTTCTGGACAAGCTGACGTACGCGGGCCGCGAGGAGAATCTCCAGGATCTGGCAGACGATCCCCGCTTCCACTTCGTCCACGGCGCGATCGAGGACCGCGAGGCGGTGGCCAGGGCGATCGAGGCGGCCTCGCCGCAGGCGATCGTGAACTTTGCGGCGGAGACGCACGTGGACCGTTCGATCGCAGAGCCGGACGCGTTCGTGTCGACGCACGCGCTTGGCACCTATGTGCTGCTGGAGGCGGCGCGCGAGCATGCGCTGCAGTACGTGCAGGTGTCCACGGACGAGGTGTATGGCTCGATCGAGGAGGGGACGTTCACCGAGCACAGCCCGCTGGCGCCCTCGTCGCCCTACTCAGCTACGAAGGCGGGCGCGGACCTGCTGGTGCAGAGCTACTTCCACACGTACGGTCTACCCGCGCTGATCTGCCGCGGCTCGAACAACTACGGCCCGTATCAGTACCCTGAGAAGCTGATCCCGCTGATGATCCTCAACGCGCTGCACGGCGATGCGCTGCCGGTGTACGGCGACGGGATGCAGGTGCGCAACTGGATCCACGCAACAGACTTCGCGGCAGCGATCGGCCACGTGCTCGAGCACGGCCTGCCGGGCGAGGTCTACAACGCGGGCGGCCCCGACGAGGAGGCCAACATGACGGTGGTCAGGCGCATCGTGGAGTTGACCGGAGGGCAGGAGTCCCAGATCGAGCATGTGACCGACCGCCCTGGTCACGACCGCCGCTATTCGCTGTCCTCGGAGAAGGTGCGCGCGCTGGGCTGGAGCCCGCGCGTACGCTTCGACGAGGGGCTGGAGCAGACGGTTTGTTGGTATCGCGACAACGACTGGTGGTGGCAACCGATCCGCTCGGGCGACTACCGTGCGTACTACGAACGCCAGTACGGGCGCACCCTGCAACCCTGAGGCCGCCCAACGTCTTTAGAATTTGCAGACGATCATCGGTAGACACTTTGTCTGCCGCTGCGCGAGGCTGCACCACATGGAGAACATACGCCAGCAGTTCGGCCTTAACCTTCGCGGTCTTCGCAACCGCGCGGGGCTGTCTCAAGAAGAACTGGGTGAGCGGTGCGAACTGGATCGCACCGAGATCAGCCTGCTCGAGCGCGGCTTGCGCTTCCCCCGTCTGGACACCGTGGTCAAGCTGGCTCGCGCGCTGGAGCTCGAGTCGCCCGGCGAACTGCTCGACGAGATCCACTGATCATTCGGGCGGCCAGTCGATCCGCTCGGCGAGCTCAGATGCGCCCAGGTCGATCAGTCGGCTGTGGTCCACAGGCCGGTAGTCGTCCTCGCCCAGGGTCATCCAAGTGACCGACCGGGTGGCCGGGTCGACGAACACCAGCTCGTCGACCCCTCGTTCGGCATAGAAGGGCAGCTTCTGCCATGCCTCGTCGGTGGGCGAGAGGATCTCGACGACGATGGCCGCCGTGGGAATCCACACTCCAGTCTGGCGCTCGCGGTGGATGCCGAGGTCGGGCACCCGGAAGTTGTCCTTGCCGAGGCCGACATTGAACGCGACGCTGACGTGCAGGCCGGAGGCGCGCGCGGGCGCGTCGAGCAGCACGGCCAACTGCTGCGCTGCAAAGGAATGCGGTGCGTTTGGCCCGGGGACCATATGGTAGACGCCCTCCCAAACCTCGTCGTGCCGGTCTGCGCCCATCCGGCGACGCTGCTCGAGGAGTTCTTCCAGCCCGGCGGGCGGGGGGTCCAGGATCAGTGTTGGCATGTCGCCGGACAAGCCTAGCGCGGCCATCCAATCACCCGCTTGGGATGAAACGGTCGAGCGAGGTATCCATCCTCGTCGATACTCCCCTCACGACTGGTGTATAGCTATGGTTATACACCAGTCGTAACGAGACATATGCCCCACGGCCCTCCGACCCGCGACCGCGCGCGCCCACGACCCCAGGCAACCCCGACTCGCAGGCAACCCCGACTCGCCAGCTCAGCCCGCGTGTCGCGACCCGCGCGTCCTCAGCCCAGCCCTGAGATCTTCCACTTGCCGCGTTCCTTGACGAGGGAGACTGTGCTTTCGGCGTGCTTGCCGGAGTGGATGCTCTTGACCCTGGCGCTGGCGGTCTGGAGGGCGGGCGCGCCGGGCTTGCCGGCCCCGCCAGGCTTGCCGCCGCCCCCCCGGGCTTGCCGGCCCCGCCAGGCTTGCCGCCGCCCCCCCCGGGCTTGCCGGCCCCGCCAGGCTTGCCGCCGCCCCCCCCGGGCTTGCCGGCACCCACCGTGACCGACTGGACGCTGACTTCGAGGTTGTCGACCTGGTCGAGCTGGCTTTTGATGGCGGCTTCGCAGCGGCTGGCGCCACCAAGGCGCGCGACGACGGCGCTGGCGAGGTCGTTGGCGCAGATCTTCTTGTCTTCGCCGGCGGTGGCGTCGGTCTGCAGGTTGGCTATGGTCTGGGCGACTTCGTGCTGCTGGCCCTTGAAGGCGGACGTGGACACGGCGGTGGCGCAGGCGGTCAGGCCGACCGCGAGCGGGGGCCAGCAGAGCAGGGCAAGGGCGCGGCGCATGGCCGCAAGGCTATTAGACCGTATGGATCGCCGCGCTTGAGGGCCTAGCTTTGCTCGTCGGCGCGCCGGTAGCCAAGGCGGGCGGAGATGCGATCGGCGGTGGAGACGAGGTGCGGGCCGAGCGCGTCGACCATCTCCTCGAGGGAGATCATGGAGCTGTGCGCGGACAGGCTGACGGCGGCGACGACCTCGCGGGCCTCGTTGCGCACGGGCGCGGCGATGGCGTACAGCCCGGCGGCGAGCTCTTCGTCGTTGACGGCGAAGCCGGCGTCGAGCACCTCGTCGAGCTCCTCGCGCAGCGCTTTCTTGCTGGTGATCGTGTTTGGCCCGCGTTTGCTGGGTTTGATGGAGGCGATCAGGTCGCGCTGCTCGGCCTCGGGCAGGTTGGCGAGCAGCAGCTTGCCCATGGCGGTGCAGTAGGCGGGCAGGCGCGAGCCGGGGTGCAGGTCGAGCTCGGCTTTGCCGTGCCCGCGGCGAAAGCTGCGTACACGGTCGACGTAGAGGATGTCGGCGCCGTCGAGCGTGGCGAGGCTGGCGGTGTAGGAGGTGCGCTGGCGCAGCTCCTCGAGGTAGGGGTGGGCGTGCTCGCGCAGGCCGGTTGAGTTGAGCGCGGACATCCCCAGGTCGGTGACGCGCAGCCCCAGGCGGTACTTGCGCGAGGCGCCCTGCTCGAGGTAGCCGAGCGCGACGAGCGTGATGACGTAGCGGTGCGTGGTGGAGCGGCTCATGCCGAGCTCGTCGGCGATGTCGGCGATGCCGAGGACGGGGCGCTTGGGCGTGAAGCAGCCAAGGATGGCCAAGCCGCGCTCGAGCGACTGGGAATAGCGCGGTTCGCGCAGGCTGGGGATCGACCAGGCGGGGTCGGCTCCGTTGGAGCCTTTGGCGGCACTTGAACTCGTTCTAGGCATTGGCATCTGGTCCCTGTGGTTGCGCTGGCATGGCCCCTCGCATGGAGGATCCCCTAATTGATAGAGGACCGTAACTTGGTATAGCAGCGATAGCAATCATAAACACTAGAGTTTCAAGTAGGCCAAGGGTTCGTCTCTCTCCTGTTTTACAACCCCATGGATTCAGGGAATACTATGTGTTTCAGCATTTGGTTTCCAGATAGCTGGCTATCTGGTCACAAACGCGACGTTACATCGCGCTCAAGCGCAAGGCGGCCTGAAGTGCGTGTGGTAGGCTACTCGTAGTGCGCTACTGATCTCCCGCCTTGGGGGGATGCACGCACGGCGCCTGGATCGCGGCGGGCGACCTACAGCGCGGCGGGACTGGGCTGCGCGGGCGCGGGCTGCGACGGCGTGGCGAGCTGCTCGGGCTCAAATAGCCATGGCGCGCGCTGCCCGATGACGGCACCGTTGAAGCGCTTGTGCGGGCCGTATACGACCCAGGTGGTGTCGACGGCGCCGTAGTACTCGACGAGCCGCAGCTCGTGGGGGTGTTCGGCGGCGTGGTGGACGTGCGTGAGGCCGGCGTGATAGCGCCCGGCGAGCAGGTTGGCGGCGACGACGGGCTTGGAGGGCTCGTCGATGACGGTGTGCCATGGCGACAGGTCGAGGTAGCCGCGGGTGGCGGAGACGATGCCAAGGCTCTTGGGCTCGTCTATGTCGGTGCGCACGATCAGCCCGAGCTCCTTGGTGGGGTAGATGAAGGTGTCGATGACGAAGACGTGGTTGTGGTAGCGCTCGGTGACGAGGTGCACCTGCACGTGGGCGCTGCACTGCACGAGGAAGGTGTTGGGCCGGTCACGAACCTGGACGATGGCGGCGAGCAGGTCGGGCACGAGGAGGGTGTCGAAGGAGGTGATGCCCTGGAAGTCGAGGTAGTGCAGCAGGGCGTTCTCGTGGCAGGTGCCGGACGGTCCAAGGGTGATGAAGGTGGGGCGGATCATGCGGCGCGCCCGGTGTTGTCGCTGGGCTGGGCGTCGACCATCTCGCCGACCGGCTGCGCGTGGACCTCGCTGTGGGACGGTGCGTCGATCAGTTCGTCCTCGAGCTTGCAGGTGGCGCCGATGAGCAGCTCGAACAGCTGTGCGCTGAAGTCGGCGGGCAGATCGACGTCGGCCCCGCGCGCGAGATAGCGCTGGCGCACCTGGGCGACGCGGTCTGGCTGCATCATGGGGATCTGGTGCTGGCGCTTGTACAGGGCGACGCTACGGCAGATGTCGAATCGCTCGCCGAGCAGCTGCGCAATCTGGTCGTCGAGCTGGTCGAGCCGCTCGCGGAAAGGCTGGAGGCCACTCGCCGGCGAGTCGCTGGCGCTCATCGCGATGGCCCTCGATCAGACGATGGCGGCGCCTGGCTCATGCGAGCACCCTCCGCATGCGCGGCCCGTGCGCTTGGAAGCCGTTGCGTGCATAGAACGCGGTGGTGGCGTCGATCGCGGCAAAGCTGTCGCGCGGCAGCCCGACTTCGAGTCGCGCGATCCCGGCTTGGCGGGCAAGCTCGACGAGCGCGGCGATCAGCGCGGCGCCGACGTGGTTGCTGCGCGAGGAGGGGTGCACCCACAGGTCCTGGATGAGCGCGTAGCGGCCGGGGATGTGAATGGCGGTCTGCCAGACTGGCGGCGAGCACGCCGACAAGCCCGGCGTGGGACTCGGCGACGAGGACGACGCCGGCGTCGCGATTCGTCGAGCAGAGCGCGCGTGGCGACCTGCATGGCGTCTCGATCGGGAGGCATGGCGCCGAGCTCGACCAACAGCTCGGCGACGGCGTCGACGACCTGCGCGACGTCGGCGGGCGTGCCGAGTCGAACCGTCCACGCGGGCACGGGCGCCCCGCTGCGGGGCGCGGCGTGGGATCGCTTGGCGCGGTGGCGTCCACGGTCATCGAGGATAACCCTCGACATTGTGGTTTGGTGCATCGCACGTGCGGGTGTTTCTGACAGCCCGGGCAGGTCAAGCAGGTGCTCAAGGGTCGGCGACACCGCGGATGAAGTGCAGCGGCTCGACGCGCCGCGCGGCAAGCGGCACCGCGCTTCCGATTCGCTTCGTCGTATCACGCATGACGTGAGCTCGTATCACGCATTGCGTGATAATCGCGTAGCGCCGACCTAAAGTTCGACCTCGTGCTGTCCCAGCCACGCAAGGTAGCTCTCAACGAGCCCCGGTAGGTGTCGAAGCAGGAGCAGAGCCTGCCGGCGCACCTCGTCGGCCTCGATGTCGGGCGATGCGTGCTGCAGCCGATTGCGAGTGCGATACAAGTCGGTGAACGTCTCAGCCTGTCCGCTCGTGAAGCCGCCGTCCGCACGGATCGCGTCGATGACCCCGGGAAGACCCGGCATAGCTTGGGTTGGCTCCAGGCCGATCAGCTTGGTTCCCGCCCGGATTGCCTCGGCCGTGTTGTTCACGAGTGCCAGGTAGCCGCCGGTGACCGTGAAGACGCGGTTGATGTCCTCGGGGTCCGGTGAGTTGAAGGCTTCCGTCCATGCCTTGGCATCGAAGTCCTCCCCGAATTGCGCTGTCGCTGCGCGAAGTGCCTTCCTCTGGGCTGAGAGTCGTTCGAGCTTGGAATCGACGCGTTCGAGCTCTGCCGTTCGTGCGTCGTTCCCGCCTCCGTCGCGCGGGTCGTCCACAACGTCGTTCGCGTCGCCCATCAACGCTCGTCGGCCAGCAGCTCGCGGATTGAGGTGCGGGCGCGACGACGTCTAGCCTCGCGCACGCGCCGCGCTCGACGAGCGATCTCGCTGCGGCGCGTCCTCAAACTGCTCCACTCGCGGTCTCGGTCGAGCACTACCCGGCCCTCGTCGATGGCCCGCAGCAGCAGTAGCGGTGCCGTGTCTTCTATGCGATTCAGCCGAGCCACGTCCACCTGGCGGCCGAGTGCGCGCTCGAGGCGCCCAGCGAGCTTGACGGCTGCGTCGGGGCGTCCTCGCCGAGGGAGACAAGCAAGTCCAGGTCCGAGTCAAGCGTGTCGTCGCCGCGTGCCATCGACCCGTAGATCACCACGAGACGAACGTTTGGCTCAGTACGCAGCGCGCGCCGCAGCGCGGACAGCAGCAGCCAGTGTCCCGCCACATAGCGCCGCTCGTCCTCGCTGACATGCTGTCGGCGGGCACTCACGCGCTCACAGCGGATGGTCCCGTCCGCTGCAGCCCGCCGCAGCGTACGACCGTCCACACCTAGTTCACGAGCCAGAACAGGGAGATCCACCACCGGGCCACTATAGAGCTTCGTATGACCGTTCCGGGGTGCGCGCTAGCCTCATCCGAGGTGCCCCTCTCAAGCTTCAGTCCCCGTGTCCGCGAGTGGTTCGAACAGGCGTTCGCGACGCCGACGCCGGCCCAGGCACAGGCGTGGCCGGCGATCGCGCGGGGCGAGCATGTGCTGGTGTCGGCGCCGACGGGCTCGGGCAAGACGCTGGCGGCGTTCCTGTGGGCGCTTGACCGCCTGAGCGGCGAGGGCGCGCAAGCCGGCGGCGCATCGCGCGGCGCTGAGGGTCGGAGGGCGGGCGCGATAGGCACGGGCACCCGCGTGGTGTACGTGAGCCCGCTGAAGGCACTGGCGTACGACATCGAGCGCAACCTGCGCGCGCCCCTGCGCGGCATCGGCGCGGACCCAGCGGGCACACGGCGCGCAGCGCCGGGTCAGGCTGTGTGCCCCGTGCGCGTGGGCATCCGCACGGGCGACACGCCCCAGCGCGAGCGCGCGGCGATGCTGCGCAACCCGCCGGACATCCTGGTGACGACGCCGGAGTCGCTGTACCTGCTGCTGACGTCGCAGGCGCGCAGGACGCTGATGGGCGTGGAGGCGGTGATCGTGGACGAGATCCATGCGGTGGCGCAGTCCAAGCGCGGCTCGCACCTGGCGTTGACGCTGGAGCGCCTGCAGGCGCTGGTCGACGGCGATCCCACCCGCCCGCGCGAGATCCAGCGCATCGGCTTGAGCGCGACGCAGAGCCCGCTGGAGGAGATCGGCCGCTTCCTGGTGGGCGGGACGCGCGAGGTGACGATCGTGGACGCGGGAGTCAGGAAGAAGCTGGACCTGCGCATTGAGGTGCCGGTGGAGTCGATGACGGAACCGGCGGTCCCGGCCGCCCCGGGCACCCCGGCCGAGAGGCACCGCGGGCGGAGCCCGCGGGCGGCGAGTCGACGCGCGCGTCGATCTGGCCGACGATCTACCCGGAGCTGCTCAGGCTCGTGCGCGAGCACAACTCGACGATCGTGTTCGTGAACAACCGCCGCTCGGCGGAGCGCGTGGCGCTGCGCCTGAACGAGCTGGCGGCCCAGGAGCGCGCGAAAGACGACAACGACGATGACAAGGACGCCTTCGGCGTGGACGGGTCGCGCAATGGCGACCCAGGCGCGGCCCCGACGGAGATCGCGCTGGCCCACCACGGCTCGCTGGCGCGCGAGGAGCGCACGAAGGTGGAGGAGCTGCTGAAGGCGGGTGAGCTGCGCTGCATCGTGGCGACGAGCTCGCTGGAGCTGGGCATCGACATGGGCGCGGTTGACCTGGTGTTGCAGATCGAGTCGCCGAAGTCGGTGGCGGCGGGCCTGCAGCGCATCGGCCGGGCGGGCCACGGCGTGGACCAGGTCAGCCGCGGGCGCATCTTCCCGAAGTTCCGCGGCGACCTGTTGGAGTGCGCGGTGGTGGCGAGGCGCATGCACGAGGGCCTGATCGAGCAGACGGTGGTCCCGCGCAACGCCTTGGACGTGCTTGCCCAGCAGATCGTGGCGATCGCGGTGTCGGCCGAGCCGGCGCAGGCGACCGGGCCGGCGCCGCCCGGTCCGTCCAAGCAAGACGACGCGGCAGACGGTGTCTCGGTCGACGACCTGCACGCGCTGGTCACGCGCACCCACTCCTACGCGGAGTTGTCCCGCGAGCTGCTGGAGAACGTGCTGGACATGCTGGACGGGCGCTATCCGTCGCGCGAGTTCGGCGACCTGCGCGCGCGCATCGTGTGGGATCGCCTGGCGGGCACGATCCGTCGCGCGCAAGGGCTCGCGCCAGCTGGCGATAGCGAACGCGGGCACGATCCCGGACCGCGGCCTGTATGCGGTGACGCTGCCGGACGGGCGGCGCGTGGGCGAGCTGGACGAGGAGATGGTGTATGAGGCGCGCCCGGGCCAGGTGTTTTTGCTGGGCGCGTCGACGTGGCGCATCGAGGAGATCGGCCGCGACCGCGTGATCGTGACGCCGGCGCCGGGCGCGCCGGGCGCGGTGCCGTTCTGGAAGGGCGACTCGGTGGGGCGCCCGAAGGAGCTGGGCCGGGCGATCGGCGAGTTCTCGCGCTGGGCGGTGGAGCAGGAGCCCCAAGCGCTGGAGGACGACTACGACCTGGACGAGCGCGCGGCGCGCAACCTGATCTCCTATCTGCGCGAGCAGCTGGCGGCGACGCGGGTGCTGCCGAGCGACCGCACGATCGTGCTGGAGCGCTTCCGCGACGAGATCGGCGACTGGCGCGTGTGCCTGCTGTCGCCCTACGGCGGGCGCATCCACGCGGCGTGGGGCCTGGCGCTGTCGGCGCGCATCCATGAGCGCTTTGGCGTGCAGGCGGACGCGATCTGGTCAGACGACGGCATCGTCTTGCACCTGCCGGACCTCGACGGAGATGACGACGAATCTGGGCGGCGGTGAGGTCGCGGACGGCGGCGAGGGCGCGCGCGGATGGCGCAGCGGCTTCGGCGGCACCGCCCTGCCATCGGCGGCGGAGCTCGTGCTGCTAGATCCCGACGAGGTGCAGGACGCGGTGACGGCGCAGCTGGGCGGCTCGGCGCTGTTTGGCGCGCGCTTTCGCGAGAACGCGTCGCGCGCGCTGCTGATCCCGCGCGCGTACCCGGGCAGGCGCACGCCGCTGTGGCAGCAGCGCTTGAAGGCCCAGAGCCTGCTGGAGGTGGCGCGCCGCTACGACGACTTCCCGATCGTGCTGGAGACCTACAGGGAGTGCCTGCGCGACGTGCTGGACGTGCCGGGCCTGCAGGAGATCCTGCGCGGCCTGCACACCCGCGAGATCTCGCTGGTGGAGGTGGACACGCAGACCCCGTCGCCGTTTGCGTCGTCGCTGCTGTTCGACTACGTGGCGACGTACATGTACGAGGGCGACACGCCGAGCGCGGAGCGCCGCGCGGCGGCTCTGTCGCTGGACCGCGAGCTGCTGCGCGAGCTGCTCGGCCAGGAGGAGCTGCGCGAGCTGATCGACCCGGGCGCGCTGGTGCGCCTGGAGGACGACCTGCAGCGCCGCTCGCAGCTGACGCGCGCGACCGACCGCGACGGCCTGCACGACGTGCTGCGCCAGGTGGGCGACCTCAGCGCCGACGAGATCGCGCAGCGCGTGTTCGACGGCGTGGACGCGCCAGCTCTGCTGGCGGCCCTGCAGCGAGAGCGCCGCGCGATCCGCCTGCGCGTGGGCGGCGAGGAGCGCTACGTGGCGGCGGACGAGGCGGGCCTGTACCGCGACGCGCTGGGCGCGATGCCGCCGGGCGGCCTGCCGGATGCCTTCCTGGCGGATGTCCCGGACGCGCTGCGCCAGCTGGTGGCCCGCTACGCGCGCACGCACGGCCCCTTCACGGGCGAGGAGATGCGCGCCCGCTATGGCGTGGACGCGGGCGCGGTGCTGCGCGAGCTCGAGCGCGACGGCGAGCTGGTCCGCGGCGAGCTCGGCCGGCGGGCACCGAGCGCGAGTGGTGTGACGTGGAGGTCCTGCGCCGCCTGCGCCGCGCGTCGCTGGCGGCCCTGCGCAAGGAGATCGAGCCGACGGACAGCACGCGCCTGGCGGCGTTCCTGCCGTCGTGGCAGGGCGTGGACCGCCACACGCGCGCGGGCGCGGGCATCGACCGCCTGCGCGAGGTGCTGGTGGCGCTGCAGGGCCTCGCGCTGCCCGCCCAGATCTGGGAGCGCGACGTGCTGCCCCGCCGCACGGGCGCGTACTCGCAGACGTGGCTGGACGCGCTGTGCGCGAGCGGCGAGGTCGTGTGGGTGGGAGCCGGCCCGCTGGGTCGCTCCGGGCGCGTGGCCCTGTACTTCCGCGAGGACGCCCCCGCGATCGGCCCGCCGCCGGGCACTGCCCGCGCCGGCGCCGCGCGCGATTCTGCTGCGGTCAGTGCTGCCGCCCCAGCGCGCCTGTCGGCGAGCGGCGCCGGCCCACCGATCGAAGATCGGCCAGCGGCCCGGTCGAGCACGCCCTCCTGCGCGCCCGCCTGGCCGAGGGCCCGTGCTTCTTCAGCGACCTGCTGGCCGAGCTGGACGCCCCTGCGGAGGCCCTGCGCGAGGCGCTGTGGGACCTCGTGTGGGCGGGCGAGGTCACGAACGACGCGTGGGCGCCGCTGCGCGCGCCGCATCTGACCCTCGCGCGCGGCGAGCGCTCTCCACGCACCGTCCCTGGGCGCTCCCCGGCCGTCGGCGCCAACCCGGCGGCTGTCCCGGCGCTCGCGCTTTGCCGCCCGTCGCATGCGCGCGCATCGCTCTGAGGTGGGCCAGCAGGTGCAGGGCCGCTGGTCGCTCGCAGCGCCCATCTTCGCCGGCGGCCCCGAGGGCCCCGCCGGCGCGCCCGAGCGCCGGCGCACGCTGGCCGAGCTGCTGCTCGAGCGTTACGGCATCGTCACCCGCGAGCAGGTGCTCGCCGAGCGCGTTCCCGGCGGCTTTGCGCTGCTGTACGACACCTTCGCCAAGTTGGAGACATTGGGCATCTGCCGGCGCGGCTACTTCATCGAGGGCATGGGCGGCGCCCAGTTCGCGCTGCCGGGCGCGGTCGAGCGCCTGCGCGCCGCCGGTTCGGGCGCAGCCCAGACCGGCGCCAGCCACGACGACGGTCCTCGTGCCCTGGTGATCGCGGCCGCCGATCCCGCCCAGCCCTACGGCGCCGCGCTGCCCTGGCCCAAGCGCGACGGTCAGGAGCGTGCCGGGCGCCCGTCACGCGTGGCCGGCGCGTACGTGGTCCTGGTCGACGACGAGCCCGTCCTGTACGTCGAGCGCGGCGGGCGCAGCCTGGTCACGCTGGCCGGCGGTCTCGTCCTCGCAGGCAGCCCATCCCGCCTCCGCCTCCTGGCCGCCCGGCCGGCCCGACCCCCTGCGCGCCGCCCTGGTCGCGCTCGCCGACGCGGTCCGCGCGGGCCACGTGGGCAGGCTCGCGCTCGAGCGCATCGACGGCCAGCCGGCGACCGCATGGGATGGCTTTGCGCAGACGCTCGTAGAGCTCGGTTTCCAGCCTGGTCCGCGCCGGTTTACGCTGTCCGCCTAGCGGGCAAGTACGGCCAGTCAGACACGTTCCCAGGAGTCGATTCCGCAGTCACCGAGCGTTTTCATTCGTCTGTCCGAATACCTTTGTCCGTCAGACGAATGGACCTGTTGGAGACAGTGGTGGAATGGTCCGAACTGTCCTGTTATTAAAGCGGAAACAAGGGTTGCACTCGGTCTTCAAATCATCTATATTCTAGAACCGTGGGGATGAGTCAAACCAAGGGGAAGGTCTCACCGTTGTACAGACGACTGCCGCATGGGCCGAACGGCATGAGGCGGGAGGAGGTCGCCTGCAACCAGCGGGCGCGCCTGTACGGCGGGATGATCGAGTCGATCAGCCAGCGCGGTTACAAGGCGACCACGGTCGCCCACGTGATCGCGCTGGCCGGCGTCTCCAGGCGCGCCTTCTACGAGCAGTTCCCGTGCAAGGAGGCGTGCTTTTTGGCGACCTACGACATCGTGATCGCCAGGGCGCGCAAGCACATGATCGACGCATGGCTGGGCGAGCGCGGCTGGGCCAACCGGGTGCACGCGGCGACCAAGGCGCTGCTGGACGACGTCGCCGAGAACCCCAAGGGGCCGCGCCTGGTGCTCGTCGACGCCCTGGGCATCGGCCCGAAGGCGCGCGAGCGCATGCAGCTGGCCGGCTTCACGTTCGAGCGGCTGATCACGGGGGCCTTCCGCGCAGCGCCAGACGGCGGCGAGCTGCCGCCGCTGGCCGCGCGGGCGGTCGTGGCGGGCGTACGCCACGTGGCGTTCACGCGCATGCTCGAGCAGCGCGAGCGCGAGCTGTACACGCTGACCGACGAAGTGCTCGACTGGGTCGAGTCCTATCGTTCGCCTGTGATCGGCCGCTTGGCGTCGGGGCTGGCCACCCCGCCGCAGGTGCCGCCCTCGCCGGCGGCCTTCCTGGCCAGCGACGACAAGCGCGCGCGGGTGCTCGGCTCGGTCATCCACCTGACGCTCGACGAGGGCTACGCCGAGCTGACCGACCCGCAGATCGCGCAGTTCGCGGGCGTGTCGACCGAGGCCTTCCACAAGCAGTTCCCCAGCAAGGAAGAGT
>CAVTGI010000006.1:0-470279 GCA_963734225.1 uncultured Solirubrobacteraceae bacterium
CTGGACGAGGGCAACGGGATTGCAGTGGACAGTTCGCTGGGTGTTTATGTCACGGGATCAAGACGCTATCTTCTGACTTCCCGACAGCGCCCAATTCCACCAGCACTCCCGCCTGCCCGCCGACCTGCCCCTTCCAGACGACCCCGGGTGGAACGGGCGACGCCTTGTGGGCAAGTTCGCGACTCACCTTCGCCGAGTGGCCGAGCTTTCGCCGCGCAGCCTCGCTTTTCCACCGCAAGGACTGGGCATACCCACGCGCCACAGACCGTCACCATCACGAACTCCGGTGACGCCCCGACTCCTCATTAGCTCCATCGTGGAAGTCGGGGACATTTATATCCCCCCGCCCCCCCCAACCGGAGGGCCTCCCATTTCTGTCGATCTCAAGGACTGGGACGTTACCACCGACAATTGCACCGGGGTCAGCGTCCCACCTGGGTCAGAGTGCACGTTTACCGTCACCTTTGTCCCGAACTCCACCCTGCACCCCAGGGTTTGGGGCCCGGGGAAAGGACCAGCACCCTCACCATCACCGATAACGCTACCAGTCCCGGCCAGGTAATTCGACTGCTGCGCGGGCCAGGGAGTTGCTCCCCCGGCGGTGACCTCCTCCCGACGAACCTGTCATTTGCCAATCAGCTTTCGGGTACCACCAGCCCCGCGCAAACGGTCACCCTCAGCAACTCGGGCGGCTTCCTACTGGCCATCTCTTCGATCAGCGTCACGTCGCCCTTCAGCGAAACCAACACTTGCGGCGCTCGCGGGCGCGGGTGGCAACTGCACGATCTCGGTGACCTTCTCGCCCACCACCTCGGGCCGCGTGAGCGGGACCATCAATATTAATGACGACGCAGCCGCCAGCCCGCAGACGGTTAATCTCACCGGAACCGGCACGGCACCAGTGGCCACGCTTAGTGTTACCAGCCTGACTTTCACCAGCCAGGCGGTGAACACCCCCAGCAGCCCACAAAGCGTTACCTTAACCAACTCAGGCACCGCCGTGCTCAACATCAGCAGTATCAGTTCTGGCCGGCGCCAACAGTTGGACTATTCCCTCACTCCCGCTTCGACTTGTGGAGCCTCCATCGCCGGCGGAGCCAGTTGCATTATCAGCGTGACCTTCAGCCCCACGGGTGCGGGAAGCACGCGTGGCGCAGGTCAACATCGCCGACAACGCCCAGGGCAGCCCGCAGCAGGTCCTGGTCACGGGCACCGGTGTCCTGGCTCCCAACGTTTCCTTGTCCGACACCAACATCAACTTCCCGAATCAGAACGTCGGGGACCACAAGCGCCTCGCAGACCGTGACCTTGACTAACAACGGCAGCGCCCCTTTGGAGATCACCGGCAGCGTGGCGACGGGCGACTTTGCCAGACCAACAACTGCCTGGCCACGCTCCCCGTGGGAGGGGTCTGCCACATCACCGTGACCTTTAGCCCTACGGTGCCGGGGAACCGCTACGGGGCGGTGACCCTGACGGACGACGCCGCCAACAGTCCCCAAGCCATCGTCCTGGGGGGAGTGGGAGTGGCGGTGTCGGTTGCCACCCTCTCTGCTACTGCCCTGACGTTTCCGGGCCAGGCGGTCAGCACCACCAGCGGCTCGCAGTCTGTGACTCTGACCAACACGGGCACGGCCACGCTCACCATCAGGGCATCGCTCTAGGCGGCGCCAACAGCGGTGATTTCGTCTCACCCCGACTTGCGGCGCCTCACTGGCTACCGGGGCCCAACTGGTGCCCTCACCGTGACCTTCACTCCCACTGCCGCCGGGGCGCGCTCAGCGACCATCGCCATAACCGATAACGCCCAGGAAGTCCACAAACCATTATCCTGACCGGCAACGGGGTTCCCATCGCCGTCGTAACCCTGTCTCCCACCAGCCTTACTTTTGCCAGTCAGAGTCAGGGTACGAACAGTCCGTCCCAGACTGTCACCCTGACCAATACCGGCACCGCCGCCTTGAGCATCACCAACAGTTCAACCACTGGCGACTTTGCGCAAACCAACAACTGTCCCGCCAGCCTGGCGGTGGGGAGCAAGTGTGCTATCAATGTTACCTTCACGCCGACGTCGACCGGCAATCGATATGGAGCCCTAACCATTACAGACAATGCTGTGGAGCGGCCACGACGTGATCAACCATCACCACCGCCGCTACACCCACCGCTCGCTGCGCAGCGTCGCCGAGCGCGCCGGCTGGCACCAGACGCGCACGACCTACTTCAACTCGCTGCTGTTGCCCGTCGCGATCCTGCTGCGCGTGCTCGAGCGGCTGAGCACCAGGACGACCGAGTCCAGCCTGGACCTGTGGGTGCCGCCCGAGCCGCTGAATTGGCTGCTCGAGCGCCCGCTGGCGCTCGAGGCCGCGCTGGTGGCGGGCGGGGGGCGGATACCAGCAGGCCTGTCGCTGCTGGCCGTCTTTAGCTAGGCGGGCAGCGAGTGCACGCGGAAGGTCCACGCGCGGTTGGCGAAGAACGTGCTGACCGTGACCACGATCGTGGCCAGCGCCTGCGCCACCAGCTTGTCCAGCCGAGCGTCATGCACGAACAGAAACAGCAGCCCCTCGTTGACCCCCAGGCCACAGGTCTGCACGATCGCCCAGCGCACCGGCGTCAGCGCGTCGCCGACGTGCTCGCGAAAGGTCCAACGGCGGTTGAGCAGAAAGCCGTTGGTCGCGCCCACCGCAAAACCGATCGCCGATGCCGCCAGGTACCACACGCCGAAGACCTTCAACAACAGCGTGTATATGGCGAAGGTCAACAGCGTGTTGGACACGCCGACGATCCCGAACTTGACGAACTGGACCAGCACCAGGGCTCGTGGCCGCTGCTCCGGCGACGCCGCTACGCTGATGTGTGGTCGGTGCGGGTCAGTGCGCTCGGAAGGCATTCCTAGACAGGATGAACGATAAATTCATCGATGGCTTAGGCGGCCGCGCAACGATTGGACGCCGAGCGCTCAACTGAGCCACACGCTTCCAGCAAAGTCACAGATCATGTCGGACACGCCACTTCGCACCCCCACCCTGCTCAGCCTCGTCGCCCCCGTCTACAACGAGGAGGAGCTCGTCGAGCAGTTCGTCGCGCGGGCCACCGCCGCGATCGCCGACTACGAATTCGAGCTGGTGCTCGTCAACGACGGCAGCTCAGACCGCACGCCCGAGCTGCTCGACCGCATCGCCGCCACCGACCCGCGCGTGCGCGTCATACACCTCTCCCGCAACTTCGGCCACCAGGCCGCGCTGACCGCCGGCCTGGAGCATGCCGTCGGCGACGTCGTCGCGATGATCGACGCCGACCTGCAGGACCCGCCCGAGCTGATACCCGAGATGCTCGCCAAGTGGAGCCAGGGCGCCGACGTGGTCTATGCGGTACGCAAGCAGCGCGAGGGCGAGACGGCATTCAAGCTTGCCACCGCGTCCTGGTTCTACAAGCTGTTTGACAAGCTCGCCCAGGTCGACCTGGAGCCCAACTCGGGCGATTTTCGTCTGCTCGACCGGCGCGCCCTAGACGCCCTGCTGGCGATGACCGAGCGCTCGCGCTTTTTGCGCGGGATGACGGTGTGGGTGGGCTTTCACCAGACCGCCGTGGCCTATCAGCGTGAGGCCCGCCACGCCGGCGAGACCAAGTACACGCTGCGCAAGATGCTGCGCTTCTCGCTGGACGCGATCGCCTCCTTCTCGCACCTTCCGCTGCAGCTGGCCACCTACGTGGGGCTGCTCTCGGCGGGCGTCGCCTTCATCGCCATCCCGGTCGTGATCGTGCTGCGCATCTTCGACTCCTACCTGCCCGGCTTCGGCTCGATCACGATCGCCATCCTGCTGCTCGGGGGCATCCAGCTGATCGCCCTGGGCGTGATCGGCGAGTACG
Organism: uncultured Solirubrobacteraceae bacterium; assembly: GCA_963734225.1. GTDB lineage: Bacteria > Actinomycetota > Thermoleophilia > Solirubrobacterales > Solirubrobacteraceae > Palsa-744. The sequence goes on from CAVTGI010000006.1 coordinate 3,871, forward strand.
TCGGACGCATCTACGACGAGGTCAAGCACCGCCCGCTGTACATCGTGCGCGAGGAGCGCAACCGCCCGACCGGCGCCGGGCGCATGGTGGCGACCTCACAGCGCGCCGGGCTGCCCGCGCGCGAGCCCGAGGGGATCGTCCAGTAAGAATTTGTTTAGCTTCTGCTAACGGCTGCTCCCTCGAGCGCCGGATCGTGTTTTCATGCTCCGATGCTCACCCGTTGGCGCATGCGTCGGTGGGGCTCGCTGCAAAGCCTGCTCGCACCCGCACTGTTGACGCTTGCCCTGACCGTGGCCGCCACGCCTGCCGGGGCGACCGCCGCGGGCGAACCGGCCGCCCCCTGCGCCGGCTCCGGCGCCAGCTCGTGCCCGTATGCCTCGGTGCAGATCGTCGGCCAGCGCGGCGAAGGTGTGCTGCGCTTCCCCGAGGCCGTGGCGGTCGATGCACAGGGCGACGTGTACGTGGCCGATCAACTGGGCTATCAGGTCCAGAAGTTCACGGCTGCAGGCCAGTTCGAGACCGAGTGGGGCGCATACGGCGGCGGACCCGGCCAGTTCGGACCGATCGCCGGGCTGGCCACCGACGCAGCGGGCAACGTCTACGTGGTCGATTCCAGCCACAACCGGATCGAGAAGTTCACCGCCAACGGGGAATTCCTCACCCAGTGGGGCCATAAAGGCAGCGAACTGGGAGAGTTCAAGTTCGGCTCCTCGCAGGACTACACCCAGCCGCCCGGCGGGGGCATCGCGGTGGCGGGCAACTACGTCTACGTGGCCGACAGCGGCAACGACCGCATCGAGCGCTTCAACCTGGAAGGTGACGAAGCGATGCAGTGGGGCTCCTACGGAAACGGTCCCGGCCAGTTCTCCTACCCGCGCGGCGTCGCAGCCAACGAAAGCGAGGTGATCGTCTCAGACGACGACAACCACCGCCTGGAGAAGTTCAGCCCCGAAGGGGTTTACGAGGGCACCGTGGACGAGTACAGCAAGAACCCGGTGCAGTTCGGCTTTCCCTACGGCGTAGCGCTGGACGCCGCGGGCGACGTGTACGTGGCCGATGACATCAACGCGCGCGTGGTCAAGCTGGGCCCACAGCTGAACCTGCTCGCAGCGTGGGGCAGCTTCGGCTCAAAGCCCGGCCAGCTGGCCTTCCCGCGGGCGCTGGCCAGCGACCCGGCCGGCGACACCTACGTGGCCGATACGGCCAACGACCGCATCGAGGTGTTCGACCCCAACGGCAACTTCCTGCGCACGCTCGGCGCCTCCGCCCACGGCCCGGGGATCCTGACCGCGCCGCGTGGCCTGGCGGTTGACCCGACGGGCAGGCTGCTCGTGTCCGACACCGACGGCAACCGGATCGAGGCGTTCTCCCCGGGCATCGACGCCTACGCCGGGGAATGGGCAAATGCGGGGGGTTATCACTCCGGCTTCTACATGCCGGCCGGAATCGCGGTCGACCCGCGCGGCTCGGTGTACGTGGCCGACGTGGGCGACCAGCGACTCGTGCGATTGTGGGGAGAAGGGACGTTCCTGTCCGAACTGGCCGGCCCGGCCGACCGCGGCGGAGCGGGGCTCAACGACGCCGGCTCGGTGGCAGTCGCGGCCGGTCCCGACGAGACCTACGTCGCCGACACGGGGCACAACCGCGTGCTCGTCTACGGGCCCGAAGGGTCCTTGCGCGCGAAGTGGGGCGCCAACGAAGCCGAGGGAGAGGCGGGCAGCGGCACAGGCGAATTCGACGAACCCGATGCGGTCGCCGTCAATGGAGCAGGCGACGCGTACGTGGCCGACACCGCCAACAACCGCATCGTCGAGCTCGGTCCGGAAGGGGCGGTGCTGAGGGAGTGGGGCTCGCTGGGCTCGGCCGACGGGCGCTTTCATGAGCCCACGGGGGTCACGGTGGACGGGGCCGGCAACGTGTATGTGGTCGATCGCGAAAACAACCGCGTGCAGGAGTTCGACTCCGAAGGACGCTTCCTGGCCAAGTGGGGCACGCGCGGCGTCGGGCCGGGCGAATTCTCGCAACCAAGCGCCATCGCAGTCGACTGCAACGGCGACGTGTACGTGGCCGACACCAACAACAATCGGGTCGAGCGCTTCAACCCGGTGATCCCCGCGGTGATCGGCTGCCTGGCGCCGGAAGCGTGGCCACCCCCGCTGGACGTGGCGCCGACGGTCAACGTGAGCGTGCCACAGCCCACCGGCGTGCTGGCCAGGCGTGCGCTCGCCCTGGCCGTCAGCTGCCGGCGTGCCTGCAAGGTCCTGGTCACCGCCACGCTCGCGCCGCTGGGCCGGTCGAGTGGATCGCCGCGCAGCGTGCCGCTGGTCGCGGCCGCGCGTCCGCTGCGCCCCGGGCAGACCACGCCGCTGCGCCTGCGTGTGGGCCCGCTCGCGCTGGCGCGCCTGCGCAGGGCGCTGGGCAACCACGACGTGATGAAGGCGCGGGTGAGCATCATCGCCGCCGGCCCCACGGGCCGGCGCACGAGCATCACCAAGACGTATGTGGTCAGCCGTTGAGCGAGCCGCCGGCCCGCCCGCCCGCGACAGGCCCGATAATGAGTGCATGAGCGCGCAAGAGATGCCGGACGAGCACGACTCCACGGGGATGGACCACCGCCTCGAGCGGATCCGCATCGAGACCGAGCGTCACCGCATCGAGGGCGCCATCACGCTCGCCCGCGACGGCTACCGCAGCCGTGTGTCCGACGTGCTCAACGCGTCAGAGCGCGACTTCCTGACGCTCACCGACGTGACCGTGCAGCCGCTCGACGGCGGGCCTGTGGAGTTGCACGACTACCTGACCATTGCCCGCCGCCACATCGTCTTCGCGGTCGCCGCAGCCGAGACGCCCGAAGGCTGACCCGCGCGAGCGCCGCCGGGCGGTCAGCGCGAGCTCGTCTTCAGCGCGACCCTGGCGCCGGGCTGGTGCCCGCGCCGGCCAGCCGGCGTGCGATCGTCGCGCGGGCGTGCGCGAACGCGCGTCCCTCGTCGAGCAGGCGCGAACACGCGTTGGCGCCCAGGGCCAACGAGTAGACCTCGAAGGCGAGCGCCTCCGGCTCTCGCAGGCCTGCGATCGCGGCCTGGCGCTCGAGCTCTGAAAGCCACGCGCGCACGCCCGCGCGGATGGCGTCGCGCACGGCGCCCGGGCGGTCGTCGAACTCGCTGATGGCCGCCGCGAAGAAACATCCGCCGGCGAACACCTTGCGCTCCAGGTAGTCGATGTAGCGCTCGCAGTAGGCCGCCAGCCGCGCGGCTCCCTCGGGCTCGGCCTGGGCCGGAGCGATCACCTCGCCGAACAGGCGCTCGGCGGCCGCGTTCAGCGTGGCCAGCTGCAGTTCCTCCTTGGAGCCGAAGTGGGCGAACAGCCCGCTCTTGCTCATCCGCAGGTCGCCAGCCAGCCTGCCGATCGTCAATCCCTCAAGGCCTTGCGCCGAAGCAAGATCGACGGCCCGGGCGAGGATCGCAGACCTGGTGCTGGCCGCCTTCGTTCCCACACGACAACTCTATCGAACGAACGATCGTGCTATTTTTCTCGTCCCTTTCGAGCTGCGACACAGGAGGCTGCAAATGCCCGACTACACGATCAGCAGAATTGACGACATGGAGGCGGCCTTCTCCGGCTCCTTCAAGCGCGCCCGCGCCCAGCTAGGCGTCGAGGCCTTCGGCATGCAGGTCATCGACATGCCTCCCAAAGCACACCAGTACCCCGAACACGACCACGCCGAGAGCGGTCAGGAGGAGGTTTTCGTGGTCCTGCGCGGCGGCGGCGAGATCGAGATCGACGGCGAGCGCAAGGCGATCGACCCAGAGACGATGGTCAGGGTCGGCCCCGAGGCCAAGCGCAAGATCTGGCCGGGAGACGAAGGCATCCGCCTGCTCGCGCTCGGCGGCTGCCCCGGCCACGCCTACAAGGCGCCCGACATAACCAAGCTCGGCGCGCCCGACCCGGGGCTCGGTTAGCCGGCGGCCGTGAACACGTCTGCGCCGAACGTCGCCGGCACGGTCGCCGCGTCGGCTAGGCGCCCCAGCCCCAGCAACGACTCCCAGCTGGCCAGCGATGAGTAGTGGTTGTATGGCGTGGTGCTGACGGTGCCCGGCTTGATATATGGCGAGATCAGCACCGCGCCGACCCGGCCCCCGCCGCGGCCCGTGATCCCGGGCAGCGGCGAGCCGGGGCCGGGCAGCTCGTCGCAGCACGACGACGAGTCCGAGCTCGGGCCGTCGGACTCGTCGAAGGTGATCTCCAGCAGGCCGCCCTGGCGGAAGGCCGGCGAGCCGACGATCTTCGGCACCCAGGTTTCCAGGAACGCATCGATGTCCGCCAACGCCGACGGGCCGCTCGGCTGGTTTTTGCAGGGGAAGTCGTGGCCGTCGTCGCACAGGTTGGGAGTGATGAACGAGAACGTCGGGGTCGTGGCCGCATGCTCGAGGTCGGTGGCCAGCCCCGTCTCGCCGCGCAGGGCCGCCGCGGGCATCGCGCCGCCGGCGGTTCCGAGCGCCACCACATGCTTGTCGCAGTATTCCTGTTCGTCGATCACCGAATGGAAGTACACGAACGGGTCGTGGCGCGTGGCGTACCCGTCGCCTGACACCGCTTTCTGCGTTTCGTCACGCGACCCGACCGCCGGATGCCCGCATGCGGCCACCTCGCGGTTGGGGTCGTTGCCCATGTCCTCCTCGTAGGCCTTCCATTTGCGCCCGGCGCCCGACAGCTGGGTGCCGATGTTGGCCACCGAGGACGGGTACACGCAGCCCTCCCCCGCCTCCACGCCGCCGGGCAGGGTCGCAGCTTTGACGAAGTCGCTGAAGAACTGGCAGTCGGCCTGGTTCTCCAGGTTGGGCGGCTGACCGGACACGAGCGAGATGTAGTTGTCGTTGCTCTCGTGCCCCGTCGCGTAGTAGTCCTGCAACAGCGCCCCCTCGGCGGGCAGGGTCTGGGCCAGGTACGGATCGGCGCTGGGATCGCCGAACGTCGATTCGTAGTCCTCGTTCTCGAGCACGATCACGAACACGTGATGGATCTTGGGCGCCTTGAAGGCGACCGTGCGGGCCGCGCTCGCAGGCGTACCTGCCAGCTCGAGCACGAGCACGAGCACGAACCCGGCAGGAGCAAGCGCGCGTAGAAGCCTCACGTGCCCACCAGTGCTTTTGTAGGGACGGGCGGCTGGGCGATGGTCGGAGGTTCCAGCAGCGCGGCGTTGCCCACGTCGAGAAAGTCGGCGACCGTACTGGCGTTGGCGTCGCGATAGGTCAGCGCGGGCAGGTTCCACTTGGCCTCGATCGTGGCCAGCACCGAGGTGTGATCGTGCACCACGTTGGTGACCGTGTTGGGCTTGGAGTATGGGGAGGCGACCACCGCGGGGACCCGCGGCCCGTAGATGTCATAGCCGCCCGGCACGTCTTCGGGGCCGAGTTGCGGCGCGATCGAGTCGGGCGCGATGGCCGCAGGTGGCGGCACGTGGTCGTAGTAGCCGCCGTGCTCGTCGTAGGTGTAGACGAGCAGCGTGCGAGGCCAGGCCGGCGAATGCAGGACCGCGTTTACGACCTTGTATGCCCAATTCTCCCCGTAGGCCAGATCCTGCGGATCCTCCTCGTCGCCGCCGATCGTTTCGAGCTTGGCGCCGAGTGCTTCCAGGCCGGGCACGGTGGCGAGCAGAGAACCGACCTCCGAGATCACGCCGAACTCGGGGTCGACGAAGCTGACAGACGGGAGGCTGCCAGCCGCGCAGTCGGCGTAGAACTGCGCGATCGACGCCAGGTTGCTCGGGTATTTCTTGATGATCGACGGGATGATCGCCGTCTGGGGCAGGTCGGTGAAGTAGTTGCGCCAGCTGACCCCATAGGCATGCAGCCGATCGAAGATCGTGCCGTTGGGCGGCGGCGGTTCCTTCAGGCTTGCGAGGTCCGTGGAGATGTCGCCGTAGGCCGTGCCAGCCATCAGGAAACGACGATTGGGGTAGGTCTGGCAGGGCGCGGAGCAGAACCAGCGGTTGGCCACCGTGAAGCTGCTCGCCAAGGAGTAGGCGAAGGGAAGCACCTCCGCGGTCCAGTACCCCATCGGCTGGTCGGAGCGGTTGGAGCTTACGAAGCCGTCCATCCGGCCTTCGTCGATCTGTTCATGGGTGGCGTTCCAGGCCTGCGTGACGCCCTTGCCCTGGGCGGTGCTGGGGAAGGCGAACGAGCGAACTGGCCCTTCTGGGCCGGGGTTGCTGTTCAGGGCCACACCCTTGGGGTTGAATCGCAGCCCATGGGCCTTTGCCTGTCCCGACCGTGCGAGCGCGCCCAGGAGGTTGTCGAAGGAGTGGTTCTCCATCATCACGACCACGATGTGATCGAAGGGCAGGGCTCCGTCGACGGTGCCAGCGGGGACCCGCGGGTTGGGCAGGCTGTCGGGCACGCGTACCGTCTTTGCGCCCGCGAGGGTTGTCCGCCACAAAGCGCCGCCGGCCGACATACTGGCGGCAGCCACCCCCAGCGAGCCCCCATAGCGCAGCAGGTCTCGCCTGGTGAGCGTGTGCTCGATCGGGTTGCGTCGCGACATTGCTCTCCCTTGCTTCCCGCCCTGGGTCGCCAGCTAGTGAAGATACTGTTAGCTGACGCCGACGTGCAGCACCAGCTTGCCCACGTTCTCGCCCGCGAACATGCTCAGCAGCGTGTCGTGAAAGGCCCTGACACCGCCCTCTACCACGTCCTCGCGAGAGATCAGCGAGCCGTCCTGCATCCAGCCGGCGATCTCGCGTGCGGCCTCGGCGAAGCGGGCGGTGTAGTCGAACACGACCATGCCGGTCATCGACGCGCGCGCGACCAGCAGTGACATGTAGTTGGCCGGGCCCTTGAAGCCCTCGGTCGAGTTGTACTGAGAGACGGCCCCGCAGATCACGATGCGCGCGCCGCGCGCCAGGCGCGTCAGAGCCGCGTCGAGGATGTCGCCGCCGACGTTGTCGAAGTACACGTCGATCCCCTTGGGCGCATGCTCGCGCAGCGCGGCGCGGACGTCCTCGTGCTTGTAGTCGATCGCCGCGTCGAAGCGCAGCTCATCTGTTAGCCAGCGGCACTTCTCCTCGCCACCCGCGATGCCGATCACCCGACAGTCCTTGATCCTGGCGATCTGCCCGGCCACGCTGCCCACCGCCCCGGCCGCACCCGACACGACCACGGTGTTGCCAGGCTGGGGCTTGCCGACATCCAGCAACGCGAAGTAAGCGGTCATGCCGGTCATCCCCAGCGTGCCCAGGTAGGTGGGCAGCGCAGCGAGCGAGGGGTCGACCTTGTTCACGCCCATTCCGTCAGACAGCGCGTACTCCTGAACGCCGAACGCCCCCACTACATGGTCGCCGACCGCGAAGCCGGGGTGCTCGGAGGCGCTCACCATGCCCACGCCCCCCGCGCGCATCACCGCGCCGATCTCCACGGGCTCGATGTAGGAGGCCCCCGCGTTCATCCAGCCGCGCATCGCCGGATCCAGCGACAGGTGGGAGATCGCAACGACGAACTGCCCCTCGCCAGCGGTCGGCACGGGCTCCTCGAGGATCTCCCAGTCTGACGCCTTGGGCAGGCCGCTCGGGCGGGCCGCTAGACGGACCTGGGTGTTGGTGTGGGTCATCTGGTCCTCCGCTGTCGAGAGTTGACGATCATGCGCTGGTGCCGCCGTCGATCACGAGCTCAGAGCCGGTCACGTAGACGCTGTCATCGCTCGCGAGGTACACGAGCGCGTGGGCGACCTCCTGCGGCGTGCCGATCCGCTTGAGCGGGATGCCCGCGATCAACTTGTCGATCAGCTCCGGGGTCTTCTCACGCTGGCGCGCGTTCATGTCGGTGTCGATCTGACCCGGGTGCACCGAGTTGACGCGCACGCCGAACGCGGCCAGCTCCTTGGCGACGACCTTGGTCATCCCGCGCACGGCCCACTTGCTGGCCGCATAGGCCGTCAGGTAAGGGCTCCCCATCAGCCCCGCCACCGAGGACACGTTGATGATCGAGCCCTCACGCCGCTCGCACATGGCAGGCGCCAGGGCGCGCATGCCGAGGAACACGCCGGTCGTGTTGACGTCAAGCACGCGGCGGAAGGCGTCTGGCGTGGTGTCAGCCAGAGACGCCGCCAGGAACACGCCTGCGTTGTTGACCAGCACGTCCACCCGCCCGTGGGTCTGGAGAGCCCAGTCGGTCACGGTCTGCCAGTCGTGCTCGCTGGTCACGTCATGGACGCGCGCGGTCGCGCTCTGGCCGATCTCCTGGGCGACTCGCTCCGCGCCCGCTGCGTCGGCGTCGGTGAGCAGCAGCTCGGCGCCCTCATCCGCCATCGCATGCGCCGCGCTCGCGCCGATGCCGCCGGCCGCGCCGGTGATCAGCACGACCTTCCCACTCAGCCGTGGCATCCCCATGGGAGGAACATATGGCATTGGCGGCTGGTGCCGACGCGCCGGTAGGCTGTCCTGGTCATGATGACACAGGAGTTGATCGAGCTGGCTGGGCAGCGCCTCGCTGAGGCGGCCGCGTCTCCTGCCCGAGTGATCCTGTTCGGGTCGGCAGCGCGTGGCGAAGCTCACGCGCGACAGCGATCTGGACTTCTTGGTCATCGAGCGCGATGTCGAGAACCGCGTCGCCGAGGCTGTCCGGTTGCGCGATGCGGTCGGCCGGATCGGATGGCCGGTCGATGTAATTGTGATGGATGAGGATCTCGCCGAACGGCGGGCGAAGGTTCGCGGAACGATGGTCCATCACGCCCTTAGGGAGGGTCGGATCGTTGCCCGCTCCGACTCCTGAGCAGCGCGAGTACGCAGAGTTGCTGCTCGAGCACGCGACGAGCGACCTCGGAGCTTGCAGGGTGCTCATGGCCGCGGAGGACATGCGCGACGATGTCGTCGGATTCCACGCACAGCAGGCCGTCGAGAAGGCCCTGAAGGTCGCGCTCGTGCTGGCAGACGCCGATTTCCCCCGCTCTCACGATCTCCGCGAGCTCGTGGATATCGCCACCGACAACGATGTCGCGGTTCCAGGCTCCATTGAGGAGGCACGCTGGCTAACGCCGTGGGCGGCACAACTGCGCTACGAGATGCTAGAGCCTCTGGATCGTGATGCGGCCTTCTCGACGGCGTCCGACGCCGTCGCGTGGGCAACGGCTCTGCTCACAGGCTGATTGCCGCCGGCGCACTCCCCATCGGCGCTCGAAGGCGAGCGCTTGAGTTCGCACAGTGCCAAACAAGTGAGCGACCGGACCATGAACGTTTCTCGGCTTCGCGGAGCCAAGAACGACGAAAATCACAGCGACGGAGAGGGCGGGATTCGAACCCGCGATGGAGTTTAATCCCCATACTCGCTTAGCAGGCGAGTGCCTTCAGCCACTCGGCCACCTCTCCCGGGGAGATGCGGAACGTCAGTGTAGAGCCTGGCCGCATGGCGCGCCCGAGGAGACCAGGATCGTCATCGACCCTACCCCGTGAACGGCCGCGACGCCCCGATCACACGGCCGTCAGCATCCAGCGCCTGAACCTCGAAGCGCTCATAGCTCTGCGGCACGGGGATCGCCGTCTCAAAGCCGGACTTCGCCGCGCGCGCCACGGTGGCCATGCCGCTGGCGCCCGCGCCCGCGAGGACCCTCCAGGACGCCACCTGGGTGGCGCCGTTCCAGCTGACGTACACCGTGGTCTGACCGTCCGCCTGACGCGCGGCCCCGACGGGCGGGGACAGCGGCAGGCCGACCCACTGCTCGAGCATCGCCCGGTAGCTGAGGTCCGATCCCGGGAATTCCCCTTCCAGCAGCAGCTTGCCCGATCGGCTGTACTCCGAGAAATACGATTCCGATCCCCAGCCGACGAACACGTTGCCGTTGGCCAGCGGCTGCGTGTCGCCCATGTATTCGGATTCGAACTTGCCACCGCCGTTGTACTGGGCCACGAGCTCCGCTGCGCGTGTGCTCTGGTCCAACTCGAGCACGAGCCCGCGAGACGGCCCGGTCGCGGGAACCGAGGTGCCTCCACCGGTCAGCTGGCAGCAGTGATCGTCGAACATGGTGACGGTGGGACCGAATGCCCACGACCCCCAGCGCGACGTCGTGCTGCCACTGGAAGGCAGCGCCCGGACCGAACTTGAAGCTCGATCGCTTGCCGCCGAGGGTCCACTCGATCGCGCCGGTGTCGATGTCGACCATGTAGGCGCCCCACGTGTTGCGCATGGACACCAGAAAGGTCCCACCGCCGGTCAGTTGCACTGAGTTGACGTGGTAGGCGTCCCAGGGGAATCCATTGGTCGGCAGCGAGGCGTAGGAGTCGCCCAACGGGATGTGGTTGAGCGCATCCCAGTTGCGCAGGAGCTTGCCCGTCTTGAGGTTGTACTCCTGTACCGCCGAGTCGATCAGCGCTCCGTTGTAGGCGCCGCCGTACTTGGAGAGATTCAGTGGAATGTTCTTGTTGGCGGTCACCCATGCGACGTCCCCGCTGATCGCGAGCGCATGCAGGGTGAGCACCCAGCCGTCCGCGCCTTTCAGCCGCGCGACCGTCTGGTAGTGCTGGTTGACCACCACGTCTTCACCGCTCTCGGTTGCGCCCGTGTTCGTGACAACTCCCTGCCACCAGGCCAATGCCGGCTTGCCGTTGTAGGTCTGCAGGCTCAGGTTGGCCGCAGCGACGCGTTCGGGCACCGGCTGAAACCAGACCGGCTGCAGGTTGTTGTCAAGGATCAGCGGGCCGCTCTGACCGACGATCGGCGGTTCGTTGAGGTCATAGAAGTTCGCCGTGAGGATGTAGCCGGGCGCCAGCTGGCTGACGGACGCCCGCTTGTTGGCGCGGATCTTGGGCGGGTGCAGCGATGGCGCGGTCACGAAGCTGTAGGTGTCGTGGGTGCTGTACGCGCCGATCGGAGCGCCATGAGAGCCCGCGAACGCGACGGTCACAGCAACGAAACCCGCGAGAACCACGCCGATCGCAGCCGCGAAGCGTCGCGCTGCCGGTATGAGCGCAGCTGACGGCTTGGGCAGCGAGGTGAACGTCATGATCGCCGCGGTCGCCGCGAGGCCGGCGCCGATCAGGTAGGCAAGCCGAAAGCCGTCGGTCAGCGCTTGGGGCACCTGTTGGCCCGAGCCGATCAGGTGGGTGCTGCGCTGGGTCGCAAGCGTGATCAAAACCGCCAGCCCGAGTCCGCCGCCCACCTGACGCGACGTGTTGACAAGACCCGATGCGAGCCCCGCCTGCCCCTCCTTGGCGCCCTGCGTGGCGGCGATCGTGGAGGGGACGATCGACATCGCGATCCCCGCCGCGGTGAGCAGCCCGGGGATCATCACGTACACGATCCCGCTGCCGCTGGAGCCGATTTTCGCGAGCAGCAGCAGCCCGCCCGTCAACATGACCAGGCCGCCGCCGAGCACCGGGCGCACGCCGAATTGGCTCACGAGCTTGCCGGCCTTCGAGGCGACCAGCATGATCGTCAGCGTCATCGGCAGGAAGATCAGACCGGTATCGAGCGGCGACAGGCCCAGCACCTGCTGCAGGTACAGGGAGCTGACGATCCACATCGGAAACAGCGCCGCGCTGAACAGCAGCACGATGGTGTTGGCGGCCCGCAGCGGCCTGGTCAGCTCCTTGAAGGGGATCAGCGGCGCGGACGCCACGCGCGCCTCGATCACGCCGAACACGCCGAGCAGGAGCAGGCCGCCGATGATCGGGCCGAGCGCGGCAAGCGAGCTCCAGCCCTTCAGGCCCGCTTCGACGACCCCGTACACCAGCACCATCTGGCCGATCGTCAGTGTCAGCGCGCCCGCGAGGTCGAAGCTGTCGCCGTCGCGCGCTCGGCGGCGCTCGCTGACGACCGCGTACGCCACCAGCGCGGTCACGACCGCGATCGGTGGGTTGATCAGCAGGACCCAGCGCCAGCTGAGCTCTTCGGTGATGATCCCCCCGAACAGCACTCCTGCTGCGCCCCCGAGCCCGTTCATCGCCGCCCAGGTGGCGATCGCCCGGTGCAGCTTGGGGCCCGGGGGAAAGGACGCGGTGATGATCGCCAGCGAGCATGCGGCCATCAAGGCGCCGGCGAGGCCCTGCACCGCGCGAGCGCCCACGAGCACCACCTGGTCTGGCGCCGCGCCGCCGGCCAGCGAGGTGAGCGCGAACAGGACCAGCGCCACGACGAACGTCCGGCGCTGGCCGAGGTGATCTGCCGCGCGGCCGCCGAACATCAAAAAGCCAGCGAACGAGATCGCGTATGCGTCCACCACCCATTGCAGGTCGGGCGAGGAGAAGCCGAGGCTCAACTGGATCGACGGCAGCGCGACGTTGACGATGCTCAGGTCGAGGATGACCATGAACTGCGCCACGCAGCAGACCGCCAGGAGCAACCCCGGACGTGAGCCCTGCCCTCGCTCGACGGCAGGGGCTTGCCTGGAGGTCTCCATCGCCCCAGGGCTCGCCGCGGTATCGACGCTCATGACGATCTGCCCGACTGCGCGCGATCGTCAAGGGTCGACCAGGGCTGGGAACGGCTGGTAGGGTGAGCGCCCGAGCCCGCGAGCGACGATTGGAGGCCAGGCCATGAAGAGAACGCCACTGACCGCCATGCTAACGCTGCTGGCCACGATGGCGACGACCTTCGCGGTGACGGGATGCGGCGGCAAAGGGACGAGCTCTTCGTCCTCCAATCAGTCGACTAGCAGCACCACGACGACAACGGCTCCGCACAAGCACAGCTCCAAACCGGCTTATTAGGCGCGGGGGAGCGAGACGGCGTAGCTGACCACCCGCACCGTCGGGGAGGTGGCCAACACGCGCCCGGCCGAGTCCAGCGCCTGCACGGCCACATAGGCGTGCTTTTGGGGCAAGGTCGTCGAGCTTTCAAAGCCGCTGTCGGCGATCGTTGTCTGCGCCTGCAGCGCTCCCGGGTGCTGCGCGGCGAGCACGCGCCACGAGGACACGCCGGTGGCGCCGTTCCAGCTCGCGTGCACGATCGTCGCTTCGCCTGTGTTGTTCAGGCTGGCGAAGATCGCCGGCGGGCTCACGGGGCGCCCGCTCCAGGGGAAGCGAAAGGCTCTGTAGAAGGTCATATCCAAGGGCTGATGGGCGTCGAACAGCAGCGAGCCGTTTTGCGCGTACTCGCTGATCTGTGGCACGGCGCCGTAGCCCACGAGCGTGTTGCCGTCGGCGAGCGTCTGTGCGTTGCCCTGGCTTGCTGCCAGCAGGGGCGGATCGGGGTGCGTGTAGACGCCGGCAAGGCGCGCTTCGTGGGCCTTGAAGTCGAGCGCGATGCGCACGGCCCGCGACTGTTTGTGGATTGGCGGATTCGAGCCATCGTCGAAGAAGGTCAGTTCGCCATCGCCAAGGACGCGGCCGTCGTGCTGCCAGGCCATGCTCGTGCCCGGCCCCATCTTGAAGGAGCTGCGGTTGCCGCCCAGGCGCCACAAGACCCTGCCGCTGCCCCCTTCCAGCTGATATCCGGCCCAGGTGCTGCGTGCCGAGATGAGCAGGTCGCCGTTTGGCTCGGGGTCGATCGAGTTGAGGTGGAAGTAGTCCCATGGCGTGCTCCCCGCCGGAGCTTCCACTTCGGACTCCGAAGCGCCGACATGGTCGAGGCTGTGCCATTCCCAGCGCACCAGGCCCGTCTTAATGTCGATCTCCTGGATGGCCGTGTCCACGATCGCGCCGCCCCGTGCGCCCCGCACCGGCGTAAGGTCGCAGCGGATCGGGTTGTACGCGGTGATGTAGGCGATGCCGTCGGTGGCGATCTGGAAGTCATGCAGGTCCGCCCGCAGGCCGTTGCCGCCGACGACCCTGGCGACCGTCTGATAATTGAAGTTCATGACGATGTCTTCGCCCTGCCCGAAGCCGAGCGACAGCACACGCCCCTTCCACCACGTCAGGTCGCGCTGACCTTCATAGGTCTGCTCGCTCAGGTTCTCCGCCGTGTCGCCCCCGGACAGCCGGTCGAACCAAACGAGCCGGCCCTGTGGGGTGTAGATCAGCGGCCCGTACTGGCCCGGACCAGGCCCATTGGTCGTGAGGATGTCGCCTGCAGCGGGATCGCGATCCGGCATCGTGACGGACAGGATCGGGGCTTGGACGCCGGGCATGGTGTCGAAGCTCTGGTATTCGGCGGGCGCTGCCAGCGGGTTGGGGAACTCCGCGACGCCCGCGGTTGGATATGGAGTATCGACGCGGAAGGAATAGGCGATCGGCCTGGCGCCGTTGCCGGGACCGATCGCCGCTTGCACAGCCACGCGCTCGCCGGCGTCGAATGGGGCGTCTGGCACGAAGCTCGCGCCGTCGCCCTGCGAGTAGCCGTGGAGGCTGCCGGAGTGACGGCCGCTGCGGGCGCCCACCACGGAAACCTCATGGATCTCCGCGGCCGGCACATTCAGGAAGCTGATCTGTGTGTGGGGATTGGCGGTGTCGGTCTGCGGCGCGGGCGAGACGTCGACGTTGCTGCCCGGCAGCGAGGCGATGTGTTCGGGCGTGGCCGGCAAGCACTGGGGCGAGGCGCCGCTGCGCGCCACCTTCGTGCTTGAGCCCGACAGCAGTTTCAGGCTGGGGGAGTCCAGCACGATCGCCAACACGACCCAAGCGAGCGCGGCGATCCCCAGGATGATGAGTCCGTTGCGGCGCATGTGTGAGTGCAGGACAACCCATGCGCGCGCTCGTCGCGCCCGCGCGTGTCGAGTCCGCAAGGGTGCCACATCCGCTGCTCAGAGCGCGTAAGAGTTGCTTCAGAACGCGCCGCCTGCCCGTGGTCGTCGCGTTCATTGCGCGCTGATCTCGGCGAGGACCTCGTGGAGGGCGGCGAGGTCGCGGTGTTCGTAGCCGAGCTCGCTGGCCCGGGAGAGCATTTCGTCCGCGGCGGTGGCCGTCGGGAGCGGGACCGCGAGCTCTCTGGCGGCGTCGCGTGCGAGGCGGATGTCCTTGTGCATGAGCGCCACGTCAAACCAGGCTTGCTCGGGGAGGTCGAGCAGCAGGGGGACGCGCGCCTTTAGCATCGGCGAGCCGATCGAGCTGTTGCTCATTGTCTCGGCTGCGACTCGCGGGTCGATGCCACCGCGTTCGGCGAGCAGCAGACCCTCGCTGAACGCGAGGGTCTGGACAGCGAGGCTGATGTTGACCGCGAGCTTGACCAGCAGCCCTTGACCGTTGCCGCCCACGTAGGTGACGGCCTGGCCGAGCTCGTGCAAAAGCGGCTCGACGGTTGCGAAGGCTTCGGCGTTGCCGCCGACGAAGATCGCGAGCGTTCCGCTTTCGACCTGGGGAATGCTCCCGGAGACGGGGGCGTCGAGCATCTGCGCGCCGGCCGACGCGACTCGCTCGGCGAGCTGCCGGCTCGCGCGCGGGCTGACGGTGCTCATGTCGACATAGACCTTCCTCTCGGCGAGACCGGCGAGAATCCCGTCAGGCCCGGAGGCGATCGCCTCGAGCGCCGCGTCATCGGTGACCATGCTGAAGACGACGTCCACGGCGGCCGCCACCTCGCGCGGCGAATCACACCATTGCAGGCCGCGCGCGATCAGCGGCTCGGCCTTGGCCTTCGTCCGGTTGTTTGCGTACAGGTCGTTGCCCGCGTCGAGCAGCCGGCCGGCGATCCGGCTGCCCATCGCACCGAGGCCGATGAACCCGACCGTGCTCATCGCGCGCCTCCTTCAATCTCGGCGACGTCGTCGTCGGTGAGCTCGAGGCTCGCCGCGGGCAGGATCGGGGCGACCTGGTCGGGGCGGCGGAAGCCCACGATCGCGCCGTCGACCGCGGGATTGCGCAGCGCCCACGCCACCGCGACCGCGCCCGGTGTGGTCTCGTAGCGATCAGCGACCGCACTCAGGCGCTCAACCAGGGCGAGGCTCCGTGACAGCTGTGGCTCGTTGAAGCGCGCGTCGCGCTTGCGCCAATCATCCTCGCCCATGGCTTGCACCCGCTCGCGGGTCATGCCACCGCTGAGCAGCCCCGAGCCCATTGGCGAGTAGGCGATCACGCCGATCCCCTCGCGCTCGGCGAACGGCAAGACCTCCCGTTCGATCTCCCGCTCGATCAGCGAGTACTGGGGCTGCAGCGTCTCGACGGGGGCGATCTGCGCGATCACGTGCAGCTGGCCGGCGTCGAAGTTGGACACGCCGATGTGGCGCACGAGGCCCTGCTGCTTGAGCTCCACGAGCGCGGCCCAGCCCTCCTCGATGTCGGCGGCGGGGATCGGCCAGTGGATCTGGTAGAGGTCGATCGCGTCGACCTCGAGCCGCCGCAGGCTGTTCTCGGCCTCGCGCAGGATCGAGTCGCGCTTGAGGCTGTGCGCGACGGTGCGGCCGGGGCCTTCGAGCAGCGAGCACTTGGTGAACACGTACGGCCGCTCGACGACGCCCTCCAGGGCGCGCCCGACGATCTGCTCGGAGCGGCCGAAGCCGTAGGCGGCGGCAGTGTCGATCCAGTTGATCCCCTGCTCCAGGGCGCGGTGGATCGCGGCGATCGACTCTTCATCATCCTGCGGGCCCCAGCCGAACTCCCAGTCGCCCCCGCCGATCGCCCA
Source organism: uncultured Solirubrobacteraceae bacterium (assembly GCA_963734225.1). Classification (GTDB taxonomy): domain Bacteria; phylum Actinomycetota; class Thermoleophilia; order Solirubrobacterales; family Solirubrobacteraceae; genus Palsa-744. The sequence continues at coordinate 20,346 of CAVTGI010000006.1, forward strand.
CGCGCCGAACCCGACACGCGTGATCTGCAGGCCGGTGCGGCCGAGCTCTGTTGTCTTCAGTGATGTCTGGTGCATGGTGTTCCTCTCAGGCGGAGGTGGTTTCGAGGTTGAGCTTCGCTGGCTCGAGCATCACGTACTGCGCAGAGGAGCGCGGCGACATTTGATCGAGCTTACGCTCCGATGCCGCCTCCGTGGCCGCCGCCGAAGGGCCCGGTGCGCTCGCCGCCGTATGCAGCAGCCGCGTTCAGCACGAGCTCGACTCCACCGTGAGCAGCGGCAGCGTGATCGATTGCGCCACGACTTGCGGCGACCGTGGCGGTCGCAGCCCGGCGCTCTTGCGCTGTGAGAGTCACACGTCCAGCGGCGTGAGCGTTTGTCAGGTCAGCGCGTGGCAAGTCGCTCGTGGACGGAGCGCACCGCGCTTGACCCCTCGCCCACGGCCGCGGCGACTCGCTTCATCGAGTCGTGGCGAACGTCGCCGGCGGCGAATACACCGGGGGCAGATGTCTCGAATGGCAACGCTCTGGCTGTCTCAGCGCCGATCAGGCCGGGCAGCTGGCGGTCGGTGAGGATGAATCCATCGTCATCGAGCAGAACGCTGTCGGCCAGCCATGCCGTAGCGGGGCGGGCACCGATGAAGCAGAACACACCCGTGCACGCGATCTCCTGCTGGCGGCCAGTGGGCTTGTGCACGAGGGTTGCCCCTTCGAGGCGCTCGCCGCCCGCGAGCGCCTGAACTTCCACGCTGGTGATGAGCTCGATCTTCGGGTCGGCCTCGATCCGCTCGATCAGATACTGCGACATGCTTTGGGTGAGATCCTCACGCCGGATGGCGATTTTGACCTGGCAGTTGTTCTGGGCGAGGTAGATCGCGGCCTGGCCCGCGGAATTGCCGCCGCCCACAACCAACACGGGTGTTCCATCGCAGACGCGCGCCTCGAGATCAGTGGCGGCGTAGTAGACGCCGGCGCCCTCGAAGCGGCTGAGGTTCTCCACCGCCAGCCGCTGATAGCGCGCTCCGGAGGCCACGATGACCGCCCGGGTGGGGATCTCGCTGCCGTCCCGCAGCTCGATTACGTGGAAGCTCGGCTGCAACCGCAAGCCCACCACCTCGCAGGGGGCGTTCAAGCGAGCTCCGAGTCGCATCGCTTGCACCGCGGTCCTTCCCGTGAGCTCCTCGCCGGAGATGCCGTTTGGGAATCCCGCATAGTTCTCGATCCGCGAGCTCGCGCCGGCCTGTCCACCGATCGCCACAGCGTCCAGGGAGACCGTGCGCAGACCCTCCGAGGCGCCGTACACGGCGGCGGCGAGGCCTGCCGGCCCGCTGCCGATCACCACCAGATCGAAGACGTAGCCGGGTGTGGGTTGGAACGTCAGCCCGAGGTGCTCAGCGAACGTAGCGGGTGAGGGACGACGCAGAGTCTCGGTAGCGGTGATCACCGCGGGGATGTCCCGTGCTCGCAGACCCATCGGTGCGAGGAAAGAGTCGAGATCCTCGGCATCCTCGACATCGATCCAGGCGTGCGCCAGATGCGAGTGTTCGGCGAATGAGCGCAAGCTCATCGCCTCGGGCGAGTAGCGCGAGCCGATGATCCGGATTGCCTGCGCCCCCTCTCCGGATCGCAGGGACTCGCGGCGCGCGAGCAGCGCGTTGAAGATGGTTGCCGAGAGCGCCGGGCGCACGCTCATGAGCCGGCGAAACTCGGCTTGCGCGATCACCAGCACGCGCCCAGGCTGAGAGACGCGTGCGGTCAAGAAGCGCCTTTGACCGGTCAGCAGAGTCAGCTCGCCGACAAATCCGCCGGGGCCGAACTCGGCGACGATCGCCTCATTGGCGCCGCCCGAGCGAACGACATGCACTTCACCCTCCAGGACCACGAACAGGTCATAGGACGCCTCCCCGGCCTGGAAAAGCAATTCCCCGGTCTGAGTAGCTCGCTCAGTGCCGAACGTGGCGAGGTCCGCGAGCTCGGAGGCACTCAGCAGAGGCGAAGCGACGGGGTCCTCAGAGATGCTCGCGCTCATCGCTGCAGGCCCTCCATTCGCTCGAGTTGCACCCCGGACAGGAGCCGGTTTGCCTTACCCGAACAGCCCGGGGTCGGGCGGATTGGGGTCGAGTGCGTGGACGGTACTGCTGACGTGATAGACGACGACATCGCTCGGACGTGCCAGCAATGGCCCGACCTGCTCGCGATAGTGACGGTAGTGGCTCGTGTCGTAGTGCTCGCGCATGGCCGTCTCGCTGCTCCACCCGCAACGAGTAGGACGCTCATGCTGTGAATGCTACGGCTGCGTCGGGCCCAGGCCAAAGTCAAGATCTACCCAGACTCCGCACACGGCTTCCTCTTCCAGGACGCGACAGAGTTCGCCACAGATGTCGAGCGCTTCCTCAGCGGCGAGACCGTGGGGCACCCGGCCGCTGGAACGATCGCCTGAGCCATACGCTGCGGCGGCTGGGGGATCGACTAGCCTTTCCTCAGTCGCGCTGGGAAGGGTGGCAGAGCGGTTGAATGCACCGGTCTTGAAATCCTCCGGGCCTAAAATCGCGTCCCGGAGCAGGGTGGCGATTTCTTGGCTCAACTAAGCCGTTTTCCTCACGGTTGAGCGGGATTCGGCGAGACAGGCGCTCCGCATGCGACGCGCCGTTGAACCGCTGGAGACCGCCTGAAACCGCCTGATCCGCGCCTGGACTGGCGCGAGTTTGGCGCGAATCTGGGCATGTTGGTTGAGGGTTCGGCCGTAGAGTGATCACCATCCGCACCGTCGCGTCATGGCGACATCGCGCGTCGCGTGAGTCGACCGGACCTACGCTCTCCACGCTTACACGTGGGCGCGTGTGCTGCCCCGCAAACACCAGGAATCTGCGGCTTTCCACCGATCAACGGCTTCGAGCGCTCCCCGCACCCGCACATGTCCGAAGACGTGTGCGCACGAGCCGAGGACTACCCGCCTCCTAGCAGCGGCCGGGGCAACCACGTTCCTTACGCGCGCGCTGCGTCAGCGCTCCGGCGCCGGTCCAACCGTGTGCTCGAGGACGATCATCTCCGCACGCTCGAGCGAGTCGCTCAGCGAGCCATCCGTGGAGAGCATCAAGGGGTTGGAGATGCCGAGGACCGTCGCTCGCGGTTCGGCGAGCTGCACATCGAGCACATCAAGACCCGCGTCGGAGCCTCCGCGCTCCGCGCGAGCACCCACGCGCTCGCGCAGGGTGGCCGGGGACGCCTGGCATGCGAGTGTCAGCGCCGGCGCGAGCGCCCCCGCCGAAGCGAACGCCCTGACGAACGCCTGGGCATCGATCGAGCGGCGAAACGTGGCGTCCACGATCACCGAACGCCCAGCACTGACAGCGCGACCAGCCTCCCTGCCGAGCCGCTCGTAGACCGCACGTGAGAGGTAATCGTCGTATGCGTGACGCGGCGCCGCATCGTTCTGACCCACCCCGACGAGCCGCTTTCGGACCTCATCGGAGGAGACACGGTCGAGGCCCCACCGCTCCGCGAGACGCGCCGAGATACTCGTCTTCCCACTGCCGGAGAGCCCTGCGAAGATCACGGCCGCCGGCTCGCGGGCACGCCAGCTCAGGCGAATCGCGAGGTCCAGCAGCGTCTGCGTGCGCTCTTCCGCTACCCGCAGCTCAAGGCTCGGGGGCTCACGGCGTAGTTGATCGACGCGCGCGAGGCCTACCTCGACGCGAATCAGCGCGCGCGAGGACGCGTACGCCCACAGCAGCCTCTCGTTCAGCGGGCCGCCCGCTTCATGCCAGGATTTCACGAGAGTACGCGAAAGGTCTTCGCGGCCCGCGAACTGGAGCTCCATGATCAGGAATGACAGGTCAGCGAGCACGTCGTTCTGGCGCAGCGCGTCGTCAAACTCGACGCAGTCCAGAATCTCCACCTGCTCGCCTTCAAGGACGACGTGATTCATGCGCAGATCCCCGTGACCATCACGGATATGCCCCTCGCGGACGCGCTCGTTCAGCAGCGTCTGGTTCGCGGCCAGCCAGCGTTCAAGAAAAGTGCACGCCGCCTCGACGCGGCTGTCCTTCAGCAGCCCAGTGGGACCGCCGCGCACGGCAGTCGTCAGCTGCTCTGCCCAGGCACGAAGGCACTCGGGAGTACCGGCGGGAGGTGCTGCTGCCGATGCGGCCTGATGAAACGCGGCGAGCATCTCCCCGATGCGCTGCAGCTCGCCCGTTCTCGCGGTCAGGTTGTCCACGTGATGCTCGAGCGTCGCCTCGCGATCCACGCGGCGCATCAGCACCACGTGCTCTAGGCAGGCCTGGTCATCGGGCTCGCATAGGGCGAATCCCGCGCCTGCAGCGCGAACCCCGCGCACACCCAGGTACAGCGACGGGGCTAGCCGCCGGTTGAGCTCGCACTCGCGTTCGCACATGCTGCGGCGCCGCTCGCGGCTGGAGTAGTCCAGGAATGGCATAACGACAGGCTTCTTCAGCTTGTAGACCAGATCATTCCCGACCAGCACGTAGGAAATGTGCGTCTGGAAGACCTTGCCGGGCTGGGCATCCTGGACCCTTCCCTGCGCAAGGGCACGAGCGATGTGCTCCCACTGCTCTGTGCCGTCGGTGTACGGCTGCTCGATTGATTTCTCGCTCATTCCGGCCTAGTCTTTCGGCGGATCGCTGGGGGGATTATTGTTTGTATCGTCGGCGAACCGGGATGCGCGATTCGCCGAGACCGAACTGGTACTCGGGTGTTAGCGCACGATTGCGTCCGACGTGATGCGTACGCTTACTAGCCACGCGAACAGGTGTTCGCATACTGCATTTGCTGACGAAAGGAGCCCGACCTTGACCGTGCTGACGAAGGCCGCCCGGCTCATTCCTCCCGTGAAGGCGCTGGGTATCGACGCCGGTGACGCACTGCGCCGCCACGAGATAGACACATGTATCTACCTGCTCGACCAGGCCGGTGCGGGCTTTGGCTATCGCTACGAATGGGAGCGCTACGGCCCGTTTTCCGAGGCACTGGCCGCCGACTTGGTGGAGCTCACCGACGAGGATCTGCAGGAGTCCCTGCCGCTCGAAACCGATGCGAGAACCGCGGCCGAGCAGGTCCGCGATCTGCTCGAGCCCGCCGCAGGGCTCAGCCAGTTCACGTGGATCAGGCTGCTGGCCTCCCTGGACTTTCTGCAGCGTTTCGCAGGGAGGTCGCTCACGTCCAGCAGTGATCGCCCCGCGTACATCGAGGCGAACTTCGAGGAGCCCGCCATCGCGGCGGCCGTGGAGCGGTTGAGAGGATTCGCCACCGGCTGAAGCTCGGCGGAGGGCGCTCATCTGAGCTCGGCGCAGTGGTCCTTCAGCTTCCGGAAGTCCGCCGTCGGCTTGCGCGGGTAGTAGCTATCCAGAGGCTCTAGGGCGAACGCACGGCGGGTCGTCCAGCGGTGGTTGGAGAGACCTTTCAGGATCGGGCTGTGGACGATCAACAGCTCGGCGGGCCCACCGTCGATCACGACCTTCGCGGCCTTACGCATTTTCGACTGCAGACCGGCGGGGTCTGCGTCTGCGTCAACCGGCGACATGTCGCCTTCCACCCCGGTTAGTGGCATCGTGGTTTTGCGATAGCAGAACGAGCGAGGGTTGATGCCACAGTCGTCCGCGACCTTCTGCTTACGCTCGGGTGAACTCGTCAGACGATCCCAGTTGTGCGTGATGGGCTGCCCGCCGCTCCTCGCGAGCTCCAGTCCCTCCTCGCGCGCCGCGACCTTCGGTAGCTTGCGCTCAAGGACACGCCGCGAGGCGTCGGCCAGCACCTCGCTCACGTCTCCCTGAGCCGCCTCTGCGAGCTTGGCCTCCACGTGGGGGTCGCTGAGTTTCATCAGCGTGGCGATCCGATCCGACGCCGGCAGTCGCTCGTCGGTCAGGGACTCCGGCCGTGGGAGCTGTTCGCGGCGGATCATCTCCAGAAGAGCGGCGACCGTGGCCACCTCGGCAGCTGCGACGGTTTTGTGAGTCACGAACTGGGCGTAGTGGAAATACCGAGCAAGCAGGAAATGCTCGCCAGTGAGCAGTCCGTGACGACCGTCGATTGCGAGGCTCGCGCCCACCCCATCGTGCCCGACCATGAGCGCCCCGACGAGGTAAGCGAGATCGATCTGGCCGTAGACCAAGCCGGCAGTCAGCGAGTCGCGCAGCAGGTAGTCCAACCGATCGCAGTCCAGGTCGCTGGAGAGCAGATTGCGCGCGACAAGATCCGGGTGGGTGCCGCGGATGATCATTTCCACCGTTTGCGAAGCGGGCCGACCTTCGATCTCGCCGAGCTGGCCATCGATGATGTCAGCCAGGCGCGACTCGATGATCAACAGCGCCGAGAGGTCCTCGTGTAGTGGGCGGTGCGCGCGAGCGCCCGCGGCGATGTCGAATACGGTGATGGGGCCGGCCGGCTCGTCGTGATAAGCGAACACGCCGGAGCCCGCAGCCGCGAGCCACGCCATCTCGCCCACGTGGCTGAACGGGAGATGCCCGACGTCGTGCAGCAGCGCCGCGAGCCGCAAAGGCTGCACGAGCTGCACTAGCTCGCCGCTGAAGTACTCGGCGACACGCTGCTGGCGCAGGATCATGCCGATCACATGCGCCGCCCCGATCGAGTGCGCGAACCGGTTGTGTGTGGCGCCGGGGAATACGAGATCCACTGGGGTCAGCTGTCCGATCGCGCGCAGACGCTGGAACTCGGGCGTATTTATCAGGTCGATCTCGACCTTGGTTAGCCACACACGTCCGTGGACCGGGTCGTGAATCGCGTTGGCCGGCACGAGGGCGCGCGGAAGATCGCTCACGTCCGCGACCGTGCCCCAAGTTGACGAGGTGCGCAGAGCGTACGTTTTGTCTGACTGACGTTTCGATCGTCGTTTGCGGACCTGGTCACAGAGCAGACTCTAACTTTCCTTGCAGTGTTTCGTGGAGTGGTTGACTAGTTCCGAAGTTTCGGGATCGCCACCCGCCAGAAGGTCATGTCCTGCTTGACGGCTTCGAGGTAGTCGTCTTGCGGTGTGCGCAGCTCTTTGTAATCGATGCCGGCGATGTTCATACCGGCGTCGTTATCAGGCGGCGTGGCGTCCCATGCCTCGTGCATGTACGTTGGCCGGACCCCGTTTGTCGGTCCACCACGAGTGAGAGGGTAGTGGTGGATGTGACGGGTGAGAAGGTAGCGCCGGCCGCGGATGGATGATCACGCTTGTGCTGCCCGCGGGCGTCGTCGCGAAGGCGCGAGCGTAGCGAGTGCCGAGCGGCGATGGCCGCGGCGCGCCGCTCGCGGTACCCCCCTTCCCGTCACGCGGCCAGCGCCGGCTCGCCGTTAGGCGCCCAGTCGGCGGCGAACATGGCCGGGGTGCGCATCCCGAGCGAGCTGTGCGGCCGCCTGAGGTTGTAGTCCTCGCGCCAGTCCTCGATCACTACGCGCGCCTCGGCTAGGCAGGAGAACTCCTCGACGTCGAGCAGCTCGTCTCGGACGCGCGAGTGGAAGGACTCCACGAACGGGTTCTGCCACGGCGAGCCCGGCTCGATGTACACGGTCCCAGCCTTCGAGAACTCACACCAGTCCTGGAGCGCGTGTGCGGTCATCTCCGGCCCGTTGTCCATCCTCAAAAGCTCGGGGGCGACGCCCTGCTCGCCGCACAGCCGCTCCAATGCCTGGACGACCGTGTCGGCGTCGATGCTGCGCGCCACCAGCATCACCAGCGCCTCGCGCGTGAACTCATCGACGATGTTCATCAGCTTCAGCGCCCGCCCGTCGGCGGTCTGGTCGAACTGAAAATCGAACGCCCACACCTGGCCGGGCCGCTGTGCGCGCAGCCGCTTCGCCGGGACCGTCGAGTCGCCCAGCAGCCGGCGCTTGCGCTTGCGCTGGGGCACCCGCAGACCCTCCTCGCGCCACAGCCGCTGCACCCGCTTGCGGTTGATCTCCCAGCCATCCTGGCGCAGACGGTGATGCGCACGCCGGTACCCCCACCGCGGCCGCTCCTGGGAGAACTTCCGCAGCTCTGAGCGCAACACCGCGTCATCCTCGGCCAGCTTGGGCTCGTGACGCTGCGTGGAGCGATGCTGCCCCACGACCCGGCATGCCCAGCGCTCGCTGACGCCGAGACGATCGCGGAGCATCGCGACCGCCCGGCGCCGACGGACCGGGCCTACCAATTTCCCTTGGAGATCTCCTTCAACGCCCGGACCTCGAGCGCCTGGTCGGCAACGATCGCCTTGAGGCTCGAATTCTCACGCTCAAGCTCCTTCAGCCGCTTGACATCATCGCCCTTCATCCCGCCGTACTGATTACGCCAACGGTGAAACGTCTGCTCGCTGATCCCCAGCTCCCGAGCGGCCTCCGGGATCGTCTTGCCCTCACCGAGCATCCGCTCGGCCTCCCGCAACTTGCGGATGATCTGCTCCGGCGTATGCCTACGTCGCTTCATCGTGGAGTTCCTTCCTCGCCCATCATCGTGGGCGCGAGAAACTCTCACAAGGACCGGACCGAACTCAAGGGGTCAGGCCACCAGCGCCTCCAGATTGAAGGAGCTGAGTACCGGCGTCTCATCCTGCTTGACTGCGGCCTTCGCCAGCCGGATCACCCTCGCGCGGTGTACGCGAACCGAGATATCTACGTCGTTCAGGAGGCGAGTGTGCTCCTCGGGGTCCGAGGCGTCCCAGCATGCGGCCTCTGTGTTGGGTATCCAACGACCGTCGCCCTCGACTCTGGTCAGCGCGACGATGAGGTCCACGCTCGGGTCCTGGTCGTTGTCGAGAGGTTCATGAAACTCGATCAGGATCGCCCGCTTGCAGATTTCGTACGTGGCGTGGGAGTACTCCTCGCGCACGCCCTCGATTACATGCTCGGCCATCTCGGCCACGAGTTTGTTCGGCGGCACGCCGTCGCCATCGGGGCCAAGTTCTTGATATTTGCGCCTGTCGAGCACCACGCCGCAATCGGCGTCGCTCACGGGCTTGTTCACGTTGCCGTGCGCGACGCTGCCCGAGTCGAACGTGTTGAGCGCACCCGGAAAGCTCCTCGCGTGCCTCTTGACGAGGTTACGCCTCGCCTTCGTCTCCGAGAGAACGTCATCGTCAACAGCGATTTGTCTGCGTACATCGGTAAGCACCTGCCCGGCGTAATCAACGGTCGTCGTCGCCATACCCAAACCTCCTTTAGAGCCATGAACATTGAGAGGGACTCTCACTGCATCGGGCATCACCCCGATAGAGAGACCTCATCGGACATGGTTCCACGCGGCCCGGCGGAATCCGGCGGCCTGGGCTGAAGCGACACCCGCCGGACCGAGGTGATGAAGCCCGGTCCGGCGGGGCCAGGCATGTTCATGGTGTAGGTACGGCTCGCGTTTTTTATCCGATGAGCATGACGGACATCGGGCGGCCCAAAAAAACGGAGGGGGTGGGATTCGAACCCACGTTCGAGGAAACCCCGAAAACGGCTTTCAAGGCCGCCGCGTTCAACCGCTCCGCCACCCCTCCTGGGCGACATCCTCAAGGCTAATAGATCAATGCGGTCCGAGAGGTACGGCCGAACTGCTGGCCGTAGGCTGGCGATGTCGAGCATGGATCTCCCGCGGGTCGCAAAGGAGGCCGGATGCAACATCTTTCGAGCAAGGAGACCTCTCCGAGTCCAGGGGCGGGCCTATGGCGCATCCTCGGCTGCCTGACGCCGGAGCAGACCAGGCGGTTCACGCGCGAGATCAAGCTGTTGGCGTCTGCGACGTTCCCGGAGCAGTCTTCTGTCCAGCCCCGTACGCGCGCCGCGGAGGGCGTACGGGTGAGGCATTCCCAGTGGTGCCCGGGCCGTCAAGATGCGGCATGTGGGTGCTCCCCGCGGTGGGAGGCGTGGGTGTATTCACGGCAGGACAGGGGCAAGGTCCGCAAGACGTTCTCCGAGCACTGGGAAGCGAAGGCATGGCGTTACGAGCAGCTTGAGCTGGCGAGCATCGGGCGGCTGCGTGCTCCGGGCCGCCATACCCTTGCCGAGGCTGCGTCGCTGTGGGTCGAGATGGCCCAGGAGGGACAGATACGTAACCGCTCGGGACGCCGCTACAAGCCGAGCTCGCTACGCACGATCGAGGCAGACCTGCGCCTGCACCTGGTTCCGAGCCTGGGCGCAAAGGTCATGGGGGGAGTCGCCCGCGCGGATCTCCAACGGCTCGTGGGCTGCTGGCTGGCTAAGGGTTTGAGCCCGAGCAAGATCCGGTCGATTGTCAACACCGCACGGGTGCTCTGGCGAGACCTTGACCTCCTGACCGGGCACGATGACCCGTTTCTCATCGACCCGACGCGCGGGCTGCGTCTGCCTGCCAGCGCCGGGCGACGCGAACGGATCGCCACCCCCGATGAAGCCCGCCGGCTGATCGAGGCGCTCCAGCCACGAGATCGCGCACTGTGGGCGAGCGCTATGTACGCCGGGCTACGCCACGGCGAGCTACGCGCGCTACAAGTACGCGATGTCGACCTCGAGCGACGCCGGATCGACGTGCAACGAGGCTGGGACCAGTACGAGGGTGAAATCGACCCCAAGAGCGAGAAGGGCACCCGTCCAACCATCATCACCAAACCCCTACAGCACCTCCTCGCCAAACACATCCGAGACACCGGGCGAAAAGGCACCGACCTGGTTTTCGGTAGCAATCCGAGCACGCCGTTCGCAAGCAGCTCCGTGACCAAGCGCGCCCGTAAAGCGTGGGCAACCGCGCGCAAGCGAGAAGACCGCCAGAACACTACGCCCACGACGGAACGGGTACGGCCGATAGGGTTGCAAGAGTGCCGCCACACAGCGGTCTCGCAGATGCTCGACGCCGGGATCACGATCGACAAAGTCAGCAAGTTCATGGGGCACGCCTCGATCACAATCACCATCGACCGTTACGGACACCTCCTCCCCGGAGGCGAAGCCGACGCCATCGCGCTCCTAGATGCCTACCACCAACGAACTGAGAGCGAGTAAAAGGCCCGAGGCCATGCGGGGCTGTGGCGCGAGCAGTCGATATTTGGCTCTACAGAGCCAAACGTTAACGGTCCTAAAACTGCACCAGGAGACTGGCGCGAGAACTGGCGCACGCGACGAATATTTTGGCTCTAGCAAGCCAAAAAACGGCACCAAAGATCAAGGTCTTGAAAAAACCGGCAGGCGGGCAACCCCCGCCTCGGGAGTTCGAATCTCCCCCCTTCCCGCTTTTCCGCCCGCGAGCGCGGCGCGATCGTCACGAGCTGACCGGCACCCGGCCCGCGCTCAGACGCACGTTGGCCTCCGCGCCCCTCTCCAGCACCTCCAAGCTGTCGCCCACGCCGATGGCCACACCCGGCGTGTACACATGGTTGAGGTTCTGTGCGAAGAACACCCCCGTGTTGGTCTCGTCGTAGGCGTTGACCCCCTTGCGTGTCCTCAGAGCCCTGCGCACGGCCTTGCCCGTAACGGCAGTCTGCTGGTCGACGTCCGTGGTCACGCACCTGTCGGAGGCCTTGACCACGAAGGCCACAAGTGCGCCGATCCGGACCTGCGTCCAGCGATCCTCGTCGTAGGCCGCCAGCCCCTCGCCGTCGACGACGATGTTGGGGCGAAAGCGATTCATGGGAACGGGCGCGTCTATCTGCGTATTGAGCCGCGCCAGCGATGGTTCGGTCGCCAGCAGCATCGAGCTGCCATCCGCGAATCCGACCCGATTGGAGGCCCCGGACCGCTGGTAGCGTTCCTTGATGTACCTGGGCAGGTCCTTACGAACGCGCAGCAGCCGAAAGCGCCGATTCTGCTTGTAGCGGGGCAGGAAATCGGTGAACCACTCGTTTAGGTACTCCCCAACGATCTGGCCGACAACGGGCTTGTCGTGGACGGTCGCCGTCACCAGCCTGTCGTCGTCTGGCTCGATCTGCAGCGGCACGTCGACGTCCTCCATGCCCGGTGCGCTCAGGGTGAGGGAGGTGTCACCTATCCTCGGCACGACGAGGGCCAGCTCGGGCACCTTTCTCTGCGACACGAAGTCATTGTCGTCATCGACGACCATGAAGTCGCGATCGAGCTCAAGACCTGTGGGGGTGACGCGAGATTTCTCCAGCGCCACCCCCGCGCACGACTTGACAGGGTAGGTGTTCAGACCCGTGACGGCTAGCGCGCTCATGCCGCCGGCATGTTACGCCTCACTCGGTCTGGCGCAGGGCTGACGCCGACACCATGCTCACACCCGCAGGCGCCGTGGCCCCGGCGGGCTCGGGGTGAAAGCTGATGCCCGGCGCGTGGATGTGATGCTGGTGTTCCTCCTCGCTTAGCGCGATCTCGTGCGCCGAAGCCTCCAGCGCACGTTCGAGGTCCCGCTGGATTCCGCTGAGCGCTCCGGGCTGCGTACGGTACATCTGATAGAGCCGCGTACCGCCAAGCAACATGAAGCCGAGGAATATGTAGGGGAACAGGTTGATCGGATACGCCGGGGCCGGGTAGAAGCTGCCCACAGTCGGAACTATCAAGCAAGCAAAGGCCAGCACCGCGATCAGCACGTGGCGTCCGCGCAGCTCGCCGAGCTTTTTCATATAGAAGGGTGCGGCAACGGTGATCATGAAGTACGCGAACAAGAAGCCGAACGCCGCCATCGTTCCAGCATCGCCGAACAGCGTCAGCGGTTCTGTGCCCGTGGTGGCGAACACCACCGCGACGACCAGGATCACCGCCCCGAAGGAGGCGAGCGCCACGTGGGGCGTCATGTTCTTCGCATGCACCGCGTGCGCCTGCCTGGGCAGGATTCCGTGCCCGCTGAGCGGGAAGATGATGCGCGCGCCAGCGTTCAGGCACGACAGCGACAGGGAGAAGAAGCTCACCATCGCGCCCAGCGCCACGGGAACCTTGAAGAAACTGACGCCATAGGCAGCGGAGATCGCCGTCAACGGGGTGGTGAACGAGCCGAGCGACTTGCCCATGTGCTTGGTCGCGAACACCTCCACATAGCTCATGAACACCATGAACGCGCCCGTTATCAGCAGGCTCCAGATGACCGCGCGCGGCACATTGCGAAGCGGGCGCTTGGCCTCCCCGCCGAGCGTAGTGGCACTCTCGAAGCCGACCAGGCTGAAGATGCAGATCACGATCGCGAAGTCCATGCCCTTCAGGTCAACGCCCTTGAGCGCAAGCTGGTCGGTGTCGACAGACACCCCATGCTTGAACAGCACGACCCCCGCCAAGGCGAGGATGATGGTGACGGAGATCGCCTCGAGTGCAAGTGTCAAAAGCGACGATATGCGGATGTCCTTCCACGCGATCGTCAGGCAGACGGAACCGCTAATCAGAAAGAAGATAAACGGGCTGACCGTGCCGTGCACCCCGATCCCGGATAGGAATTCCTGTGCGAAGATCGCAAAGCCTGCGAGCCCGGCGGTGGCGATGCCCCAATAGGACCAGATCAGCGACCACCCCGACAGCACGCCCGCGGCCGGACCGAGTCCCCGAGCCGTGTACGCGTACATCGAACCCGCGGTCGCCGAGCGACGGGCGAACTGGTTGAGCCCGAGCACAACGAACAAGAGCATTACGGTGCCGAACAGATAGGCCGCCCAGGTCCCCTGACCGGAGTCGCCGAACGCCAGCGCGATGATCAGCACGGCGGTCATCGTCGGCGAGATCAAAGCCACCGACTGGGCGAGCAGCGGTGGAAACCCGAGCGCGTGCGGTCGCAGGCGAGGAGGCGAGGAGTTCCGCACGTCTCCCGAAGGCTTTGTCGCGGTTGCGGCGGTACTCATAGGCGGGTCGACCCCCTTGTGGGCTGTGTGACAGGGCACGCCGCAAGATAGGAACGCCGTTGTGAACATTCCATAGCCATCGGGCCGAGATCGGGCCGCGCGCACTTGAACAGATGGCCGACACGGGCGACCACGCAGCTGCCCTCTGGCCAACCGGCCCAGCCCGCGCGCCGCGAATTTAACACCTGGCCTATTGGAGCGACTCGACGACAGTTAACACATGGGCAAGCACACGGCGAGTGAGCCCTGTGCCATTACAGGCTCGGCTGCGCGACGGTCGGTGAACCGCCCAGCACGTCACCAGCCGCGTCCAGCGCCTGCACTGCCACGTAGGGGCCGATGGTGCCCGCGGGCACCGCGATGGAGGTCTCAAAGCCGCTGCGCGCGACCTGCGCTACCGGCGCGAGGCTCGCAGGGGTGTGCCCGGCGAGCAGCCGCCATGAGGACACCAGCGTGGCGCCGTTCCAGCTGGCATACACGGTCCCCATGCCCTGGCCGCCTGGCTGGAAGGCCAACGCGGGAGGATGGGCGGGCGTACCAGTCCATTCGAAGCGAAAGGCGCGATAGGAGCGGTCGTGGGCCGGAAAGTGGGCGTCGAACAACGGTTGACCTTCGGGGCCGAACTCGGAGAAGTCCGGTTCCTGACCCCAGCCCACGAACCAGTCGCCATTTGGCAGAGCCTGGACGCTGCCCTGGCTTTCTGACAAAAGCGGCGGCGTATGCATGAACTGGCTGACGAGGCTGACAGTCGCGTCCTGGCGGTCGAGGCTGAGCACGACCGCGCGAGACTGGGCGTGGACCTTGGGCGACGCGCCGTTGTCAAACTCGCTGATCGCCCCGTCTGCGAGCATGCGCGGGTCGTGCTGGAAGGCGGTTGCCGCGCCGGGCGCCAGCTTGAAGCTGCTGCTGCGCCCGCCCAGGCGCCACAGGATCTGCCCGCTGCGGGGGTCGACGTCATAGACCGTCCAGGTGTTGCGTGCGGACACCAGCAGCGTGCCGTCCGGATCGAGGCCGATCGAGTTGAGGTGAAAGAAATCGAACGGCCAGCTGGTGGAGGAGGTGGCCGCACGTTCCTCGGATTCGCCGATCGCGACGTGGTCGACGCTCGTCCATTCGTACATCACCAGGCCGGTCTTCACGTCGATCTCCTGGAAGACCGCGTCTGTGAGTGCCCCGTCTGCGGGCCCACCAACCGCAGACAGGTCGCAGCGGATCGGGTAGTAGGCGGTCACGAGCGCCGTCCCCTGCTGGGTCAGCTGGAACTCGTGCAGGTCCGCTTGGTGGCCGTTGCCTGCCTTGACGTGCGCGATGTCGGTGTAGCTCTGATCGGCGATCACGTCCTCGCCCAACCCGAAGCCGTGTTCGGAGATGTCGCCCTGCCACCACGTGAGCACCGGCCTGCCCTCGTATTCCTGGACTTGCAGGTTCGTGGCCGACACCTGCGCCGGCAAAGCCTTGAACCACACCAGTCCGCCGCCCGGATCGAGGATCATCGGCCCGGCCTGACCGGGACCGGCGGCGGGCGTGACGAGCTCGTCGCCGTCGGCCACGTCTGGCGACTGCGCGGTGACGGTCACGACCGGCGGCTGCAGGTCCGGACGCGAGTGGAAGTGCTGGACTTCGGAGGCAGCTCCGGGGTGGACCTCCTCGGGCGTGGAGGTGATCGCGTCCTGGCTGGCGATCGCAAAGCGATCGGTCAGCGTATGGGTCGAGCGGCCGCTGCGCAGCCGTGCGAGCACCGTCACGCGCTCGCCTTGCGCAAAAGGCCTGGTCGGCAAGAAGCTCGCACCGTCGCCCTGCGAGTAGGCCTGCAGGCGGCCCGCGTGGGCGCCTGTGCGCGAGCCCACCACGCTGAGCACGCTCAACTGGCCGGCGGGCACGCCGAGGAAGCTGATCTGCGTCTGCGGCGCCGCATCGCGGGCGCCCGGCAGGGGCGATATCGTGACGGCTCGATCCTGGAGCGCCGAGTTGTCGAGGCTCGCCGGCGTACACGTCGGGGCCACCTGCTGGGGGACGGCGCTTCCGGCAAGGGCGCTCGCCGCGTCCGCTCCCAGGGCCAGCGCCACAGCCGACCTTAGGATGAGAGCCCGCATGGACAACATCGACCCCGAGCAGGATAGGAGAGTGGACCGGCGCACGTTCCTCAAGGGCGGACTGGTCGCCGGCGGCGTGCTGGCCGGCGCCGGCGGGGCGATTGCCGCCTTGGCCGCCACCTCCAGCGACCCCGACCCGCAGCCCAAGACGGCCAGCGCGCCGGGCTCACCTACAGCGACGCGCGCGACCGGCGGGCGGGGCGGGGATCGCCCGAACATCCTCGTGATCCTCGTCGACCAGCTGCGCTACCCGCAGTGGTTCTCGCCGGTCCCAGGCGGCGTGGGCCTGCCACCCAACCTAGCGCGCCTGTCCGAAGGGGCGGTGTCCTTCGCCAGGCACTACACGGCGTCCAACGACTGCTCCCCGGCGCGCTCGGCGCTGCTCACCGGCCTGTACACGCACCAGACCGGCTGCATGATCACCGGCGGCAGCACACTTGATCCCGCCTTCCCCACCTGGGGGGGCATGCTGCGCGAGCAGGGATATCACACGCGCTGGTATGGCAAGTGGCACCTCACCCACCACGACAACCACTGGACAGCGGCCACCGGCGAAGGAGAACTGGAGCGCTACGGCTTTGCCGGCGGCACGTATCCCTCGCCCGATGGTGGCCCCGGCCAGGGCTGGCACGTGGACCCGCACATCACCGCCCAGTTCGCCGACTGGTTTGACCAGGAGGGCGGCGCCGAGCCGTGGTGCACGACCGTGTCGTTCGTAAACCCTCACGACATCGCCTGGTGGTATGCGTGGACGCGGCGCGTGCGCCCGGAGGCCAGCGCGCCCCGCGCGGTGCACCGCATGCCACCCAACTTCGAGACGCCCGACCTGCTGCTCGAGCGCCACAAGCCGCGTCTGCAGCGCTCCTTCCAGGACACGGCCGCTGCGTCGTTCGGGCCGGTGCCATTCAAGGGCCCAGAGGCGATGCACAAGTGGCTGTCGTTCCTGGACCTGTACGTCAAGCTGCAACTCGAGGTCGACCGTCACATCGGCAAGGTACTGCGCACGCTGCAAAGCCGCCCAAGGGTGGCCGCCAACACGGTGATCGTCTTCAGCTCAGACCATGGCGAGTACGGCGCCTCGCATGGGATGCGCGGCAAGGGCGCAAGCGGCTACGAGGAGGGCATCCGCGTCCCGCTGCTCGTCAAGGACCCGCGCGGGGTGCTCACCAGCGAACCCGAACGGCTGCGCACGCAGCTGACCTCCAGCGTGGACGTAGCGCCGCTGCTGTTGACGATCGCCAGCGGCTCTGACGCCTGGCGCGAAGAACACCGCTACTCGCATCTGTCGCGCCGGGCGGATCTCGCGCAGATCCTCGCCGACCCGACCGCACCGGGGCGCCCCTACGTGCTGCATGCCACCGATGAGATCGTCACCGAGTACGCGATCGAACCGTACGCGGCCGACGCGCCCCTGCACGTGGTCGCGTTGCGCACCGCACAGGGCAAGTACGTCAACTACTCCAACTGGCCGGCCGGAAGGATCGGGCCGCTCGCGCAGGGCCAGGAACACGAGCTGTACGACTACTCCACGCACAGCGGGCGCCTGGAGCTGCACAACGGCGCCGGGCACAGCCCGCTAGAGGAATCGCTGCGCTCGCAATGGGAGCGCGCGTTCGTGCAGGAGCTGCGCGAGCCCTTGCCCCAGCGGCTGCAGCCAGCGCATACAAACGGCTTCGCCGACTACTTCCTGACCGCCAAGCACGCGGCCACCGGCGCGACGGTGCGACGCAAACGCCGCTCCGAACGGGTCGTCGGGCGCCTGCCCCCTCACGTGCCTGGCGAGGAAGCGCTGCGCGACGCCCACAAGCCTCCGCACGGCATCCAGTCTGGGCTCAGGCCTTCACCGCGGCGGAGGAAGCCATGACCGCCCCGGAGACGTCGAGCGCCTGCACAGCGACGTAGGCGGGGCTCGCGCCGGCGGGCAGCGCCAGCGCGGTCTCAAAGCCGCTCCTCGGCCCCGTTGCGATCGGCGCGAGGCTCGTCGGCGAGGCGCCCGCGAGCACGCGCCAACTCGCAACGCCGGTCGCGCCGTTCCAGCTGGCGTACACCGTCGGCCGGCCGTTGCCGGCGCGCGCGACCGCCGCGGCGGGCGGTTCGGCGGGCTGTCCACTCCACGGCAGCGCATAGGCCCTGTAGGTCTCCCAGTCGGGTGGCAGGTGGGCGTTGAACAGGAGCTGGCCCGTCGGACCGATCTCCGATAGGTAGCCCGCCTGGCCCCAGCCGACCATCCAGTCGCCGCCGGCCAGCGCCTGCACGTTGCCCTGGCTGCCGGCCACCAGCGGGTTCTGGTGCGCGTAGCGGCGTACGAGCGTGGCGGTCATGGTGCTCGTGTTCAGCGCCACTTCGATCGCGCGCGACTGCGAATGCTTCTGGGGGAAGGCGCCGTTGTCGAAGAAGGTGATCGCGCCGTCGGGCTGCTGGAGCGCGTCGTGCTGCCAGGCGGTGCCGGTGCCGGGGCCCATCTTGAAGCTGCTGTGGCGCCCGCCGAGCTGCCAGCGCACCTGCCCGGTGGCCGGATCGACGTCGTAGGCGGCCCAGGTGTTGCGCGCGTCGATGAGCAGGTCGCCGTCCTGCTCGACGTCGATCGAGTTGATGTGAAAGTAGTCAAACGGTTCGGCGCGGCTGGTGGGCGCCGCGGAGGAGTAGGAGTCCTGCAGGAGTACGTGGTCGAGGCTGTGCCACTCGTACATCACCAGGCCGGTCTTCAGGTCGATCTCCTGCAGCAGCGTGTCGGCGACCGCGCCGTCGGCCGGCCCGCCGACCGCGGACAGGTTGCAATCGATCGCGTCATAGACGGTAATCAGCGCGGTGCCCTGCGGGGTGATCTGGAATTCGTGCAGGTCGGGCTGGTAGCCGTTGCCGGCGCGCACCTGGGCGATTTCCTGATACGCGCTGTTGGCGATCACGTCGCCCGCGGTGGCGCTGCCGGCGCCCACCAGCGGGTCCTGCCACCAGGTCAGTACGGGCTTGCCTTCGTATTCCTGCGCGCGAAAATCGGCTGCGCGGGCGCCTGCGGGCGACAACGGCTTGAAGTAGATCAGGCCGCCGTGTTCATCGAGGATCATCGGCCCGTACTGACCGACGCCGGAGTAGGGGGCGATGAAGATGTCGCCGCCCGTCGCGGTGTCGGCCTTGGCGGCCACGGTCACGTCGGGCGGGCGCAGTTGCGGACGCGAGTGAAAGCTTTGAAATTCCTTGGGGGGCGGCGGCGGGACGGCGCTCTTGGTGGTGCCTGTTCCGACCGCGTTGCTCGTGGATCCCGGGACGTCGCGCACGGCCACGGTGAAGCTCCAGGCGAAGGGGACCGGCGCGGCCCCTCCCAGCAGTTGCGCGTGGACGGTGACCAGCTCGCCTGCGGCGAACGGGCGGGCGGGCAGGAAGCTCGCGCCGTCGCCCTGGGAGTAGGCGACCAGGCGACCCAGGTGCGCGCCCGAGCGCGATCCGGTGACGGTGACGTCTGGCAAGCTCGCCGGCCGGCGACGCCGAGCATGCTGATCTGCGTTTGGGCGGAGGCATCCATGCTGTCGGGCTCTGGCGAGACGGTCACTTTCGAGTCGGCCAGGGCGCCGGACACGTTCAGGACCGGGGGAACGCAGGCGGGCGCGGGGGCGATCGCCGCGGCGGCGTGGACCGGCGGCGCCCAGCAGAAGGCAAACGCGGCGAACGTGCCGGCGAGGGAGGCCAGAGCGCCGGCGGGGACGACTGGCGCGCCGAGTCCGTTGGGCAGCGAGCGAGCGAGCGGTCGGGCCACCTCAGTCCTTGACCGTGGCCGAGGTGCCGATCACGGCACCCGAGCCGTCGAGGGCCTGCACGGCCACATACGGACCGGCGCTCGGCGCGGAGATCGTGGTCTGAAAACCCGCCTTGGCGGCGGTGGCGACAGCTGCAAGCGCCGCGGAGGAGGCCCCCGCGAGCACACGCCAGGAGGCGACTTCGGTCGCCCCGTTCCAGCTGACCGACACGTCGATCGCGCCCGCGCCGGCGGGCTGTGCGACGACGGACGGCGTACCGGGCACTTGAGCGCTCCAGGTCGAGAAGTAGGTCCTGAAATCCTGCACTTCGGGTCCGAGCGAGGCGTCGAACAGGACATGCCCGGAAGATGAGTACTCGGTGAAGTTGGGCAGGCGCCCGTAGCCCATCAGCCAGTTGCCGCCGGGCAGGCTGAGCGTGTCGCCCTGGCTTTCTGCGAGCAGCGTCTTGGCGGGGTTGACGAACTGCTTGGCCAGCGTGACCGTGTGCGCGGCGGGGTTGGGGTCGAGCAGGAGCCCGCGCGACTGCTTCTCCTTGGGCGGATCCGAGCCGTTGTCGAACAGCGAGATCAGCCCGCCGGGCTGCCATTCGGCGTCATGCTGCCAGTAGAAGCGCGTGCCGAGGCCGAGCTTGAAGTCGCTGTGCGCGCCGCCCAGGCGCCAGCGGATGGCGCCGGTGAGAAGATCGACGTCGTACAGCGTCCAGCTGTTGCGCGCGGATAGCAGCACGTCGCCGGGTTGATTGGCGCCCGCCCCCCCTTCCTGGCCGGTTGGGCCAGGTGAGATCGAGTTGACGTGGATGTAATCCCAGGGATAGCTGCTTTCGCTGGGCGGCGGGTTGTTGGATTCGGCGATCGGGATGTGCCCGAGCGCGTGCCACTCCCACATGACCAGGCCGGTCTTGATGTCGATCTCCTGGACGATCGAGTCCTCCATCACCGCTTTGGCCGAACGGTGGACGCTGGACAGGTCGGCCTGAATCGGGTCGAACGCGTCGATCCAGGCGGTGCCTTCGGGCGTGATGCGGATTTCGTGCAGGTCGGCGTGGTAGCCGTTGCCGGCGTAAATGGTCGCGATGTGCTGGTAGGAGCTGTTGAAGATGAGATCCTCGCCCTGGCCGAAGCCGACCTGCAGGATGCGCCCCTGCCACCAGACGAGCACGGGCTTGCCTGCGTATTTCTGCACGCCGAAGTCGGTCGCCTCATCGCCGGCCGGCAGGGCGTGGAACCACACGAGGTTGCCGTGCTGGTCGATGATCGTCGGGCCGGGAGATCCGTCGGCCTGGTAGGGGGCGAGGAAGAAGTCTCCGGGCGCGGCGCCTGGCTGGGCAGGCGTGGTGATCGTGACGGTGGACGGCGTGAGGGTGGGCGCTGTGGAGTAGTGCTGCACATCGTGCGGATTGCCGGGGTTGATCGGGAACTCCTTCTGGCTGACCTGCACCTGGTGGGCGATCTCGAAGCCCGTTTTGGCCTCGCGCGTAACACCGGCGACGCTGACCTGCGCCGTGACCGTCACGCGCTCGCCAGAGATGAAGGGGTGCGCCGGCAAAAAGCTCTCTCCGTTACCGGTCGAGTAGGCGCGCAGGACGCCCGCGTGCACGCCGCTGCGCGAGCCCACCGCGCGCACCGCCAGCACCCGGATATCCGTATTCCCGCCCACCCCGAGGAAGCTGATCTGCGTGTCCGGCGAAGCGTCGGGGGTGCCGGGCATGGGCGACACGGCCACCGGGTTGCCCGTGGGAGCGGGGTCGGACTCGAGCACGGCTGTGCCTGCGGAGGAGCCTCCGCAGGCGGCCAGGGCGAGCGAGCAGGCCACGCCGGCGAGCAGCGAGATCGTGTGTCGGTTGCGTCTCATGTACGGCTGTCGAGGGCCGACAATACCGAGCAGCCGCGGCGCGACCGGCACATCGGTTGCAGCATAAGCGGGATACTTACGCCGTGCTTACTGTGCGGCTGACGATCCTCGCGGCGGTGGCCGGCGCCGTCTTGGCGGCCCCGGCGTCCACCCTTGCCGGTGGCGCAGACGCAGCGGCGACGCAGGCGTACATCCGCGCGAACTACGCGCTCGTGCACACCGCGGCGGGCAACATCCACCGCTCCGAAGCGGCGCTGGCGGGCGTCGTGGCGCAGGTTCGCAGCGAATGCCCCAATGCGGCCAAGGGCTCCCCGCAGGACCACGACTCCGAACAGCTCAGCGACGAGGTGGTGGGGGCGATCGTGGTGGCAGGCGTGAAACCCAGCCTCGCGGCCATCCACAGCTTCACCCGCGCGGCTGGCAACCTGCGTTGGAGCAGCCACGGGCTCACGAGCGCCGTGCGCGCCTACACCGACAAGCTCAAGACCCTCTCGACGCTGACGCCGCCGAACCTGTGCGGCGACGTGAAGACCTGGGTGGCCAGCGGCTACCAGACGCTTGCGGCGAGCACGGTGCAATTCGACGCGCAGTACACGCCCGTATGGGTTGCGCTTGGAGAGCTGCCAGCTACGCTGCGCCGGTTCGAGGGACCGCAAGAGCGCGGCCTCATAAGCGTCGTCAACAGGCTGGAAAACCAGATCACCGAATACGAAGCGCGTGCGGTCGAAAGGTACGCCGAAATCCTGGACGCGCTGGAACTGAAGCAGTAGGCCGTCAGGCGACGGCCTGCAGGTGCCGGTAGGGGGCGCCACGCAGCTCGCGCACCAACGCATCGACGACGCCCTCCTCGTCGGACACGCGCCCGTCGGTGACCGCGCCGATGACAGCGCGCTTGCGCTCCAGCAGCGCGGCGATCGTCTCGTCGATCGTGCCCGCGGCCAGCAGATAGGAGATGTTGACGGCGTCCTGCTGGCCGATGCGGTGACAGCGGTCCTCTGCCTGGTCGTGCTTGGCGGGCGTCCACTCGAGCTCCAGGAACACGACGTTGGAGGAGCGGGTCAACGTGAGGCCCTGACCGGCAACCTCGATCGAGCAGACGATTAGCTGATTGTCGGCCTCGTCGCCGGACTGGAATGCCTGCACTGCGTCGTCGCGTGCGACATGGCTGTCCTCGCCAAGGATGTGCAGAGCGTGCGGGAAGCGCTCCAGCAGCGCCCGCTGGATCTCGCGATGGTGGGCGAACACGACCAGCCGCTCGCCCGATGAGCAGAAGTCGTGGATCCAGGCCAGCGCTGCGCGCAGCTTGCCGCGCGCAGCCAGCAGCTTGAGCGCGTTGAGCCGCACCAGGCGTTCGGCGCGCAACGCCGCGGCGACCTTCGCGTCGAGCTCGCGCAGGTCCAGCGGCTGACTCTGCAGCCACGCGACCACGTCGCGCTCGGCCAAGCGGTACTCGGGCTCGTTGTCGAGCTCGACCGGCACGACCGCCCGCGTCTTGGCCGGCAGCTGGGGCAGCACGTCGGCCTTGCAACGACGCACGAAGCAGCGGGCGCGCAGGTGCCAGTGCAGGCGCAGGTGGGCGTCGGGGCCACGGAAGCGCTCGCCGAACTTCACGCCCGAGCCGAAGTCGCCCAGCCGCCCAAGGATGCGCAGCTGAGAGATCAGCTCGGCCGGCCTGTTGACCACGGGCGTGCCGGTCAGCGCAAGCACGAGGCCGTCGCTGGGTATCGCCGCCGCGAGCCTGTGCACGGCCTGGGTGCGCTTGGCGGTGGCGTTCTTGCAGTAGTGAGACTCGTCGAGCACCAGCGCGAGGGGAGCGAGCGCGCACAGCTGCGCCGAGCGTCCAGCGAGGATGTCGTAGTTGACGATCGTGATGTCGGCAGGCGCGATCGGGGCGCCCGCTCCGTTGCCCGCCAGCACCCGCGTGCTGCGGTCGGGCAGCCAGCGCTCAGACTCGCGCAGCCAGTTGAGCTTGAGGCTGGCCGGGCACACGACCAGCGCGGGGTAGGCGTCGGCGGCCTCCAGCGTGGCGAGCGCCTCGATCGTCTTGCCCAGGCCCTGCTCGTCGGCGAGGAATGCCCGCCGCTGCGAGAGCAGATAGCTGACGCCCGCGCGCTGGAACGGCTTGAGCTCACCGCCCAGCCCCGGCAACGACAACGACGCCTCTGTGGCCGCCGATAGTGCCACCAGGCCAGCGGCTTGCGCGTGCTGCTCGCGAATCTCCTGCAGCAGCTCCAGCGCCTCAGGGTCCACCCACGCCTGGCTCGTCGTGAGGAAGCGATCGAGCCCAGGCACGCAGAAGGGGTCAGCGCGGATCGAGGGCAGGTTTGCGTGCTCGCGTTCGGCGCCGCGGCGCGGCGCGGCGGCCAGCGCGCCCTCGATCGCCGCGAACTGCTCGCACAGGCCTGCGTCGTGGCCGGGCGCGAGCACGAACGTCGGCTCCTCGTGGACGCTCGACAGCTCCAGCACGGCCGGTGGCGCGGGGCGACCGTCTGTCAACGCCTCCACGCAGCGCCTGGCGGCATGGCTGATCCAGCCTTCGAGCTGGCCGTCGATCAGCTTCCAGGAGTCCAGCGTGAGCGCCACCGTCGCGCCGCCGGGCGCGCTCGCAGCCACCGCGCGCAGCGCCTGCGGCAGGCGCTCAGGGTCGCCGAGCAGCACGAGCACCGGCCCGCCCTCAGCGTTGGCGACCTCGATCGTGCCCTGCCAGGTGGTCGCGCGCGCCAGCCAGCTGGCAACCCTGGGGTCGACGCTTGCGTCGTCGAGCTCGTCGACCAGCGCGAGCAGCGCGTGGGCGTCGTGCTCGACTGCGGCCAGCCCGAGCGTCCCGGCCGGCCCGTCGAGCGCGCGCAGATCGGCCTGGCCGGCGAGCACCCGCGCCAGCCGGGCATGTTGCGGGGCGATCAGCAACCAGTGCTCGCCGCGGCGGTCGCGACGAAACTCGACGTCGTAGACGAGCTCGGACTCGCGTTGATTGCCCGGCGAGCCGGCGGACGCGCCGCCGTCGCGACGATCGGCGTGTTCGCGGTGGTGGCCCAGGGCGCGATGCGCGGCGTCGCTGAGGCGCACGCTGGCGTTGTGCTCGGTCACAGTCTCAATCAGCTGCGCGGCGCGGTCGTCGAGGGGAAGCAGCACGCGGCCGATCGCGGGCACGTGGTAGGCGTCGGGGTGCTCCAGCAGGGCCTGTGCGGGGCCCGTAGCGGCATCGGCGGCGATGGTCAGCCACCAGTTCTCGTCGGGTCGGGCGAGGTCGATCAGGCACTCTCCGCGGCGCCGGCGCGCCCGCCGGCGCGCTATCGCACGCGCCAGCGCCTCGCTCACCTGCGGCTCGCCGGGCAGGTCTGCGAACAGCAGCGCTAGCGCCTCGGCCTGGTCGGGCTCGAGCGGTATGCACCAGGCGCGCGCGACCGGATCCCAGCGCCGCCCGGGCAGAGCGCGCAGCAGCTGGCGCAGGCGCTCGTCATAGGGGAAGCGCAAGACGGCCTCGCCCTGGACTAGGGATGCCGAGAAGGGCAGGTACGACATGGCCCAGCACGATAGGCGTCCGCGAGGATGCCTCACGGCCCACGACCGCGGCCCTACTGCGATTCCAGCAACCCCTCCAGGCGCTCGAGCGCTGTCGCGGTGCCCATCGCGAGGATCGTGTCACCCGCGCGCAGCGTCGCCTCGGCGGGGGGCTGGGGCTGGAATTCGGCGCCCCGGCGCAGGCCTACGATCATCGATCCGCCGCGGATGTCGTCGACCGTCTGGCCGACGCCCTCGCAACCCTCGCCCACGACGATCTCCTCCATCCGGTATTCGAGGTCTACGTCCACTACGCCGCTGAGCTGGGGGTGCAGGGCCAGCCTGGCCATCTCGGTTCCGCTGGCCTTGTATGGGGAGATCACCCGATCGGCGCCGGCGCGCTTGAGCTTCTTCTCGGTGTCCTCGACCGCAGCCCTGGCGACGATCGCGATGTCCGAGCGCAACTCGCGCGCGGTGAGCGTGATGAACACATTGTTGGCATCGGAGTCGGCGCACGCGATGATCGAGCGCGCGCGGGCGATCCCGGCCTGTTGGAGGACGGCGTCGTCGGTGGCGTCGCCCTCGATGAACACGGTTCCGAGTCCGTCGGCATGCTGGCGGTTGACCGCGTTGGAGTCGACCACGACGTAGCGGGCGCGCGCGGCGTGCAGATCGCGGGCCACCTGGCGCCCGACGCGACCGAAGCCGCAGATGATGTGGTGGTCGGTGAGCGAGTCGATCATCTTCTGCGTGCGCCGCAGGGCCAGCAGGTCGCCGAGGTGCCCGGCAACGAAGAACTCTGCGACCGTGGCGAGCGCGTAGAAGAGCGTACCCACGCCCACGACGATCAGCCCGACTTCGACAATCTGGCCGACCACGCTGTGGGCCTGGGGGAAGTCGCCGACGGTGGAGGCTGTGGCCAGCGACCAGCGAAACGCATACCACGGGCCGACGTGCTCGCTGAGCGCAAGGCCGAGCGTGCCCAGCGCCAGCAGCGCGGCCACGACGACGCCGAGCAGGGCGATGCGCCGCAGGAAGATGGTCAGTTGCCCGGCGGGCTGCACGTGCCAGATGATGCCTGCACCGACGGGCGGGCGCCACGACGGCTGGCTGGCGAACCTGGCCGATCGCCAAAGCAACCGCGAGCGCGAGCAGGCCGGCGACGACCATGAACGTCTAGCCGCGGTCGAAGGACGGCAGCGGGTCGTGCGCGGGCACGACTCCAAGCACGGCCACGAAGATGGCCACGCCGAGCACGAGACCCAGCTGGCGTGCCATCGAGTAGATCCCCGATCCGGTTGCAAAGCGCGCGGGCGGCAGCGATGCGGCGGAGGCGCCGGCCAGCGTTGGCAGCGCGAAGCCGACCCCGACACCGGTGGCGATCAGCCCCGGCAGCATCTCGCCGGCGTAATCGGGCGTCACGCCTACGCGCAGGCGCCACCACAGACAACCGCACGTGAAGGATGCGATCCCGAAGGCGGCGAGCAGGCGCTGGGGAAATCTCCTAGCCAGTCGGCCGGCCGGGGTGGCGAACGCAGCCGCCGTCGCCGGCCCGGGCGCGATGGCAAGACCCGCGTGGAGCACCGAGTCGTGCCACACCCCGGTCATGAACAGCACGGTGCCGAGCAGCATGGCCGCCAAGGACGCCGAAAACAGCATGCTGGCCGTGTTGGCCATCGCAAACGAGCGCACCTTGACCAGCGCGGGATCGACGACGGGCGAGGGGTGGCGCAGGCAGCGCGCCCAGAACGCGGCGAGCGCGACGGCCGCTGCCGCGAGCGCGCCCAGCATGCGCGCGCTCGCCCAGCCCCAGTCGGGGGCCTCGACGAGCCCGAGCGCGAGCAGCCCTACGCCTGCGATCAGGATCGCCGAGCCGACCGCGTCCGGACGCTCGCTTGCCTCCTGATGGCTCTCGCGCAGCAGCCGCAGCGCATACGCGCCAGCGACCAGCCCGACGGGCAGGTTGACCAGGAAGACGAGTCTCCAGCTCGCATGCACGAGCAGTCCCCCCAGCGGCGGCCCGGCGGCGGCGGCGACCCCGCCGACGGTGGCCCACACGCCGATCGCCGCCGGGCGCTCCTCGGGTGCGAACTCCGGGAGCAGCAAGGCGAGCGAGGTCGGCAGCAGGCAGGCGGCGCCGGCCGCCTGCACCACGCGCGCGGCCACGAGCGTGGCGACCGACGGCGCCAGGCCGCACAGCGCAGATCCGACCAAGAAGACGACCAGGCCGGCCAGGAATATGCGCCGCCGGCCGACCCGGTCGGCCAGGCGCCCGGCCGAGACGAGCAGCGCGGCGAACACGATGGCGTAGGCGTTGAGCACCCACGACACGGCCGCGACGCTCGAGTGATGGAAGGCGCGCTCGATGTCGGGGAAGGCGATGTTGACGATGAACAGGTCGAGGCTGACCATGAACACCGCGACCGAGACGACCGTCAGGACCTGTCAGCGACGTGCCATTTGTCCTCTCCCAAGCTGGTTGCGTTTTGCAAGTTGCTCGCCCACGATAGCCGACCAGCTTGCAAAATGCAAGCTGATGGCGTAGAGTGACGCTGTGCCGTTTCGTCCGTTCAGCAACCAGAACTGCTCGATCGCCGCTGCCCTGTCCGTGCTGGGCGAGCGCTGGACGCTGCTGGTGATGCGCGAAGTTCTGCTTGGGAACCGGCGCTTCGCCGACATCGCGCGCAACGTGGGCGTGGCGCCCAACATCCTCAGCGACCGCCTGGCCACCCTGGTCGAGCATGGCCTGCTTGAGCGCAAGCTCTACAGCGAGCACCCGGAGTCCTTCGAATACGTGCCCACGGAGAAGGGACGCGACGTGAACCCTGTGCTCGTCACGCTGATGCAGTGGGGCGACCGCTACGTCACGCCCGCCGGCGGACCGCCGATGGTGCACGTGCACACCAAGTGCCGGCACGACGCACATCCACAGCTGGTCTGCTCGCACTGCGGCGAGGCGATCGGGCCAAGGGAACTGCGGGTGCGACCGGGGCCGGGGGCCAACGCCCAGCAGCGCGCCGTGGCGCTGGCGCCGGCGCGGCCAGCTCGCGAGGGTGCACCGTGAGCGAGATGAGCCAGCTCACCTACGCGGGACCCGGCGAGCTCGCCTGGCGCGAAGTGCCTGCGCCCACGCTGACGGCTGACGACGCGGCGATCGTGCGCCCGCTGGCGGTCGCGACCTGCGACCTCGACGCGCTGATCATCGCCGGGCAGTCGCCGTTCCCGGCCCCTTTCGCGCTCGGGCACGAGTGTGTGGCCGAAGTGACCGAGGTGGGCGATCGGGTCACGAGCGTCCGTCCGGGCCAGCGCGTGAGCGTTCCCTTTCAGATCTCCTGCGGCGAGTGCGCCAGCTGCAAGCGCGGACGCACCGGCAGCTGTCAGACGGTCACGCCGATGGCCACTTACGGCTTCGGCCCTGCCGTGGAGCAGTGGGGCGGCTTCCTGTCGGACTCGGTGCTCGTGCCCTACGCCGACCACATGCTGCTGGCGATGCCCGACGACCTCTCATCGACAGCGCTGGCGAGCGCGTCGGACAACATCTCAGACGCCTGGCGGACGGTCGCGCCGGCGCTGGAGGAGGACCCGGGCGCGCCGGTGCTGGTGGTCGGCGGGGCGGGGCCGGGATCGATCGGCCTCTACGCGGTCGCGATCGCCCTCGCGCTGGGGTCACAGCGGGTGGTGTACGCGGACTCCGACGAGCGCCGCCTGGCGCTGGCCGAGTCGCTGGGCGCTGAGGCGGTGCGCGAGCCGTGGCCGAGGCGGCTGGGGTCGTTTGCGATCACGGTGGATGCATCCGCCAGCAAGCGGGGAATCGAGTTGGCGCTGCTGTCGTGCGACAACGACGCCACCTGCACGAGCGCGGCGATCTACTTCGGCGAGCCGCCATCACTGCCACTGCTGCAGATGTACACGCGGATCGTCACGTTCAAGACCGGCAGGATCCACGCGCGCTCGATCATGCCCCACGTGCTGGATCTGGCCGAGCGCGGCGACCTGCGCCCGGAGCGCATTATCACGCGCACGGTCGGCTGGTCGGATGGGCCCGCCGCGCTCGCCGAGCTGGACTGGACCAAGCTGGTGATCGCGCGCGAGTGAGTCGAGGACCTGGCCAGGTCGGCGCCAAGCGGGTCTTTAGCCCCAACGGAGTGGGTTCGACTCCCACCAGGTCCACCATCTTGACGAAGGTCGAACCGGCCCAGTCCCCCAGGGGGCTGGGCCTTCGGCGTTTCCGGCGCGAGGATCGCGTTCGGCGGCCGATCGAGGCGCTACTGGCCGCGCGGACAGTCTAGAGCGGGTTCGCATCCCGCCCTCCGGGGAGACCGGGACGACCTGCGAACCCCGTTCCCAACCTGGACAAGCTCCTGGAGACGCTGATGGGGCCAGCCGGACGAGAGGTCCGTCGGCGAGCCGCGGTCGCCATCCGCGGCGCGGTTTGAGTCTCGCTGGGTGGACCCTGTCGGGCTAAGACGTAACTGTCAAGCCAGGGTATGTGCTGCGTAGCAGCGGGAGAGCCCGCGAGATCCCCGTGGCCTCTGATCCGGAAGTTCTACCAGGAGCGATTTGGCTAACGAACGGGCGGCAGTAGCCAGCGAAGGCAACAGCACTTGGTGCCCTGGTGGCGAGAAGCGTGTGCTCGGCCGGTCTAGAGCGGAGTTCGCATTCCGTCGCCATAGACGCGCGTCCACTCGACGCCCTCGCCCGCTAGCCTTTCGCAACATGGAAGACGTGCCGTCATCTGATGCGCCGGGTCTCGACACGCGGCGCCATATAGCAATGCGCTGGTTGCTAGGGCGAGAACCACGCATTGTTGACTACATCATCATTGCGGTGATAGCACCGCTTCTCGTGGCGGGTGTGCTTTGGATTGTCAGCATTGCCGCACCAAGCGGTGGGAAATCAGGCGAAGTTTCTACACCGACCCAGCCACCCAGCTCGGGACGGAGCGGCACAACACAGGAAAAAGAAGCAAAGGGGCTTGCCGAACCCGTGTATCTAGACGATCTTCCCAAGGAGAACGGCTCACAGTTCGAACTGGGTCCGGTGTCGATCGGTGGGCACACATACGCACACGGCATTCAGTTCGAACTAAGCTGGGTCATAAAGGAATGGGAAGTTAACTATACAATCCCGCAAGGTGCCCGCACGTTCTCTGCCGCCATCGGCAATGCCGATAAACAATCTGCCGAATTGTGGATGGACGAGTCGCTCCTCTACGAGGTGTTTGCTGACGGCCATCTGGTCGGCTCTGGGCACGTGAAAGGGTACTCACACGATGGCCCCATTCGTGCCGACGTTGCGGGCAAGACTAGACTTACGCTGAAGGTAACGGTCGTCAGCGGCTTGAACTCAACGACGGCCGACTGGGCCGAACCTGTATTCCACTAGGCGAGTTCCCTGGTCCGCCTCCGGGAATGGTTGACGAGAAAGACCCCCGCTCCCCCCTCGGCGACGTTACAAAGCGCGGCTATCAGGGGACGCATGATCCAGGGCAGCCCGCGAACCTCATGCAGCAGCAGACGAATCCGACCGGCCAGACCATAGACGCAAACCAACGTCAGGGGGCCACGCAAGGCGATGCCACCCCGAGTTCGGGAGTGGCTGAGGGATCTCTCGGGCAGATCTCGCAGGAGGGTTGACCGCCCGCGGACGTGCGCCAAGGGGCTGGGAGCAGCGCCTCTGAGCCCGCGTGGCGTGAGCATATGGAGTCGGCGCTCAAAGCTAGTTCAGCTACGAGGTCAGCATGACGAAAGCGGTCTTCTGAAATTGCTTCCAACGCGCGACTGTCGACCAGCTCGCGATCTAGCAAATCGTCAGGTCCGGCAGCCGAAACTATTGGGGCGCTTGTGGTCATGGGATCATTCGCGTCGCCAGCGGTGTCCTGGCTAGATGTTCTCGGGGCCTGGCTCAGGAGACTGGGCGCAAGGCGCGTGATAGTACGCTTGGATCGGGACAGCCAAGCACGAATATGTCCGATTATGCGGCGTATTTCGTCCGCCTGATGAGCAGGCCGAGGTGTGCCTTGACGTCTGCGAGCAGGACGCCGGGGTTCTGCTGGTTGGTTCGGTGGCGGTAGGCACGCTCGATCGCGGCCAACACCAGATCCTCTGACGGCGCATCGGCGGGGGTAGGCTCTTGCGTGGGCATGGGGAGGTCAACGCTCCTTGTGTCCGGGCCTCGGTACGGGGTGCAACCCGTACCGAGGTCGCTTGGGCTTATGGAGCCGGCCACCGTAGGGCTGAGACCGATGATCGGTCAAGGTGTGGAAACTGCCCACACCTGCTGGTGCCTCAGCGCTGTGACGCGACCTTGGCTTTGGGCGTCCGGCTCCCGCTGGCCTCGATCTGCTCGGCGCGCGCCAGCAGTTGGGAGGCGGATAGCCCGAGCCCTGCCGCCAGGCGGCGCAGGCTTGCGTAGCTGGGGTTGCGCTTGCCAGTCTCGACATTGCTGATCCAGCGCTGATGCAGGCCGGTGTTGTTGGCGAGCTGCTCCTGGGTGACCTCAAGCTCTGTGCGGCGGGCCTTGACGGCCAGGCCGAGGGCTGTCTGGAAGGATGGGGCGGCGGGCATGCCGCCAGCCTCGCCGTCCGCCGCTCGGGTAGCAATGACCTCCGGGTAGAGTTCACTTGACATTGCGGTAGAGTCGCGCGCCATGACCTTCCAGTAGAAAGAACTGTGCGGGCGCGGCGATGGCATCCCCTTGGCATCGCCGCGCCCGCACAGCTCCTTCCCGGCCCGAAAGGAGCGAGATACACGCAGGCAGGACGGACATACAGATCGAGATGGCGGGTGGGGGCTGGGCCGGTGGTCTTGGGCGAGCTGCCGTATCAGACGCTTCTGCCCACCAGCTGGATGACCGCACCGTCCTCCTGGTGAACGTCGCCAGCGGCAACGGTGTACTCCAGTCTGAGCAACCTGAACATCGCTGGCACCGAGCTGCCGCTCTCGATCACGCGCTACTTCAACGACCAGGAATTGCCGGTGCCTCGCCGGCTACTGCTGGGCTTAGCCAGACACAGCGTTAATGCCGGTCTTTGGACTGATTACGTTATTAAACAGTGAACAACTAGTGAGATCCGGAGCTCCACGGGTATCAACACTTGGACAACTCGACATCGCCGCTCGATCGGTGTGAAAAGGGAGGCTAGCGTGTGCCGCAGTGATCTGTGTAGGGTGTGGAGACGCATCTACACTCTTTATCGAGGGAAGCAAAGTTTGAGGCTGCTATACGCCTTGGTGGTGGCCGTGCTGGTTACGTTTGTGACTCCTTCGCTCGCGTCGGCATCGGCGTCGACCCAACAGTCAACAAGTAGTGCGGCTGGCGCCGGCTTCACCTGCACGCCAGCTACCTCTGCTAACGAAGTCCCGACGCCTCCGCCGATCTGGGAACATCCGGGAGGCAAACCGCCGAGCGCAGAAGAATTGGCTACTGCGGCGGCGACACCGCCACTGTGCCCCGCTGGGCAGGTGCCGACCCCGACTCGACCTACGGCGGCCCATGAAGGAACGATAGACCTTGGGCCACCCTTCTCCGTAAAGTCCGGGACGGCCCAACATGAAGCTTCGAACGATCCTTTGAACAATCCGAGCAAGGCTCTTACATCGACCGAATCGAGCCCACCAGAAGCAGGGAAAAATTGCGAGGTGTTCGAAGAAAAACCCGGATGTTATTGGTACGCCGACGACCCCATCGAATATCACGAGTATAACAAAAAACACGAAAAGGTCAGCGATTCTGTCGTCGGGATGGAATACTCGACGTCGATTCCGGAAACAACAGCAACAAGAGCAGAAACCAAAATCTCGGGGTTCCCAGGAGCCCACTCCATCGATCAACTGCTCGTTGGCGCACACCGTGGCGAATCAAATTACAAAGACACGATTGAGGCAGGCTGGGACGTTGACCCGAGAATGTTCGGTTCAGCGACCCAGGCACATTTTTTCATCTTCGTCAATCCCGACGAATACTCGAAAAAAGCAGGACACAAAAACTGCTACGACTGTGACTTTATTGCTTCTGGAGAACCCAAATATACGCCTGGAGCGGTTCTTCCGAGAGCCAGCGAATTTAGATTTGGAGTGATGTATCGCGGCGTATGCTTCGCAGGAGCCACAGAAGGCTGTTGGTGGATCTGGGCGGGCACGCAGTGGGTGGGGTACGTGCCCGAGAGCGCATGGGAAGGCCAACTGACCGAAGGTGAATCCGAAGCCGGAGCCGTGAGGAACTACGGCGAGGTATTCGATAACGAAACCGATCCCACGACCTGGATGGGCGACGGGCAGTACGCCAAGAGCGCCGGAGCAACCAAAATGGCAGCGCCAGCATTGTTTCTGCTCGGCCCCAAAGGCGAAGAACAAGAGGAAACGACCTGCCTCGGTCGTGTATGGACACTAGTAAAAGAAAAAGAAGAATATCTCTGCGGGGCGAACGACGAAGCAACGGAACCAGCGTACTATTCGCTCGAACGCGTAAATTCGAAAGAACAGGAGATGCGCTTTGGCGGGCCGGGTAAGGATCCGGCGCCGACAGTGAACACCGAAGGATCTAGCGTTATCCCGCCAGCGACCGTTGAAATGAAAGGGTCCGTTGACCCGAACAACCTCGAAACTCACTACTACTTCGAATATGGCCCGACCACGTCATATGGCAGCGTGTCGCCTACCGAACCGGCGGGGTCGGGCGTGGAACCAGTGTCGGTCAACGCGAAAATCACCAAACTAAAACCTGGCACGACATACCACTATCGTCTGGTGGGCCACAACGAAGACGGGTACGGCTACGGTGCCGACAGCACGTTCACCGTTCCGTGGTGGTTCATCCAGTCCACCCAGAACCCGCATGGGAGCTCAGAAACGGATGGGTTCAGGGGCGTGTCGTGCTGGTCGGCGACTGCTTGTGACGCGGTGGGAATCAACACCAACAGTGAAGACGAAATCATCGGGCTGGTCGAGCGCTGGAACGGCTCGGGCTGGGAAGTCCAGTCAACGCCGAAAAGCACGGGCGCCACAGAGGACAACCTCGAATCCGTGGCCTGCCGCTCGGCCAGCGAATGCGAGGCGACCGGGTACGCGGAAGTCGCTGAAGGAAAGCACGTCACGCTCGCTGAGCGCTGGAACGGGACAGCATGGGCGGTCCAAAGCACACCGACTCAAGGCAACACCTCGAACCTCGTGAGTGTGTCGTGCTCGTCGGCCAGCGAATGCGTGGCAAGCGGCGTCTCTCTCTCAAGCTCCGGGAAACAGTCGGCTCTTGTCGAGCTGTGGAACGGCAAAGAATGGAAAATCCTGACCACAGCGATGCTGCCCAAAGAAGACGAACGGTCGTGGTTTGAAAGTGTCTCCTGTTCGAGCAGCAAACACTGCATCGCGGTCGGCCTTGCCGTTACCACGCTCAATGGGATCGTGCCGCTCGCCGAGAGCTATAACGGCTCGACGTGGACCGTGCAAAGCACGCCCACGCCCGAAAACTCCCTCGAAGCGCAACTGAGCGGCGTGTCCTGCTCGGCGACGAGCGCATGCACCGCCGTGGGCGAGTACTACAGCTCGACAGAAAAAGCTTATCGGGCGCTGATCGAGCGCTACAACGGCACCTCTTGGCAGCTGCAGGAATCGCCCAGCCCGGTCGGCAAACCAGCACCCAAAGAATCGCACTGGTCGCTGCACGCGGTCTCTTGTCCGACAGCCAGCTCCTGCACGGCGATTGGGTCCTACGCCGAATCGGCCAGCGCAAGGAACCTGCTGCTGGGCGAGCAGTGGAACGGCACTAGCTGGGAACTGGCGCTGCCCGTCGACCGCACAGGCACAGGGGTGGTGTCTGACGAAGCGCGCGCCGTATCGTGCTCGGCCGCGCTGACGTGCACGCTCGCCGGAGTGACCGCGAAAGAAAAAAGCACCACAGAAACGCTAGCCGAGCGTATGTGGGAACAGTAGATCCGGCTCGGATTTAGGGTGCGGTCCGTGCGCCGCGGCGGCGTTGCCAACGCAACGTTCGCGCGGCGCACGGGTCTTGGCCGTGAGACGGACCGCTACAATCAGTGGTTATGCTTAGAATGTTGCGCGAACGTCTTAGCTATGCGAACGTGATGGCTACGCTTGCGCTGTTCGTCAGCCTCGGGGGAGCCTCCTACGCCGCGATCACACTCCCCGCAGGCAGCGTGGGACCCCAACAGCTGCGCACACATGCCGTCGAACCAAAAGACCTAAGCTTTCCGCTGGGAAATGCGTCAATAACCAATGACAGCGTCGATGAACTCACGCGTGTCTGCCAACCACTGCCCGCCGGAGGTCCCGCACCCGACCTCGAAGGCCCCCCGGTGGGAGGCCCTACTCCTGGCCGAGAAGTCCATCTTAACTTTCAAGCGATCGGACGGATGGCGGTGTCGGCGATCGCTCGCCTTAGAAGTGAAAGCCCCCCACAGACGAGTATTCGTATACGTCTTGAATTGAGAGTAAATCAGCAGCGTGTGAGTCAAAGCGAAGTGACGGTCGCCGGCGGCCAGATCGTTCAGGTGCCTATCCAAGCCTCCAAGGCAGTCGCAGCCGGTCCAGACACGGCGGGACTCGCACTCGAAGCTGAGCAATGTTTGAGCAGTCCAGGGCGTGTAGTCGTGTCCAACGTCTCCGTCAGCGCCAGCGCGTTCCCCCTTAGCTGATCCCTTTTGCCCTTCGCCACACGCTGACGCTGCTGGTACTTGTAGCGATTCGCCAGGCGTCCGAGGCTTCCGTAGCTGCGGTTGCGCGTGCCGGTCTCCACGTTTGAGATCCAGCGCTGGTGCAGGCCGGTGTTGTTGGCCAGCTGCTCCTGGGTGATCTCAAGCGCCCCTCGGCGGCCCTTGACGGCCAGGCCGAACGCGGCCTGAAAGGCTGGGGCGGCTGGCATACGGCCAGCCTTTCCGCCTGACGCTCAGGTAGCAATGACATCCGGGTAGAGTTTTACTTGACATTGCGGCAGAGTCGCCGCCTATGACATCCCCGTAGAGGGGACTGTGTGGGCGCGGCGATGTGTGCGCTCACCTTGATCCCGAGCCACCGCCACGAGGCACGAACCAAGGAGGGAAGTAGATGGGCAAACGCAGCAAGGCTCTCAGAAGGACGGCGGCTCGCGCTATTTCTGTGGGCGCCCTGCTGCTGCCCTCAACCGCTGCTGCCAGCGGCGGCAGCTCGATCGGCGGCGCGCCGACGCTGGCCTGGGGGCAGGTCACCGCAGGGGGTGGCGTCGAACAGGAGTTCTGGCACCTCCAGCTCTACAGCGGGGGCAGGATCACGTTCCTCGCCGAACTGGGCTCCAACCCAGAATATGGCACGCGCGAGTACAGGTTCACGCTCTACTCCCCGCTGGTCACCGATTACAACCTTCGCGATGATGGTGCCGCGAACGAAGCGGCGCTTAGTGCTGGCAAGAATGAATTCTCGCTAACCTCGCCCTTCTCTGGCATCGGCACGCTGGATGTCTGCGAGGGCGTGGTCGAGTCATCCCAGCCGTGTGGAGAGTTGGCGGTGGACATCATTACTCCGCTGGTGAAGCAGGCCGACCCGTATAGCTTCACCGCGAGCGTCATCCACGCCACGGCACTGACCATCGTTGCGCCTACGATCGCTTGGCGTGGCTCAACCATCACCGTCCAGGCAACCGTCAGCTCACCAGCCGGCGTGCCATCTGGTAACTGGCTGATCGCAGGGCGGCTCGAGCCAGTCACGAGCGGGCGCTGCGGCAGACGCATCCGCCTATTGCCCTTGTGTGGACTTTCGCGTACTTTAGGCTTAAGTATCCATAATCAAGGAAAACTACGATGTCGGAGGAAGAGCGCCGCGCCGCCCAACGCCTCCAAGACACCGCCGCCGCCGAGCTAGAGGACATCCACCAAGCCCTCGACCTCGCCCTCAGCCGCATAAGCAAACCCTACGACGCCTATTGCGACGGCACCGATCTAGAGCGACGCATCCTCAACCGCGCCATCTTCGAGCGCATCGAAGTCGGCCCAGACGGCGAAATCACCGGCACCACGCTAACCCCCGTCTACGACGCCCTATCCGCCTGGCAGCCTGGCCTCGGCCAACCCGCCGCCCGCCAGCCAAAAGCCCAAAAAAGGCTTGGCACGGCCAAATTTCGACCGAACACCGCCCCGTTCCACTGCCGGCGCCCGAAGCGCGCGAGTTGGGGCCCGTCTTCGCGGTCGACCAGATCGAGGCGCGGCGGCCTATCCCGGGCCCGCGCCAGCGGGCCCTCCATATATGTAGCCGCTTGGAGCGACCACAGACACCCAGTGTTCGTGAATCTGCAAGCCGGGGCCCGTGGGTGTAAGACGCCAGTTGGAGTCATCGACGAGAACCCGCCCGCCCGACACCGCTGCCACGTACGCCACGTGCCCATCCTCGCCTGCGCCGTCGTGGTTGGGCAGCCATACCGCAACAGCCCCCACCGCCGGACGCCAGCCCTCGGGCACGCGTCCGCGCACCTGTTCCAGCCAATCCCCCGCGTCGCCATGCCCGAGGCTCAGCAGGTCCGGACGGCGCCCCGCGACGTACCAGCTGCACTCGCCTGGCGCAAACGGGTCGCCTGCGAAGCACACGCCCTGCACGTTGCACGACGCGCCCGCACTGCTCGCCGCGACCGACTGCCGCGACGGCAGCGCGCCGCCGCGGGTGGGGAAGCCGAGTTCCGCTTCCGTCCAGCGCGCTGACCACAGCGATCCCAGCCTGCATGTGGCGGTGAACCTCCACTGCACGTCCGACCGCACACCCGGCGATGGCCAGCGCCAGGTCACCGCTCCGTCTGTACCCGCGAGCTTCGCGGCGAAGCTCTTGGCGAACGTCTCGCCGCGGACGTCGAGGGCACACCTCGCACCGCTCACCGAAGTCGCAACCACCGTCACCTCGTCTACGTCCGCGCTAGACGCGCCGGTGACGCTCAGCGAGACGGGGAAGGGCTGCAGGCCGGCGCTCGCGCTCGCCGGTATGACCGACACGACGATCGCAGCAACGCATGCAAGCGGCGTGAATGGGCGGCGCATCGGCACATCGCTTCATCGGCCTGCGCAAAGCCGTCATCAAGCGCCGGCCTGCGCGGGTGAACGCCGCATACGGGCGAGGCGGTGACTCCGAACGACAAGGAATACACTGCCGCGCTGCGTACCAAACTTGGGGATGCGGGCATGGATTTTGGGGTGATGATGTTCCCGACCGCGTATTCGGTCGGACCGGGCGAGCTGGCGCAGATGGTCGAGCAGCGCGGCTTTGAGTCGCTGTTCTTCCCCGAGCACACGCACATCCCCGCCAGCCGGCACACGCCCTATCCCGCCGGTGGCGAGCTGCCGCCCGAGTACTGGCACACCTACGATCCCTTCGTCGCTTTGATGGCAGCAGCCGCCGCCACCGAGCGGCTGCGGATCGCCACCGGCATCTGCCTGGTGATCGAGCGCGACCCCATCACCACAGCCAAGGAGGTCGCCTCGCTCGACCGCCTGTCCGCCGGCCGGCTGCTGTTCGGCGTGGGAGCCGGGTGGAACGTCGAGGAGATGGCCAACCACGGCACCGACGCGAGCAAGCGCTTCGGAATCATGCGCGAGCGCATCGAAGCGATGAAGGCGATCTGGACACAGGAGGAGGCCAGCTACCACGGGCGCCACGTCGACTTCGACACGATCTGGTCGCAGCCAAAGCCCTTGCAACAGCCCCACCCGCCGATCCTCGTGGGCGGCAACGGCCCCACGGTGCGCGACCGGGTGCTCGCCTATGGCGACGAGTGGATGCCAAACGCACTGCCTGACTCAGCAGCGCTGCAGCAGCAGATCCGCGAGTTTCACGAGTGCACGCAAGCCGACGGCCGCGGGCGGCTCGGCGTGACCCTATATGCGGCGCCTGCCAAAGCGCACGCGATCAGCGACTACGAGGACGCAGGCGTGCACCGCTTCGTCTTTCACATGCAGTCGACCGAGCGCGAGGAGGCCGAGCGGCGGCTGGATCATCTCGAGCGCGTTATCGCGGAGTATCGCGGGGGCGGAGGGTAGACGCGTGTAGGCCGACTCGGCGGGCTCTGGGCGCAGCTGTTCAGCCGCCGGGGAAGGCGAGCCGCAGGATCTGCAGATAGACCGATCGGTACTGGCGCCCAAGGCGGCCGGTGTTGTACGGAAGGTCGTGGCGCTCGCACACGGCGCGAACTTGCGGTGCGATCTCCGCATAGCGGTTGCTCGGTAGGTCGGGGAACAGGTGATGCTCGATCTGGAAGCTGAGGTTGCCGGTCAGCAGGTGAAACAGCCGACTGCCCTCGATGTTGCACGAGCCGAGCACCTGGCGCCGATAGGAGCCGCCTGGCGTCTCGCCACGGTACTGCTCCTCGGTGAACGTCTCGGCGCCCTCTGGGATGTGGCCGCAGAAGACGATCGTGTGTACCCACACGTTGCGAACGAGGTTCGCGACGACGTTGCCGGTCAGCGCCCGGCGCGCGCCCCGGCGACCGGCCAGCGCTGGAAACAGTGCGTAGTCCTTGAGGAGCTGGCCGCGCGCCTTGCGCAGCAGCGCGACGACCTCTCGGCGCGCCCTGGCGCGGGACTTCTCGCCGCGACGCACCGCGTCGAGCTCGATGTCGTAAACGGCGATGGCCCACTCGAAGACCACCGCCATGAGGAAAAAGTAAATCGGCTGTGCGAGGTAGATCGGATGCCAGGGCTGCGCGGGCTCCACCCGCATCGCCGAGTAGCCCAGGTCGCGGTCGCGGCCAAGGACGTTCGTGTAAACGTGGTGCTTGAAATTGTGTGCGTGCTTCCACGACGCGGCCGTCGACGCTGCATCCCACTCCCAGGCGTTCGAGTTGATCGTTGGGTCGCGCATCCAGTCCCACTGACCGTGCAGCACGTTGTGGCCGATCTCCATGTTCTCGAGAATCTTTGACAGCGACAGCAGCGCGGTGCCAGCGATAGCCGCGGGCGCGAACCGTGCACCGAGAAGAAGCGCCCGCGCCGCGAGCTCGAGCTGGCGCTGGGCCAGGATGACGCGGGTGATATATGCACGGTCGCGGGGGCCCAGGTCGGCGCGCACGGCGTCGCGAATGCCGTCAAGTTCGCGGGCAAGCGTCTCGAGCGGATCGGGCACGGCACCTGCAAGCGCCGCCATCGCCGGCGTCGCGGTGGCGGGCGGCATCGGAGGATCGTACGCGCGATCCGCGTCAGGCGGCGGCGCGACGCTCCTGCGGACACGCCTCCACCGCGTCCTTGACACCGTCCGGCTCGCCGCCACCACGGCCTGGTAGCGATGGCAGCGCGAGCCTGCCGATCTTACGCACGACGCTGCCGAACTGCCTGTGCAGCGGGCCGGTGTTGTAAGGGATGCGGTAGCGCTCGGTGATCTCGCTGACCTCGGTCGATATCTCGGCGTAGCGGTGGGCGGGAAGGTCGGGGAACAGGTGGTGCTCGATCTGGAAGCTGAGATTGCCCGCGAGGATGTGGAACAGCTTGCCGCCGGTGAGGTTGGCCGAGCCGAGCAGCTGACGGTAGTACCACTCTCCGCGGGACTCGTTCTCGGCTTGTTCCTCGGTGAACTGCTGCGTCCCATCGGGGAAGTGGCCGCAGAAGATGATCGTGAACGACCACAGGTTGCGGACGAGGTTCGCGCTCGCGTCTCCCGCGAGCACGAACGGGAGCGACGGCCCGGACAGCAGTGGGAAGAGCACGTAGTCCTTGAGCGTTTGACCACGCACCTTGCGCCAGATGTCTCCCAGCATTCCCCGCTTCTCGGCCAAGGTCGTCTCGCCCGCGGCGAGCCGCTCGGCTTCGAGGTCGTGCAGCGCTACGCCGTACTGGAAGAAGATTGCCAGCAGCGCCGCGTACAGCGGGTTGCCGAGGTAGTACGGATGCCAGCTCTCCTCCTCGGACATGCGCAGGATCCCGTAGCCGATGTCGCGGTCCTTGCCGACGATGTTCGTGTGAGTGTGGTGCATGTAGTTATGTGAGTGGCGCCACTGGTCGCCTGGGCACGCGGTGTCCCACTCGAAGGTCTTGCCATTCAGCCGCGCGTCCTTCATCCAGTCGTACTGGCCGTGCATCACGTTGTGCCCGATCTCCATGTTGTCGAGGATCTTCGACAGCGACAGGGCGGCGGTGCCGCCGATCCACGCGGGCGGAAGGAAGCCGAGGAACAGCAGGCCGCGGCCTGCGAGCTCCAGTCCGCGCTGGGTGCGGATGACCTTGTTGATGTAGTCGGCGTCGCGCTCGCCGAGGTCCGCGACGACGCGGGCGCGGATCGCGTCGAGCTCCCGCCCAAACGCCTCGAGCTGCTCGGGCGTGAGACTGGGCGCTGGAGTGGACATAGACTGGCTCCTTCTCGATATCGGGGTTCATAGGTCGAGTACGACGTCGCCGACCGGCACGGACACGCAGATTCGAATGTGCTCGTCCCTGGCGGTCGAGAGCTCGCCGGTGATGACGTTTCGAACGGTGCCGGCGGTCTTACGGCAACTGCAGGTGTTGCAGATGCCCATACGACACCCATGCTCGGGGGCGAGCCCCGCGTCCTCCGCCTGCTCGAGCAGCGGCAGGCCACTGTTGGCAGCCTCGCGTCCGCTGGCGAGGAACCTGACGAAGCCTTCCGCGCCGTCGGTGTCGAAGCTCGACGCCGGCTGCGTGAACGTCTCGACCAGCGGCTCGGAGAGACCGTCCTGCGTCCACACGGCGCGGACCGCGTCGATCAGTGTCGGCGGGCCGCAAACGAAGGTCGCCGCGTCCGCGTGCTCGGAGATGACAGTGCCCAGGTGCTCACGACGGAAGCGACCGTCGAGCGGCAGGCGTCGCCCACGCGTGAACCCGCGGGCGACCCGAAGCCCTTCATGCCGGTCCACGAGCCGATCGAGCTCGGCGCCGTACAGCGCGAGCCCTGAGGAGCGCGCGTAGTTGAGGAACCCGATGTCGCCCGCGAAGCCCTCGTCGCAAAGGGTGCGCAGCATGGCCATCACCGGTGTGATGCCGCTGCCGCCGCTGATCAGCAGCACGCGCTCGGGCCGCGGGTCGGGCAGTACGAAGTCGCCCTCCGCCTGGGTCAGGCCAACGATCATCCCCGGCCGCGCGTGGTCACGCAGATAGCGCGAAACCTTTCCCTCCGGGTGGGTCGAGACGGTCAGCTCGAGGACGCCGCCGGCAGCGTGCTGGGAGCCGGCGGGGGAGTACGGCCGCGTCTCGCGGACTCCGTCGATGCTCACGCTGAGACCGACGAACTGCCCGGCGCGCAGGCCGCGCCAGTTCTCGTTTGGGCGGAGCTCGGAGCGTGACGCTCTTGGGCGTCTGACAGCGGACGGCCGTTACCTCGGCGCGCACCTGATCCTTGACCAGCAGCGGCCGGACGAGCTCGAGGTAGCGGTCAACGCCATGCGGATAGGCGAGTGCCTCGAGCAGGCTCGACCGGAGCAGAAGACGACCAAC
This sequence comes from uncultured Solirubrobacteraceae bacterium, assembly GCA_963734225.1. GTDB lineage: Bacteria > Actinomycetota > Thermoleophilia > Solirubrobacterales > Solirubrobacteraceae > Palsa-744. The sequence continues at coordinate 62,670 of CAVTGI010000006.1, forward strand.
GCGACGGGGCGAAGCCACGGAAGGCACGTTATCGGCCCGCTTCAGTCGGTGTACACATGTTCACGGAGTATACTTACCCGGGGACTAGCGGATCGATACACATCTGGCCCAGTCAGGGCGTGAACGTGAACACTCGTACACCAGTGAGCGCTACGCGTCAAGAACGCAAGCAGCTCACGCGCCAGGCGTTGCTCGACGCGGCGCTCGAGCTGCTCGAGGAGCAGAGCTTCTCGAGCCTCAGCCTGCGCCAGGTGACGCGCGCGGCAGGCATCGTCCCAACGGCCTTCTACCGCCACTTCAACGACATGGAGGAGCTCGGGCTGGTCCTGATCGACGAGTCGTTCCGGACACTGCGGACGATGATCCGGGCGGCGCGCGCGGACCCACGGACCAACGATCACGTGATTCGCAACTCGGTCGAGCTCCTCGTCGGCTACGTGCACGAGCACGACACCCACTTCCGTTTCATCGCACGCGAGCGTTTCGGCGGCGTCGCCGCTTTGCGCCAAGCGATCCGTGTCGAGATCCGCCTCTTCACCAGCGACCTGGCCACAGACCTCGCGCGCTTGCCCTACCTCGAGCGCTGGAGCACCGAGGACCTCCAGCTGTTGGCCGGACTGATGGTCAACGCAATGGTTTCAACCGCCGAGGCGATCCTCGACGCCCCGCCGAAGAACCCCACCGCAGAGGCCGAGATCATCGCAACCGCCCGGCGCCAGCTGGGGATGATCACGCTGGGCATACCCCAATGGCGCAGCTCGTCGGTCTCCGGCCCACCTGCGCGGCGCGGCGCGGGTCGAGCATCTAGCTACGCAAGGGCTCCCAGCAGGCCTTTCGAGACGTTGCTCGCGATCGACAATTCTCGAAGCCGACGCGGGGACTCGAACCCCGGACCCCTTCATTACGAGTGAAGTGCTCTACCAGCTGAGCTACGTCGGCATTTGGCTCTACAGCGCGGTTTTTGCCAACTCTGACCTGAACTCGCTCAGCGACGGTGGAACTTCTATGGAACATTCCGGCGAGGACGAGAACTCGAAAGCACGCTGCATAGCTAGGTCATCGTATCGCCGTCCGAGGGTGGCCGAGTTCGTCAGTGCGACAGCCCGGTGACCGCGGGACGCGCGCCTCGTCCTCCGTGCACAATGCACGTCAGGATTACGAAGCTTGAGGAGGCGGTTGCTCTTGTCGTGGATGGCGATAGTTCACGTCTTTCGTGTACAAACGCCGCCAGGGGCAACTAATCCTTGTTATAGTTGTCGTCGATACACATATAACGTGAACTGGAGACGACTATGGCAAGCCCGCGGGGATTGGACCTCCTAGATCGCCTCGTCGGCGAAGGGCGGACGGCCTTTACAGCCGCGGACGTCCGGGATGTCCTGCACCTTTCGCCTCAGGCGACGTCCAATTTGCTTAGGCGGTTGGCCGACACCGGGCTCGTCGACCGGGTCGCGCGGGGCCGATACGCCGCGCGGCAAATCGGGGCTCTGGGCACTACGGCGGTGTGGGACGATCTCGGTTCAGCGATCGCCGCTGTCTGCTCTGGCCATCCGCACCGAATCGGGTTCTTGACGGCGCTGGACCACCATGGCTTGCTAGTGCGGCCGGTCCGTGCGATCCAAGTTGCAAGTCCGTTTCGGCCGCGCGAGCGATCCCTAAAGGGCCGGCCGTTGCGGGTTGTGCGGGAGCGAGCCGACACGGTGCTCATTGGCACCGAACCGCTTGGCCCTTCGCGGGTGGCAACTGTGGATCGGGCGCTGCTTGACGTGGCTTCGCGACCCCGTCTGGCGGGTGGAGTGTCGCGACTTGCCGAAGCACTCGCGGCGGCGAATCGGGTGCCAGAAATCAGAGAGCTCACTCGTGAGCTCACTGCGGGCGCGGCGTATCGGCGGATTGGGTCGCTTGCCACGACTCTTGCGTTGCCAGTCGGGGCAACGCTGGAGCCTTGGCCTTGGAAGTCGTTGATCGAGCTTGACCGCGCGGCTCGCGGCGATCAAGGCTGGGTGGACAGCACCTGGGGCGTTGCTTGGCCGTATCCCGCGTCTGAGCTTGAAGCGGTGGTATCCGCGTGATCGCCAAGGGAGCCATCACGAAGCGTGCGAACGACGAGCGTCTGCCGGCGGCAACCATTGAGCGTGACTACGTCTTGGGACATCTCTGCGCGAACATCGGCGCAAGTGGCGATAGTCGGCTCGTCTTCAAGGGCGGAACGCTGCTTCGGCTGTGCTACTTCGCCGACTATCGATACTCCGCGGATCTTGACTTCTCGGCTGTGGATGGTCTTTCGACTGCTGGCGCGGTTGCTGCGGTTGCACAAGCTGCCGAGGCGTGTCGGCGTCGCGTGGAGTTCCCAGTGCTGGAGGTGTCGTCGGCAGATGGTCTTGCCGCGGTCTCGTATGTTGGCCCGCTTGGCTCGAGGCCTCGGACGATCAAGCTCGACATCTCCGATGACGAGCTGGTCGAGACGCATAGCCGGCTGTCAATCGAGCGCAGGTGGCCGGACATTCCGGAGGATGCTTGCATCGAGGGTTACGCGCTCGATGAGGTTGCAGCAGAGAAGCTGCGTTGCATCGCTGAGCGACAGCAGTGCCGCGATCTGTTTGATATGCACGAGCTACTCGATGGAAACGACGTTGATGTTTTGGAGGCATGGGAGCTTTACCTACGCAAGGCGGCGCACGACGTCGTGCGTGGTCGGCAACGAACGTCGCCCCGCGAGTGGTCAACGACATTCGAGCGTCGCTTGGAGTCGTACAAGCGGCTCTGGGATGACGAGCTCGGCGAATACCTGACCGTCGACGTTCCACATTTTGGCGACGTCGAGCGCCGAACGCGCAAACTTCTCTCGCCAGTCCTCGCCGCCGCACGGGCGCATGCTGACACCGCCGACGCATGAGCCACTGAAGTCGACCAACCGGTGGGCGCACGCGCGTGCCAAAGGCGGTTTTGGCGCTCGCGACGCGACAGAGCGAGCGGACACGTTCGAGCGTCAACACGCGGACACTGCGCGGATCGGCGTAGCCGGGGGTTCGAGCAGGATCGTCTCGCAGCGCTCGGCGCGCTCAGCTACAAGGTCGGCGAGACGGGCGGGTAGCGGGCGATCAAGGGCGGCGACGTCGGGGGCGGCCGCGGCCTCTGCGAATGCTTCCGGGGCGCGCTTGGTAAGCGCGAGGATGCGGTCGAGCGCGGCGGCGGGGTCGATACCGAGATCCTGGGCGGCGGCCGGCCAGGTGTTGTGGTGTGGGTAGACGCGGTAGTCGCCGCCGATCTTCATGGCAAATTTCAGCTTGCGCTCATGAGTGCCGTATGGCAGCGCAGACGCGACGTCGTATAGGGGGGCCAGACGCACGTCTCCGCGGGAGAGCAGCAGGGAGTAGTTCTTGGCGTGCGCGTCGGTCCCAGCGATTAGCCAGTTCCATGCCAGCGCGTCAAAGAATCGCCAGGCGGCGTCGTCCGCTACACGTGGCGGCATCACGTCGCGCATCAACCGCACAAGCTCGCGTGGGCCGGGACCTCCTTCGTTTTGATACTTGCGGGCTGGGTGGACACCCATTGCCTGGGCCATGTCCTCCTGGTGGATGCGGACCAGTTGAACGTCTGCTAGCCGCCGGTCATAGCGGTCAACAACGATCGCGCTTTCTTCGCCGAACTGCGCAACCCGTGTCCGGGCGACAACGAGACCAGCACGGCCAGCGGCATCGAGACAGAGATGCTCGTTGAGGTCGTGGTCGTCCAGACCCGCTACAGCCGGCTTGAGGATGTGGCTTGTAGCCGCCCCGCCTGATGGAACGCCCCAGCGTCCGTCCTTGTAGAGCAGTGCCGTCTTGGCCTGGGCGCCGGCCAGGCTGAACTGGCCCGTGAACTCCCTGCCGAGCCAGGCGGTGCTGTCTTGGCGCAGCTCGCGCAGCCGCTGGCCGACATCGTCATCCGTGAGCCAGGTAACGGTGCCTGGCTTTGCGATGACTTCGTCGAGGTCCTCCAACGCGGTAGTTGTCGTCGTAGTCGAACCGCAACCGGCCTCCGGCAAGTCGCGTGAGGGTGCCGGCGATTGCGTCGCCGAGGACGACTGCCAGGGTGTCGGTCATCGCCCGCGATGCTCATCCAGGAGAGCGTCGAGGTCGACGGTCGCGTCCTTTGGGGACGTGCTTGCGTCATCGGTGGAGCTCAGGTCGAGGGCAAGGTCCAGCGCGTCAAGAACTCGCAGGATCAGACCGAACTGGGCCGTTGCTTTACCAGCCTCGAACTCATAGACCCACTTTCGCGACACCCCAGCGCGCGACGCGAGGTCTGCCTGGTTCAGCCCCAGGTCGATGCGACGACCGCGTACGACCGCTGCGAGGTCTCGTATCGAGCGTATTGACACCTACATCTCCATTGCCACCGTTCGGTAGCAAGTATATCATGCGACCGTTCGGTGGCAAGCCATCAGAGACACCGCTTGGTGGCAAGCCCAAAAAGCCACCGAACGGTAGCGTACGTGCTCGGAGACGACCCACAGCGTCTCAGTGGATCGTTACGAGGATCGCTTGCAGTCTCTCATTGAACAGCCCCCTGGAAACGCCGGCTATGAAACGGTGGGGGTTCTTGGGATCGAACGCGATGCCGCCAGCATCGGCGTATCCCATGTACTGCCGATTTCCTGGTTGGTCCATCGACGTAAGCTGTCGGTAGTTACCACCATCGCTGTTGGCCGTCCAGTAGTCCATCCCGCCGGCCTTCGAGTGATAGGTGCGTCCAAATACGACTTCATCACTACCAGGAATGTAGAAGGCGAACTCGTTGTAGTTCGAGAACGGCCCAATGGTCGGATCATCCGGGCTTATGCGCTGTAGATTGCCCAGGCTGCTTGCATTGATCGTCCATATCTGGCTGTTGAATGCTGTCTCCAGGAGCCCACCGTGGACGTCTATGTCACTGGCGAAGATTATTCGCTGATTGTTGGGTGAGAACCCGTACGGCTCGAAGAACTTACCTGTCTGTGGCTCAAATGTTCTGATGTTTGCCAGCGAGGGCGTGCCATCGTTCCAGGCGAGATGCGCGATCTTCAGCGCCCACTGGCCCAAGGGATGGCGTAGGTCGATGCCCCGGTACATCTGCGACCACACGATTTGCGATCCCGTGCGATCGAAACGCGGCCAGATGATCGCCCTGTTGGAAGCAGCTGGTATGTCGGTGAGTTGCCACATCTTTTCGCCCTTGAGCGTTGACAGCCAGATGTCGCTGTAGACGCCCCGACCAGGGTCAGAGGATGCGCTGCCGACGTTGCCCGGGTGAGACCCTTTCTCGATGGTAAGAAGCACATAGCCACCATGGGGACTGACGTCGCTGGCGCCGCGCTGCGTTGCCGTGCCCACTCCCGGAAACGAAGGCCGCGTACAGGTGATACAGGTCAGTCCCGTCTTGTTGGGCAGAACGCTGTACGCGTTCCAAATGTGGTTGGCGCCCCGGCGATTGATGATGATGCGATCGCTCGCGCGGTCCCACCCGGCCGGCTCGGCATTCTGCATGAATCCAACGATCGTCGATCGGCCATGCGTTGCAGTTGCCACCAGCGAGGGTTCAGATGAAGCGCACGCGGACATCGCGAGCAGGAGCGCCACCACGAGAGCAGCGAACGCGGCGGTGCACAATCCGTTCGGTCTCCTGGCTGGGCTGCCAGTTGGCGACGACCACCTGCGACGAAGTCTCCCGCGCGTCATTCAGTCCAGCTGTGCGACTGTGGCCAACAGCGACTCCCCGTGCTTGTCGCAGAATGCCTCCCCGATCCCCTTGACCTGGATCAGCTCCGCGAGCGTCTGCGGTCGCCTCCGCAGCACCTCCTCGAGCACTTTGTTGGCAGCCACCGTGTAGGCCGGCTTGCCCTCAGCCCGCTCCCAGCGCCACGCTCGCAGCTTCTCGAACTCCCGTTCGTCCACCGGCTCGGCCGCCGCCTGCACATCAGCGTCCGCCCACATACCGCCCTCGCTCGTCGCAGCGGCCGCGGCCGCGCCAGGCGCCTGTGACCCCATCCCTCGACGTTGCCTGCCCGCGCTTGGCGCCGGCCGCGCCGCGAGCGCCTCCTGCAGCGTCGCATCCGGGTCGCACACGTCGCAGCAGCGCCCCGTCGGCCTGCCCTGCTCCTCGTCGCCGAAGTGGTCGAGGATCTGGCGCCTGCGGCACGTCTGCCCGTCCGCGCTGAAGCGCTCGATCGAGCGGTATGACTCCCAGCCGCGGTTGCGCGCCGCAGCGATCGCCGCCTGCGCCTTGCGTGGGCTGCCCTGGCCGGTCAGCGTCACCAGCAGCCCGTCGACTCCGCCCGGCTGAAGCTCCACCGCGCCCGCGCGCTCGGCCACCGACAGCAGCACCCGCTCGCGCTCGCCCAGCGCGCCGTGCCCGATCGCCATCACGCCGTCCTGGGCCTGGGCGCGCAGGCCCGCCACGAAGCGCCTGACGTCCTGCACGCTCATGTCGCGCTCCTTGATGAAACGGATCAGCCTGCCCAGGTCCATCCGCGATGCCAGCAGCAGGGCCCGCGCGGGCTCCCCGTCGCGCCCGCCGCGACCGGCCTCCTGGTAGTAGGCCTCCAGGCTGGTCGGCAGCGCCCAGTGGGCCACCGTGCGCACGTCGGCCTTGTCCACCCCCATCCCGAACGCGTTCGTCGCCACGACCACCTCCGCGCGACCCTCCATGAACGCCGCCTGGCTAGCGCGCCGCGCGTCCGGGCTCATGCCCGCGTGGTAGGTCACCGTGGCGATACCGCCGTCTGAGATCAGCGCGGCCACGTCGTCGGTGTCCTTGCGCGTGCCGCAATACACGATCGCCGGGCGCGCGCTCGCGTCGCCCAGCACGTGCATCAGCGCCGCGCGCTTGCGCGCCACCGCGCCCTTGCCTTCCACGCTGACCACGTCAAACGTCAGGTTGGGACGATCAAAGCCAGACCGGACCGACACCCAATCGCGCAGGCCCAGGCGCGCCGCGATCTCCTGCGCGACCCGCGGCGTGGCCGTAGCCGTGGCCGCCATCACCGGCGGGCGCTCGCTGTCGGCACGAGCGCCGCCGTCCGCACCGCCGGCGCGGTTGAGTGACGCGATCGCGTCGTGCAGGCGCAAGTAGTCGGGCCTGAAGTCGTGGCCCCACTCGGCTACGCAGTGGGCCTCGTCGACCACGAACAGCGCCACCCGCCTGCTCGCCAGCGCTTCGCGAAAGCCTACTGACGCAAAGCGCTCGGGCGCCGCCAGCACCAGCTGCGTCACGCCCGCCCGGATGTCGCGCAGGGCCTGCGCGTTGTGGCCGTCCTCCATGCCCGACGCCAGCATGCTTGCCCGCACCCCCGCCTCTTGCAGACGGCGCAGCTGGTCGGCCATCAGCGCGATCAAAGGGCTGATCACGACCACGAGGCCGTGGCCGGCGAGCGCGGGCAGCTGGTAGCACAGCGACTTGCCGCCACCCGTCGGCATCACCACCAGGCTGTCGCGTCCTTCCAGCGCAGCCGCCACCGCCTCGCGCTGGCCCGGCCTGAACGCCTGCAGGCCAAAACGCGCCAGCAGATCCTCAGGCGCGGGTGCAGCAGGAGTCATCGGGGCAGCCTCTGGGGGCGCCATCAGGGCGCTCGCATGCATCCTCTGGAAACTACTCGCCGCTTCGGCCGGGACCCCAACGCGACAACCCCGCCGCCGGAGGCGGCCCCATAAAAGGTCTCAAAACACGCTCGGCGCGAACGTCACGGTGAACGCGTCGCCCAGTCGCCGCGCGCAGCGATCCATCAACCAGGTCGGCGCAAACGCCCACACGAGCGTCTGCGCGATCGCCGGCAGGCGCGGGCCCGGCGGCAGCCGCGGCTCAGTGGTGCGTGACTGCCGGGCGCTTTGCGTGGGCGTGATCGTCGCTGCCATGGTCGTGATCGAAGACGTTACCGACCGCGTGCTTGACGTTGTGGGCGGCGTGCCCGACCGCATGCCTGACCCCCGGCGCGATCGCGTACGCGAGCAGCGTTGCGGCGATCCCCACGGTGGCGATCACCACGACCAGCCGCGCGCGCCTGCGTTCGCGCTCTGGCGAGACCGGTCGCGTACTGAAGGGTGCGATGGACATGCCTGGCAACCAAACTAGCGTGCCGCGAGCACCCTGCTCACTCCTGCTGTGCTCGAGCAGCGCCGCGGCGACGCGCCCACGCGCCTGTTCGATCTGCTCGTCGGTCAGCCTGGCGGGCAGCTTGGACAGGTAGCCCAGGAGCATCCGCGCGGGGACCACCCGAACGCCCTTGCGCCGCGCGGTCGGCCTGTCCACCCACGCGCGGCTGTAGACGATCATCGGCTCGACCTCCACGCCGGTCACCCGTTCGATGGCCTTGCGCTGCGCCTGGGCCTGGCTGAGCGTGGCGCCGTGCACGCGCCCCACCCGTACGGGCCCCTGGTGGCTCTTGGTCTCCACCGTGAACACCCCGGCGGGGCCGATCAGGATGTGGTCCACGTTGCCCCTGCCCAGGCTCGCGTCGTGGATCACCCGCCAGCCGTGGTCTGACAGCTCGTCGAGCAGGCCGCCAACGTGCTCCTCGCCCTGCGCGCCGCGGTCGCGGCGCTCGACCAGCGGCATCACGTAGCGGGAGATCACGAACATGCTCGCCAGCAGCGCAACCTCGGAACCGAGGAAGCGCGGGTCGTGCAGCCCGAACGTGCGCCCGAGCAGGGCCGTGGCCACCGCCAGCGTGCCGAGCGTCACCAGCGTGCGCAGCCGCAGGCGCTGCACGGTTGCGCGCGCGTACTGACCTGCCGTGCGACGGGTGGGATCGGGCTCGACTATGTACATCTCTCCCTCTTGGTCGCCTTTCCTACTTCATCGGCCACTTCGCACCCGCTCCTTGAGCACACGCGCGTCGAGCGCGTGCACGCGGCCAGGCCGGCGATCGGCCCGGAGAAGCGTGGAGAGGCCCACCCGAGTTCTAAAGCATGGATGTCCGCCGGCCGAAGCCACGAGCAGAGCAAATGCTCCCTCGACCGGCACCCAGGCACGGCGTCTTCATGGCGGACCTTCCCGATATCTCCCACCCTCCCGACATATGCCTGCTCCTGCGAGCGCACAGCGAGCAGCACTGGCTGATCTCCCAGGTGGTGCCCGTCCTGCGCCAGATCGAGCAGCGGGGCGCGATCCCCGACGATCAGCTCGGCGCGGCGTTTGCATATCTGGAAACGCTGTGGCTGGACGCGCGCAGGCGTTCTGCCGAGACCGACTCCGCGCGCGCACGACTCGACGCGCTGGTCGACGAATGTGACCGCGTGCTGTATGACAAGGCCCACCGCTACCACGCGGCGGTGCGTCGCCTGCGCAGCGCGGTCGGCCACCGCGTCGGCCTGCTCACCCGCTCCCCCTGCCACGACGAGCCGCTCACGCTGGCCGACCTGTGAAACTGAGCGGCCGACCGGCCGTCGAAGCGATCGCATAGGCTGGCGCGCGTGGCGCTCCGCTTTGACCTGCAGTCGCACTCCACGCACTCCGACGGCGCATTGCCAGCCGCCGAGGTCGTGCAACGCGCGGCGGCCGCCGGCGTCGAGTTGCTGGCGCTGTCCGACCACGACACGATCAGCGGCGTCTCGGAGGCGATCGCGGAGGGCGAGCGAGTGGGCGTGCGCGTCGTGCCCGCCGTCGAGATCTCGGCCGTCGACGCCGGCTCGGCGGTGCCGCGTGAACTGCACATCCTTGGCTATTGCATCGACTACCAGGGGCCCGCCATGACCGAGCAGCTGACCGCGTTCCTGGCCGATCGCGAGAAGCGCACGCTACGCATGCGCGACGCGCTGCGCGAGGTTGGCTTTGATCTCGACGAAGCGGAGATCGACGCGCGCATCGCCGAGGGCAAACCGATCGGCCGTCCGCATCTCGCGGGCGCGGTGCTGCGCGCGGACGCGAACGCGCAGCGCCTACAGCAGGAGGGCATCGACGACGTCGGCTCGCTGATCCGCGGCTACCTGATCGAGGGCAAGCCCGCGTTCCGCCTGCGTGAGACGCCGACCGTCGCCGAGGCGGTCCAGGCGATCCACGACGGGGGCGGCGTCGCGATCTGGGCGCATCCGTTCTGGGACATCTCCGACGACGGCGAAGTCCTCGACAGCATCGACCGCTTCCATGCGCTGGGCATCGACGGCGTGGAGGCCTTCTACATCACCCACACGCGTGAGAACACCGAGCTGATCGCGGCTCGCTGCGCGGAGCTCGGGCTGCTGACGACCGGCTCCGCGGACTTCCACGGCCCCGAGAACCGCCAGTTCTCGCAGTTCATGGCGTTCGACACGTTCGGCATCGAGCCCAACCTTGGGCCGATCGCAGCCTGAGGCGATCGCTCGTTTGATGAAGGCCGCCTGCGGCGGCAGGGACGGGCGAGGTGCTCAGCCGACAGGCAGCGCGTCGACGGCCAACACCTCTTGCAGGCGATACGCAAGCGCATCCAACGCGAGCTCCTCGGAGACGTTTAGCGCGAGGCTCAGACGCGTGTCCCCCACCAGCTCGATCGCCCTGCGCAGCCGCGCGCCGTCGCAGCGCCCGGCGTCCTGCTCGAGCTCGCTGCGCCGATCGACCGCGTAGATCAGCTCGCCGGCGCCCTCGCGGATGCACAGCGCGTCGCGCAGCCACAGCTCGGCCAGGCGCAACGCTAGGTCGAGCGCTTGTGTGCGGGCGCGCCGCTCGCCGCGCCGCTGCGCCTCCAGGGCTTCGCGCTCATAGCGTTTTCGCTCCTTGGCGGGAAGCAGCTCGAGCTCACGCTCCAGCCGCTCACTGCCCTCCTGCGCGGCGCTCGCTGCGGCTTCCTTGGCCACGTCGAGCAGGCCCATCCAGGGACGCGCGTCGGTGGTACCCGACAGAGCGCAGCGCACGAGCTGCTCGGCGCCGGCGCGCAGCGCGACGCCCTGCGCGCCGACCAGGCGCGCGGCCAGGCTCGCGTCGCCCAGCGCCAGGCGCGCGCACGCGCACGCCTGCTCGTCGTCGGGCACGCGATCTCCGTCCTGCGCGTGCTGCAGGCGTTGGGCGATGACGGCAGGTGGCAGAGGATCGAAGCGCACCTGCTGGCAGCGCGAGGCGATCGTCGCCAGCACGTCCTCGCGACGGTCGCTGAGCAGGATCAGGTGCGCGAAGGCGGGAGGCTCCTCGAGCGTCTTGAGCATGCGGTTGGCCGCCTGGTCGTTCATCGTGTCGACGGCCTCGATCACGAACACGCGCCGCGCGGACTCAAACGGCGTGCGCATGGCCGCGGCCACGACCGGCTCCTCTATGTCGGACACCAGCACTTCCGCGGCGCCCGACGGGCGCACCCACGTCAGGTCCGGATGACAGTCGCGCGCAACGCGGTCGGCCACCGTCTGGCGATCGCGCGCTCCATCCGCCAGCAGGGCCGCCGCGAAGGCCCGCGCGATCGCCCGTTTGCCTGCCCCGGCCGGGCCGTGGAAGAGGTACGCGTGCGACGGGCTGCCTGTGGGAGGCAGCGCCGGGACGAGCACTGCGAGGGCATGCGCGTGCGCCTCGATGCCGGGCAGCGTCGCGGCCGCGTCCGCCCGCGCCGGCGGTGGGGATGGCGCCGTGCTCGACATTCGCGCCCATGCTAGACACATGCGCTTGGCCGACGATGTAAACTGGCGTTGGCTGCGCAGCCAAGACCCTCCCATTGCGGAGGCGACCGTTGGGGCTATGTGTCTCGGCCCTGCGGTCGCCTCCGTTCCTAAGGGCCAAATGCAGTTGCCGCCGTGTAGCGTGCCCGCGTGCCCCGCGGCAGGCTGATCACGATCGAGGGCCTGGACGGCGCCGGCAAGTCCACGCTCGCCAAGGCACTCGCCGACGAGCTCACTGCGCGCGTCGAGCAGGTGCAGCTGCTGCGAGAGCCGGGCGGGGTGGACGTGTCTGAGCGGATCCGCGCGCTCGTCAAGGACCCCGCGCTGGATGTGCACCCGCGCACCGAGGCGCTCCTGTACGCGGCTGCGCGCGCGCAGCTGGTGCACGAGCGCGTGGCGCCGCTGCTGGACGCCGGCACGCTCGTGCTGCTGGATCGGTTCGTGGACTCCTCGCTGGCCTACCAGGGCGCTGGTCGCTCGCTGGGCGTCGAGCAGGTGCGCGCGATCAACCTGTTCGCAACCGGCGCGCTGGAGCCCGACCGCACGCTGCTGCTGCGCATCAGCCCTGCGGCCGGGCGCGCGCGACAGCGTGACCGCGCGCTGGCGCCCGACCGCCTGGAGCGCGAGGACGAGGACTTCTTCGCCAGGATCGCCGGCGCCTACGACGAGCTCGCCCGCTCAGAGCCCGCGCGGATCCGCGTGATCGACGCCGAGCAGGCACCAGCGCTGGTGCTCGCCGACGCGCTGGCCGCGCTCGCGGACCTGTTGTGAGGGCGTCGCCCACACGCCTACCATGAGCGTTGCGATGTCCTCCGCCCACCATGCGCTCGCGGCCCACGCCGGCGGCCTGTCGACCGGCGCGATCGTGATCGCCGCGCTCGCGGGGCTGGTTGCGCTCGGCTGCGTCGCCTGGGCCGTCGCGCGCGCGTTCGCATACGAGCCCCGCTGGATGCAGTACGCGCGCCACGCGATTGCCGAGGCGCATCTGCGGACGCTGTCGACCTTCGCAGAACTGGGCGACTGGATGCGCCTCGGACGCTGACGCCGCGGCTGCAAGAACACCTGCAAGGAAACACCTTCGAGGCCGCATTTTGGGGGCTCGAAAGCCCAGTGTTCAAGCCCTCTTATAGCTATCCTGTAGGGAGCAGATCGAGCCTCTGGAGGGTCCTGAAAAGGTCCGTCCGACGCGCAGTGGATCATCCTCTGTTACCCCCAAAAACACTGTATTAGCGCCGCAAACTGGGGGTTTGGCGCGGCTCGAGACGAGGAGAACAACTAGATGGATGGCGCCACGCAGAGCACAGTTGCAGAGGTTGTCCAGAGCGACACGGCGCTGTCGATCAAACGTTTCTTCACCACGCCGGGGGTGCATCCGTTCGATACCGTCGAGTGGGAGATGCGCGACGCGCGCATCGGCCACGGCGATCGCGTGGCCTTCGAGCAGGAGAACGTCGAGTTTCCAAAGAGTTGGTCGCAGAACGCGACCAACATCGTCGCCCAGAAGTACTTCCGCGGGCAGCCCGGCTCGCCCGAGCGCGAGCACTCGGTCAAGGAGATGATCGGGCGGGTGGCCGGCACAATCACCGGATGGGGTCGCGCCGGCGGCTACTTCGCGAGCGAAGAGGACGCGCGCGCGTTCAACCATGAGCTGACGCACATCCTGGTGCACCAGATGGCTGCGTTCAACTCGCCGGTGTGGTTCAACTGCGGATGGCACCCACAGGACAGCCCGAAGAATCAGATGAGCGCGTGCTTCATCCTCAGCGTGGAGGACACGATGGAGTCAATCCTCGCATGGAACACCAAGGAGGGGATGATCTTCCGCGGGGGTTCGGGCTCGGGCATCAATCTCTCCAAGATCCGCGGCTCCATGGAGCCGCTTAGCAAGGGCGGAACGGCTTCGGGACCCGTGTCGTTCATGCGCGGCGCTGATGCGTGGGCGGGCTCGATCAAGTCTGGTGGTGGCACTCGCCGGGCAGCCAAGATGGTGGTGCTCGACGTCGACCACCCCGATATCCGCGAGTTCATCTGGTGCAAGGCAAAGGAGGAGGACAAGGCCGCCGCCCTGCGCGACGCCGGTTTTGATATGTCGATCGACGGCGAGGGCTTCTTCTCGATCCAGTACCAGAACGCCAACAACTCAGTACGCGTAACCGACGAGTTCATGCGCGCAGTCGAGGAGGATGGCGAGTGGCGATTGATCGCGCGCGCTACCGGCAAACCGATCGGCGAGCCGATCCCGGCACGCGAGCTAATGCGCGAGATCGCCGAGGCAGCGTGGCGCTGCGCCGACCCGGGGGTGCAGTACGACACGACGATCAACCAGTGGCACACCTGCCCCAACAGCGGGCGCATCAACGCGTCCAACCCCTGCTTCCCAGGGAACGCCCGTGTGCACACTACGCTTGGATTGCTGCCGATCGACGAGCTAGTCGCACGTGGCGAGGCGGGCGAGGAGTTTCGCGTGTACACGCACCGAGCCACGGCGGAGCAGCCCGCAGACGGTGTTGCGGCAACCCAGCCGGTTGCTTTCATGCGAAACGGCGTCAAGCCGATCGTTCGCCTGCGCTTCGCAACGGGCGCCGAGCTGCGTTGCACCCCCAATCACCGACTCTGGACGCTGAACCGGGGCTATGTAGCTGCCGAGGATCTGACCAACGAGGATCGCGTCCTATTGAACGACAGCGCAACCCCGGCAGAGCAGGCAAGCTGGAGGCTGCCTGTGAAGGTCGAGACGCATGCAAAGTCTGTGGTTCGCGGTGGATCGGCAACCTACCGGGAGCTGCCAGATCGGTGGAGCGAGGGCCTGGGAGAGCTGACCGGTCATCTCGTCGGTGACGGCTGGTTGACAGATGTCCAGACCGGCTGGGTCTACGGCGGGGACGACATCGCGGATGGCTTGGCCGATGCCCACGAAGGACTGCTTCGGGAGCTCATCGGAGGTATCTCAAGACAGGAGATGGAAAACGGCACGATTCAGTTGCGTGCCGGCAGCGAAGCAGTACGCAAGCTATTCAAGGGCATCGGAGTGACCACGGCTCGCGCCCACGACAAGCGAGTGCCCCCAGCCATCTTCACGGCTCCAACCGAGGTGCAGGCTGCGTTCCTACGAGGTCTATTCGGAGCCGACGGATGCGTATCGCGTGTTGAGGCAGGCGGCAAGGCCAACCGCTACGTGGGGCTTGGCAGCCGCAGCAACGGTCTGCTCAAAGATGTTCAGCGGCTGCTATCCGCGTGGGGGATCCGTGGGCGCATCTATCGCATCAGCGAGAGCGCGTCGGGCCACTTTTCCTACACGCGCAAGGACGGAACGACCGTCGAGTACGCCTCGCACGAGGGATTCGACCTGCGCGTCACCGGCACGGACATGGCCCGCTTCGCCACCGATATCGGCTTCTCGTGCCCCCGCAAGCAGGCTGCCCTGGAGAGCCTGATAAACGAGTGTGAGCTCTATCGAACCAAGGCTGGGACCACACTGGTGGCACGTGAGGACGACGGCCAGGAGATGGTTTTCAATCTCACCGAGCCCCTACATCACTCATACATGGTGGATGGCTTCGTGGTTGCGAACTGCTCGGAGTACATGCACGTAGACGACTCCGCGTGCAACCTGGCGTCGCTGAACCTGATGAAGTTCCGCCGCGCCGACGGGACGCTGGACGTCGAGTCCTTCGAGCACGCTGTCGACGTGATGCTGCTGGCCCAGGAGATCATCGTGGGGCCCTCCAGCTACCCGACCGAGCAGATCGGCGCGAACGCGCGCGCCTTCCGCCAGCTCGGCCTCGGCTACGCCAACCTGGGCGCCTACCTGATGAGCAACGGCATGCCCTACGACTCCGACCAAGGACGCGGAGCAGCGGCGGCGATCACCGCGCTGATGACCGGACGCGCCTACCGCTGCTCTGCCGAGGTGGCGGCCGCGATAGGGCCGTACGAGCGCTACACGGACAACCGCTCCGAGCACAACAACGTGATGCGCATGCACCGCGACTCCTCCTACGCGATCCCCGACACGGCCTGCGCGGACAGCGAGCTGCTTGGCGCTGCGCGGCGCTCGTGGGACGAGGCCGTGGAGCTGGGCGAGCGCTTCGGATACCGCAACGCACAGGCCACGGTGCTGGCCCCGACGGGCACGATCTCCTTCCTGATGGACTGCGACACCACGGGCGTGGAGCCCGACTTCTCGCTGGTCAAGTTCAAGGAGCTCGTCGGCGGCGGGCAGATGACGATCGTCAACAAAACGGTGCCGCTTGCGCTACAGACGCTCGGCTACTCCGAGCCCCAGATCGAGCAGATTGAGGCGCATCTGGCCGAGCACGGCACGATCATCGGCGCCCCCGGCCTGGCCGAGGAGCACCTGCCGGTGTTCGACGTGGCGGTGGGCGAGCGCGCGATCTCACACATGGGCCACATCAACATGATGGCTGCCGTCCAACCCTGGATCTCGGGTGCGATTTCGAAGACGATAAATATGCCCCAGGAGGCCACGGTTGAGGACATCATCGATGCCTACACGCAGGCCTGGCGCCTGGGCATCAAGGCGCTTGCGATCTACCGCGACGGCTCCAAGACCGCGCAGGCACTGCGCACCGACGCACAGAAGGACGTGAAGGCGCCGGCAGACGTGGACGCGATCGTCGAGGCAGCGGTGAGCAAGGCCCTGGCCGATGTCGGGCCGCAGCGCAAGCGCATGCCGCGCGAGCGCCAGTCGATCACGCACAAGTTCTCGATCGCAGGCCACGAGGGCTACATCACCGCGGGCATGTACGAGGACGGCTCGGTCGGGGAGATCTTCCTCACCGACATCGGCAAGGAGGGCTCGACGCTGCGGGGCATGATGAACTCGTTCGCGACCGCCATCTCGATCGCGCTGCAGTACGGCGTGCCACTGGAAACGCTCGTCCAGAAGTTCAGCTACATGCGCTTCGAGCCAGAGGGGATCACCGGCAACCCGGAGATCCCGTTCGCCAAGTCGATGCCCGACTACATCATGCGCTGGCTGGCCTCGCGCTTCCTCGACGTAGACGCCCAGGAGGAGCTCGGCATCCTCACCCCGGCGGTGCGCGCTCGCAAAGCCGCCCAGGAGGCCGCCCAGGCCGTCAGCGCCTCGGACACGGCCGGCCCGGCCGTGTCCGACGATCCCCCCGCGTCGGGCGCGCCGCAGGCAGCGGCGGGCACAGACGGCGCGAGCGCCAGCCCGGCCGCGGCCTCCTTCACGGAATCGCCGCCCGTGGTCCCCGCGCGCCTGCAGGGCCTGGACCTTGGCCCCGCGTGCAGCCAGTGCGGAGGCATGATGCAGCGCACCGGCTCTTGCTACACGTGCTCCAGCTGCGGCAACAACACCGGCTGCGGCTGAGGGTCAGCGGCTAGGAATCGCCGCCTTCGTGGCCAGCTTCGCCCTTGGCGTGCCCGTCATCGCTGGAGCCATCGTCGCTGCCGGAGTGTTCGCCGCCGCCTGAGTGGCCTTCACCGGGTTCCCCGTCATCGCCGCTGCCTTCGCGGGCTTTCGATTCCCCAGAGTCCCCACCGTCTCCCAGCCCGTCATCGCCCGATTCTTCGTGTGCGCCGCCACTTGGACCGGAGCCCGATTCGCCGCCTGCGGGGGGCTGTTCGGAGCCGCCACCCGTGGCGGGTGCTTCCGAGCCCGAGCCGGGGCCTTCGCGCCTTCGCCCGTGCCGCCCGGGCCCTGTTCAGCCTGCCCGCCAGATGTTTCGTGCGGGCCCGACGCCCCGTTCGCGCCGGACGCGGGCACCCCGCCGCCGGCGACCGAAGCCGGGATCGCGACCGGCGAGCCCGCCTGGGCGCCCGCGACCCCCGGTGACTGCGTCGCGCCGCCGGCCGGCGCACCACCCATGGGCCTCGGCGTGGCGCGCGTGACCGGAACGAGCGCCGCCGCTGGCCGCCTGCCGCGCGGAGGCGCCGCAAAGGCGCGTGGAGCAGTGCGCGCGCGAACGGCGCCCGGCGTTGCCGAGGTGGTGAAACGACGCGCATCGGCAGTGAGCAGCGCTGCTCGGCCCCTGCTCGACGATCCGCTGTCATCGCTCGCCACGGCCCGCGCGCGCCCCGAGACCGCGGCCGAACCGGGGGAGCGATGACTGCCGTGACCGTGCAAGGGCGCCACCGCAGCACCGGCTACCAGGACGGCCGCGGTGACCGCTGCGGCCACGCCCTTGAGCAGCACGCCCGTCACGCCGGCGGCGCCGGCGGGGGCGGACAGCTCGGCGAGTCGCTCCCCGGTCGCGGTCGTCCCTTCGATGCAGCCGCATGCCCAGCTGATCAGCGGCTGGGGCGTCAGCACGGCGGCGCCCGCGCGCAGTGCAGCACGGGCCCGATAGAGCAGGCCGCGCACCGCCCCCTCGCTGACCCCGAGCATGCTCGCGACCTCTCGGGGTGCGTCCGTCGACCGCGCTGAGAAGGATCGCCTCGCGCTGCATGTGCGGCAATGCCGCGACGTCTGCCAGCGCCTCGCGCACCTGCATCGCGCGCTCGAGACCCGACTCGCCGACGCCTACAGCCGCGACGTGGTCGGGATCGATGACCGACGGGTCGAGCTCGCGCGAGCCGCGCATGGCGTTGACCGCTGCGTTGTGCACGATGCGATACAGCCACGCCCTTGGCTCGCGCACCACGACGCCATGCTCGAGCGCCAGCCAGGCCTGCAGAAAGGCTAGCTGCAGCACATCCTCCGCGAGCCCGTCAGCAAGCCCCAGGCGAGCGCCGTAGCACAACAGCGGGCGTCGATAGCGCTGCACAAGCGCCTCGAATGCGCGCTCCTGCCCCATGCGCGCCAGCTCGACCAGCCGCCGGTCGGATTGCGCGGCCAGCAAGCCCGCCGAGAGCCCCATCATCATCTCGCCCGCGAGCCTAAACGCCCGGGAGGCGAGATGTCAGGACGGCGAGGCGACGCGCGCTCGCAGAGAGCGCCGGACTGGCCGGCGACCCCTGCGAGCGCGCGCTGGCCCTGCTCAGCCGTTCAGGCGCTTCTTGAGGGCGCTCGCAGCGGAGAATTTGGCGGCCTTGGAGGCCGCGATGTTGATCGTCTCGCCTGTCGAGGGGTTGCGTCCCTGCCTGGCAGCGCGCTTGCTGACGCTGAACTTGCCGAAGCCCGCCAGCGCGACCTCGCCCCCGGCAGCCAGCTCGTCGGAGACCACCTCGATCGTCGCCTCAACCATCTGGCGCGCCTGGCTGGCGGCGATCCCGGTGCGCTCGGCGACCTGCTCGGCTAGCTCGTTCTTGGTCATGCCACTCCCTTCTCGAGTGTCGTTGCTTGCCCCAGGCTAACCGCTGGCGCAGACGAAGGGCTTGCGATCCGGCTGCGCGCGAACGCGCCGGCAGCACAGGCCGCCCAGATCGTGGCGAGCCAGGCGCACGATGCCAGGCAGACGTGCACCCACACGAGCTCGGTCGGCAGGTGCGTCTCATACTGATCCAGCCCGACCGCGCCCTGCAAGGCGAGCAGCACGCAGAGCACCGTCAGAGGTCGTCGCAGCGCGATGCCCGCGTCCCGCCGCCGCGCGAACCACCACAGCGCCACAGCGGCGAGGCTGAACACAAACGCGATCTCCGCGTGGCGATGGATGACGAAGTCCATCGTTGCGCGCCCGTCGAAGCTCAGCCGGTTGATCTTCTGCCCAGGAGAGCCCCCCGCGTGGGGCCCTGCAGCGGTGGCGGCGGTGCCGGCGAAGATGGTCAGGGCGCCGAGCGCCACCAGGCCGCGCGTCCACCAGACGAGCCTGCGGTCGCCGACCGCGCCTGCGAACGCCACCGCGGCGGTCCCCGCGCGAGCGACGCGCCGCTCGCCGGTCCGTGGCGCCTGCGAATCGTCGGCCGCGTGATCGGTCGACAGCTGGCGGGCGCGCCAAGCGAGCATGACCGCGGCCACGAGGATCAGCATGGACAGAGCGAAGTGGCCCATCACCCAGCCGTAGTCCAGCGCGCCCTTGACCGTGAAGCCGCCCAGCACCGCCTGGCCGATCACGCCAAGCGGCAGCAGCGCGCCCAGCCAGACCAGGTCGCGCCGGTAAGGACGGCGGCGGACGGCCGCCAGCCACGCCAGCCCGGCCGCGATCGACACGGGCGCGGTGATCAGCCGGTTTGAGAACTCGATGATCGCGTGCGTGTTCAGCGGCGGGTAGACGTTGCCGTAGCACTTGGGCCACGTAGGACAGCCGAGGCCCGATCCGCTCAGGCGCACGGCGGCGCCGGTGGCAACGATCAGCGTCAGCGCGCCCAGCGCCACATACGCGAAGCGCTCGTACTGGCGCGGGGTGACCGTGTAGTCGTTGGTGCGCTCGCGCAAGCGCTGCATACGGGCGGGCATCGGTCTTAAGGATGCCACCGGAAGGGCGGTTCGGGAAGCACGCGCATAGGCGCAAGAGGGTATCCGCCGAGGCATAAATCACACCTATATATCAAAACGTGTATATTGTGATCTGCTATGGAGCTTTCGGCGGTAATCCGCGATGCCCGAAAGGCCGCCCGCATCACGCAGCTCGAGCTCGCCAACCGCGCCGGCACGGCACAGCCAGCTGTCGCCGCATATGAGTCGGGCGGCCGCACCCCGAGTCTTGCGACGCTCGAGCGCCTGCTCGATGCCTGCGAATACGACATCGAGGTGATCGCTCGTCCCCGCGTCCGCCGCGGGGCGACGTCGCTGGCAGAGCTGGCGCAGACGATCAAGGAAGACATCGAGGATGGGCAGGAGCGCGATGCCGTGCGGCTGCTGTTCGGGTTCGCGGACGACTTCAGGGGATCCTCGCGCCCCGGCAAGATCGCGCTGCTGGGAGACGAGCCACCCGGTACCGGCGATGCGCGTTTCGACGCGGCGCTCGCCGGCCTCGCGGAGCTATTCGCCGCCGAGGCGGTGATCGCGCCACCGGCGTGGGTCAACGGCCCCGAGCGCTTCGTGGAGCCATGGTGGTTCGTCGCCAGCCGACCCGCCTTCCACGCATACACGCTCGCCCACACGCCGGCCGTGTTCGCCCGCCACGGGGTGTTCATCGCGCGCGAGGTGTTCGACCGTGCCTGAGCGGCAGTTCACCCAGGCCAAGATCGTCGCCGCACTGCAGGCCCTCGGCGACGAGCTCGCGCGCCGGGATGTGCGCGGACAGATCTTCATCGTCGGCGGCGCCGCGATGGCACTCGCCTACTCCACGCGGCGCGTCACCAAGGACATCGATGCCGTATTCGAGCCCAAGCGCGCCATCTATGACGCCGCCGCGAAAGTGGCCGAAGATCTCGGGCTGCCCGACGACTGGCTGAACGACGCAGCCAAGGCCTTCATGCCCGGCAACGACGAGGACCCCCGGCCCGTCCCCAGCGTCCGTGGCATCGAAGTCACAACCGCGTCGCCGAGGTATCTGCTGGCGATGAAGCTGATGGCGATGCGCTTTGGCGAGGACGACGAGGACATCGAGATCCTCCTGCGGGAGTGCGGCGTCAAAAGCGCCACCGAAGCCCTGGACATCCTCAAGCGGATGTATCCCCTTCAAGAGCCGCCGCCGAAGACGAGGTTCTTTCTCGAGGAGTTGTTTGACGCAGCCTAGCCGCGCGTTACGTAGTCTCGCCTGACACCCGGATGGCGCCGGACGCGGCGCCGCGCAGAGCGCAACGGCGCCGTCATCCTCCAGCTGTTTGAACGTCTGATGGCCTCGAGGCGCTGGCGTTGGCGCGCCAGTTCAACAGCAAGCTCGTCCTGGGTCTGCTCCAGGGCGCTTGCCTGCGCACGCGCCACTTCTGCCTGCGCACGCGCCACTTCTGCCTGCGCACGCGCCACTTCTGCCTCGGCACGCAACGCCGCCGCGGTCTCGCGAGCTTGCTCGAGGTCGCCCGCAAGCCGACGGCGCAGGCAGTAGCTGCCGGCAAGCGCCTGCGCCATGAGCGACTCGCGACGCCGCGCCTCGTGGTCATCGCTGTCGTGCCTTGCGATCAGGCGCAAGTGGGCGTACATAGCGTCGAGCTCCGAGGCCTCAGAGAGCTCGGGCAACTGACCGCGCGCGTCGGCGCGACGCAGCGTCGGATCGACGAAGGCGACAATGGCATCCAGGGCCTCGGCACCCACGACCGGCGTGCGGCCATGTATGAACGCGGCCATGCGTCCAGCCAGGCCGCGAGGTTCCTCGAACCAGTCCTCGTAGAAGAGCAGCATCCGACGCGCGTCGACCGTGTGGCTGATTGCGCTGGCGTTCATGTCCAGCCACAGGCTGGCCGACACATGCGGCGCACCACCCGGCGGAGCGATCGCCTCCACCGAGCGCACGAATGCGTGCGCGCGCCGAACACAGATCAGGTAATCCATCTCGCCGATGACACGCTGCCAGAACGGGAGCAGGACGATCGTGCGTGGATCCTTGAAGCCCCACCGCCGTCCGCCGAGCGCCAGCGCTGCGACGATGGCAGCAGCGCGCTCGTACAGCCCTTCCAACCGCGTGTCGCACTCCCATCCGGTGGATAGTTCGGGCGGCCGATACCAGCTGCCGCCGAGAACGCCCAGGAGATCTTCGTTGAGGCGATAGATCTCGTTGTTCTCCCAGAAGCCTCGTTCGTTCTGCTTGGTTGCCTCCATCAGATCCTTGGCGGCTCCCAGGTGCACTCCGAGCAGGTTCATTGCCCGCGCTGCTAGCGAGCTTCCGCTGCGGCCCACGCTGAGCACGCATAGGGGACGCACCGTTGCCGTGCGCAGTGACCGCTCGATCGTGCGAGAACGCGACACCAGATGTGAATTGGGTAGCACCTGTCGCCAGCGGTTCGCCCGGTCCGCCAGCAAAGTGAGCGCGATTGTCGCGCCTGTGGACCGCGATCGCACCGGTTGTTTTTCACCCCGCCCGGAATCTGACCTATATTCGGACGACGATGCCCGCCGCCTCGCCACCCTCGCCTCCGACGCCTGGGACCGCTCCCGAGGTGTGGACCCCCGGCCCGGCGCATCCACTGCTTTGCGAGAGCGTCGTCGACGTCTGGCGAGTGGACCTCACGGGGTGCGATGACGAGCTGTGCGCGACGCTGAACGATGAGGAGCGCGAGCGGGCGGGGCGCCTGCTGAGCGAGCACGACCGACAGCTCTGGATGCGCTCGCGAGGGACGCTCAGGGCGCTGCTCGGGCGCTACCTCGACGAGGACCCACGGACGCTGCGCTTCGGCTCAGGCCCGCACGGCAAGCCCGGCCTGCTCGACGACGTACCCGACCGCTCGGCGCCCGACCTGGATCCGCGCGCGGCGGCCAGCCCGCGTGTGTCGTTCAACCTGTCGCACTCCGCAGACGTCGCCCTGTATGCGTTTGCCGCCGGCGTTTGCGTGGGTGTCGACGTCGAGGTCGCCCGTCGAGCGATCGACGAGGTGGCCATCGCCGCGCGCACATTCGGCGCAGCCGAGGCCGAGCGACTGCGCGAGCTAGATCCCAACACGCGCCGGAGCGAGTTCCTGCGGGCCTGGGTTCGCCACGAGGCGCAGCTGAAGTGCCTCGGCGTCGGCATCGGTGGCGCAGACACCGTCCGCGATCAAGGCACGGTAGGGGCCGGCGGGGGCAAGCGCAGGCCGTGGGTCGCACAGCTCGATGTGGGGACGCGGGCGGAGGCCGCCGTGGCCGTCGACGCCGCGCCGCTGGAGCTTCGCTGCTGGGAGTGGCAGGGCCCGGCTGCCTCGTGAGAGGTCTCTCGCCCGGGCACGTCGTCTGCCTGCGCTCAGGCGTCGAGGACGCCGACGGGCTGGCCGTCGGGTGCACCCACAGCGCCGGGAACCTCGACGGGCGTAACCTCGACGGACGTGTCCTTGGGATGGAAGATGCCGTTGCGAAAGACCACGAAGTTGGTCGCCGTGATCACTGCAACCGTCCCCAGGTAGACGATCTCGGTGGGTAGGCCCAGCGCGCGCGGCAGCAGCGCCGTAGAGGCGGCCGTGAGGCCGTACTGGATCCCGGCCACCGTCAGGTAGCGCGCCGCCTGGTGGCGCAGGGGCAGCGCGAACTCCTCCGCGTGGACCCATACGAACCTTCGCTGGAGGGTGAAGTGGACCATCAGGCCCACGCAGAAGCCGATCGCCAGCGCCAGCTCGAAGGGCAGCCCCGCGACGTCCGCGAGCACCGTGGTGGTCGTCAGATAGACCACCATCACCGTGCCTCCAGCGATCGCAAAGCGCGTGCCCTGGCCCAGCAGGCCCGATTCGTGGCCGCGCAGCGCGCGCACGATGTCGCGGGCGCTGCCCGCCCACCACGGCGCCCGGGATGGGGCCTGGGGTGGTTGCTGGGTTTGCATGCTCCTCACCGTAGTGCAGTCGCTCAGCCGCGCCCTGACAGGCCGCGCAGGAACGCGTCCGTTTCGCCCAGCCCCGAAGGGGTGCCGATCTCATAGAAGCGCTCGCTGGCCTCATAGCCACACAGCTGCCCGCGCTGGGCCAGCAGGCTGTAGAGGCCCGCGAGATCGCGCTCGCGCGCATCCACCGCCGACAGCGCAGCGGTCGTCAGGCCCCCCAGGCCATAGTCGATCCAGTGCATGTCAGGGTCCGGCGAGCGCTTGTCGTAGCGCAGCACCCTGCCGTCGCCGAAGACCGCGTTGGACGTGTCCCAGCGGCCCTCGTTGCGCAGCACCGTCATCATCGCCGGCAGCCCGCTGGCCTGCCATGCGCGCGCAACCTCGACGTAGTCGATTCTCAAATAGGTGTCTCCATATAGGACCAGGAAGCGCTCGCCCAGCAGGTGCGCCGCGCGGCGCACCGCCCCCAGCGTGCCGTCCAGGTCGGGTGAGTCGAAGCTGTAGGCGATCTGCAGGCCGAAGCGCTCGGGGCCAATCGTGTCGCGGATCTGCTCGCCGAGGTAGCCCACGCACACCACCACCTCGCACGCGCCGTAGCCGGCCAGCAGGCGCAGCTGATGCGCCAGGAAGGGCTCGCCCGCCACCTCCAACAGCGGCTTGGGCGTGTCGCGTACGCGCCCGCCCAGGCGCGTGCCCAGCCCCCCCGCGAGGATGCACACGGGCGGCAGCAGCGCCGTGTGAGCGACATCTCCAGGCGCCTGCGCGCTCGGCGCCACCCGGCCAGGCCCTCCTAGTCGTCCCAGCCGTAGCGGGACTCCACTATGTACTTCGGGCGCGCGCGCGACTCGTCATAGATGCGCCCCACGTACTCGCCGATCACGCCCAGCGACAGCAGCTGGATGCCGCTGAAGAAGGCCACCACAATCACAATCGTGGGGTTGCCCACGGGGAAGTTCTGGCCACCGATCTTCAGGCCCAGGTACACCACCGCAACCAGGAATGCCAGACCCGCCAGCACCACCCCCACAATCGAGATCAGCTGCAGGGGATAGCGCGAGAAGCCCACCAGGCCGTTGAAGCCGATCACCAGCGAGCCCCAGAAGCGGTTGTACTTGCTCGTGCCCGCCGCGCGCGGGTCGCGGTCATAGGGGACGCTCACGCTGCGAAAACCCACCAGCGCGACCAGGCCGCGCAGGAATCCGTGGCCCTCTTTGAGCGCCACAACGTTGTCCACCACACGACGGCTCAGCAGGCGAAAGTCCCCCGTGTTGGGCGGGATGTCCACCTCGGCGATGCGCGCTATCACGCGATAGCCCACATTCGCGATGATCCTCTTGGGCAGCGTCTCGCCCGCGCGCGTGCGCCGCTGCGCGTACACCACCTCATAGCCCTCGCGCCAGCGCGCCACCAGCTCGGGGATCAGCTCGGGGGGATCCTGCATGTCGCAGTCGATCACCACCGTCGCGTCGCCTGACGCCGCCTCCAGGCCCGCGATCGTCGCCATCGGCTGGCCAAAGCGGCGCGAGAAGCGCAGCATCTTCACGCGCGGGTCGCTGCGGCGCAGCTCGAGGATCAGCTCCTCGGTGTGGTCCGGGCACGGGTCCACGCTGAAGATCAGCTCCCAGCGCAGGTCCACCCCCTCCATCACCTTGGTGATGCGCTCGTAGAACGCGCGCACGTTCTGCTCCTCGTTGTAGGCCGGCACGATGATGCTGAGCGTCTGCTCCATCACACCTCCCCCCAGTCCATCCCGCGGTCCGCCGGCACGATCCGCCGCAGCGTGTACACGTCCGAGTCCAGCTCTGCGCGGTGGGCGGGCAACTGCGCCCATGGGTCCCACACCGCGCTGAGCAGCTTGCCGGTGATGCCGTCGCTGGCCGCCGAGCCGAGGAACACCGCCAGATCTGCGCCGCGCGCCAGGGGCACGCCGCCGCTTTGCTGCTGGGCCACAGCCCGCTGGTAGTGGGCCTCGCCCACCCGCTCGGGGCCCGCCTGCAGCACCTCGTCGAGCATGCGCGTGTTCAGCGCGCCCGGCGCCAGCGCGTTGACGTCCACGCGGTCATCGTGGAGCTCTTGCGCGAGCGTCTCTGCGAAACGCACTACCGCCGCCTTGGAGGCGGCGTATGCGCTCAGCCCAGGCATCGGCGAGGTGGCCCCGCCGCCGGACACCTGGACGATCTTGCCGTAGCCGCGCTCGCGCATGTGCGCCACGACCGCGCGGGCGAGCAGCACCGACCCCAGCAGGTTGATCTCGATCGTCTTGACCCACTCGCTCCAATCGGCCTGCTCGACCGTGCCTGTCGCGCCCTGCACGCCCGCGTTGGACACCAGGATCGTGATCTCGCCGAGCTCCGCAAGGGCGCGCTGTACGAGCCGCTGTACGTCGTCCGGGTCCGACACGTCTGCCGCCTCGCCCACCACCAGCTGCCCCGCGTCCGCCTGTGCCTGCAACTCGGCCACTGCTCGCTCAAGCGCCCCCTCGTCGCGTCCGCAGATGCAGACGCCGCGCGCGCCCGCCCGCAGGTAGGCGCGCGCGATCTGAAGGCCCAGCCCCTGCGTAGCGCCCGTGATCAGGGCAGTGCGACCGTCCAGCTCGCCGCTCACGCGATCGCCTGGCGCATCGCCTCATAGGGACCGCCCGCGTAGGCCGCCTGCACCTGCTCCCAGGCGTAGTGGGCGTCGTGCAGGTCGCCGTTGAGCAGGCTCGCATCGCCGGCCTCGATCGCGCGCGCGAAGCTCTGCCACTCAAGCTCCCACGAACGGTCCTCATCGGGATAGTCGAACTCCTCCAGCTCCGGCGGTCCGAGCTCGGGGGACATGCGGTAGATGCGCAGGCGCTGGGGGCCGTAGGAGCGCACGAGGCCGTCCACCTGGATCTTCGCGCGCTCGCAGTAGGCCTCCAGCGAGAACATGTTCTTCCACTCCGTCCACGTCACGTGGAGCATTGCCCAGGGAGCGGTGCGCGAGTCGCGCTCGCCAAGGATCAGCGCGGCGTTGTCCTCGACGGGCGTGTCCCAGAAATGGGTGCGCAGCAGCGCCGAGTACAGCGGCAACGGACCGGCCAGCCAGTGCGTCAGGTCGAGCAGGTGCATGCCTTGGTCGATCAGCTCGCCCCCGCCCGAGCGCTCGGGAAAGGCGCGCCACTCGCGGTCATAGCCCAGGCGGCCCCCGTGGCCGTAGCGGGCGCGCAGATGCATCAGCTCGCCGTGCCTACCCGAGTGGACCTCCTCGGCCGCGCGCGCGATGCCGGGGTGGAAGCGATGGTTGAAGCCGACCTTGACCATGCGCCCGCTGTCGCGCTCGCAGTCGATCAGCCTGGCGACCTGCGCGGCGGACAGCCCCGCGGGCTTCTCCACTAGCACGTGGGCGCCAGCCGCCAGCGCCGCTTCGGTCAGACCCGCCAGCTGGTCGTGGGGGGTGGCCACCACGACCACGTCGGGAGAGAGGTCCAGCAACTGCCCCACAGATGCGCACGACTCGCAACTGAAGCGCTGCGCGAGCGCGGCCATGGCCCGCTCGTTTACGTCATGGCAGCCCAGCAGGCGATCCTGGGCGGTCAGCGCATCCGCGCGCTTGGCGCCGATCAGGCCACAGCCGATGATCGCCACCTTCAGGCCGCTCATGCGTGTTCGCTCGCGTACGCGCCGCCGAACTCGAATTCGAAGGCGAGCTCGAAAGCGCCCGCGGCGGCCATCGCCTGGCGCGTGTCCTCGGGCTGTTTGGCGTAGACCAGCAGAAAGCCACCGCCACCCGCGCCGACCAGCTTGCCGCCCAGGCAGCCGCTGCGCCGGGCGAGCGTGTACAGGCGATCGATGTGCTCGTCGGTCATTCCGGGTGAGCGCCGGCGCTTGTTTTCCCAGTGCTCGTGCATCAGTTCCGCGTACGCGTCGAGGTCGCCTTTGCGCAACAGGTCATAGCTGCGCCGGCCGAGGTCCTTGGTCGCGTGCAGGTTGTCGAGCATCTGCTGGTCGGCCGCCTTGGAGCGCTCGTCCTGGTCGGCGAGCACGTGCGAGGCCGAGCGCGCCTCGCCGGTGTAAAACAGCAGCAGCTGGTCGCGCAGGCGCCGCAGCACGCCCGGCTCGAGCTCCAGCGGCTCGACCTCCACGCTGTCGTCGGGATTGAAGGTGTACGCGCAGATGCCGCCGTGGGCAGCCACGTACTGGTCCTGCTTGCCGACCGGCTCGCCGAGCACGTCGATCTCTATCTCGCACGCTGCCTCGGCCAGCGCGCCCGCGGTGATCGACGTCTGGCGGGCTTGGGCCAGACCCTTGAGCAGGCACACCGTGTAGGCGCCCGACGAGCCCATCCCCGTCCCCGCCGGGACGTCTGCCACGGAGGCGATCTCCAGCGGGTTGCCGCGCCAGTGGCGCGCCAGTGCCTCGCGCAGGATCGGGTGGCGGATCTGGCTGACCTCGTCGACCTCCTCGAGCTCTGAGTACTTCATCCGGTAGCGGCGCTGGAAGACGGTGTGGGTGAGCATGTACACGTACTTGTCGATCGCTCCCGACACGAGAAAGCCGCCGTGCTCGCGGTAGTAGGACGGCAGGTCGGTGCCACCGCCGCCGAGGGAGATGCGCAGCGGTGCGCGGCTGAAGATGACGCTCATCGGCTAGCTCCGATCTGATCTTGCCAGGCGTACTCGTTGGCATCGAACCACTCAAGGGTTCGTATCACGGCCTCGCGGATCGTGAGTGTCGGGCGCCAGCCCAGGCCGCGGATGCGCTCGGTGTCGAGTGCGATCAGGGGGCTGTCGCCGGTCCATCCGCGCTTGCCGCCCGTGTGCTCGATCGCGGGTTGCAAGCCAAGGTGCTCGGTGATGATCGCCACCGAATCGTCGACCACCACGGTCTCCTGCGTGCCAAGGTTGTACACGTGGGCGCCCGCCTCGTCGCGATGGCGCTCGGCGGCGGTGAGGATCGCCTCGACGCAGTCGCCGACGTACAGATAAGACTTCTCCTGGCGCCCGTTACCGAGCACCCGCAGGCGCGTGGGGTCACGCTTGAGCGCGCAGTAGAAGTCGAACACGTGGCCGTGCGTGTAGCGCTCGCCGAGGATCGACACGAAGCGGAAGATCAGGCCGGTGAAGCCGTAGCCGGCTGCGTAGGCGGCGATCAGCCCCTCTCCGGCCAGCTTGGACGCGCCGTACAACGAGGTCTGGATCGGGAAGGGCGCGTCCTCGGGCGTGGGGAACACGTCAGGCTCTCCGTACACCGAACCGGTCGACGAGAACGCGATCTGGCGTACGCCCTGCGCGCGCATCGCCTCCAGCACGTTGGACGTGGCGATCGTGTTCTGGTGCAGGTCGCGCTGAGGGTCCTCCAGGCCGAAGCGCACGTCCGCATTGGCCTGCAGGTGAAAGACCCAGTCGCAGCCGGCGACCGCCTCGCGCATGACATCGGGGTCGAGCACGTCGCCCTCGATCAGGCGCACCTGCGGGCGCGCCAGGGCATCAGCCACGAACTCGCGCCGGCCGGTGCGAAAGTCGTCGACGATCACGACCTCCACCCCCTGGGCGCT
Organism: uncultured Solirubrobacteraceae bacterium; assembly: GCA_963734225.1. Classification (GTDB taxonomy): domain Bacteria; phylum Actinomycetota; class Thermoleophilia; order Solirubrobacterales; family Solirubrobacteraceae; genus Palsa-744. Next base: position 92,002 of record CAVTGI010000006.1, read on the forward strand.
CAGGCGATCGACGAGGTTGCTGGCAATGAACCCGGCGCCGCCGGTTATGCAGGCACGCTTCAACGCGCGAATCCTCGCATGAGCGAGCGCGGAGGACTGCCTCCTGCCAAGAGCCTGCCCATCGACTACAGCGTGAAGCCCGCAGCCGCAGCGTCGCCGTGGAACATGCGCACGGTCTCCAGCGAGTACTGCTCGAGGTCCTTGCCCAGGCAGTCGAGCTTCTTGAGCAGGTCGTGGGTGATCGTGATGATGTGACAGCCGACCTGGTCGGCCTGCACGAGGTTGAGTATCTCCCGCGGGGATGCCCAGATCAGCTCCGAACGGGGCGCGTCGAGCATGATCGCCACCGAGCGTTCCATGATCGGCACGGGGTCGATGCCGGCGTCGGCGATGCGCCCGGCGAACACGGAGATGTAGGAGGGCGCGCCGTCCTTGACCGCGGCGGTGATCAGCTCGACCTGGGCGGTGGTGAACAGCGCGGTGACGTTGACCTTGACGCCGTCCTCGGACAGCTCACGCACGAGGCCCGCCATCGACTCGCCGCCAGTGGTCGTCACGGGGATCTTGACGTACACGTTCTCGCCCCACGAGGCGATCAGAAGCGCCTGGCGGCGCATCTCGTCGGGGTCGTCCGCGAATACCTCGAAGGAGATCGGGTGGGTGGTGATGCGCTCGAGCAGCCGCGCGGCGAAGTCGGCGTAGTCGGTCAGCCCCGCCTTCCACATCAGCGTGGGGTTGGTCGTAAAGCCGGCGATGCGCGGGTCGGCGGCGAGCTTGAGGATGCCGTCGAGGTCGGCTCCGTCGGCGAAGATGCGCGTGGAGATATGGTCGAGCACTGGTCCATCACGATAACGGCCACGACGGGCGTCGCGGGGGCCGGCGGTCGCAGGGGCGCCCGTGCGCGCGGCTATCGGCCTGGCTTGGGTAGCAGCAGAGAGGCGGCCTGCGCGAGGTCGGCCGCGAGCACGTCCTCGCCGGCGTCGCCCGTGCGCTTGTGGGCGCTGCCCGGGTACTCGAGCAGCACTGTCTTGCATCCCGCGGCGCGACCCGCTGCAATGTCGGCGTCGGTGTCTCCGATCATCCACGACGCGCCGAGGTCCAGCACCAGCGCGGCGGCCGCATCGGTGAGCATGCCCGGCGCGGGCTTGCGACACGGACAGGGGCCCGACAGCTCGGCGACTACCCCGTCGGGGTGGTGCGGGCACAGGCGCGAGGCGTCCAGGTTCACGCCATCCTGGGCAAGGAGCGCAAGCACCTGTTCGTGGACGGCAAGCAGCTGCTCGACGGTCGCCTTGCCCTTGGCAGCGGCCGGCTGGTTTGACACGCAGACCAGCGCGAAGCCGGCGTCGGCAAGCCGGCGCGCGGCCGCGGCGGCGCCCGGCAGCAGGCGCACGTCCGCGACCTGCAGCGGGGACTCGGGCCAGCCGGAGACGGGATCGGGGACGGCCGCGTCGAGCACACCGTCACGGTCGAGGAAGACGGCGGCGCGCGGGCGCGCGGGCGCGCGCTGCGTCTGCGGGGGATCCAGCGCGAGGGGACGGCGTTCGCTAGGCATGGGTCATGGCAACCGTGAGCTCGAGGCCTTCGAAAATCGTGGTGTGTTGGTCAGCGGCTGCTCTGAAGGCCGGGGACAAGGATGCCCAAGACGGCCGCGGTTAGATGCGCGGGCTTGAACTGGTCCCGCTTGTCGATCAGGTACATGATCTCGGCCCAGTTGCTTGCGTCGAGCTGAGGCTTGAGCCCGAGGTCAGCGATGATCACATCGATGCTTGGGAAGGCGGCGTAGACGTCCGGCTGCAGCTCCCTCATCGTCGAGAGCTTGCCGTCGAGCACGTCGCGCGCACGGGCGTAGTCGAGCTCGATCAGTCGACCGGCATCCGGGCGGGAGACCAGTGCAATATATGCGAGGTCGGCATAGTGCTTGACCTGCCGATGGGCGCACCAGCCGAGGATCTTCTCGGCGAGGGTCTCGTGGGGATCCATGATCCAGACCGTCGGATCCTCCTCCCATAGGGCAAGGTCGTAGGGGGTCTTGAACGGGACCTCCAGCCCGTCGACGAGCATTCCGCGAAACGACACGTCAGCCTTGAAGCTGCGGTCGTCGGGGTCAGGAATCAGCGATGTGAAGACGGGCGCGAACCGAACGGGCGCTGACTTCCACGCGGTGCCGCGTGCGTCGTAGGGGACGAGGTCGGCGGGGGTGATCTTCGAGCTCATCGTCGGCGTAGGCGAGCTTTGCCTTCATCGCCGTAGCCGGGTTGACGGTGTCGGACGATGTCGAGAAGTCCGCGTCGTAGACGGTGAAGCGCGGGCTGTCGAAGCAGCGCAGCGCCATCGAGCCGGCGAGAACGCTGCGCTTGGAGAAGAAGTCCTGGCTCTTGAGGTTCAGGACCTCCACGACGCGGACGAGATCACGGACCAGCACCGGCTCGGGGATTCCGTGCCTACTGGCTGCCGCGGCGATGTTGCGGTCGTTGGGGTAGTCGATCACGGTGTAGCCGCCGCGGCGATCCAGCCGCGCAGGTGATCCTTGGGCACGTTTAGAAGCACACCGGTTTCGCGGTCTCGCTTGATCTGGGCCGGGCTCAGCTGGAAGCTGTTGCTACGGTCCAGAGGGGTGTTCGCGCCGCGGCCGACTAGGTTCGGGAAGTTGAGCTTCCCGACCGCGTGGAGACCGAGGAGGCGCAGCAGCAGGGCGCAGCGGCGTTCCATGCTCCTACCGCGCCGAGCGGAGATCGCGCACACGAGATCCCAGTCGGTATCGGATTGCTGGGCGCGCGCCCAGCAGCTGACGACGGTTTCCAGCCCGCTGGCGAGATCGGGGCGGGAGAGACCGTCGACGAGCGCGCGCTCAAGCTTGGCTCGACATACGAACTCCTTGGTGTCGGGCAACGCGCGCACCCGTTCCAGCTCTTCGTCGTGGTCGGCTGGCCAGTTCGAAGGGCTGAGGCGGACGAGTTGGAGCCTGCCGCTGGGCAGCGCGAACGAGCTCTCGCCGAACCTGCTGTCCTGGGGGACCGCGGCGTAGATCGTTGCGGAGTGCAGGTCGGTGAGGCGGTGGTCAATCAGCGCGCTGAGGTAGCTGATGAAGTAGTCGCCTCGGGCACCAAGTATGAGAGCGGCGATAAGCTCGGCCGGAGCGGCCTGGGCTGGGGAAAACGTGCCGCGCGGGGCTACGACGTAGCGGCCGCGGCCGACGCGGTACAGCAGCTGACTGTTGGCCATTCTCTCGAGGAGAGCGTTGGGATGCTTCGTCCAGCGCGACAGCCAGTCTCGGTCGTCCGCAACGTTGACCGAGCGCCGTCGCGCTTTCGCGAGCTCCTCCAACACGCCCGCAGCGATCGGGCCAGCCACGCGCACGGATTTGTCCTTGGTATCCACGGTGCAATCATATCACAAATATCAAGCTCTTTGTTGGATACCTATGATTGAATGACTCCATAGGTGCAATCCTATCACTGCTATCAAGCACAGGGGTTGATAAGCGAGATGTCATCACTACGGTACGGTGATGCTGCGGATCGCATGCTTTCTATCGACCTATCATCACTCGATAGAAACCGCTAGAAAGCAGCTGTGCACAAGCGAGAGAACCCTTACACGCCTGGCGCCGGACGTAAGCCGCCGATCCTCGCGGGGCGCGACGGCGACCTGGAGAACTTCCAGTCACTGGTCGAACGCTTGGCCGCTGGCGGCTATGAGCGCAGCCTCATCTACTCAGGCCTGCGGGGAGTCGGCAAGACCGTCCTGCTGATGGAGTTGGACGTGCTCGCCAGTGAGGCTGGCTGGGCCAGCACCGACGTGCAGGAGGTGGGCTCCCAGCCCGACTTCCGCGTCACGTTCGCACGTATGGCCACGCGCCTACTGCGTGAGATGAGCAGACGCCATCGAATCAAGGACCGCGTCGATCGTGCGCTGGGGGTCGTCAAGGCGTTCAGCGTGGTTGCGCCGACGGGCGTGCAGTTCAAGCTCGATGTGCAAGCGGCGGAGGGTGTCGCCGACTCGGGCGACCCCGAGCAGGACCTCACCGACCTCGTGCAGGAGATCGGCGAGGTCGCGAAGGCCACCGGCGCGGGCGCGCTCTTCCTGATCGATGAGATGCACAACCTCGACTCGCAGTCGCTGGCGGCGATCTGCATTGCCTTTCAGGCCGTCAGCCGCAACGCTCTGCCGGTCGCCATGGTGGGCGCGGGCCTGCCCGACCTGCAGCTGCGGTTGATGTCGGCCAAGCCATACGCGGACCGCCTGTTCCACTACCTGGAGCTGGGGCGCCTCACCGACGCGGCGGCGCGCGCAGCGTTGATACAGCCCGCGGCGACCCGCAACGTGGAGTTCCAGGAGAAAGCCGCACGCCAGGTCGTGCGCGAATCCGCCGGCTACCCGTACTTCCTACAGGAGTACGGCCTCGAGCTGTGGAACCACGCCGAATCCTCGCCGATCACCAGCGCGGACGTCCAAGCGGTGCACGAGATCGTTACCGACTCGCTGGCACGCAACTTCTTCGCCACCCGCTTCCAGCTGGCCACCGACGCCGAGCAACGCTACCTCGCCGCGATGGCCTCGCTGGGCGCTGCGCCCTACGGGTCGTCCGACGTCGCGCAGGCCTACGGCGCCAAGGACCAACGGGGTGTATCGATCCACCGCGACGCTCTGATCCAAAAGGGCCTCATCTGGGCTCCCCGCCGCGGGAAACTGGACTTCACCGTCCCCTTGTTCGCAGAGTACCTACGAGAGAACCATCCGCTCGCCTCGTTCGCGTAGAACCAGCAGAGGACCGGGGGCCAGTTCGCGGCCAAATCTATGCGTTTCTATCGACCCAAGATCACTCGATAGAAATCGCGAGAAAGCGCTCGCGTACATCACGGGATCCCGACCAGGCCCTCGAAATAGTGGCTTCAGACCCCTCGCAATCGCAGGCTTAGACCACTCGCAATCGCAGGCTTAGACCACTCGAAATCGGGGGATAGATGCTACGGTAGGTCTGTGGACGGGGTTGTCTCACCGATCTCCGGCATCGTCAGCCGCCGGCTCCTGGGCCGCGCGTACCTTCACGTGTAGAGCGTAATGACCTAACTGACCAATTAGGTCATTACGCGGTATAGTCGGCCCGTGGGGATAGATCACGCTTTCTCGACCTTGAGCTTCTCGGAGGCGAAGGCTGGGCTCTCGGACGTGATGTCGGGCGTTGTGCGCGAGCACCGGCCGACCGTTGTGGAGCGCCATCATGGCAAGGAGGCGATGTTGTTGCTCGGGCTCCGCGACCTGCAGCCGCTGCTGGAGCACTTCCGGTTCACAACGAAGGCGAGTGTCTCGGAGGGGGAGTTCGTGCTGCGCCAACCGGAGCTTGGCCTGGTTGCGGGTGGCGAGTCGTTTGAGGACGCGGCGCAGGAGCTGGAGGAGCTGGCCTCCGCCTATGCGGACCAGTTCTTCTCCCGCCTCGGCTTCTACATGCAGACTGACCGGGCGGCACACATGCCGTGGCTGTTGCGAATCGCGCTTACGCCACCGCGGGAGCGCGCGGAGCTGCTCGTGCCGCCAGGTGAAGCTGCGGCCGCATGACCCCCAACGCCCCGACGTGGGGCGAGATCGAGGCGTTTCTGCAGGCCGATGGCTGGGTTCGCATCCCGGGGCAGAGCAGAGGCGGTCGCGCCGAGAAGCACATCTTCTATGAGAAGTTCCTTCTGGACCGTCGCGTCTTGCAAACCCACATCTCGCATTCTCGTAACGGAAGGCCATCGCCCGGTCGGTTCGCGCTGATCCTCCGCGAGCAACTGGAGATTTCACGTGATCAGTTCTGGACGGCGCTGAAGCGAGGAGAACCGGCTGAGCGCCCCGCCACTGTGGACGCGCCTATCCAGGTGGAGCATGAGGCATGGGTTGTGGCCGTGCTCGTGCGGGACCTGCACATGAGCGCCGCGGAGATCGCGTCGCTCACCATTGAGGAGGCACGCGCACGCGTCACGGAGCTCTGGTCACAGCCGAAGGACTGACGCCATGCAGGCCGCTATGCGGTCGCGAGGTTCTCGCGTATGTAGCGAGCGAGCAGCGGGTCGCTGATGTACCAGTCACCACGTCCCCGGCGGCTGACCACTCCAGCCAAAGCGAGTGCATCGAGGCCTCGTTTGACGCTCTTCGCCTCAGTGGCCGCCCGGTAAGGCGCTTCGCTTGCGGCGAGACGACGGCTGACCAGCAGTGCGGTGGCGCCAAGCGCCCTGATGCGATCGACGAGGTCCACGTGCCGCGTCTGCTCGGCCAACATCGTGCTGCGAAAGCCCCGCTCGGCAAGCACCAGATCAATCGCATGCGTGCCTTCCTCCACAGCGCCTACGTGTGTTTGCTGAGCGATGAGCATCGTGGAGCGTGGGTGCTCCTCGCCTGCGTGGATGATGCGGTTGAGCGCGTCATCGTCGATCGTGCACCCGTCCTTCTCAAAGCGGTCAACGAGTCCGATGCGCCACTGCTGCTCGTCGATCGGCCGAAGCTCGTGGAAGCCGCCAAATCCCGCCATTGGGCGCCGCGTGCTGGTGAAGATGTCGCGCATCAGGTGCTCGATGCTGCCGGCGAAAAGACAACTGACCCGTGGTGATTCGTGCAAGATCTCGCGTATCCGTCCGAGGAGCGCGTCGGGCTCTCCGTAAGGCTGTCCGTCGACCGGCGAGCTCTTGCATCTCGTCGATGAACAGGATGAGCCGGCGCTCGTCGCGCTCGGCGATAGCCTGGGGCAACCGAAAAGCCGAGTCGATCGCCTCCTGAACATCGAGCTTGGAGATGACCGTAGGGTCGAACGCCATCTCGACGGCATCGCCCAACTCGCTCTTGACCCTCAGCATCAGCGCCAGGCCTGCTCCCCGCAGGATGAACCCAGCGGTACCGCGCGCGCGTTGGACGAGTTTGTGCAGACCATCGCGGTTGGCTAGGGTCTCCGCAGCCAGGCCACGAGCCAGCATGGGACCGTCGGTCAGCCTGAACAGGCTGACCGACACGGTGTAGAAGCCACGGTCACGCAGCGCCGCCACAACCGCCTGGCAAACGCTGCTCTTGCCTGTGCGTCGAGGGGCTGCGACGATCCGGTGCACGCCGCTCTCCAACTGCGTGACGAGTTCTTCAACGTCGGTCTCGCGGCCGATCATCTGGTCACGCGTAAGCGGCTGCTCCGTGGGAAACAGGGTTGCACTGTGAACTCTATGCATATGGCAATTATGCCATAGCAATGAGGCATAGATGCCATAGCAAGCCTCGTCCCAGTGGAGCCCGCGTGAAACCTCTGCGGCCGGGGTCTGGCTAACGAATACTCACGAGGCGGCACGCACGGCCAGAGACTCCCAATGGCCCTGTTTGCGGGCCAGCTGCGGGTGGGAGACCAGCGCGTGCCACACGACCGCCTGAAAGGACTCGACGAGCGGCGTGCGCAGGTCCGGCGGGGGCGTGAGAACGACTGCTACGTCTGCCAGCTCGGCGAGCGTTCCGCCGGGGGCGCCGACGACGCCGTAGATCGACGCGCCGAGGTCGTGGGCGGCCTCCATCGCGCGCACGAGGTTGGTCGAGACGTTGTGCTCGCGCGAGCCGCCGCCGACGGAGAAGACGAGCAGCGCATCGCGATCGCCCAGGCGCGAGACCTCCAGCCAGGCGCTGAAGGACGTCTCCCAGCCGTCGTCGTTGGTGCGCGCGGTCAGCTCGGACACGTTGTCGGTGGGCGCGTAGGTCTCGATCCCGCAGAGCTTGCGAAAGTCGTTGACCGCATGCGAGGCGTGCCCGGCCCCGCCGCCGACGCCGAGCACGAACAGCCGCCCACCGCGCTCGCGCACTGCGGCCAGGCCGGCGGCCATCGCGTCGATGCGCTCGGGGTCGATGTCGCGCGCCATCTGCGCGGCGGCGGCCAGGTAGGCGGTGCTGTGCTCGCTTGCGGACACGCGCCTAGTTTGGCAGGACGCGCGGGCAGGGCGCGCGCTCAGCGCTCAGAGGATCTTGACGGAGATCGTCCGGGTGAACGTCTTGCCGCCGACTACGGCCGTCAACGTGGCGTTCACGCCGTTGTGCTTGCGGATCAGAGCCAGCAGGCCGGGAGTGAGGCGGATCGGCAGGTGGCTGGTGGCGTTGCCGGGCAGGCTGAATTCGTCGTTGCCGACGCTGACCTGCTGGCCGTTGAAGCTCATCGTGGCGACGCCGCTGCAGCCGGTTGCGGGCCTGCAGTAGACCGCGACGGCGACGATCCGTTGCGCGTTGATGCCGTCGGTCTGGTGGCTGACCCTGATGACCGGCAGCGCAGCGGGTCGGCCGGCCGTGCCGCCGGCGCAGATGTGCGTGGCGTCAGGGCCCGTTCCGAGCGTCACCTGCAGCATGAGTTCCGCGTCGTGGTTGATCGCAAAGCCTTCGTTGGCGCTGAGTTCGGAGGCAGACAGGAGCGAGCCGTTGCCCGTTCCGTTGTTCTTCAAAAAGGAATCCGTCGTCGCGCCGCCGACCGAGCCCAACACCTCGTAGGGCACTCCCGAGCGGTAGACGTTGGGGACGTATCCGCCCTCGTCGTTGAAGGCGACGTAGTCGCCGGCGGCGACGCACAGGTTGATGGGTTCATAGGTGCTGACGGTCGATCCGCTCGCGCCGTTCTGCCCGCAGACGGGGATGTTGAAGGCCTGGGAGGTGATGTTGACCTTGGCGCCTTCTCCGCCGGGCAGCGGCGAGACGTCCTGGAAGTGGATCTGGGTCAACGGCGAGGGCCCGTTGGAGGCGGGCTGTGCGCACCCCTCGAGGCTGACTTTGACGGCCTGGCCGGTGGCCGGCGCCTGGGCTGCGACGTCCCACAGCACGGTGTCCGCGCCGTAGTGGAAGGTGTGGAAGAGGCCGTTGGGGGCTTCAGGGTTGGGCGGGACCGGCGTGAACGTGCCCTGGTAGGCAAGGTTTTCGGCTGTGTTGAGGGTGGCGGGGACGGACAGGGGGCTGCCGAAGGTGGTCAGCGCGGCCTCGGAGGTCGCGGGCCCCAGGGCCGCTAGTAGCCCGGCGAGCAGCAAGCTCCCCACAAGCCCGTGCAGGCGTCGCGTTGTCAATTTGGCCATGCAGCGAAGCATCTGCACGAAGATCGGCAGCGTAGGGCACACGCTTGAGGCGACGCGCCAGTTCGTCAACTGGTTGCCCAGAGGAACCCTTTGGCTACTAGGCTGCAGCACACATGCAAGGCTCGGCTAAGACGAGTCCACTGGCGCTTGTGGAGGGAGATCTTGCAGCACGCTGCACAGTCGAGCCCTTTGCGATAATCGCTAGGGGCGCCAGGGTCGGCGAAGGTTGCGTGCTGCACCCTCACGCCATAGTCGACGCTGGCGCTACGATCGGCGATCGATGCGTGCTTCACCCGCACGCCGTGGTCGGTCCAGGAGTCGTGCTCGGCTCAGACGTCGAGCTCCAGCACTCGGCGGTCGTCGGGCGCGAGCCGGGCGGAGCGGGAGCGACGGCGCGCGAGCCCATCTTTGCGCACAGGCTGTCGGTCGGAGACGGCTGCGCGATCGGAGCTCACGCGACGATCTACTACGACGTGGAGATCGGCGATCACACCCTGGTGGGCGACTCGGCGTCCATCCGCGAGGGCGCACGCATCGGCTCCCGATGCATCGTCTCGCGCTGCGTCACGTTCAACTACGAAGTCACGGTTGGCGACGACGTCAAGATCATGGATTGCACTCACCTGACCGGCGGAACGCAGATCGGAGACGGCGCGTTCGTGTCGATTCTGGTGGCCACGACCAACGACAATCAGCCAACCCGACCCGGGGACCGTACGCTTGCGGGTCCGCGGATCGAAGCAGGCGCCACGGTGGGCGCCGGGGCGATCCTGCTGCCTGGCGTGGTCATCGGATCGAACGCGACCGTCGCCGCGGGCGCGGTGGTCACACGCGACGTGCCCATGGGCTCAACGGTCATGGGTGTCCCAGCGCGAGTGAAGGCGAAGGCTCCTTAGATCGCCTCACAGGCCGCGCGTATGGACTCGATGACGCGCCTTACGTCGCCGTCGCTCAGGGCCGGGTACAGCGGCAGTGTCAAAGCGGTTGCCGCATGGCGCTCTGCAACGGGGAAGGTTCCCTCGCACCATCCATCCGCGCGATACGCGCGATTGAGATGCGGCGCCGGCGCATAGTGCACCGCGGTTGCGATTCCCTTGCGCGCAAGCTCCACAGCGAGCCGATCGCGCTCCGCGTGGCGAATGACGAAGAGATGCCACACAGGCTGACTGCCCGTCAGCGCCACGGGCAGCTCCACCCCCGGCGCACCGGCAAGGCCGTCGAGATATGCCTGAGCAATCTGGCAGCGTCGTCGCGTCGTCTCGGGAAGATGGGTGAGCAACACTCGCAGGAGAGCCGCCTGCAGCTCGTCCAGCCGCGCATTGACACCCTTCATCTCGGAGTCCCGAGCCGCCCCCCAGCCATACTCGCGCAGCATCCGCACCCTGCTCGCCAGCTCCGGGTCTGAGGTGGTGACGGCACCGGCGTCGCCCATAGCCCCGAGATTCTTGGTGGGATAGAAGCTGAACGCAGCTATGGCCCCCAACGAGCCGACCGTGCGATCGCCCACACGCGCGCCATGCGCCTGGGCGGCGTCCTCGACGAGAGCAATCCCGGCTTGTGCAGCCACGTCACTCAAGGCACCGATGTCGGCCGGCAGACCAAAGAGATGCACCGCGATCAGCGCCCGCGTACGCGGGCCGATAGAGGCACTAGCGGCATGTGGGTCCATCCCGCCTGCGCCAGCTTGGATGTCCACGCCGACGGGCGTTGCTCCAACCTGCGTAACGGCCAGCCAACTCGCCACTGCGGTCATGGCTGGAACCAGCACCTCGTCGCCGGGGCCAACGCCCAGGGCCCGCAGGGCCAAGGCAAGGGCATCCGTGCCGCTGCTGACGCCCACCGCGTGCTCAACACGGCAGTACGTGGCCCATTCCCGCTCGAATGCAGCGACCTGATCTCCGAGCACGTATCGACCACTGTCGAGCACGGCTTCAAACGCACCGATCAGCTCGCGGCGGACGGGCCGAAGGCCCACGAGCGGGCTCGCGACGGGTGTCTCGGTCACTGCCCCGTACGGTTCAATGCGGCCTTGAATTGATCGTAGTCGCGATAGTAGGACGACTCGCTGTAGCGATCAGAAGCGAGGACGAGGCACACCGAACCTGAGGAGAAATTCTCGAGCTCGCGCCATACCAGGCTCGGCAGGTATAGGCCGAGATAGGGACGGTTCAGCGTGATCGTGTGCCGCTCCCCGCCGTAGTCAAGGACGACGTCGAAGCTGCCCGATAGCGCGACCAGCACCTGCTCGACATCCTTGAGCGCGTGACCCGCGCGAGACTGGCCTGCGGGTACGTCGTACAGGTAGAAGACCCGGCGAATCTCAAACGGCACGTGGCGATCGCCCTCGATGAAGGTGAGGTTCCCGCGATGGTCGGGCATGACGGGCAGATCCAGCACGCGATGCCTTGTCATCAAGCGACCACCCGCGCCGGGTTGCCGGCAACGACGGCCCGCTCAGGCACGTCGACAGTCACGACCGCGCCGGCCCCCACCACGCTTCCCGCGCCTACGCAGACACCCTTGAGGATGATGGCGTTGGTTCCCCCGAACACACTGTCCTCGATCTTCACGGGCGCGCGCGCCGGCGCGACGTGAGCTCTTGCGTCCGCGTCCAGGTTGTGAAGGTCGCTGTCGTAGATGTGCACGCCAGGGCCGATGAGGCAGTTGCGCCCGATCGAGGTGCCCGGCCCCTCGCTGACAATCGTCACACCGTTGTTCAGGTGCGTACCCCCGCCGAACCTTACGAAGCTCGCCGGATGACGCGCCTCGATGTAGGCATAGGCGGACAGGAAGCCAGGACCCTGCTCCCACCCGAGCAGCACGTCGCCGTCGAACTCGACGCTGCCGGCACCGGCGAGCATAGCCGGCGTGAGCAGGCGCGGGGTACCTCGAACCTCCGCGCAAGTCCACAGCCGGCGATACCAGGCGACTCTCAGGCGCTGGACTGCATCGGATGCACGCACGGCGCACAAGCTAGAGATGCCCCGCATACGATGTCGCCATGTCCTCAGAGGCCCAGCCATCGGCGGATCGGCGCGCACCAGACGAGCACGCCGCCGAGTTGTCTGCGCTGGGTGGACGGATCGCCGCGCTCGAGCTCGAGGTCAGACGAGGTTCCGACGCGCTGCGCACGGCGCTGGAAGCACTCGAGCTGATTCACGACGACGACCCGGGCGCCCGTCGGCACCTGCGCGCGATGCGTTCGGAGGCGGGCTATGAGGAGGCCTTTACCGCGGCTGACCCGCTTGTGTCGGTGGTGATACCCACGTGGAATCGCACCGACACCCTGGTCGGACGGTCGATACCGTCCGCGTTGGCCCAGACCCACACGAACATCGAGGTAATCGTCGTCGGGGACGACTCACCAACGGAGACCGCGCAGGCGACCGCTCAAATGGATGACCCACGCGTCACTTTTCATAATCTCACCCTGCGCGGGCCCTACCATCATGACCCCGAGCGCGCTTGGCTAGCATCAGGCACGCCACCGTTCAACGCCGGTGTGGCCCTGGCTCGTGGCTCGTGGATCGCACCGCTGGGCGATGACGACGCTTTTGTCCCAGAGCATATTGAGCGTCTTCTGGCTGCAGCCCAACGCGGTCGACTCGAGTTCGTGTACGGCCGCATCCGCAGAATCCTTCCCGACGGCAGCGAGTCGCTGATTGGCGAGTTTCCTCCGCGACAGTCTCAGATCGGGCTCCAGAGCGCGCTCTATCACCGATCCCTGAGCTTCATGGAGCTCGAGCTCGGCCACGCCATCTTCGGCAAGCCAAACGACTGGGGCTTTGTGCACCGCATGATGCGGGTGGGCGTGCGGATGGGGATGATCGACGCCGTGAGCGTCAATTACTGGCCGTCGCTGCGTGCCCATTCGGTCAGCGACTTCCATGAGGCTCGGGCTGCCGATACGAGCGCGACATTGCTCGCGGACGAGGACGAGAGTCGGGGCGAGAGCGAGCGTGAGACGCATATCGCCGCCCTTGAACATCGCCTGACTGCCGAGCTCCAGCGGTCAGCCGCGCTGGACGCTCAACTGGTCGACGCCGAGCACCGCCTTAACGAGGTTCGGCTGTCGCGCAGTTGGCGCCTGACAGCACCCCTTCGAAGCCTACGCCACCGTATCTCGCGCTAGCCTGACGCCACGAAGTTGCCACGCTGGTCCTCGCTGACGACGAGATGAGCCGCTTGTCCGGTCGCCGGACAAACCCCGGTTCGGGCCACGAAATAGACCTGACCCGCGTTGATCGGCGGCACGTGAAACCCATTTTCGCCGGACATCTCAGCGGTGAAGAGCGCTTCTTGCGATGGAGCGAGATCCAAATTCGCACATATGGTCTGCCCTTCCGACGTCAGCGATGCGACTTCGGAGCGAAATGTCGTCAGGTTGCCACCGTACGGAGACTGCACGAAATATGAGCGCAGACCGCTACCCTGACGAAAGATCGCCAGCAAGGCCACGATCGCAGCGATCGCCATAGCACCCTTCAGCAAATTGAGCTTTCCACGCAGCACCGGCTGCGCTCCAGCGACCATCGCGCTGATCACGAGAAGCAGGGGCATGGCCATGTAGTGGACTTCTCGATGCTGGCTTTGGACAAGCACAGGCAACACCGTCGCGACCGCAGCCCCCAGTACAGCAACGGGGAAATAATATCGACGCCGTATCGCAGCAAGCGCTCCGATCACGGCACCTACCAAGACGGCGGCATAAATTGCCATTAGAAGGTCCGTTGGCGCCAATTCCGCCTTGTAGAAGTTGAAGTTCTCGTGTACGAACTGGAGCCCCGGTTTGGCATATTCCATCTTGGCAGTCCTAGCCGGGTAGACAACGGTCACAAAGAATACGATCGGAAGCGCGAGATTCCAAAAGCCCACCACTACGCTGGATCGCCACGTCCTCATGCCTAGGCGCCGCTGCACGTCAATTTGGCAGCATGCACAGTAGAACGCAATCACGAGTAGGCCTATATATATAAGATTGCTCACGACCGCGAACGTCCACGCGCATCCACTCACTACAGACCAACACATACTGGTGCGCACGGTTTCGGCGCCAATCGCGCGCCGGTGTGCCCAAATGCCGAGTCCCAGCGCGAGAAACCCACCTGAGTGAGTGATGTCCGACGACCACAGAGCGGTCGGCAACCACGCCTCGGTGGCGATGAATAGGCCCCCTATCCACCATGCGTCAACGCGACTCCAGCTCGCTCCGGCGCGACTCCAGCTCGCTCCGGCGCCGATCCACAGCCACGCGACCACCCCAAGCGTAAAAACCAAGGAGTTGAGCAACAAGAACGGCACGATCGACCCGTTACCAAAAGCTATCGTTCCAATCCACCAAAAGACATTGATGACATACTGTCCAGCATTGATATGTGTTTCAGACAAATTTCCGAGCGTCCCAAAATAGCGTGTGACGTTGAGGAAGTCATCCGCCCAGAAGCCACTGCGTGACACGCCAACGGCCCATACAATCACGCTCAGTAGGATCGCTACCCATGGCAGCAAGAGAAGAACGCCCGTTCGTAGTCGTGCGGCCGCAGCCTCGCCGGTCATATGGTCATTGGGCGAGATTGATCGCGACCAGCTCTGGGTTCGCGTCGTAGTAGTCGAAGAACATTCGCACGGCGTCGCGTGGCTCGTGCTCAGTCCACCGAAATCTGAACGGCGTGTGTCCGGCGACGAAATTCGCCGCGAACTCCAGCTGCAAAGCGCGTACGTCGTTGGCGTGTAGTGGAAAGAACGTCCCCCCGAGTATCTCATCTGGGACCTGCCCGTGGTCCACGCCGCCTGGTATCCCAAGCAACCCCATTATGTCCGTTGCGATCTTCCCCAACAGCACGTTCGACGGATGATTCATACTGAAGAACAGTAGTTCATGTTGAAACCTTGATGCAATGAATGACGCGATCTGCACATCGCAGTCTTCGCCGCGGATAGACAGCTCAGCGGTGGCCTGTTCCGCCCAAGCCTTCGCCCGCGAGGGTCGATCGGGATCTTCAAGCCGGCTGCACACCTCCTTTGCGTCTAAGCCAGCTGCGTACCCCTCGAGGATGGTCCGATCGTGATAGTCAAAGGCACAGTCTACTACTGGCCGTCCCTCGGCATCGCGCAGGTAGAATAGGTCCGGAAAATACCCTGCCCAATACACGCTCGGCCAGCGCACAACCGTCGCCGACCGGGCGAGCGCCATGAGTGTTTTCGTACCGAGTCCGATGCCTCCACGGTAAGCATCATCCACTCGCTGCGGCATCACAATCGCCGCGTGACTCACCGCCTCGTGTAGGTCAGGAATCATCGCCTCGGAAATCTCGTGAACCGGCGGAAAGCTCACCAATTCGAAGTGGGAGGTGAAATAAGCATTGGTGCGCAACATGATCTCCAACGCGCTTGCTTGGCAATTCCCGACTATTACGACGCGCTCCATTACGACATTTACTCCGAGTGGGCGGTCCTGTCGGCAGCGCGCCCGGCGGGAGCCGTCGAACGTCTCATTGCGCGGGCGTGATTACGCTATCTGCCCTAGTGAGCGCCGAGTCCTCACCGAGGAGGGTCTGGATGTGCGCGTCGACAGACCGTGGAGAGCAGGACTCGGCCACCAACTCTTGGCCCGAGGCAGACAGCCGGCTCCACAGTTCGTCATCCCGGTAGACACGCACCACTCGCTCCACAAGCCCGCCCACCTCGTCCGCTATCAGGATGTTCTTGCCGTCGGTGACGTCGAGCCCTTCAGCGCCGATGCTGGTAGTCACGACCGGGAGACCCACCGCAAGGCACTGTGTCACTTTTCCCTTCATGCCTGCACCGAACCGAAGCGGGGCAACTGTCAATCGGGAGCTCTGCAACAGCGGCTGGATGTCCTGCACCCAGCCTGCGACATCAACCAACGGCGAGGCAAGATCCAAAACCTCCCGAGGAGGGCTCGAGCCTACGATCGTGACCTTCACCTTGCCGAGCGTCTTCCACACTGATGGCATGACGTCGCGCACGAGACGCACAGCCGCGTCGACGTTGGGTACATGCTCGAAACCGCCAACGAACAGGATCCCCGATCGAGTCTGCGGTGGCGATACATCTTGCTCGACGTCGTGCACCATCGGCACGACGAGTACCTTCGCTCCCGGCACATCGCGCTGTATCTGCAGCCCCTCTGCCTCGCTCACGACAAGCGTCACATCGGTCGCGCGGATCATCGCCAGCTCGAGCTCCCGGAGCGCCTTAGCCTTTGACCCAATCGAGTCCAGATCGATAGTTCCGTTTCCTGCGACGAGCTTGCTCGACAGCCCCGAGCTGCGGACTTTTCGCGCTTCGCGCAACCAGTGCAGGTCCACTGTGTCATACGCGACCACCGCAGCCGGAGCGAACTCCCGCACCGTGTCGAGCCAGCGGCTCGTCGTGTGAGGGCGGCACAGGATCGCCGTGGTCAATGTGGGACCGATGGCGGCAAGTTCGACCTTGGGGTCGATCGGGCCGTACACCATCTCGATTCCCATGCGCTGCAACGCACGCGTGTACGGTTCGGTCGCCGCGAGGTTGTCGGGCACGAACGTGACACGCGCGCCCAGTCGGACGAGCGCTTGCAGGATGTGCACCATGCGTAGCGATCCTGCGTCGCGATCTGGCATCGGGACGCGATGATCCATCACGAGCACATGCGGGCCACGGTGACGATTCGCCGCCTCACGTACGCTGGACGACGACGCAGGCCACTGCTCGGCGTCCAGCTGGCTGCGCCACTTTCTCACGAACTTAAGACGGTTCTGCTCCTGGTGGCGCTTGGTGCCCGAGTCCGGGTCATTGCCATGCGTCGCGCCCTCGACGTGCACAACGAGAGCCTCCGGCTCGTACATCACGCGCAGCCCACGCTCGCGCGCCTGAAAGCAAAGGTCTGTGTCCTCGTAGTAACCGGGAGCGTATCGCTCGTCAAAGCCCCCCACTTCGTTCCAGAAGTCCGCTCTGACCATCACGGCCGCCGCCGAGCCGTAATCAACCTCGCGACGGTGTTCATACAGGCAGCGATCAGGGGCATCGCCGCGTCCATAGTTCACGCCGGTTCCATCGCGCCACACGATCGCGCCCGCCTCGTTAAGGCTCCCATCAGGATAGATGAATTTCGGCGTCACCACTGCTACGTCGGGGAAGGCGTTGGCGCACGCGAGCATGGCGGAGAGCCAGCCATGCGTCACTTCTGTGTCGTTGTTGCCCAGCACCAACCATTCGCCGCGGGCGACGCTCGCGCCCCTGTTCATGCTCAGTAGGTAGTCGAGATTGGTCTCATTGCGAAGGATCGTCGCCCCGCGCACGTCTTCGAGCAGCTGCTGAGTCTCGGCATCGGCCACGTCATCGACGAGGATCACCTCGTAGCGGACGTCGGCGGTGTGCTCGCGGATCGACAGCAGGCACGCGCGCGTCAGCTCGGCGTGGGAATGCAGAGACAGGATCAACGAGACCTGCGGCTTCGCGTACTTGGGAAAATCGATCGTCTCACGAGCGGCCGTCACGGACAACTCGAGCGTGGCAGCGTCCTGAGTGGAGGACTCCGGTCCAGCCGGAGAAGCAGTCAGACGCCTCCCCAGAAGCCTCAGAAAGGCTCCCAGCGCCCGGGCGCGCCGGGAGCGCTCTCCACCGATCGCGCCATAGAGGCGGCGGCGACTCTTCTGGAAGGCTTGCCACATCACCGACTCCTCAGTCCGTCGGTTCGCCTGGCGTGCCAGCGCGAGTTGCTCTTCAACGGACCTGAGCAGCCCCGTGATCTCGGATGTCCTCTGTTCGCTGAGCGCGAGCGTCTGCTGAAAGCGCGTGACACGCTCGTGCGCGACCTGCACCTCATAGGCGCGCAGCTCGCCAACTTCCCGAGCGTTCTCACTCCATTGCTGTTGGGCGCGGGAGTAGTCAGCACGTTCTCGCTCGAGCATCTCAGCAAGCTCGTGCTTCTCGCGCTCCAGCCGTGATGCCAGCTCCTGCTTCTCGCGCTCCAGCCGTGATGCCAGCTCCTGCTTCTCCTGCTCCAGTCGTGACGCTAGCTCATCGAGCCTCGCAGACAGCTGCCGCACCTCGCCGATGGCCGCCGCCGTGTCGCGTTCCTTGACGCGCAACAGCTCCAGGGCGCAATCGGAGAGCGTCGAGCCGGACGCTGCTGCGGGTAGTTGAGCGTTGGACGCAAGGGCAACGCAGTAGAGCTCCGTGGGAGCTGCCGCGACGCGCCATTCGTCACCTGCACGCTCGATGAAGAAGTCTGATGCCCCAGCCGACTCCCGCCTGCTCGAAGGATCGCCGAGGGCATGCAGGTGGGAACCCGTGATCGTGCGCTGCCCCCACGCTGCGACGTGTGTGAAGCGACTTTCGAGCAGCTCGAGGAACTCGTCGAGGGAGAGCTCGCGCTCGTGAAACGGATTCGGCTCATTGCGTCCCTGGTCATACATTCGCCGGTCTGGGGTCGACATCATCAGGGTGCCGTCGTCGCTGAGAACGCGTGAGATCTCGCTGAGGACTTTCTCCTGCTCGCGCACGTGCTCGATGACCTCGAACGCGACCACCGCATCGAAGGAGCCGTCCTCGTAATCCGCAAGGTCAAGTGCTGTGCCGAGCGCGAAATCGAGCTTGGGCCCGGCGTAGTTGAGCCTGCTGTGCTCCACAGTCAGCTCGTCGATGTCCACCCCGACAACGTGCGCGGCCGTCTGCGCGAGAATCGCCGAGCCAAAGCCCTCACCGCTGCCCAGATCGAGCACTCGGCGACCGCCAACGAAGCCCGCGGCCCACAGGTAACGATGGAAGTGCTCGTATACGACCGGTACGTCTGGAGCCCACGGCACGCACCGCTCGCCGGTCCAATCGATCAGTCGCGGTGCCGCCGCACGCCGCTGAAAGCTCACTCCGTGGCCCTCGATCGCCATCCGTTCAAGGTGCGTGAAATCGACGCCGCGTCACACATGGCGTCTTGCGGCTTCTCGTCGGTCAGCTCGAAGCGCAACTGCATCAGGATCGGCGCCATCATAGGGGATGCGTCCGCGCTGACCTCCTCACAGCGGCGACGCCAGCCCATGCTTGTGCGGAGGATCGCATGGGCCTGTCGAGCGTGGCTAGACTGGGCGTGCGCAGATGCATTTCTGCTTCGTCAGCACCCGCAGGGGTAGCTACTTCATGACCGAGCTGCTTCGCTCGATCGCTGCGGCCACAGAGGAAGCGGGGCATCAGGTGGAGCTAGTCTTCGACGCGTTTCCACCCCACCGGGACGACTGCGTATACGTCGTGATTCCACACGAGTTCCGAGCCTGGGGCGACCCGCTCGGATCGCCCGACGATCGACAGCGTGCCAGCACCGTGGCCCTATGCACCGAGAACCCAGGCACGCCGTGGTTCGAGGAGACCTGCGAGCTGGCCCCGCAGTTTGCCCTGGCGATCTCGATCAACCGCTCGAGCGCGGCCGAGCTGCGCCGACGGGGAATCCCTTGCGAGCATGTGCAGCTCGGCTACTCGCCGCTGTGGGATAGCTGGAGGCGCGACGAGAGCTTCGAACGCGACATCGACGTGCTTTACCTCGGAGCCGCCGATCCCCGCCGTGACCCACTGGTCGCCGGGCTCGGCAAAGACCTGTGGGCACGCGAATGCCAGTTCCTGATCCCGCCGCTTGAGCCGAGAACGCGTCCACGACCCGATTTCCTGCATGGGGCCGACAAGTACCATCGACTGCGCACGGCCAAGACTCTGCTGAATCTCCACCGCACGGCCTCCGCTGCACTTGAGTGGATGCGCTTTCTCGAGTCGATCTGCAACGGCTGTGTCGTCGTCTCCGAGCCCTGCCTGGACGACGACCCACTGGTCCCAGGCGAGCACTTTGTGGCCGCGCCCGTAGCTCAGATCGCAGACGCTGCCAATCGGCTGCTCGACGATCCCGACGGCCTGCAGCAGATGCGAGCGCGCGCCTACGACTTCGTCCGCGACCAGTTGCCAATGGAGTCCGCCGCTACGCGACTCGCCGAACTCGCGTCGCAACTGCCCCGCAAGCCGTCTGGCGCGCCAGACGCGCAGCCCTCGATCCACTCGCAAATCCCGGCTCCCGCGCCGAGCGACACTACGACTCGCCCAGCTGGCCTGCGGTCTCACGAGACCAAGCCGGCTGACGACGGACAGCCAGCCGGCGGGAGTCCGGACGCTGCGCCCTCCCGAGCTCGCTCGCCACGGGGCCTGCTCAGGCGCTTGCCGGCGCCCCGCCTGACTCGGGAACGGCACCGTCGCATGCGGACCATCGAGCAAACACCCAGCTTTGCCGTCGTCGAGCCGTGTGTGACTGTGCTGCTCGCAATCCCGCCAGAGGATCAATGCGACGTTGCGCAGGCACTCGCAAGCGTCTCTCAGTCGCTCTATGACTCCTTCGAGGTCCTGGTGCTTGCTGACAACTCAAACGAGCAGCTAGCAGCAGTCGTTGTTGCGTTCCTCGACGAGCACCCCTCGCTACCGGCGCAGCTGCTCGGCACGACGGTGTCCAGCGGGCTTGGCGCAATGCGTAATTTGCTGGTCGAGAGATCTCGCGGCGAGCATCTGTTTACGCTCGACGCTGCGGGAGGGATCTACCCGTCGACCCTGCAGAGGCTCGTGACGGCCCTCGACCGAAATTCACGGGCGATCTTCTCCTATCCCATGGTCGCCGTCCTCGAAGCGAATCGACCTGTGGAGCTGGCCAGCTCGCTTCCCTGGGAGCCCGAGCGACTGAAGAGAGGCAATTGGATCGATGGGATGGCGCTAATTCGGCGCACCCGTCTGCTCGAGCTCGGCGGCTACTCGACCGACCCGCGGCTGGCCGGCTGGGAGGACTTCGACCTGTGGTGCAGGTGCGCCCAAGCGGGCGGACACGGCGTGCATGTGCCCCAGGTTCTCGCCTGGCGTCGGCGAGCCGCGAGCTCAGCTGCGGAGCATGGCGAAGACGGCACGTCTGCGAAGTGGGTGCTGATGCGAGAACGCTTCCCCCAGCTGCTTGCGCCGTCGGGCGAGGGATGAAGTCCCCTCAAAGCCAGTGGCGCAAGCTCGTCGGTGTCTGCTCGGGGTGCTCGTCGCAACAATCGGTCGAGCTCGGCGACCATGCGCCCGATCGTCGCCGGACTGCTTCGCGGGTAGCTGCTGTGTGGGACGAGGACGAGGCCGAAGTGCGGTTGACCACGCTGATCGTGGTCGCCCGCGATGACGCTGAAGTCGTCGACGTTCTCGGTGACGACGGTGCGCTGCTCCTGCTGTGCCATAGCGAAGAGATGGGCGTCCGACGAGCGCGCGTAGCTCGGGACGCTCGGTCACCGCCTCGGCATCTCCATCACGGTCGCGCAATTGCTCGGCGATCGACGGCAGGTACATCTCGTCGATCAGCAGCTTCAAGCGAGCGCTTCCTGCTCTCTGACCCATGCCGCGCGCTGACGGTCGGCCTCCTCGCTGTTGTGCACGATCCGAGCGTCCACCTCATCGCGGAAGTCCGCGTAGTAGCGGACGGCGGCGTGTACCTGTGCATGTGTAAGAACACCCCACTCGGCCGTGGCGGCGATCGCCTGCTCGCCCGCCAGACCGGTGTCCTTGAGCGTCTCGATGACCTCCCAGACGTCGGGGCCACCGGCGATGGCAGCGCGGCGTCCCGCCGGGCCGTCCCTGAACGCTATGCCCGGATGATCCTCCATGCGCAGGCCCTCGTCGATGAGCCGCTCCGCGATCCGTGCCTTGGCCTCGCCACGACGCCGTGCGCCTATGTCAAGACGCGCGAGCGTCTGGGGGCTCATGCGGATGGAGAAGGGCTTTTGGCTTGGTTGGCGACTCATGTAGTTGCATGTAGTCTAATGCACTACATTCGCTCGGCAGCGGGCTCACCGCCCATCAGCCTGCCTTGCACGTGACGCTCGCCGAGGCGTGGCTGGCTCGTGAGTTTCGTCGGAAGCCTGCTGTAGCGTCGGGGCATGGAACGCGCAGCCCAACTCGATCGCTGACGATTTCGAACGTTTCGGGCTCGACGTCTGGGTCGAGGCCGGTAGGGAGCGCAGCGGCAACGACGAGCGCCGCAAGAAGCTCTGGGCGCTCATCACGTGGCGCAACGCGATCGCGCACGACGACATCGATGCCAAGCTCGCGAAGGATGCCCTGGAGCCCGAGACGATCAGCCTCAGCACGTGCCGTAGCTGGCGCAGCGCGCTCAATATCCTGGCCACTGCAAGCCCGTCCCCCTCTGACGTTCAGCCTCCTGGCTGTTGTGAGCGATCCTCTCGTCTACCTCGTCGCGGAAGTCGGCGTGGTACCGCACGGCCGCGTGCACCAGCGCGTGCGTCAGGGCGCCCCACTCGGCGGTGACGATGCCCGCCTGCTCGCCCGCCAGACCAGTGCCCTTGAGCGTCGCGACGACCTCCCGGACGTCCGGGCCGCCGGCGAGGGCAGCGCGATGTCGCGCCTGGCCGTCCCTGAGCACGATGCCCGGATGGTCCTCCATGCGCAGGTCCCTACGAGCGCTCACGCGAATGACAGGGAGGACAGGGCGAATCCAAGAGAGCGGTTCTCCGGCCACAGCTTCGGATCCTTGCCCTTGGGGTTGGACCAGGTCGCGTCGGCGTCGAAGGACACGAGGTAATCCCCTGCAGCCAACTCCATTGCGAAGTTCTGCTCGTGCCAGTCGGCGTCGGCCCAGGGGATGCGCGTCGACCAGACCGGCTCGCCTCCCTCCAGGGCGCAGATCGTGAGCTTCAGGCCGCCGATCGAGGCTGGCGGAAGGCAGTAGCTCAGACGAGCGCCGCTCGCGCGCTTTGCAAGACGCACCACCGCCGCGGCGTGCCCGCCCGCCCAGCGATAGCTGCGCTCGGCGCTCCCCTCCGCTTCGAACCAGCCGCTCACCAGCTGCTCCTCGACCGCAGGCGAGGCCATGTCCAGACCTCCGTCCGCCAGCTCGAAGGACTCCTCGAAGGACATGCTGGCGAGCGCCAGCGAAAGCGAGCGCGTGTTCAGCGGAGGCTCCAGCCACCCATCTCGCACCCCGAAAACCACTTCGTAGTCGCCCGCCGACAGCGCGATCGGGTGGTTCTCGACCGAGCGCGCTATGTACTGCCACGCCAGGCGGGCGCTCCATACCGGCGTCAGCGGGTCCGACGAGTCGAGCCGCCGGATGCACACGTCCACGCCGCCGATGTCGACCGGTACGTGGGCATAGTCGAGTCGCAGCCGCTTCGCCGGCGCCTGCAGCGCCACCAGCGCAGCCGCCTGCACCCCTGCCCAGCGGTAGCTGCGCCCCTCGACCTGCTCGGTCGGAAACCAGCCGTACGACAGCTGCCACTCGCTGCGCGCGTCTGCCATGTCGACGCGCCTGCCGGCATCCTGCGGATGTGGCATCGACAGCGGCGGGACGCCCGCGGGGAAGCCGTCGCCCCAGGAGGGGTCGATCAGCCGATCGGGGGCGCCCACCAGTCCGCGCAGGCGCCTGCGGCTCGCAAGCACACTCGGCAGGTTGAGAGCGTTCCACGCCAGCGCCCTGAGCTTGCGGACTCGCGTCGGTGCGGCGGCCTGCCTGAACGCGCGCGCCTCGTGCGCTGCCCAGCGCGTCAGCGTATGCATGGGGGCGTGCTTGAGCACGACACGCATGCGATGGCGCTCGCACAACAGCTGCTTGCGGGCCGAATCGGCACCGACACCGACACCGTGGTCGATCCAGGCCTGTGGCGCCACCACGACCCGCTGGCCTGCGCGCCACAGTCGCACGCCGTAGTCGACGTCGTCGTAGTAGTTGAGCATGCTGTCGTCAAAGGGGCCCACGTCTTCGAGGGCCGAGCGCCGCAGCGCCATCCCGCAGCCCATCGGGTAGAGGGCTTCGGGGGCGACCTGGGCGCGCTCGTAGGGCTCGTTCATCGACAGGTCCGCCGCCCATCCCTGACGGTTGACCGTGCCGCCCGCGCCGTTGATCACGAGCGGGTTGCCGTCGTAGAACACCATCGAGGCGACCCCCCCGATGCTCGCGTCCGCAGCAAACGCGCCCACCACCTCGCGCAACCAGCTCGGCGCCGCGAATCCGTCGGCGTCAACGAAGGCCACGATCTCCCCCTTGGCGCGAGCGAGGCCGAGGTTGCGCGCGTGAGGACAGCCGCGGTTGCACGGACTGCTGACGATCGTCACCCCGTCGCGCGCCGCGGCGGCCTGCGCAACCACGAGCGTGCCGTCGGTCGAGCCATCGTCCACCACGATGATCTCGTAGCAGGGGTAGTCCTGGGCAAGCAACTGATCCAGGCAGCGGCCCAAGACCTCGGCCGCGTTCCAGCACACGACGATCACCGACGCGAACGGGCTAGCGCCCTCCACAGGCACATCGCTGCCGGTGACGGCCCCCCGCGCCGGGGACGCGACCTGCGTGCGGCGAGTCGAGCGCACGGCCTCCCGCAGTTGCCTCTGCCGTGCCCTCCACTGCTGAGCCTCCATCGCAGCGGCGAAACTTAGCGCCTGCGTGGACGTTTGCAGGACAACGATGCCCTCTGCCGCGCCCGTCGCGCCCCTGTCGATCATCCGCAACCCCTACGCTAGGCCTGTGACGAACGCCAAGCTGCTGGTCATCCTGCCTGCCTACAACGAGCAGGGGCGGGTCGGACGCGTCGTCGCAGACGTCAAAGAGACCCTCCCGGACGCCGAGGTCCTGGTCATCGACGACGCATCTGCCGACGCCACCGCCAAGGAGGCGATCGAGGCGGGGGCAATCACGGTCAGCCTGCCCGTCAACTCCGGCTATGGCGCGGCGCTGCAGACCGGCTACAAGTACGGCACGCGCAACGGCTTTGACGTGATTGGCCAGATTGACGCCGACGGCCAGCACAAGGCCGAGTACCTGACCACGATGCTGCACGCCCTGGAAGAGCAGGACGCCGACGTGATCATCGGCTCGCGCTTTCTCGATCGCGACGGCCACTACCAGCCCTCGCTCGCCCGCGCGATGGGAATCGGGCTGTTCGGGCGCATCGCCTCGCTGGTCACCCGCCAGCACATCTCCGACCCGACGTCCGGCTTTCAGCTGATGCGTGCCGACGTGGCGCGCTTCTTCTGCACCGAGGTCTACCCGACCGACTACCCTGACGCCGACATCCTGATCTTGCTTCATCGCACCGGATATCGCGTGCGCGAGGTGCCCGTGCAGATGCGTCCGTCCCCCGGCCAGTCGATGCACTCGGGCCACCGCAGCGCCTACTACGTCTACAAGATGCTGCTGTCGATCTTCGTCACCCTCCTGCGACCCCGAGCCCGGACGGATACCTCATGATCACCACCAACCTTCGCATCGTCGCCATCGTCGGAAGCGTCGCGCTTTTGCTGTTCATCATCGAGCTCGTGCGCCGGCGCCGGCTCAAGGAGGAGTACTCGGTCCTGTGGGTCACCCTCGCCCTGGTGCTGTGCCTGCTGGCCGCCTGGGGAGGGCTGCTCAGCAGCCTCACCCACGCGATCGGGGCCGTCTCGCAGGCGAGCACCCTGTACTTCTTCGGCCTCACCCTCGCGCTGTTCTTGCTGCTGCACTTCTCAGTGCGCGTTAGCGACCTCGAGCGCCGGGTCGTGTCAATGACCCAAGAGATCGCCCTGCTGGGCGCCAGCAACCGCAACGGCGCCGCCAACGGCGGGCAGCCCGTCAGCGAGATCGTGCGCAGCGCCGAGGAAGAGGGCGTGGCCCGCTGACGCGCCGATGCGCACCGGCTCGGGCCTGAGGCCGCGCCCGCTTGCCCGCTCCTGACGCGATCGCCGTCGTGGTGGTCACCCACCAATCGGCCGAGCACCTTGCGCAACTGATCGGCGCCCTCCTGCCCCAGCTGCGCGACGACGACGAGGTCGCGATCGTCGACAACGCATCCACCGATGGCACGCCCGCGCTCGCACGCGGCCTGGACGGCCGGCTGCACGTGATCGAGACCGGGGCCAACCTCGGCTTTGCCGGAGGCTGCAACGTGGGCGCGGACGCCACCGCCGCGCCCCTTCTGCTGTTCGTAAACCCCGACTCCCAGCCCGACCCCGACTGCCTGACGCGGCTGCGCCGCGCCGCCGCAGAGCATCCGCTGTGGGGCGCCTGGCAGGCCGCCGTCCTGATCGACGCCAACACGATCAACACCAGCGGCGGCGTCGTACACTACCTCGGCATCGGCTGGGCCGGCGACTGCGGGCGCCCCGCCACGGCCCTGCCGGACGAGGATCGTGAGATCGCCACGCCCTCGGGGGCCGCGCTGATGGTTCGCCGCAGCGATTGGACGACGCTCGGAGGGATGAGGCCCGAGTACTTCATGTACAGCGAGGACCTCGACCTGGGGCTGCGCCTGTGGCTGGCAGGACGCCGCGTGGGGATCGTGCCGGGCGCTCGCGTGATCCACAGCTACGAGTTCGACAAGGGCTCATACAAGTGGTTTTGGATGGAGCGAAACCGCTGGCGCACGGTGCTGTCGGTCTACCCGGCAGCCCTGCTCGTCGCGCTCGCGCCCGCGCTTGCCGCAGCCGAGCTGGGGCTGCTCGTCGTCGCCGCGCGCCAGGGCTGGCTGGCGCCCAAGCTGCGCGCCCAGGCTGCCACGATCGTAGATTTGCCGCGCACGCTCGCGCGACGCAGGGAGGTGCAGCGCACGCGGCGGATCGCCACGGCGCAGTTCGCCACGCACCTCACCGCCTCGCTGGACAGCCCCTACCTGACCGCTGCGCAGCACCCGTTGCTGCGCGTGCCCCAGGCCTGCTACTGGACGCTGGTCCGGTGCGCCCTCGCGCTCCTGGCCGGCTGATGCGCGTCGGCCTGGATCTGCTGTACCTGACCCCCGGCCAGACCGGCGGGCGCGAGAGCTACGCGCGCGAACTCGTGCCCGCGCTGCTCGAGCGCGCGCCCGAGCTCGAGCTGGTCGCGTTCGTCAACCGCGACGCCGGCGCCCAGTTGGCCGCCGACCTCGGTGACGCTGTGCAGGCGGTCGTGCTCCCCGTAACCGAGCGCAGCCGCATCCAGTGGGCCGCCGGGGAGCTTGCCCTGGTGTCCGTCGCCGCTGCTCGCCAGCGCGTCGAGCTCGTGCACTCGCTGGCCAACTTCGCTCCCGCCTGGGGCCCGTTTCGCCGGATCGTGACCATTCACGACCTGCAGTACAAGGCGCTGCCCGAGCTGTTGTCGTGGCCGATGCGCACCGGCACCTCGGCGTTGATCTCGCTGGCCGCCCGGCGCGCGCAACGGATTATCGCCGTCTCGGGCGCAGGGCGCGACGAGATCGTCGCCGGCCTTGGCGTCGAGCCCGAGCGCGTCGACGTCGTCCCCAACGGCGTGCGCCCGCCGCCGCCCGCCGCCGACGAGGCCGCGACTGCCGCCATGCGCGAGCGCCTGGGGCTGGGCGAGCGCGCGATCGTGCTGTCGGTGGCCAGCAACCTGGCGCACAAGAACCTGGCCTCCCTGCTGGACGCGCTTGCCCTGATGCCCTCGTCGCGGCGCCCCGCGCTGGTGATCGCGGGGCACGGCAGCGACGATGGGGTACTGGCCGCACGCGCCTCCACGCTGGACCTCTCCGCGGACGTGCGCCTGCTGGGCCACTGCTCGACCGCAGAGCTCGAGTCTCTGTACGCGCTCGCCGCCTGCCTGGCGCTGCCCACGTTGCACGAGGGCTTTGGCCTGCCTGTGATCGAGGCGATGGCCCGGTCGCTGCCCGTGGCCTGCTCGGACATCGCCGCCCTGCGCGAGGTGGGCGGAGCGGCGGCGCTCTACTTCGACCCGCGCGCGCCTGCGCAGATCGCGGCCAGGATCGACGAGCTGATCGCCGACGAGCAGCTTGCCGGGCGGCTGCGCGAGCTGGGGCTGGCCCAGGCGGCTCGCTTTAGCTGGGCGACTGCGGCCGAGGGGACCCTGGCGAGCTACCGCCGCGCGTTGGCCCAGGAATAGCGCCCCTGCCCCTACGCCACGGCGGGTGGCGAGCGGTCAGCCTCACAAGCAGCGCCAGCACCGCGATGATCGCCAGGAACGTCGCCCAGCGACCCAGCACGATCGGCCACGAGCCCGCCGTGCCAAACGTCACCGTGATCGGCTTGTCGCCATCGCGCTTGACCGCAACGACCATGTTCTGATTGGCGCTGCGACCGACGATCTTCGCGCCTTTGACCCCGACGAGGTAGGGCCCGGCGATCACGTTCGTGTTGAGCGTCCCGCTCTTGGGTGGCGTGAACGTGATCGAATAGCTGCTTTGCACCTGCTCGGCGGCCTGCACCGAGATGACGTTTTCACCTTCGCCGTTGTAGCCGGTCACGCCGGGGATTTCGCTGATCGACGCGCTGACCGTGGGCAGCGAGTTGTCCTGGTATTGGTGGTAGGTGACAAAGCGGGTCCAGAACGACGGCACCTTGGAGCCACCGGGAAAGATTTCGCTGCGGCTGGTCAGGCTCGAGGGCCCGTTCCACTCCTGCACCATCGCCCCGCGCACCTCGTACGCCGCAAAAGCCACGCCAAGGATCACCAGCGCGATCGTGACGAGGTTGCGCCGGCGTTTGACCAGCGCGACAACGGCGACCATCACCAGCCCCACCACGCTGTAGTCGACGTATGACAGCAGGCGGTAGGGGAACTGGATCGACCAGAGGATGTGCGGCACGTCGTACCACAGGTGGGGAAACATCGCCAGCGCCAGAAACGGCAGGCCGCTGACGGCCACCGCCAGCGCCAGGCGCCGCCACACCGGCTCCAGCCGCCGCCAGCAGACGGCGAGCACGAGCAGCGCCCAGCCGAGCGCGAGTGTGGGCACCTGCAGATCGAAGGTTTCAAAGCCTGGGACGTTGGAGCGCCGCACCGGGTCGAAGATCAGGCTTGCCGGCATCCCCCCTGTCACCGAGGGGGGCTTGGAGAAGGAGTTGCCGATCAGCGTCTTGCCGCTGTACATCACGTCGGGCGCCACGAACCACAGGTTGATCGCGCCCACCAGCAGCGCGAAGCCGAGCACGGCGAGCATGCGGCGCGTGGGCGGCAGGCGCTGAGGCCCAACGGCGATCAGCGTGGTCAGCGCCAGCAGCGCCAGAAACACCGTGCCATACAGCAGCGTGATGTTGTGCGAGCCGCTGAAGATCAGCACGCCCACCACGAAGGTCAGCACGGGCAACGGCCGCCACGACTCCGCGCGCAACAGCCACAGCGCGCCCGCGACGACGAGCGGGATCGCCGACGTGGCGACCGTCTCCGCCCAAGCTCCCCGGGCATACACGTCGGTCACGTAGTAGGTCGAGGTCACGAACACCGAGCCGGCGATCAAGGATGTCCAACCGCGCAGGCCCAGCTGACTGGCGATCCAGCCGAAGCCGCCAAATGCCATCGCCATCGCCAGCGCGAACGACAGGATGTAGACGGCCAGCGTGTGCCCGCCTGACAGCACCGCGCCGGCGGCCGCGATCGAGTACAGGGTGCCGCCGTAGAAGGCATACCACGGCTCAAAGCCGCCCAGGCCCGACTGGAAGAACAGGCTGGGGCGATGCAGCGCCGAGATGTTGCGCGCCTGCATCTGGATCAGCCACAGATGGGTCGGCCAGTCGCCGCCGAACGTGCTGCTCGTGAACACCATCGGCCCCATCAGCGCCGCGATCAGCACTACCGCCCACAGCAGATACCAGCGCGAGCGCGAGATCCGTCGCAAGGGCGCCAGCGGTCGCCCGGGCTGCGCCGGTGCCGCGCTACGGTCGGGCGCAGTGGTCGAAGGGGCCGATGACACGGCGCGCAACGCTAGCGCGTCGCCGGGTCGCCACGCCGCAGCGCCAGCGCCACGAGCAGCGCCGCCAGCGCAAGGATCGACGCGAACGTGGCCCAGCGGCCTACGACGATCGGCCATGTGCCGGCGGTGCCGAACGTCACGCTGATCGGCCGCGTGCCGTCGCGTTTGACCTGGATGACCATGTTCTGGCCGGGACTGCGACCCACGATTCGCGCGCCTTTCACGCCCACCAGATAGGGCCCGGTGATCACGTTGGTGTTGATCGTCCCGCTCTCAGGTGGCGTGAAGGTGATCGTGTAGCTGCTTTTCACGCGTCCGCCAGCCGGCACGTAGAGCAGGTTTTCGTTCTCTGAATTGTTGACCGTCACCCCCGGGATCGCGATGATCGAGGCGCCCACCACGGGCAGCGAGACGTCCTGGTCCTGGTGGGTGGTCACGAATTTGATCCACAGCGAGGGCACCTTGCCGCCTCCCGGAAAGACTTCGCTGCGGCTGGCCAGGCTCGATGAGGTGTTCCACTCCTGGACCATCGCCTGGCGCACCTCGAAGGCCGCGAACAGCACGCCTACGAGGATGAGTGCGAGCGTGAGCGGCGTGCGCGAGCGCCCGGCCAACGCCACCAGCGCGACCAGCACGAGCCCCACGACGCTGTAGTCGACGTACGACAGCAGCCGGTAGGGGAACTGGATCGACCACAGAGCGTGCGGCACGTCGAGCCACAGGTGGGGCACGAGCAGCGGCGCGACAAACGGCAGCCCCGCGACCAGTGCGGCAACCGCAGCGCGCCGCCACGAGCGTGCCAGATCGCGCCAGCAGCAGGCGAGCACAGCGAGCGACCACAGCAATGCGAGCGTCGGCAGTTGCAGATCGAACGTGGGCGAGTTCGACATGCTGGTGCGCCGCGTCGGGTCCAGCAGCGTCCCCAGCGGGATTTCGCCGGTGATTTTGGGTGGCTGGGTGAAGGAGTGCCCGATCGTTGTCCTGCCCCCGTACACGATGTCGGGCAGCACGAACCACAGGTTCACCGCGCCCGCCAGCAAGCCCAGGCCGAGCACCGCGAGGACCCGCCGCGAGCTCGGCAGCGACTGGCGGCCAACCGCAACGGCGACAGTCACCGCCAGCCAGGCGAGGAACAGGGTCCCGTACAGCAGCGTGATGTTGTGCGAGCCGGTGAACACCACGACGCCGAGCACGAACGCGAGCACCGGCCCCGGCCGCCACCGCTCGGCGCGCACGAGCGAGATCGCTCCCGCCACCACCAGCGGGATCGCCGACGTCGCCACCGCCTCCGCCCATGCGCCGCGGGCGTACACGTCGGTCACGTAGTAGGCGGAGGTCAGGAAGACCGCTCCGGGGATCAGCCCAATCCATCCGCGCAAGCCGGCTTGACGCGCCAGCCAGGCGAACGCCCCCAGCGCCATCGCCATCGCCATCGCATAGGAGAGGATGTAGACGGACAGCGTATGTCCGCCCGACAGCACCGCGCCAGCTGCCGCCAGCGAGTACAGCGTCGCGCCATAGAAGGCGTACCAGGGCTCGAAGGCGCCGATCGCCGACTGGAAGAACAGGCTCGGGTGCCCGAGCGCCGAGATGTTGCGCGCCTGCATCTGGATCAGCCACAGGTGCGTCGGCCAGTCCTGGCCGAACGTGCTGCCGGTCAGCGCCATCGGCGCCATCAGCGCTGCGATCAGCGCGCCCGCCGCCAGCAGATGCCAGCGCGAGCGAACGGCTGGCGCCAGCCGGTCTAGCGCGCTCACCCTGTGCCACCCCGCCGCAGCAGGACCTCGATCACCTCGGAGGGAATGGCACGCAGCAGGTGCAACAGCGCCAGGAAGATGATCGTGGCGATCGCCCACAGCGCGACGCTGGGCAGCGGCACGAGCAGCACCGCCAGAGCGCCCGCCGCGGCCAGCGCCACCCGCGGCACCACCGCGAGGCTCGGACGCAGCCGCGCGTCGCTGCGCGATAGCGCCAGCCGATAGCCGCCCGCCACGACCAGCTCGGCGGCCGCCGAGGCGATCGACGCCCCTTCGGCGCCGAGCGACGGGACGAGCGCCACCGACAGCGCGATCGACGCCAGCAGTCCTGCGATCGTCACGCGCAGCAGCGCGCCGTGCATGCGCAGCGACAGCAGCGTGTAGCTCCAGGTGCCGGCGAGAAACCCGCCGAGCAGTGCGATTGCCTGCAGGCGCAGCACCGGTACGGCCGGCGCAAAACGGGGGCCACCCAGCACTTCGATCGCGAACGGAGCGGCGATCACGAGGCTGATCGTCACGTAGGTGCCGGCGATCAGGGCGGTGTCGCTGACCCTGCTCACCGCATGGCGCAGGCGCTCGTGATCGTCGCGCCCCGCCCGCGCGAACACCGGGAAGGCCGAGCTAGCGATCAGGCCCGAGGTGCCGCTGAGCACCTCGACAACCTTGTAGGCGGTCGAGTAGTAGCCCGTTTGATGGGCATCTGAGATCAGCGACACGACGATCAGGCCAACTCGCGGGTACATGATCGCAACGGTCGTGGCCGCCGCGTACGGGAGCGCGTCGCGGACCAGTCCGCGCCAGCGGGCGAGCTCGAAGCGCGGCAGCAGCGAGACGTGCCCGCGCAGGTAGACGGCCGCCGCCAGCAGCGCCGCCGAGGAGGACACGACGCTGACGAAGAAGAACGAGAACAGGTGCGCGCCCACCAGCACGAGCGCGACCGTGGCCAGCGCGACGGTCACCGCGTAGGTCAGTTCGAAAAGCGACGCGATCCCCCACCGCAGCTGGGCGGTCAGCGAGATCGAGTAGTTCAGCTGGATGTTGAGCAGCACCAGGCCGACGCCCGAGACGAGCATCCCGCCGATCACCACCCGCGGGTAGCCGCCAAGCACCATCAGCGGCACGGCGACAGCCAGCCCCGAGACGGTCAGGACTGTCCTCAGCCCGAGCAGGTTGGCCAACAGGATGCGCCGCTGCGACGGCTCCGCCAGCGCGTACTCGCGCGTGCCGATGCCGCTGAGCCCGAACTCGGTCACGCCCGCCACGATCATCACGATCGACGAGGCGGTCACGAAGCGGCCGAAGTCGGCCACGCCCAGATGACGGGTCATCAGCGGGACGATGCCGCCCGTGAGCAGGATCGTGGCACCGTAGGCGATCGCCCGGATCAGGCCGCCGCGGATCACCTTCGTGCCGGCATCGGGACGATCGAGAGCATCTGCGCCAGCCGACGGCAGCACCCCTTCGATCTCAGCTTGCCCATCCATCGGCTGGGTTACGTTACGCAGTCGCGCCGATGATCAGGCGTGCTGGTCGCCACGCTATGCTTGTATCAATTCATACAAGCCCTGTCGGCTGATAGCATCAGACCACTATCATCCTACCGTCCTACCACCTATGTAACGGTGGAGCGGGACGCAGGGGAATCCGTGCGTTAGCGAGAACAGGACTTATGGCGACGTCCCAGCGAACCGATAGCGAGGCGATGGATCGCCTCGCCCCGCAGGAGACGTGCGTTGTGCTCCGCTTGGAGTTTGGGGGCTGCTCCCGTGATGAGCTTGCCGACTGGGCAATTGTGGTTCAAGAGGTCATCGGCGAGCATGCGGCCGAGGCAGCTCCGGGAGCTGCGATCCGGTGCATTTACGAGCCGCAAACCGTTGAGATCCTTTTCACGGTCGAGAACGAGACCAAGGCCAGCGTGCATCAGCGCGTCGCCGCCGTTGTAGGAGCCATCGAAGCGGTAGTGCCTACGCGATTCGACACCGACACCGCGACCCGCTCCGCGGACCCGCGCGATCTACTAGTTCCAGCCTAGAGCTCCAGCCCGGCGCGCTCAAAAGCCGCACGGAGGTTCTTGAGATAGCGGCCTTCGCTGGGCGTGCACTTGACAACCACTGGTCCCTGGTCCTCGCCGGGCGGGTAACAGAGGACGTAGTTGCTCTTACGCCGCTCACAGCGCCACCCTGCCTCCCATGCCTTCTTTACGAGCTTGTCGAGGTCCTTTTGGCGCGCCTTTGGACGCTTTGGAGGGGTTGGTTTGGCTTCGACCATGCTCGTTAGGCAATTCTAGATGTTCGTCTCTGATAGGAAATCAATGGTTGGTCAAGCGGCAGCCTCATGGAGCGTGACGGTGTGGCCGATGCGTTCGAGCCGTGCGATCCGGCGTTGGGCGTGCTTTTTCGGGGTCCAGGCGGGTGAAGTAGTCGCTGCCGGCGGGCGCTGCCCGGCCGGACTGGTCATTGCCGGGACAGAGTCCGGCCCAGGACGCGAGGTGCCCGGCGGTCGGGAACACGCCAGCCGGCCTCGCTCACGCGAGAGGCTGGGCACCAGCCGCGCCGGGGCGCGGGGGCTCGGCGGCGGGCGACTGCGCAGGACCGAGATACCGGTATTTGGCGACGTAGAACTGCAGCATGCCCGCATATAGCCCCTGGAAGATCGACATGCGCAGGTTCTCACGCAGGCCGTACACGTGGCGCTCGCGCGCGAAGTTGACGACGGACACGACCGGTATGTAGGGCAGGCACAGCAGCGGCGAGAGGGCGTTGAGCGCGCGCCGCTGCCATGACCAGTCGGCTGGGCCGTCCCAGTTGAACTTGGGTATGTCGGCGAAGTCGCTGAGCAGTTGTTCGGCGTGGATCTTGGCCGAGCGACGCCACTTGCTCAGCACGGTATGCATCGTGAAGTTGTTGTAGGAGGGGCGGTGCTCGAGCTGCAGGTCGATCCGCTTGACGGGTGGATCGACGCGCTCGGCGCTGTGATGGATGCCCAGCGCGTGAACGCATGCCCGGCGGAAAAGCGACAGCTTGAACGGACCGTTCTCGGTGATGTAGCGCTGCCCGTCCCACTGGCGCCACAGCAGCTCATAGCCGTTGAAGTGCTCGTCCGCGACCAGCTGAC
This sequence comes from uncultured Solirubrobacteraceae bacterium, assembly GCA_963734225.1. Taxonomy (GTDB): domain Bacteria; phylum Actinomycetota; class Thermoleophilia; order Solirubrobacterales; family Solirubrobacteraceae; genus Palsa-744. The sequence continues at coordinate 126,595 of CAVTGI010000006.1, forward strand.
GCAGCGCGCCGCGCAGATCGTCGCTGAGGAACTCGTCGGCGTCGAGCGACATGATCCACTCCCCGCGGGCCTGTTCGAAGGCGAATATCGTGGTGGCCTCCGCATGACCAGTCAGAGGTCGCACAAAGATCCGAGCGCCGTAACGAGCGGCAATCTGCAAGGTGGCGTCCTCGCACCCGCCGTCGTGCACCAACACGATCTCATCCACCACGCCCGCGAGGCTGCTCAGGCAGCGCTCGATCATCGCCTCCTCGTTGCGCACGACCAGGCAGGCCGACACGGAGCCGCGCGGCGGCAGGGCGCTGTCGCGAGGTTGCATGGCGCAACAGAATAGGTTGCCGTGAGCACGCACCCACGCGTCAGCGTGATCATGGCGGTCTACAACGAGGAGCGCTTCCTCGCCGAGTCGGTGCAAAGCGTCCTCGCACAACGGTTTGACGACTTCGAGCTGATCATCTCAGACGACGGCTCGACCGACGCAACAGGCGAGATCGCGCGCTCGTTCGCCCAGCGCGAGCCCGAGCGCATCCGACTGATCGGCGGTGAGCGCAACCAGGGCAAGCCGTTCGCCTTGAACCGTGCCCTGGCGACTCGCCGCGGCGAGCTGATCGCGTGGCTCGACGGCGACGATGTGATGCTCGCGGGCAAGCTCGAGCGCCAGGTGCAGGCGCTCGACGCCGATCCCCGCGCCGCCGGCTGCACCCACGACGCCGACATATTCGACTCCGACAGCGGCCGCACGATCGGCCGCTTCTCGCAGGTGATGAACGGGGTGCCCCTGCGCAGCGGCGGGATCGAGCTGTGGTTCGACCCCACCTACCGGATGCTGCCGTCGGCGACCATGATCCGCTCGTCGCTGTGCCCGCCCGGCGGCTTCGAGCAGCGCTTGACGTTCACCAACGACTGGTTCTTCGACATCGAGGTATTCCGCCACGGACGCTGCATCGCGATCGACGACACGCTCGTGCGCTACCGCCGCCACAGCGACAACTTCACGACCCGCGCAGACGAGTCGGGGGTCTCATACGAGGAGGGCATGATGACGATGGCGCTCGTCAGCGCGCGCTATCCCGAGCTGAGCCGACGGGCCCGCACGGTGAGCGCCGCGCTGACGCTCGGCCAGGCGCGCCGGCACGCCCGCCAGGGCGATTGGCGGGGAGCCGGGCGCTACGCCGCGGCGGCGTGGGGAAGCGGCGGCGTGCGAGGGACGCTCGGAGTGGGCTCCGCGCTGCTCAGGAGTCGCGCGACTACCCAGGATTAGCTTGCCACGGGAATAGCGCCTTGATGTCGTTCTCGCCGCCGGGGGCCACGCGCGAGAGGAACGACAGGATGACCTCGCGGCGGGCGCGAATCCCTCTCGTGGTGCGCTCGATAAGTTCATGCTCGGCGAGTGCATTGAGATCGCGTGTTACGGTCTTGCGACCTTTCCCGGAGTAGGCGTCGGTGAGCCTGGGGGTCAGGGTCGTCAGGCGTGCGCGGGGAACAAAATCGTTGTGTGGCAGGGCGAGAACCAAGTCCCTTTGCCGTCGTTCCGTGAGGGTCGGGGCGGGGAATATCGAGTGCACGTAGTTGAGCCATGTCGCGTGCACGACCTGCTCATGCACCTCGTTGAGCTGCTGCTGTAGTTCCCCGACGAAGCCCCCAGCCGCGTAGCTGAGGAACGGAACGAGATCGCCACCGGACTTTGACGAGAGCTCAAGTTGCCTGTAGTAGTGGCGGCGCGTCGCGTTGTAGTGGTTCGACAGCAGGTGAGCCGCGACCGACGGGATGCCCGCAGCGGTCAGGATTCCGAACTCGACGAGACGCGCCGTACGGCCATTGCCATCGCCGAACGGATGGATCCAAGCGATGTAAACATGCGCGACCACAGCGCGCAGAAACGCGCGCAGAAAGTCCGTGGCGTGGTCCTCGCCGTTGCGCTGAAAGTCTGGGCCGTTCAGCCAAGCGCACAGGGCGTTGATCAAGAAGCCGCAGTCACCAGCAGGCACGCCTTGGTAGACATTCCCAACCACGATCCCGCCTGTGCGGAACTCGCCAGGGACGACATGATCTTCGACCTCCAGCCCCTTGAGGACTTCTGCGTTCAGCTCGCATAGTCGCTGCGGCGTGACGTCGAACATGCCGGCACCGAGATGGACTTCTCGTTCGACCGCAGCGAGCGCCTCGATGACGTTTTCAAGCTCCTGCTGTAGGTACTCCTGGCTCTGGGGCACTTCTAGGGTTCCCTCGACGGCAGCGATGGCCTGTGCCTCGTTCAAGCTGTTGCCCTCTATGGCGGCACTAGCGCGCGCTCCCTTGGCCAAATAGACCCGTTCCATCTTCCGGGCGAGACCTGGCGGTAGGGGAGTCTTTGCGAGATGACGGCACTTCGAGTGCGCTTCGCCGAGGTGATTCCAGAAGGTCCACGGCGCACGCGCAAGGTCAAGACGGAACGTGATCCACGGATGGGACGCTTGATAGTCCCGGAAGATGTCCATCTCAATGTCTGCTCTAGTCACCATAAATACCCCATATTTGCAGGGTCCGCGGATTATAGCACGATTTTTGACCCCTGTAGATGACCCATATGATGGGCCGTCGTGCGTCCAGTGGGATGTCCTACGCCAACCGACGTCCGCGCGGCACTCGCCGCCGGATGAGCCCCCCGACGATCAGCCACCCCAACAGCGCCAGGATCACCAGCACGGAGACGATCGTGATCACCCGCCCCAGCACGACCGCGCGGCTGACGCGCGTGCTGATCACCACATGCACCTTGCCGCTGGCGCCGTGGATGCGGACCACCGAGAGCTGGTGATCGGCGGTGCGACCGACCACGCGCAGACCGCTCACTTGCACCAGGTATGGCCCGCCGAGGATGTTCGTAGCGATCGGCTGCGGACCGGGCGGCACGTCGATGTCCACCGACGCCTTGTTGCCCGCCGCGTTGACCTGCCGGGCGTCGATGTCGATCACGCGGTTGTCGACGACCGGCACGAGCGGCAGCGAGTCGTCGGCATAGTCGGGGCCCGCATACCATGTGCTGGGCACCGTCGTGACGGGCACCAGCGCTTCGTCGCGCTTGAGGTACCAGTTAGTCTGGGCATCGTTGGGCACCCACAGCTGCCAGATGCACAAGCTCACGCTCGCCAGCAGCGCAACCGCGAGCAGGGCGCGCAGCGAGCGCACCAGCGCGCCGGAACGGATGGGCTGAGAAGCCAGTCGCTGCAGCGCGAGCACGGCGACAGTGACAAACGCGACGCTGAGCAGCAGCACATAAGCGCTCAGGCGATAGGGAAACTGGATGTCCTGCAGCGCGTGCGGTAGCTGCTGCCAGGGCCACTGGAGCATCAGCAACAACAGCACGGCCGCGACGCCAAGGCCGGCGATCACCCAGGCGCGGCGCAAGCGCGCCATCGCCTGCCCGCGCCACAGCGCGACGCCGACGATCAGCCCCCACAACAAGAACCAAACCGGCGCCTGCACGAACAGAGCGGGTGTCGAAGACGACGAGGGGACCTCGCGCAGCGGGTCGAGCAGCATTCCCGGCGTGTTGAAGGCCCTCGTGTAAGACCAGTTGAACCCAGCCGAGGCGATCTGCGTGCGGCTCGCGTAGGCGATATCGGGGACCAGGAACCAGCCGTTCACGCCCGCCGCCAACAGCCCGAGCAGGCCGACGCCGAGCACGCGTCTCCAGGAGACGCCCGACGGCCGGTAGGCAACGAGCAGGAGGATGACGCCGACGCCGAATATGAGCACGCCCCACTCCAGCGTGATGTTGTGGCTACCGGTGAAGGCGAACATCGAGACGACCAGCAAAAGCACGGACGTGAGGCGCCAGCGCTCGGCGCGCACGAGGTCTGCAGCGCTGGCGAGCACCAGCGGGATCGACGACACAGCGACGAACTCCGACCACGCGCCGCGACCGTAGAGGTCGGTGACGTAGTAGGCGCCCGTGAGCATCACGATGGCCGGCACATGGGCGAGCAGGCCGCGTACTCCGCACTGGCGCGCAAGCCACCAGCATCCCCCGTAGGCGCCCGAGAGCACGGCGGCCGTGACCAGCGCGTAGGCAGCCGCTGCGTGGTTGAACAGCAGCGCCGACAGTGCGCCCGTGGCCGTGTACAGCGGACCGCCGTAGAAGGCGAACTCCGGGTTGAAGATGCCGTTGATCCCCCCCGACGCGTCCACGTTGAGAAAGAAGGAGGGCCACAGCGAGTGGCCGAAATGATGGCCGGCCACCCAGATCAGCCACAGCGAGTTGGTGAAGTCCTCCGAATAGCCGCCACGGGTGAAGAACATGGGGCCACCGACGACCAGAACGACCGCGGCCGCCAGAAGCAACTCAACGATGCGTGCCCCTCGTGGGGTTCGCGCACGTTCGATCAGCGGGCGCAGCGTTCCCGACCTGCCGTCGGGGCTCCCCGGCTGTGCCCGGTGCCGACGGAGCGTCGGCGCGGCTGGCGGCCCGACGCCCGCGCTCACGCGCAGGACCCGGCCACGACGTCTTGCAACCAAATCCGGCGGCTCATCATCCGAAACACTACCCGCCCCATCCGCGCCCATGCCGCTGTTGGCGCGCTCGCTCAGCTGTTGTCGGGCCGCGGCCCCAGTCGCCTCTGCAGAGCATCGCCCATGCCCGCGCGCACCGCGCGCACCGCCGCACGCCGGTCGGCGCGCGTGAGCGCGTGCATGGCGAACATTGTGAGGATCGCGCAGCGACGCGCCATGGTGCCCATGCGTCCGAGCGGGCGCCTGCGCTCGAGCACCGTCACGGTGTTGCGCACGCCGTAGTAGAGCGTGTGCGTGGAGCGCGCCTCGCCGCCTGTGGATGCCGACACGCGATGCCAGGCACGGGCATCGGGCGCGAACACCGTCTCGTAGCCGGCTGACCGGGCGCGCAGCGCCCAATCGATGTCCTCGACGTAGGCGAACAGGTCCTCGTCGAGCAGGCCGACCGCCTCGACCATCTCACGCGAGACCGCCATCAGCGCGCCAACGGCCCGGCCTGTGGGGGCGATCCGGCTGTAGCGTGGCCCGTCGTCGCGTCCATAGCCGCGCGGGCGCCCGGAGTAGCCCAGCAGCTCGCCGACGCGCTGCCCGGCGAACCAGATCGTCTGCGGGCGATCAGCGAAGAACACCTTGCCCGCGAGGATGCCCGCGCGCGGATACGCCCGGGCCGCTCGTTCGAAGCCCGCGACCACGTCCGGGGCGACGGTGGCGTCGTTGTTGACGAGCATCATCCAATCGGCGCCGGCGTCGAGCGCGTGGCGCAGGCCGAGGTTGTTGCCGGCCGCGTAGCCAAGGTTCGCGCCGGCCTCGATCAGCGTTACCTGGGGGAAGGCCTCGCGCACGGCCTGCTGTGAGCCGTCGGTCGAACCGTTGTCCACGCACACGACCCCCAGCCCCGCACACTCGACCCGCTCCAGCGACCGAAGGCAGGCAAGCGTGTCCTGGCGCCCGTTCCAGTTGAGCACGATGGCCTGCCACCTGGGCATCGCGCTAACCGTATCCCGTGCGTGCGCGCGACGGCCCCCGCGTCCCCGGCCGTGCCGGCCGATAGGTTGTGCGCCGAGCAAGGCATGGGCAAGTGACCGGAGCGTTCATCTGCGGCTGCATCCTCTTTCCGCTCGTGCTGTTGGTGCTCAGCACGGGGAACGGGCTGCTCGTGCGTCGGCTGGCCGGGGAGGATTCGCTCCCTAGCGCCCTCGTGGTGCCGGTCGGCTTCGCGCTGCTGGTGGCCACGTGCGCGTTCGTGACCTACATCAGCTGGCTGGCTCCCGCCGCGGGCTACATCGCCCTCGCCCTCGCCCTGCTCGGCTTCGCGCTGCAGGCGCGCACGGGCGGCCTACGGCTGCCTCGCCTGAACGGCATCCCCTGGGCCGCGCTCGCCGCATTGGTCGCCTTCGTGGCGATCGGCGCGCCGACGCTGCTCACCGGCACACCCACCTGGACCGGCTATTCGCGGATCATCGACATCGGCTTTCAGATGGACTTCTCGCAGTACCTCGCCGAAGCGGGCCGCGCCGCCACATCGTTCAACTCCTCCTACCACGCCAACGCCGAGAAGCTCGTGAGCATCGGCTATCCGGGCGGCGGGCAGGCCACGCTCGGCTCGGTGGCCGCCCTGATCCACACCAACGTGGCGTGGTGCTACCAGATGTACCACGCGTTCGCCGCGGCCGCCGGAGCGCTGGCGATCTATGCGCTGCTCGGGCACGTCAACAAGAACCGTCCGCTGCGCGCGATCGGCGCGGCGGTGGCGATTCAGCCCAACGTGCTGTACGGCTACGCGCTGGAGGGCGGGATCAAGGAGCTGACGACCGCCACGATGCTGATGATCTGCGCCGCCGTCCTCGCCGAGCGCCTGCCGGGCGAGGGCGACAGCCGCTCACTGGCGCCGGCCGCGGTCGCCCTGTCGGGCTCGATCGCCGCTTTCAGCATCGGCGTGGCCCCGTGGCTGGGAATCGTGCTGGCGGGCCTGTTCGTCGCCAGCCTGATCCCTCGCGATCGCGCACGCACGCTCCTGCGCTGGGCGCAACTGACTGCGCTCACGGTCCTGATCTCGCTGCCCGGCGTCATCAGCGCAGCCACGCAGCTGAGCGGTATCGCCGGCCACGCCATCGGCGGTACGGTCGAACTGGGTCTGGGCAACCTCTCGGCCCCCGTCCCGGACTGGTCGGCGGCCGGCGTGTGGCTCAATGGCGACTACCGCTTCCCGCTCGTGCACGTGACGAGCACTCACATCCTGGACGTCTTCATGATCGCGCTGGCCGCGATCGGGATCCTGTTCGCGCTCGTCCGCCGTCGCTGGGTCTTCGTCCTGCTGGGCGTCTCGGCGCCGATCGCGGTCGCTTACTACATCGCGCACACCAGCGCGTGGCTGCAGTTCAAGGCGTTCACGATCACGGGAGTGATGGTCCTTACCCTGGCCTTCGCCGGCGCCGCCGCGCTGCATGGGCTCAAACGCCGCGGCGCCGCGCAGCTCGGCTGGCTGCTGGCGGCAGTGATCGCCGGGGGGGTCCTCTACGGCAACGCCCTGATCTATCACGACATCACGCTCGCGCCCGCGGCGCGCTACTACGAACTGGCCTCCATCGGCAAGCGCTACGCGGGACAGGGCCCGACGCTGTTCCCGGCCTTCGACGAGTACGCCGAGTACTTCCTGCGCGAAGAGCGCTCGAGCACGTTCGTACAGCCCGCCTACGACGAATTCGGCCTGCTTCCTCACATACTCGCGCCGGGCACGATCGGCTTCGCATTCACCCTCAACCAGTTCCAGATGTCATATCTGCAGAAATTCAGGCTGATCGTCACGCCGCGCGGGCCCATGACGGTGCGCGCGCCCAGCAACTGGGACCTCGTCCAGCAGACCAGGTACTTCGACATCTGGCGACGCGAGCGCCCCGCAGCGGACGTGTACGTGCACTATCCGCTGTCCGGTCTGGCGCACGAGCGCACCGCCACGTTCTGCAGCGGCCTGCAGAAGTCGCTGCGCGCGGCCGGCCCCGGCGCGACGGTCGCCTATGTGGTCGCTCCAGCAGCCGTGGACGTAATACCGACGACAGGCGTTCACCCCGACTACTGGAAACCGGAGGGCAACGAGCTCGTGGCATACGGCGCGGGCAGCGATCGCGTGACCTTCACGCTGCCCCATGCAGCCGACTACGACCTGTGGATCGAAGGTACGATCGGGCGCCCGGTCAAGTTCAGCATCGACGGGCACAGCGTGGGCACGGTCGCCTACGAAGAGCGCTACCCCACCCAGTTCCTGCACATCGGCAGCCGCATGCTCGCCGCCGGTCGCCACACCCTGGTGATCGAGCGCGGCGGCGGCAGCCTGCACCCGGGCAGCGGCGACGACATCGATCCCGACACGCGCGGGCTTGGACCGATCGTGCTGCTGGCACGCGGCTCGCAGTCCTTTCAGCTGCGCGTCGCCTCGGCTGCTGCTGCGGCGCGCGTCTGCAGTGCCCCGGTCGGCTACGAATGGATGGAGGTGCTCAAGCCGGGCGGGGCGCCGGCGGACGCGCCGGCGACCCAGTGATCGTCGGCGCCGCCCCATTGGCACCCGCGACCCCCGCGAGCTGCGCCAGGCGGGCGCGCATCGCCGCCCCCGTCGCCTCGGGTGAGAGGGTGACGGCGATGTCCTGCGCAGCCTGGGCGCCTCGGCGCGCGGCCTGCTGGCGATCGTCGTGGACGCCGCGCATCAGCTGCGCTGCATGCTCGATGCTGGGATCGGCCCACTCGCCCTCGGGCGGGTAGATCTCGCAGTCGGGTCCCACGCGCCCGACCGTGTAGTCGATCAGGTAGCTGTTGTCGGCGTTCATGAAGTCGACGTTGCCCGAATAGCCCGTGCCGATCACCGGCTTGCCGATCGCCATCGCCTCGGCCATCGTCAGGCCAAAGCCCTCGGAGCGGTGCAGCGACACATAGCAGTCGCAAGCGGCCATCAGCGCGTGCAGCTGCTGTCCCGTCAGCGAACGATCGATCACGTGGATGTCCTCGCGGCCGTGCGCGGCCCACAGCACCTCCTCCTCGGCGAGTGGGCGCAGCGGGGCGTTGATCGTCTTGATCAAAAGCTGCGGCCCCTCGCCAGGCGCGAAGGCCAGCCGGAAGGCTTCGATCAGCCCCACTGGGTTCTTGCGCTGCACCGTGCTCAGGTAGTCGAACACGAACAGGTAGAGGAAGCCCTTGGGGACGCCCAGCCGCAGCGGCTCGGGCGGATCGGGCGGCGGCGCGACGGGCGGGGGCAGCGCGATCACGGGCACGGGAGCGACGGCGCCGATGTTCGCGGCCATGAAACGCGAGTAGACCCAGATCTCATCGACGAGCGCAAACGCGCGCCGCCAGCGCGGCGGGATCGTGTTCGTCTCCCAGCCCCAGATGCCTATGCGCGGCCCGTCGAAGTAGTCATCGCCCAGGCGCTCGACCAGGTCGGGAAGCTCTTCGGCGTTGACCGCAACGATCTCAAAGCCGTGCGCGCCCTCGTGGACGAGGTCCTCGAAGCCATGCCGGCCGTACTCGGCGGCGAGCTCGACGGGCAGCTCGAGGTGGTGCAGGGGCACGCTCACGGTGCTGACCGGAACGCCCGCGGCGCCGAGCGCCTGCACATAGCCGCGCGCCGCGGCGCCCAGCCCCAGCGTGTGTCCCAGGTAGCCGGTCACGCGGACCGCGAGGGCATTCCCGGCGGCCGGCTCGCGCACGGCGAGGGGGAGCCTGCGCTCCAGCGGGGCATCCACCGCGGGCGTCTGTGGTGTGGCGACGCGATCTGACCGCGGCGCGCCGGCGCCGGCCTGTCCGGGCCGCGCGGGCATGAAGCGCTCGGGGATGCCCAGCTCGTCGCGACCGAAGGCCCAGCACCAGGCCAGGCACTCGGGGCCGTCCTCGCCGTCCAGGTCGGGGTAGGCACGCAGCACGTCCGCTCGCTCACGCGCCAGACGGAAGTACAGGTAGCGGCTGATGCCGTACGCGCCGCCCCTGGGGGCCGGCCCGGCCAACCAATCGATGAACGCTCGCATCCCCTCGCCTGCGAACAGGTCGTCCACCGGCTCGCCGAGCGCGAGCGCACAGGCGTAGGCGGCCCGCATCGACTCGTCGTAGACGAGGTCGTCGGCCAGCCGCCTGCCGATCTCGGCGCGGTGCTCACGGTCGTGCCACCCGCACGCGCGCAGTTCGGTGGCGTAGGCGATGCTCAGCTCGTGCAGCAGCGGCGAGCGACTCACGCGCGCTCGGCTTGCCTGCCCGCTCAGCTGGTGCGGACGATTGGGGTCGTAGCCCGGAAGGTTGAGGAAGCGCACCGGGCGATCGTCGTCCACCAGCGGCTTGCGCGCACTCCCGTGCAACGAATGACGATGCAGGTTCCACTCGTTGAGGTTGCAGCCGGGGTCTTCGAGCACCGCAGTGGCGAAGCGAGCGGGGGCGAGCTCGAGATAGCGAGCCAGCCAGGACCGATCCTCGGGGCGCTCCCTGCTCGGCTTGGCATCGAGCGAACCGAGCCACCGCACGACGCGTGCCCCCCACCAAGCCAAGAAGGCCCGCGCCTGCTTTCCCCGACGAACGCCGATGATCGTGCGCTCGATCCGGCCGGCCCCCTCCATCTGCGCACGCGAGGGCCGCAGGCCGTCGTCGGGCACGTCGTGGGTCATCCGCGGCACGAGCATGACCTCGCGCTCGGTCAAGGCCTGCGCGATCGGCTCCAGGCCACCGAGCACCCAGGCGCTGCCCGGCAGGTGCACCACTGGGTCTTCGCCCTGCCAGGCCAGCCGTTGCAGCAAAGCCGGCAGCAGCAGAGCGCTCAGCTCCTCCTCGTCGTGCAGCGAGAGCAGCCCGGCGATGTCCACGTCGAGCAGGTCGGCCACGGAGCGCGGTGTCGCGCCAGCCTCGTCCGCGGATGCCCTGGCGGCGACGTCCTCCGTGGCCATCAGCACGACCTCGTGCGACCACGACTGCTCGTGATTGCGCAGCGAGCGCGCCAGCACGCGGGCCTGCGGCAGGCTGTTGAGCGTGGCGAGGGTGATGACTCGCATCAGTCCTCCTCGCGCCGCGTGTGGCTCGCCGCCTCGCGTCGCAGCGCCTCGGCGGTGAGCACGAGCTCGCGGGTCAGCTCCTCCAGGCGCTCGATCTGCTCTGCGTGGCGCTTGCGCACGTACGCGAGGTCGGCATCGAGGTGTTGCAGCGTCGCCTCGATGCGCGCCTGGCGAGCACGATGGCGGGCGTAGGGGGGCGCGGTGAACAGAAGGATGCGCGAGGCCTCCGTCCACAGCCGGTCGCGCAGACGCGCGAAGATGCGAGCGCGGGACAAGTCAGTGTTGAGCTGTGGGTCAGGCGTCATCGGTGTCGCGTACTCATCTCGCACGCCCTGGTCGCCGGCACGATTGTGGGCGGATGTGTCGGCTATGAGAGGCGGCCGCCGAACGGCGGCTCGCTCACGCAGACAGCTCCTCGACGCGCGCAAGCACCGCGCGATCCCATGGCGGGCTTCCACTCACGACCCGCTTGGCAAACTCTCGCCGGCGCAGACGGCGCGCCTCATCCTCGGCCTCAAGAGCACGTGCCCCACGAACCGCGAGATCGCGGACCACCCGCGCGACGGGCACCTTCGTGCCGATCATCGCCCCGGCCTTCTCGATCGCTTGATCCAGCTCTGGATCGCGGGTGACTGCGATTCTCGGACGAGCGGTCGGCATCGGTGCAACACCGACTGTAGTACGGCAGCCGCGGTCTTGCCGAATTCGCTGGCGTGCCGCGCTCTTCCACGTCAGCGCAGGTCAGCCGGGAGCCAGTGCGCCCAATTGCCCGGCTGCTCGTTGACGCTCGCCCACCGGTCAAGCGCATCTGCGAGCTTCGCGGCGAGCGATCGCGGGGGCCACCAAGACTTGCGGACGAACAGCACAGGACACGTGGTAACGGCGGCGAAGTCGCTGGCGTTCTCGGTCACGATCACGCGACGTTCGGCTACTGCGAGAGCGATCAGCGTGTCGTCGGGGAGATTGTGCCCACCCAGCCCGGCGGGGGTCGTCGCGTCGTGGCCGACTGCGGCAAGCAGCCTGGCCGTGTCGGGCGGGAGCATGGAATTAACGAGGAATTTCAAGCAAGCAACCGCTCGCGCTCGACCGCCACGCGCTCGGTTTCCACCAAGGCGCGCTCGTTGGCCTGAATGCGCACTTCAATCTCCTCACGATGGGCAGCGGCGTAGTCGAGCGCGATCCCGATCTGGCGCTCGTGGAGGCCGAGCTGCTGGGCCAGCGCGGCGACCCGCTCGGCCTCAGAGCCGTGAGCCTCGCGCAGAGCGGCGACGATCTCCCACACATCCGGTCCGCCCGCCAGCGCCGCGCGCCGTCCGGATGGACCAGGCATGAACACGATCCCCGGGTGCGCAGCAGAGTCGAGACCCTCGCGCACGAACCGCTCGATCAGCTCGGTCACGGTCGTGCCCTCCGCGTCAGCAAGCTTGGCTAGCCGCATGCGCAGCGTGTCGTCAAGGCGGATGCTGGTCGTGGATCGGGGCATCAAGAGCTCACTTGCAATGCAACGCAATCTATCATATTGCGTTGCATCACTACCTTCACTCGCTGGCTCATCGAGGCCATCATCCGAGAGCCCGCTGCGGACCAGCCCCGTCACTGACGCTATGGCCGTCACAGCATCCCGGATCACCGTTCATCGGCGTAAGGACAGCCGCCGCCCTTTCTATGTTTGCGTGTCTTGCGTACCTTGCTACACTTGTACGTATGGCTTCCGCTCATTCCTCATTCGCCGACGCAGTACGTGGCGCCGCGCCCTCGAGAGAGCGCCTGCGCGCATGGCCGTCGCTCAGCCAGGCCGCACGGATGCTCGACCTATCGCTGTCGGCCCTCTCACGCGCAATGGACACGCAGAAGATCCCGAAGCATCAGCTCGGGGGCCGTACGCGCAAGATCGCGCCCGTGGCGCTACTCGACCTAGCCGTCGAGTACGGTGCCGACGTCGCTAAGGTCGCCGACGACGTGATGAGCATAGCTGAGCGATCAGGCGTCTCCGAGCCCCTGATCGCGGCCACCGAGCAGGACATGGGCTCCTGGTTCGCAGGGCAGGCCATGCAGGCTACCGGCCCTCGCGAGGACCAGCTCTCAGCAGTGATCGAGGAGATGCGCGAGGCGATCGGCACCGACGCCACCGACACTATCCTCGCCCGTGCCGGCGTCGCGGCGCCAGCCGCACCAGCTTCGGAGCACCCCCTGCCCGCGCCTTGACGCTGAGCCGCGCGCCATAGAGTCCGCGTAGATAAGCAGCCAGAGCGTCCTGACCCTCGACATCGAACAGCAGGCCACCGAGCTGCGCCTCGGCTCTCTCGCGCGCCCGCGCACCGGCGGGCAGCCGTTCGAGGACCCACGCCCGGTGATCACATGCGACGTAGAGCAGCGCGTCGACGAGCAGCTGGAACCCTGTCTCCATGATGATCTCCAGTGTGGGCGAGATACCGGAGCGCAGCCGCGGGCTCGCCGCGATGACCAGTAGCGGATCCTCCAAGCGTCGCGAGAGATGCCAGCTGATGACCGCGAGGGGCATCTGCCCGCTGGGCTCTTCGACATGGCGGGCGACCAGCGTCCGGCCGCGCCCCTCCTTAAGACCCCGGTTGACCGCCACCGTGTCCAACGGAAAACGGTAGGCAGTGCCGAACACCCGCGGGTAGAAGCTGCTGAGCTCCCAGAGAGCTCGCCGGGAACGTACCGCCGGGGGATCGGCTGGCACCTTGATCCCCGGCACCCGCACCACCGAGTTCTCGCGCAGCTTCCCATCCCAGGCGATGCTGATGGACTTCGACCAGTCGATACTCGGCACCCCTCACATTCTCGATGTCCCCGGCGACGGTTCCTGTCGTCGGCTTGAGCGACCACCGCGTAGTGTGCGCCGCGCTGATCCCTACTGCGCGTCCCTCGCGGCGCGGGCAGGTGAAACATCTCGCCACGCACCACCTCAGTCGGTGGACTCCACGCGGGACGAGCAGATCGCTTGTGAGTCGTCGCTTATGCGGCGACAGCGGCGGATGCCTACTGCTCAACCGTCAGATCCTCACGCTCGAGCGCGAAGCGCACGCCCTCCCCTGCGAGGCCGGTGGGCCTCGGCGTAGGTGTCGGCCACCACGGTCCAGCGTGGCACATCGGGCGAGGAGGCGACCCAGGTATCCTCGTCCTGGCGATAGAGCACGCGCACAGTCATCGCTTCATCAGAGTAGCCAGGCTGCTCAGGCATACGGGACGGTAGATGATCGACTTCACCCAGGCTCTCGCGGGTCACGCCCGACGCCGCGGCGAAGTGTGTGCGGTAGTGGCCGCCCGTTCTGACGATGAAAACTTGCAGCGCTGTCTGGAGTCTTTGCGCGCGCACGTTCCAGCGGGGACCTCCGTGGTGTGCGTTGAGCCACGCACGGCCAGCGTCAACGACGCCCTCGCGCGGCTCGCACCGGCCGACGTGGTCATCCTGACCGAGCCGTGCCGCGTGACCGCGGGATGGCTAGAGCGCCTGCGCGAGGCCGCGCTGGGCGACACCAACACTGCCACCGCCAGCGCCCTTGCCGACACCGGCACCGAGCTCGCGCTGTGCAGTGAGGACTCCGGGGCGCGGGCGGATGAGAGCGGCGAGGATGACCTTGCGAGGCTGGCCGATGGCCTCGCCGCGCGCACGCTGGCGCTGCGCCCCCGCTTGAGCCGGATCGTGGGACCGTGCGTTTACGTGCGTCGCGAGGCGATCGAGCTCGTCGGGCCGCTCGACGAGCAGCTCGACCTGGGTGCGGCGCTGGAGGTCGACTTCGCGCAGCGCTGCCTGCTCAGCGGCCTAGCCCATGTCGCCGCCGACGACGTTGTCGTGGCGCGATTGGCGCCAGATGCCCACACCGCGGCCGGCGCGCACACGGGGCCCGATCGGCTGGCGCCACAGCTGCTCGAGCGCTATCCCTACCTGTCCGCATCTCCTGCGCTGGGCGAGTCGCGCGTACTCGCGCGCGCCCTGCAGGTGGCACGGGGGGCCGGCGCCAGGCTATGGGTAACGCTCGACGCGCGTGCCCTGGACGGCGCTGTAACGGGTACCCAGGTCCACATCGTCGAGCTGATCCGCGCGCTCGCCGCGACCGGCCAGCTGCGCCTGCGGCTGCTCGTGCGCGAGCACAGGATCGATCCTCAGACCCTCGAGCTTCTGCAGCGCCTGCCCGGGACGGAGCTGCTGGCGGAGGACAGCATCGACGAGCACACGCCACAGAGCAGCGTCTTTCACCGCCCCCAACAGGCGTTCGCGCCGGAGGACGTCGAAATCGCGGTGCGCCTGGGCGAGCGGATCGTCCTCAGCCAACTCGACCTGATCGCCTATCGCAACCCGGGCTACTTCGCCGACGCCGACGCCTGGGCGGCCTACCGTCGCGCAAGCCGCCACGGGATGTCGGCTGCCGAGCGCGTGGTGGTCTTCTCGGATCACACCCGCCGCGAGCTGATAGCCGACGCGCTCGTCGAGGACGAGCGGATCAGGATCGTCGCACCCGGCCTGGACCATCCGACGACCGCGTCGCCGCGTCGCCCGGCGGCTCTCGCTCAACCGGCTAGCGAGCCCGACAGCGCAGACGGCGACCTCAGCGGCTTCCTGCTGTGCCTCGGCACCGACTTTCGCCACAAGAACAGGGTTTTCGCGCTACGGCTGCTGGCGGCGCTGCGCGAGCGTCACGGCTGGGACGGGCGCCTCGTGCTCGCGGGAACCCATATCCCCCATGGCTCGTCACGGGAGCTCGAGCAGGCCCTGCTCGAGGAGCGTCCTTGGCTGCGCGGGGCCGTCATCGAGTTGGGAGCTGTCAGCGAGCAAGAGAAGGCGTGGCTGATGAATCGCACGGCCGCCGTTGTCTACCCCTCCGTCTATGAGGGCTTCGGGCTGGTGCCGTTCGAGGCGGCGCTGGCCGGCGTCCCCTGCGTCTTCGCGCCCCAATCCTCCCTGGCTGAGTCGGCCCCGCAGGGCGCAGCCACGATTCTGCCCTGGGATCCGCAGTGCAGCGCGGACGCCGCCTATGCCTTGCTGTGCGATCCCGCGGCGCGCCAGCGCCACGTGGAGGCGCTGACCACTGTCGCGGCCGGCCTGACGTGGCGGGCCACGGCAGACGCGATGGTGGCGCTGTACGCGGAGGCTGCCGCGGCGCCCGTGCGCGACGCGGCGACCCTGAGCCGCGACGCGGTCGAGCGCGAACGTCGGCTGACCGCCGAGCATCAGGTCGTGGTGCAACGACTCATCGGCGAGCGCGAGCACGCCCAGCGCATGTATGACGAGCTCAACGCCGAGGTCGGTTTCGGCCTGAGCCTGATCGGGCCACACGGGAGCCTGCCCGACGGGCTGCAGCGCGCGTTGCTTGCGATCAGCGCGCGGCCGGACTGAGCCGGATGCTCTATGGTGCTGTTCGAGGGTGTTTGTGGATGCGC
Organism: uncultured Solirubrobacteraceae bacterium; assembly: GCA_963734225.1. Lineage (GTDB taxonomy): Bacteria > Actinomycetota > Thermoleophilia > Solirubrobacterales > Solirubrobacteraceae > Palsa-744. The sequence continues at coordinate 142,506 of CAVTGI010000006.1, forward strand.
GGGCCATCGGTCGCACGATTCGTGACGCCCGCGAGCCCCCGCTAGCGGCCTACGCCGAGCACCAGACGCCCCGTCGCTATACCCTGCAGTCAGATCGTGTCCGACCAGCCGACAGCCGTTCCAGCGACTGCCCGCGCTGGCCGCGCAGGGCGTCGACAAGCGTTTCAAGATCCCCGAGGAGCGCAGCCACACGCTCAAGGAGCGGGCGCTGCATCCGCTGCGCCGCACGCGCTACGAGCGAGCTGCACGCGTTCAAGGACATCTCCTTTGCGGTCGAGCCGGGCGAGTTCTTCGGCATCGTCGGGCGCAACGGCAGCGGCAAGAGCACGCTGCTGAAGTGCCTGCCGGGATCTACGGATCGTAGACGACGGCAACATCTGGTGCAACGGACGGATGTCGACGTTCATCGAGCTGGGCGTCGGCTTCAACCCGGACCTGGCGGCGCTCGACAACGTCGACGCTCAACGGCATCATGCTCGGCCTCTCCCCGCGCGAAGCGCGCGCCCGCTACGAGCGCGTGATCGAGTTCGCCGAGCTCGAGGAGTTCCAGGACCTCAAGCTGAAGAACTACTCCTCGGGCATGCACGTGCGACTTGGCGTTCTCGGTGGCGATCCAGGTCGACGCGGACATCCTGCTGATCGACGAGGTGCTTGCGGTCGGCGACGCGGCCTTCCAGCAGAAGTGCTTCGACGTCTTCAATCGCCTGCGCGAGGAAGGCCGCACGATCGTCTTCGTCACGCACGATATGGGCGCGGTCACGCGCTTCTGCCATCGCGCGATGCTGCTCGAGCGCGGCGAGATGGTGGACATCGGCGATCCGCGCGACGTCGCTGATCGCTACCTGGAGATCGCCTTCGGCCGCGAAGTCGGCTATGAGGAGTCGAACGTCGGCGCGCGCGAATGGGCGATGGGGCCGCTCGAGTCGCCGAAGTTTGGCTCGGCGAGGATCCGCGACGAGAGGCCGCGCGGTCGCGCCGCAATCCGAGCCCCTGACCCTCAAGGCTCTAATTGGGTTCCACAAGCAGACTGCACGATCCGGCGGTGAGCCTTACATTACTCAACGAGCACCGCCAGCCGGTGGTGGTCGCTACCACGACCGAGGATTCGAGCAGACCGGCGGATTTCGTCGGGCGAATGGGTGGTCGTGACCTTCTCCTTCCACAACATGCTCGCGCCGGGGCGCTACCACCCGACCTCACGATCAGCCATCGCGGTGAGGGCCTAGACGTCATCGACCGCTTCGCCGGCGGGCTCTCGTTCGTCGTGACCGGCATGACCTCGAGCGGCGGGATGGTCGAGATACCCGTCGAGACGGAGATACTCGCTGGGGCGCCGACCGACCAAGCGAAGTAGAGCCAACGGGTGACCCCGATGAACTCATCGGGCATCCCCAGAGCGGAATCGCACAGATGGCTCCAAGCCCGGCTGATGTTCTCGGACAGCCGATCACGCGGACCGCGGGCTCTGGACGACAGCTGGTCACGCTTTTGGCATCTCGCGTACAACATCGCGCGCAGTGAATTCAAACTGAAGTTCTTCGGATCGGCGCTCGGCTATCTGTGGCAGGTAATGCGCCCGCTGCTCCTGTTCGGCGTGCTGTACGTCGTTCTTCGTGGAGATCTTCCACGTCGACAAGGCCAAAGGTGCGGCGGCCCACCACTATGGCGCACAGTTGCTCGGCTCGATCGTGCTGTTCACATTCTTCAGCGAAGCGACCGCGAGCGCCGTTCGCAGCGTGGTCGATCGCGAGAACCTCGTCCGCAAGATCCAGTTCCCACGGTTGGTCGATACCGATCTCGGTCGTGCTGCTCGCGCTGTTCAACCTGGGCATTGAACCTGGTGGTCGTGATGGTCTTTGCGGTGGTCGAAGGTGTTCGCCCGATGCTCAGCTGGGTCGAGCTGCCTCTGATCATCGTGATGCTGACGGTGCCTACGAACGGGTGTCGCAATGCTTCTATCCGCGCTCTTCGTGCGCTTCCGTGATATCCGCCGATCTGGGAAGTGTTCGCGCAGATCCTCTTGTACTGCCTCGCCGGTGATCCTGCCGGCAGAAACCGTACGCAGAAAACTCGCCCTCGGTCATGGAACGCTCCGACCACATCCTCTACCACGTCTACACCCTCAACCCACTCGTGGCCGTCTTCCAGCAGTTTCGTCACGCGATGATCAACCGCGCGACACTAAGCGCCGGACAGCTCATGGGCAGCTGGACGGCGCTGCTAGAGCCGCTGTCGCTCGTCGCGGTGATATTTGTCGTCGGCTTCTGGGTCTTCAGTCGCGCGGCTGCCGCACATCGCCGAGGACCTGTAGCGGGACTCTCCCACGCTGTGGGCATCCAGCGAGGAGTCCCGATCACGCTAACCGTCACGCGTCGGCATCGCCGCGCGACGGTCGAAGCTTGCGACTGGAACCACTCGAAAGACTGAGTTTGTGCCGACACGGTCCCTGAATCTCACTGCCGTAGGGTCCGCAACGGTACCGGCGTATGAGTTGCGCAGTATGGGTAGGACCGTGGTACGCCCGTCGCCCCCGATGACCGAAACTCGGGCCACACCGTTGGGAACAACACCGAGGATCAGGACCTCTTCTGATCCCCCGCGTGAGGATGCGCTCAGGCTTTGCGTGACCACCAACCGTCCAGCTGCCGCCGCGATCACCGTGGCGCACTCGTGCACTATCGCCGGCGGCAAGGGAGCGCCCCTTGGACCCCGCGTCAGGGCCTTGACGCTGTAGACGAGACACAGCTCTCTATCGCCTGTCGAAACCAGCCATGCCGTCGACGACAGCCTGCGCGCTGCGTGCGCGCCTGCGCTATCGGACAACGCCGCCGAACCGCCGCCAGGTACGCCACTGAGCACAGACGGCAATGCGTCGTCGGCGGTACGCTTGGTGTCAAGCACCGAGAAGAGCGTCCCGGCGGAGACCGGGACGGCTAGTCCACTCGTCATCCGCTCTACACCCGCCGTGCGCGTTGCACTTGCGAGCTTCGCATCAGGACGACCAGCGCCAGCGCCCGACCCGCAGCCGGCGGGCACAAAGACCAGGCCCGCCAGACCAATGATCCCCGTGAACAAGCTTACTGTCTGCGACTTCCCCTTAGACACGTCCATTGCTGCATCAAGACCTATTCACGAGGGCGCCGGTGGTTGGTTGACCACCGGCGCCGCTTTACATTGCCGCAGTGCGCAACTCTGACGTCCTATCGTCCGCTAGCTCATCGCGCCCGTCGTCCCTTTTAATTAATCCTCCTACCAGCTCGTTCCCGTTTTTCCAAGTACGCGCGGACCAGCCACTTCGCCTTTCACGTTTTCCCAATACATATCCAGACTATTGGTTAGGCCCACCATCGTGAACCACCGCTGGCCTTTTTCGTCGATAGCTAGAGCCGGGGCAGAGTACGTGGTGCCAGCTTTAGCGACTTCTTTGGGACCAGCCACTTCGCCTTTCACGTTTTCCCAATACATATCCAGACTATTGCTCGCACCCTCGAAGGTGTACCAGCGCTGGCTTTCTTTATCGAGCATAAACGCCGGGGCGGAATAGGTGGTGCCCGCTTTTGCGACTTCTTTGGGACCAGCCACTTCACCTTTCACGTCTTCCCAGTACATATCCAGACTGTGATTCGCACCCTCGAAAGTGTACCAGCGCTGGCTTTCTTTATCGAGCATAAACGCCGGAGCGGAATAGGTGGTGCCCGCTTTTGCGACTTCTTTGGGACCAGCCACTTCACCTTTCACGTCTTCCCAGTACATATCCAGACTGTGATTTGCACCCTCAAAAGTGTACCAGCGCTGGCTTTCTTTATCAAGTGCCAATGACGGCTTTGAGTACGTCGTGCCGGCTTTAGCGACTTCTTTGGGACCAGCCACTTCGCCTTTCACGTTTTCCCAATACGTATCCAGACTGTGGTTCGCGCCCTCCACCGCATACCACCGCTGGCCTTCTTGATCGATCGCCAACGACGGTGCGGAGTATGCCGTGCCGGCTTTAGCGACTTCCTTGGGACCAGCCATTTCGCCTTTCACGTTTTCCCAATACGTATCCAGACTGTGGTTCGCGCCCTCCACCGCATACCACCGCTCGCCTTCTTTATCGATCGCCAACGACGGTGCTGAGTATGTGGTGCCAGCTTTAGCGACTTCCTTGAGACCCGCCGGTTCGCCTTTCGCGTTTTCCCAATACATATCGAGACTATTGCTCGCGCCCTCCACTGCATACCAATGGTTAGTTTCTTTATCGATTATCAACGACGGGGCGGACGCCGCCGTCAATGTTTGATCTCCACCGTAGGCAATCCCACCTTCGCTGCTAGCCACGATCCGGTAGTGATACGTCAACCCGGGTTGCAGTTCGCTGACGGTCGCGTTCTCTGCCACGCCGCTCGTGCCCGATCCTGCGCTGCCTTCGGAGGTCGTTTTGCCGTAGCTCGTCGTTTCGCCATACTGGAAGTAGTATTTGGTCGAGCTGCCCTTCGGATTCACGGTGCCGTTCAGCGTGGTCTGTTCTTCCATCACACTGGACGCCGCGTTTGTGCTAGCTCCGGGCTTGCTCAACGTCGTGAACGACTGATCGCCGCCGTCGGTGGTGCTTACAGCGTTTTTGACGACCAGCCGGTAGTGATACGTAGTGCCTTCTTCCAGACCCGAGATGGTGGCGGACTCTTTTTCGTTGCTCGTACCCGAACCCGCGGACTGTTCGCCGGTCGAAGACCCGTAAGAGGTCGTCTTGCCGTATTCGAAGTAGTAGTGCGCCTGAGAGCGTTCCGGGTTCAGCGTCCCGTTCAACGTCCCTTGCGAGGACGACACTCCGCTCGCCGATTCCGTCGTCGCGACCGGCGGGTATTCCTTCCAGTCGAACAACCCAGCTATCTTCTCGGATACGCCGTTGGGATTCTCAACGGCGGCCGCGACACTGGCAATAGGCGTGAATTCCCAATCGTAATCCGCGCCACCGCAGCTGTACCCGTACGGAGCGCTGTATTCTTTTCCGTTCCACGTTACCGGACCAACGCATACCGCGTTGCCGTTGGTTGTGTTTTCCCCGGCGATGTTGAAGATGTATTCAGTTGATTTCCCAACCGCACTGGTGCAAATCTGAGCTTTGCCCAGCAAGGTGCTTCCGCAGAAGTTTTCAGAGCCACCGTAGGCGGACGCCTGGGTCGCAAGGACGAGCCCGAACACAACCGCGACCAGCAAAACGCGCGCACGTCGAGCGCACGATAGGACAGGACTGTTGATGTACACTGCTGTTCTCCTCCTTGATGATGACCAAACGGCCGAGTGGTCGACCTCGCTTTCTCAGCGGGCCGCCGGGGAGCGCCTCCGAAGAGCCGATGACTTTCTATCTTTGGAACGGCGCCTTGAGGGGTGCCAATGTGCGCGGTTGCGCCCTTGCCGCCTTGGCGCATTGGCCAGCTGGTGGGAACGGCGCTACGTTATGGATGAGCGATCGATGCGCGGCTGATCCTGTGGCGAGACGAAGCAGCCGAGCTCCTCCAGACGTAGAGCCACTTCGATCTCGGCCACACAGGCGGGCAGCATACGACCAAGTAGCTTCTCGGCCTTGCGTATTCGGCTTTCCACCGTGTGCCTGGCTACGCCCAGCGCGGCGGCCGCCGAGGTTGCGTTGCGCTCGGCCGCGAGGTAGGCGCGAACTGTCTCGCGCAGCACTGGGTAGCCTTTGCGTGGATCGTCCAGCGGCATCAGGTAGATGTCCACGAGCGACCTTGCCAGCGCCTCGTCGCGCAGAGCGAACGCCAGCAGCGCCACATCGGCGTAGCGGGTAAGCGCTTGCGGTCGGTGCTGGGCGACCAGGTGCGCCGCCTCGGCCTGGCGATGTGTGAGGCGAAAGCCGTTGAGCCCGTGCGCCGGCTCGCCGATCGCAAGGATTACTCCTGGAGGCAGTTTGGCTTGAAGCACCGCTGTGAGCTGTGCGACCGCGAGATCTCGTCGATCCCCGAACCAGGCCCACACCGTTTCCTCGCCGCGGGGCACCAGGAGGATCGTTCGCCCGATCTGTGCGGCCACACGGCGAAGGGCCTGCTCGGCATGCTTGCCTAACGCGATCACTCCGAGGTGCCAGGCGTCGAACTCGTAGCGCAGCTCCGACGCATCGATTGCCTCCCCCACAAGCAGCCGCTGAACGCGTTGTCCAAGGCGCTGGGCCGATGACCGTCGGCCCAGCGCCTGCTCGGCGCAATACTCGTCGGCGATGGCACTCGTCAGGCGATCCAGCAGTGTCGCCTGGACCCTGCGCAGGTGGCGCAGCGTCGAAGGGTTCCCTACATCGAGGACTTCAACGGCGTCCATCACGAAATCTTCCAGCAGCGTGTACCCGGCGATGTAGCGACGCAGGACGGTGTCCAGCCCCACCTCGCTGCGCACCGCACGTCGCGCCTGGATGAGCACCTCCACCGGGATCGGCGCCAGCCACTCGTCACCCTGCTCGATCCCCGTCAGGCCGTACTCGACCGCCGCCGTCACAGCCGCGCGCAGCCCGAGCGCATACTCGACGTCCAGATCGCCGATCCGATCGGGCACCGTGTCTCGCACGTAGGCGAGGATCGTCTGCTCGATCTCCTCGTGGCGTAGACGCAGCTGTGCGGCTACGGCGGCACGCGCCTGCTCTCGCGACCTGCCATCGCGTCCCTGCGCCTGATGACGTCCCCGTGACATGTCTTCTGTCCCAATTGTATCTGGACCAATCGGGACAGGTCGCGAAGCATCGTCTGGCGATGGCCGACCCGCTCTATGTGTTCGCCGCCAACCTGCGGCGAATCCGCCAGCAACGGGGGCTCAGCCAGGAACGCCTCGCACACGCCGCCGACCTGAACACGACGCACGTGGCCAAGATCGAGCGCCGCGAGCGCGAGCCCGGCGTGCGGACCGTCGCCAAGCTGGCGATCGCGTTGGAAGTGTCGGCAGGCGAGTTGTTCGAGGGCATCAACGGGCGCACGGCACCGGCCGAGTAGACGGAAGGCCGCAACGCTCCACGGGCGCTCTGGAGGCCGATCGAGCGAGCGAACGGTTCGCTACACGCAGATGATGTCGGTGCAGGCGAAGATGCCATCGCAAGCCGCCAATAGATTTGCTCGATGAGTTCCGCGTCGGAATCTCGGCGACATATGGTCATCTACGACCCAGATGCGGTGAACGAGCTCGTGATCCTTGTGAAGTCCAAGGAGGCACATCGCTCGCTCATGAACGCGGTGCTCAAGCTCCGTGAGCTGGGCGAGTGGCTGGAACCTCCCCATATGAAGCCTCTTCAGGGACCCGCTGCGAGTGGACTGCGCGAGCTGCGCCCTAAGCAGGGGCGGAGCGAGTGGCGCGCGATCTACCGCAGGGCGAGTTCGATCTACGTGATTCTCGCGGTCGATCGTCACTCGAACTACGAGGCGTTGATCGCGCGAGCACAAGCACGTGCCGCGCGATATGACGACACCCTTGATGTCCGATAAGTCAGGACCTATCATGGTTGCCATGGTGGAGATACCGAGCAACTGGCCAAAGGACTTCAAGACGCATGAGGAGGTGCTGGCCGAGCAGCTGGAGTCAGACCCTGAGTACGCGGCCGAATGGGAGCGTCTTGCCTTGGCGCGCATGGTCGCCGTTCAGCTGATCGGGTATCGCGCGGATCACAGGCTCTCGCAGCGCGAGCTGGCCGAGCGTCTCGGCGTGAGCCAGCCGCGTGTTGTCGAGCTCGAGTCGGGCGAGAAGAACCCGCGGATCGAGACCCTCGTAAAGATCGCGGCGGCCACAGGCTTGGAGTTCGCAATCGACATCGCGCCCGTCGGCCAGGAGCCCAAGCTCGTCGGCAAAGCGGTCAAGGACACTCCGGCGCACATCTACGCGGGTGCCTCGCTGCTGGTCGCCGGAACCTGACTGATGATGCGCGCGAGTCGTTCGACGAGGAACGAGACGCCCTCAAGGCATCCCAGGTGGCTGTAACGTGATGCCAGCATGAACGCCCAGTCAACACGGATCGATCTTGAGGGCCTGCGTATACGACGCCAGGAGATCTTGGGCTACGCAACGAGCCGCGGCGCGCGCAACGTCCGAGTGTTCGGCTCGGCAGCTAGAGGCGATGTCGGCGCGAACAGCGACATCGACCTGCTTGTCGAGATGGAACCTGGACGTAGCCTGCTCGATCTCGTCGGGCTGTGGCAGGACCTCGAAAGTCTGCTGGGCACGCACGTAGACGTGCTCAGCGACGGCGGCGTGAGCCCGCACCTTCGTGAGCGAATCTACGCCGAGGCTGTCCCGTTGTGAAAGATGAGCGCGTCTACCTACTCCACGCGATCGAGGCAATCGACGCGATCCTGAGCTACACCGCGGACGGGCGCCTCGTCGATAGGCCGCCTACTCCGCAAACGGCGAATTGCGCCGCAGCCACTCGGCCAGGAACGGGTCGATGATCTTCCATCGATCTGCGCCGGCGTGTTCGACCAGTCCCCGGCGTGCCAGGCGTGGCATAGCCTTCTTTGCGTTCGTGTGTGCGCCGAGGCCGTAACGGCCGCTAGCCCGCTGCAATAGCCGCCAGATCCCCCGCCACCGCCATCCTCCGCGCACCCGCCACTCTCCCGTAGAACTCCTCCAGCGCGTCGATCCGCCGCTCCCACACGTACTCCTGGGCCGTCTCGATGCCCGGGCCGCCCAAGCGCTCGCGCAGCGCAGGGTCCCCGAGCAGGCGCGTAATCGCCGCGCTGACCTCATCGACGCGTGGCCCGGGCATCAGGCAGTTGACCCCGTCGATGCAGAAGTCGCGGTTGCCATGCGTGTCGATACCCGTCTCGTGGTGCTGCGCCTTGCAGATGCCTGGCAGCAACACATCCATGATCGTTCCCACGGAGAGGCCGTAGCGCGGATGTCTCCCGTAGGGCCTAGCGTCTGCACATGGCCCAAGACGATCCCAGGACAACCGATCCGGAGGGCCGTGTGGTTGTGTTTGACTCGGGCACCCGCCTTCATCTTGCACTCGGCCGCCCCGACCTCATGGACGAGGCTGACCTTATCCTGGGGGCCGTCGCCCATCCAGATCACCGTGCGGATGACCCAATTCCTGGCCGCGAGCATTTCTACCGCCAGGACCTCGACCCTCGACGCTGGCTGCGCGTCGTCGTAGACTTCAACTCCGAGAAAGCCGGGTCAGATCACGCCGACGGGCGACTCGTCGATAGGCCGCCTACTCCGCAAACGGCGAATTGCGCCGCAGCCACTCGGCCAAGAACGGGTCGATGATCTTCCATCGATCTGCGCCGGAGTGTTCGACCAGTCCCCGGCGTGCCAGGCGCGGCATAGCCTTCTTTGCGTTGGTGTGTGCGCCGAGGCCGTAGCGGGCCGCCAGCCCCGTGCCCGTCAGTCCCGCGTCGGGATGATCGGCCAGCAGGTACAGCGCCTTGCGCTCGGTGGCCTGCGCTTCCTCACCGTTTGCGAGCGTCTCCTCCATCACTGCGAAGTCCGCCTGTTGATCGTCCATCAGCTCCTCGAAGGCATCCTGCACCGCCGTCACGTCCAGCGGCCGGCGGCCGCCGTGCCTCCAGGTCGCCCACGCCAGTTGCTGGGTGCGCTTGGGTGCGCTGCGCTGAGGGCGAGCAGGTAGTCCAGCGCGCGCTCGTCGATGCTCCGTCCGGTGGCCTCGAACTGAAAGGCGAGGAACTCGTGGAACTCGGCACGGCCGATCGCCGGCAGGCGAGCTTTGAACGCCTGATTGAACAGCGGCTCGCGGCTGTTGTTGAGCATCATCTCGAGGTACTCACGGATCGAGCCGGTGAGCAGCAGAGAGACGTTGCCCTTGCCCGATCCCACCAGCGCCGATCCGATGATCGCCAGGTTCACCGGGACAGCGATTCAGGCGCTGGAACTCATCGAAGCAGACGACCACATGTCCTGCGAGCCGGGACAGCGTACGCAGTTGGGCGTGAAGCATCTCCGCGGCTTCCTCGGCCTGGCGCGCGCCTCGGCGCACGGTGCCCTTGATCAGCTTGAGGTCGAAGCCGATCTCGCGCTCCAGCACCTCCAGCTCGCGTGCGGCCGCGCGCCGCACGGCGCGCTCTGGATGCTCCTCGAGGGCGTCGTTGACGCAGGAGATGAACGCAGGGATGCTCAGTGCGCGCTTCAGGTCCACCCGGATCATCGCGTAGGACGGCGCATCCGCCTCGTGCTCGCTCGCCAGCTCACGGGCGAGCGCGGTCAGAAAGGTCGACTTGCCCGCTCAAAGACTAGCCCAGCTGGCTAGTTATCACTAGCCTACCAGGCTAGTATTCTGGGTTCATTACAGCGTCTTGAGGACAGCCAGCATGGGCCTTATGCTAGCCCGTCAGGCTATTGTTTACTAGCCTAGCGGGCTAGCGATCTCCCCCGCCATCGCCATCCGCCGCGCTGCGGCCACCCGCTGATAGAACTCCTCCAGGGCGTTGATCCGCCGCTCCCACGCGTACTCTTGCGCCGTCTCGATGCCCGCGCGGCCCAAGCGCTCGCGCAGCGCGGGGTCCGCGAGCAACCGCGCGATCGCCGCGCTGACGTCCTCCACGCGCGCCTTCGGCATCAGGCAGTTGACGCCGTCCACGCAGAAGTCTCGGTTGCCGTGCGCATCTGTGCACACCACCGCCGCGCCCGTCGCCATCGCCTCCAGCGGCGGCAACGCGAATCCCTCGTGCGTGGAGGTCTGCACGAACACGGTCGCCTGGCAGAACAGCTCGCCCACCTGCTCATCGTCGGGGGACTCGACGTAGCGCATGCCCTCGCCGTGCGCCAGCTCCCGCTCGATCCCGAACAGGCACAGCTCTGGCCGGGGGGATGCCAACGAGTGCCAAGCGTCCAGCGTCAGCGGCAGGTTCTTCAAGGGATTTGAGCGGCCCAGCGCCAGCACCATGTCCTGCCGGCGCTGCACATCCGCTCGGGGACGGAAGTTGTCCAGGTCGATCCCCGGCGGGATCAGCTCCGCGTCCAGGTCCAGCTCGCGCAGGCGCTCGCGGTTCCAAGAGGAGATCGTCATGTAGCGAAACTCCGGCCGGTAGGAGTCCAGCACCGCATGGCGCGCGCGCTCGTGGTCGGGGTAGTAGGACGTCTCGATGTCCTGCACGAAGTACACGGGGATGCCGCGCGCGATGCTCGCCGCCCACACGTGAGCAGAGGTCATCCACCAGGTCGCCACCTTGATCGCGTCCACCTGCGCAAGCTCGTTGGAGAGCTCGTGGTAGTCGGCAAAGCTGCGCACCGGCACGTCGAGCGCGAACCACGTCGGTGGATCGCCGAGCGTGTACAGAGACACGTCGTGGCCGCGCGCCGACAGGCGGTTGAGGTGCTCGAACACGTCGCGGTGGCCGCCGCCCACGCCTGTGTCCTCGGTCACGTACACGATGCGCAAGCGATCGCTCGATCCGCGCCTCGTGCCCGCGGCCGGCACCAGCCCCGTTGCCGTGCCGCGCCGAGCCCCCACTGAGCGCGCATCGAAGAAATCCGACCAGCGCGCCCAGAAGGCGTCCTGGGAGTCCTGCTCGCGCTCGCCCACCGCCGTGCCGCGGGTGACCGACTCGTGGTGGATCAACTGGGCGGCGGGGAAGTACATCACGCGCAGGCCCGCCTGCCAGGCGCGCAGGCACCAGTCGACGTCCTCGTAGGCCATCGCGTAGCGCTCGTCCAGCAGGCCCACCCGCTCGATCGTCTGGCGGCGCACGTACATGCATGCGCCGGTGACCGCCAGCGCGGGGCTGGTCTGGTCGGCTGGCCCCCAGCCGGCGGGCTTGAAGCGGTAGCGGTGGTCGAACCACTGCGGCTGGTCGCGGTTGCGCACGGTGGCGCCGAACTGGATGCGCCCGTCGGGATACTGCAATTGCGCGCCCACGATGCCGATGTCGTCGTAGCGGTAGGCCGCGTACTGCAGGCACTGCAGCCACGACGGCAGCGCCTCGACGTCGGAGTTCAGCACGACCACGTCGCGCGCAGGGTCGGTTTCGCGCAGGCCGCGGTTGACGTTGGCGGCGAAGCCGCAGTTGTGCTCGGTGCTGACCAGCACATCGATGCCCTTGATGCGCCGCAACGCGTCCAGGTGCTCTGGGCCACCGGCGTCGTCGCTGACGATCACTCGCGCCATCCCCTTGGGGACCGTCTTTTGGATGCTGCGCACGAGCACGCGCACCCGCTCGGCGTCCCTATAGCTGGGTATCACTACGTCGATCGGTCGGCCGTGTTCGCGATACCAGATGACCGCGCGGCGCAATTCCTGGTCGCGCGCGTGGGTGCGCAGGCGCAGGCGTTTCTCCAGCGGCGTGAAGCGCAGCGGGAACGTGACCGCACGAAACAGGATCGTGCGCAGGCCGAAGTGCGTGTAGGTGAGGTAGATGCGCCGGCGCAGGTTGGAGAAGTTGCCCTGCTTACGTCCCTCGATCGGGTTCTCGCTCATCGTGCGCAACCCACCTCGCGGTCGAGATCGAGCGGCGCAAAGCCCGCGCGCCCCTCCAGCGACAGCCGCCGCCTAACGCGCGCAGGCAGGCGGTCGGCATGCGAGCCGAGCTGCGCGCCGGCGAGACAGACGGCCTGGCGAGCGCCCACCGCGGCCAGTGTCGCCCTGCGCTGTGCGCTGGGCACGCCTTCGCCGGCAAGCTCGCGCCGCGCGTGTCCAAGGGTTCCCCGCAGCTGGCCGACGATATGTCCGGGCGAGGCGGGCTCGCGCCAGCCGTAGACCTCCTGCAGAGCCCGCCACTCATCAAAGCAGCGGCGCAGCTGCTGACCGGCCGTGTAGTCATGGGAGTGCACCACAGCCGCAGCCGGCATGAACGCCTTGGCATAGCCTGCCCGCAGCATGTCCAGGGCGAGCACCCTGTCCTCGGCGTAGGGGACCTCGCGAAACGGCACCCGCTCCCAGGCGCTGCGCGCCAGACAGCCATTGGCGTCGGTGAAGAATCCGCGCCGGCCCACGAATTCGATCGCGGCAAGCGAGCGCTCGTCAGCGACCAACCGCTGCAGCTGCGGCAAGCCGTCGACAGACAGCGAGCCAAACCAGCGCTTGAGCTCCATCCGTACGGGTGCGGGCGCGTCCGCGCGCGGCCGGTAGGGCCCGTACACGATCGCCACGTCGCCAGCCAGCGCAAAGCCCTCCAGCAGCCGCTCCAGCCAGCGAGTGTCGGCCGGCTGTGCGTCCTGGGACAGGAGGGCCACGTGCGCACCCCGCGCGGCGTCCATCAGCATGTTGCGCACGCCGCCGTGGTTGAAGCGCTGCGGCGCGATCTGCAACACGCGCGCGCCGTGCTCGCCAGCCAGCTGCAGCGAGCCGTCGGTCGATCCCGAGTCGCACACGAGCAGCTCGTGCTCGACGCTCTGGCCGGCCAGCGCGCGCAGCACCCCGGCGAACAGCTCGCCGCCGTCGCGGACGGGAATGGCGACGCTCACCTCAGGCATAGAAGGAGGTCAGCGTCAGCAGTTGGGAGGCGTAGCAGAGAGCGATCATCGCAACGAGCAGCCCGACGCCGACGAAATGCATGCGCCGGCGCCCGAACGCGTGCAGCGCCCCGATGACGAGCACGGCCAGCGGGCCGATCGCGGGGAAGGCGTAACGGCCGAACTCGGGAATTATCGCTTTGGCGGCAGGTTCGTAGTAGGCGGCCACGAAGCCCGTCACGACCGCAGCCGGCATCGCGATCACCGCGAGCACCTGCAGCCAGTTGCGGCGCACCCAGCTCCATTCGCGCCTGGCCGCCAGCAGGCCCAGCGCAACCGTGAGCACGATCGCCAGGACGATCGCGACGTACACCCATTTGGGGAAGAAGACGTCATACCAGCCGAACGCCCCCCAGCCGCGTTGGACGAAGATCACGTAGCCAGGATCGCTGAACAGGGCAAAGCCGGGATGGACCGGGGCGGTGAAGTAGTTGGGCATGAACGGCAGTCGCGGCAGCACCGCCTGCCACAGGTAGGCCAGGAATTTGGGGATGTGGTGCAGGGCTTCGCTGACGGCGTTTGCGTTCGAGCTGATCGTCCCCGTCCCGTTTGCCGACGCTACCGGCTGGACCAGGCTGAGGACGTGCGCGGAGAGCTCGGCCACCAGGACCGCGCCGATCGCCAACGCGGCGAACCCGTACAGGTCGGAGCGCCTGTGGTGGCGCCACAGTGTCGCCGCGAACACGAGCGCCGCAACCGGGTACAGCGACAGCCCCGTCCCCTTGACGATCGGCAGCGCGATCAGCACCACCCCCGTCAACAGACCCCAGCGGATCGTGACGCCGCGCCGCAGCATGCGAATCAGCAAGAGCTCCAGCGCCGCCGCACACGCGTTGACGCCGACGTCGTTGTTGACGATCCCCGAGATGAAGGAGTACATCGGCTCGTAGGCGACCAGGAGCGCCGCAAGGACAGCCAGCCACGCGCGCCCCGGCGCGAGCTCGCGCACGAGCAGGAAGGTGAACAGCACGGTCAGCGCGCCCAGCAGCGCCGAGGTCAGGCGCATGAGCGTCAGCTGGGAGAAGATCGAGGCGTGGCGGGTCAGCAGGTAGGCGGGCGACAGCGCCAGGTAGTACAGCGGCCCATGGGCGGCCGAAGTCGTGTAGCCGCCGCCATCGTCCGCGCGAGGGTGCAGGATCGCGACTTCGCGCTCGTAGTCGCGCTGGCGGGCGCTCAGCCACGGCGCCGGCGCATCGCCGACCTGGTGATCGGTGAAGAAGCTGGCGTCTTCCAGCGCCCTGTTCTCCGCCCCCGACCAGCGTTGCAGCGTGGAGTGGGGGTCGTGGCTGGGTCCTTGGCCGCGTTCGACCAGCGACTGCACGTAGGCGAAGTGGTCGACCTCGTCGGGCCCTTGAAAGACCGGCGTGATCAGCGCCCAGCAGCAGGCGTTGATCGCGGCAATCGCAAACAGCCAGGCCGCCAGGCGCCGTCCGCGCCCGGCGATCGCGAGCGCCAGGCAGCGCACAGCCGCCAGCGCCAGGGCAGGAAGCACCGCGAAGAGAAGCAGCGGATATGTCCAGGAGCCGACGAGCCCTGGGCGAAACAGCGCCGCGCGGGTGAAGATCGCCCCAGCCTGCTGCACGTAGCTGCGCCTCGACCCGGTCGGCGGCAGGTACCAGACGGCGACCTGGGCCGACAGCGGCCTGCCGGCCACCGTCACCGGTGCCGCCGCCGGCTTTGACAGTGGAGTGACTCCCCACTTGACCGCAGCTCTGGAGCGGACGCACAGCGACGCCCGTCTCGCCGCCGGCTCGGCGGGCCTCAGCGGGATGGCGAAGTCAACGTTGCTCGGCGTATCCGCCGCGACGCCCTTGGAGGGCAGTTGCGAGCGGATCGTCTGCCCGTCCACGCGTACGACCAGCGCCAGCGCGGGGCGCCGGGGCGTGGGCGACTTGACGCGCAGGCGCACATACGCGGTCCCGGCAGGCAGTTCCAGCGCCGCAACGCAGATCGGCACGTCCGCGCGGACGTGCAGGTAGGCGGCATCCTCAACGCTGTCCGAGCCGGTGTAGTAAAAGCGCGGACGCAGGCAGTAGTAGGCGCTGATCAGCACGCAAGGGACCGCGCAGATCGCCGCCACACGCCACACGCGACGATCGCCGGCGAACACCGCCGCCAGCATCCGGCGCAACCGCCCCACGGTCAGCGCCGGCGCAGACCGAGAATCGACAGCAAGAAGGACGAGAAGAAGATCTGGATGCCGACGATGACCAGCGATGCCGCGATCACCGCGAGCCGTTCGTCGGCCAGCGAGCCGAACCCGTGTGAGATCCACGTACCCACGATCACGCCGCCCATCACAACTCCGACAAGGGCAAACGCGCCGCCCAGCAACAGGCCGTGCTCGAGTGCAAAGCGCTCACGCATGCGGTCGAACCAGGGGTCGCGCTCGCCCATGAAGTAGGTGCCGTAGGCGTGCGCGCACAGCCCCAGCGCGAGCACCTGCGTGCCCACGATCATCAGCAGCGCCCCGCCGATCAGCGTGTGCAGCCCCCACGCGCGCCCGAAGAAGTCCAGGCCCGCGCCCACCAGCACCACGATCAGCGTGCCTAGTCCGGCGAGCGCCGCGCCGGGGACGATGAACAGGTGGTTGGGGCTGTGCACGAGCAAGAAGCGCAGGTGGCGCCAGCCGTCGCGGAAGCTCGACAGCTTGCTCTCGCCCCCGCGCGGGTGGTACTCGATCGGGAACTCCGCGATCCTCAGCTTCTCCTTGGAGGCCCTGATGACCATCTCCGAGGCGAACTCCATGCCGGTGGTGCGCAGATCCAGGCGCGCGAGCACGTCGGCCCGCAGCGCGCGCATGCCGCAGTGGGCGTCCTTTACGCCGGTTCTAAAGAACAGGTTGAGCAAGCCCGTCAGGATCGGGTTGCCGACGTAGCGGTGCAGCCACGGCATCGCGCCCGGCTGGATGTTGTCCATGCGGTCGCCGATCACCATCTCTGCGCCCTCTTCCAGGGCGGCCACGAAGCGGGGGATCTCGTTGAAGTCGTACGTCAAATCCGCGTCGGCCATCACGATGTAGCGGCCGCGAGCGGCCGCGAAGCCGGCAAGATAGGCACTGCCATAGCCGCGCCGGCGCTCGACCACCACGCGCGCACCGGCCTGCTCGGCCAGATGGGCGGAGTCGTCGTCGGAGCCGTTGTCGGCCACCAGCACCTCGCCCGCCACACCCATGCCCCGCAATGCCTCCAGCGCGGCAGCGACACAGCGCTCGATGTTCTCCGCCTCGTTCAGGCAGGGGATCACAACGGACACCAGCGGCGCACGCTGATCCTCGGCATCCGCTATGGCGGGTGGCCTTGTCTGGGCGACTGTGCTCATCAGCTGTAAGGCGCCGGGCGATCGTAGCGCACGGTCTGACAGTCTCCGCGCTGGCATGCACGTTTGCATGGTCTATGACTGCCTGTTCCCCTACACGGTCGGCGGCGCCGAGCGCTGGTATCGCGACCTCGCCGAGCGCCTGGCGGCGGACGGGCACGAGGTCACCTACCTGACGCTGCGCCAGTGGGAGCGCGGCGAGCGCGTCGATCTGGACCCGCGCGTGCGCGTCCTCAGCGTGGGCCCGCGCATGGGGCTGTACACGACCAGCGGCCGGCGGCGCATCCTGCCCCCGCTCGTGTTCGGGCTGGGCGTGCTCTTGCACCTGCTGCGCCACGGGCGCCGCTACGAGGTGGTCCACACGTGCTCCTTCCCCTACTTCTCGCTGCTGGCCGCCGGGCTGCTGCGTCCGCTGGGCGACTATGAGCTGGTGGTCGACTGGTTTGAGGTGTGGAGCCGTTCCTACTGGCTGGGATATCTGGGCGGCGTGAGCGGGCGGGTGGGCGCGCTCGTCCAGCGTCTGTGCGCACGCATCCCGCAGCGGACCTTCTGCTTCTCGCAGCTGCACGCCGCGCGCCTGCGCGACGAGGGCCTGCGCGGGCCCGTGACCGTCCTGCGCGGGCTGTACGCCGGCACCGGCGAGCGTCCCGAAGTCCACGCTGCAGACCCGGTGGTGCTGTTTGCCGGGCGCCTGATTCCCGAGAAGCAGGTCACCCTGGCGGTCGCCGCGATGGCCATCGCCGTCGGGCGAGTCGAGGGCCTGCGGGGTGAGTTTCTCGGCGACGGCCCCGAGCGGGCGATACTCCACGCGGCGATCGCCGAGCACGGCCTGCAGGGGATCGTCTCGGCACCCGGGTTCGCCGCGACGGAGACGCTCGAAGCCGAGATGAAGCGCGCGCTGTGCATGCTCGTGACCTCGCGACGCGAGGGCTACGGGCTGGTCGTCGTGGAGGCGGCCGCGCGGGGAACGCCCAGCGTGGTCGTCGCCGGCGAGGACAACGCGGCCACCGAGCTGATCGAGGAGGGCGTCAACGGCACGATCGCGCCAAGTGCCGACCCGACCACGGTGGCCGACGCGATCGTGCGCGTGCACGACGCGGGGATCGCGATGCGCACGAGCACCGCGCGCTGGTTCGAGCAGAACACCCAGGTGCTGTCGTTGGAGCATTCATTGCAGCAGGTGCTCGCCAGCTATTCGCGCGGCATAGCTGCAAAGCCATAAGTTGCAAAGTCATGATTTTGTCAACCATAACTTTGTTAAGCTGGCGCCGTGATCGACAGAAAGGAAGAGATCGAGCGGCTGCGCGCCGCCGCTGAAGAAGCGCCTCAATTGGTTGTGATGCGCGGACGCCGACGCGTGGGCAAGAGCTACCTACTCGACCGCGGCTTCTCCCACCACCGTCTCGTCTACTTTCAAGCAGACGAGGGGGAGGTGCGTGGACATCTGGACCTGTTGGCAAGCGAGGTTCGCCGACTCGTCAGCGCTCCGGTCGCTTTCGCGGACTGGAATGAGGCACTGGCCTCGCTGGGCGACCAGGCCCTTCGCGAACCGCTCGTGGTTGTGCTCGACGAGTTCCAGTGGATGCTCGCGGCCGAGCCGATGCTCGATTCGATCATCATGCGCCACTTCGACCGATGGGAGCGCGGACGGGTTCCGATCACGCTCGTGCTCAGCGGCAGCGCGTTGACGATGATGGAGCAGTTGTTGGAGGGCGGACGGCCGATGTACGGGCGAGCCGGTTACCGCCCTTTCCTGCAGCCATTCGATTATCGCGACGCGGCTCTGTTCGGCCCGAAACAAGCCGGAGCTATCCAGCAGCTGCGGCGATACGGGATCTTGGGCGGCACAGCGCAGTACCAGGTATGGGCCGGCCACTCCTCGATTCGCGACATCCTCAAACGCAGGGTTCTGACCAAGGACGAGCCGCTGTTCGAGGAGCCGCTGCAGCTGATCCGGGGAGAGAGCGCGATCCGCGAGCCGGGCAACTACTACGAGCTGCTTCGCGCCATCGCAGGCGGTGCGACGAAGTTCAACGAGATCCTGGCGCGGTCGAAGATATCCTCGGGGCAACTGCTCACCACGCGGCTCGACAGGCTGGCGAAGCTGCGCTACATCGAGGAGCGCCGCCCGCTCGGCGGCAACGGATCTGCGAGCTGGTCGGTCAGCGATCCCTTCTTCCGATTCTGGTTTCGGTACGTCTATCCAAACCGATCGCGTCTACAGCGCGGTCGCGTGGACGAGGTGTGCAAGGCCGTGCTGGCGGATCTCGACAATCACATGGGGCCCATCTTCGAGGATGTCTGCCGTCACTGGGCGGGCCGGTATAGCACCGACGCCTCGTTTGCGGACGCCGAGGACATCGGCGCGTATTGGACGCGCACGCACGACGTCGAGGTGGACATCGTGGCCCGCGGGCGCAGAGGAATCCTCGCCGTGGGTTCGTGCAAGTGGTCCGCGCGCGCGGACGCGCACGACCTCGATCAGCTCATCGAGATGCGCGGGAAGATCCGCGGCGGGGGAAACGCAGCGCTGTATGTGTTTGCCCGCGATTTTCACAAGAGTCTGCGCATGCGCGCCGAGCTCGACCATGTGCGTCTCGTGCCGGCGGACGAGCTGTTCGCGCACGCCGAAAGCGCTCACGCGAGCACGCGTGCATAGTGACCGGTTAACTGTCTGAAAAACCCGACTTCTGCACGCGGCTGCTATTATGTCAGGATATGCCGACATCAGATGATAGCGAGGCACCCGACAGTGCTCAGCATGCGGACAAGCCGTTCCGCCTCTATACCGCAGCGTCGGTCGGCCCCGCGATTCGCCACTACCGCAAAGAAGCCGGACTGACCCAGGAGGAGCTCGCCGCGATGGCCGGCCTGCACCGAAGCTACCTCTCGGAGCTGGAGCAGGGTCGGGAGACCGAGCAGATGCGTCGCATCCTGCGCCTGCTGAAGCTGCTCGGTGTCCGAGCGACGCTACAGAAGACGGACTGGTAGGTGGCGGGCGCCCTCGCGATCTGGCTCTACGGCCACCAGGTCGCCATCGTTGAGAAGCAGCGCAACAACCGCCTGCGCCTCTCCTACACCGAGTATGCGCTCGACAACTACGAGGGCGGCACGCCACTCCTGTCGCTCGCGTTTCCTGTGACCCGCGAGCGTTACCCGAACGCCGCGACCCGCGCGTTTCTCGACGGGCTGCTCCCCGAGGGCGAGCCGCGCAGGGTGATCGCGCAGGACCTCGACCTGCCGGCCAGCGATGTCTTCGGCCTGCTCGCCGTGCTCGGCAAAGACACGGCCGGGGCGCTCGTCGTCCAACCAGACGACGCCCCGCCTGCGCCGCCGCCCACGACCCTCAACGCCGAGCCGATCACCACGGACGACCTCGCCGAGCTGATCGCGAACCTGCACCGCGCCCCCCTTGGTATCGACCGGAACGTCCGGCTGTCGCTCGCCGGTGTGCAGGAGAAGCTGCTGCTGACCCGCATGCCCGACGGCGCATGGGGCCGGCCCATCGCCGGGACACCCTCGACCCACATTCTCAAGCCCGAGATCGAACCCTTCCAGAACACGGTCGAGAACGAGCTGTTCTGCATGACCGTCGCCCAGAACCTTGGCCTGAGCGTCGCCCCAGTCCAGACGATCCTCGTCGACGGGCGCCGCGTGCTCGTCGTCGAGCGCTACGACCGCGTCATCGACCCCGACGGGACCGTTTACAAGATCCACCAGGAGGACTTCTGCCAGGCGCTCGGGCTCCCGCCCGAGAAGAAGTACGAGCAAGACGCCGGGCCAAGCCTCGCACGCATCGCTCGGGTGCTGCAGGACTTCGCCGAGCCATCAGCCCCCGAAACGCTCCTGCGCGCACTCACGCTCAATGTCGCGCTCGGCAACTGCGACGCCCACGCCAAGAACTTCTCGCTGCTGCACACCCTCACAGGAGCCCTACGGCTCGCACCCCTATATGACCTTCTGTCCACGAGGCTCTATCCGCTCGACGACAAGCTTGCGATGTATGTCGACACCGTGCAGAGGGCGGACCGCGTCACAGCCCCACGCATAGTCAACGAGGCAACGAAATGGGGCATCACTCGCAGGATCGCCGAGGAGATCGTCGCCGACACGCTCGACCGCCTGCCAGCCGCCATCTCGAAATCCAGCGACGAAATCGACGCGCTTCCCGAGCAACTCCCCGAACTGGTTAACAAGCGGATCGACAAGCTACGCCCGTGACTGCCGTGTCCTCGTCGACTCGAGCGCCCGCCCGTAGCTCTCGAGCGTAAGCCGCGCGGTGCGCTCCCAGGTGAACTCGCGCGCCCGCGCCAGGCCGAGCGCGCGCAGACGATCGGCGAGCGTGTGGTCGGACAGCAGCCGCGCCAGCGCGCTGCGCGATCGCGCCCTCGTCGCGCGGGTCGAACAGCAGCGCCGCGTCGCCCGCGACCTCGGGCAGCGAGGACGCGTTCGAGCACGCCACCGGCACCCCGCGCGCCATCGCCTCCAGCACCGGCAGCCCGAAGCCCTCGTACAGCGAGGGGAACACGAACGCGTCGGCGATCGCCCACAGGCCCTCGAGCTCTGCCGGCGAGATCCAGGCGGGGAAGCGCACGTCTGACTCGATGCCAAGCGCGCGTGCGCGCTCGCGCAGCTCTGCCTCGTGGGCGGTCGGATAGCCGGGCAGGACGAGCACGGGACGGCCCGCGGCCGGCAGCCGCGCGAACGCCTCGATCAGGGCGAGCAGGTTCTTGTGCGCCCGCTTGGCCGACAGGCTCAGCACGACGCCACGCTCGCCGAGATCCAGGCGCGCGCGCACCTCACGCTCAGACAACGGCTGCTCGCGGCGCACGCTGCCGAGGCCCAGCGGCACCACGTCGATGCGCTCGGGCGAGACCTTCAACAGCTCGATCAGGTCCTCGCGCGTGCTGTGAGAGTCGGCTATCACCCGCTGCGAGCGGCGAACGGCCAGCGGCACCAGCGCCCTCATGCCGAGATCCCTGATCCCCGCGTGCGCATCCGGGAAGCGCGCGTAGATGAGGTCGTGGACGGTCGCCACGCGGCGAAAGCGACCCCACGCGGGCGCGGTGCTGGCGAGGCTGTGCACGAGGTCCACGCCCGCCCTGGCAGCCAGCCGCGGCAGCAGCGCCTGCTCGCCCGCCACCCACTGCGCGCGGTTGCGCGCGTTGACCGGCACGGTCACCGACCGCACCGCCTGCCCCCAGGGCGCGTCGCGCTCGCCCGCCGCCTCGCGGTTGACGAACGCGGTCAGGCGCATGCCCGGCGGCGCCGCCGCCGCCAGCGCCGGGATCAGCTCGCGCGCGACCACCTCCATGCCGCCCGTCTCGCCCGGGACCAGGAAGATCAGGTTGAGGCCTACGTGCATAGCGCGGTGCAGCTAACTGTCCTCCCTGCTGGTGAGAGCAGCGATGTCTTGCAGATCCCTCTCGCGCCCTGCGGCCAGCTTCATACGGATCAGATCGTCGAGGTGGACGAAGCGGAGCGACTCCTCGCCGACCTCTGCCGTGACGGCGCGCTCGCGCATCTGCACCCACGATCGCGCCCCCTTCAGCTCGGCTGCGTCGGTCCATACGTCGAAACCGCCGGCTCTGGTGGCGAGACCAAAATTGGCGCCATCGCGCAGATGCCTTGGATCGGTCGGATCAACGCCAAGCAGATGAGCGTCTACGCCCTTCAGGCGCGCATGCAACTGCTTGAGAGCTGCGGCGAGACGTTCGAGGTTGCGAGCGTCCGGCGCGACTATCACGTCGACATCCTGGGTCGTGCGGACGTGCCCATACGCCTGCACGGCGACACCGCCAATGATCAGGTAGTCGACGCCGTGGCCGTTGAGCACACGAAAGATCTCAAGAGGATCTGTCGGCGCATCATCCGGCGGCCCGCTCGGCTCGACCGGCCGATGCGCACGACCCCGCGGACTCACGACTTGCCCGAGCGTGCGGCACCGGTCAG
Source organism: uncultured Solirubrobacteraceae bacterium (assembly GCA_963734225.1). Taxonomy (GTDB): domain Bacteria; phylum Actinomycetota; class Thermoleophilia; order Solirubrobacterales; family Solirubrobacteraceae; genus Palsa-744. The sequence continues at coordinate 165,210 of CAVTGI010000006.1, forward strand.
TCGTCCCGCAAAGCGGTTCCACGCCAGCGAGCGCTCGAGCCGCTCGCTCATGGTCTGTGTCATCGAGTCCGCCAGATGATCCCGGTCGAAGTCACCCTCGATCCGCCGCACGCCCAATTCCAGCCGCTCGCCCATTGCGCCAAGAAGGCGCTGAATGGTGTCCACAGAAGGCGAGATCTCATCGCGCTCCACTCGACTGACCGCGTTCTGTGAGGTGCCCGCGCGCAGTGCCAGCTGCACCTGGGAGAGACCGTGGCGCTCACGCGTCGAGCGGATCAACACACCTGGGCTCACGGCCATGAATATACCAGATCAGGTGTCAGTATCCATCATGTGCGCCGATGCTCGCAGCAGTGATCTGTAGGCGGCCCAATACGATGAGTCACCGTGTCTCTCTCTATAGACGTGGTGATCGTCGCTTACGGACGGTATGAGCTGACCGCCAGCTGCTTGGGCCACCTGTGCGCGCAGACGATCGACCACCGCGTGATCCTCGTCGACAACGGCTCCACCGACGACACCTATGAGCGCATGATCAGCGAGTGGCCGGAGGTGCAGCTGGAGTGCTTCGCCGACAACCGCGGCTTCGCGCAGGCCGCCAACAGCGGCGTCGCCGCCGGCCGCGGCGACATCGTGGTGCTGCTCAACAACGACGTCGACGTGCATCCTGACTTTCTCGAGCGGCTCGTCGCGCCCCTGCAAGACGACCCCCAGGTCGGCTCGGTGGCCGCGCTGATGCTGCAGCCGGGCGAGCAGCTGATCGACAGCGCCGGCCTCGCCGCCGACGTCGCGCTGGGGGGCTTTCCGCGCCTGCAGGGGCTGGACGCGTCCGCGGCGCAGCGCGAGCGCCCCGTGCTGGCCGGGCCCGCCGGGACCGCCGCCGCCTACCGCCGCGCCGCATGGGAGCAGGTCGGGGGCCTGGACGAAACGATCTTCGCCTACATGGAGGACTTCGACCTGGCCCTGCGCCTGCGCAGCGCCGGCTGGGGCACCGCCCTGGCGCCCGGCGCCGTCGGGGTGCACCTGGGCTCCGCCACGCACGGGCACCGCACCGCCTGGCAGCGACGCAACGGCGGCTTCGGGCGCGGCTACATGCTGCGCCGCTACGGCCTGCTGCGCGGACGCGGCGCGCCGCGCACGCTGGCCACCGAGACAGCAGTAGTGCTCGCCGACCTCGCCGTCTCGCGCGACCTGGCCGCCCTGCGCGGCCGGCTGTCGGGCTGGCGCGCCGGCGCCAGCGCGCCGCGGCTGCCCGCTCCGCCCAACGAGGCGATCGACCACACGATCACCTTCCGCGATTCGCTGGCCCTGCGGCGGGGGGTCTATGGACGGCGCGCCGCCTGACGTCCCACGGCCCGACGTCCTGTTCATCTGCGCCGACCCCGTCGGCGAGCGGATGGCCGGGCTGGGCATCCGCTGCTGGGAGCTCGCCCGGGCACTCGCGCGGGCACTGGGCGACACTGCGCGTGTCACCGTCGCCCACGGCGGCAGTGAGGAGGGCGAGCGCCAGGGGGTACAGCTGGTTACCTTCAGGCCCCACGCCCCCGCGGCGCTGCGGGCGCCGATCGCGCGGGCCGACGCCGTCGTCGCCCACCCGCAGTGGCCGCTCGTCGACCGCTGGCTCGCGCGTTCGCGCGCCAGGGTAGTTGTCGACCTGTACTGCCCCGAGACGTTGGAGACGCTTGAGCTGCTCGGCCAACCGCGCGGCCGGCGGGGCAGGCTGATACGGGCGCAGCACACCGCCACCACGCTCGACCGCCTGCATGCCGCGTTGCGCACCGGACATAACTTCATCTGCGCCAGCGACACCCAGCGCGACCTGTGGCTCGGCGCCATGCTCGCGCTGCGCCTGATCGACCCCGAGCGCTACGACCGCGACCCCAGCCTGCGCGAGACGATCGACCTGGTGCCCTTCGGCGTGCCCGATGAGCCGCCGACGCCAGCCTCGGCGGCTGGCGGCGCGCGCGAGGCGATCCCCGCGCTGGGCCCCGACGCCGTGATCGTGCTGTGGAACGGCGGCATCTGGAGATGGCTGGACGCGCTCACAGCGATCCGCGCCGTCGGCGCGCTGAGCGAGCGCCGGCCGGGCGTGCGCCTCGTGTTCATGGGCGGCGCCGCAGAGCATCCCGCCGCCGCCGCGAGCACCGCCGCCGCGCGCGCGCTGGCGCAGCAGCTCGGCCTGCTGGGCTCGATCGTGCACTTTCACGACCGTTGGGTGCCCTACAACCAGCGCGCAGCGTGGCTGGCGCAGGCCGCCTGCCTGCTGTCCTGTCACCTCGAGCACCTGGAGACCCGCTTCGCCTACCGCACGCGGCTGCTCGACGGCCTGTGGGCGGGCGTGCCGATCGTCTGCACCAGCGGCGACGACCTGGCCGAGCGCGTGGCGCGCGAGCAGCTCGGCGAGGTCGCCGCGCCCGGCGACTGGGAGGGGCTCGCCGCCGGGATCGAGGACGTGCTGGGGAAGGGACGCGACGCCTACGCTCCAAGGCTCCGTGCGGCGGCCAAGGGACAGACCTGGTCGAAGGTGTGCGAGCCACTGGCGCGCTGGATCTCACAGCCGGCTCCGTCACGCCGTCTCGGCGAGGCTTCCGGCGCGGTCCGCCCGCCGCTGGCCCAGCGCCTGCGCGAAGCCGCCTATCTGGCCGGCGGGCGGGCGCTGCTGGCCAGACGCTGAGCGGAGGTGTCCCACCTGCGTGGTACACTAAGGTCGTGCCGTCTGCCCAGCCCCGCATCCAGGTCACCATCGACAAGGATCTCGCCACGGCTGTCGCGGAGTTCGGAGGCGGAAAGTCCAGATCGCGTGCGGTACATGACCTGGCGCTGCGCGGCGCAGACGCCATACGGGCGGAGAATCGGCGACTGCAGGAGAGCCTGGAGTTCCTGCGGCGATTGGATGCCGGCGAAGATGACCGCTTCGATTTCTCGGTCTCTGCCCGGCTTCATGCAGAACGCTGAGCAGTACGGCTCGGGCACGATGCTCGTGTTCGACACCTCGGCATGGAATCGCCGCACCGACCCAACCGTGCTGCCTCGCTGGGCCGCAACGCGGGACGCTGGACTTCTGGCCGTCTGCCCGATCGTCTCGCTGGAGCTGCTTGCAGCCGCCCGCGACGAGCAGGCCTTCCAGGCGTTGGATCAAGCGTTCCAGGCACTCCCAAGTGCCCCGGTCACCCGCGCTGTCTGCGATCGAGCGCTCGGCGCTTCACGCGAGCTGCGCGGCGAGCGCCGCCTGCCCGCGGCTGACTACATGATCGCGGCGGCCGCGGCCGAACGCGGCTTTGCGGTCCTTCACTACGACCGTCACTTCGATCCGCTCTGCCGCGCCCTCGGGATCGAGAGCATCTGGATCGCAAAGCCCGGATCGATCGACTGACCAGCCGTCAGCCCTCAAGCCGGCCCTCCAGCTCGCGCGGGCTGACGGCGCGGGTGCGCTGGATACGCCGCCGGCGCGCAAGCATGCGCGGCAGCCCGGCGAGCGCGTCGCGCCAGGCGCGCAGCCAGATGCCCAGCTTGCGGTCCCTGGCCGCGACCGCCAGGTTGACCAGCTGCCCGGCCGCCAGCTGGTGGGCGTGGCGCGCGAGCAGCGACGCGGGCATGCCCTTGGCGAACAGCCACACGGCGTTGCGCCACAGCTGATAGCGGGTGAAGTCGGTCAGGCCCGCGCCGAGGGTGGCGCTGCCCATGTGGTAGACGCGCGCGCTGGGCACGTAGCGGCACTGAAAGCCGGCCAGCTGCGCGCGCAGCGCCCAGTCGACGTCCTCGAAGAAGGCGTGGAAGTCCGCGTCGAAGTCGCCCACGTCCTCGATCGCGCAGCGGCGGTAGACGGCCGCGCCGGCGCAGGGGCCGAAGATCGCCTGCGGCCGGTCGTACTGGCCGCGGTCGCGCTCGCCGTGCCCGCGCCGGTGGCCGTGGCCGGCCCACTTGAGCACGTCGCCCGCGCCGTCGATCACGTCGTGCCGCTCGAAATCCAGCAGCTTGGGGCTGGCCGAGCCCGCCTCGGGGTGCGCGCGCAGGGCGTCCACGAGCTCGCCCAGGCAGTCGGGGTCGAGCTCGACGTCGCTGTTGAACAGGGCCACCAGCTCGCTGCGCGCGCCGGCGCGCAGGCACGCGTTGAGGGCCGCCGTGACCCCCTGGTTCTCCTGAACGACGACCTCCACGTCGGGCCACCGCGCGGCCAGCCACTCGGCAGTTCCGTCGGTCGAGCCGTCGTCCACCACCACCACGTCGAAGTCGCGAAAGTTCTGTGCGGCCAGCGAGGGCAACACCACTTCCAGCAGCTCGCGCCCGTTGTAGGTGGGGATCGCTACGGTCAGGATGTCGCTCACCGATCCGCCCCGATCAGCGCGTCGAGGTGGGCTAGTGAGCGCACGCGCGTCCGCTGAACGCGCCGGCGCTCGCGCAGCACCGCCGGCATCCCCGCGAGCGCGTCGCGCCAGACCTTCAGCCACAGCCTCCCGCGGCCGCGACGCAGGGCGATGGCGAGGTTGCGCAGCTGCACGAAGGCCAGCTCCGGCGCGTGGCGGACCAGCGCAGCCGTCGGGTAGTTCTTGGCCACCACCCAGATCGCGTTGCGCCAGTTGTGATACAGCGCGAAGTCGCTCGCTCCTTTGCCCAGCGTGGCACTGCCCATGTGGTAGGCGACCGCGCTGGGAACGTAGCGACAGCCCCAGCCGGCCAGCTGGGCGCGAAAGCACCAGTCGACATCCTCGTAGTTGGCAAACAGGCGCTCGTCGAGGACGCCCACCCGCTCCAGCGCGGCGCGGCGGTAGACCGCGGCGGCGCCACATGCGCTGAAGATCTCCTGCGGCTGGTCGTACTGGCCGGCGTCGGGCAGCCCCTGCCCGCGCCGGTTCGCCTCCCCGCCCCACGTGTACAGGTCACCCGCACCGTCGAGCAGCTCGCGATGCTGGAAGTCCAGCAGCTTGCCGCACGCCACACCGGCCCGCGGATCGCGCTCGAGCGCCGCAACGAGCTCTGCCAGGCAGCCGGGCTCCAGCTCGAGGTCGTTGTTGAGCAGGACCACGTACTCGCCCCCGGCTGCGTGCAGGCCCCGGTTGAGCGCGGCCGCCACGCCCACGTTCTCGGCCAGCGACAGCACCCGCACATTCGGCCAGCGCTCGGCCAGATAGGAGCGGGAGTCGTCGTGGGAGCCGTTGTCGACGACCAGCATCTCCACCGGGTGGTAGGTCTGGGCGGCCAGCGACGGCAGGACCACCTCGAGCAGGGGCCGGCCGTCGTAGTTGAGCACCACTGCGCTGACGGTTGGCACGCTAGCGGCCGAGGGCGCCCAGGCGCCCGCCAAGCAGCTCTGCGACCTCGCCGGGGAAGCGCCCGAGCAGGCGCAGAACGCCGAAGTAGACGACGCTGGCAAGCAGTGCGCCGAGCAGCGGGTGGATCGGCAACAGCAGCCCCACGAGCAGGCCGGCGCCCCCCGCCAGCGCTGCTACGGGGATGACGCTGAGAGGCAGGCGGACGTCATGCTGGCTGCGCACCAACACGATCGCCACCGCGATCGCCAACCCCGTCTCGGCGACCACCGCCGCGATCGCCGCGCCGCGGGCGCCCAGCGAGGGAACGAGCGCGAGGGTGAGCGCGGCGGAGACGGCCAGCGCGCCCAGGTTGCTGTAGATGACTCCCCGGTAGCGACGCATGCTGAGCACGGGAAAGCCACACGCGACGATCGCGAAGCTGGCGATCAGCGCGAGGCCCTGGATGCGCAGCACGGCGATTGAGGGGTCGGCCTTGCCGGCGGCGATCACGTGGATCGCAAAGCCGGCGCCAACCTCCAGGCACAGGACCATCCACGTGCCGGCCAGCAGCGCCAGCTCGAAGATCCGTCCGCTGGCAGAGACGAAGCGCTCGGCGTCGTCGCGCGCGGCGCGCGCGAGGATCGGAAACGCGGCGCTGACGACGAGCACGGGAATCCCAATGAGGACTTCCGTGATGCGAAACGAGGTCGCGAAGTAGCCCGTCTGGACCGGGCTTGCGGTCAGCGACATCAGCACGATCGCGACGCGCAAATAGACCACGCTGACCGCCGCCACTACCGCCCAGGGGACGGCTTCGCGCAGCAGCTGCCACCAGCGCCCGACATCGAAGGACGGCCGCAGCGGGGTGTAGCGCGCCACCAGCGGGACCGTGAACGCCAGCGAGACGGCAGACGCCGGTATCGCGACGGCGAGCAGGGGCAACAGGCCCGCCCCCGCGAGCGCGAGGGCCACCAGCAGCGCGACGTTGACGACCTGGCGCAGCAGATCCGCGGCCGACGCCCAACCGAAGCGCAGCTGCGCCTGCAGGGTCATCGACAGGGTGCTCTGCAGCAGCTGGAGCACCAGGCCGACGCCGGCCAGGGCGGTGGCGAGGACGAGCGTGGAGCCGTAGCCGCCGGCCGCGGCGAAGGCGACCGCGAAGGCGACGCCAACGACAGTCAGGAGCAGACGGATCCCGATCGCGCTGGCCATCATCTGGCGGCGGCGATCGGCGTCGAGGGTGGCGAACTCGCGCAGCACGACGCTGTTGAGCCCGCCCTCGGTGAACCCGGCGACGATCGTGATCAGCGCGATCACCGCCGTGTAGCGGCCGAAGTCGGCGATGCCGAGATGGCCGATCAGCACGCGTGCGGAGATCAGCGACAGCAGGATGCCAAGGACGTAGGAGGCGGTGCGCAGCACGCTCCCGCGCAGCGCCGCCGGGCCGGCCAGCGGCGTGTCGAGCAGGTCGGGCTCGGCCGCCTCACCCACCTCGGCCGCCTCGCCCACCATCAGGTCGGCAGGTGCTCGCGGATGAAGGCCTCGACGTCGTCGCTGCACAGCTGCGCCACGCCGGCCTCGATCGTGTCCATCGGCCACTCCCACCAGGCGATTCGTTGCAGTGCCTGCACGTGCTCGTCGCTGAACCGCCGGCGGACCTCGCGCGCAGGGACGCCCGCCACGACCGCGTAGGGGCGGACGTCGCGGGTGACCACGGCGTAGCTTGCGACCACCGCGCCGTTGCCGATGCTCACGCCCGAGCGCACGCGCGCGCCGCGACCGATCCACACGTCGTTGCCCACCTCGATGTCGCCGCGGCTGCGCGGGTGGCCGTCCTCGTAGGCGCCCGGCAGCCCCAGGCGGGCGCGGAAGGGAAAAGTGGAGACCCAGTCGGTGCGGTGATCGCCTCCGTCCATCAGGATGACGTCTGGCCCGATCGAGCAGAACGCGCCGATGCGCACGTGGGCGCTGTCGCCGGGGAACGTGGCCACCAGCGGGTCGCCGTAGCTGCAGCGTCCCATCGTCAGGCGCTCGCTCGAGTACAGCGCCTCGTCCAGAGCCTGGCGGGCGGCGTGTGCGCGGTGCTCGCCGTACCTGCTCCACACCGCGTCCACCTGGCGCCCGAGCAGGTCGCGCAGCGGCCCCAACCGCCTCGCCTGGCGCTGGCTCATGCAGACTCCTGCGGCTGCGGTTGCGGCTGTGGCTGCGTCTGCTCGGAGTGCTCCCGCCACCAGGCGATGACGCCGTCCAGGCCCTCGGCGAGCTCGATCGCGGGGCGCCACCCGACCTCGTCGCGCAGGCGGCTAACGTCGGCGATCAGCGCGGGCGGCTCTGCGGCGGGCATCGCCAGCGCCCCGACCTGCAGTAGCTGCTCGCGTCCGATCCTGCGCGCGATCTCCCGCGCGAGGTCAACCAAGACCACAGGCCTGCCGGAGGCGACGTTCACAGCGCCCGTGACGGAGCTGTCGGCGAGCGCGGCGAACGCGGCGCCCGCATCGGCGGCGTGCAGGAAGTCGCGGCGCTGGGTGCCGGCGGTCATCCGCGCGGGCTCGCCGCGCAGCAGGGAGAGCACGAGCGAGGGAACCAGGCGTCCGGGCGCCTCGAACGGACCGTAGAGGAAGAACAGGCGCCCCCACGCGAGCTCGATGCCCGCCTGCGCGCACAGTGCGGCGCAGACGACGTGCAGGCCGTGCTTGGATGCGCCGTATAGCGTGGCCGGGCGCAGGGGGGCGCTCTCGGGGTAGACCTCGCGCGTCCACTCGTACTCGGCACAGCTGCCCGCGAGCACCGCGCGCCGTCCGCCCGCGGCGGCGAAGGCGCGCAGCAGCGCCAGCGAGGCCTCCACCCAGCGGACGTTCTCGGTCGAGGTCCAGAACTTGCCGTGCTCGGCATACCAGGCGAGATGGACCAGGACCTTGGGCTGCACTTCGGCGAGGACCTCACAACCGGCGAGCAGGTCGGCCTCGTGCCAGACCACCCCTGGCTGAGCAGCGCCGGGCGTGCGGGCGACGGCGTGGACCTCGTAGCCGGCCCCGGCGAGCGCGGTCAGCGCGTTTGCCCCGATCAAGCCCGTGGCGCCGGTGAGCAGCACGCGGCTCACGGCTGGAAGTCGGGATGGGCGCGGTCGCGCTGGGAGATGGTCCGCCCCTTGGGCGGCTCGGGCGGCCACTGGATCGCGAACGCGGGGTCGTCCCAGCGCACGGCCCTGACGGCCTTGGGCACGTAGCGGTGGCCCATCTGGTAGAGCAGCTCGGTGTCGTCGGCAAGCGTTTGAAAGCCATGGGCGAGCCCCTTGGGGATGTATAGGCACAGGCCGTTGTCGGCGCTGAGCTCAACGCCGTGCCAGGCGCAGTAGGCGGGGGAGTCCCGACGCAGGTCGAGCGCGACGTCGAAGACGGCTCCGCGCACGCAGCGCACGAGCTTTGACTCCGCGTGGGGCTCGGCCTGGTAGTGCATGCCCCGCAGGGTTCCCCGCCGCGCGTTGTGGGAGGCGTTGCACTGCACGACTTGCGGGGTTCAGCCCGCGGGCGCGGAACTCCTGCTCGTCGAAGGTGCGAGCGAACCAGCCCCGCTCGTCGCCGAGGCGCTCGAGCTCGATCACCCACACGCCGGGCAGGCTCGCCGCCTGGAATCTCATCGCCCCGTCGCACTCGCAGGGCCCAGCCGGTAGAGCGCCTCGAAGAACTCGACCTGCACGGGGTGGGGACGGTCGAACAGCGTCTGCCAACTGCTGCGCACGGGGTAGTCGTCGTGGGCGACGACCAGGCCGTCGTGCTCGTTGACCGACCGCTGCCACTGCTTGGTGTAGAAGTAGCCGGTGCAGTGGGTGTCGATCGCGGCGAAGTAGTGCTCGATCTGCTCGGGGCGCATCTCGTGCAGCGAGCTGATGTTGACGAACAGATCCGCCTGCTGGGGTGGGAGTAGGTCGAGCTGGTTGGGTGTCAAGAAGACGATCTGCGCGGACGCCAGCTCCTGCTCGACCTCGGAGTAGGCGTCGAAGTGGCGGAAGCCGAAGATGGGCCGATCGGCGAACAGCGTCGACAGGTAGCGCTCGGAGATGGCGAGCGCCGGGGGGATGTCGACGACGACGTAGCGGACGTCGGGCAGCGCCGAGAGGAAGGCCCAGGCAACTCGTCCGTAGCCGGCGCCGAGCTCGATCACGCTGCGGATCGGCGGACCGGCTCCCAGCGCCTCGGTGATGGCGGTGAGCTCGAGCACGGAGTTGCACAGGTCCTCGCTCACCCGCCGGCCGCGATAGTCGATGTAGACGGGGTGCCCGAGCAGCGGCTCGTCGAGCTGCCCGAGCACGCCACGGCGGTCGCGCCGGTGCACGTTCTCCCACAGCAGGGCGATGTACAGCGCGGTCGTCCTGTTGCCGATGATCCGCCCGATGCGCCCTGGGAAGACCAGCCGTTCGGCCAGGCGGGCGCCGAGCACGGCTGGACGCGGGTGCGCGAGCGAGGCGCGCAGCACGGCGCGGTACTGCGACGTGCGCGGGTCGCCGACCTGGAACTGGAAGTAGTTGCGGTTGATCGTGCGCTTGAACTCCTCAAAGCCCTCGTCGGAGAGCTGGCGCAGGTTGAGGTCGGCGAAGTACTCCCAGAAGCGCGATGGCGCCACGATCGCGGGGGCCTGGCGAATCTCCTCGATCATGCTCGGCAGCTTGGCGAGCCCGGTGTCGGTGCCGTCGACGATCATGACCTGCGCGCGATCGATCTCATGGGAGCAGCTGCAGCTCGGGCGTGCGCGCGGCAAAGCGCCCGCCCCACTCGCGGATGAAGTCCAGCTGCGCGGCGATCTCGTCCTTCAGGTTCCAGGGCAGGATCAGCACCACGTCGGGCTGGTCTTTGGAGATTACCTCCGGTGCGAGGATCGGTATGTGGCTGCCCGGCAGGAAGAGTCCCTGCTTGTGCGGGTTCAGGTCACAGGTGTAGTCGATGAAGTCCCGGCGCAGGCCGCAGTAGTTGAGCATCGTGTTGCCCTTGGCGGGCGCGCCGTATCCGGCGATGCGCAGGTCGCGCTGCTTGAGGTCGATGAGGAAGCTGAGGATCTGGCGCTTGTTGGCCTCGACGCGGCGTCCGTAGCCGAGGTAGGTGTCCAGCTGCTCATAGCCGGCGTCGCGCTCGCGCTGGCGCAGCTGCAGTGCGGCGTCGGAGTCGGGCTTGGCGGAGTCGTCTGCATGGCAGCCGTAGACACGCAGCGAGCCGCCGTGCGTGGGTAGCTCCTGCACGTCGAACAGCCGCAGGCCGTGCGACTGGAACGCGCGCGAGACGGTCAGGAAGGAGAAGTAGGAGAAGTGCTCGTGGTAGATCGTGTCCCACTGGTTGTCGTCGATCAGGCGCATCAGGTGGGGAAACTCCATCGTGATCACGCCGCCGGGCTTGAGCAGGACCTTCATGCCGGCGATGAAGTCGTTGAGGTCGGGGACGTGCGCGAGCACGTTGTTGCCGATCAACAGGTCGGCAGCCGACTGGCCGGCGAGCGTGCTGGCGGTGTCTCGCCCGAAGAACTCGACGAGCGTGGGGATGCCCTTCTGCAGCGCTACACGGGCGACGTTTGCGGCGGGCTCGATGCCCAACACGGGAACCTGGCGCTCATGGAAGAACTGCAGCAGGTAGCCGTCGTTGGAGGCGATCTCGACGACGTGGCTGTGGGCGCCGAGTCCGAGGCGCTCGATCATTTGCTCGGCGTAGCGGCGGCTGTGCTCGATCCAGCTCGACGAGTACGAGGAGAAGTAGGCGTAGTCGGAGAAGATCTGGCTGGGCGTCTCGAACTCCTCCAACTGCACGAGAAAACACTCCCCGCAGACCAGCGCGCGCAGCGGATAGAAGGGCTCCATCGCGTTGACCGCCGTGGGCGGCAGGTAGGAGTTGGCCAGCGGCGAGGTCCCGAGGTCGGCGAAGACGGCCTCGACCGCGCAGCCGCACAATCGGCAGGAGGTCGCACTCATGGTGCGCGGGAGCGTAGTGCAACGGCCGGCCCGCTCATACGGGCCCGGCGCACGACTCGATCTGCTCGAGCGTGACCTCGCGCATGTCCTTCCCGGCCTGCAACGCGAGGTACCACCCCACGGTCTGCTCAATGCCCTGCTCGAGTCCCAGCACGGGCGCCCAGCCGAGCCGCTGGCGCGCGCGCGAGGAGTCGAGCTTGAGGTAGCGCGCCTCGTGGGGATGGGGTCCGTCGTCGAGCGTGGAGATGATCCCTCCGGGCCACAGCTCGCCCGCACGCTGCACGATCCAGCCGACGGAGCGCGCGTCCTGCTCGGGCGGGCCGAAGTTCCAGCCGCTGGCGTGCGCGGGCGAGTCCCACAGCACCTGGGCGAGCACGAGATAGCCGCTGAGCGGGTTGAGCACGTGCTGCCACGGACGGATCGAGTTGGGGTTGCGCACGCGCACCGTCTCGTGGGCTAGCGCGGCGCGCATGACGTCGGGCAGCAGGCGATCCTCGCCCCAGTCGCCGCCGCCGATGACATTGCCGGCGCGCGCGGACGCCACTCGCGGACCGTCGGGCGCGGCGAAGAACGAGCGCCGGTAGGCGGCGGTGACGAGCTCGGCGGCGCCCTTGGAGCTCGAGTAGGGGTCGTGCCCGCCCATCGGCTCGTCCTCGCGATAGCCCCACTCCCACTCGCGGTTCTCATAGCACTTGTCGGAGGTCACGTTGACGACCGCGCGCACCTCTTTGCCCTGCACCCGCACGGCGTCGAGCAGGTTGACGGTGCCCATCACGTTCGTCTCGTACGTCTCGCGCGGCTGTGCGAACGAGCGCCGCACGAGCGACTGGGCGGCCATATGGATGACGATCTCAGGCGCCGCCTGCGCCACCGCGGCGGCGATCTGCTCGTGGTCGCGGACGTCGCCGGTGACACTGTCCATGCCCTCGCCGACGCGCGCCAGCTCATACAGCGATGGCTGCGTAGGCACGTCCTTGGAGTAGCCGGTCACGCGCGCGCCGAGCGACTGCAACCACAGCGCCAGCCAGGCGCCCTTGAAGCCGGTGTGGCCGGTCAGCAGCACCCGCCGGCCGCGCCAGAAGTCAGGGTCTACTCCCATGTCCGCCAGGGAGCTTGGCCGCCGTTCCACAGCTGCTCGAGCTGGTTGCGCTCGCGCAGCGTGTCCATCGCCTGCCAGAAGCCGCGGTGGCGGTAGGAGGCCAACTGGCCCTCGCGCGCGAGGGCACGCATCGGCTCCTGCTCCCAGACGGTGTTGTCGCCGCCGATATAGCGCTCGACGGCGCCAGAGAGCACGAAGAAGCCGCCGTTGGTCCAGCCGCCATCCCCGCGCGGCTTCTCCTCGAAGTCGCGCACCAGATCGCCGTCCACGTCCAGCGCGCCAAAGCGCCCGGGCGGCTGCACGGCGGTGACGGTCGCGTGGCGGCCATGCGCGCGATGGAACGCGACCAGCGCGGTGATGTCCAGGTCGGCGAGGCCGTCGCCGTAGGTGAAGCAGAAGTCCTCGCCACCTACGTAGGGCAGCACGCGCTTGAGGCGCCCGCCGGTCATCGTGCCCTCGCCGGTGTCCACGAGCGTGACCCGCCACGGCTCGGTCTCCGAGCGATGGACCTCCATCTCGCCGCTGGCCAGGTCGAAGGACACGTCACACGTGTGCATGTAGTAGTTGGCGAAGTACTCCTTGATCAGATAGCCCTTGTAGCCAAGGCAGATGACGAACTCGTCGATGCCGTGGGCGGAGTAGAGCTTCATGATGTGCCACAGCATCGGCTTGCCGCCGATCTCGACCATCGGCTTGGGTCGCACGGCGGTCTCCTCGCTCAGTCGCGAGCCCAAGCCGCCGGCGAGGATCACGGCCTTCACAGCGGATCAGGTTATTGGACGCCCTGGCGCACTGCGGGCGAGCGTCACCCCCATAGCGCGCAGATCGGCAGTGCGAAGATCCGCTCGGCGAGCCGGAACGGTCGTGGGCCCGTGTGAAGCACCGCGCCGGCAAGGAAACGCTCGTCAAGCTGCTCGCGCAGCCACTCCAAGTGACGGGCGTCGCCGCGCGTGGGCGCCGCCGAGGACTTGATCTCGATCGCGACGACGTCTCCACCGGAGAGCTCGGCGATCAGGTCGATCTCATGCCGGCCATTCTTCTCGCGCAGGTGATACAGGCGGGGCGTGAAGCCGGCCAACTCCAGCTCCGGTCTGATCTGCGCCAGCACGTAGGTCTCGATCAGACGCCCCAACAGATTTCCATCGCGCATTACGGCGAGCTCATCCAGGTGCAGGGCGGCTGTGAGCAGTGAGGTGTCTGTCAAGTAGCGCTTGGGGGCCTTGACGAGACGCGAAAGCCTGTTTGTGCTCCAAGCGGGGAGATGGTCGAGCACGAACATGTTGGTCAGCAACCGCTCATAGGCGGCGGCCGTCGACCGACTGATTGAGGCCGCTTCGTAGACGGTCTTCTCGGCCGCCATGCCGGCGCTGTTGATGGCCAGCGCCTCGAAGTAGCGTCGCAGCAGCTCTGGGTCGCGGGGTCCGTCGAGACTCTCCGCGTCGCGGGTGAACAGCTCGTTGAGATAGCTCTCCAGCCAGCGTTCGCGTGCACCGCCTCGCAGGCGCAGAACGGGTTCGGGATAGCCGCCGCGAAGCGCAAGCTCGACGTAGCCGAGTAGATCCGGGGCGTCGACCGGCGTGCGAAACGCGGTCAGATCGGCGCGAGAGAGAGTCTGTAGGAAGGACGGTTTGGGAGGTGAGCCAATGATCTCGCGCGCGGTGAGCCCCCACATCTTCAGGTGCACGAGCCTCCCGGTTCCGGGCCAGGTGGGAGCGTCGAGGCGACCATGAACGCTGCCGGTGACGAGGAAGCGCCCGGCCCCCGATCCTTGATCGACGGCCCGCTTGACCGCGCCGAGTACCTGCGGAACTGCTTGCCACTCGTCAAGCAGCACGGGCTCCGGCAGCGAGCGCAGCGCAGCGTCTGGGTCGTCGCGAAATGGTTCGGCTTCCGCCTGCCGGTCGAGGCGCACAACGGTCGCGGCTAGGCGTTGGGCCGTCGTCGTCTTCCCGGCGGCTCGGGGACCCGTTATCAGGAGTGCGGGCAGTTCATCGAAAAGCTCGCGCAGCCATTCGTCGATCAGCCGAGTGGTGTAGCTCGGGCTAGACATAAAGCCATGATAGCGCTTTGGACCAACTTTTACTAGCGCTTTGGACCATCAGATGATGACGTTTTGGACCGGCTTTCAATCGCGCTCTGGACCACCGCTCGCTCCCGCTTCCGCACCCTCGAACCGACCGCTCCTCAGGACAGTTAGCGATCAGCGCTCGCGCACCGCGACGACGTTGGAGGCGCCGGCGGCGAAGGGGTAGTCGGATTCGGGTTCTGAAAGCACGCGGAACTGGTAGTCGGCGGGTCCGGGGAACTTGAAGCGGTAGGTCGCGCGAAAGCGCCCCCGTACGCCGCTGCGCAGGACGTCGAACTCGAGCCACGGCCCGCCCGGCGAGCGCGCCTCGAGCACCAGTTGCTTGCCCTCGTGCGGAACAGGCCCCGCGAGCAGACGCCCGCGGAAGCGGATGGTCCGATCCACGCTGGTCACGTGCGGGGCGACGGCCAGCGCGAGCCCGGCGTGCACGACGAGCGCCAGCGTGCCGGTGGCGGCGGGCTGTGTTTCATCGAGGTGGCTGCAGTAGGTGAAGCGCAGCGTGCGCGAGGACAGGCCGCCGGGCAGGCGCAGCGCGAACGTGCCGTCCGGCGCGGTGACGAGGGTCGGCATGGTCACGGGCGCGGCGCCGGCGTAGGCGGGAATGGCCTGCAGCCCGACCTGCGCGCCGGCGATCGGCTGTCCGTCGGATGCGGTCAGCCGCCCGACGACCTCCTGCTGACGGCCGAAGCTACTCGTAAGGCGCCTATGCTTGCTGCTCTTCCAGCCCACTTCCAGCGTGGCAGGCGCAGACGCGTTGGTGCCGTTGGGCGGCCCGGGCACTCCTGGATTGTCGACCGTGATCTGGCGGTCGAGCACCGGCGCGGAGTTGCCCGCAGGATCGATCACGCTGACCACCAGGTGATGAGAGCCGTCGCTCACCTTGGTCGTGTCGAAGCCCACGTCGGCACTCACAGACGCGGGGCATGGCTGCAGATACAGGAACGCTGGCAGCCCATCGGTGGTCTGCCCAACGTTCTTGCAGCGCCCGCCGTCTTCGTCGATGACCGTGCTCTGCACGACCTGGCCGTCGACCGTGAAAACGGCCTCGTACACGCCCGCGCCCGGGTCGGTGGCATTGAACGTCACGTCGCTCGTGCCGCTGACGGCCGGCGCGTTGGCCAATTCGCCGCCCACGTCGCTCGCGCTCGGTCCGGCCTGCTGTTCGAGGGTGAGGTCGGCGGCGTAGAGGTAGACGGCGGCGGCGTAGCCGTTGGGATCGCCGACTTCGTGTGTGCACATAAATTCCGGCTGCCCCACGCACGATGCGTTGACATAGAGATTCGAGCCTAGATTGAGAGCCGGAACTTCCACCCGATTTTCAGCGGCGAACGGCTGGCTCATGTTGCCGAGCCCCACTGGACAGGACAGGCCGCCCACACACTTGCCGAAGGCATTTGCAGGATCGTTGAGCTGATGTGGCCCAGCGAACCAGAATTCGTAGATGGCATTGGCTGCTGCGCCGCCGTCCGTATCTCCAGCTCGCCAGAGGGTTGCGGCAGCGAGTCGGTCACCAGGAGGCGGAGTAAATGTCCAGGTCGCGATTTCTGTGTCGGCAGTTCGGTGTGGTTGGTCCCCGAGAGCTGCCATTAGCGCACCACCTGGCTGGTGGCAGGTGTTCGTGGCATAGCTGTAGTAGCCAGTCGCAGACGGGCTCCACCCATCCGTCGACGCAATTTCGCCGCCTGGCGTTTTACACGTGTCCAGATCGAACTTCCCGCCCCATGCGCTGGCGACCGCCACCAGCACGGCAACGAGCACGACAAGCCCGGCCGTGGAGAACTTCCGCTCTGATATCCGTTCGAGCACTGGCACTGCCATCTCCACTTTCCGTCGCTACGTGACGCCTGATGCCCCCTCCCCGAATTGTTCCACGTCTTTGCAGACGCGCGCGTCGATCAGGCGCTCAGCGAGAACCTGACGGGTAGCTCGGCCAGACCGTATATCCCTGACACGCTCTCGTACTCGGGCTGGCCGTCGAGCTCGATGTCGCGCAGGTGGCGCGCGAGAAACGCGAGTCCCTCCTGCAGCTCGACGCGTGCGAGGTTGGCGCCCAGGCAGTAGTGCACGCCGGCTCCGAACGTGAGCGGCCGGGCGCTGCCGCGGTCGGCGGAGATGTCGAACGTATCTGAGCCCTCCCGCCCCGCCTGCCCGCCCGCCTCGTCGAGGTCGCGGTTGCCGGTGAAGGCGCACACCATCACGATCGTGTCGGCGGGGAAGCTGACGTCGCGGAAGACCACGTCCTCGGTCAGGATTCGTGCGGTGAACGGCGTGATCGGCTCGTAGCGCAGCGCCTCCTCCACGGCTGCGTCGGCGAGCGCAGGGTCTTTGACCAGCAGCTGCCACTGCTGCGGATGTTCGGCCAGCAGCCTGACAGCGTGCGCGAGCTGGCTCTGGCTGGTGTCGACCCCGCCGACGAGCACGTTGAAGACGAGGTTGATGCACTCCACGTCGCTGAGGCGCTCGGGCGGATGGGCGGGGTCTGCGGCGGCGATCAGCTTGGAGATCAGGTCGTCGCTGGGGTCGGCGCGCCGCGAGCTCACGAGGTCGCGTGCGTACTCGTAGAACTCCTCGACGGCCTGCTCGATCCCATCCTGCTCGGTGGCCATGCTGGCGGCGTCGAACTGGCGCTGGATCCAGTTGGACCAGTGATGCAGTTTGGGCGCGTCGGCGAGGGGCGCGCCCATCACCATCGCGATCGCCTGCGACGGGTAGGGCTTGGCGAACGCGTCGACGAACTCGCAGTTGACCGTCCCCTCATGTCCGCCGGGCGAGCGGGCGACGGCGTCTTGCAGCAGCCCCGCCATGAACTCGCGCATCGCGGGCCTGTAGCGCTCGACGGCCTTGGGCGACAGCGCGGGGTTGACCAGGCTGCGCAGCCGGGAGTGGTCTGGGCCGTTGACGTGCAGGATGTTGCGCCTCATCTGCTCGTACAACGGCCCCTCTTTGACGCCGAAGATCTCGGCGATCTTCATCCCCGGGAAGATCGCTGAGCGCGTGCGCAGGAAGAACTCCGCGGACTCGCGGTCCAGCACCATGTAGCCGAACGGCCCCTGCGCAAGCCAGCCCTCTTGGCGTAGCTCGGCCATTGCGCGATGGAAGCGTTCCCCACGCATCGACGGATCGGTGTAGTCGAACGCGGGGAGCTCCAGCTCGCTGACGAGCGCCATGGCGTGCGCGCCTGCTCGGCTTATTTTTTCTTCGGGCTCACCGCCTGCTTGAGCGCGGCGCCGGCCGAGAACTTGGGGGCCTTGGACGCTTTGATTTTCACACGCTCGCCGGTGCGCGGGTTGACGCCCTGGCGTGCTGCCCGTTTGACCACCGAGAACTTGCCGAAGCCGGTGATGCTGACCTCGTCGCCTTTCTTGAGCGTCTTGGTGACCGTGTCGAGGAGCGACTCGATCGCCCGCGAGGAGTCCGTCTTGCTCAGGCCGCTGTCAGCTGCAACAGCCTCGATCAACTGCGACTTGTTCATTTGCGGTTCCTTTCAAGTAGATGTGACCGGCGACCGCGCAGAGTACCTTGCCAGCTTCTTTCCTGGGTTGAGCAGACCCTTGGGGTCGAACGCGCGCTTGATCTGCTCGTGCAACTGCACCGTCCGCGGGTCCCATTGCGACTCCAGCCGACCCCCCTTGAGGGCACCCACCCCGTGCTCGCCGGCGATCGATCCGCCGAGCGCGCCGACCAGCGCGAACAGCTCCTCGCCGACGTCCTCGGCGGCCTGCAGCTCGGACTCATCCTCGGGGTCGACGAGCACCGTGGCATGCACATTGCCCTCGCCGCCGTGGCCCCAGGCACAAGAGTCCAGTCCATGGGCAGAGGCGAGCTGGGCGAAGCGCTCCAGGCCCTCCGCCAGGCGCTCCAGCGGGAACACCACGTCCTGGCTGACCTTGGCGCCGCGCACCGCGCTGACAGCAGGATTGACGCCGTCGCGCCAGCGCCACAGCGCGGCCGCGTCGGGCGGTTCGTGCACGGCGATCGCGCTGCCCTCCAGCAGTTCCCTCAGCGTCTGGCGCTGCGCCTCGGCTTCTGCGCGCGACCCGTCCACCTCTGCGAGCAACGCGAACGCGGCCTCCAGTGGCACCTCGCCGCCACCAGCCCACGACCGCTCGTGCGCGCCCGGGTAGGCGGCTGTAACCATCCGCAGCGTGTCACCGTCGAGGAAGTCCAGCACGGATGGCCGCAGCCCCGCGCCGAGCACTTCTTCGATCGCAGCGCATCCCTGCGCGCGCGTACGCAGGAAGACCACCAGTGGCACCGCGGCCTCGGGCGCGGGCAGCAGGCGCAGGCGCACCGCGGTAATCACCCCCAACGTCCCCTCCGAGCCCACGAGCAGGCTCTTGAGGTCATAGCCGGCCACGTCCTTGCCCGCCCAACCGCCAACCTGCACGAGCTCGCCGGGCGCCAGCACCGCCTCCACGCCGGCGACCCAGGCGCCGGTCACGCCGTACTTCAGCGCGTGCGGCCCGCCCGCGTTGGTGGCTACGTTGCCGCCGATCTGCGACTGCTCGGCGGCGCCCGGGTCGGGGGCAAAGAACAGGCCGTTCTCGCGCGCCAGGCGCTGTACGTCGCGGGTGCTGACGCCCGCCTCGGGCAGCATCCGCCACAGCCCCGGCTCGAGCTCGCGCACCCTGCACAACCGCTCCAGCGAGAGCACCACGCCACCTTGCGTGGCCACCGCGCCGCCCATCAGGCCAGTGCCCCCGCCGCGCGGCACGATCGCCACGTCGTGCTCGTAGCACCAGGCGACCACCGCCACCACCTCCTCGGCGCTGCCGGGCACCGCTACCGCGTCCGCACGGCCCTGCACGCCGCGGCGGTTGGCGCAATCGTGGTTGTAAGGCGAACCTGGTGGCGGTGCCGCCTGAACGTGCTCTGAGCCGATCAGGCGGCTGAGCTCCTTCTCCATCGCGAAGGCAGCGTTGGACATCTCGAGGTCGAGGCTAGTGGAGTCCCTGCCACAGGCCGGACACGGTGATCGATCACACCGGAGTAGAGGGCCCACCGATCCGGACTGGTTGCGTGCGCTCCACCGGCAACTATCAAGACGCTGTATAGGCAGATTCGGCGGGCAGGTTCGGCGGCTTTCCCGTCACCGGCTGGACCTAGCGTGCCGCCTGCCGCGTTCCACATGGCGTCGCTGGTCGGTCACGCCACCTGACGCATGCTCCGAGCGCCACGTCGCAAGAGCTGGGCGTGGCGCCCAAGCGTCTAGTCGGAGCCAAGGGTTGACGCACGCTGGACGCCATCTAACATATGGTGGAGCGGCTTGGCAACTTAGTCTGAGCTAACGCCCGCATGGCACCCTGACGATGAGGACAAGATGAGCGAGTCGGAGCCATACCCCGAGGACACTCTGCCCCTCGTCTACGTGAACTGGTTCAGGAGTCTCCGTACGGCGACGGAGCTGAGCCTAGACCTTGGCTACCGGGCTATGGAAAGCCCCCAGCCGGCGCTACGGCTCGTGTTGTCGTGGCCCTATGCGGCCGAACTTCGTGAGGTACTTACGCAGCTCATCGCCCAGCATGAAGCCGAGACCGGCCAGACGGTGCCCGAGCCAAACGTGGTGCTCGGACCGGCGCAATTCGTGCCAAAGACCTGAGAGGGCGGCAGATATGGCGATAGCGGTCAGGGGGAGCAGGTTTGCGCAAGTTGTGCGTTGGGTGTCCGACGCGGACTTTTCGCCGGCATCCGCGACGGCAGAGGAACTTCAGTGGACGCCGCTCGACGCTGAACTCATGCAGGAAGCGCTAAGCCGGGTTGAGCAGGCATGGTTCTGGACTCCTGCATGGCAGAGCGGGGAACAGGAAGCCTCCGACGAGCTACGAGATGGCGCGGGACAGGTTTTTGAGACCGCAGAGGACTTCCTGGGCTCATTTGATGAGCCCAGCTAGGCGTGCCCACATACGAGCGACTGCCGCGCTTCGATCGCGATTGGGAATCGCTTTCACGCGCACAACGGCCCAAGTTTCTTTCGGCGATCCGAAAGTTCGTCGAGGACCTAGAGGGCGGCGGGAACTTTAGGACGAGCCTTCGCGTGAGGGGCGTTGAGGGGACGGACGGCGTCTTTGAGCTGACCTGGAACGGGGATGGTCGAGCGACGTTCGAGTATGGCAAGCCCGTAAAAGATGGCATGACTCACATCGTTTGGCGGCGTGTCGGCACTCATGACATCTTTGGCGCGCCCTAACCGGGTAGCCAGGGCTGTGGCCAACGATCAACCGGATGGTCAAGAAGATCTCGCCGCCAGCAGATTGTAAACGCCCTGCGCAACCCACCTTGGGCACGCACTTGGTATGAGCGGCGCGCCGCCAAAGCTTGCACCGGCTCAAGCTGACCAACTACGCATCGCTGAGCGTCAGGACATCGCCGAGATCCACAATCCTGAGGGACACCTGGTCCGCATGGAGAAGGCAGCATGGGACCCTGTTCTCGACCAGCATGTCGAGATGAGCGAGTACCGTGATGAGAGGATGGCAACGATGCACATCGGCCCATACGAGTTCGATCACGTCTCCTACGATCGCGATCGCGATGTGCTCTACCTGCGCCGAGGAGAGCAGAAGGAGGCAGCGCAGACGTTCGCTGCTCCGGAGGGTCATGCGGTGCGGCTCGATGAGCGCGGCGAGGTGATCGGCATAACGATCGTCAACGCGAAATGGCTGGTGGAGCGCGACGGCAAGCTCACGGTCACCGTGCCAAGCCTGATCGAGACGAACGCAGACGACCTCGCACAGGTCCTCGCGGCGGCCTGAGCCAGTCCGACATGGCGATCAGCCCCAAGCCACGCCCTGCAGTGAACGAGCAGGCGCAGACGAGCCCATCCACCCAGGCGAGCGGGTCCGGCTCCGAGCAACAAGACGAGCAATCCTTCCGCACCCTCTCGGGCGAGCCGATCAACGAGCTGTACACCGCCGCAGACCTCCCCCCCGGCGCAGGCAGCGACACCCCCGACGACCCGATCGGCAACCCCGGCTCATACCCGTTCACCCGCGGCATCCACGAGACGATGTACCGCGGTCGCCTGTGGACGATGCGCCAGTTCGCGGGCTTTGGCACGAGCGAGGAGACGAACGAGCGCTTTCGCTACCTGCTGGAGCACGGCCAGACGGGCCTGTCGACGGCGTTTGACATGCCGTCGCTGATGGGCCACGACTCAGACCACGCGCGCGCGGAGGGAGAGGTGGGCCGCGAGGGCGTGGCGGTGGACACGCTGGATGACATGCAGACGCTGTTCGGCGGCATCGACCTGGGGCGGGTGTCGGTGTCGATGACGATCAACGCGCCGGCGGCGATCATGCTGGCGTTCTACGTGGCGGCGGCGGAGGCGGGCGAACTGTCGCCGGGCGGCCCCACGCCGCGCGAGCAGCTGTCGGGGACGATCCAGGCGGACATCCTCAAGGAGTACATCGCGCAGAAGGAGTGGTGCTTTCCGATCGACCCGGCGATGCGCCTGTGCGGGGACATGATCGAGTGGTGCACTCACAGGATGCCGCGCTGGCACCCGATCTCAATCTCCGGCTACCACATCCGCGAGGCGGGCGCTACGGCCCAGCAGGAGCTGGCGTTCACGCTCAAGGACGGCCTCACCTACGTCGAGCAGGCGGTTGCGCGCGGCCTGTCGGTGGATGACTTCGCGCCGCGCCTGAGCTTCTTCTTCAACGCGCAGATCGACTTCTTCGAGGAGATCGCCAAGTACCGCGCGGCCCGGCGCATCTGGGCGAAAGAGATGCGCGAGACGTTCGCCGCAAAGGACCCACGCTCGTGGCAGATGCGCTTTCACTCGCAGACGGCGGGCGTGTCGCTGACGGCGCAGCAGCCGCTGAACAACATCGTGCGCACGACCGTGGAGGCGCTGGCGGCGGTGCTCGGCGGGACGCAGTCGCTGCACACGAACTCCTACGACGAGGCGCTGGCGTTGCCGACGGAGGAGGCGGTGACGATCGCGCTGCGCACCCAGCAGATGCTGGCGCATGAGACGGGCGTGACCAACACGGTGGACCCCCTGGGGGGCTCCTACTTCGTGGAGGCACTGACCGACCGCATGGAAGAGTCGGCCTACGTTTATTTTAAGAAGATCGACGAGTTGGGCGGGATGGTAGACGCGGTCAAGCGCAACTACCCCCAGCGTGAGATCGCGGACGCGGCGTTCGCCTTGCAACAGGAGATCGACGGCGGCGAGCGCGTGGTCGTGGGCGTCAACCGCTACGCGGCGGCGGATGAAGAGCAGATCCCGACGCTGCGCATCGACCCGGCACTGGAGCGCAAGCAGCTCGATCGGCTGCAGTCGGCACGCGCGTCACGCGACGGCGCGGCGGTCGAGCGCGCGCTGGCGGCCCTGCGCGAGGACGCGGCGCACGAGGACCGCAACCTGATGGAGCCGCTGCTGGAGTGCGCCCGCGCGCACGCGTCCGAGGGCGAGATCGTGGAGTCGTTGCAACAGGTGTTCGGCGACTACACCGAGACGCCTGTCTTCTGACGCGCCCGTCAGAGAGTCAGAGAGGGAGCTGGTCAGTTTGAGAATCCGCCCGGAATCGGGCTAGACTCGGCGCCTATTGCGCCCGTCAATGCCGCCCGGCAAGCCGCGGCCTTGGGCCGAGGGCGAGACTGCCGTTTTCCACATCACCCACATCGGGAATCTCGCGTCGATCCTGGAGCACGGCGCCATCGAGTGCGAAAGCGGCTGCGAGGCGGCGGGCATCGAGCCAATTACCATCGGGTACGCGGGCTTGAAGGAGCAGCGCGCCAGCACGGAGGTCGTAGTCGCAGCGGGCGGCACGCTAGCGGACTACGTCCCGTTTCAGTATGGCCCGCGCTCCCCGATGCTTTACACCATCTGGCGCGGAAATGTTTCCGAGTATGATGGCCCTCAGGACGAGATCCTGCATCTCCTGTGCTCGCTTGATGCCGTGGCCGAGCCTGGTCACTTCGTGATCACGAACGGGCATCCGACCGGGGCGCTCGCCGAGCAGTTCGAGGATCTTGCCGCCCTTGACGATCTAGATTGGCCGCTCATGAACGCGACGTACTGGTACGACACCGACCAGGACGGGAGCCGCAAATTTCGGCGACAGGCCGAGTTCTTGGCGCACCGAAGGGTTCCTGTCGAGGCGATCAGGCTCGTGGGCGCGATGACGGCCAAGGTCGCCGAGCGGGCTTCTATCTTGCTCTCGAAGCTCGACAGCCCGCCCCCCGTCATCGTCCGGAGGGGCTGGTACTACTAGCTAATGACGCTGGAGCATCGCAAAGGGAACCTGCTGGCCTCGGACGCCGAAGCGCTTGTCAACACTGTCAACACGGTTGGCGTGATGGGCAAGGGCGTTGCGCTGCAATTCAAGAAGGCATTCCCGGACAACTTCCGCGCGTACAAGCGCGCCTGTGACCACAAGGAAGTGGAGCCTGGGCGGATGTTTGTGTACGAGACGGGTCAGCTCACTGGGCCGCGCCTAGTCATCAACTTCCCCACGAAGCGCCATTGGCGTGGGAAAGCGCGCATGGAGTACGTCGATGCTGGGCTCGCTGATCTCGTGGTGGTTCTGGAGCGACACGTCGTCCAGTCGGTTGCAATACCCCCACTCGGCTGCGGTAATGGCGGCTTGCGCTGGTCGGAGGTGCGCCCGAAGATCGAGGCCGCGCTTGGCGACCTACCGGGCACTCGCGTGATCCTTTACGGGCCGGGTGCACCGCCCCCCGTTCACCAGCAGCGTACGGCGACGAAGCGCCCGAAGATGACGCGTGGGCGCGCAGCCCTGGTATCCGCCTTCGCGGCCTACCGAAACGATCCAACGTCCGCCCTTAC
Organism: uncultured Solirubrobacteraceae bacterium; assembly: GCA_963734225.1. Taxonomy (GTDB): domain Bacteria; phylum Actinomycetota; class Thermoleophilia; order Solirubrobacterales; family Solirubrobacteraceae; genus Palsa-744. Next base: position 189,390 of record CAVTGI010000006.1, read on the forward strand.
TTTGCTGGTGGCGCAGAAGCTGGCGTATCTGCTTCAGACGGCGGGGGAGCCGCTGAAACTGGAGTTCGTGAAGGCTAAGTACGGTCCATACGCCGAGGTTCTCAACCATGCGCTTCAGGACATGGAGGGCCACTTTGTGACGGGCTATGGCGATCGGACGACCGGCTCGGATCTACAGCTTCTCGATGGTGCAGTGGCGGAGGCCGAAGCGTTCCTAGAAGGCGACGTGGAGGTGGCTCAACATGCGGCGCGAGTTAGCCGCGTTATCGATGGCTTCGAAAGCCCGTTTGGCCTTGAGTTGCTGACGACCGTTCATTGGGCGGCAACACGGGAAGGGGCTCGAACTGTTGATGATGCCCTCGCCATCATCGGCGACTGGACGCCGCGCAAGCGGGAAGTGTTCCGTGAGCGCGATGTCGCGATCGCATGGGAACGACTGCACGAGCAGGGTTGGCTCGCAACCGAGCCGCGCTCACGCGTCGAGTAGCGCCGCTATCCCGGCTGCGGGCGCCCCGCCTACCGCTTCAGGCTCATCTTCGTGGTTGCGCTGATCGGAGCATGCGCCGTCGGCGTGAACTGCACCCTGGCGGTCAGCTTCAGGTTCTTCGCAGCCGCGAGCAATCGCCGACCGGCGCTCGTCAGGCTGACGTCGATCTTGCTGGTGCCGGCAGCTGAGAACACGGCGCTTCCCTGGGCGACCAGCACGGGGTTGCGCCTGCTCCTTTTGGCCAGATGGGCGCCCGGCGGCACCCACCACCACTGGATGACCAGGACGCCCGACTCGGGAGCCGTGAACGTCTCCGCCAGCCTGCCGTGCTCGAGCAGCGCATCAATCTTGGGGTGCGCGCCGCTGGGCGCGAGCGCGCGGCTGATGGCGCCGCGCAGCGCCGCAAGCGTTTCTGCTTCCAGGCGCTTGCGTGCAATTGCTTCTTCTTCGCGCTCGTGCGACGCGGCGGCTTCTTCTTCTTGACGCTTCCTGGCCGCGGCCGTGGCCGCTTCTTCTTCTTTGAGCTTCTTCGTAGCGGCTTCTTCTTCCTGGCGCTTCTTCGCCGCGGCTTCTTCTTCACGCTGCTTCGTGGCGGCCGCTTCTTCTTCGCGCTTCTTCGTCGCGGCAGCTTCTTCTTCTTCCTGGAGCTTCATCGCCGCGGCTTCTTCTTCGTGGTTCTTGGCTTCTACTTCTTCGGTGGAGATGGCCCTTACGTCAACGGGCACGCTCGTTTGGACGGTAAATGTCGCTTCTACACCGGTGGTGACCAGTTGTCCGCCGCCGTGCTCGCCCATGGGGATCGCTTTGAGCTCTTCGCCGGCGGCGCCTTCGTATTCGTCAGGCGTCTGCAAGCTCCCAGACTGTTTGAGCGTGACCGTGAAGACACTCGCTGCTTCGTTGACCGGGCTGCCGGGAGCCAGGAAGCGGCCGCTCCCTTCGGCGGATTCGCCCCCGCATTCAAAGGCGATGTAGGTGCCCCTGCCTGGATTAAGGAGCATTGCAACTTCGTGTTTGGCCTGATGGATGTATACGAGTTCCGCGTCTATCGGGCCAGCCTTGATTTCTTCTTCATTCGCGCCTGCAGAATGGCATTTCTTAGTTGAGCCGCCTTCCGTTACACACCCGGTGAATGTGTATGTCGAAACGGTCGAGCGAGGCCCGGTGATTTCGCCTTCCCCCTGAGAGGCTGCGCAGTGCACGAGGTTTGCGAAGTTGGCCATTTCGGCGGTCACCGGCCCGCTTGTGGTTTTGAAGCTGACCGGCAGATGATTGCCGGGGACCACGAATTCGAGCACAGGCGAGGTCGCGCTCGCGCTCGCGGGCACCGCCAGCAGCAGCGCCATTGCCACGATCGACACGGCGATAGGAGCACCGCGGATGCGCAGCAGTCGCCCGACCCGATACTCCCATATACCGAATTTGAATCTGTCCATGGACTGCGGAGCATATAGCCGCCGCTTGGCCGATTGCAACCGCGGATGACTACGCCTGCACGTCATACCAAGCCCGACCGGCCCAGACAGTTGCACCACTCGCACGATTCCGTGGGTAGCGATGGCTGTCGGTCCTCACTACACCGACACGCCGGGGGTCGTGTCGTAGCTCGCACCGACGAGCTCATACAGGAAGAACGGAAGATCCTGAGCCTTGGCGAAGCCGGCGAGCTGCGACGAGTTGTTGAGTCGGACGTCGAGCAAGCGCTTGACGCCGGCCGAATTCAGGCGGCCGAAGAAGTGCTCAGCCGTCGTTTGTGTGAAACCGATCGTGTAGATCTCCACGCCGCCTCCTCGCCGAACAGGCTTTCCTGTCCATTCTTGGCGGCCAAAGATACGGAATCCTCCTGCTGGACGACACCGTCGGGAAGGATATGGCGCAACTGCACACCACTCTCAGCGAGCACTTTGCCGACGAGCAGGCGGCGATGACATTCGTCGGGCTTACCCTCGCTGCACAGCAGCGCGAGCCGCCGCGCCCTGCACCCGGTCAATAGGCTCTGCACAGCCGCCTGGAACGCAGGCTGTTCCGCCATACGGTCATAACGCGCATGGCCATGCTGGTCGTAGTCCTCCTCTCGCGCCGGCCGGCCGCCAAGCTCGTTCCCCAGGAACATGTAGCGCACCCCGATCCGGCGGAGGGCCTCGTCCAGGTGCTCGCGGCTGAACTGAGTGACCAACTGTCCAGATGGCAGGAACAACCCCCACGAAGATCGGGTACCCGGCCACACGGACCGAGCCGCGCCGAGTGCGCGGGGTCACCGCACCGCAGAGCTGCACGTCGCTGTGGATGAGACCTTCGAGAACGACCCCTCACGCGTGATGGTTCGCTTGCCCCACGACGCCCGCCGGGCGAAGTCGATCAGAACACCCAGATAACTGCCCGGGTCCGGCCTCTCCACTCCGGCTCGCTCCAGCAGCGCCCGTCCGCGATCGTCGGTGAAGCGGCAGCTCACGTCGAAGTACGGCGCGAACGTCTCCGCCCCCGCCGGCAGCCCGGGGTCGCTGTGCGACGCCACGAAGCGCACGGGCGGACGCCCGGTGATCGAGGAGTGCAGTTGCACCAGCTCGCCGGCGGTCAACGCCTGCTCGCCCGCCACCAGGTTGTAGATCCCGTGGGCATCCTCGTCGTCGAGCAGCGCGAGGATGCCGTCGGTCACGTAGTCCACCGGCACGAAGTCCACGATCGAGTCCTCGCGTGCGGGAACCTCCTGCAAGAGGCCGCGTTCGAAGGCGCGCATCGGCCAGTACAGGACGTTGAACGCAGACGTCCAACCGCTGGCGCGATGGCCGACGACGATGCTCGGCCGCGCGACCGCCAGCGGCAGGTCGCCCGCCTGTGCCCGGAGCAGCAACTCGGCCTCCTGCTTTGAGCGCTCATACGTGTTGCGGAACTCCTGACCCACGTCGAGATCCTGCTCGCCGAACTCGCCCGCGTGGCGGCCGCTTACGTATGCGGTGGATACGTGCACCAGCCGGCGCAGCGACCCGGCCGCCGCGATCTCGCGTGCCAGCTCCAGCACTCGCGCCACGCCCTGCACGTTGATCTCGCGAGCCTGCTCGAGCGGCAGATCGAAGGAGATCGACGCGGCGCAGTGGACGATCCGATCGACCGACCCGACCAGCCGCGCGCGGTCGCTCGCCGACAGCCCCAGACCGGGCTCCAGCAGGTCGCCGCGCACCGCCCAGACGTTGTCCGCCGCGTCAGGCACGCGGTCATACAGACGCGCCATGACCTCCCGTAGCCGCTCGCCTGCACCCGCGTCGTCGCGTGCCCGTACGAGCACCGCGACCTGCTCCTCGCGCTCGATCAAGCGCGCGAGCGCGTCCATGCCCAGGAAGCCTGTGGCCCCCGTCAGCAGGACCGTGCCGTTCATCCGCGCTCGACGGCGGGCTCAGGGACGCCTGCGGGGTTGCCTGCCGGGCTCGCCTCGATCGAAGGTAGCGCAACCGCCGCAGCTGGCGCCTGTGCGATCGCCTCCGGCAGCGGGCAGCCCATCGCGTGATAGCCGCCGTCCACGTGCACGATCTCCGCGGTGATCCCTCGCGCCAATGGCGAGAGCAGAAAGCAGGCCGCGTCGGCCACCGGCCCGGCATCCTTGGCGTCCCAGGCCAGCGGTGCGGTCGCCGACCAGGCGCCCGCCAGCTGCGAGAAGCCAGGGATGCCGCCCGCGGCGAGCGTTTCGATCGGGCCGGCCGACACGAGGTTCACGCGGATCGAGCGCGGGCCCAGCTCGCGCGCCAGGTAGCGCGCGATCGCCTCCAGCGACGCCTTGGCCACGCCCATCCAGTCATACGCCGGCCAGGCCACGCTCGCGTCGAAGTCAAGACCGACCACGCCCGCCCCGTCGGGCGCCGCCTCCAGCAATCCGAGCAGCCCCGCCACGATCGCCTTCAGCGAGAACGCGCTCGTCTGGTAGGCCGTCGCCGCGCTCGCCAGCGGCGTCGCCAGGAAGTCGCCGCCCAGCGCGTCGGGCGGGGCGTAGGCGATCGCGTGCAGCAGCCCGTCCACGGCCCCCCAGCGTTCCTGCAGGTCGGCGCGCAGCAGCGCTATGTCGGTGTCGCTGTTGACGTCCAGCTCGAGCACCTCCGCCGCCTGGGGCAGCTGGCGGGCCGCCCGCTCGGTCATCCGTTTGCTGCGCCCGAAGCCCGTCACGATCACCTCTGCGCCCAGCTCCTGCGCGCGGGCGGCCGTGGCGAAGGCGATCGAGTGCCTGTCCAACACGCCCGTAACGAGGATTCGCCGTCCCTTCAGCATCACGTGCGCCACACCACCTGGACGTTCGCGCGGACGACCAGCGCGTCGTCCTGACCACCGACTCCGTCGGCGCTGCCCCGCACCTGCCAGGCGAAGTCGACCAGCCCGGTCGCGTCGTCGATCGGACGCAGCGCGGTCAGCTCGCCGACGACCCAGATGACATCGTCCAGGCGCACCGGCCGCTTGAACACCACGTCGCCCACTCGGCGCAGCGCCAGCACGCGCTCGGGATCCAGGGGGACGAGGCCGACGGCCAGCGACAGCACCAGCATCCCGTGCGCGATGCGCTCGCCGAAGGGGCTCGACGCGGCCCACTCGGCGTCGCAGTGCTGGGGATGCCAGTCGCCCGTGAGCGCGCTGAAGACGATCACGTCGGTGTCGCGCACCGTGCGCGTTCCCGAGCGAAACCGACAACCGACCGACAGGTGGTCAAACGGGTCAGACCAGCGCATCTCAGACTGCTCGGCGTCCGGGCTGCTCGCGGGGCGGCTGTGCAGCTGCTCGTGCTCGCTCATCGTCTGCGACCTGTTCACAGCGGGATGTTGGTCGCGTGCGATTGCTGACGGTGCACGCCGGCCAGCGCCTCCAGGCAGGAGGCCACACGTGCGCGCGTGCTGTCCGGCGCGATCACCTCGTCGACGAACCCGTCCGCGCTCGCGCCGTCCACGCCCAGGTGCTCGCGCGAGTAGGAACCGGCCAGCCGACGCCTGTGTGCGGAGGGGTCCTCCGCTTGGGCAATTTCGCGGCGGTTGAGGATGCCGACCGCCTGCTCTGCGCCCATCACGCCCACCTCCACGTCCGGCCACGCGAACACGTAGTCGGCGCCCAGCGCCTTGGAGTTCATCGCGATGAACGCGCCCCCGAACGCCTTGCGCAGGATCACCGTCACGCTCGGCACGGTCGCCTCGGCGAACGCGTGCACGAGCTTTGCGCCGTGGCGGATCACGCCGTCTGACTCCTGTTTGGAGCCGGGCAAGAAACCGGGTGTGTCGACCAACACCAGCAGCGGCAGCCCGAACGAGTTGCACATGCGCACGAAGCGCGCCGCCTTCTGCGCTGCGTTGGTGTCGAGCACTCCGCCCAGGTGCCTGGGCTGGTTGGCCACGATGCCGATCGAGCGGCCCTCCAGGCGCGCGAACGCGCACACCACGTTGCGCGACCAGCGTGGGCTGACCTCCATCAGCCGCCCGCCGTCCACCAGCGCGCCGGCCACGTGGCGTACGTCATAGACCCGGCGCGCCTGCGTCGGCACGGCCAGGTCGGGGGCGACCTCGGGCGCGGCCACGCTCGGCCACAGCTGCGGCGGCTCGCCGGCGTGCTGGGGCAGGTAGTCGAGCAGGTCGCGGGCCATCAGCGCGCCGTCCACGTCGGTCGGCGCGGTGAAGTGGCACACGCCGTTGCGCTCGTGCACGCGCGATCCCCCCAGCCCGGCCATGTCGACGTCCTCGCCGGTCACCTCCGCGACGACGCCCGGGCCGGTCAGGAACATCGCCGCGCGGCCGGTCATGATCACGAAGTCGTTCAGCGCGGGGCCATAGGAGGAGCCGCCCGCGGCCGGCCCGCATACGATCGAGATTTGCGGCACCAGGCCCGACAGGCGCACATGCTCGCGAAAGATCGAGCCATAGCCCGACAGCGCCGCCAGGCCCTCCTGCATGCGCGCGCCCGCCGACTCGATGAAGCCGATCACCGGCACGCGCGCGCGGCCGGCCAGGCGCAGTACCTCCACGAGCGTCTGCGCGTGCGCCTCCCCGAGCGAGCCGCCTGCGAAGGACGCGTCCTGCGCGTAGCAGTAGACCTGGCGCCCGTCCACGCGCGCGTGCGCGCCCAATATCCCGTCGCCCGCCTGCGCGCGTTCGCCCATGCGCCGCGAGCGCACGCGGGTGCGCAGCAGGTGCAGCGATCCGGGGTCGGTAAGCGCCTCCAGGCGCTCCAGTGGCGTCAGCCGCTCGTCTTGGCGCTCGAGCAGGGCGAGCGTCATGCTGCCTCCAGGCACAGCACCGCGTTGTGGCCGCCAAAGCCGAAGGAGTTGGACAGCGCGAGCGCCGGGCGCCCCGCGTCGACCTGCAGCGGACGCGCGGCGCCGGGCACGTAGTCGAGGTCGAGCTCGTCCTCGGCCTGCACCAGCCCGAGCGTGGGCGGCGCGATGCGGTCGCGCAGCGCCAGCAGCGTGGCCACCGCCTCCACCGCGCCCGCCGCGCCCAGCAGATGGCCGATCGCCGACTTGGTCGAGGACACCGGAATCTCGCCCGCGCGCTCACCCAGCGCGAGCTTGATCGCGTGCGTCTCCGCGCGGTCGTTCAGCGGCGTGGAGGTCCCGTGGGCGTTGACATAGTCGATCTCCTGCGCGCCCACGCCGGCGTCGTCCATCGCCGCGGTCATCGCCGCGGCCTGGCCGGCGCCGTCGGCCAGCGGCGCGGTCAGATGGTGCGCGTCCGAGCTTGCGCCAAAGCCCTTGAGCGTGCCCAGCGCACGCGCGCCGCGCCCGTGTGCCTCGCCGGCGCGCTCGAGCACGAGCACGGCCGCTCCCTCGCCCATCACAAAGCCGTCGCGCAGCGCGTCAAACGGACGCGAGACACCGCTCGGCGACAGCGCGTCAAGCGCCCCGAAGGCCGCGCGCGCAAGCGGCAACAGCCCCGCCTCCGAGCCGCCCGCCACGACCGCGTCGGCTTCTCCGGCCTGCAGCATGCGCAGCGCGCAGCCGAGCGCGTTCGCGCCCGACGCGCACGCGGTGCTGACCGCGAACGACGGCCCTCGCAGGCCGTAGCGCAACGACAGCGCGGCAGCGCCCGCGTTGCTCATCATCAGCGGGATCGCCAACGGCGAGACCCCCTTGGGGCCACGGTCGCGCAGCGCTTCCTGGCCTTGCACGAGGGTGCCGATGCCGCCGATCCCCGTGCCCAGCACGCAGCCGATGCGCTCTGAGGGGTACGGCAGCCCGCCGCCGGACTCTTCTTCCCAGCCGGCATCCGACAGCGCCTCCGCGCATGCGGCGATCGCCAGCTGGGTGAAGCGGTCGGCGCGGCGCGCCTCCTTGGCGGTGAGGAAGTCGCGCGGGTCAAAGTCCGCGCAGGACCCCTCGCCGTCGCGGATGCCGACCATGCCCGCGCTCCAGCGCTCGTGCAGAGCGCGCGCGCCGACGCCCAGCGGCGTGACCGCGCCCACGCCCGTGACGAGCACCGGCTCGGCCCGGCTGGAGGCGCCCTGCCGGCGCGCGCGGGTAGAGAGGATCTGCCCCACGCCCTACACCCGCTCGGCGATCAGCTTGATCGCGTCGTCGACCGTCTTGACGTCGGCCACGTCTGAGCCCTTCAGCTCCACGCCGTACTGCTCATGCACGATCTGGGACAGCTCGGCGAGGTCCAGCGAGTCGATGTCGAGCGCCTCGAAAGTGGCGTCGCGGCTGATCTCGTCCGGGTCTGCGCCAAACGTCTGCAGCGATTCGATCACGAGCTGCTCGATCTGGTCTTCGGTCACGGTGGTGCTCATCGCACTCCTCTCTGTCGCTTTCTATTGAGGCTTTCCGTCTGCGTCACGCGGACAGTCCCCCGTCCACGTAAAGGGTGGTCCCGGTCACGTAGCCCGCCTGCTCGGACGCCAAGAAGCGCGCGCACGCGGCCACGTCCTCGGGACTGCCTGCCCGGCGGGCGGGCACGGCGCCCAGCAGCTCTCCGTCGAGGTCCGCGGTCATGTCGGTCTCGATCAGCCCCGGTGCGATCGCGTTGACGGTCACGCCCCGGCGCGCGACCTCCACGGCGACCGTCTTGGTCATCGCGATCAGGCCGGCCTTGGCGGCCGCGTAGTTGGCCTGCCCCGCGTTGGCCCGCGGCCCGACCACCGAGGCGATGTTGATCACGCGGCCGAAGCGCTCGCGGATCATCCCCCGCAGCGCATGCCTGGTCGCGCGAAAGGCCGCGCTCAGATTGGTGTCGATCACCTGATCCCAGTCGGCGTCGCTGAGCGACAGCGACAGATCGTCGCGGCGCACGCCAGCGTTGTTGACGAGCACTAGCACGCGCCCGAGCTCGCGCTCGGTTGTCTCGAACAGGCGGGCGATCTGCTCAGGCTCGGTCACGTCCGCGCACACCGCCAGCGCCCGGCCGTCGCGCTCTGTGATGCGCTGCACGGTCTCGCTGGCCGCTTGCTCGTCGGCGCGGTAGTTGACCGCCACCGGCCAGCCGTCCGCCGCCAGCGCGCAGGCGATCGCAGCGCCGATGCCGCGCGAGGCGCCCGTCACCAGCGCGCAGCCCTCGCGCACCCGCGGCGTGCCGATCTCGCCAGCGTCGCGGGAAGCAGATCGCGTCCCCTCCTCGGCGACCACGCCCGATCGCTCAGCCACGCTCACGAGCCACCCCACGTGATCACTGTTGCGCCCCACACGAGGCCCGCGCCGACCGCGCCGAGCACGACCCGCGCGCCCGGCGTCAGCGCACCGGCCCGCTGCGCCTGCGCGAGCGCCAGCGGCACGCTCGCCGCGCTGGTGTTGCCGAGCTGTGCGATGCAATCGAACACCCGCTCGCCGGCCACGCCCAGCCGCTCGGCGACCGCCGACAGGATGCGCCCGTTGGCCTGGTGGTAGACGAACAGGTCGACGTCGTCCAGCTCCAGTCCGGCCTGCTCGAGCACCTGTTCGGTGGACGTCGCCAAGCGGTGCACGGCCATCAGGAACGTCTCGTGCCCTTCCATTTCCAGCACGCCGCGCTCGCGCGTGGCCCGGATCGCAGACGCGGCGCCGCCGTCGCTGCCGAGCACGAACGGCCCGATCTGCCCATCGGCGTCGCAGCTGACCACCAGCGCACCCGCGCCGTCGCCGAACAGCGGCGCCGTGCGACGGTCGTCGAAGTCGACGAAGCGCGTGAGGATCTCCGCGCCGATCACCAATACGTTGCGCGCGCGGCCCGCCTCGATCCATGCGGTCGCGTGGGCCAGCGCCGCGATCGCGCCCGCGCACGCAGCGCCCACGTCGATCGCCGCAGCGTTGACCGTGCCGAGCTCGTGCGCCACCAGCGGCGCGGTCGACGGGGTGATCTCGTCGGCCGCCAGCGTGGCCACGAGCACCATGTCGACCTCGCTCGCGTCGATCCCCGCGTCCGCCAGCGCCGCCCGCCCGGCTGCAGCGGCCAGGTCGCTGACGCGCTCGCCCGGCGCGGCGTAGCGGCGCTGCGCGATGCCGGTGCGCCGCGTGATCCAGTCGACGTCCACCCCCACGCGCGCAGCGATCTCGGCGCTTGCGACCCTGCGCTGGGGCAGCGCGGCTCCCAGGCCAACGATGCCCGCCGTGCGGGTGTGCCGCGCTGGCAGCTCCTCGCCCAGCGGACGCGTTCTCGCGCCAAGCGGCGTCGTCGTCGCGGGGCCGTCGGTGATCGCCAGACCGTCCAGCGGCAGCGTGGGCGTCTCAGGCGCCATCGCCCGCCCCCACCGCGACCGGGACCGCCAGCTCGTCTGGATCGATCACGCGGGCCTCGGGCAGGTTGCGGCGCACGAGCTTGGCGAGCACGCTGCCCGGGCCGAAGTCCACAAATTGCTCCGCGCCGAGTGCCGCCAGGGCCAGCATCGTCGAACGCCAGCGCACCGGCGCGACGATCGCCGCCGCCAGCTCCTCGCGCACGTTATCGAAGGGCCTGGCGCTCCAGCCGCAGATGACCGGCACGACCGGCTCGCGCAACTGCACCTGCTCGAGCGCCGCACGAAACGGCGCGACCGCACCGGCCATCGCCGGCGAGTGAAACGCGCCGGCCACGTCGAGCATGATCGCCCGCGCGCCCTGCGCGCGAGCCGCATCGCGGGCCTCGTGCAAGCGCTCCAGCCGGCCGGCGAGCACGACCTGGCCGGGGGCGTTGTCGTTGGCCACCACCACGCCGTGGTCCTCGGCCAGGCGGGCGGGCAGGTCCTCGCCGGCGCCGAGCAGCGCGAGCATCCCTTCCTCGCCGTCGCCCACGGCCGCGGCCGCCATCAGCTCACCACGGCGCACCGCCAGCACCAGGCCTTCCGCGGGGTCGAGCGCCTCTGCGGCCACCAGCGCGCTCAGCTCGCCGAGCGAGTGCCCGGCAAGCGCCACGGGGCGCACATGCTCTCGCATACGCATCCAGCCGGCCACGCTCGCGCAGAAGATCGCCGGCTGGGCAAAGCGCGTGCTCTCGGTGACGCGCGCGAACGGGTCCTCGCCGACGAGCTCCACGCACAGCTCCAACAGCTCGGGGGCATCGCGGGCGACCTGCGAGCGCAGATCGCCCGTCTGGCTGCCCTGGCCCGGGAACAGGCCCGCTGTCACGCCGCTTGACACTATGTACACCTTGTGTGTCGCGGGCGTATGGTTGCACGCCAGGCGGCGCTAACCCCACAAATGGGGGGTGCGTCCGGGCGCCTGAGGGGGGCGCGAGTGGTTACTTGCGAGCCGGGCGCCCGCGCGCTGAGCCGTCAGCGGTGCAGGCCCAGGCGCTGGGCGCGCTGGACCGCGTCTGCCCGGTTGCGTGCGCCCAGCTTGCGATACAGCGTGCTCGTGTGCTCCTTGACCGTGTGCGGGGAGAGGAACAGCGTGGCCGCGATCTCGCGGTTGGTCGCCCCTCCTGCGATCAGCGCCAGGATCTCGCCCTCGCGCTCGGTCAACGTGGGCACGCCGCGTTTGCCGGTGTCGCGGAACACCTCCATCCCGTCGCCGACCATGCGCACCAGCTTGGCGATCTCCGGAGCAGGCCAATCCTTGGAGATGAAGCCCGCCGCCCCGGCCGCGCGGGCGGCGCGCGGCGAGATGCCGCCGGCCCCCGACATCAACAGCACGCGCGGCGCGGGCGCCTGCGCGCGCAGGCGCTCGCAGACCTCGGGTCCCGACTCGACGCCGAGGAACAGGTCGACCAGCGCAACGTGCGGCTCATAGCGCCTGCACACTGCCAGGGCCTCCGCGCCGGTGCGCGCGCTCAGGCAGCGCTCGACCCACGGCATCTGGCCGAGCATCAGCCGAAAGCCCCAGTGCACGACGTCGTGATCGTCGACCACCAGCACGCGCAGTCGCTTGCCACGCTCACGCGGGCCCGGATGCTCCTGGGTGGGGGGCGCAGAGGTGCTCACTGACCGGTCGGCACCACCAGCCGGACCTGCCACGCTCCCGGCTCGCACTCTCCGTACTCGAGCACGCCGTCGTGCTGGAGCGCCTCCAGCGTGGCCAGGCGCAGGCCCACACCGCCGCGCCCGCCGCTGTGCACGTCCGCACCGTCGTTGCGCACCTCGAGCTCCAGCGTGGCGCCGTCGTTGCGCAGCGACACCCCCACCCTGCTCGCGTGCGCATGCTTGCTCGCGTTGCGCACCGCCTCCACGAGGATCGACTGGGCCAGCGCCTCGAGGTTGGCGGGCACGTCCTGCGGGTCCCCGCGCTCGAGCGCGATCTCCAGCGTCGGGTACAGCGCACGCACGCGCGCCAGCTCTTCGGCGAAGGTGACCGCGGTAGGGCGCGAGGAATGCCCGAGCGGGCGCGTGATCGCGGTGCGCAGGTCGGCCAGGGCCGTCTGCACCTCGGCGGCGCAGCGCTCCTGGCTGTCGGCGTCCAGCAGCTCCTCGCGCGAGAGCGCCAGCGAGACGCCGAACAGCCGCTGCACGACCCCCTCGTGGATCTCGCGGGCCAGATCGATGCGCTGCTGCAGCTGGCTGCTGCGCTCGCCGTAGGCGGTCACCTCGCGCGCGACGGACGCCATCGCGATCGCCTTGCCGAGCGTCCACAGCAGGTGGCGCTCGTCCTCGTCCATCTCGGGCACGTCGGCCTCGCGCTCGGACAGCACCACGCCGACGTAGCGGCCCGCGGCGGCCATCGGCGTGCACACGATGCGCACGTCCTCGAGCAGCTCGCGCACGGAGCTCGGCACGTCGAAGTCGCCCGCTCCCACGACCTCGAGGATGCGATCCTCCTCGAAGGAGCGACGCACGACGGGAACCGAGTCGATCGTCACGAACAGGTCGGCGAAGCGCTCGAGCTCGATGCCGTGAGCGCCCACCGCCCGCACCCGCCGGCGGGCGCTGTCATAGCGGAACAGCACCGCGCGGCGCATCGAGGTCAGGCGGCAGATCGCCTCGCACAGCCTGCTGAAGAACGCATCGGGCGCCGAGCCCTCGCCGATGCCCGAGAGCAGGCCGGACATGACCTCCAGCACCTCGATGTGGCCGGCGCGTGCGCTGGCCGCGGGCACTGCTGTGTGAGCTTGCGGCCCATCCGCGCCGGGGGTTTGAGACTCGAGCGCTGCTCTGTCTGGCATATCTGCAGAATCCCACGATTGCAAGCGGCGCGGCGCGCGCGTCCTTTTCGCAACTTCTTAGGTCCACGTCGTGTCGGCAAATTAGGATCTTGCGAGTTGAACCGCTACGTTCGCAGGGCGCTGGTCGCGTCCGCCATGCTGATGGTGCTGTCGTGCGCGACCGCGCTCGCGGTCGCCTCCCGCGGGATCACCGCCCGACAGGCCGCCTTCAACCAGGGCACGGCCTCGCGCTGCACGCCGACCACCCTCAACAGCTCGGCAGTCCTGCCGGGGTCCGCGATCGCGGTCTCGCCGCTGCCCGATTCCTACGACGCCTCACCACGTACGCAGATAAGCCTGCTCGGCGCTCCGGTGAGCGACCTCGTCGATGTGACCGTCTCGGGCTCGCAGACCGGCTCGCATTCCGGTCGTCTGATCGGCTACTCCCAGGGGGACGGCGCCAGCTTCGTGCCGGCCAGTCCGTTTGCGTCCGGCGAGACGGTCACGGTGCGCGGGAAGGTCGACAGGGGCGGGCGGGCGGCGCCGTTCGCCTTTCGCTTCGCGATCGCCAGTCTCGACACGCTGCCGTACTCGCCGCCCACCCAGCACCCCGACAAGGACCCCAACGAGGTGCAGCATTTCCACTCGCGCCCCGAACTGCAGCCGCCGGCGATCGTCGTCAGCGCGCGCTCCCCCCAGAGCGCTCCCGGCTACCTGTTCGCCGCGCCGTACGCCGGTCCAGGACCCAGCGGGCCGTTGATCTTCAACGAAGCCGGCGAACCGGTGTGGTTCGATCCGCTGCCGACGGGCACCGAAGCGACCAACCTGCAGGTCCAGCAGTACGACGGCAAGCCTGTGCTGACCTGGTGGCAGGGAACGATCCCGCCGCAGGGCTTCGGCGAGGGGGAAGAGATCATCGACAACAGCTCCTACCGCCAGATCGGGCGCGTGCACGCCGGCAACGGCTACAAGGCCGACCTGCACGACTTCCACATCACGCCGCAGGGCACCGCGCTGCTGACCGCGTTCGACCCGATCCACTGCGACCTGGCGAGCGTGGGAGGCCCCAGCACAGGCGCGGTCACCGACAGCATCTACCAGGAAATCGACCTGAAGACGGGGCTGGTGCGACGCGAGTGGCACAGCCTCGACCACGTCGCGCTGAGCGATTCCTACAGCTCGGCGCAGACCGCCAGCACGGAATGGCCGTTCGACTACTTCCACCTGAACTCGATCGACCAGGGCGCGAACGCCACCACGTTGATCTCCGCGCGCAACACCTCCGCGCTGTATGAGCTGAACACGGGCACCGGCCAGGTCCTGGCGACGATCGGCGGCAAGCATTCAAACGTCAAGCTGGCGGCCGGCGCCGCGACCGCCTTCCAGCACGATGCGACCACGCTGGCCAACGGAACGATCAGCATCTTCGACAACGGCGCCACGCCCAAGATCCATCCCCAGTCGCGGGCTCTGGTGGTGGCGGTCAACACCCAAGCTGGCACCGACTCCGTGGTGGCCGAATACGACCACCCGGGCGCCCTGTCGGCGGCCAGCCAGGGCAATGTGGAGCTGCTCGAAAACGGGGACTTCTTCGTCGGCTGGGGCGCCGAGCCCTACTTCTCGGAGTTCAGCGCCCAGGGAAAGCTGCTGTTCGACGCCCACATGCGCGGCGCGTATCAGTCATACCGCGCCTACCGCTTCCAGTGGACGGGCGCGCCCAGCGAACCGCCGGCGATCGCCGTCGCGCCCTCCGGCGCGGGCGGCTCAGGGCCGCTGACCGTCTATGCCAGCTGGAACGGCGATACGCAAACGGCCAGCTGGCAGGTGCTGGGCGGATCCTCCCCAGCGCAGCTCGCACCCATAGCCAGCGCCGCGCGCAGCGGCTTTGAGACGGCGATCACACTGCCCGGTCCCCAGACCGTGGTGGCCGTGCAGGCGCTGGGCGCCTCCGGCGAAGTCCTGGGCACCTCGCGAACGACCGCGGGGTGAGGCACCCGCTAGGCTCAACCCTGGTGTGCCACCTAGAAACAACGGAGTCGCGCTGCGCGCACAGTTTGATAATCTCGACTTTACTCGATGTCAATCCGGAGGTTTGGCGGAGATAGCCGTGAGCGAGCTCAGCGCGGAGGACCCGGACGAACGCTACCGCCCGCTGCCCACCGGCACGCATGGCCTGGACCCTGAGGCGGTCAAGCGCGATCAGCGCGAGCGCCTGCAGCACGCGATGATCGAGCTGATCGCCCAGAAGGGCTACCCGGCGGTCCGCATCGTCGACCTGGCGAGGCTCGCACACGTCTCCCAACCGACCTTCTACCGCCTGTACGCCGACAAGGAGGCGCTGTTCATGTGCGCCTACGAGGAGATCGCCCAGCGCACAGCTCAGACGGTCATGCAGGCCTACAGCGTCGAGGGGCCCGACGGCCAGCGCCTGCGCGCCGGGATGCGCGCGTTCGCGCAGCTGGCAGTGGCGGACTCCGAGGCCATGTCGCTGCTTGTGCTCGGCGCCTTCGGCGCGGGCACCAAGCCCCTGGAAGGTCGCAGGCGCGCCCTGGAAGCCCTGGAAGCGGGCATCCGCATGAGCCGCGACCGCGCCTCCGCGCAGGAGCCCAACGACCTGACCGTGAGAATGATCCTTGGCGGCATCCGCGAGGTCACCGCCGCGCGCCTGCGCCACGGACGCGCGGTCGAGCTGGCGCCGCTGGCCGACGAACTGGCGGCCTGGGCCGGCTCCTACCCGCGCCAGCTGCCCGCCGGCCTGAGCGCCCCCGCCGCGACGCCGCCCGGCGCGGGCGACGCGGCCGCCGCGGAGCCGTCCGAGCGCGCGCGGCGCGCCGAGGGGCGCCTGCCCAGCGGGCGCAGCGAGCTGCCACGCCAGTTCATCGTCAAAAGCCAGCGCGAGCGGATCGTCGACGCGACCGCGGCGATCGTCGCCGAGAAGGGCCTGGCCGCACTGACCATCCCCGAGATCGCGCGCCGCGCCAACATCTCGCATCAGACGTTCTACGAGATCTATGACTCCAAGCGCGACGCCTTCCTGGGCGCGCAGAAGATCGGCCTGCACCAGGCGCTGCAGGTTGCTGTCAAAGCCTACGAGGGCAAGCAGGACGACTGGCCCAGCGCCGTCGCCGCCGGACTGCGCGCGCTGATTGCCTTCCTGGCCTCCGAGCCGGCCCACGCCCACCTGAGCGTGGTCGACACGTTCGCCGCCTCGCCGGAGGCGATCGAGATCCGCGACACGGCACTGCACGCGTTCGCCGCCTATCTCGGTCCAGGCTATGAGCTGGCCGGAGGCGACGGCCATGTCCCCGCGATCGCCGCAGAGGCGATCGCGGGAGGCATCTGGCAGATCCTGCACAACTACGTCGCCAACGATTGCCTCGCCAGCCTCCCGGGTGCGGCGCCACAGATCACCTATATGGCGCTCACTCCCTTCATCGGGCCCGAGCGTGCGGCCACGGCGGCCACCGCGTAAAACCTCGACGCGGTAATGCTGTCGAGGCGATCGGCCTGATACATTAGGTGCTAACAGCTAATGTTTTAGAACCTAATGAATTCCTTCAGCTTTCCAGCTCGCGATCGGTTTCTTGACCGCAAGGCCGATCTGGCTCGGATGGAAGACTGGTGGAGCGGTGGGGAGACTAACGCGCTGGCGCTCTATGGCCGGCGCCGAGTCGGCAAGTCGTGGCTCTTTCGCCGCTTCGCCGATGGTAAGCCCGCGGTAGTTCTGGTCGCTGACCGGCGCGCCCAGGTTCCGCAGCTTGATCGATTCGCCGTTGCGCTCGAGCCACTACTCGGGGTCCGTCCTGCGCTGGACGGTGTTCCATCGCTGCTAGAGGCGCTCTACACGCTGGCCGAGCGGGAGACGACGCTGGCGGTGATCGACGAGTTTCCCTATCTGTTGCCGGCCAGCGAGAGCGACCGCGACGAGGTCCTCACGAGCATCCAGGCGGTGATGGAGGAGCGCGATGCCTCTCAGTTGAAGCTCGTGCTTTGCGGCAGCTACATCGGCCAGATGGAGCGGCTGCTGACGGGACCGCTTCGAGGA
Source organism: uncultured Solirubrobacteraceae bacterium (assembly GCA_963734225.1). Classification (GTDB taxonomy): domain Bacteria; phylum Actinomycetota; class Thermoleophilia; order Solirubrobacterales; family Solirubrobacteraceae; genus Palsa-744. The sequence goes on from CAVTGI010000006.1 coordinate 206,392, forward strand.
CGGCTCACTAGCCTCCCCATCGATCCGCTCGACTTCGGCCAGGCAGCGGTGTACCTTGGCGCGGACACAACCGCCACCGACAAGGTAGAGCGCTACGCGATCGCCGGAGGCATGAGCTTGTACCTCGATGAGCTCGGCAGAGGAGGAACGCTTCGGCAACGGGTTTGCGCGCGCGTTCTGGACCCACGGGGCCCCTTGTTCAACGACCCACGCGAGGTCCTGGAGGAGGAGCTGCGCTCCCCCGGGGTCTACTACTCGCTGCTCGAGGAGCTCGCGACCGGAAAGAAGTCGCTCTCCGACCTGGCAACTGCACTCGGACGCCGTACCCCCGACATCCAGGGTTACCTGAAGACGCTGCGGGGCATGCATATAGTCGAAAGACACGCACCAGTTACCGCCCACGACGAGGAGCGCAACCATCGTTGGAGCCTCAGCGACGGCTTTATGCGCTTCTGGTTTCGGTTCGTCTTCCCCTACCAGGAGGACCTCAAGACTGGCCTGGTGCCGAGTGTGCTGTATCGCGAGGAGATCGAGCCACAGATCGCCGACCACGTCTCGCCGATGTTTGAGTCCCTCTGTCGCCAGTGGGTACTGCGGACCGGTCGAGCGACGCGCGTGGGAGCCTGGTGGGGTAATGCACTCAACGAGCAACGCCGAGCCAAGACCCGGATGAGCGAGGAGGTGGACGTAATAGGGCTCGCCCGCTCGGTGGTGGCCGTAGTCGGCGAGTGCAAGTGGACAAAGGAGCCCATGAGGCTGAAGGTGCTCGATGATCTGCACGCCTACAAGGTCCCGGCCATGCGCGACGCCAAAGTCCGATTTGCCAAAGATGGCCCCCAGACCGTGCTCTTCAGCCGCAGCGGCTTCCGCAACGACCTGATGCAGGCAGCCGAGCAGCGCGGCGACGTGACCCTAATATCCGTCGAGCAACTCGTCGACGACCTGCTTGCCGTCGGTGACTGACGAGCGCGACTCGATACTTGCGAGGCGCCTCGGCATTCGTCAAGTCGCGCCCGCGTCCCTCGCATGACTACGTACCCGGCCCACCAAGGGGGCGCCGCCTAAAGGAGCGCGCGCCGATCGCCGATCTTCCGTTGGTGCAGCGGGCCTTGGAGTCCCACGGGGACAAGCGCTCACCGCGGCGGCGCCGGCCGGCTCGCGGCGACGCCGTGCCTGCGCACGGTCGCAGCGCTGTCGCCACAGCTGACGCGCTCGCGCGGCCGCTGCGCGCGATCAAGGCGCTGTACGGCGTCCTGATCTTCGTGTTGGTCGCCTACGTATGCTCGCTGCTCGTGCGCGGGCCGCACGGTCCGGCGCCGACCTGGCTGGACGGCTGGGGGGTGGCGGGCTTCGAGCTGCTGGTCAGCCTGCTGATGGTTGCGCGAGGCGTTTTGTACAAGCGCGACCGCAAGTATGCGTTGCTGCTTGGGCTGGCCGGCTGCTGCTGGGCGGCGGGAGATCTCGCCAACACATACCTGTCGCTGGGCGGCGCGCAGGTGCCGACGCTGGCGCTCAACAACTATCTCTGGGCGGGAACGTTCCCGCTGACCTACGTCGGTGTCATGGTGCTGATGCGCCGCGACGTCAAGAAGCTCACAGCCGCCAACTACCTCGACGGCGTGGTGGCGACGCTGGTGACCGCCGCGGCGCTTGTTGCATTCGCGTTTCACTGGATCGCGTCGGCTTCTGGCGGCGGCACGGAGTTCGCGGCGGTCAACCTGGTGTATCCGGTCGGCGACCTGTTGCTGTTCGGCTTGACGATCCTGGGCATCGCCATGCTCCCCGCGGGACAGCGAGCGCGCTGGTGTCTGATCGCGGCGGCCGGGGTGAACAATGTGGCCGGTGACACCGCGGCGCTGTTCAACGGCCTGCTCGCCACCGACGTGGGCTGGTTTCTCAACACCATCGCGTGGCCGGCGTCGCTGCTGTTGATCTCTTGCGCGGTCTGGCTGGCGCCCGACCCGGGCGTGCCGGTCAAGGAGAACACCTCGTCGGGCTTCAAGATCCCCGCGGTTGCTTCCAGCCTGGCGCTGGCGATCCTGTTCGTGGGCTCGCTCGAGCACCTCAGCCAGGTCGCGATCGGCCTCGCGACCGCGACGCTGGTGGCGGCAGGGGCTCGCTTCGGGCTGGCCCTGCGCCGGCTCAACGAGCTCACCGCAGAGCGCCATAGTGCGCTCGAGGTCGCCGCGCAAGTCGAGCGCGAGTCCAAGCGGGCGGCGCAGATCGAGGCGCACACAGACGACCTGACCGGACTGCCGAACAGGCGACAGCTCTACAAGGTCGCCGATCAGCTGCTCGAGGAGGGGCGCCCGCTCGCGATGCTGCTCGTGGACCTCAATCGCTTCAAGGAGATCAACGACACGCTCGGGCACAACGCCGGAGACGAGCTGCTGCGCCAGGTGGCGGTACGGCTGCGCGAGGCGTTGCCCGCGTCGGGCCTGCTGGCACGACTTGGCGGTGACGAGTTCGCCGCCCTGCTCGCGGATGCAAGTGACGAGCGCGACGTGATCCGGACGGCTGAGGGGCTGCAGCGCGCCTTCGATGAGCCTTTCCCTCTCGATGGCCTGACCATCCCCGTTGAGGCGAGCATCGGTGTGGGCGCCGCGCCGCTGCACGCCAGCACGCGCTCGGGGGTGTTGCGCTGCGCCGACGTCGCGATGTACCGCGCGAAGTCCAGGCGGACCGGTGTGGAGAGCTACGTGGCGGACAGTGATGAGCACAGCCGGGACTACCTGGCCCTGGTGAGCGACCTGCGCCTGGCTCTAGGGGCCAATCAGCTCCTCCTCCACTACCAGCCGAAGCGGTCAATCGAGGATGGGAACTTCGCGGGTGTCGAGGCGCTCGTGCGCTGGCAGCATCCGCGTCTCGGGCTGTTGGCACCGGGCGAGTTCGTGCCGCTGGCAGAGCGTGAGGGTCTGATGCGCGAGCTCACGCTGTGGGTGCTCGACCACGCGCTCGCGCAGCAGCGCGAATGGCGCCAGATGGGCCAGGTCGTACCCATGGCCGTCAACCTCTCGCCCGCGAACCTCCTGGACACGCGCCTTCCGGAGGAGATCGACGCCCTGATCAAACGACACGGCACCTCGCCCATGGATCTCGAGCTCGAGATCACGGAGGAAACGCTCATGCAAGACCCGGCGCGTGCGCTCGATGTAATCGCCCGTATCAGCGAGCTCGGCGTCGCCTTCTCGCTCGACGACTTTGGCACCGGCTACTCGTCGCTGGCCCAGCTCAAACAGCTACCTGTCCGGGCGCTCAAGATAGACCGCTCGTTCATCGCCAACATGACCAACAGCGAGGAGGACGCGAACATCGTCCGCTCCACCATTCAGCTCGGCCACAGCTTGAAGCTTCGGGTCATCGCCGAGGGAATCGAGACTCCAGAGCACCTCGAGGAACTGGGCCGCTTCGGATGCGACGTAGCCCAGGGCTTTCACCTGTCGCGACCCATACCCCCTGATCAAATCGTTGCCTGGATCCACACAAACGATGCGGCTACCACGACCGGCCGTGAGGACGCGCACAAGCGCGTTCGCTGAGCTGCCGGCGCGGGCCCCTTGCGGTTCGCCGCGCTACGGTCCTCGCTCGTCAGCACGCACTCAGGCGCAGAGCGCTCGCAAGGCGATTGAGGTCGGTACGGCGAAGCTCGACTGGAAGCGCTGTAAGGCTGATGGCCCCGGGCGGGACCAAACTGCCCGGCTGTCGCAAGCTCTACTGCTCGCCGGGGGCGGCGAGGTCGGAGCGCACCAGCTCGTCCGCCAACTCGTCGGGGTTCGACCACCGTCAAGGACGTGCCGTCGAAACCGGCTGCAAATCGTGACCGATGGAGCCAACCGAAGTCAATGCGAACCGCTTTGCGTCGTTGCCTGGCGGGCGGATGTCGCTCGAAGAGGCGAAGTAGCGTCCGTCGAGCGGCCGCGAGGTAGCCGGAACGAACGAAACCCCGGCGGTTTGGCCTGTCCCCCAAGGGGGACTGCACAGGGACCGTTCCGGGGTCTTCGCGTCTTATGGTAGCGCGAACAATGTGGACCAAGTAGACTAACTTCTGTTATTCTGGTTCTGTGGCCGAGAGCGTGACGATCCACGAAGCGAAGACTCACTTCTCCAAGCTTGTGCGCCGCGCAGAGGCAGGCGAGGAGATCGTGGTACGCCGTGGCAGCGCCCCGGTAGCACGAATCGCACCGCTCGAGCGCAAGCACGGCGGCGTGACCGGACGTGGCTCGATGCGCAACGAGATCGCGATCGCTGGAGACGTCGAACAAGCAGACAGAGAGATCGAGCGACTGTTCCAGCGCAGTGAGGTATTCCCCACCGGAACCGGCTCGCGTTCCCGTGGAAACCGCTCGCCGCGCTGAGGCGTGAGGCTGCTCGTCGACAGCCACGTGCTGCTGTGGCATCTCAACGACGATCCTCGGCTCGGCCCGACGGCAACCGCGGCGATCGAGGCACCGACCGCGGAGGTGCTGGTCAGCGCTGGAAGCCTATGGGAGATCGCGATCAAGGTCGGGCTCGGCAAGCTGAAAGCCCCTGACGATCTGCCAGAGCGCATCGAGCCCCTTGGCTTCCAGTTGCTGAATGTCACGGCAGACGACGCCTGGCGGGTGAGGATGCTGCCGCACCATCACGGCGATCCCTTCGACCGTCTCCTGATCGCCCAGGCGCAGGCGCACTCTCTGCCGATCGTCACCGGCGACCCCGCCTTCGCTGACTACGACGTGACCGTGATCTGGGACTGATTTCGCTATTCCCTGGAAACGCTGACCGGCTCTGTCAGAAGTCGGCGAAACTGCTCTGTGCGCAAACCAGACGCTGATGGGCGCACCGGCGGCCGCAGTCAGCTGATGCCTCTGTCGGCTGCATCCTCTGGCGTCCACCCAAACACGGACGATCCGACTCGATCATCGTCGCTGCCTGGCACATGCTGTCAACAGGCGAGGTCTACCGCGAGGCCGGCGGCGACTACTTCACCCGCCTCGACCCACAAAAGCACGCTCGGCGTCTGGTTGCGCAACTCGAACGCCTCGGGCACACCGTCACGCTGCAGGAGGCTGCCGCTTGACGAACCATTGATTTCCCATCAGGCGGTGCGGTGGTGGCGTTATCAGCGCGACAGCGCGTAGGCTGCTTTGCCGCCGCGGCTGGCGCGGGTCACCGTCCCGGCCTTCAGCAGCCTCCGCAGGTTCTCGCGGATGTTGGCGGCCGACATGGCCGTCACCACGACGAGCTCGCCGACGGTGTGCGAGCCGTGCTCCAGCGCCGCCAGGATCGCCTGCTGGGCCGCGCCGCGGACCGCACGCTCGCCCGGGGCCCGGGCCGGGGGGCGCGTAGCCGGTCCTCCGGCCCCAGCCGATCGCCGCGCAGAAGCTGTCGCTTGCCCCGCCGACGCTCGCGCGGGAGAGCGCCTAGCCGACCCCGCCGTCGCCCGGCGCCTGGCCCGCGGCCTTGGCGGCTCGACGACGTCGCGTTTGCGCTCCAGCGCGCCGGCAGCCTCGAGCGTCTGCTCATACTCGTCCACGAACGGGCGCAACTCGCGCATGCGGGCGTCGATTTCCGCGCCAATCCTGCTCAGCAGATCCTCGGCCATCGCGGGGAGTCTGGCAGGAGACGTCGGCGAGCGCCGTGCCCTCGACGCAACGGCCGGGCGATCAGCCGGGGTGCTGGCGTGCGACACGCAGGTAGGCCAGCACCGCCAGCACGCGCCGGTGGCTGTCGTCGCAGGCCGGCAGGTCGAGCTTGGCGAAGATGCCGGTGATGTGCTTCTCGACCGCCCCCGCGGTGACCACCAGCTCCTGCGCGATCGCCGCGTTGGAACGGCCCTCGGCCATCAGCTCGAGCACTTCGCGCTCGCGCGAAGTCAGGCGAGTGAGCGCGTCCTCGCAGCCCCCTCGGGCCACGAGCAGCTGCGTGACCACCTCGCGGTCGAGCACCGTGCCGCCGGCTGCGACCCGTTGCAGCGCGTCCAGGAACGCTCTGACGTCGCCCACACGCTCCTTGAGCAGGTAGCCGATCCCGGCGGTGTCCTCGCCGATCAGCTCGCTCGCGTAAGCCGTCTCGACGTACTGCGAGAGCACGAGCACGCCCAGCTGGGGCTGTCTGCGCCGCGCCTCGATCGCCGCGCGCAGGCCCTCGTCGCTGAACGTCGGCGGCAGGCGCACGTCGACGATCGCCAGGTCGGGCTTGTGCCCGGCGATCGCGCGCAGCAGGCCCGCGCCGTCCTGCACCTGCGCCACGACCTCGATGTCGTTCTCGCGCAGCAGCGCCACCAGCCCCTCGCGCAGCAGCGCAAGGTCCTCGGCGATCACTACCCGCACGGAAAGCTGACCTCCACGACGGTTCCCCCGCCGGCGGGGCTGTCCACGCTCAGGCTGCCGTCCAGCGCCTCCACGCGGGCGCGCAGCCCGGCCAGGCCGGCACCCGCCGGGTCGGCCTCGCCGCGGCCGTCGTCGCCGACGAACACCTTCAGCGCTCGGCGCTCGTCGACGAGGCGGATCCAGCTGCGCCCGGCGCCGGCGTGCTTGGCGGTGTTCGTCAGCGACTCGGCGATCACGAAGTAAGCCGCGCTCTCGACCGCGGGCGCCACGCGGCGGTGAGTGTCGACATGCACGGTCGTGCCCAGGCCGTAGCGGGCAGACAGCGATTCCACGGCCGCCACGAGCCCGCGGTCGGCCAGTAGTGGGGGCACGATCCCGCGCGCGAGGTCGCGCAGCTCGGCGATCGCCTGATGGGCCTCGCGCTGGGCGTCGCGGATCAGGCGTCTGACCTCGGGCTGGTCGTCGGCGCGCATCTCCGCTCGGCCCAGCTGCAGCGTCAACGCCACCAGGCGCGCCTGGGCGCCGTCGTGCAGGTCGCGCTCGATGCGCCGCAGCTCGGCCGCCTGGGCGTCCACGGCCTGGCGGCGCGTGCGCGTGAGCATGTCGATCCTCGCTCGCAGCGCGCGCCGGCCGCGCGCGACCAGCACGCGGTCGTGCAGCGCGATCAGCGAGTAGGCGCTGCCCGCCGTCGCCAGCCCGAGCAGCCCCCATGCGGGCCAGAACTCGCGCACCCCCGCGAGCAGCCACGTCAGCAGCCACGTCGCCAGCAGGATCACCGCCGCCGCTCCGATCAGCGCCCACACGCCCGCCACGCGGCGCTCCGCGCCGGGTCGCTGGCGCCACACCCACACCGCCGCGAAGTCCAGCAGCACGGCCACCATCAGGCCCAGCCACGCCCACGCCGGCCAGAAGTAGCCCTGACCGTCCAGCGCCCAGATGGCGCCCAGCAGGACCACGATCAGACCGGCCATGCGGCGCACGAGCGAGCGCGCGTACTCGCCGATCGACAGCCCGGCCGCGAGCGCCGGCATCCATCGCCGCGGGCTGGCGCCCTGCGCCAGGGAGAGGTCCAGCGGGAGTCGAGCGCGTCCGGCCATCGCCGCTAATCGTCTCACGCCCCCGGCCGGCGACGACGTAGTCCCCCCGCGCCCGCGTGGGAGTTTCTGCGGATGGCACGGCCGCCGGCCCGGCGTAGCGTGCTCGCAAGAGGTGGAATCGACGACGCCCAACCTGACGGGTCGGGCCAATCGACTTTCGCGAAACCCGTGACGGGACCGCGGTCCCGAAGGTGGAGACAATGCCCGAAACAAAGACCCAACGCCGCCCTCCAGCCAAAAAGAAAGCGGCTGCGCCCACGCGCCGCGCGTCCCATCGACAGCGCGACACCGGCAAGCCGGTCGATCGCGCCGGCGAGCTTTCAGAGGACGTGCTCAAGTCGCTCGACGAGGGCGCAAGGAGCGCGATCGAGGCTGTACGCAAGTTCGTCGAGACGCTCGACAGGGAGCTGCCGCCGCACGGACAGGGTCCCTCCGGGCGCGAGAAGATCACCGACTCGGCCTTGGAGATGGCCCAGCGGCTGGTCCACACGCAGTACGAGTTCCTGCGCAAGGTGGTCGACAGCGCAGGCAAGACCCTGACCGGGTCGGACAAGGCGAAGAAGTAGGCGACTGCGAGCGGCCGGCTGCGCGTCGGCCGCTCAGATCGCCTTGACGGCCTGGCGCTCGGGACTGACCCGCTGCACGTCCCAGACCAGGCCGGCGCGCTCCAGCGCCCCGATCACGATGCCCGAGATATCCAGCTCGCGGCGGCCCAGGCCGTGTATGGCAGAGGTGGGAAAGGCGTGATGGTTGTTGTGCCACGCCTCGCCCAGCGAGAACGGCGCCAGCCAGCCCAGGTTGCGCGAATGGTCGCCGGTATCGAAGCTCCGGCGCCCGAAGAAGTGGCACAGCGAGTTGATGCTGTAGGTGACGTGGTGCAGCACGAACATGCGCACAGCGCCTCCCCACAGCATCGCCTCCAGGCCCGCGCCGACGCTGCCGCCGACGAGCACGCCGAGGCCGAACGGGATCGCTAGGCCGACCAGAGACCACAGCGCGAACGTCGCATCGACGAAGCGGATGACCGGGTCGGCCAGCAGGTCCGGCGCGAAGCGCTCGCGCGATCCGCGCTGGGAGTGGTTGAACAGCCAGCCCACGTGCGCATGCGCGAGGCCGGTCAGCGCGCCGCGCCAGCCGCCGCCGTGGTCGACATGGGGGCTGTGCGGGTCGCCCACGCGATCGGAGTACGCGTGGTGCTTGCGATGGTCGGCCACCCAGGAGATCACGGGCCCCTCGATCGCCATCGTCCCAAGGATCGCCAGCAGCCCCCGCAGGGCGCCAGACGTCTTGAAGCTGCGGTGGGTGAGTAGGCGATGAAAGCCGACCGTGACGCCCAGGCCGATCGGGATGTACATAGCCACGAAGATCACCACGTCGCGCAGGCGCAGCTCCCTGTTCCACAGCTGCCAGCCCGCCACCGCGACGAGCACCGGAGGCGCGGCCGTGATCAGGCCGGTGATCGCCCTGTCGAGGTTCTCCATGACTGGAACCTGGATCTCCTCCGGCGTCGGGCCCGTATCGGCCTGCGGCGCGGGGGCCGTCCCGGACGCCGGAGTGGCGCCCCCGTCGGCGGCCAGCGCCCGACGTGCCCGATCCACGGCGTGTGGGTGCCCCGCGGCTACGCTCATCGACACGAATTGTGCGTGAGATCGGCGACGTTGTCACTGCGGCAGGCCACCTCGCTGCGTGCGGCGCTCCCCCGCGACCACCGTCGGGCTAGCCCCCGCATTCAGGGTCTCAATCGCCGCGCACGTCCAGGACGACCTTGCCGGTGGCGCGGCGCTCGTCGATCGCCTTCAGGGCCTGCGCGGCCTGCTCGAAGGCAAACCGCTCACCGACGATGGGCGCCACGAAGCCGGCGTCAGCCAGGCTGTTGACGGCCGCGCCGATCTCGCGGTTGAGGTCGGGCTTGCCCATCACGTAGGCGCCCCAGCCGGCGCCCACCACGTCGAGGTTGCGCAGCAACAGCCGGTTGACCTTGACCTCCGGGATCGAGCCGCCGGTGAACCCGACCACGACCATGCGCCCGTCCTCGCGCAGGCAGCGCAGGCTGTCGGTGAAGCGATCTCCGCCGACCGGGTCGAGGACGACGTCGACGCCGCCGCCTGTGAGCTGCTGCACCTGCTCGCGCCAGCCCTCGCCGAAGATCACGACCTCGTCCGCTCCGGCCTGCTCGGCGACCAGCCGCTTGGCCTCGCTGGACACCACCGCCACCGTGCGCGCGCCAAGCCCCTTGGCGATCTGCAGCGATGCGGTGCCCACGCCGCCGGCTGCGCCCTGCACGAGCACCGTCTCTCCCTTCTGCAGGCGCCCGCGCAGCGCCAGCGCGAAGTAGGCGGTGTGGTAGTTGAGGATCAGCCCCGCGCCCTGGGCGAAGTCGAGCTCGGCGGGCAGCGCGAAAGTCAAGAAGGCGGGAGCAACGGCCACCTCGGCGAAGCCCCCGAGCGCGCAGAACGCCGCCACGCGGTCGCCCGGCTTGACGTCAGCGTCGGGCGGGGCAACGCGCACGACGCCCGCGACCTCACTGCCGGGCACGAACGGCAGCTCGGGTTTGATCTGGTACTGGCCGCGTGTCTGCAGCACCTCCGGGAAGGACACGCCCGCACAGTGCACGTCCACGAGCACGCCCGCGCCGGGCGTGAGCGGGTGGGAGGGCTCCCCCTCCGCAGACGATGCCGGCTCGGGCAGCTCCACGAGCTCCAGGGCGTCGTCGGGTCCGCTCAGCTGCGTGATCTGGATGGCCCTCACGGCGGGGGATTATGGCGCAGGCGCTCGAGCAGGCGCCGCCGGGAGCTGCGGCGGGTGGCTCGGAGAGGCGGAGACATAAGTCGGAACTGGCGTCAATGTGCTCACGTTTTCGCGTGTTTGGCCGACACAGACTGCAAATGACCGTGTGTGGGAACGGCGAGGACCTCGGCCTGCCCGCCGGGTCGGGCGCGACGTCTGAGCTGGCGCCGCCGGGCGCCGCCGACGCGTCGGGCAGCCTTGCGAGGTCGCCCGACGGCGCCTCCGAGCGCGAACTGATGGTCCAGGCACTGGCGGCGCTGTTCGCCTGCGGCGCGACGCTTGCGCTGCTGACGATCGCGCTGCCCCACTCGGCCCGCGCGAGCGAGCTGGGCCTGCTGGTGATTGTGGGCATCGCCTATGCGATCGCCGCCGCGCTGCACTGGCGCACGCGCGCGCTCGCCGGCTGGGTCCTGCCTGCGGCGCTGCTGGCGGGCAGCACGCTGATAACCGGGGTCGCCTACTTCTCCGCCCAGAACCCCAGTCCGCTGGTGTTCTTCTACCTGTGGGTGTTTCTGTATTCCTCCTACTTCTTCTCCACGACCGAGACGGTCGTCCAGATCGTCTATGTAGGCCTGGCCTACGGAGCTCTACTGGCCGTGCGACCGCCCACCGACGGCATCCCCGAGTGGTGGCTGGTGGGCATGGGCAGCCTGCTGGTCGCCGCGATCCTGATCCGCTCGATGCGCACGCGCGCCGAGTCGCTGATCGCCAGGCTGTACGACGCCGCCCGCACCGACCCGCTGACCAAGCTGTCCAACCGGCGTGGCTTTCGCGAGATGCTCGACCTCGAGCTCGAGCGCGCGCGCCGGGGCAATACCCACGTGACGGTCGTGGTGGGCGACCTCGACCACTTCAAGGAGGTCAACGACCGCCACGGGCGCGACACCGGCGACGCAGTGCTACTGCGCCTTGCGCGCGTGCTCGCGGCCGGTGCCCGCAGGCTCGACGGCGTCGCCCGCGTGGGCGGCGAGGAGTTCGCGCTGGTGCTGCCCGACACCGATGGCGCCGGTGGGCTGCTGATCGCCGAGCGCCTGCGCGCCGCGCTGCGCGAGGAGCTGCGCCACGACGCCGCGCCGGTCACGATCAGCTTCGGCGTGGCCAGCTTCCCCGAGCACGGCCACACCGCGGGATCGCTGCTGCGGGCGGCCGACGAGGCGCTGTATGCGGCCAAGCGCAACGGCCGCGACCGCAGCGTGCTACACAGCGCCGCGCTGCGCGAAGCCGGCCGCCAGGACGGGAACCCCCGCGATGTCGCCGGCGAGCGCTTCGTGGCCGTGGTGCTCGACCTCGCCGAGGCCGTCGACCTGCGCTTCAGCGGCTCGGCCAGGCATTCAGAGACCGTCGGGCGCTACGCCGCGAAGATGGCGTGCGAGCTCGGCCTTTCCCAGGAGCGCATCGAGCGCGTGCGCCTGGCGGGAATGCTGCACGACGTCGGCAAGGTCGGCGTGCCTGACAGCATCCTGTCAAAGCCCGCCGGGCTGACCGACGAGGAGTTCGACGTGATCAGGCGCCACCCCGAGCTCGGCGCTCAGATCCTCGAGCATCCCGGTCTGGCCGACGTGCGCGAGTGGGTCGGCGCCCATCACGAGCGCCCCGATGGCCGTGGCTATCCGCGTGGGCTGGCCGGCGAGGAGATCGCGCTCGAGGCCAAGATCCTGGCGGTCGCAGACGCCTATGAGGCGATGACCTCAGACCGCGCCTACCGCGCCTCGATCGGGCCGAGCGCGGCGCGCGAGGAGCTGCTGCGCTGCGCCGGCGGCCAATTCGACGCACGCGTGGTGGACGCACTGCTGGCGGTGCTTGACCGGGAGGGCGAGCGCCTGGCGGAGGCGCTCGCCCAACCCTGATCGTCGGTCCTGCGCGCGGGTCCGGCCTTACGGCACCGACACGCCGCTCGCCGGCGGGGCCGGCTGGGCGGTGGTGTAGGGGGTGATCGGCGAGCCGGATGTCGGTTCGGTCACGAGCGGCCCGCCGAACAGCACGATCTTGCCGTTTCGCACCTGGCCCATCTCCACGCCGCTGTAGCCGCCGTGCTCGCTCTTGGAGTAGCGGAAGGGCACCAGGCCCGGGCCGCTCAGCTGCGCGCCTTTTTCATTGACGACGTCGATCAGCTTTTCGCGCGTCAGGTCTTTGCCGGCGAGCTGCAGCGCCTGCGCGAGCGTGTACGCGTTGGCCATGCCGTACTCCACGTTGCCGTCAAACGGCGCGCTGGGGTCGTATTGATTGTGGATTTTTCCGAACAGCGCGATCCACGGGTTCGACGTTTCCGAGGACGACGGCAGGTAGCCGTCGGTGATCGCGCCTTCGATCAGTTCCGTTCCCGCCTTGCCTTTGGAGAACGTCTTCAGCAGGCCGCCCACGGTGGTCGGGTCGATGCCCACGTTGGACACCACCAGCTGTGGTTTGTAGCCGAGCGTGAACGACGTCAGCTGCCCAAGGGCGGTGTAGATCGGCACGGTGAAGTCGACCAGCACTTCGGCGCCCGCCGCCTTGATCGCGGAGATCTGCGGTGCCACGTTCGTCACACCCGGCTGGTAGGGCTGGGTGGACACGATCTGGCTGGCTGGCAGCTCGTACTTGATGCCCGCAAGTCCACCCGTGCCGAAGTCGTCGTCCTGGTAGAAGACGCCAACCTTCTTGCCGGCGAAATGCTGCTTGAGGTACTGCCCAAGGATCTTGCCCTCGATCGTGTAGTTGGGCTGCCATCCGAACGTGTACGGCTGGCTGGTGGCGTTATCCCAGCACGCGCACCCCGAGGCGACGAACATGTCGGGCACTTTCTCTGAGTTGAGGAAGCCCACGACCTTGGTGTGCGTCGGCGTGCCCAGACCCTCGAAGATGCCGAACACGTTTTCCTGCAGCACCAGCTGGTGGATCACGCTGACCGTCTGCGTGGGGTTGTATTCGTCGTTCTTGATCACCAGGTGGATCTTGCGCCCGTAGATCCCTCCCTGGGCGTTGAGGTAGTCAAAGAACGCCTGTGAGGCCGGCGCGATCTCGCTGTAGCCCGGCGCTGCCGGGCCGGTGAGCGGCTGGTGCGTACCGAACGTGATGCTCGTCGCGGTCACCCCGGGGGCGCTGCTGCTGTTGGAGCTGGAGCCGCACCCTGCCACGACCAGCGCCACGATTAGTACGCAGGCGGCCCCTACCGCCCGCGGCCTGATGCTGACTGAGTTCATTGCCTTCTCCTCCTGATCCTGTGTTTGATCGATCGCTAAATCCCCAACCGATTTTTTAACTGACGTGAACGTTGTCGGCTTGCTGTGCTGTCGTTGCGCCGTGAAGAGATGGGCCGATCGGTGTTTACCCATGACCACCCCAGCCTGACGGGCTTCGACGCAGACCACCCGCGATCCTGCGCAGCGCTCCCTGCACGCCGCTCGGCCACACGAGCATCGCGACGATCAGGACCAGGCCATACAGCGCCAGCGGCAGGTTGTCGGAGACCTGGGTGGACAGCGAGAAGGAGTGGGCCAGGTCGTTGGTCCAGCTGGGCAGCAGCACCAGCACCGCCGCCCCCCAGATCGCGCCCATCAACGTGCCCAGGCCGCCCAGCACGATCGCCGTCAACAGCGACAGCGACAGCTGCAGTTCAAAGGCCCCGGGCGCGGCCAGCTGCAGGACGACCGCCAACAGGCCGCCGCCGAGCCCCGCGCAAGCCGCGCTCAAAACGAACGCGAGCGTCTGCACGCGCCCTACGTGCAGCCCGCACAGCGACGCCGCGATCTCGTCGTCGCGCACCGCGCGAAAGGCCCGCCCCGCACCGCTCTTGAGCAGGTTGCTCATGGCAAACATCACCGCCAGCGCGCCGATGCCCGCGATCCACGCCTCCCAGCGCTCGAGGGGGAAATTCGTGCCCAACCATGACGGCGGCGTGGGGGGGTTGATCACCAGCCCGTTCTCGCCGCCGAACGTGCTCGGGTACTTGTCCGCCAGCGCCGGCAGACCGACCGCGAAGGCCAGCGTGGCGCCCGCCAGGTATGGCCCGCGCAGGCGCGTCGCCGCCGCGCCCACGGCCGTCCCCACGACCGCGCTGACCGCCACCGCCGCCAGCAGAGCGGGCGCGATCGCCCAGTGCTCGTTGCCCACCAGCAGGCACAGCGTGTACGCGCCCACCGCCATCAGCGCGCCGTGGCCCAGGGAAATCTGCCCACTGGTACCCGTCAGCACCGTCAGGCCTGCGAGCACCGCGAAGTAGTAGGCGCCGCTCGCCAGCTGCAGATCGTCGTAGGCGCCCAGCGCCTCGCTGGCCAGGAAGAACAAGACGCCCGCGAGCACCACCAGCCCCAGCGAGCGCACCAGCCTGCTCTGCCCGACCCCGCGGACTCGATTTGCAGCCCGCCCGCCCGCAGCGTTCATACTCGTCTCTCCCGCCCACTGGAGAACAGCCCGCCCGGGCGAATCATCAGCACGGCGATCAGCACCAACAGAGCGGCCAGCGTGACCAACGACGCGCCCTCATAGCCAGACACATAGGACAGCGCCAGGCCGAGCACGATCCCGCCGATCACCGCACCGCCCGGGCTGTCCAGGCCGCCGAGCACTGCCGCGGTGAAGCCGAAGATGAGGATCGGGTTAAACTGGTCGGGGCCCACGAACACCGACGGCGCCACCAGCAGCCCGGCCAGCGAGCCCACGAACGCCGCGCACGCCCAGCCCAGCGTAAACATCCGCCCCACGCGCACGCCCAGCATGCGCGCCACCTCCGGCGCGAGCGCCGCCGCTCGCATCCTCAGCCCCAGTGCCGTGCCGCGGAACAGGACCGCCAGGCCCGCGGCCACGCCCAGCACGACCAGCACCGTGAACGTGTCGTTGGGCGAGAACAGCAGGCGCGTGCCGCCCACGTCATAGCCGCGGATCGAGAACGCCGGCGGGAACGACCGCGGGGTGTTGCCCCAGATCATCCCCGCGCCCGCCTCCAGCAAGATCAAAAGGCCGAGCGCCACGATCACCGCGTTTAGCGGCGGTCCCGACTCCACCCGCCGAATCAGCACCAGCTCGATCACCGCGCCGAGCGCCAGTCCGCTGACGAGCGCCACGGCAAAACCCAGCCAGTAGGACCCGCTCGAGCCGATCACCGCCGAGGCGATAAACGTGGTCACCATCAGCATCCCGCCCTGGGCGAAGTTGACGATCCGCGTGGCCCGCCAGATCAGCACGAGCGCCAGCGCCACCGCCGCATACACCGCCCCGGTGGATATTCCGTTGAGTGTCAAGTCGATGAAGCGCGTCATGTCTAAAAGCCCAGGTAGGCGTGGCGCAGGCCCTCGTCCGCGGCCAGCGTCGCCGCCGGCTCGTCGGCGACCGTGCGGCCGAGGTTCAACACGATGCCGCGATCGGCGATCGACAGCGCGCTGCGGGCGTTTTGCTCGACCAGCAGCACCGCCAGCCCGCGCTCGCTCGCCAGCGTGCGGATCAGCGCCATGATCTGCGCGGTCACGATCGGCGCGAGCCCGAGCGAGGGCTCGTCCAGCAGCAGCACGCGCGGACGGCCCATCAGCGCGCGCCCGATCGACAGCATCTGGCGCTCGCCACCCGACAGCGAGGCCGCCGGCTGCGTGCGCCGCTGCTCGAGCGCCCCGAACAGCTCGTAGATCTCGCTTAGCGGTGTAGCGTCGCCGCCCCGCCACAGGCCGCCCAGGCGCAGGTTCTCCTCGGTGGTCAGCTGCGCGATCACGCCCCTACCCTCGGGGACCTGCGCCAGGCCGCGCCTGACAATGTCCTCGACCGCCACGCCCAGGATGTCCCGGCCAGCCAGGCGCACGTGCCCCGAGCTGGCGTGCTCCAGCCCCGAGATCGTGCGCAGCAGCGACGTCTTGCCCGCGCCGTTGGCGCCCAGCACCGCCGTCACGCTGCCCTCGCTCACCGCCAGCGTGACGCCGTCCACCGCGCGCACCGGCCCGTAGTCGGTGCACAGATCCTGCACCTCCAGCAGGGCGTCCGTCATGCGCCCTGCGCGCTGCCCAGGTAGGCCTCCAGCACGCGCGGGTCGCGTTGCACCGTCGCCGGATCGCCCTGGGCGATCACCCGTCCGAAGTCCAGCACCACCACGCGGTCGCACACCGACATCACCAGGTCGACGCGATGCTCCACCAGCATCACCGACGTCGATCCGCGCAGGGAGCCGATGCGCGCGCCAAGCTCCTGCATGTCCTCTGCGCCCAGACCGCCCGCCGGCTCGTCCAGCAGCAGCAGCTGCGGCTCTCCCACGAGCGCCCGCGCGAGCGCCACGCGCTTTTGCACCGGGTAGGGAAGCGTCTGGGGCATCCGCGCCGCCACGTCCTCGCAGCCAAGTTGCGCGAGCATGCGCGTGGCGCGCTCGCGCAGAGCGCGCTCGTCGCGATCCCCGCGCGGCAGCGCCAGCAGCGCGCTGACCACGCCCGCCCTGCGGAAGCGCTCCGCTCCCATCATCACGTTCTCCAGCACGCTCAGCCCAGGGAACAGGCCGACTCCCTGCAGAGTGCGCGCGATCCCGAGGCCGGCGAGGCGGTTGGTGCGCACGTCGTCCAGCGTCTGGCCCTTCCATTCCAGCGTGCCCGACTGCGGCGCGACGAAGCCGCAGATCACGTTGAACAGGGTCGTCTTGCCCGCGCCGTTGGGGCCGATCACGCCGAGCACCTCCCCCGCGGCGACCTCCACCGAGACGGAATCGAGCGCGGTGATCCCGCCGAACCGAACGGTCAGCTCGCGTGCCGCGAACCCGCGGCCCCCTTGCGGAGTCACGTCCTCTCCCATCACCCTGAACCTACCCCGGCCATCGGCCATTAAAAACCGATGATGACGCGTTCGGTCTCGGCGGGCCGCTTGGTGCGAGCCGACGAGCGGCTCAGCTGCCGTCGGCGTAGCGCGCGACCGTGAAGCCGATCAGCACGGGCACGTGCACGGCGAAGACCACCAGCGCGAGCGTCAGCACGACCAGCGGCCCGCCGCTGGTGTGGTTGCGCAGGAACACGTACTCGATCATCCCCGCGATAAACGCGTAGGCCAGCAGCGCCCAGCGGGCGACCTGCAGGAAGCGCTGCCACGCGAACCCCGTCACGCGCGCGAGCGCCGCCAGGTTGCCCGCCAGCAGCAACGCCGATGCCGCCAGCAGGACGACCGCGGGCGTCAGCGGCACGTGTTTGGGCAGATGCGCAGACAGGTAGATGCCGGCCGCCACGATCAGCGCCAGCGAAGCCATCCCCACCTGCGTGACCGGAGGCAGGCTGACCGCGTCGGCCGGGTCGCGCTCGGCCACTATGCCAGGCGCGGGCTCGCTCACCCCGACGCCAGCTTGGTCATGATCACGAGCGTCGCCACCTGCATCAGACCGGTCACGCCCGCCGCGTAGATAAAGCGCTTCATCAACCGCTCGATCACCGCCGGGTTGGGCCGCGGCTTCTTCAGCTCGACCAGCACCGCGATGTTCGCCGGCTCCAGCAGCCCAAGGGCGACAACCGCCATCACCCCCACCACGATGAAGCTCGCCACCACCCAGCCATGCAGGGCGTAGCTGCTCTGCACCGTCCCCAGGTGCGTGCCAAGCTGCCATCCCGCCGCCAGCGTCACGGTCACCACGGTCGGCATCAGCAGCACCATCTTGGGCATCAACCGTGTCGTGAACTCGATGCGCGCGGGGATCGACATCCGCCCGATGATCGGCCCCAGGATAAAACCGAGGAATAGGTCGATCACCGTCCACGCCGCTCCCCCCACCACGTGGAAGAACTCCAACGGCCACAGCTTGTTGACGGCGATCGCCGTGATCAGCAGCGCCATCACCAGCGCCACCATCGGCAGGCCCGCGCGGGGGACGATCTGGAAGTCAGGGCGCTCCAGCGCAGCGGCGGGCGGGCCGCCCGCCTCCAGGACCCCCAAGGGCGATGTCACCGTAGCCTGCGCCACGGTGAGAATCTAGCGCGCGGGCGGACGGAGCGCCAGCGCGGGCACCGAGCGCCGACGCGGCGGGCAGGCGCATTGGCGCCAGCGGAGCTGCTCATATGTTGCGTCGCGCAGGCCGTATAGCGATGGTTATACGGTGCGGGTGTGGAGGATCATCCGCCGCGCGACCACAGCGCCGCTCACCCCGGGCTGTACTTCAGCCACCCGGCCTGCCTGGAGCACGACCCGCGCGTGCATATGCCCGGGCACCCCGATGTCCCCGAGCGGCTGCTGGCGATCGAGCGGGCGCTGGCCGCCGAGGACTGGCTGGGCTGGCAGCGGCGCGAGGCACCAGCGGCGACCGAGGAGGAGCTGCAGCTGGTCCACAGCGCCGGCCTGGTGGAACGGATCAGGGAGATGTGCATGGCGGGCGGCGGCGCCATCGACCCGGACACGTTCGTCGGCGAGGCGTCATACCGCGCCGCGCTGCACGCGGCGGGAGGCGCCTGTGAGATGACCCGCGCGCTGCTGGCCGGCGAGGCCGCGCTCGGCTTCTGCGAGGTGCGTCCTTCCGGACACCACGCCGAACCGGACCGCGCGATGGGCTTCTGCCTGTTCAACAACGTGGCCGTTGCGGCCGAGTTCGCGATCCGCGAGCTGGGCGCCCAGCGCGTGTTCATCCTCGACTGGGACGTCCACCACGGCAACGGCACGGCGGAGGCCTTCCGCCACCGCCCCGACGTCTTGTTCGCGAGCATCCACCAGGCGGGCATCTATCCCGGCAGCGGCCCGCTGAGCGACGTCGGCTCGGGGGCGGGCGAGGGCTACACGATCAACCTGCCCGTCCCGGGCGGCTCCGAGGAGGATCTGTGGCTGTCGCTGATCGAGCACGTCGTGCTGCCGGCTGCCGAGGCCTTCGCGCCCGACCTCGTGCTCGTCTCTGCGGGCTTTGACGCCCATCGCGCCGACCCGCTGGCGGGCTGTCGCCTGGAGTCGGACTCGTTCGCCGAGATGGCCCGCCACGTGCGCGACTTCGCGGCGGGGCGCGGTGTGCCGCTCGGCGTGGTGCTCGAGGGCGGCTATGAACCGGCGGCGCTGGCGGAGTCCGTAGCAGCCACGCTGGCCGCGCTCGCCGCGGCACAGCCCGCGCGCTCGGCGGCGCCGGAGGCGCTGTTGACCGCGCGCGCGGCCGCGCGCATCGGGCACTACTGGCCTCTGTGAGGCGCCACCGACGCTTCAGCCACCGCGGTGAACATGCGCGTGAAGTGCTCGACGATCTCCTCGACGGGCGCGTCCACGTCGCCGTTTACCCAATCGGCCAGCACCTGAACGACAGCGCCCATCAGCGAGCGCGCCGTCAGCACCGGATCCATGCGCAGCGTGACCGAGCCGCCGGCGATCGACATCGCGTTGCGCACGAGGATGTCGGCGAAGGCGTGCCGGCTCTCGCGGCGCATCTGTTCCAGGCGTTCGCTCACGCCGACGACCTCCAGAGCGAGGACGCGCGCCTTGCGCGGGTCCTCGGTGACGACTTTCCACGAGGCCCGCAGGCCCGCCCGCGCCTGCTCTTCGATCGACTCCGCCCCCGCGGTCGCCTCGATCACGTCGGCGACGCTCTCGCGGATGATGCGCCGGTAGACGTGCCACAGCAGGTCCTCGCGGCTGCTGAATGACTCATAGAAGTAGCGTGAGTTCAGCGACGCGGCCGCGCTGACAGCGCGGATCGAGGTGGCCGCGTAGCCCTGCGTGCCGAACAGCTCCAGGCCCGCCTCCAGCAACCGCTCGCGCCTTTGCGCGTGGCGCTCGGCGGCGCTCATACCGCGGTACAGCCGGGGCGCCTGAGTGGGCGGCGCTTGGGTGGGCGGCGCTTGGCCTGCCGGGTTCGGGGACGGCATGGTTACACGCGAAACGATAGACGCAAGGCACTCTGAACCGGGCTTGTCAATTGGTCGATCCCCCGTACACAAACAGGTTCGCCCGTGCTACATTTCGCCGGCCAAAGTAGGTATGGCACTGCTACAAACACGAGGAGAAGGGGTAAACAGTGAGAGGATGCAGGGGTATCGCGCGGGCTGCGCTCGCGCTTTCAGCTCTACTGGTCCTGGCGATGGCCGCCACGGCCTCAGCCACGCCAGTCGAAGGACCGGCAGGCTCGGCGTTCTACACGCCGCCGTCGAAAACACCCGCCGGCAGCGCCGGCGAACTGATCTGGTACCGGCAGGCAACGGTCAACCTCCAGGTGTCGCTGCCCAGCAACAAAGCGTGGACGGTGCTCTACCAGTCCACCGGGCAGCGCGGCGAACCTGACTTCGTGACGGGCACGGTGATCGTGCCGACGTCCAAGTGGACCGGCAAGGGATCGCGCCCGGTGGTGACCGTGGGAATCGGCACGCAGGGTATCGCTCCCCAGTGCGCGCCATCCAAGCAGGTGGTCGCCGGCACCGAGTACGACGGCGCGGCGATCATCGACTCGCTCAAAGCGGGCTACGCGGTCGACCTCACCGACTACCAGGGCTACACCAACGGCGCAATCCCCACCTACACGGCGGGCAAGGCCGAGGGCCAGGCGGTGCTCGACATCGTGCGCGCCGGACGGCAGCTGCCCGGGTCGGGCCTCAGCGAAAGCGATCCGACGTACGCGTGGGGCTACTCGCAGGGCGGCCAGGCCGTCGGTTGGGCGGGCGAGCTGCAGTCCAGCTACGCGTCCAACGTGAAACTGTCGGGAATCGTCGCAGGTGGCGTGCCCGCCAACCTGCTGGAATTCGGCCCCTTCAGCGGCGAATCGGTGGGGTCTGGGTTCGGAATCCTGTCGGCGATCGGGCTCGAGTCCGCCTACCCGGAACTGAAACTCGGCACGCTGACCGCCGCCGGCGAAAAAGCAGTGGGCGCGGCGCTCAGCCAGTGCGCCGTGCAGCTGATCGAGACGCTGCGCGACGCGAACTTCCGCGCATTCACCAGCAACCACGAATCGCTGGAAGAACTCGAAAAAACAGAACCTAACTTCAAGAAAGCGCTTGAAGAACAGTCGCTCGACAGCAAAGCGGTGTCGGCGCCGGTGTACCACTTCCACGGCTTGGAAGACGAGTTCGTGCCGGTCGCTCAGGACGTCAAGCTGCATTACGACTGGTGTGAAAAAGGCGTGACAGATGACTTCCAGCTGTACTCCGGAGATCACCTGTTCACCGACCCGCTGGGGGCATCCGCGGCGATCAAGTGGCTCGAAGAACGAGTCGCGGGCAAGACGGCGCCGAGCACGTGCGGACAGCACAAAGCGGGCGCGACGCTGCCGTCCAACGCGCGCCTGACACCGGAGACTGGCGACCTGATCATCAAGCTCGTCGACTGGTCGCTGAAAGGCAAGGTCACCGAGAAATCGGGGATCGCAGAGGAACTCCCGTCCGGCTCGACGCTCAGCGCCGAAGCCGACGCGACGACCGGCAGGCTGGTATCCGAACTGGGGATTCCGCCGATCAACCAGACGTTCTACGTCGGGCTGATCCCGGTCACGGTCAGCGGCGCCCTGACGCCAACCGGCCCGGCAACGGGCACGTTCGCCTTCAGCGAATCGGGCAACGAAGTCTCCGAGAGCGCCGAAGGCAAGGCCAACGAGCTCGTCAAGGGCGTCAAAATCGGGCTCTTGAACCTCCCGATCGGCTGCAAAACGGTCGAACCGATCGACCTGCCGCTGAGCATTAAAGAGCCCACCAACGAGCTCGCGGTAGGAAACTTCGCCTTCAAGGCAGAAGTGACCGTGCCGCCGTTCGGCGAATGCGGGCTGCTCGGGCCGATCCTCTCGGCCACCACGTCGGGGCCGGGTAACACGGTCGAAATCACTGCATCGCCGCCCGCGCCGATCAACTGGTAGACGATCGACCGACAGGCGAGTAGTCGCTGGGCCGACTCAGCGCAAAGCACAGATCGACCGGGGGCCTTCGCAAGAGGGCCCCCGGTTGTTATCAGGCGCACCGACAGGTGATGAAACGTGCATGCGTGCTAACTACGGATCCCGTGAAGGTCAGGCTACGGATGCGACGAAGACCTGTGCGCTCGTAGGCTGCAGCGAAAGCAGTCGGCATGCGGTGATCGGCATGCACAACGACCGGAGGAGGCCGTCTTGAGTTCCGTAGGGGCAAATGTGATGGGGGCAGTGTTCAACCTGAACCATCCGGCACACACCGTGGACTGGAGCTTCATCCACCTGTCGGTGGCCAATGTGGTGATCATCGGCCTGATGCTGGTGGTGTTCGCGCTCGCGCTCGCACTGCCGTTCCCCGGCGCCGCGGCGCGAGCCGCCGCTCGTCGCAGCGGAGACCCGTCATGAGCACCGTCCAGTCGCCCACGACGACGACCCGATCGAAGTCCTGGACGGTCAAAGTCCGCGAAAGAGGCGTCGAGGCACTGCCACCTGACAGGCTGCTGCCAGACGGCCAGCCAACCTACGTGGCCTCCTGGATCTATGTGTTCGGGGTCGCGAGCATCGCCTCGCTGATCGTAATCATCGGCTCCGGCTCGATCCTCGCCCTGAAGGGGCCCGCCTGGTGGCATGAGACCGGGGTCGGGCACTTCTTCAACAGCATCCACATGTGGAGCGTGGAGCTGTTCTTCTTCGCGATGGTCGTCCACCTGTGGGGCAAGTACTGGATGGCGGCGTGGCGCGGAGGCCGCGGCCGCGTGTGGGTCACCGGCGCGGTGACGTTCCTGGTCGCCGTGCCCTGCGCGCTGACCGGCTACGTCTCCCAGCAGAACTTCGACGCCCAGTGGATCTCCACACAGGCCAAGGACGCGATGAACTCGGTCGGCGTGGGGGCCTTCTTCAACCTGACCAACTTCGGCCAGATGTACAGCTACCACGTCCTGCTGCTGCCGATAGCGGTCGTGGCGCTCGTGAGCGTCCACGTCCTGCTCGTGCGGCGCAACGGCGTCGTGCCCCCGTTCGAGCTCGACAAGAAGCTGCCCTCCACTTGGGCCCCTGGCCCAGGCCCCGACGGCTCCCCGCAGACCTCGACGGGGGGACAGTCATGAGCCTCATCGGCCCCAAGGACGACACCCAGCCCTGGAAAGGCCGTTACGCGCCCTATGACCTGGTCAAAGAGCTGTGCATCGCGGTCGCCGTCATCACCGCGCTGGCCGTGCTGCTCACGGTCTTGCTGTCCTCGCCCGACGACCGGCCCAGCACGATCGGCCAGTGGTCGCACGAACTGCCTGGCGACTTCGCCACCACAGCGGCCAAGGAGCTCGCGCAAACGAGCGACATAGCCGAATATGGCCCGCCCTATAACCACAGCTCGGGCAGCGTGCAGCACTTCCTGTTCCTGCACCCGCAGAGATGGCTCGGCGTCAGCCATCCGATCGACACAGCCGACGACTACGTGATCAAACCGCTGGAAACGATCCCCAACGACGCGGCGCTGCAGAGCGCGCTCGCCGAATACAAGGCTGCGTCCGAAAAGCAGCAAAAAGAATGGAGTGGCGCCTACGCCAAGCCGCTTGAAGAATATGCGACGGCGATCGAAGAAAAGAAAACGCCGCCGAGCACGGTGTCGGTCGACCAGAGCACGGGCACGGTGACCGTCAAGGTCAGCGGCGCCGGCCCGGTGCCGACGATGATGGCCAGCCTGCAGAGCCTCGCCCAGAGCGGCGGCCTGGAAGGCGGCCTGGTGTCCAGCAGCCAGTTCTTCCAGACCGACTACACCAAGCCACTGCTGTTTATGGCCGACGGCGGGCTGCTCGCCGAACGCGCCGAAGCGCAGCACCTGCTCGGCGATCAGTGGGGCCTGATGAACGAGACCGGCAGCTACCCCGGCCAGCCCTGGCTGTGGCTGTATGCCCTCTGGTACCAGGTTGAACCGATGAAGTCATCTCCCAACGCCGACATCCAGGTGCTCTTGATCATGGGCCTGCTGAGCCTGGCGTTCATCTGCATACCCTTCATTCCCGTCGTCAACCGCATCCCCCGCTGGATCCCCATCTACCGCCTGATCTGGCGCGAGCACTACCGGGCGTCGCCCGGGCCGCCGATCAGGCCACGCTCGAGCGCGTAGCCGACCAGCTCGGCGCGGGTGGAGAGACTCAGCTTCTGCTGGATGTGCGAGCGGTGCGTCTCAACCGTGCGCACCGACAGGTACAGCTGTTCGGCGATCTCGGCGTTGGTGTGCCCAAGGGCGATCAGCCTGAGCACGTCGACCTCGCGCTCGGACAGGTCGTCCGGCGGGCCGGGCGGCGGCTCGGAGGCGATCCGGGCGCCGAGCCTGGGGTTCAGATAGCTCTCGCCCACGGCAGCGCGGCGCACCGCTTCGACGAGCTCGTCGTCGGCGGCCTCCTTGAGCACGTAGCCGATCGCGCCCGCGCCCAGGGCCTCGCGCGCGAAGGCGGGCTCCTGCTGCATCGTCAGGACCACTATCTGCGTTTCCGGTGACTCCGCGCGGATGACCGGGATCGCCTCCAGGCTGGAGCCGCCCGGCATGTTGAGGTCGAGCACGAGCACGTGTGGATGGTGCCCGCGCACATAACGCCGGGCCGCTTCCACGTCGCTGGCCTCCGCCACCACCTCGAAGTCACTCTCGCTGTCGAGCAGCATCCGCAGCCCGCTGCGCACTACCGCGTGGTCGTCTGCGAGCACGAGCTTGATGCGCTCGTCATCGCTGGCATCGTTGGCAGCAGTCTCGTCAGCCGGCATCTCGTTGCTCCCCGCTCGCGCTTGCGCGCGAAGCGAAGGGTGGTTATACGGTACTTGCAACAGATGCGTCGAGACGCCGCGACGCGCCATCGCCGCCGGTCGTCGGCCGCGGCAACACCAGCAGCGAGCAGCGAGCGTGACGCTCCAGGTAGTTGGAGGTGCTGCCTAGCACCAGCCGCCGCGCGGCGCCGTAGCTGCGCGAGCCAACCACGAGGATGTCCAGCTGATCGCCAAACGCGGCCAACTCCTCGCCCGGCATGCCGTACACCGCGCGACCGTCGACGTCGCCCAGCGCGCCGATGCGGGCGTTGGCCTCGGCCAGGATCACCTCGATGCTCTCGCCGATCGCCACCGGCATCAGGCCGGTGAACGCATAGGTGGGTATCGAGACGACCTCCAGGACCTGCACCCGCGAGTGCGTCGGCTCGGCCAGCGCGCGCGCCAGCGCGAGCGCTGCCTGGGCCTCGGCCGACTCGTTGTAGGCCACGCCGATCCGCGTGATCGGCCCGGCCGCGGGCGGGCGGTCGGCAAAGCCGCGGGCGGCGATCGCCACCGCGCACGGGGCGCCGTTGAGCGCTGCGCGGGTGTCGTCGCCGAGCATCGCGCGCCCAAAGGCTCCATAGCCGCAGGAGCCGACCACCAGTAGGCCAGCGCCCAGCTGCTCGGCCTGCTGGTGCAGGCCCCGGCCGGCGCTCATCGCCACGACGCTGACGAGTTGCACGTCGCGCTCGGAGCCGAGCTCGGCCGCGTCGCGCTCCTGGGCGAGCAGGGCCTTGCAGGCCTCGCGCTCCTGCGCGACCAGGCCGGGGGTAATCGCGTGCACGGGGTGCAGCTCTCCGCCATGCACGTGGGCGAGCGTCAGCTTCGCCTGCGGCGCGCTCAAGCGCGCGGCCAGGGCAATCGCGTCGCGACCGCCCGACCGGCCGTCCACTCCCACAAGCACGTTGTCGAACATCTGAAGGCTCCTTTTGTCGTCTGCGACGATGCTAGGCGTGCATGCCCAGCGCGCCCTCCGGGGCGGCCACCCGAGCTGTTGCGGGCTTCTACGTACAGGCGCGCACGTCGGTTGTCGCAGAATCAAGCAATGACCACGGCTGCCGGTCCCCTGTCGGCCACGGAGCTGGGACTGCTCGACGCCTACTGGCGGGCGGCCAACTACCTGTCGGTGGGCCAGATCTACCTGCTCGACAACCCGCTGCTGCGCGAGCCACTGCGCGTCGAGCACACCAAGCCCCGCCTGCTCGGCCATTGGGGCACGACCCCCGGCTTGAACTTCGTCTACGCGCACATGAACCGCGTCATCCGCGCGCGCGACCTCAACGCGATCTACGTGACAGGCCCCGGTCACGGCGGCCCTGGGCTCGTGGCCAACACCTACCTGGAGGGCACCTACACGGAGGTCTATCCCACCATCGGCCACGATGAGGAGGGGCTGCGCAGGCTCTTTCGCCAGTTCTCCTTCCCCGGCGGCATCCCCAGCCACGTCGCCCCCGAGACGCCCGGCTCGATCCACGAGGGCGGCGAGCTGGGCTACTCGCTCGTGCACGCCCATGGCGCCGCCTTCGACAACCCGGACCTGCTCGTCTGCTGCGTGATCGGCGACGGCGAGGCCGAAACCGGCCCGCTGGCCGCCAGCTGGCACTCCAACAAGTTCCTCGATCCCGTGCGCGACGGGGCCGTCCTGCCGGTGCTGCATCTCAACGGCTACAAGATCGCCAGCCCCACCGTGCTCGCCCGCATCCCCCCGCAGGAGCTGCGCTCGCTGCTGGAGGGCTACGGGTACGCCCCGCGTTTCGTCGAAGGCTCCGACCCCGACGCGATGCACCAGCTGATGGCCGCCACGCTGGATCAGGTCACCGCCGAGATCGCCGAGATCCAGATGCGCGCGCGAGCCGGCGTGAACGGCGTCGGCTCGCACGAACGGCCGCGCTGGCCGATGATCGTGCTGCGTACGCCCAAGGGTTGGACCGGCCCCAAGGTGGTCGACGGCCTGCCGGCGGAGGGGTCCTTCCGCTCCCATCAGGTGCCGCTTGCCGACCTGCGCGCCAAGCCCGAGCACCTGGCCCAGCTAGAGCAGTGGCTGCGCTCCTACCGCCCCCAGGAGCTGTTCGACGAGGACGGCGCCCTGCTTGGCGAGTTGACGCAGATGGCCCCGCAGGGCGAGCGGCGCATGGGCGCCAACCCGCACGCCAACGGCGGCCTGCTGCTGCGCGCACTGGAGCTGCCGGACTTCCGTCAGTACGCCGTCGAGGTGTCACACCCGGGCACCGGCGCGACCGAGGCAACGCGCGTGCTCGGGGGCTTCCTGCGCGAGGTGATCAAGCGCAACCCCGACAGCTTCCGCATCATGGGCCCCGACGAGACGGCCTCCAACCGCCTGGGGGCCGTCTTCGACGTCACCGACCGCGTGTGGGAGAGCGAGACGCTCCCGAGCGACGACCATCTCGCGCCCGACGGCCGCGTCATGGAGGTCCTCTCCGAGCACCTCTGCCAGGGCTGGCTGGAGGGCTACCTGCTGACCGGCCGCCACGGGCTGTTCAACTGCTATGAGGCGTTCATCCACATCGTCGACTCGATGTTCAACCAGCACGCCAAGTGGCTGAAGGTGACCCACGACATTCCCTGGCGGGCGCCGATCGCGTCGCTGAACTACCTGCTCTCCTCGCACGTGTGGCGCCAGGACCACAACGGCTTCTCCCACCAGGACCCCGGCTTCATCGACCACGTGGTCAACAAGAAGGCCGAGATCGTGCGCGTGTACCTGCCGCCGGACGCCAACTGCCTGCTGTCGGTCGCCGACCACTGCCTGCGCAGCCGCAACTACGTCAACGTGATCGTCGCCGGCAAGCAGCCTGCCCTCGACTACCTGGGAATGGATGAGGCGATCGCTCACTGCACCCGCGGGATCGGCGTGTGGGACTGGGCCAGCAACGACGAGGGCTCAGAGCCCGACGTCGTGCTGGCGTGCGCAGGCGACGTGCCGACGCTCGAGACGGTCGCAGCCACGGCGATCCTGCGACGCGAGCTGCCCGATCTGAAGGTGCGGGTGATCAACGTGGTCGACCTGATGCGCCTGCAGCCCGAGCGCGAGCACCCGCACGGGCTGCCAGACCAGGAGTTCGACGCGCTGTTCACGACCGCGCAGCCAGTGATCTTCGCCTACCACGGCTACCCGTTGCTGATCCACCGCCTGACCTACCGGCGCAGCAACCACCACAACCTGCACGTGCGCGGCTACAAGGAGGAGGGCACCACGACCACGCCCTTCGACATGGTCATGCTCAACGACCTCGACCGCTTCCACCTGGTGATGGACGTGATCGACCGCGTGCCCAGGCTGGGCGAGCGCGCGGCGCACCTGCGCCAGTACATGATCGACGAGCGCCTGCGCCACCGCGCCTACACGCGCGAGCACGGCGAGGATCCCCCCGAGCTGACCGCCTGGAGCTGGGAGTAGCCGGCACGCGTGCGCGTCCTGGTGGTCAACGCCGGCTCGAGCAGCCTCAAGCTGGCGCTGTTGGATGGCGATGACGCCACGCTGCGCGAGCGCGAGCTCGACGCGCCCCGTACCCGGGTCGAACCCGAGCAGCTGCGCCAGGCGCTGGACGACGGCCTCGGCGCGGCCGACGCGGTCGGGCACCGCATCGTGCACGGTGGCGAGCGCTTTCGCGAGCCCGTGCGCGTCAACGCGGCGGTGCGCGACGCGCTGGAGCAGTTGGTCGACCTGGCGCCGCTGCACCAGCCCAAGTCGCTCGCGGCGCTGGACGCGGTCAGCGCGGCGCTGCCGCGGTTGCCCGCTGTGGCCTGCTTCGACACGGCCTTTCACGCGACTCTCCCCGAGGCGGCGGCCACATATGCCCTGCCCGAGCAGTGGCGCCAACGCTGGGGGCTGCGCCGCTATGGCTTTCACGGCCTTTCGCACGCCTGGGTCGCGCGCCGCGCGCCGCAGCTGTTGGGGCGCGACGCCGCCGGGCTGCGCATCGTCAGCTGCCACCTGGGCGCGGGCGCCTCGCTGTGCGCGATCGCCGACGGCCGTTCGCTTGACACGACGATGGGCTTCACACCGCTGGAGGGCCTGGTGATGGCGACCCGCTCGGGCAGCGTCGACCCGGGGCTGCTGCTGTGGCTGCTCGAGCACGAGGAGATGGACACGGGCGAGCTGGCCGACACACTCGAGCACCGCTCGGGCCTGCTGGGGCTGGCGGGAAGCGCCGACATGCGAGAGATAGTCGAGCGCGCTCGCGCGGACGATGGATCGGACGTCGCCCAACACGCGCAGCTGGCCCTCGACACGTACGTGCATCGGCTGCGCGCGGGCATCGCCGCGATGGCCGCCGCGCTCGATGGCATGGACGCGCTCGTGTTCACGGGCGGCGTCGGCGAGCACGCAGCCCAGGTGCGTAAGCGAGCTGCCGCGGGGCTTGGGTTTCTCGGCGTGGCGCTCGACGGCGCGCGCAACGCCGCGGCGCGGGGCGACGCCGAGATCGGCGCCGAGGGAGCACCTGTGCGCGCGCTCGTGGTGAGCGCGCGCGAGGACGTCGAGATCGCCCGTCAGGTGAGGGCGCTGCTGTCGGCTAGTCGGGGTCCGTCGGGCTAGGCTTTGCGGAGCGCGCTTTCGTATGCGCAGCGAGGGCCGCATGCACCATGCCCTTCTGGCGGACCCTTGCGAGCAGGCCCGGAGGCGGCGCGCCTTTGGCGATGATAGTCGTCGGTATCGAGGACGCGAGCAGCGGCGGTCGCCCCCAGGTCGACGCCACCCTGGCGCCAAACAACGTCAAGTTGGCTGCTCCGGGCAGCGCGGCGCTTGGAGCGATGACGCCCGCGTAGTTGAGCGCTCGCAGCCGTGCTCCCTCCCGTTGACAGCGCCTGTAGTCCTCGTCGACCAACGCGGACGGATCGAAGCCCGACTCTTCGGCGCGCTCAAAGGATGAGTAGTCGACGACCATCCCCTGCTTGACTTCAGCCGCCCACATCGACACGCTCACCATTGCCACCTCATCCTCCACACGAAGCTCCTCGTCGCGAATGAGCTCAGCCCATGCGCCATCCGTGCTCATGGACAAGTACTGCGTCGCGCCTTCGCCGCGCGTGTGCCACCGCCCAGCCTGAGAGTTCTCCCTGGCCCAGAACGGCGTGTCGTAGCTGGAATAGCGGAACGCGATGTCCTTGATCTCGACGGTGGCCGGTTCCGGCTCACGCACCATGCTGCGCCCTTCCCTGTCTGGCCATACTTACGAGCGTCCCTTCAAAGCCCGGGTCGCCTGCAACGTCGATCGGGGCGTGTCCGTCGAGTGCCGTGCGCTCCCGGTAGAACCACGCGACGACTCCCTCGGGATTCCACACGTAGCGCAGCAACTTGACGAGTTGTGCCGCCAGGACGAGCTGATAAGGGGGTGTCCCGCCCTCCTTGCCAAGCCGCTGTAGGTGCCGCGTCGAGACGCCGGCGAGTCGCGCCTGATCGGCTTGCGTAATTCGAGGAAGCGCCTTCTGGAGATAAGCGACCAACGGCCGTGCGTCGTCCTCACGAGAGCCGTAGTGCTCGTCGAGCGCATCCCGGAGGATATGGCGAACAGCCTCCAACTCAACGAAGCACCGGTCGATGGCATCGAGAGGCCGCTCGGGGTCCAACCGTTCAAGCCGATCGAGAAGGTTGATGATGATCTTGCGAATCTCTGCAACCGCTTCCGGTTCGAGCCGCGCTGGCAGTTCGTTGCTTACCTGCACCGACAGGCGTCGCGCCGTCTGCGCCCATCGCCGCACGTACTCTTGGTCTACGGCGGGCACATTCGGGTTGGCGACCACCTCCACGGCCTCGCGCAGTTTGGCCAGATCCTCGCTGAGCTTCCGCTCCAGATTTGCGAGCTCCTGCCGCTCCGAGTCAAGAACAAGTCCCGACAAAACTCCCCCATCCAATAGCTGTCGTAATACTGTCGTGTCGTGCCGTCATGCCTACGACACAATACCACATCGTCGCTCGGCACGACATGATTACGACATGGCGCCAAAACGGGCGGTTGACGTCGCAGCCATGCGACATCAATCGGCATAAGCCCGCCGTGCGGCTCTAGCTCGACGCCACCGCACCTGTCGCCACGGGCGCGCCCGACGAGTTGCGCTTGGCCAGCATCTCGATCCCCAGCGTGCACACGCCAAGGCTGACCAGCGCCGCTGCGATGATCGCCGTGGCGACCGCGCCGGAGAGCACGTGCTCGGCCAGGCCGATCGACGCGATCGCCGCGGGCACGCCGAGCTGGGCGCTGGCCGCCAGACCGGTCGCCATTCCATGCCGCGCCAGGGCTGCGGCGAGCGCATGGATCACCACGTTCAAGACCGCCAGCACGCCCGCGAGCGCGAGCAGCGAGGGATGGTCGACCAGGCCGCTGAGGTCTAGGTGCGCGCCCAACACGACGAAGTAAAGAGGAACGAAGAAGCCGTCGGCGACGCCGCGCATCTGCGTCGACAGGCGTTTGGGCCCGCCGATCACCGCGACCATCAGGCCGGCGCCGAAGCCCGCGATGAGGACGCTCGTGCCGCCCTTCTGGGCGATCCAGGCGAGCACGAACAACACCAGCAGCGAAAGGCGCAGGTCCAGCGCCCAGTGGCGCTGCTTGGACAGGCGGCGCACACGCTGGACCCATTCGTGGCCAGCCAACAAACGTGCCGTGCCGAGCAGCGCCAGTGCAACGACCGCCACCAGCGCGCCGGCGAGCACCGCGTGGCCGACGCGCCCAGGCTGCAGCACGATCGGGACGGACACGATCGTGACCACGTCGGCGAGCGCCACCTGGGCCATCAGCGTCATCACCTCCGGGCCGCCGATGCCGAGCTCTTCGATCGCCGGCAACAGCACGGCGGCCGAGCCCGAGGCGAGCAGGACGGCATAGATCGCCGCGTGCCCGGTCCCCGCCACGTACGCGGCGAGCAGGCCACCGGGCACCGACAGCAGCGCCACGATCCCCGCCAGCAGCGCGCCGCCGCGCAGCGACGCGAACAGGCGGCGGTCGCGCAGCGGCAGGTGCATCCCGACCGTCAGCATCAGCATCGCAAAGCCGATTTCGCCAAGGAACGAGACGGTGACGTCGGTCGGGTCGACGACGTGCAGGACGGTTGGCCCGACGAGGATCCCCGCGATGATCTCGCCGGCCACGATCGGCACGAAGCGGCGCTGGCCGAGGCCCAGCAGCGGGCCGCCGAGGCCCGCCAGCACGATCACCGCCAGTGTTCCGAAGCTCATGGCCGATCACGCTATGCCTTTGCGCGGCAACCCGGTGGTCGTGCTAACCGGCATCCGTTGTTTTCCACGACGGATCCAGTTGTTTCCCCGCTGGCTGACGCCCTGGCGCAGGTCTAGCGTGATGTCATGGCCGCACACATCCGACTTGCTCGCGAGCCCGGACAGGACTCGACCGAGCTCCCCTCGACCGAGTTTCCGGCAGAGGTCCCCATCACGGTGCTCGTGGCGGCCCAGCATCCGATGATGCGACATGGGCTGCGCCAGCTGCTGGAGTGCGAGCAGGACATCGAGGTGAGCGCTGTGACCGACGGCGCGAAGTCGGTGCTCGACCAGGCAGGTCACGGCAAGCCAGACGTGGTGGTGCTCGATCGAAACGCGTCCGACGGCTCGAGGATCGCCACGATCGCGCAGCTGCGCGAACGCGCGCCAAAGACCCAGGTCGTGGTGCTGACGGCCGACGACCCGCCCACGTTCGTAGCGCGAGCCCTAACCGCCGGCGCGCTTGGCCTGGTAGAGAAGGACGCAGCCGACCAGGAGCTGGCGCCCGCGATTCGCGCGGCGGCGCGGGGCAAGCGGTACGTCAGCCCGCGCGTGGCCAGCAGCCTGGAGACGCTGCAGAGCACGCGCACCGACGAACGGCTGACCCCGCGCGAGACCGAAGTCCTGGAGCTGATCGCGCTCGGCCACACGAACGTGGAGATCGCGCACAAGCTGGCGCTGTCGCCGCGGACGATCGAGACGCACCGCGCGCACATCCACAGCAAGCTTGCGCTGCAGACACGCGCCGACCTCGTCCGCTACGCCCTGCGCCACGGCCTGCTCGGGGTCAGCGACCCTGGCAGTTAGGGTCTATCGAGAACCCATAGCATGCAGCCATGAGCGCACCCGACCCGGCCGCCAACCTGCGCGTGGTGATAGCCGGCGGCGGCGTGGCGGCGCTGGAGGGGGCGCTGGCTCTACAAGCGCTTGCGGGCGAGCGCACGACGACGACGGTGATCGCCCCCAACGGCGAGTTCTTCTACCGGCCGCTGGCCGTGCGCGAGCCGTTCGCCTATCCGCCGGCGCGGCGCTACGAGCTCGCGCCGATCGTGCGCGACGCAGGCGCAGAGCTGGTCGTCGACGCGCTCGAGTGGATCGACCCGGTCGGGCAGGTCGCGCACACCGCGTCGGGTGCTGCGCTGGAGTACGACGCCCTGCTGCTGGCGCTGGGAGCCACCATCAGGCCGCGTTACGAGCACGCGCTGACGATCGACGACCGCCGCCTGGACGAGACCCTGCATGGGCTGGTTCAGGACGTCGAGGAGGGCTACACCCACAGCCTCGCCTTCGTGTCGCCCGGCCGGATGGCGTGGCAGCTGCCGATGTACGAGCTGGCGCTGATGATGGCCGCGCGCGCGTATGACATGAACATGGACCTGGAAACCACGCTGATCACACCCGAGGACGCCCCGCTGGCGATCTTCGGCGCGGCTGCCAGCGCCGCCGTGGCGGAGCTGCTCGAGCGCGCCCGCATCAAGACGATCAACTCGGCCTACGCCGAGATTCCCCGCTCGGGGGAGATCGTGATCAATCCGGGCGATCGGCACCTGAAGGTCGATCGCATCGTGGCGCTGCCAGAGCTGTACGGACCGCCGGTGCGCGGCATCCCGCTGGCAGAGCACGGCTTCATCCGCGTAACGCCCTACCAGCAGGTGCCCGATGCCGGCCCGGTGTACGCGGCCGGCGACGCGGTCGACTTCGCCATCAAGCACGGCGGCCTGGCCTCGCAGCAGGCCGACGTGGCGGCGCAGTCGATCGCGGCCCTGGCCGGCGCGCCGGTCACACCCGAGCCGTTCAATCCGGTGATCCACGGAATCCTGCTGACGGGAGGCGCGCCGCGCTATCTGACCGCGAAGATCACCGGCGGCCAGGGGTTCAGCTCGGAGGTCACCGACACCCCCACCTGGTCTCCAGCGAGCAAGATCGCCTCCAAGTACCTGGCTCCCTATCTCGATCGCCTGGACCACAACGCGGCCGGCGCAGGTTCCTAACCCGCGACATCCGTCAAACGCCGGCGCCGTCATCTCAAGCTCCTCGCGCCGGGCGTCGATGCCTGCCCAAGCTGCGCGTTGAGAATCGACCCCTGACAGGGATGTCGGAAGGTGTTGATGACCGTAACCGAAGGATCGGCAAGGATGCCCAACGACCACTCGCACACAGCACCGGCAGCTGGGAGGCGTGCGCGAGGCCTTGCAGCCCGCGCGCTGGCGCTGGCGGCGCTTGCATCCGCGCTGCTCTCCCTGTCGGCCGCGACTGCCGGCGCCGACGTCGTCGTGGATCAGGCCACGCACACCCGCTTTGGCATCGTTCCCACGCTCGCGCGCTCCGGCTCGGGCGCACCTGCGCTTGCCCACGCGCACGCGCTCACCCCCTTCCAGGGCCCGGCCTGCGACGCCGAGGGCGAAGACTGCACGAAACTCAGCTACAAAGGCGGCCCGGTCCAGCACGGTGAGACCGACTACCTGTTCTTCTGGGCTCCCGCCGGACATACGCTCCCCAGCGAATACGTAGCGGGCATGCAGACGTGGCTGAGCGAGGTGGCAGCCGCCGACTACAGCCCCGACAACCAGTTCGCCGTTGACCAGCAGTACTACGACCTGTCGGGGCCGGGCGCGACCAAGCGCTTCGTACCGTACGCGGTCGAAGACGCTGGCACGGTGCGCGACAGCGACCCCTACCCGACCAGCGTCTGCAAAGACGAAGACGGGAAAGGCGACACGGCCGTCTGCCTGACCGACGCACAGATCGTCGAAGAGCTGTCGAGCTACGTCACCGCCCACGACCTTCCCACGGGCATCGACGTCGAGTACTTCGTGCTGACGCCCGAAAACGTGGGCAGCTGCTTTGACTCGGGCAGCACGTCCTGCTCCTACACCAGCTACTGCGGCTACCACTCCTACGCCGGCTCGGGCAGCTCGCAGATCGTCTATGCGGACATGCCCTGGGCCTACAAAGTCCCGGGCTGCGACGTCGGCGAAGCATTCGGCGCCGGTTACCCCAACGCCAACTTCATCGACCCCGTGGTGAGCGTGTTCAGCCACGAGCTGAGCGAGACGATGACCGATCCAAACCTGGACGCTTGGATCCAGGAAGGCGGCGCCGACAGCGGCTATGAGATCGGCGACAAGTGCGCCTACATCTACGGGTCGGGCGGCTACGGCTCGCTCAGCGGCCTGGGCTTCAACGGCAGCGGCTACTGGAACCTGGCCCTGGAAGGCAACCACTATCTGATGCAGCTGGAGTTCGACAATCGCCTGGCCAACTGCGCGTTGACGGACACCGACACGCAGCCCACGGTGTCGGTGTCAGTCGTGCCCTCCTCGCCTGCGCCTCAGACACCCGCGAGCTTCACGGCCAAAGTCGAAGATGCCGCCGGAGTGAACAGCATCGAATGGGACTTCGGCGACGGGACGACCGCTTCTGGCGCCAGCGTCGAACACACCTATGCGACACCCGGCGCCAAGACGCTCACGGTGCTGGTTACCGACGAAGACGGCAACGAGAAGCGGGTGACAGAACACCTCACGGTCCCCGGCACGCCGCCCACGGCGGCCTTCGCCGTCACGACCGGATCGCCCACAGCTGGGCAGCCCATCTCCTTCGACGCCTCCGCATCCAGCGACACTGACGCGGCGATCACCTCCTACAGCTGGAGCTGGGGGGATGGCACGGCGAGCGGCAGCGGCGTGGCGCCCACCCACTTTTACGCCACCTCGGGCGCATACACGGTGACGCTCACCATCACCGACAGCACCGGCGCGCGTGCCGAGGTCTCTCATGAAGTGACTGTTGCGGCCGCGCCCAGCGGTGGTGGTGAAGGCGGCGGCAGCGGGGGCTCTGGCGGAGGAGGGGGCTCCGGCGGGGGCAATTCCGGTGGGGGAGGCAGCTCCAGCGGGGGAGGCAGCTCCGGCGGGGGCAGCTCTGGAGGTGGCAGCCCGAGCGAAGGCGGCTCTAGCAGCGCCGGTGCGGTCGCGAGTGGCGCCTCGAGCGTCAGCGGCGCGACGAGCGGCGCGGCCACCGGCAAGAGCCCCGGCCCGACGAACGCGAGCAAGACCACCGTGCGCTGCAAGACGGTGGTGCGGCGCGTGCACGGCCACAAGCGCAAGACCAGGATCTGCACCAAACCGAACGCCGCGTCGAAAACGAAACCGAAGGCGAAGACCGGCAAGCGCAGCTGAGCCGGCCCGCGCGCGCTAGCGTACGCTGCATGGCGCTTCCCGCAGAGGGCTACCAGCTCAAGCGCATCTCGCCCAAGGCCTACGAGCATCCGGCCGACCGCGCGGCCACGGCGGCGCTGAAGGCGATCCCCCACCTGGACACGGTGGTGCGCAAAATCATCGAGTTCGGCTACGAGCGCGCGTTGCGCCGGGGCGTGCTGGGCTCGTCGGTGCGCCTGGGCGAGGATCAGCTCAGCGACGTGTGGCATGCCCACGCACGGGCGTATGCGACGCTCGACATGGAGCCGGTGCCGGACCTGTACCTCACCCAGTTCCCGATCGCCAACGCGCTGACTGTGGGGGCGGGACGCCCGCTGGTGGTGGTCAACTCCGAGCTCGTCCAGCTGCTGGACGCCGAGCAGCTGCGCGGCGTGTTCGCCCACGAGGCGGGGCATGTCCTGTCAGACCACGTGCTCTACCGCACGGCGCTGGTGATCCTCATGCGCATCTCCTCGCTGCCGGGCGTGCCGCTGCCGCTGCTGCCGCTGAAGGCCGCGCTGATGGAGTGGTTTCGCGCGGCCGAGCTCAGCTGTGACCGGGCGGCCGCGCTGGTGGTGCGCGACCCGCTGGCGGTGTGTCGCACGCTGATGGTCATCGCGGCGGGCGCAGAGGCAGCCAACCTGGACCTCGACGTGTTCATGAAGCAGGGCCAGGACTACCGCGAGAAAGCATCTCCGTTCGACCGCTTCTCACGCCTGCTGGTCGACCTGAACCTGACGCATCCGATGTCGGTGCAGCGCGTGCACGAGCTGATGGCGTGGGTGCGCTCGGGCGACTACGACCGCATCTCAGACGGCGAGTACGTCACGCGTGACGAGCCGTCGCGCCCCCGCGCGGAGGCGGGCGATGCGGTGGCCCACTACGCGGAGCGCTTCCGCGACACGTTCAAGGACCTCGGCGACTCGATCGACCAGGCGGGCAAGCAGCTGGGCGACTGGCTGCGCGCCACCCGCGACGGCGATTAGAACCGCGGCCCCGCAACGGGCCACGGCTGCAGGTAGGCGCGGTAGGTGTTCACGCCAGCTGGGAACTGGGCGTTGTAGAGCAGCTGGCCGAACGGGCTGAACACCGAGAAGTACGGCAGCGCCCCCCAGCCGACGACGAGATTGCGCCGGTCGGTCGTCTGGGCGTTGCCCTGTGACGCCGCGGCCAGGCCCTTGGGCTGGTTGTCGGACTTGATCAGCGTGGCCGTGTGGTTGAACTCGTTCAGCCCGACCGTGACGGCACGGCTGGTGGGCAGCAGCGGCGTGCCCGAGGACTCGTTGTCAAAGAACGAGTACACGTCGTTGCCGAGCGCCTCGGGATCGTGCTGCCAGGCGAATATCTCGCCTGCGCTGTCGAGCACCTGACCGGGCGCGGCCTGGAGCTTGAAGCTCGCGTCCTTGCCGCCGAGCTGCCAGAGGCGGGCAGCGGCTGCTCGCTCTGGCTGAAGGGCACGTGGTCGGCGCTGTTCCATTGGAAGAGCACCTGGCCGGTGGCGATGTTGATCTCCTGGACCACGCCGTTGATGACGGTCTGGTCGGTGGCTCCGCCGATCGAAGACAGATTTGCGGTGGCGGTCGTGTAGGAGATGATCAGCGCGGTGTTCTGCGGCGTGATCAGGAACTCGTGCCCGTCTGCGCTGAGACCGTTGCCGGCGTTGACCGTGGCGATCGGCTGGAAGTTGGTGCTGTAGATGTAGTCGCTGCCGCTGGACAGGCCGCCGAGTCCGGTGCCCTGCCACCACGTCAGCACGGGCCGGCCGAGGTAGGTCTGCTCGCGAAAGTCAGACGCGGTCTGACCCGCCGGGATCGCGTGAAACCAGACGACGCTGCCATTGGGGCTGAGGATCTCGGGCCCATTGGCGTACGTGCCCGTGTCCCCGGTGGGCGTGATGAAGAAGTCACCCTGGCCGATGAACGGCGACGAGGTGAGGACGGTCACCGGCGGAGGCGACGTGGGCGCGGCGAGCGCGGGGGCGGCCGAGACCAGGCCGGCCGGGCTACAGGTTCGCCCGGTACGGGAGCGCCTGGCAGGCGAGCCAAGGACGGCTGTTTGACCGGCTGAGAACCTGTTTGACCGCAACACCTGACGGTTCTGGGGGTTTGCGATCCCATCGGGGATTTCGCACTGGCAACGATCGGAGGACTGATGAGAACGCTGCGGTTGGCCGTGGCGTTCGCGCCCGCCTTTGGTGTCGCGCTCATCGCCGGTTGGATGTCGACACCCGCCCAGGCAAGCCCGTCGCTGACCTGGTCGTCGCCGCCCGTGGCGTTTGACTCCGGCAAGGCCCCCAGCGCCGTGTCGTGTCCCTCGGAATCGCTGTGCGTGGCCGTCGACGGCAAGGGCGACGCACTGCGCACGCTTGATCCAACGGCCACACCGCCGTCCTGGAGCGCAGACCAGATAACCCCCAGCGAACGGCCGCTGAACGCGGTGTCGTGCGCTCCCGCCGGCCCATGTGTCGCGGTCGACGGCCACGGCGCGGCGTATGTGAACACCAGCCCGGGCTCATCGTCATCGTGGCTTGGGTCGACGATCGACGAAGGCAACGCGCTGACGGGCGTCTCCTGCCCGAGCGCGTCGCTGTGCGTGGCGGTCGACGCGGCGGGAAACGTGCTGACGAACCAGAGCCCCGGCTCGGGCGGGTGGTCACGCGCGAAAGTCGACGCGAACGCCCTGAAGGGGGTGTCGTGCTCGTCGGCGTCGCAGTGCGTGGCGGTCGACGCGGCAGGCAACGCGCTCACGAGCACGAACCCCGCGGGCGGCGAATCGGCCTGGCACGCGCGCACGGTCGATCTGGGGGAATTCCTGGCCGTGTCGTGTGCTTCGGAATCGCTGTGCGTGGCGGTGGACAGCAGCGGCCACGCGCTCTCCAGCGCCGACCCCGCCGCCTCCAACGCAACCTGGAGCGTGACGCCCATCGACGCGGGCGAACGTGTCGTGGCCGTCTCGTGCGCGACATCGGGCCTGTGCGTGACGGTGGACGAACACGGCAACGCAGAGGCAAGCGACCATCCGACCGCCCCGCTGCCTGAATGGAGCGGCCCGTCGCGCATCGACTCGGCCGCCCTCGCGGGCGTCTCGTGCCTGCCGGGTGGCCTGTGCATGGCGGTCGACGCGGCCGGGGATTTCGTGTCGGGGCGCGTGCCGGCGCCGGCGACGACGACCCTGGCGGCGACGGAAGTGACCTCCTCGTCTGCTGTGCTCGCGGGCGAAGTCAACCCCAACGACGCGGTGCTCGGCGCGTGCATGTTCGAATACGGGACCGGCGCCCCAGGCGGGCCTTACACAGCGGCCGTCCCCTGCTCAGCGACGCCCGTTGCCAACGGCGGCGCCCAGCGCGTGGCGGCGCAGCTGACGGGACTGGCGCCCAACACCGCCTACCGCTACCGGGTCGTCGCCGCCAGCCCCGTGAGGACTGAATTCGGCGCGGAAGCGGTGGTCACGACGACCGCATCGTCGTCGATCACGATCGTCACACCGGCCCCGTCGATCACGGGCACGCCCGCGGTGGGCCAGCGCCTGACCTGCCACGCAGGCACGCCGTCGGGCGCGTCTGTGCGCCTGAGCTATGCGTGGCTGCGAGATCAGATCGCGATCCCCGGGAGCACCGGATCGCTCTACACGGTCACGGGCCAGGACAGCGGACACCACCTCCAGTGCCAGGTCACGGCTTCCGACGGCGGGGGCAGCGCGACGGCGAGGAGCGCGTTCGTGACGATCCCGCTGGGAGGCGTGCCGGCGTCGGTGGGAGAGACGACCGTGGGCAGGGCCACGTTCAGCAGGGGAAGGGTTAGCGTGCCGATCACCTGCTCGCCGCGCGCCAGCGGCGGCTGCGAGGTCTCCGTGCGCCTGCAGGCCTCTGAGACGCTCAGTGGCAAGCGCGTCGTGGCGGTGGCCGCGCGGGCGGTGCGTCGGGTGCACGGCGCCTCGGCAGCGCTGCGCCACGTGACGATCACACTGGCGAGCGTCCGCGTGCACATCCAGGCGGGTGCGCACGCAACCGTGTCGGCCCTGCTGAGGGCTACGGCGAGGCGGCTGCTGGCCGCGCGCAGGCGCTTCTCGGCCTATCTGTACGTGAGCGGGACGGTGATCGGCGTACTCGAAGCACAGCTCGCGCGCCAACTGCTTACGCTCAGCGCGACATCTCACAGCGCGGCCATCCATGCCGCGCACCGCGCCGATCATTCCTCGCGCCGCGCCAGCCATGTCGCCCATCGCCGCTAGACGCTCGCCGGCGCCGGCGTGGCTGCTCGCGGCGGCGCTGACGCTCACGCTCACGCTGCTCGCCGTCTGCCGGCCGGCCACGGCCTCGGCCGGCACCCTGGCGGCGACCCCGTACATGGGCTGGGACACCTATTTCGCGCTCGGCGGCAACTACAGCGAGGCGACGATCCTGCAGGAGGCCAGCGAGATGATCTCCCGCGGCCTGGAGCAGCACGGCTATCGCTACGTGTGGCTGGACGTCGGCTGGTGGCACGGCATGCGCAACGCAGCAGGCGAAATCACGGTCAACCCGACGCAGTGGCCGCACGGGATGGCGTGGCTGACGCGCACCCTGCACGCGGCGGGCTTCCTCGTGGGCATCTACACCGACGCGGGGCCAAACGGCTGTGGCGGCGCGGGGCAGGGCAGCTACGGCCACTACCAACAGGACGTCAATACGTTGGCGTCCTGGGGCTTTGATGCGGTCAAGGTCGACTTCTGCGGCGGCGCCGAATACGGACTGAACCCGGCGAGCGCGTACGCGCAGTTTCACGCGGCGATCGCAGCCAACTCCAGGCACCGGCCGATGCTGCTGTCGATCTGCAACTTCCTGCAACCCGAACAGTACGGCGAAGGCCGGCCGATCCTCGGCGAATCGGCGTTCGCCTCCTACATGTTCGGGCCGAGCGTGGGCAACAGCTGGCGCACGGACACCGACGTGGGCTTCCCAGGCAAAGTGTCCTTCACGGACGTGCTGCGCAACATGGACGCGGACGCCGCCGCGCCCCAGGCGGCCGGGCCCGGCCACTGGAACGACCCGGACTACCTAGCGCCCGACCAGGGGATGTCGCAGACCGAGTTCGACAGCCAGTTGAGCATGTGGGCGATGCTCGCGGCGCCGCTGATGGTCAGCGACGACCTGAACAAGATCGGCCCGGCGAGC
Source organism: uncultured Solirubrobacteraceae bacterium (assembly GCA_963734225.1). Taxonomy (GTDB): domain Bacteria; phylum Actinomycetota; class Thermoleophilia; order Solirubrobacterales; family Solirubrobacteraceae; genus Palsa-744. Next base: position 247,744 of record CAVTGI010000006.1, read on the forward strand.
CTGGCGGCGGTGCTCAACGGCGAAGTGATCGCGATCGACCAGGATCCCGCCGGGGTGCAGGGCACGCTCGTGTCCACGTCGGGCAACGGGCAGGTGTGGGTCAAGCCGCTGATCGGCGGCGCGCGCGCAGTGGCGCTGCTCAACCGCGGCTCGACCTCGACGAGGATCGTGACGAGCGCGAGCGCGGTGGGCCTGGCGCGCGCGGCGAGCTACAGCGAGCGCAACGTGTGGACGCACACGACCAGCACGACACACGGCTCAATCGCCGCCGAGGTGCCCGGCGACGGCACGGTGCTGCTGCGCGTTGCGGCGGGCTGACGTAGCGTGCGCCAGCGCCTGCATCAGTCCGCCAGCGCAAGCGCCGCGGGCACCGAGGCGGCGAGATAGCCGGGGAGCGCGAGGATCGCGAGCGCGGTGGCGATCATGAGGACGAGGCTCGAGGTCGCGTCGACCAGCGTGACGGAGTGCACGATCGGGAAGTTGATCGTCTGCGCGAGCGCGCGGTCGGCGAGTTGCTGACCGTAGAGGCCGAACACCGCGCCGGTCAGGCAGCCGACGCCTACCAGCAAAGCGCTCTCGAGCAGGATGGTGCCCCACAGCTCGGCTCGGGGTAGCCCGTCGAGCTTGAGCTTGGCCAGGCGCGGCCGGCGCTGCCAGATCATCGCGCCCATTGCCGCGGCCATCGCGAGCACGGCCACGATCGGGATCAGCGACGCGATCTGGGTGAGGCGTGAGAGCGCCTGGCGGCTGAGCGCACTCTGCGCTGTGGCGCGCGTCTGCGCGCTCTGCACGGCGAGCCCCGAGCTCGGTCCCAGGGCGCGCGAGATCTCGCCCACGGCCCGAGCCGGCGAGACCCCGGGGGCAAGCTGGACGTTGTAGGCGCTGGCGTCGCGGCTGCCCCACGCGCGCGCGAAGTCGGAGGCGTTTATGACGAACGCGCCGGGCGCCCAACCGACGTTGGTCGACAGTGCGGCGATCCGCAAGCTCGTCGGGTCGGGGGTCGGCAGCGTGAGCGCCTGACCGATGTGCAGGTGGTGTTCGGCGGCGATCGCCTGTGAGACGACCAGCCAACCGCCGCCACGAACGCGTTCTGTCGCCTGGCTGGGGTCGCCTTGGACGATCTGGGTCTGGAGCAGCAGCGGCGTGGACTGGGATGGCGGTGCGATCACCAGCGTGCGTCGCTGGCCGTAGTCCAGCAGCCCGCCCCGGTACAGGCGCACTGCGGCCACGCCGGGGAGGCGTTGCAGCGTGCTCTGATCGACCGGCTTGAACGGTGCGGTCGTCATCAGGTCATACGAGCCGGTAGGGGAGACCCACACGTCGGTGGACGCGCTCGTGTCGTGCGCCGCGTCTATGAGTCCTTTGAGCAGATCGTCGTGTGCCCCCTGGATCGCGACGCTGCCGAAGATCGCGATCGCACCGGTCGCCGTGATCGCGACCGCTCGCGCACCGGCCGCCCTTAGCTCCATCACCGCCACGTGCGGGACGACGCCAACGGTCGTACGCGCCAGACGCCCGACCAGCGTGAGCGTGACGCTGAAGGCGAGCGGCAGCACCAGCAGCAGGGAAGCGATGAGCAGCACCATGCCGGGGATCGCCGCGTCCGGTGCGGCGAGCAGCAGCAGCGTTGCCGCGCCGGCACATGCCGCGCTTGCAAGCGCTAGCCACCGAAAGGTGCTGGTCGCCTGCGCGCGCGTGCGACCGACGATCACTGCTGGCGGTTCGCGCGCGAGGATGACGCGCAGCGGGGCGAGCACTGCCACGATCGCCGCCAGCATGCCCCCGCCGGTTGCGATCGCCACGCTCTGCCAGCTGACGACGCGCTGCGAGCCGACCGCAAACGCCAGCGACAGGAACGCCGGGTTGGAGTGCAGTAGGTGAATTGACAGCTCCTCGCCCAGCGCCAAGCCCAGGACGCTCCCGATCAGCCCGAGTATCACGGCGTCGAGCGTCAGCACTCCGATCACGGTCTGAGTGGTGTAGCCGTTGCGGCGCAGGTCGAGTACCAGACGCCGGCGCTGGGGGACGGTCAGCAGCATCGCGTTGAACGCGAACAGGAAGCCGACGAGCGCGCTGACCGCCGCGAACAGCGCGCTTGACTGGCTGCTCGCCGCTGCGGCCTTCGCGAACAGCTTTTCTTCGTAGTCGATCGACTCGACGTTCAGGCCTCCCGCGGCGAGCCGCTGCAGGGCCGCGCGCACCCGTGCTTGCGCGCCTGCGGCGGGCTGCACGAGGATGCGGCTCAGGCGAGCGGTCAGCCCCGTCATTTCCTGTGCGGATGCGAGCGGCACGATCGCCAGCGCGCTCGCGGCCAGCGGCCCGACCTGGCTTTCGCGAAGCTGCGAATACAGCGGCAGCTCGGTCGCGCGTCCGGCGAGCTGGAAGTGGACTTCCTGGCCGAAGGCGCTCACGCCGATCGCGCGTGCGACGGGCGCAGGCAACACCACCGCGCCGACGCCCGCGAACGGGCGCAGATCGGTATGACCCACGAGCGCCCCGCCCAGCCGAGAAAGGCTCGCGTCGGCGCCGATCAGCTGCACCGACGCGCTGCGTCCCGTGGGACCGACCGCGTTGGCGCCCGCTTCCAGCACGGGCGCCGCGATACGCACCCCGCCGATGGCTCGCACGCGCGCGAGCAGGCTTTCGGGCATTCCCTGCGGGCTGCGCGCGAGGAGCTGCAGCGTGGCGCGGCCTGCGATCCCGTGCGAGAGCTGTGACACGGAGCTCTGCAGGCTTGAGCTCGACACCTGCGAGGCGAACAGCAACGCGACCCCCGCCGCGATGCCCACGGCCGCCAGGCTCTCCTGCATCCAGCGCGCGCGCAGACGCACGCGATAGAGATGCAGCGCGTTCAGCGGTTTCATGGCTAGCCGCGCAGTGACGCAGACAGGGAGCCCGCCCGCTCGGAGCCGGTCGGCTGGGAGTAGGCAGGATCGCCCACGTACTCAGAGAGCCTGCCGTCGCGCAGCGCGAGCGCACGATCGGCGTAGGCGGCCGTCATCGGGTCGTGGCTGACGATCATCGTCGCGACATCGCGCTCGCGGCTCAGCTCGCGCAGGAGCTCGAGCACTTCGCGCCCGCGGTGGCTGTCGAGGCTCCCCGTCGGCTCGTCCGCAAGCAACAGGCGCGGTTGGGTGGAGAGCGCCCGGGCGATCATCACGCGCTGGCGCTCGCCCATCGACAGCGTCTCCGAGCGATGACGCATCCGCTCCCCCAGGCCGAGCTGCTCCAGTAGCGGCGCGACCTCGCGTCGCGCCTCGCCCCAGCGCCTGGTCTTGAGCAGCTTCAGCGTGGCGTTGTCGAGCGCGCTGACACCAGGCAGCAGGTCAAAGCTCTGGCGGATGAACCCGAGCTCGGAAAGCCTGAAGTGAGACGCTTCGCGCTCTGACAGCGTCGCCACATCGCGACCTGCAATCACGACCCTGCCCGACGTGGGAGCGAGCAGCATGGCGACCATCAGCAGCAGGGTCGTCTTGCCCGACCCGCTCGGCCCGTACAACGCGACTGTCTCTCCCGGAGCGACGGTCAGTGACACGCCGTCTACCGCCAGCACGGGCTCCCCGCCGACGGCGCGATAGTGCTTGACCAAGTCACACAGCTCCAGCATTCGTCCCCCGATCTCCCGGCCACACACGCAACGCCGGCCCGAACGAGCATGCGCGATCGACGACGTCAGTCCGACACACGACCGCTCACATGCACGGTGATCGCGTCACGATCTGATTCGGCGATCGTGCCGCTGAAGCTCAGGCCCGACCCGTGGATGCGGGCATAGCTCCCTGTTCCCCGGCCGATCGACATCGAGCCGGAGAATTCGGCGATCGCGCCCGATCGGCGATAGCTCCCCGATCCATTGCCGGTGATCGAGCCCCCGTGGGGATAGATGTTGACTTCGGCCGTCACACGGCTGCTCGACACGGCGGTCAGATGCACATAGATCGTGCCCACGGCCGTGCCCGACGCGGAGCCCTTCTCGTTGAGCGTGAAGTTATGTTTGCTGGTGAGCTGCAGGTGCCCGGTCTCGTCCAGCTCGATCGTGCGCGCCTCACGCGCCAGAGGGCCTACACCACGCGCTGGAGGGCCCCCCGCGCGCGAGTCGACGGCGCTGTGGGCGCTGAAGGACGATGCTGTGGTCGACACCCCGAAACAGAGCGCCACAGCCGCGAGAGCGCCGCCGAGCCTTGCGGATTTGCCAATCATGGGCACGGCACCGTGGTGACGGAGCTGCCGCTAGAACCGTCGGCGTAGGTGAATTCGGCGGCGAACGGGAAGCCGCCCTGCGGGCAGATGGCGGGAAGCCGGACCGTGTTCGCGTCGTGAGCCCTGTGTTGCACAGGCGCCCCGATCGTGAGCGAGAACGTGACGATCGAGGCGTCCGGCTCGAGGGGCAGCGTCGAGATCGGCGGAATCGACAGTGACAGCGCTTCGCCATATGGACCGCCGGCCGGGAGCATCGTTCCGCTCAGCACGACTCGCTCGTCATATGGGGTGTAGCCCTGGCCAAGGATCTCTACCGTCGGCGCGAGATTGTGCAGCGGGCCGAGGAAGACCCACAGCGAGACGTTCTCGGCGATCGTCTGCGATCCCACCTGCGCCTCTATGAGCGCGTGCCCGCGACCGAGCATCGAGTCGGCGGGGCACCCGTCGGCCCCGCGCGCTCGCAGGCGCGACACGCTGCAGCTGCTCAGGCGCGGCACTTCGAGCGTCAGCCCGGCGGGAAAGCGCAGGATCGAGCGGCGCATAGGAGGGGGGATGTTGGCGGCGGAGTCGGCGTAGTGGATCGTGAAGCTGAGCGCACCTGTGGCCCCGAGACGGTCGGGGGACAGCAGCGGCGTGATCGTGGCAACGGTCTGCGCATGCGCCGTGGCTGTGGCCACGAGCACCGTGCTGACGCTCAGCGCGGCTGGCAGCGCGCACGCGCACCCTGCCGCCGTTGCGGCGCGTATCGCGCGGTGGTGGCGACGTAGCACGGCGGACGACCTCATGGGCGCCCACTCGGGCAGGGCGACGAATAGCTGGCGGTGCTCGTGCTGCCGTCTGCGAAAGTGACAATCACCTCGAACGGGAAGCCGCCTGCGGGACACGTCGCGGGCGCGACGAGGCCCTTAATGTGCACGAGCGTGCGCTTGCCGTGGATCGTCTGGTAATAGGCGATATTGGCTCCGCCGAGCGAAGCGAAGCTGCTTTCCACCGACGCGTTTCCCGCACCGGGAACGGTGGAGACCGGAGGCACTTCGACCGCGAGGCCAAAGCCGTATGGCCTGGGCCCGTGGACTTCCCTGGCGGTCAACACGAACTGCACGGCGACCGGATTGACCGCGTCGACGTAGATCAGGATCGCCAGATGCCCATGTTCTGCAGGGGCGAGGAAGAAGTCGAGCGTGTAGGGCTCTTTGACGGGCAGACCCGCAAGCTCGAAGACGCCCACCCCGCCGCCGAAGCCCACGCGCGATTCGGCCGGACAGCCGCTCGGCCCGTCCGCTTCCAGCTTTGCGCGCTCACACGTGGCGACGCCATGCACCTGCACCGAGAGGCCTGCGGGCCCGTAGGCGACCACATCGCTCACCGGGTCGGGCAGGCCTGCGCTCGATGCGAAGGTCATGGTGGTCGAGAGGTTCGTCGGCGCGCCAAGCTCGTTTGGGGTGAAGCCGGCGCCGAGCGTGACCGTCTGTGTGGGCGATGCGAGGGCGACGGCGCTCGAGCAGCCGAAGGCGACCGCGGTCAGCAGGCACCCGAGCATGCTCATATGCCGGTCAGGCATGGCCCGCCACCTGGCATTCCTCGAAGAACGCACGCTCGCGCTTGCCCATCTCGGTGAGCGGCTCTGCGTTGTCGAGATGCTCCGCCGAAATGGCGCCCCACTGATTGGCGGCACGAAGCTGGCCGATCACGGACACCACCCCTATCTCGATTCGGCTCATAACTGTGTATTCGGGCGAGACGGTGCTGTGCCGAAGGGCGTGTGCCGAGGGACCATTGAGCGAACACCTACGCTCGATCCATCTCACCGCATACGCCGGGGTCACCACGAAGCGCTCCTGCGCCCACATCATCGCCCAGTCCTCATGAAAATAGGCGAACGCTTCCTCAGGGGTGACGGGGTCAGATGATCGCCAAAAGCCAGCCTCCACGCTAGCCCGCCACGTGCCGAGCACATCATGGCGAAGACTTGCCCGCACAATCGCGTCCATCATCTCGACCTGTTCGCGTTGGAAGCGCTTGACGCAGCCGAAGTCCAGGAAGCTCACGCTGCCGTCCTCGTGGAACACGTAGTTTCCGGGATGCGGGTCGGCATTGAACATATAAATGCGTTTATAGGATCCGTACACGAAGCGATGAATCGCCTCCGCCCATTGATCGCGCAATTCCTGTCCGGCCTTCAGAGCGTCGCTCCAGGCAAGACCCCGCGCGAGCTCTTGGGTGAGCACGCGACCGGTGCAAAGCTCGCCGACGATCTCGGGAACGTGGATGAACGGGTGCCCGCGATAGTGCTCGGCGAACTCGGCCTGATTGGCCGCCTCCAACCGATAGTCGAGCTCCTCGGCGATGCGAGCGCTCATCTCGCGCGCGGCGCCGCGCAGGTCGATGCTCCATTTCCGCGGGGACAGGCCGCCGACGAACAAGCTCACAAACGCGGCGAGCAGCTCGACGTTCTTCAGGTCGGCGCCGATCGCTTCCGCCGCCCCCGGATATTGGATCTTGACGGCGACCTCGCGACCGTCGTGCAACCGGGCCGCATGGACCTGACCGATCGACGCCGCCGCGAGCGGCTCCCAGTCGAACTCGGCAAACACACTCTCGGCAGGGCGACCGAGCTCGCGCTCGAGCACAACGCGCGCGAGTTGCGGCGCCATCGGCGGCGCTTCATCGCACAGCCGCGCCAACGCCGTCTGATAGATCGACTGAAACTCGGCTGGCGCCGCAGGACAGGCCGGCGTGAACGAGAGCATCTGCCCGGCCTTCATGAGCGCACCCTTGGAGCGGCCGAGCAGCTCGACGTAGCGCTCTGCTGTGCGGATGTGAAATTCGCTGCTGTCCGCGCCGGTGACCTTGCCGCGCATCCTGGCCGCGACCGCCTCGCCCGCAGTGCGAGCGGTCAGGCCCACCAGCGGAGCGGTGCGCCGCAAGCGCCTCCGGCCAATACCGTTGCCGGGCAGCGTCGGGTCGAGCGCATCTGAGGGAAGCTGGACATCGGACACAACCCATCTCCCTTTCTCAAGCCCCACTGATTTCAACTAAGTGTATACTTAGGCGCCAGCCATGTCAAGTACGACGCGCGAGCGCATCATCGACCAGGCGATGCACCTGTTCAGCCAGCATGGCTATGCAGCGACGAGCGTCGCCAAGATCGAGTCGGCCGCGGGACTCACGCCTGGAGCCGGCGGGCTCTATCACCATTTCAACAGCAAGGAAGCAGTGCTTGCCGCGGGCATCGAACGCCAGCTCGCGCGCCTGGACGCGCTGCGCGAGATCCGCGGCGTGCTCACTCCACTTGGAGACGTCAAAGCCGAACTGATCCTGATCGCGCGCTACATCCTCACCGAGCTCGACAGCGAGTCAGAGCTCCTGCGCATTCTCGCCTCCGAAGCGCGCAACCGACCACAAATGCTCACCACCGCAGTCGACCAGCTCGTGCACTCCACGTTCGAGGGCTTTGCAACATGGATCACCGAGCGCTCAGAGCCCTCGATCCCCAATGCAGACGCGCGGGCGATAGCGGCCGTCGGACTCGGTTCGCTGCTCTCGTCCCGGTTGCTGCGCGACGTCCTCGGCATCCCAGCACAAGTCGACGACGAGACACTCGTCGACACCTGGGTGCGACTCATGATCGTCGCGCTGGGCGAGCCGGGACCCAACGGCTCGACCTGAAGACGACGGGGACTCCGGCAACCGGTCGGTTTGGCGTTGGGGCCATGCATGCCCGAGGCCGCTCAATGGCTCGAAGTGGCACTCCCGCCCGTGATCCTGGTCATCTCGCGCAGCAGGCCGTCCATGCCGGCGATCGCGTAGGCAGCGCGCTGGCGCCCGGCTCCACCGCCGCGTCGGAGCAGCGCGGGGAGACAGTTCAGCTCATCCCTGCAGCCCAGCTCGTCGGCGTGCGCTCGCGCGAGGACGAGCGCGTCCGCGAGCAGCTGAGCGACGGGACGCAAGTGGCCCTCGGCGTCGGGTAGCCGGGCGTCCACGCCGAAGCGGGCGGCCCTGAAGATGCCCTCTTCGAGCACCTCCGCCGGGGTGTCCGGCTCGGCCTCCGACTCAGCCTCGTAGCGAGCCAGGCAATGGGTCAGGGCAACAAGGCCGGCGTTGTCCTCGATCGTCGCCTGGACGTCCAGCGCGCGGACCTCGACGGTGCCCAGGCGCGGGTGCGGGCGAAGCTTCCACCAGAACCACGTGTAGTCGGGGACGTCCGCCGCGCGCGCCAGGCGCTGGGCGGTTGCCTGGAAGTCGGCGAAGTCGCGCATCGCCCGCGGCACGCCCGAGCGCGGCCAGCCGCGAACGGTGACCTCACGGGCGGAGGCCAGGCCGGTGTCATGGCCGTGGCGGTAGGGCGAATTGGCGGCCAGCGCCTGCAGCAGCGGAAGATGGCGGCGCAGGCCGTTGAAAGCGCGGATCGCGGTCTCCGGGTCGGGCATGCCGATGTGGATGTGCAGACCTCCGACCGGCGTGGCGACGGCGTCGCCGAGCAGGTCGTGGATGCGCTCGTAACGCGCCTTGTCCGTGATCGCAGCCTCGTTCTCCAGCGCCGAAGGATGCGTGCCCGAGCCGAGCAGGCCCGCGCCCGTGGCCACGACCGCGCGGCGCAGGCCGCCGAGCGTTCCCACCGCCTCACCCGCGCTAGCACAGATATCCGTGATCAGCTCGACGTGGCACGCGTGCAGCTCCGGCTCCACCCGTCCCTGGACCTCGCCGAGCCGCTCGAGCACGGCAGCCGACGCGTTCGCCTGCCTGCCGGTCACCGGGTCGACCAGGAACAGCTCCTCCTCCACGCCGACCGAGAACGGCCGCTCTGAGCCGAACGCGTTGCCGATCTCACCGCCGGTGCTCATCCACTGCATCTTCCCCCAACGGCGCCCCGCGCGAGGGATGGGGCCGAACCCTCGTTCTCACCCCGGAGATGAGGTTCGGCTTGGGATTGGGTTAGGCGACCTCGAGGTATTTGCGCAAAGCCTTGCGGATCACTGAAGACGTCGTCTCGTGATCGCGCTCAGCACGCTGGGCCAATGCTTCGCGCAGCTCGGGCTCCAGGCGCACAGACTCGACGCTGGCAGCCGCCGAGCCCATGGCGGGCCGCCCACCGCGTCGGCGTAGCGTCTCCTCGACGTCATAGCCGGCCTCTGCCTTCGCAGCGAGCTTGTCTGTCAGCTCGTCTGTGATCGGCACCCCGCTCGCTGTCTTGCCGTGTGCTTTGGTCGCCATGCTCAGCCTCCCGGTAGCAGCCGTTGGTACTGGCCCTCATTCCTTCCAACGCGACCGCCGCCCCACGACAGGGAAAACGACGGGGTAAAGTACGGGAGCGACGGGGGTCAGTCCCGGACTTTCCACCCCCTACGGATGGCGGGTATCGAAATCTGGCGATGAGGCGCCATGGGCTCAGTCCACGGCCTCGTCCTCGGGTGCCACCGGCTCCTCGGCAGCTTCGAGGATTCCGCGGGCCCAGGCGACGGCGGAGGTGGCCCAGCGCAGCGCCGTCTCGCGATCGACAAGCTCCGGATCGTCGGCATCGTATCGCAGGGTGCCAGCGTAGGGGGTGAGTTGGTCGACGCCACGCAAGCTGTCGGACAGCGGATGCCCGGCGTTCGTACAGAGAACGGTCAGTTCGTCGATGTCGTGAACAAACGGAAAGTCCACGGCGCTGAAGGAAAGCACCGCCTTCAATGACTTCTCGACTGCCTGCTGAGCAAGCATTCCGACGATCACGTCTGTGACGGACTCGATCGGCAGCATCGCTTTGGCCGCCGCCTCGTCGTCACCGGCGCGCTGCAGCAATCGCTTGGCGAGGTCGATTCGGGTGGCCATCAGGCCGCCAGCTCGCGTCCCTCGGACATCGCTGAGTGGATCACATGGCCGTAAACGTCGCGCCACTCGCGGACGCTCTCCTCGCTGACAACGATGACGTCAGCGAACACGTTTAGGCCTCTCAACGTTCTGCGCAACCGCACTGACTCGCGTCCCCAGCTTTCAATGGATGGCTCGATCACCAGGAAGTCGAGGTCGCTGTGCTTCCCGGCTTCGCCGCGGGCGTGAGACCCAAACAGAATCACTCGGCTTCTGGGGGGGGCAGCCGCAAGTATGCGGCGACCAGCCTCCTCGATTACGCCATCGTCAAACACTGCCCTGGAGTCTAGCGAGCAGTATCAAACGAAATCCCTGCAAAACGCGGGGTGTAAAGTACGGGAGCGACGGGGGTCGAACCCTGTCCTGACACCGCACATCGAATGCCGTACTTAGCAGGTGTTTTGCGGAATCTTGGCAGTGGCGCACTGCTCGATTTTGGCCCAGTCGGGCAGCGAGTCGGCCGCTGCTGGCCCAACTGCTCCGCCGGTAGCGGGGGGCGGGATTGAGACACCTACCCGCGACGCTGTCGATGGCTCCGCGCCCGTATCGAAGAACCTTTGTATTTGCAGCCAGGATTGCAGCTTGGGGCGGCTCTAGCGCCTCGGCGACTATGGAGGCGCGCAACAGATACGTCGTCGCGGGTGGTTGCCGGCCCCAAGCTGCGGGTCCGTCCCGTGACCATCCAGCGCATCACTGACCACCCTCCCCGGCCGCGACCTCAGCTCCCACCATTCGCGCGAACGCACGGGTCTGCGCGAGCACCAGCTCACGCTGCGGACGCTCATCCTCCTGCGCCTCACCAAGTTCTCGAAGTCCGATCACCAGGAGCGGGATCGCGTTGTTCAGCGCGGCGATGATCGTCGGCCCGTGGCGTCTGACCGCGACATGCAGCACATCGTCACGGTCCGGCTCGCCGGTCCAGCCAACTTCATCGAGCAGCGCAGTCATGTGCGCGATGCTCGCCCTCGCGCCTGTGGCTATGGCTAGGTCCCGCGTGTCGGGCGGCGTCTGCGCCTGGGTGGACAGCTCTCTCGCGGCCAGCCCGAGCAGCGTGAACGCGCCCTCGCGGATAACGGGGATCACCGGACCTGACACCGCGAGGGTGTCCTGCGGCTCGGGGGTGTCCCGCACGACGGCCAAGCGATCACGTAGGTCACGCAGCGTGTCGATCTCGGCGCGTCGGTGTGGCCAGCGCGGATCGTTCCCGGGGAAGTCCGCGAGCCACCCCTCCAGCACGGGTAGCATCTTGCTCAGGACGGTCAGCAGGGCCTCGCCATTCCGCGCCGGATCGACCTGCACGCCCGCCACGGGCGGCTGAGTGTCCCAGCCGATCGCGTCGAACAGCCTCCAGACACCCTCCAGGTCGTGTCGCACACGATGCTGGGCGTCTCGGTCGGCCCCCGCATGGTCGATGCCTTCGGCGCAGTCGTGTAGCGCCCGGACGGCGCCCTCCCGCACACGCCCGATCGCGTTCGCCGGGATCGTGATGGTGCTCACGTGGTCATCTTTTGAGCGACTTGGGCGCGGCGATCGACTGGGCCGAGACTGCGGCTGAGCTCACCATTCTCCCGTCCTTCATCCTCGCGACCGGGCTGCTGTCGCTGTTCATATCCGACTTCGTTGATCGCCCTTTTCGGTGACGACTATGCGCTGCGGGCGTTGCGTTGGCAACACCCGGCAGCGCACGGTCGCGGTCCTCCTAAGCCGAGTGGCGTTCTACAGTTCCATCCTCTCGGCAAGCGTTTCGGCCAGGTTGTGGTTGTTTTCTTTCACGGACGGGCCGGCGAGGGTGCATGTGAGCGCTGCTGAGCAGGACACGCCCCGCGCTTCGTCATAGAACGCTGCCGTGCGGTCAACGGGAAGCGCGAGTTCCCAGCTCGTGCCGTTCCAGTCCTCGCCGAGCAGCTGTTTCTTACCAGCGGCCGATTCGGTGTAGGAGCCAACCGCAACACAGGAGCCCGACGTCGGGCAAGAGACCGCGTTCAGCGCCCAATGCGATTCTTTGGGTGCTGGTTTGCCGACCGGACTCGCCGCTTCCTGTAGCTGCCAGGAAGTGCCGTTGTAGCGCTCGATCAGCGCCCGCTCTCCTTTTTCGGCTGTGTTGTCATACCCGCCCACGGCGGTGCATGCGCTCGTCCCCGAACAGGACACGCCACTCAGCTGCGCTTCGATCGAGTGTTCGGGCGTGGGCGTAGTTTGCACGGTCCACGTCGTGCCATTGTAGCTCTCGGCAAGCGGCACGATCCCGTTGAGGGTGGTAACGACAGCACCGACCGCGATGCAGTGTTTGCTGCTCGGACAGGAGACGCTTTCCAACCACGCCTGTTCGTCTTCTTTGGGCAGTGTCGCTGTCGTCAGGGTTTTCCATTCTTTGCCGTTCCACAGCTCGACAAGAGCCGCTTTCTTCCCGGCGCTTGAGAGATCGAACCCGCTTGCGACGCATTCGCTGGCCGACGCGCAAGACACGCTCACCAGGTTCGAGTCGTTGCCGCTAGTCGGGGTGCTCTGGACAGACCACGCCGTGCCATTCCAGCGCTCGGCGAGCGTGACGTGCTTTCCTTCGGCGACTTCCGCGTACCCGGTCGCCTCGCATTCGCTGGCTGAGCGGCACGCGACGGATTCGAGGTTGTCCTCTTTGGCGCCCGTGCTTTTCGGCGTAGATTGGACTTCCCAGCTCGAGCCGTTCCAGCGCTCGACCAGTCCGATGATTTCGTTTTCGGTGTTCGTGTTGTTTCCAACCGCATCACAGCCGGTTGCCGACCAGCACGACACGCCACGGAACCCGTCAAATTCATCGCTTCCATGCGGGTTCTGGGTGGTCTGGATCTTCCACGCCTTCGTGCGGAAGGTCTTGTCTTCGCCTTTCGATTCGCCAGCCCACGTTTTAGCGACCAGCCGGTAGTGGTACACGGTGTTCGGCGTCAGGCCACTGAGCGTGGTTGACTCGGTGACCGTCGCGGTCCCGATACCAGCATTGCCGGCGGGTACGGGTGCGTCTGTGCCGTAGGAGGTGGTTGTGCCGTATTCGAACTGGTATTCGGCGTCCGGGCCGTGTGGGTTCACGCTGCCTTCGAGCTTTGCGGTGTTCTCTTCGATTGCGCTGGCCGCGCCGGTCGTAGCCGATGGGGCGGGCGGCTGTTCATACGGTGGGTCTTCGAGCTTGCATGTGTTGCCGCCTTCGTCGTCCCACAGCTTTGTGACCCACGCACGTACCGGAAAGTTGGAACGGTCCGAGTTCGACACATTCGTCGCCGACCTCGGTCTGGCCGTCTTCCGGTTCTCCGGTCCAACCGAAGAGCTCCTGAACGTTTTCATTGTTTTTCTCGCGATACGGGTCTTCTTTAGGTGAATTGTATTTGCGTGAGGTGAGCGGGTCGGTCACGCTCTCAGCGAACTCATGGGAGGCGACAAATGACGTCGAGTGGTGGAGCTGCTCTTCTTCGCTTCCTCCGAATCCGAGGGCATAGTTGCAATTTTCTACTTCTTTTTTGCGTTGATCACTTTTACGTCGCCGCCGTAGGGGATGAGTGTGTAGCTGTATTTTTCTTCGTTGGAGCCGAAGGCCGCTGTGGTAACCGAGTGGTAGCCGCAGGCGTCGATTTTTCCTTCTTTGATCAGTGTTTCGTCTTTGTAGGTGGACCCCGGGGTGGGGAGGACGATGAACTGCGCGTTAGGGTTGGGGGGTGTTCCTTTTGTGTAGAGTTCCTGTATGAACGCGTCTGCCTCTTCTTGGACCGATTGGTCTTCGATGTTTTGCGGCGCGTGTACGTTGTTCACGTGTAATTCCGCCGCGATCGTCGCGCTCCGGTATGGGCCGGCCGTGTTGCTGTAATACTGGGAGAGAATGCCTTGCCAGGCCGCCGTCCCACCGGGGATGTCGTTTTCGGCGGCCAGGTTGCCGTAGAACAAGCCTCGGAGTTCTGACTCGAGTCCGAGATTGCCTTCCCAGTTTCCTCCCCAAAAGATCAAATAAAGTTTCGGTTCGTGCTGAACCGGCCCGCCATTGTACTGCATGCGTTCGCCGTGTTCGCCGGCGATCATCGGGCATAGTGAGCTAGACGATGAGCTCGCCGGTGGGCGGATGAAATGGATCGGCCGTCCCTGAGCCCACGCAGGAGGGGTGACACCGGCGGGGAGACCGTCGGGTCCTCGTTCCGCGCTGCACGCGTCAGCCGACGCCGGTAGGAGTACGCCTGCACAAAGGCAGCAGCTGAGCGTCGCTGCCACCGCAACCAAAATTAAGACGGCGTCACACACTCCACGTCGTCTGTGCCGCGTCTGCCCGATACTGCGCCAACGAGCCAGGACATGCATCGTTGCCTCCTGTTTTAGAGTTGCGTTGGAACTGCCGAGAAGTGAGTTACACGGCCCGTGCCTAGCGTTAGCTAGGCTGGCGTGAACGCGGGCACGGGCGGGCCGGTGGCTTTCACCACGAGCTTTCCATCCTTGGTGGCGATCTTGAGTAGTAGTGATCGCCTACCTGTTGGTGCAAACCCGGTGCCTTCGAGCGATCCGGTCGCAGTGACCGCCCCGAGGTGCGTTAGCTCCCCCGAGCAGGCGATGACACGGATTCGTTCTGGTTGATCGCTAACCGGCTGGGAAGGACGTTCTTCCTCGGCTTCGCCCTTGAGGGCACCGGAGAGCTCCAAGCACTTGATGCGACGAGGCGGCTTTGCAGCGCATCTCGATCCGCGGAAGGTGATCGTCACCGTGTATCGCGGGAGCGGCTTCTGTTGTGGGTCGGGTGCTTGAGCTTCCCCGGTCTTCGCGAGGCCAAGCGAAATCGTCATCTGCGCGCTGACCTTCGAGTAGGCGCCGATGCCAGCAGCCACCCGGCCCGAATAGCTGCGGGTCGCGGGCGGCGCACCGGATGCGGCTGCGCTAGCTGGAGCGGCGAGTGTCGCGCACGCGACGGTTCCCGCGATCGTGCCTGCCACCGCAAGTGTGGCTGGGACCTTGGCGCGGAGGCTCAGGCACGGTTGCATCGTTCGTCTACCCATTCCCCAGCCACAGTACTCCTCGGACGCGATCAAGCCCCTACATGCCAGGGATACCCGCTCTAGGCCCGACGTAACGACAGTCGGGATCTCCGGGGGCACGGCGCGGAGTTTCGAGAGGCGGGCCGTGTCAGGACTTTGGACGATGTCGAACGTGGGAGACGTAGCCACACACGACCGGCCACGCCACGTTCGAGCGTGTGGCCAGGCCACGGGGCGCGTCTCGCTTGTCGAAGATTGGGCACTCATTGGGATATAGTTACTTCAACAGACCGTTCAGCTTGTAGCTAACGTTCCGGATATCAGTAGCACGCGGGAGTCGCCGTCGGGCGGCTCGCAGTGCATCAATTTGGAGAGATTGCGGCGCAGATAGCAGCACTTTGCTGCGCGTGAGTGTTTCCTGACGTCACTCCCGGGGATCGCAGGAGATGCCGTATAGGGCCTCGAGGCGCAGAGCGATTTCGAGCTCTGCCTGACGCAACGGGATGCCGAGTTGCCGCTCGATCTGCTTCAGCCTCCGTCGCCGGCTCTCAAACCCCGCCGCCACCCGCGAGGACAGCCAGACCACCAAGCGCCGCACGGCCCTGGAGGAGCGGCTACGGCGGATGCGCGACCTCTACGAACTCGGGGACCTGCACCGCGCCGAGTACGTCGCCCGCCGCGACGCGATCAACGCCGAGCTATCCGCGCTCACGCCTGCACCGATCCCCGACCTCGACCAAGCCCGCCAAGTGCTTGAAGACTTCACGATCTTCTGGACCCGCGAGGCCCACCCCACCGCCAAGCGCCAGTTCCTCAGCCTCATCTTCGAGAACGTCTGGCTCGACCACGACCGCGTCGTCGCAGTCCAACCCAAGCCACTATTCCTACCCTTCTTCCAACACAACCGCCACCCCACAACAGGGAAACCGGCGGGGGTAAAGTACGGGAGCGACGGGGGTCAAACGCGCGTTCGGCACCACCTATCGAGATTCGCCCGGCACGCTCCGCGACGGTCACCCGACGCTCGGCAAAGCCGTAGCAGGGCCACGATTCCGCGTGGTAGGCGATCGCTCCCGCCATTCGATAGGCAGCTAACCGATCACCCGCTGGACGGGCGCCGGCCGGCAGCCCAAGGGCGTCAGCCGCCGGTCCCGTAGAGGATCGACTGACATTCGTGCGAGACGTTCGTGGGGTTCGAGATGTAGAACGAGTCCCGGCTCACGTTGGTTTCGTAGACGGTCCCTTCAACCTTGAGCCCGCCGAGCTCACTCTGGAGTTCCGGCACGCAGGAGACGAGCCTAGCGACGCGCGCATCCGACAGCGCCTGAGCGGAATGCGAACTGGCGAATTCGCCTTTTAGAGTTTGTAGTTCCGTGGCGACGTTGTGGCCCTGCGCTCCAGTCTTGGCCTGCAGCGCATGGACCTCGGCTTCGAGCCGCTTGATCGTCGTCTTGTTGCTGCTCGACTTCGACAGGCCCACGATCGCCACGGCCGCCACCGCCAAGATCAGGACCGCCGCTATGACCACGACGATGATCCCGGATTTCGAGTTCATGCCCCCCGTGGTACTCGCCTCCATCGGCGCGCAGCGTATACGACGAGCTGGGACTTGACCCCTGCGACATCGTCTGTTCGGACCGGTCTCTGAAGGTAGTCCTTTCGCTAGACCCGCATTCGCAGACGGCGTTGCACTTTCGTAAGGCGCTCGGCAGAGGCATCCGCCAATGCCGGCAGGCGGGATCACTCAATATATTGGCAGACTGCACGGAACCGCCTCACCACATGAGGAGCCCGCGCACGCGACCCAACGGTAGGCTTGCCGCGTGTCGAAGGCTGAGGGCGTCGAACGCGGACACAACCGTCCGTTGGCTACTCGCGACCCTGGTGGCCCTTGCGGGCGTGGCGTTCTGGCTATACGCACTCGCCGACAAACCGATTTGTCACGACGCTCTGTATGGAGCCGCAACCAGGCCGATCTGCGAAGGACCACGCCTTCTCGACCTCCTCCCATTTGCCCTCCTTGTCGCAGTGCTCTTGGCACCCGATGTGTCGGAGCTGGGTGTGCCCGGGATATTGAGCCTCAAGCGTCGGGTCAACGAGCAGTCTGCGCGACAAGAGTCGATGCAGAGACAGTTGGAGTCAGTAAGTCTGCAACTGCAGTCCGTCTCACAGAATGTCTCAGTTCACGTGGGATCTGCCGTGCTGGACCAGCGTCAGGTCGCACAGTCCATTCAGGAGAAGGAACCTCAGTTCGAGCCCACGGAGCGGCACGTTGTAGACGAGGGAGGACCGAGGAATGAAGAGTTTGAGCCTGGCGAGCAGGAGTCGCTTGCTTCGGTCGATCCGGACAGCACAGATCGCTTGAGCCTGGTCCAAGGCCTCGGTTCCCTGTGGCAGAGTCTCGGCCAATATGCCGAAATCTCCAGGACTCGCGAGACGAGACCGGACATCCGCATGGCCCATCTTGACGAGGAGAGCCAGAAGCGTGTTGACCGCTGGTACTGGCTTTACCGAGACGAGCTTGCAGCTGTTGGAGGAGTGTGGCGAAGCGCCCTTCTGGACCTCAATGGCGTACCGATCCCGACTCTGCAGGACGCCGTGCGCAACGGTAGGGAACTGCTGCGTATCCTGCTGGCTGGCCTCGATCTACCCCACGGCCCACACACAGCATGACCGGGGCAGGCCACCAACACCGCTTTAGCTCTGGTCACCGTGGCGAGATCTCCTGCCCGACGAATGCGGTCATCGCCCAGAGGCGACCACGTTCGGCATCCGTCGCGAAGGGTGTGCGCAGGTCCGGCGTGAGGGCTTGTGACGAGACTTCCGAACACCCGGCCCACGAGCCACCCGCAACCAACGGCCGCGAATGCGCCCGAGGCGGACCGCGCGATCTGGCAGGATTGCCGTGTGGCGACATCAACGGTGGATACACGCTCGGTAGCTGAGTTGACGACAGCCGTCTTCGGCGAAGCGCTGAGCCTCGATCAAGTGCTTGCCCGGCTCGAGCGCGTCGATATGTCGGCTTCACGCGCCGTAGCGACGACGAAGGGCCTGTGGGTGGGCTCCATTGGATACGAGCTACATAAAGACCACCTCGCGTTCGCGCGCCATGTTCGAGCCGCCGGCGTTGAGAGGCTTATCGATGTCCGGGAGTTGCCTATCTCTCGTCGCCGCGGATACGCGAAGACCGCCTTGTCCCAGGCGATGGCAGATGCTGGCGTCGAGTACCTGCACATTAAGGCGCTCGGCAACCCCAAGCCCTTCCGAGACCTCTACAAGAGCGGGGACGTTCAAGAAGGCCGGCGCCACTACGAAAATCATCTACTAGGCGAGCAGCGCCCCGCTCTCGATGGCCTCATTCCCCTTCTGCGTGAGAAGCGCTGCGCGTTGATGTGCGTCGAGCACGATCCCACTACGTGTCACCGCACAGTGATTGTCGAGGCACTGCGTGACAAGCTGGGTCTCGCTCTAGACGTTGCCGAGATCGGCTAGAGCCAGCTGCCCTGGGCGTCGCGGCGGCCACCAGACACCAAGGACCAGAAACGATCTCGGGTGTTGGTGCATGTTGCCGACGAAGAACGCTGTATCGCGATCAGGGCCACAGATCTCGTCGAGCCAGCGTGTCCTCATTCGATCCCGCCAGTCATCGAAATGCCGCACACGACGATAGAACTGCGCGATCTCCCAGTCGATGATCGACTGGGTGTGGGTACGGCATCCGGCCTCGTTGCATTCGTATCGATACTTGAATGTCCAAGGGGCCTGCTCCAGCTCGCGAAGCTGGCTAGCGCGCTCGTCTGAGCCGAGACCATCCAGGAGACTCGTCTGCGCTACCCAGGCCTTTGCGATCTGACGTTTGCCCTCGTCGACGCTCGCCTTCTCGATCTCCAGGTCAATGACCCGTCCTGGCCGGAAGACACCGAGCGAGGTTCGGTCACGTCGCTGACGGCGTGTGATCTCGCACATCGAAGCGACCATCAGCGGCTCAACGAACCGTCGCCGCAAAGCCCAACCATTCTTAGACGAGATGGGATCGCCACGCAACTCGATCGATTCCAGGTCCGGGCGCCGCGTCTCGGGGCGTAGATCGCCGCGGTGTGGCGTGACTCGTACCCGTACGGTCTGGTACTTACGGAACTGCTTGTCATCGTCTAGCGACCGGAAGGGTACTGGATAGAGCCTGATCCAGCTAGGGCCATCGGTGGTCATCTCGACACCAGCGACACACGACACCTCGCCGTATTTGCGGCTGAGAGCCGGGTACGCCTTGACGAGAGGAATGAAGTCGATCGTGTCCATCCGTGGCAGGCTTGCCTGCATCCCTTCAATAGGGGGAGTGACGCTACCGATGAGTGCGGCGCGGCGCCAGAGGGTTAATCCCAGTACACAAATGGACGTCAATTGGTCATTGCTGCGTGGGCGCGCAGTTCGCTGTAGAGACCTTGAGATCCCCTGCGAGTTCTGCTCTGCTCTGCGCCAGCCAACAAACTAAGCGGCCGAGACGAGCGCTGAAGACGCCCGCCTCGGCCTGTGACGCCGAAGGATTTGGGCCTTCGATGCCACGACCGGAACCGTAGCTCGCCTGCGGTGTCGCGTCGCGCTCGTCTGTGCCCTTTCCTGCGGCGGAAAGGAGCCCCAATGAGTGCCGCATGCTGTGCCGTCGAAGAGATGACGCCCGCTGAGCGTGAGGACCAGCGCGACAAATTGATCCTGCACGTCCTGTGCGAGGAGCTTGTGCCGTGGACCGTCGAGGAGGTCGGGCGCGAGCTGGATAGCCCCAATGACGTGATCGACGGCGTGGGCCGGCTCGCCCGTGCGGGTCTGGTGCATCGCCTCGGCGAGTTTGTGTTCCCCTCCCGAGCCGCGCGGCGGGCCGGTGAGATCGAGGTCGGCACGCTCTGAGTCAGCGATCTGTCAGTGCGCCGTCAGCGCTCACCCGTCAACTCCGCGCCCGAGCTTGGCCGCGTCCTGGAAGAACGGCGCGGCGAGCTACGGCTCAGCCGCGAGGGCGTCTCGCGCCTGACGGGCGTAGAGCCTGCCGTCCTTGCGGGCCTCGAAACGGGCGACATCTCCTTGCAGGTGGCTCTGCTGATCGTGCAGGCGCTCGGCTTGGACATTTTGGGCCAGCCAATCCGCACCCATGTGCCGCAGGCGCGCGAGTACGACATGTTCCGGCTGCGTGCCGTGGAGGGATTGACGCTCGAAGAGATCGCCGTCCGGCACGGCCTGCACCGGGAGCGCGTGCGGCAGATCCTCCGCGCGCACTTCCGCCTCGGAGAACCCTGGGCCGCCAACGCTCGGCGCAAAGCACGAGCGAAAGCACGGCGCAGTCGCGGGCAGTGAGGACGCGAGTCCGGACCCCGGCCTCGTTTCCGCCCTCGCATCCGCCCTCGTTTCCGTCCTCCGATCCGCCCTCGCATGATGAAACGAGGACCCAGAAACCAAAGAAAACCACTGCAAATCAGCAATATCAGAATATCAGGGAAGACGAGAACACCCCGATAAGTATGGCTCAGGAAGAAAAGTCTGATGAAAGTGAGGCGCTGCTGTAACCAAAAGCGGGGTTGAGGCACCTTCTTCCCTTTCCAAGGGTCTCTCACCGACGCCCCACACATTGACCGCACATGCACGAAGGACTGCCAAACCAGCACAGCAGCCGACTCGTCCTGCCAGGACGTTCAGGCCCGCGCATCGCCCTGCACTGATCGATCGCCCCGACGACCAAGGAGGCTCAGCAAATGTCTGCCGCAACGACTCTCCCGATCCAGCGCTCCTCGACTTCGCCAACTGGTTCGCCGACTGGTGGCTGCGCAGAGGACGCGACCTCACCGACCCCTCCCGACATGACTGACCGCAAACTCCGAGCCGTCGCCTACGTCCGCGAGTCAACCGAGGAGCAAGGCCAAGGCTTCTCCCCCGACGCACAGCGCCAAGGCATCCGCCGCTTCGCGCCCGAGAACAATCTCGAACTCATCGGCGAGTACTGCGACTTCCACTCCGGCTGGCGTAAATCCGAGGCACGCCCCGAGTTCCAGCGCCTCATGGCCGACGCAGCCGCCGGCAAGTTCGACGTCGTGCTCGTCTTCCACACCAGCCGCTTCGCCCGCAACCAAGTCGAGGCACGCCGCTACAAGCAGCTACTACGCGAGCGGCTTGGCATCCGTGTCGTGTCCGTCACCCAGCCGATGGGCGAAGACCACACCGACCCCTCATCATTCCTCGCCGAGTCCATCCACGAGATGTTCGACGAGTACTACTCCGTGTCCCTGTCCTTCTGGACCCGCAGCGGCTTGAAGGAGAAGGCACGCCAAGGCCACCTCGTGGGCAGCCTCCCCTGGGGCTACATCCGCGACCCCACAAGCAAGCTCGCCGTTCGCTATACCGAGCGCGCACCGCTCGTGCTCGCCCTATTCGAGCGCTACGCCACCGGCCACGAGTCTGACCGCACCCTCGCCGCATGGCTCAACGCCAAGGGCGTGCGTACCGCCCGCAACCGTCCCTTCGGGAAGGACACCGTGCGCGAGATGCTGTGCAACGCTGCCTATGCCGGCTACGTCTCAGGCCTGCGCGACAAGTCCCGCGCCATCAAAGGCCTACACGAGCCAATCGTGCCCGAGGAGCTGTTCGACCGCGTGCAAGAAGTCCGTGGGTGGCGCAGCCGCGTCGTGAAGCCGGGCCCTCCCTCCGAGGAATACCTGCTGCGCAAGCTCCTCTACTGCGAGCGCTGCGGCGCGAGGATGCACGGCACCCGCGGCTCCAAGACCGCCGTGCGTCGCTACATGTGCTCCACCCGCCGCTACGGGCATTCTTGCGGCGAGAGGATAGTCAAGGCCGAGCAGCTTGAGGGACAACTCGTGGACTGGATACGCGACTTCCAGCCCCACGGCGGATTGCTCGACGTTCTCCTCCAAACCGTCCAAGCCGTCAACTACGCCGGCACTCAGCCGACGGGGGAGCGGCGAAGCGAACTACTCGACCAGCTCCAGCGCCTGCAAGACCTCTACGTCCTCGGCGACCTCACCAAGCCCCAGTACGTCATGCGCCGCCAAGCACTGGAGGAAGAAGTGCAGCGCCTCGGACCACCCAGCGAGCCCGCCGTCGATCGAGCCCGCGCTCTCCTTGAGGACTTCCCGCGCTTCTGGGAGCTGGAGACCCGGCCACCCGAGCGACGCAAGCTCCTACTCTCACTGTTCGAGCAAATCTGGGCGCAGAACGGACAGATCGTCGCCGTACAACCACACGACGACTTCCTGCCCTACTTCCAAGCCACACAACAGTTCCTTCAACACCAACCGGCACAGGGTGGTGCCGAAAGCGGGAGCGACGGGACTCGAACCCGCGACCTCTGCCGTGACAGGGCGCCCCAGCGTTCCCTAACGTCACCGACGGTAGCGTAGTTGCGGGGGAAACGTCATGCGAGGGCGACCCCGGAATGGGCCGAAAGAGCGTGGGCTGTACGTCGTGGGTACGTCGAGCCTGGCGGGCCGCCGCGAACGGGCTTGTCGACTCCGCCGGCTGGAGATCTGGTCGGAACCCCACCTCGCGACGATGACACGTCGCTCGAGCTCGGTTCCAGCTGCCGACAATCCTCACGAAGTCGAATCGGCACCAGGACGCTGGTACCCATCGACCGGCTCTGGGAGGCTACGTGAACCGCACCCGACAACCGAGGAGGCCCAATGACCCGCAACATCACGCGTGCAACGATCGGAGTCCTGCTGGCGGTGATCTCCACCACAGGCGGCGTGTTGGCATCGAGCGCTGCGGGCGGCTCAGGGAGCGTCGTGCTCGGCTCGGCGGAATTCGCGAAGCCCGACGGCGAAGGCTGGGGAAGCGCGCAGCCGGCGAGGGTCTATAACGGCGGCGACCCCAGCGGGCTCGTGACGGAAATCCACTGGACGAGCTGGGGCAGCAGCACCGCAATCGGGTACGGCCTCAACTCGATCTTCAAGCCCGACGGTGGCTACTACAGCCGCCCGGTGATCGTGGAGCTACGCGCACAGGGGCTGGGGCATTGCGGCAGCCGGCCGGCTTACACGCAGCTAGCAATCCGCGGACCGTCGAAGCCAGAAGGGCAACTCGGGTCGTGGCACTTGTGGTCGGAAGCCAAGAGCTTGTGCCGATTCGGGTTCTAGAGCCAGCGCCCCGGCCGCTACCGCCGAGGCTGCTGGGCGAGCCACTCGCCGGGCCGACTCGAACCTCCGACCTACCGATTATGAGGTGGCGCCCAAGAGCCGAGCGTCGCTGGAACCGGCCTAGCTTGTTGCGCCGATCGTTCCGACTGGACGGCTCATGCCTGGTGGCCGCCAGATGGCGATCTCCGTCTCAGCCCTGAGCAGCCGAACCCCGCTGTCGCCGAGATGCCAGGTCACCGATTGATCGGGCTGCTGGCAGCGAGTCACGTAGCCCTCGCTTAGCAGAGACCATAGAAGGGGCGTGGCCTTCTGGCGCGTCATGCCGCACCGCGCCGCTATCTCATCAGTCGAAGTAAGCGACCAGGCGGCTAGGTTGCTCGACTCCGAGCCATCGCGGTCGACTGCCCGCAGAAGCGAGATGTAG
Source organism: uncultured Solirubrobacteraceae bacterium (assembly GCA_963734225.1). Classification (GTDB taxonomy): domain Bacteria; phylum Actinomycetota; class Thermoleophilia; order Solirubrobacterales; family Solirubrobacteraceae; genus Palsa-744. Next base: position 271,335 of record CAVTGI010000006.1, read on the forward strand.
CTTGCGATTGAGGGCACCATCTTGCAAGCGAGGCTACCCAGGAGCGGTGGATGGGAGTCCGCTTTAGCCGACGACCGAAGACTCGCCCCATGCTTCCGTCAGCGCGACATGCAAGGATTGTCGTATGGCGTGGAACGAGATAGCTCCTAGAGGTTTCGAAGGCGAGGTCCGGCGGGCACTGCTAGCCGGCATTCGCGAGTCCTACGACGAGAACTGCCGACGATTCGCCCCAGAAGATCTCGGCGACAACAACGTCAGCTTTAGCCACACGGTGCGGGAGAACCTCCGGTTTCTCGTGAGGCGCAATATTGACGACCTCATCGCGCGGAACATCTCGCTGGCCGGCTCGGTCGAGGTGTTTTGGCGTGGTCCGATTTACGAGATCCGCCTGCCAGGCAACGTGCATCTCCATATCTATAAGGCTCCGCCTGGAACCCATGAAGTCCGCGAACTGCGGTTCGACGCCTCGCAAAGACAAGTCGACATCCTCGAGGTCAACGCTGAACAGCTCGCCCTGCGGTTCGACCTCGCCGATGACAATCCCGAAGTCGCGCCCGAGGCCAACACCCCACCCGTGTGCCACATAGTGGCGGTCCACTTTGGCGACCCGCTCGGGGGTCTCGACCATGTCGCCGTCGGCGAACCATACCTCTCAGACCTTGATGCGCCCGACTGGCTATGGATCGAGTCGCTCAGCGATGGAGAGCTGCTGTACCAGCGAGACCAGGCCGAGGAGCCGGAGTCCAGCGAGGGCGATATTGATGACGACTTCGACGATCTTAAGCTGCGCGATCCCGAGGAAGGTGAGGGCGGAGCCTCAAGTTCCGCCGGGACGTGAGTGGCGATGCACGCCACGCAGCCGCTCTGTTCGATCCGCAGCGGCTTCGACTTGCCCGTCAACTCCAAGGCTTGCAGCGCACACAGCTCGCCGAGCTCGTAGGTATCAGCGCCGCCGCTGTCAGCCAATTCGAGCTCGGCAAGACCAAACCGCGCCCCGCCACGGTCGCCCAGCTGGCGTTGAGTCTGCAACTGCCCACGGCGTTTTTCGCGGGGACAGGACGCACTCTCCCCTCGTTGGACGCGGAGCAGACATTTTTCCGGAGTCTGCGCCGAACAAGTAAGCGCGACCGTGAGCGCGCGCTGGCCCACGCTGCACTGCTAGCCGAGGTTGTACGACTCGTAGACGACCGAGTCGTACTTCCGCCGCTCGACTTGCCGGACGACCTCGCCCTGTCATCTGATGTGTCTCCAGAGGCGGCCGAGGAAACCGCCGTGAAGCTACGTCGATACTGGGGGATACCCGAAGGTCCGCTCCGGAGCGTGGTGCGGACGTTGGAGCGGCGCGGCATCATCGTCGCTCGGTTCCCGCTCATGACGCACGATGTCGACGCGTTCTCCTGGCCACTTCATGATCGCCCCCTCGTTGTGCTAAGCACCGAAAAGCGTAATTACGAGCGCTCCCGGCTTGATGCTGCCCACGAGCTAGGACATCTGGTCATGCACCATGCCGACCCGGAGCCGGGCTCTCATCCGATCGAGCGACAAGCGCAACGATTCGGTAGCGCATTCATCGCGCCGGCCGCAGAGCTCCGCGACGAGCTTCCGGTGGGGCGGGTCGACTGGTCCCGGTTGCTTCAAACCAAGGCGCGATGGGGACTGTCGATGGGTGCACTGCTCTACCGAGCTAAGGAGTTGGGCACCCTATCGGCAACGGCGTACGAGAGCGCGATGAAGTACATGGGCAGCCGCGGATGGCGGACGCGCGAGCCCGGACCCACCCGAACTCCGGAAGAGCCGCTCCTACTCCAAAAGGCGTTGGCGGCCCTGAGAGACGAGGGCACAGACCTAGACACGCTTCTGGAGGGGCATAACCTCCTACCGGCTTTCCGCCTAGAAGAGATGCTTCAACTCCAGCCGCTTGTTCCACGTGAGGTGGCCATCTAGCCGCAGTGGCTTCTTTGGCAAGTCGGGCGTACTGGATGGGGTTCTTCCTAACCGCAGCTACGAGCAAGCTAAACACGCAGATGAAGTATCGGTGTGTATCGCGATCGGCGAAGGGCGTGATTAACGAATATGCCCTACATCGTTCCCCTCGATGCTTAGGCAGCATCCACTTCGTGAGCTGTTGGAGCCTCGCCCGTCGCCAAGAAGTGATCAAGACCCTCCGGTCTGGTCGCTCTCGAAAAGAATCGATTCGCCATCCGCGCTAGCGTGGATACCGGAGTCGACCGGCCACCCAAATCAAAGATCTGACGGTCCAGGTCAATCTCGGCTACTGAGTCGACACCTGGCACCAAGGTTCTCACCGATTGGATGCGGTATCCGCCTGCACCCGGTGCACTGAGAATCTGTCGAATCCTCTCAAAGACATCGCTGGCGTTCGCCAGCGGCTCGTAGCGGATTCCCTCCAGCCGTCCGCGGAGGCCAACTTGGAGGAGCCCCCGCTGCGAGAGCATGGGCTGAGCATCGCTCAACATAGGAAGTGGGTTGCCCCCCTCCTTGTCCTTGAAGTGGCGCCCGTCGTCTGCAAAGAATGTGCGCAAGTCGTTGACCTCAATTCCTACGAGGCCGTTATCCACTAGCCACTCATATGTATCTTCCAAGGGCGGGCTAGGAAGTCGCTCTGACCAAGCCCACTTCGCGGTCCAGTTCGGCAAAAGAGCCCGAGCCATGTTGTTGAACGTCCCGCCTCGCAGGTTGCGACCCAATACTCTGCCAAGGTCCTCCGCGGTTATGAACCCGGCGTTACGCTGCCACGTCTCAGGCTCGACCGGGTTAGCACTAGCAAGCAGGCTGAGCAGAACCTCGCGCAGAGCATCGATGTCAAGCAGCTCTGGATTCCACGGAGTGTTGCCCGGAAAATCGTACGGGTCGCCCCCGTGGCGAATCCACTCTGACTGCAGAACCCGCTCTACCTCAAGCTGCCCGTGTTCCGGCAGATAATCGTGCAGCGTCGCAAGCGCACCCTCTACGTGCTTCTGAGCAGCAGCGAGATCAACCCGCATTGCGTCCACGGCCTGGAGGGCCTCCATGTAGCTACCACCGACCTGCTCAGCCCGCGTCGCGTCGAGGATTCCGCGTCCGACACGTACTATGGGTCCTGTCGCCCCACGGACCCTGTTATCGACACGGGTGGTTGAATCAAGATCGTCCACAGCTTGACCCTGTGTGACGAGGCTCCCATTAGTCGAGATACCGTCCCCTGCCCACGCCGGTGCGCCAAGACCCTCACGATCGGTCATACCGATGAAGAGCGGCGATTCACTGCTAAGCAAGTCGAGGTCCTGCCGAAACACAGGCGCGGTCACGCTGAACCGGAGGTGCACATGGCGCTCCTTCCGGATACCATCATCGTTCCACCGCAGCACCATGTCGGGGACAAACGTATGCGTGAAATAATGGGTACGCTTTATATCGGCTGCTGGATCAAGCCGTCGAAGGGCGTTGCCGATCAGGTCATGAACGGCGTCTGCTGATTCGCCGCGGTGCGGACGCTCCAGAGCCGCGTGTAGCTCGCCCACGAATGTCATGATTCTTCTAGCTCCAAGATGCGGGCAACGACGGCCTTTCGCAACTCAATACCCATTATCATTTCCTCGACGCGACTGTTCACAATCGCCAGCCACAGCCTCGGTTCAAGCTGCTGCGCTATCGAAGAGTCGAAGGCCTCGTCACCGAGGCGGTCGGGGTGTGCCGCGCACGCTGCCTCGATCTGCGACGCGGTCGTGAGCTGCGCATAGTTCGTCTGCGCAAATGGATGAGTGGTAGCCCACATGAACTCGACGTCCATTGGCGCATCCACCTGCCGCGACCAACGAACGAACGCGGAATAGCACACTGCCAAATACTCGTCATACAGCGTGCCCTGATTGCCTGCTTCCGAGTAATTCTTGCACTCGACATAGAGAGTATTGCCACTGCCGCCGTTCTCGTCGAGCACAGAGCCGACGAGGTCGAACCGCTCAAAGCGCTCCCCAGGTGCTGAGCCGTCGACAGGTGTTCTGACCAACTGCGGAACTCGAAGCTTTGGGTACGGCTCACCAGCGGGGCTGAGGTCATAGATCGTCTGCGAAATCTTGAAACGGTACGTCGAATCTAGCCACCGCCGAATCTTCTTGGCGCCCTCTGCGCCGATCACGTGGTTCTCCTCCGCCCCTGTCTTGAACACGATCGCCATGCGCCCTAGCCTAGACCCATAGCGAGTCGGAGTCGACGCTGGCCCGCTCAAACACCCCGTCATCGGACAGATCGAGGCGGGCGGTTGCTGCCGCGAGGTAGCAACGCGAGGTGTAGGGCGGGGTCGCCTCGTCGCTGCGCAGCAAGTCGTGCGCAGCTCCCGCCTAGTTCGGTCCTGCTGAGCAGGCTAGTCCCGTGGCGCGGACTTTAGAGACGGTCCGCGACCCACCCAGGACTCCTATCTTGTCGCCATCACAGGACGCGACGGGTGCCCCGGATCGCGTGCCCGGCGGCGTCGGATGGTCAGCTGGCCATAGACGCGAAAAGCTCTTGGTATCTCGCCAGCCCCTCCCTGGCGGCCACCGCATCAGCGCTCGACGCGGATCAAGGGCGCGTCTTGCGCTCGAACTCGTGGAGCTTCTCGAGATCCTGGGCGAGCTGCTGGCGACCCGGCAGGTTTGTGCCGGTGCCCGGAGGAGCGTCGTGCATGAAGTGCGAGCAGCGGGTCATGCCCTCGGTCACCGCGTCGATCAGCTCAGGGGTGATCGCTACGTCTTTGAGCTTGAGTGTCTTGACCTCGCGCTGCAGACGCTGCACGACCCCACGAAACAGGCGCTCTTCGATCGCTCGCTCCCACGTCTTTCGCATCTGGTCGTAGAGGTCGCACACACGGCGCCACGCCTCGTCGAAATCCTGCGGCGGCGGCTGGCTATCCCACTGGGCGACCTGCTGGTCGAGCGCCCCGATCCGGGCGCGCAGCTTCATCGCCGTAAACGGCGGGTGGTCGTCGATCCGCCCGACCTCCTCGCCGAGTCGCCAGATGCCCTGGATCATTGGCTTGCCACCTGCTGCCTCCGCGTGGTCTGAGAGGTCGAGCAGAAACGCGAGGTCGTGGGTGAGGACGATCACCTGCCGGTGCTCGCTCTCCTGGACGAGGCGCTTCGCGATGTACGCGCGTCGCTCGTCATCGAGCGAGGACACGGGATCGTCGACAATCACTCCACCGTCGTGCTCTGAGCTTCCGACCTCGGCCAGGAAGAAGGCGAGTGAGAGCGCGCGCTGCTCGCCCTCGGAGAGGATCTCAGAGACCGGGGGCGCGCCATGCGCGCCCGCGAGCTGCAGCAGCACCTGCGTCTCTCCGACCGCTGTGTGGGGCTGCAGGTCGACGGGCAGATGCTCGCAACCGAGGTTCCGCAGCTCATCCCTAAGCCTTCTGCTAAGCGTGTCCGTGACCAGCGCGTCGGACAGCTCGCGCTGCTTGCTCGTGATCCGGTTGGTCGCAAGCCCGGTGTACGCCTCGCGAAGCGCCGCGATTCGCCGGAGCGTAGCGACCCACTCTGTGACCTCGACCAGACGCGACGACAATTTCTCCCTCCCGTCTAGCCCAGCGAGATCGGTCCGCAGTTCGGCCTCGCGCTTGGGGTCCGCCGCCGCGAGCAGCGCGGTCGCGTGCTCACCGCGGGCGCGCGCCCACGCTTCCAACTGCTGCACTGCGTCGTCCAGGATCGGCAGCACCTCCGCATTCGAAGGGTCACTGTGGAGCGCGTGCATCTGGTCCCCCACGTCCGTCAGGTAGCGCTCGACAGCGTCGTGGAGTTCGGCCTCGCGCTCCTTCAGCCCTGCTAGGAACGGGGTGCGGCAGGCTGCTATGTGCACGTCCTGAAGCCGCTCAAGCGCCGCCGTAATCGCCTCGCGCGCAGACTCGGCCTCGGCCTGCAGGGTGCTCTGCACGTGCTGCTCGAGATGCGACATCCTCGCCGCCGCGTCGCCGCCTACCTCTTGCAGGCAGAGCGGGCAATGCTCACCCTCGGCGGGCGGGAAGGCCGCATCGCGCTGCTCGTTGAACTCACGTGCCGCACGCCACAGCCGCTGCCACGGCTCGCCACCGACGCCCAGGACCGGCAGACCGTCGAACTCTCTCGCGGCGAGCTCGATGGCCTCTCGTGCGCGCTTGTCCTCTGCTGCGTGCGCCCGCAGGGCAAGTACGGCCGGTCCCGCAACCCGCGACGCAAGGTTGCGTAGCTGTCCGACCAGCACCTCGGTTTCGGCAACGTCCTGTCCGGCGGCTTGAGCGTCCGCGCGGGCGCTATGGGTTTCGGCGGCGGCGATGATCGCCCGAAGCTCGCCTTGGCGCTCTCGCTCCACCTCATCGAGGGTCACGAACCGGCCAAGCTCCTCAAGGTCGGTGGTCGCCGAGAGCCGGTCCGTGCGATCCCGGGGAGCGGGCGACTGTTCCAGCTCCGGGAAGCTGGGGCGCAGCGCCTCCAGCCGAGCGATCTCGGCGATGAGTCGGCTACGCATTTGATCCTGGGTTGCAGCAAGACGAGCCAGCAGCAAGAGCGCCGAGGGTATGTAAGCGACCGCGTTGCGCGAGTCGATATAGAGCTCAGCGCAGCGCGAGTCGAAAACCGAGATGTCGCTCAGTCCGAGGTCAGGCGGGCTCCTGAGATCGAGCTGCTGGGCGCGGTGCTCGCCGCCGAGCAAGTACTCCACGTTCGCCGAGGGCGCCGGGGCACTCGGCTCGGGGGACGTGAACACGTTGCCACGAACCGCCGCATCGCGATCCACCGTTCGGCATACCCGCTTGAGTCCACGCACGTACGTCGTCTTGCCCGCCGCGTTCGGCCCATACACCGCCGTGATCCCGCTCTCCGCGAACCTGAGCTCCTGGTCAGGCGCGGCAGCCCCGAGCCCGCGCAGGCGCCCGAAGCTGACCAGACGCGGCGACTGGCCCGTAGCGGTAGCCGGTAGGTCATCGAGCTGTAGCGTCCGCGGCGGCGGCACAGACTCGCTGTACCCGAGCGCTCCAAACGCGCCCTGCACCATCGTCAGCGCGTTGTCGAGCGCCTCGCCCTCAAGCTGGACATCAGATGTCAGCCGCCTGGCAAGGTCCTGCTGCCACTCTGGCCGGGTGCTCAGCCACTCGAACAGCGCGTCGCGGACGCTCACGACCCCGCCCGGCCTATCGCTGCCACCTTGAGCACCTACAGCCCCGAAATGTCGATCACCGTCCGCGTGCATCATCCGTGGCACCCCGAGGCGGGATTCCGCCGAGTCGAACTTGACGCGGCGAGTCTAGCGACTTGGCGACATTCGCCGAGGGCCGGCATGAGCAACGCCGCGGAGCAAATCAAGGGCCGGGCGCCTGTCAGCTCATTCTGCGCTGCTCGGGCGGCACGTTCGGAATACCCCAGCCGCGTGTCGGATCGAGTCTCGGGGGCAACGCAGTGAGGAAAACGCGGCGTGCCAATGGCGAGCGATAGAAGTGATTGCGAGCGGCGAACAGCCAGTGCCCAGCCAGCCATGCGACTGCACCCAGCGCGGCGAAGATACCAGCGGCGAGGGAGCCCGAGTCGGCGGCGATGAGCAGCCCGGCTGCGAACGAGAGCGCGCCTGCGGCACGTAGCGCGACTCCACCGAAGATCCAGAGCCCGAGGACGATCAGGGCTCCCCAAGCTGCGAACCGTATTAGGGCGCTCATCGTGCGCCTCCGGCGATCATGGTGTCTCGTGAGATGGGCATTGCCCTTCTCCTCGTTCGGATTCCGGACAGACGTCTAGCTCGATCGGCGCCGAAGCTCAAGTCCCCCGCTCGACACTCAGCGCCCACGGCGCGCGCCCCAGCCCATTGCCGCCCTCTCGTGGGCAGCCGGACGCCCGAGGAGACCGCCACGCGGCCCGCTACGCGGCTCTGCACACCCCTGTGGCGCACCCCGTGCGCCACAACGCCGAGCGACCCCGCACGAGGGACTTGACCTTTCCCGCACGTCGAGCTACCACGTCCACGACCAAGCTCCAAAAGGGGCTCTAGCAAAGGAGATTCAGCCATGAGCACGCGCACGACGAACCCGACTGATGGGACCACCGCAACGGATGAGCCCGTGTCGGGCACCGATCCGGCCGCGGCGCCGAACGCGACTGACGGGCCTGCCGCAACGGGCGATCCCGGCTCGGGGAGCGACTCGGCCGCGGGCGGCGCGGCGCCCGCCGCCGCCTCAGCCAGCGAGAGCGGGGCGCCCCCAAAGACCAGCGCCGGCTCGACGTCAGCCGCACCCAAATCCGCTACGGGCGCAAAGCGCGGCGCCCCGAAGCGGAAGGCGGGTGCGACGGCCGGCAAGCCGGCAAAACCGGCGAAACCGGCCGCCAAGGCAAATCGCAAAGGCAGCAAAGCGGCCAGCAGAGGCGCCGGCAAGCCTGCGGCTCGCGCCGGAAAGGGTCCGCAAGAGCCAGCGGCCAGTGCAAAGGCATCGAGTAAGCAAGCCGCAGCTGCGCCGGGTGACGGCAAGCAGCCGACACTGCGGCCGGGTGAACTCGATGGACTCGTACTCAAGTTCATGAAGGACAACGCCAGCAGCGGGCCGCAAAGCCCCACCAGCGTCGCCCGCGGGCTTCAGCGGTCCTCGGGCGCAGTGGCCAACTGCCTGGCCCGACTCAAGACCACGAAACAGGTCCGACAGGTGGGGGACAAACCGCGCCGGTACAAGATCGCGGCGTGACTGACGGCAAAGTGGCCCCTCGCCTCGCCCATCGGGTGCGGCGGGGCGAGGGGGCGGGTACGGGGGATGAAGAAAAAGAGCGGCGGCGGCACTTGGCCGGTGGCGGCCCTCTACTTACGGGCCGATTAGGCGCAGTGAGTCAAGCTTGCCTAGCGTGGGGAGCGGTCTAATCATGCGCGGGGAGGCTGTCAGGACCCCGGCCTCCTTAAGCCGGCCGATCGCGCGATCGATCTCCTCGGCACTGAAGCTGCTGCGCGCGTAGAGCCAAGCGCGGGAACGCGCGTGGGCTTCTCCACCCCCGACTAGCATGCTCAGGACGACGGCCCGCTCTGCCTCCACGGCTTGCTCGTTTACGCGCTCTTGCTTTTCGCGGTCACTGGTCACCACGGCGCCTCTTGTTTCGTCGCTTCGCAAGCTGCTCTTCGAGGAAGGTGCGATACCGCCGCCTACGTTTGCGCGAGGCGCCCGTCTTCCTCCGTATTTCTGCCACGAGCACACCGAGCTGCGGCACGTCACGATCGGGGATCGGGATTTTCGCGGCCCGCGCATCGTCGATTCGTGCGCGTTCGATGGAGTACTGAGCCTCGAGAACTCGGAGCACGAGGCTTGGCCACCGCGTCAGGTCGATCACAAGGTCTTTTGCTGGGCATTCCTCGACGAAGCCCACACATTCAAACAGTGACCGACTGTCGTCAAAGCACGCGAGCACCGCCCGGAACATCGAAGGGTCGACCGCCTGTTTGTCGAGTTGCATCAGAATCTCAAAGACGCTGGCTCCCATCTCCTGCTTCACACCGTTGCGCAGGTATCGCACGAGCCTTTTGTCGACGGTGACGGTGCCCGCGCCTGTCACTCGGGCACCTCTTTCGCCTGCCGCCGCTCACCGGCCGCGTGCTTCAGCTTCGGCTCTGATAGTAGTGAGGAGTGGTCGCCGAGACGTTCTGTCGAGCCCACTTCCAAGCCGGTCGATACGCAATGGTGTGACACGACGCAGACACATACCTCGACTGGCGCGAAAGGGCAACCCTGTCATTCTCATTCTGTGGTGAGTGGGTGCTGGCCTTGGAGGGTCCTTTGCGCGATAAGTGCGTAAACCACGGGGTTCTCGAGGACGTGTCGGGACTTAGCCCGCAGCCGGCGGACGCACCCGCCGTCTGTAACTTGCCCTGTCACGCTCTCGCGCTTCAGGCGCTGCCCATACCGCCCCCTCATAGCCGAGCCCGGTTGTACGCACCCCTCGTCGCTGCAGGAGCTGGTGGGCGTCCTCGATACTCGTCGCCTGAACGACGGCCTGGGCCAGTGGCGCGGCGCTCATCGCGACGTGCGCCGGAATGACATAGGTCTCGGCGCCCAAGTCCGTGAGTTCTGCGACTTGTTTGCCATCCCTGAGTGTGAAGCTACCCCGCTCACCCTTCGCGCATCGCAAGGCCAGAGCGGTTGTCCCGCTTCCGACCAGTTCGGCGGCTCGCTCCAACTCTGGAATATCAGCGCGAGGGATAGTGCTGGTCTGCAACGGCGTCATCGTGGTGATTTGCGCGAGCCGCGTCTTGCCCTCGCGGGGCGCCAGCTCCCCGTCGCAGCCGATGCCGAGCACCGCAAGAGCGAGCAGTAGGTCTCGCCTCTCAAGCCAGGCCGAAGTCGCCAGCATCACAGCGTCGGCGAGCGGGCTGACGAGGTGCGGCTCGTGTCCCGTCGCCAGGACATCTCCGCCAACGTCCACCAGAACTACGGCGTCGCATCCCATGTGGGAGGTGGCGGCGCTGATCGCCTCAGCGGCCAGCGATGTTCCCTCGCCTGGATCGATAATGACGACGGGCTTCCCGAGGAATTGACTCATCCGCGACTCGGAAAGAACGAGACCGTCCGGCCCCAATGTATGTGGGCTGACAAGTGCTGCGCACCGAGCGATAGGTTCAGCCGATGTGAGTTCGCAGATCGCTCGGGGCCCCGCGAGCTCGTCGACGGTTCGTCTCTCCCAGGAAATGCCGCCGATGATCGCGTCCGTTGAGCCGGCGGCGCGGGACACGGCGAATGCTCCCGCCACGTCGCCGCCACCGCCGATACCGAGAAACAGAGTGCGACGCGCCGATTTGAGCTCGCTGAGGAGGTCCACTAGGCACCGCCGGGTAGCACGCAGAGCACGCTCAGGCTGTGCCTGGGCGGACAGGCAGCAGCGCGTAGAGAGATAGGCATTGGCTCTGCTCGCGCGCCGTTCGGCTTAGCGCGGCTAGGCTGCGGTCGAAGGCCGTCCCGGTTGTCACGAAGTCATCGAGAAGGACCGAACGTTGGTTTATCGCTGCAGCCTGGACGCCGTCAGGGTCTACGACGAGGGGCTGTTTTGCTCGGGCGAGTGCTGTGACCGCCGACAGATACGCGCCGCCGTGGCCTACACCAACAATCATTCGCTCGCGACCGGGCACGTTCAGGCGCCGGGCAATGCTGAATGTATTCGCGGCGGGCAGCGTCTCCCAATAATGTCCAGTGCGCTTTCCAGAGGAGAGAGTGAATTCGCCCCGGAGCAGGAGAACTGCGTCCTCGAGCGTGACCTGTCCTGCAGGAGGCAAGTCCGGTATGTCGCCCAAGTCGCTGAAATCATTGTCAACGACTAGGGAGTCGAAGAGAGCGATCTCAATGGGTGCGAGGTTGAGTGCTTCGAGTGCCTGGATGCACTCGTCGAGCTCGCGCGTTCTGCAGTAGACGTACTTGACGTCGCCGGCGCTGAGCGCTCCGTCGAAGCGCTTCTTGGTTCCGTGGTGCTTGGGCCGCGTGCGAATGAACGCGCCGTTCTGCCCGCATCGCGCCGCTGCGGCAGCAGCGACTAGCTGGCCCGTCAGTCCGTATCCAACTGCTCCGTACCCGGCCTTCCCAGCGAGCACTGATAGGTCGCCGCACAAGGCTAGGACTCCACTTCGGGACTCCACCCAGATCCCGGCTAGACGACGGACCTTCATGCGATTCCGTACATGGGACGAAGTCGTCTCTCCAGCGTGAGCCAGCCGGTCACGCTGTCCGCAGGAAACGGCGGCGGTGTGTAGCGTGACCTGATTAGGACGTACTCGACGCCCGCCGCCCGTGCCGCTTCCTCGTCGGCTGCCGTGTCGCCGACCGCCATAGCCTGGCCGCTGCTCAAGCCGAGCCTTCGCATGGCAACGTGAAACCCTTCGGGTGAAGGCTTAGGCCGGTCGACGTCATCGTAGGTGACGACGTGAGTGACGACCTCCCCGAGCCCGCAACGACTTATCTCGCGGGTAATACGTGCTCGCCTGCCGCTCGTGACGATCGCCAGCGGCACATCGGCCGAAGACAGTGCGTGCAGCACACGACGAGCGTGCGGACGAAGGCGCGTAGGCTGCTGATCGTACGCCTCCCGGTATAGGCCGGACGCCTCATCGAGACAGGCTTCGTCGATCCCGGCCTCCAAATAGTGGCCGCGCCAATCGGTTGGGTAACGCATGAAGCGGCCCTCGCACCACCGCACGCCGTATTCCTGAAAGACGTGCCTGGTCGCGCGCACCTGTGCGCTGAACGAGTCGAGGATCGTGCCGTCCCAATCGACCAGAAGACCCCGCATTGTCCGGCTGCTGACCACCTACGCTACCGACCCAGCGGCACCGAGGCGTCCAAGAGAGCGGATGGCCGCGACCGCGCGATCGAGAAGGATCTCCCGCTCCAGCGTGGCGTCGAGAACGATCGCGTCACAAGGAACCACCTCCAAGTAGCTCTCTCGGATCGCTTCCAGAGTGGCCTGAGAGCGCTCCTCGAGTCTGATGTGTCCGCCGCGTCGGTCTATACGTTCGCGGGCCGTCTGCGCGGGGCAGTCGAGCAGGATGCAGACATGCGGCGGTGGGCAGTATTGGTTAATGCTGGAAAGCCAGGCTGGGTCGACGCCACGCGCTCGGAAGATTGCGTGCGTTGCGTGAAGGAAGCGGTCGCAGATGACCGTGTGCCCCTGTTCAAGCGCCGGGACGATGACCGTGCGGAGGTGCAGTAGGCGATCGCATGCGGACAGGAGAGCCAATCCCTCCTCCCACATGAGGGCTTCACCCTCATCGTGGTAGCGCCTGACGTGCGGGTCTTTTCGATAGTAGTCGGTGGGCTGCCGAGTAAGCGTTACTGGAACCCCGTCACCGCGTAGTGAGTCAGCAAGGCTGGACGCTAGGGTGCTCTTTCCGCTGCCGTCGATTCCGCAAATCGCCACGACGGTGCCACGTCGCCACGCCGCGTCGACCGTTGGCTGCGCGCCTCCTGCGCTCATGCTTCCGCGTGCTCGTCGAGCATGAGCAACTCCGCCAAGTACAGGCAATGGTTGAGTGCGATCTTGCGTCGCCCGCCGCCATCGAGGCCCGGAGGACCGTTCGATGCGCAACCCGTCAGCTTCGCGAGACTCTCATGGATGGCGCAGCACCAAGCTTCCTTGACCGCTACCGGGGGAGCTTGGTAGGCGCGAGCGAGCGCTGTCGCGGCGAGATGCGCGACCCGCAACCTAAGCCTCCCATCACCGTAGGTGCTCTGAGCTGCGAGTCTCGCGACCCTGTGCATTAGTACGCCAAGGTCTGTCGGGCGACCGCCGGGTCGGTTCCCCACCAGCTCGAAGTCGAACAGCGCCGCAGTGATTCCAGGCGGAAGGATCAGGAAATTGTCGACATGGCAGTCGCCGTGACCAACGGAGCAGTCGAGTTCGATCGTCGCGCTCGTGAGCTCCAACGCCTGCCCCACAATCTCGCAAGCTGGCATCCCCGCGATCGAGGGAATCCCTAGCGTTTGAGCCGCCGAGAGCGCCGCTGCGCGCTCGACCCGAGCAGGCCAGTACGGCTGATGGATGGGAGTAGACCAGCCTGTGACCGCGTCGTGGAACTGGTGAAGCGTCCGCCCTATCGCTGTCGCCTCAAGCTCAGACCCCTCGGGGCGGCGCCCGCTAAGCCACGTCCAACACTGCCACGGACGGCCCTCATTATCAATAACAGTGCTCCCCGAGTCGGAGCGAGACAAAGCGAGCTTCGTCGCGACCCCCGCCAGAGCGACGCGCCGTGCAACGGCCGCCATCCTCTCGAGCGCTGCCACCTCGCAGTTACCCAGCGCACACCTGAGCACTACACACCCACCTCCCGCAGTGCGAACGAGCCACGAGGCCGAGTTCGAGCCTCGCGCCAGAGACAGCGGGCGCGTATCGCGCCCCGGCTCCTGCCCGAAGCGGCCAAGAAGGGCTACCGCCGCGCTACCGTCGAGCCGGAAGACATCGACAGGACGCGGCCACGACACCTGCTCCCAAAGCTGTGTGGGTGCTGTCGCGATGGTCATTGCCGCTCGCGAACCTTCCGTCGGCTGGCTGCATGCCGACTTATATACCCAGGACCGAACGCCCACAGTAGGTGAAACACAACCCCCGCCGACCACCCGCCGCAGATTTGAGTCACAGCCGCGACGTGCAAGATGGAAGCGATGATGACCGCACACGCGCACAGAATGCCCGACGCGATCTCCACCCGAACTGGCCTGATGCGTGGACCTGCCATCGCTCAGCCTGACCCGTCCGCGCCCGACGCTACCCACCGAGACGAACCCGGCTGCCTTTCCGTACTGTCAAAAATGGGCATAAACAAGAAACTGGTCGCAGGCGTATAACGCACTCGCCGTCGAAAGGTAGGCTGCCGCCATGCCTACTCGGGCCAAGCCATCGGGAGGATGCACAATGGGCTCCAGTCAAGCAAAGAAGCCGTACAAAAAGCCTGTCGCCACGCCCGTTTCGTCGTCGGCGTTCGACAAGATTTAGGGACTGCGCGTGAGTACAGAATCTGCCACCGAGCAGCCGCCGCTCCCCGACCTCGACACGCTTCGGGGCGCTGGCGTACCTCTTCCCGATGAGCTGCTCTGCTTGTACCTCAGCGGGTCGTTCGCCTCCGGCATGGCGCACGCCAACAGCGACTTCGATGTCTTCGTCATCACCGAGGGGCCCTTTGCGCCCGACGACCCGACCGGAATGGGGCACGCATCCATCGAGCCAGCGTCATACCCGATCGTCATTCGCCAGCTTCCTGCGGGCCGATGTGACATCGAGTATTGGCAGCAATCGCAAGTACGAGCCCTCTTGGCGAAGTTTGCGCCCGGAAACTCGACGCTCGGGTTCACCATCGAGGACATAGACTTCCTCTACCGGCTTTCGATCGCTATGCCGTTGAGCGGCACTGGATGGTTGCAAGAGCACCAAGCACTGCTCGCTACCTCGCAGTTTGGCTCAATGGTTGCCCAACGCAGCTTCGGGACAGCCGACAGCCTGTTCGAGGACGCGCTCGGAATGCTCGCTGTCGGCGACCACGAGAGCGCGGTGCTCGCGGCGCACGAGGGCTTCGGCCGCGCGGTCGATGGGCTGCTCGCCAGCCTCGGGGAGTTCTCACCACGCCGAAAGTGGAGGGCTCGCAAGTTCCTGCGCCTGCGACCAGAGCTGATGGACTTCGACGAGTATTGGGCGCTGGAAGCGATGACCGCGTTCGACCCGAACGCTCCAGTGGGCTGGGTACACAGCGTCATCGAGCGAGCCCGCGAACTGATGATGGAAGTCGATCTGTCGTGAGCCCAAACCCCGATGGCCTGCCAAAGCGGTGCATAGAGGTGGAGGTCCGTCGTACCTCCGATGCGATCTTCATTTCTCGTGACACCGAGCAGCGGGAACTCGTAGATGTGGCTGCCCTGATCTGGCGCCAGAGCAACGGCAAACGCACAGTGGATGAGATCGTCGCGGCGGTCCGCGACGCCTACGACGTGGACGCCACGACTGCTCGCCGCGACGCCGTGCTTTTCCTAGACGAGCTCACGCACGACCGATTCATTACCTGGGAGCCCGCCGCCGTTTAGAACCCCGGTATAGGCCGGCACTCCGCGTGTCGAGCTGGAGCCGGCTCTGGCACCGCGTATCTCAAGCACGTGGGACAGCTTGGAGGTTCGCTTGCCACGGTTTCGGCGCCAAGCCGGCCTGACGGGGATGGCTGTCAGCCCAAAAGCGAACTGCGGCAATGACTGCCGAGTCAATATCTGTCACCTGACGTGTGGGAACCAAGGGTCGCGCGTCACGGAGATAAGCCTGAAACGGCTCAAAAAGTTCAAGGACGCGCGCCTGGCGCGGCGAGAGTTGATCTTCAACAAACGGGAGGAAGAACCGCTCCCACGCTGCTGGAGCGATGACCGGAGGGCTCTCTAGCGGGACGAGATTCCGATCCTGGCGCCACTGGTTCAGCGCGCCTGTTATCACCGCGATTGTGTGGCCCACAGTTGGAGCGGACTCTCCGCCCGCGATCGTTGCGACGTCGCGCTGCGGGCCAGCCAACGCCAGCTCGACAATGAGCGCCGCCAAGGCGTCGACTGGGATGACGTCCAGTGGCGCATCGGCCGTTCCGACGATCGCTGGCACCATGCTCGCGGTCATGGCTCGCAGCACCGTATACATGCCAGCGAAGCGTGCTGCCCGGCCGTCGCGGCGCCGGCCGATTATCAACGGCGGTCGCACGATCGTCAGCCGGGGGAAAGAGGCACGCGCCAGCCGCTCGGCGGCTGCCTTCGACCACTCATAGGTGTTGCGGTAGTCGCTGAGGTCGTCCGACTCGACATCGCCAGCCAGTCCGATCGCGTAGGCAGTCGAGACGTGGATGACGTGCGTGTGCTCGTCCACGATCGGCGTGAGCGCGGCGACGGTGTTCACATTCGCGGCGGTCGCCTCCTCGGGTGTCATCGTCCACCGCGTATCGGCAGCTGCGTGAACGATCACGTCCCACGGGCGGCGAAGTGCCGCCGGCGGCTCCTGCGAGGCGAGGTCCCACTGGATGATCGCGTCGTCGGCTGGCGCTCCGCGACGGCTGGTGGCTACGACAGCCGTGATCGGCTCGGCGCCGTCCAGTTGCTCGACTGTCTCAAACCCGACTAGGCCGGTCGCGCCGGTCACGAGTACGTGCACGCTAACTCGCGGTCCGTCGCCATTCCCCGGCAACCTCGAGCTCCCGGTCATCGAGCAGCGTCCTACATACACCGCGCTGGATCTTTCCGCTTGTGGTCTTCGGCACGCTTCCCGGCGCGCACAGCGCGATTAGGTCGACCTGGAGGTCGAGATCCTCCGCGATCTTCTGTCTGATCGCCGCCATCACGGCGTCAGCGTCGGCGGCGCCTTCGGGATTGATCTCGGCAGCCACTCCGAACCGGGCGGAGAGTTCGTCACCGAGCGGGAATGCGGCACTGCAGTGTGTCCGCAACGCCGCGTGGGCGGTCTCGGCGCTCAGCTCGATGTCGTGTGGGTGGACGTTGCGGCCGTTCAGGATCAGGACATCCTTCAGGCGACCCACCACGAGCAGTTCACCATCCGCGATCGCCCCGAGGTCTCCTGTTCTCACGTACCGCTCGCCGCTCGTCTCGCCAGCGATTGTGAACCCGAAGACTTCGTTCGTTTCGTCCTCGCGGCGCCAGTAGCCGGCCGTCACGGACGGGCCGGCTACCCAAATCTCGCCCACGGTGTCCGCGGCGCACCGCTTGAGCGTCTGAGGATCAACGATCGCGAGTCGATGCTCGCCGTAAGTGGTCCCGCACCCAACAAGCGTGCTTGTTTCGTCGCCTGGCTGGGAAGGCGAAACCTCGCCGCGCTCGAGCGCGCGGGCCGAGAGGTTCGTAGCGACGGGCTCCTGATCTCGTGGGATGCCGGTAACGAGCAGCGTGGCCTCCGCGAGCCCGTAACACGGGAAGAATGCTGTCCGTCGGAAGCCATACGGTTCGAAGCACCGTGCGAATGCGTCGAGGGTACCGGATCGCACGGGCTCTGAACCGTTGGCGGCGATTGCCCAAGATGACAGGTCGAGCCCCTCGCATCTGTCGGGGTCAAAGCGCTCGACACAAAGGTCGTAGATGAAGTTCGGGCCTCCGCTGGTCGTTACTTTGTAGCGCGAGATCCCCTCCAGCCACCGCATTGGCCGCTTCATGATCGAGAGTGGGGAGGTGAGGATGCTCGCGCCGCCGTCGAGGATCGGCTGCATGACGCTGATGAGCCCCATGTCGTGGTACGGCGGGAGCCAGTTGAAGCCGAGATCGCGCCCCAACGTTAGGTCCCACGCCTCGGCGATCATCCAGCACATGCGAACGAGATGGTCGTGCGTCAGCATCACGCCGCGCGGCTTGTTCGTCGATCCAGAGGTGTACTGCAGGAACGCGAGCTCAGAGCGCGGTCGCGGCGTGGTGCCCCACTCATCCTCGCGGAGGTCGCCATCGGTCGTCTCGGTCAGCCACGGCGCCCGTGCGAGCGGCTGCTCGGCGCCCTTGAGGAACGGTTCGGCGACTCCCTTGATTTCTGGAGTAGTCAGCACGCAGTGGGCGTCGGCGTCCTCTGCGATCGCGAGCAGGCGAGGCAGCGTGCGATGCAGACGCTTGGGGTGTGGCGGCGCTGCGGAGACTGCGACGACCCCTGCGTGGAAGCATCCGAAAAGCGCTGCGACATAGTCCAGACCCGGCGGGAGGAGTAGGAGTGCTCGCCCTCCAGGCTCGACTGCGCTCGCGAGGCTGGAGGCGAATCCCGACGCTCGCCGGTGCAGGTCGCGGTAGGTCATTCGCTCCTCGTCCGTCTCCCCGTCTCGGAGGAAGATGTAGGCAAGCTCCTCCGGGACGTCGTTGGCCTGTGCGGCGAGGATCGTCGAGAATGTCGCTGCAGGGTCTCTATTGCGCATCTGCTGTGCTCTCCAATCTGCCTCGTGTGCGTAGCGCGTCTAGTGTGAGCTCCTGAAGGTCGGCCACGGTCTCGATTGAGATACCGCCTTCGTCGGTGTCGGGCAAGTTGAACTCCTGCTCGATCGCGCCGAGGCACTCGAGCAGCCCGAGCGAGTCGTATCCGAGGTCGACGACGAGCCTCGACGTCGGGCCAACGTCCCCGTCTTGGAAGGGCGCCATTTCCGCGACGACCGCTCTGACTGTCTCGCGAACCGATTGCTCATGCATATGACGACTCCGGCGCGCCTTTCCGATAATTTTCACTAACCAGAAACCGAACCAGCCAGGCCGACTCGCGCGGCGTTTCCCAATTGCTTACCTGTCGGAAACCCGCCGCGTTTCGTGTCATCTCCCAGGCTGACGCTGCGGCACAGTACAGGCTGACAAGTCGGTGGCCTAAGCGAGCGCGTCGACAAGGCGACCGGCGTTTTGACAGCTTCGATCGGCCAGAGGTAAGTTCGGCTAGGACGACGCGCACCGCAGGTGCGTGCGTGGTCCCCGGTTAATGCGTGCAACCCCACCACGGACGTACGTGTCGGTGGCGGGGGCGGAAAATCCTTACCAGGCGAGGGAGAGACGCGCGCCGCGAGCCCATGCAGAACCCAACGCTCCGCCTTGATCTCCTTGCCAAACGGCATCGTCGCGCCGTCCTCGGCACGTGGCTACTGATAGTCGCTGTGGCGATCCCGTTCGCGCTTCGCCAATCCGATCATCTGACCTCGGGCGGCTACGCGGTCCTCGGATCTCAGTCCGCGACTGCCGAAAGCACGCTGAGACGTGAGTTCCCGCGGCTGAGTCGCACCAGCTTGGCGATCCTCCTCTCGCCCAAGGCAAGCGTCACGTCTGACGTGCTGACTGCCGACATCTATCGCGTACAGCGCGCCGTGCGCGGCCTCCGCAACGTGGCGCTGAGTAACGAGTCGCTCGAATCAGCGCTGTTCGGCGCTGGTCTTGTCGGTCCGATCCTGATGCCGCTCGAGGTGAGCGCCAGCGAAGACCAAGCGCAAGCAATCGTTCGCCGGCTGCAAGAGCGTCTGCCCAACACGGCCGCCGAGAAGGTCGCGTTCCGTGTCCTTGGGGAGAGCGCGTTGTGGGCTGCTCTCAACGACACGTCCAAGCAACAGCTCGCCCATGCCGAGGTGATCGGCTTCCCGATCTTGTTCGTCGTCCTATTGGTGATCTTCGGGTCGGTGTCTGCGGCGCTCCTGCCACTCGCGCTCGGCGCGGTCTCGGTGACGATCACCGGCGCCCTGATCTACCTCCTGTCGCTCGCGACGCCGATGTCCGTGTTCGTCACCAATACGGCTTCGATGTTGGGCATTGGCGTCGCGGTCGACTATTCGTTTTTTGTGCTGGCGCGCTTCCGCCAGCAACTTGAGCTCGGATGCGATCCGTCGGCGGCCCGCCGCATCGCGCTAGCCACTTCGGGGCGTGCCGTCGTCTTCTCTGGAGTGACGGTGGTGGCTTCCCTCGTCGGGCTGCTCGTGGTTCCGATCGGCGCGCTGCGCTCGATGGCTGCGGGCGCGATGATCGTTGTCGCCGTCTCGGTCGTCGCCACCGCTACGCTGCTGCCGGCCCTCATCGGCTTGTTTGGAGCTCGCCGTCTCGAAAGCGGCAAGCTCCTTACGCGCATAAGCCGCGCCGCCCGCGGATCACGGTTGCAGGGGATCAGCTGGGCAGGGTGGACGCGGGCGGTGACCCGTCGGCCGCTCGTAGCGATCGCTGCGTCCGCAGGGATTCTCCTCGTGCTCTGCATTCCCGCCCTGGACATGCACACGAGCACTGGAGCGCTTCGTCAGCTCAGTGTCTCCAACGAAACACGCCGGGGGTTCGCCGAAGCCGCGAAGACCGGCGGCCCAGGATCACTAGGCCCGATCAACGTCGTAGTACATGCACGAACCCACGCCACGCAGAGTCGATTGCGCCAGCGCGTTGTCGCGCTTGGAGCCCTCGCGAAGCGTGCTCCCAACGTCCAAGAAATAGGGCTCCCAAAGACCGCCGGCAGCTACACGACGTTCAACATCGTGCCGACGGTCGAACCGGAGTCCCCCCCGGCGAAGAGACTCGTTCGTCGCCTTCGCGCTTCGATGCCTGCCGTTGCCGGCCGCGGCATCTCCGTCGACATAGGCGGTCCGTCCGCCATTCAGATCGACGAGCAGCACGGTGTCGCGACTGCGATGTGGAAGATCGTCGCGAGCGTTCTAGCGCTCGCGTTCGTGTGCATGTTCATCATGCTGCGCTCGATCGTCCTGCCGCTCAAGGCGGTGATCTTCAACCTGCTCTCGGTCGGCGCCGCATACGGCGTACTCGTCGCGATCTTTCAGTGGGGCTGGACCGACAGGCTTCTGCACTACCACTCGCTCGGGTATCTCAACACCTTTACACCACCGCTGATCCTCGCGGTCGTGTTCGGCCTTTCGATGGACTACGAGGTCTTTCTCCTGTCGCGCATCCGAGAGCGATGGCTCAGTGACGGCGACTCACGTGGGGCGGTCGCTCACGGTCTTGCGGCGAGCGCTCAGACCATCACCAGCGCCGCGACGATCCTGGTGTGCGTCTTCGCGATCTTCGTCGGCACCGGAATGCCGTCGGTCAAGGAACTTGGAGTGGGAGCGGCGGTCGCTATCGGGCTGGACGCGACGCTAATTCGCCTCGTGCTGGTGCCCGCGACGATGTTCGTATTGGGCGACTGGAGCTGGTGGCTGCCGCGTCCACTCGCCCGCCTACGTCCCGTTCCCAGCACGGCCACGACGAGCCCGGCGTAGAGGCGCCTAGACGATGGGAATGCCAGGTCACGCAACAGCTCTACCGCCGAGGACCGCCGGCGAGAGCCTGCTGGCGCTCGCGCGAGAGTGGCCTTGGTACGACGAGCCGACGATCGAGCGGTGCCGAGAACTCGTCTCGGAAGGACGCGCCTTCGACTACTACGAAGGTCCAGAGCTGTCAGCGCTTGAGGATGCCTTCTCCTCACGGTGCGAACGCAAGCACGCTCTCGCGTTCAACTCCGGTACGAGCGCACTCCTGGCCGCATACACAGCGATCGGAGTCGGGCCTGGAGACGAGGTGCTCGTGCCGACCTTCACGTTCCTGTCGACCGCGAGTCCGCTGTTCCTGCTCGGTGCCGTGCCGGTTCTTTGCGACAGTGGCGACGAGTACGGCAATGTCACTGCAGAGAGCATCGAGCCGCGGATCACCCCAAGCACGCGAGCAATCGTCGTAACTCACCTATGGGGCGAGCCATGCGACATGACGCCGATCCTCGCCCTCGCGAGCGCGCACGGACTCCCCGTGATCGCGGACTGCTCGCACGCGCATGGTTCGACCTACAACGGACGAGACGTCGGCGACTTCGGCGATCTGGCCGTCTTCAGTCTCGGTACCCACAAGGTCGTCAGCGGCGGTCTAGGCGGGATTCTCTTGTGCGACGAGGATCTCCACTTCGACGTTGCGTGCCTGCTCGGCCACTTCAAGCAGCGTGCCCGCCGAGCAGTCACTACCCCTGATCGCGCGCTGCTCGCCGACGTTGGGCTCGGCGCGAATCTACGAATGAGCCCGCTCGCCGCCGTGATGGCCCACAGCCACCTAGACGCGCTCGGCGACATCATGCGCGTCAAGGCAAGCAACGTTGATGCCCTCGTGTCCTGCCTCTCGCAGCTGGACGGACTCGAACGGCTGCCCGCCCGATCGAACACATCGCGGGACGGCTGGTATGGCTGCGTCCTGCAAGCTCAGGGCGGGCGTGGCCGCCGAGACGACCTCCTGGTGCGCCTCAATCGCCTCGGGGTGCCGGTGTCGGCACCGCAGACAGGACTTCTGCACCGGACCTCGGTCTTCGCCGGCCACCGCCCGTCTGAGCCGCAACTCGCTCGGCGGCTGCAACTGCCCGCAGACCGCACCTACACCCTCGGCGATCTTCCACACAGCGAGTCGCTGTTCGACTCGTGGGTGGCGCTACCCGCGACGTACCTACACGGTGAGCAAGGGCAGTTCCTGTCCTCGTGCATTGCCGGGATCGAGCGGCTCGCGCGATGACGGTAGACCTGAGTTCGTCGCTTCCCGCCGGCGCGCCCCGGATGCTGCACCTGGTCTCGCCCGACTCGCTGCGCTCATGGTTTGAGCACTTCGTGACGCTCGAGGACGGGGATCAGCTGCGATGGCTAGGCGAGGACCCCAGGTTGCCGCCGGGATTCGCAGAGCAACTGCGCACCGAGCGAGATGACGCTGACATCACCGTCATTCACTCAAGCCATCACACCCTGATCCGCGATGTCGCGCTCGCCGGCGAGCTCGGGTCAGCCACCGCGTCAGGCATGGTGCACCAGTCGCCCAGGGCCGCCCTCCTCGGCACTGACAAGATCGCCATGAAGCGGGCCTTTGACGAGAGCGGCATCCCGACCCCGCCGTGGCGCCACCGATACCGGGGCCCGACAGTCGCCGAGTTCGCGCGCGCGCATAGAGGCCCGTTCGTCGTGAAGCAGCGCAACGGTACTGAGGGGCACGAGCTACGCCTCGTACGGAACCCTGAGCCAAATCTACGCAACACAGAGTTCGAGGAGCCGTTCGTTAGCGGCATCGAGTATTCGGTGGTCGTCTTCAGAGTTCCGGGGCGCGAAGTCACGTTCCCCGTTATCTGGAAGGGCGAGACCCGGCGCGATCTCCTGCCGCCCTACCAGCGTCTGCGGCTCTGTCCGGCGCCCGACCTCACGCCAGAGAAGGACGTCGCGCTTCGCGCGTTGAGTCTCAAAGCCGCGCAGATCATGGACAGCGAGGGATTCACGGAGGTTGAGCTTGTCGTCAGCGAGGACGTGGCGTATGTGATCGAGGTCAACCCGCGCATCGCGGGGACGATGAGAATGGCCGCCCTCGCGACCGACACGCGCATCTTCGACCTGCCGGGGAGACTTGATTGTGCAGGCGATCTCTCGGCCTCGAGCTGTACCGTCGAGATGCCGTGGCTCGGTGAGCCGTGGAACGACCCTGCTCAAAGGGTCTACTGCACGTCCAGGCTCACCGCAGCAGCAACGACGTGGGATGGGGTGATGGCCCTCGTCGACAAGATCCTCGAGCGCGGCGCGTCCGTTCCGCCCGAGTGGCGCCGCTCCTTCGATCTCGCGTTGCGGGAGCTCTGTCTCGCATGACGATCAGCCCTGAGCACCTGGCCCGCCAAGCTCGACGCCGCGTGTTGGCGATGACCAGCCCGGACGTGCCGTCGCACCTCGCGTCGGCGCTTTCAGTCATCGAGATACTCGCCGCCGTCTACGGCGGGTTCCTTGACGTCGACGGCATCGCCGGGCAGGCCGCAGACCGTGATCGCGTAATCCTCAGCAAGGGGCACGCTGCGCTGGCCTGGTACGCGGTGCTCGTCGAGTGCGGACTAGCCACCGGCGAGTCGATAAGCGACTACGGTCCAAGGTCGCAGACCGCCGCCGTGCATCCTCTCCGCGGCCGGCTTCGCGGTATCGAGGCCACGACCGGCTCGCTCGGACATGGCATAGGCGTCGGCGCTGGTATCGCCATCGGCAACAAGCTGCGCGCCGTCGACGCTCGCACCGTTGTGATTCTCGGAGACGGCGAGTTGCAGAAGGGTTCGGTGTGGGAGGCGGCGCTGTTCGCCGGCCACCAGGAACTAACGACGCTGCAGGCGGTCGTGGACGCAAACGGGCTGCAACAGACCGGAACGGTGCGGGACATCAGCCGGCTCGAACCGCTCGCGGACAAGTGGGAGGCGTTCGGGTGGCACGTAGAGCAGGCAGACGGCCACGACACGAGCCAGCTGACATCGGCGCTCGAACGGTGCAGCGCAGCGACAAGACCAGGAGTGCTGCTCGCCGCGACGATCAAGGGACACGGACTGCCCGACGTGGAAGGGCAGGATGGCTGGCACTTCCGCGCCCCGGGCGCGGCATTGCTCGCGGAGGCACAGCGTCCATGAGCGATCTCCGTGGAGTGCTCCAGGCCCAAATGGACAACAGGCGGACGGTCGTGCTGTACGCGGACGCGATTCCCGGCGAGATCCAGAACCTCGTAGCCGCGCACGAGCGAGCCATCAATGTGGGGATCGCCGAGTCGACGCTTGTATCCGTCGCTGCTGGCCTGGCCAGTACCGGCCATCGGACGATCGTCTTCGGCCTCGCGCCGTTCCTCGCGAGCCACGCCTACGCAAGCCTGCGCCAAGACGTCAGCCTGGACGCACTCGGCGTCACGTTCGTCGGGTTCGCGGGCGGTGGAACGCTCGCCGACATGGGTCCAACGCACTGCACCCTCGACGACGTCGGCCTGATCAGCCTGCTTCCATCGTTCGAGGTAGCAGTCGCACGGAACCGCGACACAGCAGGCGTGCTCCTTCAGCACCTGCTGACGATCGACGGCCCCAGCTATCTGCGAGTCGACGGCGCCGCCGACGACACCAGCGGGACGAGTGAACCCGGCGAGGCTGTCCAGCGGCTGCGCGAAGGCGACGACGCCGCCGTCATCGTGATGGGCGGCGTCACATGCAATGCGCTTGCGGCCGTCGATGAGCTGCGCGCCACTGGCGTCAACACGGAAGTCCTCGCCGTCCTGAAACTTCGGCCGCTCGACACCGCGACGCTCACCGAGACCCTCGGCAGCAAGCCCGTGCTGATCGTGGAGGAGCACGTCGCCACCGGTGGTCTCGCGTCCGCGCTGCTGCGGCAGGTACCCAGGCTACGTTGCCGAGCAGTCAGGCATCTAACGCCACGCGCCGTAAACGATCCGTCGCGGCGCGGTGGTGGCGACCTGCGGCTCAGCTCAAGCGAGATCCGTCGAAGCGTTCAAGCACTTATCCATCCCGACACCGCGAGGCCATGACTACTACACGACCGTTCAAGGACGTTGCGAATCTCTACCTTCTGACGAACTGCGACATGGAGTGCAGCTTCTGCTACGCAAGCAAGAACCTGGGGAATATGTCGCCCGAGCGCGCACGATCTGTGATCGATTTCTTGCGGGCAGCGGGCGCAGAGCGGATCAACCTCACGGGCGGCGAGATCCTGATGCACCCAAAGGCGCTCGAGATCGTCCGTTATGCCTCAGACTCAGGGCTGCTCGTCACGCTTTTCACCAGCGGCTCCATGCTCACGCAGCGACGTGCGGAGCAGTTCGTTCCGCACATCACCTGGCTGGCTCTATCCCTGGACGGGCCACCCGAGATCAACGTGGCCGTCGGTCGCAGTGAGCGGCACTACCCGGCGACGATCGAAGCTCTCAAGCTCGTTCGTGCCATGCAGTCGGATGTCCGAATCCGCGTAGCGACGGTCGTCACCCGTCTGAACGTCGCCCACCTGCAGCCGCTGGCGGACACTCTGAGCGAACCTGATCTCTTGCCCGACCTCTGGCGTCTCAAGCAGATGGTGCCGACCCGCCGGGCAGGCGAAATGAAGGACGAGCTCGGCGTCGAGCTGGATGTATTCCGTGAGCACATGGCGCGGCTCTCCGAGTCTCACGGTCACCGGGTGCGGATGCAGATCCATCCCGCGGCGAGCAAGGTAGCCGACACTATGTGCATCCATCCCAACGGCGCCGCGACCGTCACGCTTGGCGACGGTGACGACATGGAAATCGTCCCTCTCGGGAATATGTTCGCCAATCCAGCCGCGGTGCTCAAGGCATGGTGGACACACCGCGACGGTGAGAACGCAGACGGCTACGACGCCATGTGGGCGATGGACGCGGTCTAGTGCACGTCCTCGTAGTCCAAGGCCCAAACGTCAATCGGCTAGGCCAACGCGGACCGCTTTACGGCGCGATCACTCTCCAGCAGGTGCAGACACGGTTGGAGGAGCTTGCGCAGCTCAAGGGCGCAACCCTGCAGCATGTCGTATCGAACTCACAAGGCACGCTAATAGACGCCGTGCAGAGCGCGGAAGGCGTCGATGCGATCCTCGTGAATCCCGGCGGCCTGACGAACACGGGCATCGCTCTGCGGGACGCGATCGAAGACACGGGAGCGAAGACCGCCGTCGTGCATGTGACGAACGCCGCTCGCCGAGAGGCGTGGCGTCAGAACGATGTGTTTGCCAGTGTCGCGCGCATATACATCGCTGGCGCGGGCGCCTACGGCTACGTGTTGGCATTCGACGCACTATGCGCGCCAGTGGACTGGCTGGGCGCGTCCTAATCGCTAAGGCTGGCTGGCGCGAAGCTCGGCCATGCCGAAAAGCGCCGTCAGCGGCAGATCATCGGCCTGGAGGTGCTCGCGGCCTCCCTCTTCGCGGTCGATGACGCAGAGAACGGTCACAATCTCGGCGCCCCTCTCACGCAGATCGCGCGAAGATTTGACGACTTGGCCGCCCGAGGTGATGACGTCCTCGACAACGACGAGCCGGCGTCCCTCAACCTCGCCACCCTCCGCGAGACGGCAGGTGCCGTATGCCTTGGCTTCCTTACGGACGAACAGCGCGGGAACGCCTGAGAGCATCGAGGCGGCCGTCGCGAGCGGCACACCGCCTAGCTCAAGTCCGGCGAGCGCGTCGACGCCCGGCGGGATCAGTGCCACCAGCCCCTCGGCGATCTCTCGCAATAGCTCGGGGTTGGACTCGAACAGGTACTTGTCGAAGTATTCGTTACTCGTGCGACCTGAACGCAAGCGAAACTCGCCGGTCAGGCGCGCGGCAGCGTAGATGCGCGCTGCGAGGGCGCGCTGCTGGTCGGTGTCCGCCGGCATGGGTTCCATAGATTAGCTTGTGCCCGTCATTCGGCGAGGGCGTCGAGGCTTTCAGCGAGCGCGCATGTTGCGCTCTGAAGTTGATGGTCGGTGGTCACGATCGGCGGCGTTAGGCGAATCGTCGTCGGCGATCCCAAGCACGGCGAAACGAGAACGCCTCGCCTGGCGAGATCCAGTAGTAGCTCGCCGGCGTGTCCGGCCGTGGAGAGCTCGACTCCCCAAAGCAGGCCACGGCCGCGTATCTCGGTCACGTGCTTGCAGCCGCTCGAGACCTCGCGTAGTCGGTCCTCCAGTTGCGCGCTCAGCCGGACACGTCTGCCGGAGAGCTCGTCGATCGCACGAAGCGCCGCCGTGCCGGCAGCGCACGAAAGGGGATGGCCGCCAAAGGTTGAGCTATGCCATGAGGCGTCGCGCGCAATGGGCTCGTGAAGTTCGTCGACCGCCAGCATCGCGGAAAGCGGAAGCAGCCCGCCCCCGAGCGCCTTGCCGAGCAGGATCGCATCCGGTTCTAGCCCGAACTCGACGGCAAGCGAGAACGGCCCGCAACGCGACAATCCGACCTGGACTTCGTCGCTGATCAGGAAGGCACCGGCGGCACGGGCATCGAGCGCCCACTGCTTGAGAATCGCCGGGCTGACGGGCCGAACCCCCGACTCTCCCTGGATCGGCTCGACGATCAACGCGGCTACGTCGCCGGCGGCGGTCTCGCGCGCTACTGCGCCGGCGTCATCGGGTGCGATGTGGGTCACGTGGCTCAGCAGGTCGTCCCCTAGACCCGATCTGAAGACCGGGTTCCAAGTGAGCGCCAGGGCCCCCATCGTCTTGCCGTGGAAGGCGCCGCGAACCGCGAGGACGCGAGCGCGGCCTGAGACACGCCGCGCGAGCTTGACCGACACCTCAACGGCGTCGGCGCCGTCGCTTCCGAGCCATACCCGCTGCAACCTCCCATCGCCACGACGGACAAGCTCTCCCACCAGTTGCGCGACTGCCGGGTTGGCGAGCGCACGGGTTGAGGTCGGTGCGGCGCCGAGTTGGCGAACGATCGCCTCCACCACGGCCGGGTGCCGATGGCCCAGCAGCGCAACCGCGTAGGAGCCGAAGTCGATCATCGTCCGACCATCGGAGAGTTCCACCGTCGCGCCGGACGCGCCCACCTCAAGAGCATCCCCCGCAATGAACTTCGCGGTCAGCGCGGTTCCGGGAGACATGTGGGCTCTGAGCAGCGCGTAGACCTCGCGCGCAGTCGTCCCGTCGCCCTCCGCGGTCGTCATCGGGCCTGCTGCCTAAACGGTGAGTGCTTCGTGTTCAACGCCACGGATCATCTCGTCACAGTTCTCGTGAAAGGATCGCTCGGCGACCGGGTTGAGCATCTCAGCGAGAAGTGGGATGCCGATCTCAAAAGAGACCTGCAGCCTCACGTGCGTGGTGGCCGGCCCAGTCGAGATCAGGCGCCAGTCGCCTTCGAGCCACTCCATATCACCTGCGAGTTGACGGAACTCGACGGTGTGCGCGTCGTGGTCGAGTTGCTCATCCTCCTCCCACTCGAGGATTGATCCCTTGAGGCTCACCGACCACGCGATGCGTCGGCGCTCTGGCGACTCGACGCTCGTGATCCGCACGCTTCGCACGCTCTCCATCGACTCGGGGTAGCGCTCCACATCGGTCACTGCTCGCCACACCTGCTCAAGGGGGGCGTTAACCGCCCGTTCGATTTGCACGTCGGGCATTTCAGCCTCCCTCAGTCCAGTCGCGAGGTAGGAAGTCTTCCTCGCCAACGGTTTCCAGTAGTTGCAGCCACCCTCGCGCGGCGGCCAGAGCAGGGAAATATCCCTCGGGTGTAAGAACGTCGGGCAGACGACCCACGAGCGTCTGCATCTGCTCAAGTAGACGCTCGCATTTCTCCACCAGCTCCGCTGAGGACGTGCCTGTGTCGCTGCGCAGTAGCTCCTCGCACCGGTCCGCGAGCTCGCTGTCGCCGATTCTCTCAAGCGCCCAGGACGCCCGCATCGGGGGCGGAGGTATTGGCCGCTCGAAGCGAAGCATGAGCGCGAGCGTGACAGCGCACGCCTCACCGATCTCGCGGGTTGCGAAGCGAACGATCCCGTGCTGTCCCTCGGCGATCGCGCCGTGCATGTCCTCGACGAATGTGGCGACGGGCAGGCCCATCACCCATAGGCCGTGACCGTGGCACCACGCGAAGCGCCTAGCGTCTACCTGTATGGCCTTCATGCGACGGTCCCGAAGTGAACTTCATCGAGCGTGATGCCGGTGCTCCACGCGAGCTTTACGACGCCGCACTCATAGAGGCTGAAACAGAGGGCTGTTTGCGCGTCGGTGAGGCTTGAATAAGGCCAGTGGCTCTCGTTGCTCGGGCTCAGTGCGCGCCAAGCATCTGCCTCGGTGTCGTTGAGTTGCCAGAGGCCGCCGATCTTCGGCGACAGCAAGAGAGGGGACTCGCCCGCCTCCACGAGTTTCAGATCGCTGTTCATCCAGCGGCAATGCGGTGCTATCGCCTGCGCTGACAACGCGACGCCGGAGAGGGATTCGCAGACGTCTATTGCTGAGCCGACGAAAGCTTCGCAGGCATCGGCGCCCGGCAACGTCGCGAATGGCGCATATACCCGGCCGAGATCAGGGGCATCGTTCACTAGGCGCTCCTGCAGCCACTTGTGGCCTGTAAACGGAACCCCTCGTGCGGTGATGACGGCGTGTAGCGCCTCCTCAACGGCGTCGCGTGCGTTCACGACGGCGGCCAGAGGCCGCCTGTGACGAGACGAGAGCTGCGCCAGGAAGGCGTGCTCGCGCATCCTTTCGGCGTACTCACGCACGACCGCGTCTCGTGCGATTTCGGCGTGGGAGTCACCTGCCCGGAGGCCGGGGCCGTCGAGGACGATCCCGAACGCGATCCGATGAAGCAGCTTTAGGTTAACCTCGTCATCGAGGTTCGCGAACAACTCATCGAGGCGGCCCTGCTGTAGCAGACTGCGCCCGGCCCGCTCGAACACGTTATCGATGAGCGCCTGCGACATCTTCCATACGTCGATCCGTAGCGACCCGACGAAGTGCTCGAAGAGGCACCCGAGAACTCATCGTCGTGTCGCCGCCGGCGACCACGACGTCAAGGTCGCTCAGACGATTCCCCAAGCCGACCGCCAGGGAGCCGCCGGCGATCACGGAGTCGCCCTCGTCTCGCACGTAGTCCACCATTTTGAGAACCTGCTCGATCGTGACGGAGTGGTAGCTGCAGCCGGGCAGCAAGCTGACTGGCTGCGTCGGTGTCGCTAGAGGCCCTGGTCGGCAACAGGCTGCTCCCCGTCGAGATGACCTTGAATCGTGACGGTGCCGGCGGTTCCGTCCACCCGTATGCGCTGCCCGGTGTGCACGCGCTCGGTCACGCGCGGAACCTGTATGACCGTGGGTACACCAAGCTCGCGCGCGACCACGGCGACGTGAGTGAGAGGACTGCCCCGCTCGATCACAAGCCCCGACGCGAACGCCAGAACAGGCAGCCAGCCCGGATCGGTGCGATAGGCGACAACAATGTTGCTGCCAACGTCACGCGGCTCGGTCACGACACGCGCTTCCCCTTCCGCGATACCTGGACTGCATGGCACACCGGCGAGCGTCTGCCCGTCCCAGCCTTCGCCGCCAGCGGGGGCACTCCATGCTCGCTGCAAGCCGCCCCAATAAACGGTGCCGCTCGTCTCGAACCGGCCGGGAGCACGCAAGTCACGGTATTCGCACTCAAGCTGCTTGCGCAGCTCAACGACGGGCTTGAGCTCGCGGTGCGCGATGGTGCCACCAAAGGCGCCGCGTAGCTCCTCGATCCGAAGATAGAAGATGTCGCTGGCACGCTCAAGCGCGCCGAAACGCGCCATATCCTCGCCGATGGCTCGGAACATGCGGCGCGCGATCCCGAACGTTCGAGTCCTGCAGAAGCGCACGCTCTCCCTCGCCCTCAGCGCGCGCTGCACCCTCCGGCGCACCAGCTGATAAATCCACAGCCGCGGGCCGCGCAGATGCTCTCTCAGATAGCGCTCGCCACCACCGCTCGCGCGGGCTGCTTCGACGCCGAGCTGCGCGCGCGTCTGCCCGATCATCTCGAATAGCGCGGTCGGGCTGTCGCGTAGATCGGGCTCCTCGAGCTTGAGCTCGTTTGCGTTTCGGTAGCCAAAGTCAGCGAGGTACTCGTCGATCCGAGCGCGGAACGCCGCTGCTCCATCGCCATCGGTGTTCACGAGCGTCTCGTACTCGCGGCCGGCGGGCAGCGCGTCCACTATCGCTGCAAGTGAGGGGTCGTCGTCCAGCAATCTCGCGAGCGCCTTCAGTCGCTCGACGGGCTGCGCCGACTCAAGATCGTCCTCTACCTTCGCCATTTCCCAAACCAGGGCGTCGGGCGCGTCCGGCATCCATCGCGCGGTCAGGGCGTACATCGCACCAAACGAGAGCGCCAGCACGGCTTCGAGGAGGATCATCCGCCCCCACCTGGACAGCAACCTGCGTTCGGCGTCCGTGTAGATGCGATAGATCTCCTCCGCACTCAGACTCGAGTAATCGATCGGGTCAAACTCGTCATACAACCGATAACAGTGCCGCAAGAACCGCCGGACTGACACCTCGATCGTCGCGAACGCCCACACGAAGCGCACAGCGACACGCGCCCTCACAGCCAGTTCGGCCAACCGAGAACTACGTTTCAGCGGGCGAAGCTCTGCCGCGCGTCCAGCGTCGAGCGACTCGGACACACCGAGCGACATCTCAAAGATTCGCCGGTGCGGACCATAAAGCGGAAGAAGCCCAATCAGCTTGTACCAATTCAGGAGGTTGTAGTAGACACGCCCCTCGAAGTAGCCAAGCAGATTCGGCAGCCAAGACTCGACTTCAGCACGATCCCTGCTTGGCAGCCCAATGAGCCTGCAGTGATCGCGGAACACCTGCTCGTAGCCCAAGCGGGCAAAGCTGTAGGTAAGGGGAGCCGTCACATCATCGAAGCTCTCGATGATGTTCGAGTTGTCCCACAGCCGCGGTTCACCCGGCGGCGCGTCAACCGCCGTCGTGACTGGGCGACTTTGCAGCACCCAAAGCTCGCCGCCAGCGATGGCCCACTCGATGTCCTGGGGACAGCCGAAGATACGCTCGACTTGCCGAGCAAGGGCAAACAACCCGGCCATCTCACTGTTGCTCAGCGCAAGGCGCCCTCTCAGGTCCGGGTTGACCGGCGAGTAGGCAACTCCACCGGCCTCAAGCGACTCGATTCGCCTTTCCTTATTGCCGACCGTGACGTTCTTGACTGCACCCGTTGCGCGGTCCAGAACGATCGAATCGGCATCTACGGCTCCATCGACGACCCCCTCTCCAAGCCCGAAGGCAGCCGCGATGAACAGCTCATCTGCACGACGAGACACCGGGTTGACGGTGAACAACACCCCGCTCTTGTCTGCGGGGGCCATCGCTTGGACGATCACCGCCATGTCGACCGCCTCTACCCCGAGCCCGCGGAGAAGCCGGTAACGGAGGGAGCGTGCCGAGTATGCCGACGCCCAGCACAAGCGGACGCAGCGGACGACCTCGCTCACCGCGACAACGTTCAGGAAGGTCTCGTACTGGCCGGCGAAGGACGCGTCTTTTGCGTCCTCGTCGGCGGATGATGAGCGGATCGCTACTTCGGCCACACCGACGTGCCTGTAGGCCGCCTCGATCGCGCCGCTGATCGAGTCGTCGAGATCGCCGGCGCTAAGGATCGCGGCGATCTCGGCTGCGATCTCCTCGACGTTACCGTCGTGGACCCGCGTGAGCGCGGCTTCTAGTTGGGGCGCAAGATCGTTGCTCTGGCAGAACCACTTGAACGTCTCTGCGCTGATGACGCTCCATGTTGGTACACGAACTCCGGCCGCGGTCAGACGGTGGAGGTTCCGGGCCTTCCCGCCACCGCTACGGCTTACGTCCTCGGCGTCGCTGGCGGCGTCGAGCACCGAGCGATGCGCCGGGCGGGGCGCCACGGCTGTATTAGGTTCCCTGGCTGCCACGACGCGCGTGAGCGTAGCGGCGGGAAAAGGCCACAGTCAAAGGCTCCGTGGGGCTGAAACTAAAGCCTTCAGTAAATAGGAAACCCGGTGCTGGTTTACCGCGTTCGCCGCTCGGTTGGTAGCAATCGGCCCTCGATGTCCTCGACCCTCGCGCCGACTGACGGGCAGCCTATCGGGCTCAGTGGAGGCCCCGTATGTCGCTGACACAAACTCAGGTGGCGCACGTGATTTGTGCTTGCGGGCTGCTGCTCGTGGCCGCACATCTCGTGGGCTATCTCTTTGTTCGTGTCCGTCAGCCGCGTGTAGTGGGCGAGATAGCCGGTGGCCTTCTTCTTGGGCCTACGGTATTCGGCGCCGCGATGCCTCACCTGCAGCGCTCCCTATTCCCGCCGGGCGGCGTCACGGCGACGGCTCTCGGTGCGCTGTATCAGTTCGGGATCATCTTCCTGATGTTCGCGACCGGGAGCACCTTGCGGACACTGTTCAGGTCGACCGAGCGCCGGGTTGCGGTGTCGATTAGTGGCGCCGGGATCGTCATACCGTTCGCGGCTGGGTTGGCGGCATTCCACCTCCTTCATCTCGACTACCTTCACGGGACCGCCGATAACTCCGGCTCTCTGAGCCTGGTGTTCGCAACGGCGATCGCTGTCGCCAGCATTCCCGTGATTTCTCGGATCATGCTTGATCTCGGGATCACCAACACGCCGTTTGCCCGCATAGTTTTGAGCGCGGCCGTAATCGAGGACATCGTTCTTTACGCCGTGCTCGCTATCGCGGTCGGTCTCGCGGGAGGCGATGTCGGGAACTTCGGTGTTGCCGGATGGCTGCACATCGCTCCGGCCTCGCTTGCAGGGTCCTGTTACTACGCAGCCGCGACTGTTGCGATCCTTGTATTTGCTCTCACGGCCGGGCGACGGATGGCAGGGTTTGCCCGGTCGCCCATTCTCAGCCCTGTCGCTTATCTAGTTGTTCTTCTGATGGCCGTCACGATGCTCTGCTTGACGCTCAGCATTACACCTGTGTTTGGTGGGCTGGCCGCAGGAATGATGGTGAGCGGACTAGAGGGCGAGGAGACCGAGAAGGCGCGGGCGGCGATCACGCAGGTTGGGGCAGCGTTCTTTGTGCCGCTCTACTTTGCGATCGTAGGCATTCAGTTGAATCTACTGCGGAACTTCAACCCGCTTTTCTTCATGGCGTTCCTCGCATTCGCATGTGCTGCTAAGGCTCTCAGCGTGTACGCGGGCGCGCGCCTGTCTGGAGAAGCTCCCGCGACATCGAGGAATCTCGCGGTCGCGCTCAACGCTCGTGGCGGCCCTGGCATCGTCCTCGCGTCGGTGGCGCTTGGTGCTCATATCATCGACGGACGGCTGTATGCCTACATTGTTTTGCTGTCGGTCGTGACGTCTTCCTTTGCCGGAGCGTGGCTCGGCAGAGTCCTGCGCAGTGGGGCGTCGCTTCGGACCACGCCGGTTGAGGCGTTGACGCAGTCCGCTTTGGCGCAGTCTCAATAAGCCGTGGGGAGATTCAGGGACGTTCGGTCCGCCATAGCTGTGTGCGCGCGGCTGGACGAGGCGCGGACGGTGGTCTACCTCGTGGATCTCAACGATCGCGCAGGGCACAGCGGGGTTGAATCACTTCTCACGGCCACCGAGCGCCGGCGTGCGTCGTCATTCAGGCTCGCCGAGCGCGGACGGCAGTTCGTCATCTGCCGGGCTGCAGCGCGCACACTGCTCGGCATCGAACTCGGCGTCACTCCGCTCGACGTACCAATTGAGGAAAGTCCATGCGGGAGACCAGTCGTCCCAAAGGCGACCGGCTGGGATTTCAACACCTCCCACTGTTGCGGGGTTGGAGTCATCGCGCTTCGGTCGGGTGGACTTGTCGGCGTGGATGTCCAGCTCGCGCCAGCCGGTCACACGTGGCATCGCGTCATGCGCCGCATTTGCGGGCCCGCGGAACTAGAGGCCGTCGCCGGTGAAGCGAGCGAGATCGGCGATCAGGCATACCTTGAACGGTGGGTCGCAAAGGAGGCGCTGCTGAAGGCGCTCGGGACCGGGTTTAGCTTCGACCCCGCACGCATCGAGTGCCGTCGCGATCCCCACGGACAGCTCCGCGCCTCGCGGGACGCCGCTCCGGTCGGTGAGGTCGTACGGCTCGCAGCGCCCACCGGATTCGCGGCGGCAGTTGCTGTCTTGGACGCTATCCGCCGGCCGGTGGGAGCGCTGTGAGCGCCGCAGGAGCGTCCTCGCCGGCGTGTTGAGGTAGGCGGTACTTCTTCGTGGTCGGGTTCTGCTCGAGCACGCTCAGGACGACGAGCGTCGCCACGTAGCGGTGAGTGGTGCTGACGGTCAGTTCCAGCCTGTCGGAGAGCTCGGAGATCCCGCGTTCGGCGCGCTCGGGAAGAAAACAGGCGAGCACCAGGAACCCCCGCAGCATCGAAACGGACAGCGCGCCGTCTTTCAGTTGTGTGCTGTAGCGCTCCTCAAGCTCGACGCGCGAGACGGGCATATCAGCCATCAAGCCAGACAGCAGCGCAGTGACGGTCGGCACGGCGCTCGCCGCAAGCGACCTGGCTATCTGGTCGAGTTGGCTCGGAAATAGCTCGACGGCTATCCGCGATTGGCCGTGTCGGGCGAGCAACAGCGGCGGGTGCTCGCCGGCGCGTTTAGGTAGGCGGTACTTCTTCGTGGTGGGGTTCTGCTCGAGCACGCTCAGGACGACGAGCGTCGCCACATAGCGGTGAGTGGTGCTGATGTTCAGCGGTAGCACGTCGGAGAGCTCGGAGATACCACGTTCGGTGCCTTCGGGAAGGAAGCAGGCGAGCAATAGAAACCCCCGCAGGAGCGAGCGGGACAGCGCTCCGTCTTTCAGTTGGGTGCTGTAGCGCTCCTCAAGCTCGACGCGCGAGACAGGCCCGGCGGCGATCAGCCCGGAAAGCAGCGCAGCGACGGTCGGCACGGCGTTCGCCGCAAGCGACCTGGCTATCTGGTCGAGTTGGCTCGGAAATAGCTCGACGACGATGGAGCGACGAGCAGCAGCCAGCCACGGGGCATCGGGTTCGACGGGCTCGGAAGGGACAGCGGAAAGCTGAGGGCCGCTCATGCGGGGATGCTCTCCGAGTCGACGGTACGCTGCGCCGCGCCCGAGAAGCCTCTGAGCGGGCTAGGTAGCCACCAGGCCAGGTCGCCGAGGAGCGCCATCGTCGCCGGCACCAGCACGAGGCGGATCAGGGTCGAATCGATCGCGATCGCCACAGAGGCGCCGAGGCCGATCTCCTTGATGATCGGGATGCCTGTCCCGACGAAGACAGCGAAGACACAGACGATGATCGCGGCAGCACCCGTGATCGTCTTGGCGCTGGCGGCCAGGCCACCGGCGATCGAGCTGCGCGAGTCGCCCGACTGAAGCCAATGCTCTCGGATACGGCCGAGGAGAAAGACCTCGTAGTCGGTCGATAGCCCAAACACGATCGCAAGCAGAAGCGGAGGCACCAGCGTGTCCACGTGCCCCGGAGCGTGGTAGTGGAGCAGGGAGTCGAGCCAGCCCCACTGAAAGACGATTACGAGGACGCCATATGCGGCGCCGACCGACAGCAGATTCATAGCGATCGCCTTCACCGGGAGCACCGCTGATCTCAACAGCAGACTCAACGGCACCAGGGAGATAATCAGAACGGCGACGAGAACCTTCCACATGCTCGCCGCTACGCTTCGTACCTCATCGAGTTGGGTGGCCGGTGCGCCACCAACGCTGACGACGACCCCTGAGCCAGCCACGGCTCTCGGCAACGATGTCCTAAGCCGTTCGATCAGCTTCTCGGCCGCGACAGACTCCGGGTCTACAGACGGAACCACCGTGAACGTCGCGTAGCTGCGGCTGTGGGTTTCTTCCACGGGACCGAGCTTCCGCACATTCGGGAGACGTGCCGCTGCGGTGCGCGCCGCCGCAACAGCGCGCACGCGCCCGGCTGGAGGCACGTGGCGAGGTGCATGCAGCACGACATCCGCAGGGCCGAGTATCCCTGGCCCTGCCAGCTGCGCAGCCTCAGTGAAACCGCGGCGCGTCTCGTTCTTCGCGTCGAGCTGTTGCAGGACGCCCGTGTTCGTCTGGAGGTTCAGCGCGGGCACGCACAAGGCGAGCAGGAGGCTGCCGACGATCAAGATTGCGACCACCGGATGCTTCATCACCGTGTTGACCCAGCGCTCCCAGCTCCACGTCCGCTTCCGGGCTCGACGTGGAACACGGTCAAAGAAGTTGGCGCTCACACGCTGGCTACCCAGCACCGTGATGAGCGCCGGCAGGAGTGTTATCGCGGCGAGTACCGAAACCGCAATGATGATCGCGGCACCGAGCGCCATTGATCTAAGGACGCCGATGCGGATGAATAGGACTCCGGCCAGCGCCGCGACGCACGTCAGGCCAGACACAGCCACCGCGACGCCCGATGTTCTCAGCGCCGTGCGCCTAGCGTCATCGAAGGAACCACTGCCTATCTCCTGGCGGATGCGGGCGAGCACGATCAGGGAGTAGTCGACCGCGACACCGATGCCGAGCATCGAGGCAGCGTCCATCGTGAACAGCGAGAGGCCGAAGGCGAGAGACAGGAAGTAGACGATCGCGCCAGTCACGATCAGCGCGACGACCCCGATCGCCAGAGGCATCAGTGCGGCCGAAAATGATCCGAAAATCGCCAGCAGCACTACGAAAAGGATCGGGAAGCCGATCGCCTCGGCTCGTGTTAGCTGGTCCTTGGCGGTTTCCTCGAGTCCTGCCCAAAGCGCCGCCTCTCCGAGCAGGTGAGTTTCGACGCCGCCGACTGGGCTCTTGCCCACGCCAAGACGGCCCCTCAAGACCTTCACGATGTTACGAGCCTGGTCTTCGCTCACCGTCACCTTGAGCGGCAAGACCACGGGTTCCCCGAGTTCTGCCGCGAATGGGGCGAGTTCGCTTATCTGGCGGGGAAGTTCAGCGCCTGGAAGGTTGCGGGCCGCGCGCTTCACTCTGCCGATGCCCGCCAACAGCGCGGCCGGCGTTGCACCTTTGCCCGGCCACAGGAGCACCGCCACGACCGAGCGGTTCGCTTCTGGGAACTCGCGCTCTAGCGTCGCATCGACTCGCGCCGATTGCGAGCCAGGCACGCTGAACCCGCTCGCCGTCAGGTGCCTTGATTGATGCAACGCGAACGGCACGGCAGCCACCACGACGATCAGCCACGCAAGCAAGACCGCTACATGGTGGTGGCGTACCGTCCGGTCGATTCGTAGTAGAAGGGCTTGCATGGCTCGCTCAAGGCGTGTGAGCGGGGCGGGCTTGGATGAAGGGGTCTAGTACCGCATTTTTCCTTCGACGTCGACCGAGAAGGCATAGGTCTTTTTGACGAGCGTGCCGCTCAACTTGATGTCGTGGGCCGACGCATGAGCGTATTTGCCTGTGCCGCCGGTGATCGATGCGGTTCCCTTGAAGCGGGCGACGTGGCCTTCCGCGTAGGTGTTGCCTTCTCCAGTCCCGACGATCGTTCCGCCTGCCGTGTAAGCGGTAAATGTGACCGATGCCTGGGTGTAGGCGAGGGTCAGCCGCACGGTGATGTGCCCGTTGAGAGTTCCGCTCCCGCTGCCCTCCTCGAGGAGTACCTCGTCATGGTGGCTCACCAAGTGCAACTGGCCTGTCTCGTGCAGGTTGAGTTCCCGTGCGGCGACCGCGATCGGGTTATGGCTGCGTCCCCCGGCGCTAAGTGCGTGACCGCTGGCTTGAGCTGCGCCGCCGACGGCAAGAAGTCCCAAGAGGGCGACGCCTGCGATCGTGGACACGATAAGGCTGCGTCTGCATCCGGCATGTTGTGCGGTTCGTGGCCGTTTCATATCTCTCCTCGTTCAATTCGCGGGTCTGGTTTGTTCTGGCCGGATGTGTCCACGGCGGCCAAGCGTCGCCTCATTTCCGTTGGCCTTTATGACCGCGCTTAGGCACGCGGGGACAGGGAACGGTGGTCGCGGTCGAGATCGAGGCGCCGCTCTTGAAGGTGAAGGTCGCGGCAAAAGGGAAGCCGTGTCGCGGACAAGTTTCCGGGACGTCCATGCCGGTCGGCGTGTATCCCACCTCTTTGCCGTGCGCCCACTCGTAGTAGGTCAGGCCGCTTGGCCCGAGCGTGGATTCCAACCGCAGGATCGCCGTGTCGGATGCTTCGGGCCACGGTTCGATGATCGGAAGGACGGTGTTCAGGCTGGCACCGAATGGGCCCTTGCTTTGAGGAAGCAGCTGGCTCATGAAGATCTCTTCCTCGGCGACCGGGTAGTGCGTATCGGCGTAGAACATCATGGATGTCGTTTCATGTTCCGGCTTAGCCATGAAGATGGTTATTTCGGCTTCGTTTTCGATAACTTGGCCTCCGACCGGCAGGCCTACGATTGCTTTGCCGTGACCCATCTGCGAGTTAGGTGAGCATCCGAGGAGGCTCCTTTCGATGAGCTGCGTCGGGTTGCAAGTGTCTTCGCCGAGATCGGTGGTCCCCAGCCCCATCCCCACGGGAAGAGCGATGCTGATGTCCGTGATCGGGGTCGGGATTTCGCCTGGTCGCGTGGTCAGCGCGATGTCGAAATGGATAGTTGTGCTCTTGCCCAGGTGATCCGGCTGAAACGAGACGTGCAGTTTGGCTTGCTCCGTGGCGCCGGCGACCACCGGTAGCGCGAGCAGCCCTAGCAGGGCTGCAGCGATAATCAGAAGTACGAGCGGGCGGCGGATTGCTGTCATGGCCGTCAGTCAGTCCCGTAGGCTTCCGCTGACCTGCAGCGTCAATTCGTAGTGGGCGCGTTTGATGAGCCCGGAGATATGAAGTTCCGAGGCGCGGGCATGTGAGAACTGGCCGGTGCCCCGAGTAATGGACACGTTGCCGTTGAAGTGTCCGTTTTTGCCGGAGACGTAGTACGACTCCACGCCTTCGCCGGTGACCGACCCGCTCGACGAAGTTATGGTGAACGAGACGTTTGCCTGCGTGTAGCTAATGTTGACGTTGGACGTCACGTTCGCGTGAAACGTGCCCGACGTTTGGCCTTGCTCATGCAAGATCTTGGTTCCCTGATGGCTGACGAGACGCAGCGTGCCGCTCTCGTGGATCGAGATTGTCCCCGCATCTGTGGCGGATGGGCCGCGACCGAGTCCCTGGGCTGCTGTGGGCGCGAGAACATGCACGACGGCTAGAAGAGCGATGGCGGCGCATACGATGGTGGCACGTGCACGGGCCGACAGGCGCGGCCGATCACGGTGGTGGCTGTATCTGAGAGCAGCTTTGGCAAACACGGTGATGCGGCCTTGGTTAAGGAGCGTCTCGCCACGAAGCGGAAGGACGCCGTGTGCCGAGTCGCCGAAGGCTCCCACGGCGGCCAACCTACACGCTGGTCTGAGGACGGTCAAAACGGGAACGCGGGATGGTCGTCGCGGTTCGCTCGCCGTACCTTTTATCGCTACGGGGAAGGACGGCTAGCCTGCGACCAGGGGGCCGCAACTCCGGCCCAGCTGGGGCGGAGTTGCGTAGCTGTTTCTGTCGCTGAATTGAGGCCGGAGCGCCCGACTCCTCAGAATCCGATCTTTGTGTCGTCCAGCCGAAAACGCACAGATGCGATTAGTGCTGAGAGAATTGAGAACCCGACGAGACAAAGGATTGGCGTGACTATCGTCGCGCGTTCTCCGAATATCACGTGCTTGTATCCCTGCATCGCCCAATAGGTTGGTATTGCCGGGGCGATGTCCTTCCCCCAAGCTGGCAGGAGGCTATACGGCACCAAGGCGCCGGCAAGTCCGGCTAGTAGCAGCGCGCCTATGTTTGCTACCGCGCTTGCCTGCATGACGCTCCGGCACAAAGCTGTTACCGCGAGACCAGTAGTAAGGAGAAAGAGCGCGAAAGCGGCCCCGACAGCGCAGAGTGCGAGCCACGAGCCTTTGACGTGGAGGCCCATCAACAGGCCACCAGGGCCGAAAAGAAGGCCAAACTGAACAATCACCAGGAGGAGTGGCGTCACCATCTTCCCAATCACGATTTCGGCTGTTCCCGCTGGGCTTGCTCGAAGTCGCTCCCATGTCTTCCATCCGTGCTCGCGATAAAAGCCGATGCTGGCATTCCCGACCAGGAAGAAGCCGAAGGTTATAGCCATGCCCGGAACTACTTGCTCGGCACCAGTGGCGCCCCGAAAGCCTTCTATGTGCAGAGCGACTCTGCACGCGGGCTCGAGGACCGGCATAAGGATGAAGGGCATGACGATGAGCAGCGTTATCGCCATGAAGTCCGTCCGTAGGATTCTCAGATCCTGCCGGGTGATCGCGACTATGCGCCATAGTGACATCACGCGACCCGGTGTTCACTGTCGAGGTTCGCCGTTATAGCCAGGAAGACAGTCTCGAGGCTCGGTTGGCGTAGCTTGATCTCTCGTAGATCTCCGCCTGCTCCGTCTAGTCTCTGCAGCAGTGCCGCGGCGGCGATCGCCGGGGAGCCGTTCGCGGGCACCCGCAACCAGTCGGCGCCCACTTGAACTGTGCCGTCGGGCAGCTCGAGGTCGGGGCGGTCCCCACTGAACCGCAGTTCGACGGAGGCGCCGCCGAGGGTACTAACGAGATGGGGTATCGAACCGGACGCGACGATCTTTCCATGAACGAGGATCGCGACGTTAGACGCGTTAAGTTGTTCGACCTCGTGCAGATAGTGAGTCGAATAGACCACTGCAGATCCGTCTTCCGCAAGGGAGCTGATGAGCTGAAGAAGTTGATTGCGGGCCTGCACGTCAACACCGGCTGTGGGCTCGTCAAGCAGTAGCAGGGAAGGAGCATGCAACACGATCATCGCGGTATGCAGTCTGCGAGCCTGTCCGCCCGAGAGGCTTTGGCCCTTTCGCTCCAAGAGCTCGGTAAGTGAAAAGACCTCAGCGACTTCGGCGATGCGTGTCCTCAGTTGTTGCCGGCGCAGGCCGGCGAGTTCACCGAAGAAGCGCAGGTTATCGCGCACTGAGACAGTCGGATAGACGCCGGTTTCCTGGGGCGCAAGTCCAAGTTGACGGCGGGCCAGCTCGGGTCGCGCGGTGGCCTCGATGCCGTTCACCCACACAGATCCGCGATCGGGCTTACGAAGGCCGGCGATGATCGATACGAGCGTGGTCTTGCCTGCGCCGTTTGGACCCAAGAGCGCCAAGATTTCGCCGCCGCTTACGTCGAGGCCGACCCCTGACAGGGCCTGAACCTCTCCGTAACTCTTATGCACGTCCCTGATGGACAACACTGGCTCAGGCTTAGGCGGCCCTTGCGACTGATTCACAGCTGTGAGATGAGCATCGCCACCAGCACTCCCGCCTCCACGGCGACCGGAAAGGACAGTCCGCCCCACGCCCACCAGGCACGGACGCGGTGGGATCGATGGGCGGGCAGTCGCGACCACCAACGAAGGATGATTGCGGCGAAGGCGACGGAGACGCTGACGCTATAGACCAGATAGCCGACGGCCAAGTGGCCGTAGTGATCAACCAGAACACTGAAAGCGGCCGACAAGACGAGAAAGATCATTAGAGCGCGGCGTGTCTCAACCATCGTTAGGCCCCACGGAGGCCAACCTTCGACGCCCACCTTCCGGGTATACATCCAGAACTCCCAGATGGTCCACAAGAGCCCCGTGATCGCCACGACGGCGATCGCCGAGAGGCTAGTACCGGACACCGCGTGCCACACTGCGTAGGGGTATACGAGGCCCGCGACGGGCATTGTCTCGTTGATGAGGTAGAAGACGGAGCGGTGCGTTTGGGCGGCGCGAGTGTGCTTCAGCGCGGTCGCCACGGGGAACCAGGCAGCGACTGCGACGGAAATGACTAGCAGGCTGACGCTGCATGTCGCGTTGAGGGCACCGAGCACCGCCGTTACTGCTAGCGCGCCGCATACCAGCCCCCGGCGACGGCGGGCAGCTCCGTCGGCTGGAAACCGGCCAGACAGGACGTCTATGCGCAGATCCTCGAAGTCGTCAATGATCCGTCGGACTAGTGCCAGCAGGACAGTCGATATCGCGCCGGCTATCGTCGCCCAGGCGAAGGTCTGGTGCCCGTAAGCCTGTCCAAAGAACAGATAACTGCACACGTATCCAGAGAGCACCGTGCCGGCCTGGGAAAGCGGAAAGCGCTCAGAGCGGTAGGTCCGCACGGCACGCAATACTCCAGCAAGCCCTTTGCTCCCCAATTGTGCTCCGCCACCAGCTGGGTCGTCGACTAGCTCTGGAGCGACCCGGCGGGCCGGCGGGCGGGGCTTCTCGATCGATTTGGCGTGACGTCCAGACTGAGAGTGGCCCGTGACCGGCCGGCTTTGCAGAATCCAGAGCTTTCCTCGGGCGATTGCCCACTCGACGTCCTGTGGTGCGCCGTTCAGCTGCTCCAGACGCTTGCCTTGTTCGTGAAGCTCGCCTAGCTCCGCTTCGGATAGAACCAGCGACAACCGCTCAAACCATGATGGGGCGCGGGTCCGACAACCTCCTTCGGGGAGAGCGTCGATGCGCCACTCCTTCGCACCTATGGTTTCCTCCTGCACCATTCCGTCGCCGCGCGCCAACACGACCGTGTCCGGCTCGACGATATCTGGAGCCACCGCTTCCCCGAGGCCATAGGCGGCATTGACGACAAACTCGTCGCTGCAGCCTGTAGCTGGATTGACTGTGAAAAGAACGCCACTCTTTTCTGCGGGAACTAGTGCCTGCATGATGACTGCGATCTCGACCCCGCGCAGAGGGAGATCGTTCATCACGCGGTACTTGAGCGCCGAGACCGACCAAGCTGAGGCCCAGCACGCCTGCACCGCCTCGGTGACGGCATCCGGCCCGACGACATTCAGGCGCGTCGCGTAGTGCTCCGCAAAGGAAAGGGCGCTGTCCTCGCCGACCGCTGAGGACCGAACCGCCGTCGGCCCCTCGCCTATTTGGACGTAAGCCGCCGACAGCGCCGCCGCGGTCTCTGCGGGGAGCTCCGCTTCGATGATTGCGCTGCCGATCCGGTGCGCCGCTGCTTCCAGCGCCTCGTCGCCGGGCGTCTCGGCGAGGCCGTTGAGTTCATTCTCGATGAGGGAGTCGATCCCGGTCGCAGCAAGGAAGCGGCGGAGGACGTCGACGCCGAGGATCGTCCAAGTCGGCACGGGCATTCCCCAATTGGTGAGATCGAAAAGCCCGAGTCCCTTGCCGCCGGCTAGTTCCTCCACGATCGATCGCGGGCTCTTGGCGGTGAGCACGCCGATGTTCCTAACGATGCCAAGCTCAGCCACTGCGACCCGCGCATGGATTGTTGCGACCAGGATGCTGTGACACGACGCGCATGTATCTCCTGAAACCCCGAACCTGTGACTTACCTCGCACCCTACGGAGGGTC
The DNA here is from genome assembly GCA_963734225.1 of uncultured Solirubrobacteraceae bacterium. Classification (GTDB taxonomy): domain Bacteria; phylum Actinomycetota; class Thermoleophilia; order Solirubrobacterales; family Solirubrobacteraceae; genus Palsa-744. The sequence continues at coordinate 315,813 of CAVTGI010000006.1, forward strand.
GGCACCGGGCGCCACATTCCTATGCGGCGAGACGTGAGCGGACTCGACGCCTACAAGATGCTGGCGACAGAACGCGGCGTGAAGATGACTGTCGCCTGGGGTTGTTACCCCGATCAGGCCGCTGCGGATGCTAGGCGCGGCTTGGAGATCGGAGCGACAGGCGGCGGTCGGTCAGCAGGTATCGGGACGGGCGATCCGCAATTCGGGCAGATAACGCTCGCGCAGGATTGTGTGTCTGGGCTACTTTCTTTGCCGTGTTTCGATCCCCGATCGCGCGAACGCAGCTCGGTTCGTAGGTCTGACACGGAGAGGCGATCCTGACTAGCACGGTCAAGCCATTCGTCCTGCTCGGTGGGCTCGAGCATCGCCAACTCGGCGTGATGACTCCAAGAGAGATTGTCCCGACGTCGGGACAATTCGTAGCGCGCAGCGACATAGGCGATGTTTCGCAAGCTCTTGGGGTCGTAGCGCGTGATTCTCGCGGCTTCGACGTACTTTTCTCCCCAGCGACTCGAGCCATAGCGCAGCCAATCACCGACCCACCACTGGCTGCAACGGCCGATCGATCCGAGTCGGCGCCCCGCCGCTATCCAGCCGGGATGATCGAGGTCGCCGTTGGGAACCCACGCCACGCTGGAAAGCGTGGCGTGGGTTCGCGGGTCCGGGGTTGTCGATGATTGGGTGTTCATTGATTGGTCAGGCCGGCCAGTTCAGGGGGGCGCGAGTGTTCTACATATCAGTACCAGTTGGGCGGTCGCTTAGGGGCGCGCGAGCCGCATCAATGTGGTGCGCATCATCGAGTCAAAGGCCGCGCTTTGCTGCGTTTTAATGTTCCCTGACGTCAGGTGCTCACGGCTCGGGGGAAAGCCCGTACAAATCCTCGAGGCGTAGCGCGATTTCGAGCTCGGCCTGCCGCGTGGGCAACCGAAAGCCAAGTGCTCCCTCGATTCGCGCCAGCCTCGTTGCCAGGGTTCCTCGGTGTACCTTCAGGGCTGAGGCGGCGGCTGCGATCTGGTGTCCTGCTTTGAAGATCTCCCGCAGCGTTTCTCGGGCACTTGTCCCACCGTCGCGCATCGACGCGAGCGGCCCTAGATGAACTTCGATGAAGGCGACGGCGCGCGGCCGATCCAGCGCCCACGGGGCAAGCACGCCGACGCTGGCATACGTCGTCACGACTTGGGGAGCGAGAATGGCAACCCGGCGAGCTTCTTGAGCGAGCCGATGGCTGAGCCGCCAGCCGGCGAGACCGGACGCCGGCTCGCCGATCGCGAATCTGGCCTGGGGGAACGCGGCCTGTTGGACGAAACTCTCGATCTCTGCGACAGGCAGCGGTTTGGAGTCGCCGAGCCATCCCCATATCGCCGCGTCGTCCTGCGCCACGAACAGAGCGTGACGACCAAGTCCTTCGACGGCCGACGCGGCGGCCTGCGCTCCGGTGCCTGTGATGACCACTGCGGTGTGCCAGCCGTCGAACTCGTACCCGAGCGGCCCGGCATCCACCAGTTCGCCGTCGAGCAGCCGGCGAACGCGGGCGGCTCTGCGCTGCTGCCGGGACCGGCGAAGCCGCTCCGTTTCGCTCTGATGCGCGCGAATAAGGGCGGGAAGGAGATGCTGTAGAAGCGAGCCCAGCACCGCTTGGGCAGCGCCGCCCGCCTCGACCCCATAAGGCGCGGAGCCCGCGGCGATGATCGCGCCCAGCAACTCGCGTCCAACTACATACAGCGACAGAACCGTATCGAGGCCGACAGAGTGGCGGGCGGAGCGCCGCGCCTGCTCGATGATCGCGGCCGGCACCGCGACGGACCTGCCGCGAACGCTCGAAAGCGTCTTCAGCGTGTAGTCCAGCGCGGCCGATATGGCCTCAGCCTGCGCGGATGCGAAGTCGGCATCTGCGCCAGCCAGCGGGTCGCGCAGGGCATCCGGGATCGCGAGCAACAGCTCTTCCAGAATCTCTGGCTGCCGCGACTGAAGGTCGCTGGCGAGCTCTAGGCGCGCTTCAGAACTCATCCCCAACAGCCTCTCTATCAGTGGCAGCGCCAATGGGGCTTGGCGGTTGCCCCGAGCTAAGCGACGTCCGAGAGCGGCCTCGGACTGCATCAGATCGCATTCGAGGTTCTAGCTGCGCACGTAACGGCGTCGGTTGGCTCGGCTGTATCGCTCGGTGATCCCGGGAAGCCCGCCGAGGAGCTCGTCGTGGCTCACGTCCAAAGCAGTGCACAGCCGCTGAATCAACCCGAGCGTGATCGATCGGGGCGCCGACTCGACCCGACGAAGCCACGAAGCCGATATGCCCGCTGCTCTCGCGAGCTCGTCCTGCGAGAGTCGTCTCTGCTCTCGTAGCTCCGCCAAACGGGCCGCGAACGCGAAGGAGAGAGCACGTTCCTGCGCACCCGCTGGCGTCGTGACGGGACTCCTAGTCATCCCTTGCCGCCATCCTGGCCGGCCGCTCGTAGGAAGCCTTCGAGCGCCGTGAGCCTGTCCGGCAGTCTCGGCCTGTCGGCGAGATCGGGCCAGCGTACGCTGCTGCTCGTCGCCGGAGGCGGCTCGTCCCCGAACTGCTGAAACTGAGCGACTTGGAGCTGGGAGTCGCGATGCCGAGTCAGGCACCGGAGCGTGAAATCACAGAGCCGGCCACCACGGATCAACACATCGTGCTCGACCCGAGGGTCCTCCGGCCAGCCTGCGACTTCCTGTAGTTCGTAGCGGGTGCTGAACTCGTCGACCAGCGTCCGGTAGCCATCGGCGCGTCGATCGCGATCGGTCTCAGTTTCCAAATCGCCGACTGCCACGACGACTGAATGCAAGCTGGCGACCAACGCTTCGCGTAGCTCCGGCACGATCTCGGGCGGGACGGCTAGTTCGCGCTCCGCAGGCTCAGCGGCCATTTCGATCCGTCCGGCGCTCAAAAGCATCGGCTAGTTGAGTCGGGTCGATGCCGACATCGCTTAGAAACGACGTCAACCGCCGCACCGTCTCTATCACCGAGGCTCTGTCTTGGTCGTAGCCGTCCGTGAGGTGTTCGACCAGCGTCTTGCGATGGGCGACCAAGAGCTCAACGCAAAGCGAGCACTTGGCATCACCATTGATGGTGCACGTCGTGACGGGCTGATCCGAGAAGCCGACGACAACGTGAAGTTGTCGCCGGGCGTCGATCGCGTCGGTTATCTCGCGGAAGCGGTGTACCCGACTTGCCAAACTGGCGGTGTCCTGTGCCTCTAGGGCTCTTTCCGCGTCTTCGGCGGCGATGCGAAGTCCCTCGACGGTCCCGCGCAGGTCTACGCCCAGCGCGCTGCGAAGCTCGGCGGCCACCTCCGGTGGAACGACAATCCTCTTCTCGCACACGGGCGAACCGTCAGCCGGCTTGACCACGGCCGGTGATGTCTCCGTACTTCGCGGTGAGCCACGTCAAGACCTGGCGTGCGCTTGCTGGCGCCTCGCTGTCGTGAAACGCAGGGAACACTCCGCGGATGTGTCCGCCGTCGGCGACGAGTGCGAGGCGCCGATAGTGCTTGTTGCCGACGCCGTCCTGTACGGTCGGCAAGCCAAGGGCGTCGCCTAGGAGCAACTCAGGGTCACTAAACATCAAGTGAGAAATCCCCAAATCACGCTCCATTCGCCCAAGATCCTCAACTGATTGTGAGCTGACGGCGAAAACCTTTACTCCCATCTCGTCAAACGCATCGCGACGATTGACATATCCGCGATGTTGGGAAGCGTCCAGCGTTGGGTGACCATCGACCCATGCTGATCCATCCATTTCGCCCGGAACGAAATACACAACGACGAGACCCGACAAATGCGCCTGTAGCGGTACACGCATCGATTCGGTGGTGATGAGTTCGACGGCCGGAAGATCTCGATCGTGCAGCCCTGCCGAGAGCCTTCGCACCTCCTCGATCTCCCGTGCACGGGCGTGCAGCGGGTTGGGCCGCTGCACCAGGCTCTCGCCTTCCACGGTCAACTGCGCGCAGCTTTCCCGTCGACCTGACCCTCTCGCCCGCACGGCGCGAGAGGGCAACGTAGAGCAAGCGATCTCCGCGACGCCCCGTTAGTCGGAGACCCACCTGTTTTCCAGCACCACATCGTTCAGCATGTTGGCACAGCCCTCGACCGTCAATTACTCGAACGACGCGAAACTGTGCGAAAGAAATGAAAACGTTGCCTTGGCACAAAAAGCGTTGCCAAGGCAACGAAATCTGTGCCAAGGCAATTCGGTCTAGGCAAAAAAAATGGACATTGGTTTCTGACTCTTGCGACGCTTCAAGACTATGCGCCCGCCTTCGCCCGGCACGAGGATCGCGCTTCGCCATCTTGGCGGCTCAAGTCGTCCGCTCGCGGGCAGCACTCGATGTTCGCTCAAGACCTCGCGCAGCACGGTCTTGACCTCGAGCAGCGCAAAGTGCCGGCCGAGACAATGCTTGCGCCCGCCGCCCCACGGCAGCCAAGTCCGGGGAAGCTGCGTTTCTTCTAGGAAACGCTCGGGGCGGAACTCGAACGGTCGGCGAAAGAGATCAGGGTTGTGGTGCATCAGATACGTGCAGCCCGCGAGATGCGCGGGCGGCCGATAGGTTCGCCCTCCGGTCTGAAACGGCTCCATGACCTCCCGCGGAATGACGAAGAGGAACACTGGCCGGCGGCGCATCGTCTCGCTGACGGTCGCGGTCAGGAACTCGTCCTCCTCGCCGGCGTCGATCTCGGCAAGCAGCCGATCCTGCGCTAGCGAGTTGTGGGCGAGAAGCTGAAACGCCCACGCGAGCTCGCCGGTCGTCGTCTCGTGGCCAGCAAGGATCATCGACATGAGGTTGTCTCGGATTTCCTGGTCAGTCATCGGGGCGCCGTCCGACCGGCTTGCGTCGAGAAGTAGGTCGAGGAGCTGCTCGGGTTCTGAGCCGCGGTTGCGCTGGCGGCGGCCCATGAGGTCGTAGAGCATCCTGTTGACTGCCGCACGCTGCGTGACGAACTCGCGCCACACGGGCCGCCAGCCGGGCAGATGGCGCAGCTTGTGCTCTTGCAGCAGAAAGCTTGCGCTGATATTCAGCGCCCCGAGCAACGCTGAGTGAAGCTCCTCGAGCGGCTGACGGTCGCCGAAGATCGCGTTCAGCACCACTCGCAGTGTCAGTGATCGGATACGGGGATGCACCGCGACGGTCGTGTTCGAGGGCCACTCGGCGATGTCGCGCTCGACGATCGTGCGCAGCATCGCGGTGTGGTCACGCACCGCTTTCTGGTGAAACGCCGGAGTGATCGCTCGGCGGCTTACGAGGTGCTCGTCTTCCTCGAGCAGCATGAAGGACCGCTCTCCGATCAGCGGCCGGAGGATCGCTGAGCCGGCGCCGGGATGAAGGACGGTCGCGTCGGCGGTCAGCACCGCTCGAATGTCCTCCGGGTCTGAGAGGAACACGAGCGGAGGCATATAGATCGGGTAAACGGTGAAGCGATCACCGAACCGGCGGTGTGCCTCCTCGAAGTAGCTGTATGCGAACCACTTGCAGCCGACGGTCTGCAGCGTCGCCGGCAGCTTGCCGCTTGGTGGCAGTTCGCTTTTCAGGCGAATTGCCAGCGATGAGGTTTTGGTGAATGACATGGGTCGTCTCCTTGTTGTTGTTTGGGTTACGTGGAGCGCTGGGCGTTCAGGACCCGCCATAGGCGCAGGACTGGCAGCAGGAACCGGGTGAGCTCTCCCCCGGCGTTCAAGAGAGCCTCGGACGCCTCGCGCAGCTGCTCGGTGCGGGCGCTGTCCTTGGAGAGGTACATCGCGACCATGCAGGCGACGATCAGGGTGTGACCCTCGCTGTTGGCGAGGCTGTGCGTTTCGCGGGTACAGCGCTCGACTAGGCGCGCGATGCCCTCTCTCGCTCGCGCGCTCGTGCCGTAGTAGGCGACATAGCAGTGGTCGCCGCGCTCTCTGTCTTCACCCTCGTCAACGAAGCTGTCGAGCATCGTCGCGACTGCTCCGGCCCAGGGGAAGTACGCCTCATAGACACGCTCGACTTCCGCGTCCGAGCACCCTGGCTCTGAGGCGAGGACGAACAGGGCATAGATCGCTAGCCCGGCTCCGGCTGCCCCAGTTAGCTCAAACCAGGTCACGTCTGTCCGGCCGGGGTATTCGCGCGCTGCCCACTGCTTGAGCGCGGCCTCGCGCTCCAGCGGGTTGAGCTCGTGGTTTATCGCCTGTACGCCAGCGCGGCGCGCCTCGCGCAGAAGCGTTAGGCGCACCTTCTCCATGCTGGGCAGCTCACGGCAGTACCCGCGGCATGCCTGCACGAGCGCGTGTAGGTAGCCGCCGTCGTCGTTCCAAGGGTGAAGGGCGTAGTAGTCACCAAGCGGACGAGAAGGGTCCAGCGCGTCCACGAGTGCTAGGTGCAACTGGTACCCGTTGTCCTGGCCCGCGCCGGCGCCGCTCTCGCTGACACAGTCAAGGAAGTCCCACATCACCTGGTAGGTGACGAGTAGCGCCAGAAGGTGGCGGTTGCGTGCGCGGGGGATGACCCAGAACAGCGCCGCTCCGTGAGTATTGCCGCGCTTTCGGTCGAGCGCGGCGAGGGCGTCCGCGCGGATCTTCGGGTCGGGTATCTGGAGCGCTGAGCTACGCCATCGACGCAACTCGCGCACGACGACCGGCAACCCCCAAATCAGCTCGCGGGCAGCCCCAGACAGCAGGGCACACACTTGTCTGAGCGTGACGGGGGCTGGGTCTGAAGTGTCGCCTGGGAAACCCCCGTGCGTATCAGTACGCGGGACTGACGGACCTGGCCCGCACACTGGCGGCGAAGTAGCCAGGCACAGCGAGGACCGCCACGGCGACGGGGCTGACCAGCGCGAAGCCGGTGATCGCGGCTACACCTTCGACGTTGAACACGATCGGGAACCCGGTTACGACCGAGAGGAAGTGGCTGCCGAGTAGCTGTGCGTAAAGACCCCAAACCGCGCCGAAAAGGCTGCCGGCGCCCAGCAGCACCGCGCTCTCTATGACTAGTGAGCCCCACAGCACGCGCGGGGAGAAGCCGTTACTGCGATTGAACGCGATCCGGTCGCGTCGCTGCCAGAGCAGCGAGAGCATCGCGGCGATCAGCGCGAGGATCGCCGAGACGATCACGAGGTGGCGGATCTGTGTCAGCCGCTCCAAGCCCTGCGCCGCGAGAGCGTAGTGTCGCTGCATCCGTTGGCCAGCCGTTTCGACCGTGAGAGCGGGATAGTCAACGAGCAGAGCGGCGACGCGCTCTCGAACGGCCGTCGGGTCGCTGCCCGCGGTAGTCTGGATCTCATAGGCGCTAGGGCTTGGGTCTTCCCAGCCGTTTGCGTATTCGGAGGCGCTGAGGATCACGGCGCCCGGCGGCCATCCGAGGTTCGTGGTGATGCCGGCTAGACGGACGGTCAGCGGTCGTGGCGAGGGCAGCCGAAACGGCTCGCCGACGCGAAGATGATGTTCGTCGGCGAGGGCTCGTGAGACGAGCGCCCAGCCGCCTTCCCGCAACCTCCTCGTGGCTAGGCGGACATTGCCGCTAAGCAGCTGGCTTGGCGGTGCGAGGTGCCGAGAATTCCGATTGGGGGCGATCACCCAAAGTCGCCTCTGGCCCCAATCGAGGAAGCTGCCTCGGTACGCGCCGACGCTCGCGACGCCGGGCACCCTTGACAAGGTGGCGGTGTCGAGCGGCTGGAAGCTGACGGTACTGAGCAGACTTGCGCTACCGCGAGGTGTGATCCACACGTCGGCGTTGCTGTCCAGATCCCGTGCGGACGCGTCAAGGCCGTGCCGCAGGTTCGTGGCGACTCCCTGGAACTCGACGACGCCGAGAACGGCGACGGCGGCGAGCGCCGCGATCGCCAGCGATCGAACTCGCGTCTGCGGAGCGTTGAGCTCGTCGAACGCGCCGTCGGCAGCGCGTCCGCCGACGAAGCGAAGCAAGAAGTCAAGAGCGCGCAGCGCGAGGTCAAACAGCAGCGGCAGCCAAGCGACGAGCGCCAGGATCAGCGTTGCGTTTCCAAGGACCGCGGCGCCGGTGTCCGCGATCAAGATGAAGGTCGTCAGCGCGAGACTGACGGCGCCGAGTGCAAACAGGCTCGTCCGTGTCTTGCGGGTCAACGTCCATTGGTAGGGCGCGCGTAGCCGGCGGCCGAGGATGTGTCGCACAGGCCAAAGGACGCCGAATACAGCCGCGGCGATTCCGGCGGCGACAGCAAGCGCGCCGCTTCGCAGCGTTAGGACCCTGGCGTCCCCGACCGGGAAGGCGAAAGCCAAGTACCCCGGCTCGGTGTCAAAGAACAGCAGCGAAAGCGCGTCGCCGATCAGCAACCCGAGAATGGATGCGGGGACACCGATGAGCAACGCGTCAGCAAGCAGGACTTGCAGAATCGCCTTGAGGTCGCCGCCGTCTTCTCGTAGGTCGGCGATCAGCTTCCGACGCGCCGGGATCGTCAAAAGCATGGCGTTCAGCGCGAACATGAATCCGACCAGCGCGGAGATCCCGCTGAACAGGAGCTCGCTCTCGCTCTCCGGCTTGACCGCGACGCCGAACAGCACCTTGTCGAAGTTGGCCGGGTGCAGCGCGACGTGCGCGCGGCTCGCGAGCGCGTTCAGTGCGAGGCGGGTCTTTGCTGCGTCGGCCGTCCGGTATTGAACGAAGATGCGTGTGAGGCGTGCCCCGCTATGGCTGACCTTTTGCGCGTACTCGATCGAGGTGAGCGCGACGGGGCTGCTGATCAGCGAGCCGATGTCGGCGCGGGTAAGAATCGCCCCGACGAGCGTCGTGACGACTTCGCCGTTGACCTGCAGCTTGGACGTGACACCAGCCCCGATTTCGTTGACGATCGGTTCGGGCAGCGCGACGCCGTGCGCTTTGTTGAGTAGCTTCGTAGAGAACTGGCGAAGCAACGGAATGGTCGCGCTGAGCGAGGACGGTTCCACTCCGATGAGATCGACCGATCGTTCACCGGAGGGGCCGATCACGGTGGCCTGTCGCTCGATAACGGGCAGGGTCTTGAGCACGCCGGGTGCTCGGCGAACTTCTGCGAGCAACGTCTCGGGGAACCCTTCGGGTCCGGGCGAGTCGAGTTGGACTTGCGCGGCTCCGACGAGCTGCGTCGTGTTGAGTTGGGCCGCGGAATGCGTAAGAGTCGTGCTGGCGATCTGCGACGCAAACAGCAGCGCCACACCAACCGAGATGCCGAACGTGGCGAACGCCGTTTGCAGCAGCACAGATCGGGATCGGACATGCCCGTCGAGGACGAGTGGGACGTTGCGCAGCCTCACGGGAGATCTCCGGTCTTGGCGAGCGCGGACGACCGCTGGCTGTCAGCCTCGCCGGGGTGAAGGCGCCCGTCGCGTAGCTCGAGGATCTTGTCGGCGTACCCCGCGGCTTCGGGGTCGTGAGTGGCGAGCAGGAGAGCTACCTTCCGCTCACGGCAGAGGTCGCGCAACAGACCGAGAACGAGGCGGCTATTTTCGGTGTCGAGGCTGCCGGTTGGCTCGTCGGCGAGCACGAGCCGCGGGTCGGTCGACAGGGCGAGGGCGATCACGAGCCGTTGGCGCTCACCCATCGAGAGCTGCTCTACGCGGTGGCGTAGACGATCGCCGAGACCGAGCCTGACGAGCAGCGGTGCGATCGCCTTTTCGGCGTTCTTGCGGTCGGCGAGCCGAAGCCGGACCGACGCAGCTCGGATCGCACGCGCTCCCTCCTGCAGCACGTCCGGCGGGCCGATGATCCCGAGCGTGTGGAGGCGATAGTCGTCTGCTTCTTTGCGGCTCATCTTCGTGATGTCGCGTCCGTCGACGGTGATGGTTCCGCTGCTGGGCGTGATGGTCAGTCCGACGATGAGCTTGAGCAGCGTCGTCTTGCCGGAGCCGCTTGGACCGTAGAGCGCGACGAATTCGCCCGGTGCGACGCTCAGGGTTACGCCGTCGAGCGCCGGAACGGTGACTTGCCCGAGCTTGTGGCGCATCGCTACATCGGCGAGCTCAAGCACTTAGCCGCAACCTATGTCTCGTGTTCCCTGGTCGGCGGGTTTGTGGAGTTGGTGGACGGTGGCGGTAGGCCGGTCGTGGGCGGCGTCGGCTCGCGGGCCGGAGTTGTGCACGAGCGTGCCGTGCTCCAGCGAGCAGACGCGCTTGGCGAGGACGACCGCCGTCTCGTAGTAGCCGGCGCTGAGCAGCACCGCGCAGCGGCCGTCGGACTCTTCGACGAGCGTATGCAGGATGTCCGAGAGCGTCTCGGTGTCGCGCCGGTCGTGCGCGTCGAGCAGGTCATCGAGGATGACCAGCTGCGGCGAGCCCGCGAACGCTCGCGCGAGCCCGACAAGCGCACGTTGATAGTGCGACAGCTCGCCCCAGGATCGGCCGATGCAGTCGCTCGCTCCGACTCGCTCGAGCGCGGCGCCGGCGAGCTTGCGCACGTCGCGTCTGCGGCTGCCGCGCACAGCGAGCGGGCCGCCGACGTATTTGCCGACCTCGAGCTCCTGATGCGGCCCGTCGCGCGTAACCAAAACCATGTCGTGCCCGAGCACCGGATCGCTAGCCCCTGCCCGCCGTGCCGCCCACCACTCTCGAACGCTGCGCCTGCCCTGCACGCGAACCGGGCGCCCGGCGAGCATGACGGTGCCCGCGTCCGGCGCCTCGATCCCCGCAACGATCTCCAACAGCGTCGACTTCCCGCCAAGCCGACGACCGATCACCGCGACCACTTCGCCGGACGCCACCTCCAACGAAACGTCCTTCAGCACCCCGAGATACGAACCACCCCGCCAATAGCCCTTACTGATGCCCGTAATCGAGAGCCAGTCACTCATCCATCACCCACCGGCGCTGAAAGTCTCTTGGATTTCCTTCAGTTCTTCGAGTAGGGCGTTTAGTCGATCGCGCATGGCGTTCCCGAGGTTGGCTGCGTCTTTCGTTTTGGCGATGCTGAGCGCTTGCCGCCAGTCCGGTGGTTGCCCGCGCCGTTTGCGTTCCCGGCGTATGCGTTGTTCGGAATGCAGCGTTTCGTGCGCGATGTCCGCTGCGGCGCCGTAGGCGATCGCCTGCTCTTCGATTCCCTCGATGACGCCAGGTAGTTCCTCGAACTCGAAGAACTCAAGCTTGCATTGCATGACGTCGCGGACCATCGGCGGTAGTTCGGTCTGGCGCAGCCAGTCAAGGAAATACGCCTCGCCGGCAGCAGTGATCCGGTAGCGATCGAGCGTCGGCCTGTCGCCTCGTTCGACGAGTTCGACGAGACCCTGCTTAACGAGGCTGGGGATGCTTTTGCTTGCCGCGCCTCGCGTGAAGTTCGCCGAGGCGAACCGGAGCTGTAGGCGTTTGTCGAGTCCCCGTATCGTGTCCGGTTTCTGGCGAAGCAGGCCGGCGCATATGACGCGCGCGCTAGCGTCTCCGAGAGCTAGGGCAGTCATGCCCGGATCGTAGGCGAACCGCTCAGTAGCCGGAACGCTCCTGGCAGATTGGACAGCTGTAGACATCGGCCGTAGAAGTCTGCCAAAGCCAAGCTGCACCGCAGATACTTGTCGGCGTCAGCGACCGAAGGGCGTGCAGGCACTGGGAACGGCGCTTCCCGCCGCGTCTCTTTCTAGCCGCCTTGGTTACTGGCGGGTTTGTGGAGTTGGTGGACGGTGGCGGTAGGCCGGTCGTGGGCGGCGTCGGCTCGCGGGCCGGAGTTGTGCACGAGCGTGCCGTGCTCCAGCGAGCAGACGCGCTTGGCGAGGACGACCGCCGTCTCGTAGTAGCCGGCGCTGAGCAGCACCGCGCAGCGGCCGTCGGACTCTTCGACGAGCGTATGCAGGATGTCCGAGAGCGTCTCGGTGTCGCGCCGGTCGTGCGCGTCGAGCAGGTCATCGAGGATGACCAGCTGCGGCGAGCCCGCGAACGCTCGCGCGAGCCCGACAAGCGCACGTTGATAGTGCGACAGCTCGCCCCAGGATCGGCCGATGCAGTCGCTCGCTCCGACTCGCTCGAGCGCGGCGCCGGCGAGCTTGCGCACGTCGCGTCTGCGGCTGCCGCGCACAGCGAGCGGGCCGCCGACGTATTTGCCGACCTCGAGCTCCTGATGCGGCCCGTCGCGCGTAACCAAAACCATGTCGTGCCCGAGCACCGGATCGCTAGCCCCTGCCCGCCGTGCCGCCCACCACTCTCGAACGCTGCGCCTGCCCTGCACGCGAACCGGGCGCCCGGCGAGCATGACGGTGCCCGCGTCCGGCGCCTCGATCCCCGCAACGATCTCCAACAGCGTCGACTTCCCGCCAAGCCGACGACCGATCACCGCGACCACTTCGCCGGACGCCACCTCCAACGAAACGTCCTTCAGCACCCCGAGATACGAACCACCCCGCCAATAGCCCTTAGAGACCGCTTGCACCTGTAGCACCGGCGCGCTCGACACTAACCCTCCTACGGGCTTCGCTTGTGCCTTTAGCGTAGCCCGGCGGGAATGCCATCTGCTCGATGACTGCTTGGTGACGAACTACAGCGCCCCGGCTGTCCGGCTGCCGCTACCTTTGGGCCTACCTCGCTTTTTGCCTGCTGGTTTCGCGGCGCTGGCATTCCCAGCGGCAGCTTTCCCGGCGATGCGTTTGCCAGCGGCGGGTCTCTTGCCTGTTTTCGCGGACGTTTTCAGGTTTTTGGACCCTCGCGGGCGGCCGGGGCCTTTACGACCGTTCGGGGACGCCTCGGGCTTCGCGATGTCGCCGAGCGCCTCGGCTGCGGCCGTAAGGCGGTGGTACTCGTCTACGAGCGGCCTTAGCTCCTCCAGACGAGTCCTGATCTCCACGTGCTTCTCGTCGAGAAAGTCAGTCACGGGCATCTCCTACGGTCGAAGTGTTGCTCAACGTATACAGGAACCGCAGGCGTGTCCATGCCGTTCACCAGGCGATTAAGGAACTACGGAAGCCATTTTCGCCACCCGCGCGGTCGTGCGTGTCCGGTGTCTTGGCTGGCGGGCTCTGTGTCCGCGTCGATTGCGCGTGGAGTTACCCGATCGGATGGGCTCTGCTCCGAGCTGTCTGCGCCGAGCTCCGCGCGTGAGCGCCGCTCCTGGGGAACTGGGAGTCCGCGGACCAGATCCCCCGGCTCTACGCCGACCGCATTGGCGACAATCAGCAGCGTAGAAATCGATGCGACCTGTGCGCCTCGCTCGAGCGCGCTGATCTCGGTCCGATGAAGTCGGGCAGCGCGAGCAAGCCTTTCCTGAGACATGGGTGTGGCCTCGCGAGCGGCACGAAGTCTCGCTCCTAGAAGTGTGGCGAGGTTCCTGTTCTCCGCTTTCCAGGCATCAGGGCTTGAGCTCGGCATATGCCCGACCGTACCTGCGGCGTCTTCAACCGGCCAAACCCGGGAAGCACTCAACACAATCCTATGCAGATAGAAGGCAGCCACTCAATAATCATCAAGCCGAACGGCGCCTCGTGTCGCTTTTTGACCGAGGAGTCACGACTTCCTATGCTGGCGCCGCTGCATAGAGGAGAGGGGTAGCGCGGGCGGGCGCCGCGACTTCGCGGCGCTTGACCCGCGCTGAAGCGCGGCAGGCTTCTGCTACGATTGATGGCCCCACAAACCCACCGAGTCCTCGAACGCGAAGTTGGATCTTCTGACCGCAACCAACCCGTCCGGCAATCGCGCCGCCGGTACAAGTTAGGTTTGCGCGAGTAGCTCCCGGTAGAGCATCCGTGTGTCGTGGCTCGGTTGGAGTCCAAGTTGTTCATCGAGTAGGTGGGCGAGCGCTTCGTAGCGCTTGGTGACGGCGCTGTAGATGCCGAGCGCATAATCGGCTTCGAGTGCTAGACACCAGCTTGGCTCGTGGAGGTTATCGAGGGAGATCGCGCGCTCAGCGGCTTGGAGTGCTCCACGGGGATCGTCGGCATTCAAGCGTCCCGCACCAACGCGACAAAGCAGGTCAAGTAGGGCGGCGTGTAGTTCGTGAATGAAGCCTTCTGCCCACAGATAGTCGCTACCGGCGAGAGGGCGTCCACGCCATAGCGAGAGCGCCTCTTCTTGGGCATGCCTCTCGCCCGGGTCTCCGGTTGTCGCTAGCAACTGATGCAGCTGGTCAAGGTCGATGCTCACCGCAGCGCGGTCTAGGCGGTAGCGCTCGCGCTCTCGGACGAGGGCGTTCCCGAAGGCGCGGCGGGCGTCGCTCACGCTTTGGTAAAGGCGTGGTTGTGTTCGCTTGGGGTCTTGCCCAGGCCACAGCGCCTCTGTGAGTTCGTCGCGGGTGGCCCCGGCCGGGTGCAGCGCCAGGAAGGCGATCATCTCGTTAGTTGCCGCGCGCCTAAGCGGCTGGGCTCCGTTGATCTCGAGTGGCCCGAGCACCGCGATCGAGAACAACGATCGGGTGTCTGGCCGGATCGCCTCGACGCCGTGCTCGCGGCGAGAGTCGGAGTTTTCGGTCGCCGTTGGGCCGGACGCCAACTCGCGACCGCCGCTGGGCTGGAGGGGAAGCCTCATGGCGTATTGATCGGCGTAGGTCGGCTGCAGCGTCAGCCGTGGCATCGGGCCGGGCGCAACTCTCTCGCTGAACGCTTCGATCTGCTGCTGGCGCCTCAGCTTGAGGACGAGTAGGGCGTGGGAGAGGAGGGCTCGCATGATGAGCAGCAGCGTGATCGCCAGCACGAGCCAGAGCAGCGAGAACAGCAGTTCTTCGGCCTCGCGCGGTCTGGTCGCGGCAGCGAGTGACCCTGGGAGGGTGGGCAGGCTCGGTCTTAGCTGCCAGAGCACGGCCAGGGCGGCGAGCGTGAGGAGCGCGCCGGATGCGTGCAGCAGTAGGCGTGCGCTACGTTTCATAGGAGAAGTACGAGGAGACAGCCGGCTGCCGTGAACGGAGCGAATGGGAGTTTCATGCGCAGAGCAATCCGGCCATGCCGGACCAGGAGGAGTACCCCGACAAGAGCGTTGAGCATCAGCGTGAGCAGCAGGGCTGTGGAGGCGAGGCCGCCGAGTGCGCAGACGAGCAGCAGCGCGAGCTTGACGTCTCCCATGCCAAGAGCAGCTGGCCAACTGAGGCTCACAACGAGCAGGGTGAGGACGAGGCCGACTGCGACGAGCACGCGTGTGCTTGGCTGTGCCCCCTCGGCGATCGAGAGGGCCGCACACATGGCAGCCGCCGGGAGCACGATCCGGTTGGGGATGCGTCGCTCGAGCAGATCGTAGACAGCGAGCTGGCCGAGGGCCGCGCCGAGGATCGCGAGCCTCGCTGCCTCCAGCGGCCCGACGCCGACGCGCAAGGCGGCGAGAGGAAGGACGAACGCTCCCACGGCGCGTTTATGAGGGCAGCTCGCGAGCGCGGCGACGAGTTCGAGTCGCCAGCATGGCACCACGAGATTTATCACTCGACAGGCCCCACCAAGCAGGACGTGGTGAAGGCCGACGCGCTGCTGACCTATCTGCAACACGGGCTCGGCGAGGACGGGCGATCGTCCGTGCTTCGCTACCGGCTGCTCGAGCTGGACCGCGCGACCGAGCCGACCGACAAGCTCGCGACCAAACTCGCCAGCTACGCGCGCCTATACCGCTACACGCGGCCCAACCACCGCAAGCCGGCGTGGCAGGCGCGCTATGACACCTTCCCTGCCGTCATTTGCGTTGTGGCCGGCAAGAAGAGCGCCGCCGCGCTTGAACGCCGCGTCGCGGCCGTGCTGAGCCTCTGCGACGCGGACCCGGAGCTACGGCGCACACCCCAGGTGGAGCTCTCGTTCTGCCTGCTCGGCGACCTAGTCGAGCGAGGCCCATTCGCGCCGATCTGGCAGCGGCCCGACAGCCCCGACAGGTACGACTGGCTAGGCGAGCTGGCCAGCTCAGCCGATGGTGAGGCCGCCCCATGACCGCGAGCCGGCGCGTGCCGACCCCCACCATCGTCGTGCTCGACCCGAGCACCGTGGAGCGCCTCGCGATGCGTACAGCCGACCTGATTGGCCAGCGGCTCCGGCTGACGGCGTCGATCGCCACCGAGCCGCACGAGCCACCGCGACCGCTGACAGCCGCTGAGGTCGCCGCACGGTGGAGCCTTCACCCTAATTGGGTCTATAAGCACGCTCGCGAGCTGGGCGCAATACCTATCGGCGAAGGCCAGCGCCCTCGGCTTCGCTTCGACCCCGATGAGGTAGCGCGTCGCCTGAACCGCCCTCCGACGCCACCCTCGCGAAGTTCGCCAAAGCGCGTGACTCGGCGTGGAAAAACGTGAAAGCCCGCCCTGTGTCACTCCAAGCGTCGAGCTAGAACTCGTCTCGCAACACAACCACAGAGTGCAACGCACTCACAACCCAAGATCGCAGAGGTAAATGCGAATGGACGCTCCTTTGAGCCATAGTGACGCGCCGCGTCACCGTAGCCGGCCGCTCGCCAGCCAACACCCCGCATGGAAACGCTCAGATGATCCCTCGATGACTGCTGGCCGCGGCCCGGTATAACAACCGACCCGCGTTACCACGCACATCGCCCGGAACTAGAGCCAAAGCACTTAATTGGTGCTTTTCCGTTCGCGGTGCGCTGGAGATGCTGTCAGCACAGTTTCGAGGGCGCCTGACCAGAAAGGACAACACGTTGGCAACCGAAAAACGCACAAGCGAGCAAGGCACCGTCTTTGACGTCGCCCTGTTGCGCGAGTTCGTGCTGGCCGCACTCGAGCACGACGCCGTCACCGATCGAGTACACGACCTAGTCTACGAGCATGTGGTGGAGCGAAAGTACCACCCCTCGGTTGTAGCGACCAGCCTTGAGCCAATCATCACCGAGGTTCTGGCAACGGTCACAGTCGAGGACTGGCGGTGGGTAGCACACACTCTCATCGACCAGGCATGCGAAGCACTCGAAGTCGAGTACCACCTCAACCGCACCCCCGAGGTACAACCGCCTCAAAGGCCACACGCCCAAACCAGGCGCGCGCTGCGGAGTCTCGACCCAGAAGAGCTACGCGAACAGCTCGCAGACGTGTACACGCACGACCGGACTACTCTCAGAGCCATCCGGGCGTGGTGGATCACTCGCTGGATCAGCCAGCTCACGGGCATCAGCCGCGAGCAGATCAGGACCGAAGCGAGAAGCGACGCGGAGGCGATCAAGGCGACCCGTGATGACGACACCGCCGACACCGATCAAAGCAGCGACACGCCCGAGTTGACAATCGATGCTTCGATGCCGCCCGTCACCGCCGCGCGCAAGATCCTGCGCTATATGCGAGACCGAGGCGGCCACGTCTACATCGAAGACACCGCGGGCAACGAGTACGAAGGCGCGGTCCTTGGCCTCACACGCGACAGTGTGACACTCCAAGACCACCGGACCGAAAGGACAACGACGATCCGCCTACCTGACATTCAGGAGATGATCGAGGTTGAGGTTGACCTCCCCAATCTGTTTGTCAGACCACTGGCGAGTGAGGAGGTTCATTCACTAGAACTCATATTGTATGGTCAGGCGGCCGACGATCTAGTCGTCCGTACCCAAGCGACGATTCTCCTTGGCTCCAACGTCGGCTGCACGACGTCGCAGATCGCTGCGATGCTCATGGTAGACGAGCCGAAGGTCCGTCAGGTGATCGTCGACGCTAACGAGCGCGGGGCCGATGTCTTGGCGGCGAGACGAGCCGAACGCGAGCACGTCATCGAGACGGCTCGCAAGCTCGACCCGCAGACATTCGACATCGACACCCGTTTGGGGCAGCCTGGCAAGTACGAGGGCGCGAGCGACTTGCAGCTTGTCGTCGCGCTCGACATCATCAACGGCCACGGCTTCGCCGACGAAAGCGCAGGCGAGGCGACGATGAGCGGCTACGCCTGGCGCGTTAACCGCTTTGTCGGCATCGAAGACTCGCAAGGGTTCATCAGGTCCGAGGAGTGGCCTACCGCCCGACAAGCGACAGAGCGCCTGCGTGACTTCGACGTGCCCGCCGAGGGTGAGGAGTAATAGATAGCCGGCCCCGCGCTGGCCACCTTGACTCCGCTCCGCGAGATCGGGGCCTCGCGCTCCCAAGGCGAGGCTCCGATCGCGGAGAGCGTCCCTCGGAACCATGACCTCAGCCTGTTTTGACAAAAAGCGTGACTCCGCGTGTATCCGCGTGAAAGCAGCCGTTGTCCTCATCTTGAAGTGGAGCTACGACCTCTCGCGCAACACAAAACAGGTGCGAAAGGCACTAACCCAAATCGCAAAGAGAGGTTAACGCGAAAATGTACGCTCCTTCGATCTACGGCGACGTCACTGTCACCGTAACTAGCGAGATCGCTAGCGCGCTCATCAGGAGCGCCAGACTCGGTAAGGCCCGAGACGATTGCTGGCTGCTACGAGATGGCACAACAACCATCGTCGCAAAGACAGCACTGACCGACGCACTGGTCCTCATCGCCGAAGACCCCACCGAGACGGTCCACACGCCGTCAGCACGCCACGAGGCCCCCGCTTCACAGCGGACCAGCCAACAGGCGCGAACGAGCGCAAAGGGCAGCAGCCCGATGCGCGACTTCCTGCTGAAGACGCTAGACCACGACGCGATCATCGATGAAGTCATCGACTTGCTCTTCGAGCATGTAGAGCTGCAACTACTCAACCCGTCGAACATCGGCGAACAGCTCCGGACGATCATCTACCGGGCGATCGGCGGAGCCTCAGCCAACGATTGGCGCTGGGTAACGGAAGCTCTCATCGCGGAGGCATGCGAAACGCTCGGGATCGAGCACCCCCTCGACCGCACTCCCCCTGGGGCCGAAACACCCCACCAACCCGACAGAAGGACTCGCGCGTTGAGGAACCTCGACCCTGGCGTGCTACGTGAAAGGCTGGCGAACATCTACGCCCGACACGCATCGCAAGGTGCGCGGAGCGGCGTGCGGTGGATCGTGCGCCACATCAGCCGGCTCACGGGCCTCTCCCGTGAGGAGATCGAAGCGGACGCGAAAGCCGACGCCGAGGCAATGAACGAGCTGATTCATGTTGGTGGCGATGACCGAGTCTCGTCAGAGGATCGTGGAAGCGGACAAGCAGCCACGTCCGCCTCCGTCTCATTCTGGCCGCTACGGCAACTCAGTGGACGAGAGGCAGAAGCGCTGCTGGAGAAAGGCACGGACTCCACGGACTCGGCTATCCGCCTTCGTTGCGGGGTCATCCTGGCCGTAAATGCGGGGGTCAGCCCCTCGCATCTCGCGATGACTCGTCAAACGAGCGTCGAGCACATCATCAGGATCGTCTCCGAGTTCAACGAGCGCGGGCTGTCCTCCGTGGAGGACTCGCAGTAGCTGGCCATACCCGCGACCAAGAGCGCCTCACGGCTCTTGGTCGCGGAGGCCAGGCAGAACTTCCGAAAAAGGGCAGAGCAAGTGAAACCAACAGTCAACTTTTCCAAGTACCGCGCTGCGGCACGCGCCCGTGCCAGCTACCCGCCTCGCGGCTATCGACACCCGCGCGGCCGAGAGCAGCGCACGCCAGCTCAAGCCGCAACCAAAAAAAGACACTCACACCAGAGAGGTGAAACATGCCAGGGACAACCAGCCGCCGCTCCCGAGTCCTACAAGGCGACTGCCTAGAGGTGCTCGCAAAGCGCGACGCAGCGAGCGTCGACGCCGTCGTCACTGATCCGCCCTACGGCCTCAGCATGGTCGGCATGCGTTGGGATACGCCGCGCCGACTTGATCCGTCTCGTCCACCTGGCCGGCGCCGCTCCCGCACCAATCCCGGCCTGGCGTTCCAGGGCTTCTGTACAGCGTGGGGCAGCGAGTGCCTCCGCGTACTCAAGCCCGGAGGCCACCTTGTCTCATTCTCCGCCCCGCGGACGGCACACCATCTCGCCTGCGGGCTCGAAGCCGCCGGCTTCGAACTGCGCGACACGCTGATGTGGCTACAAGGCCAGGGCTACCCAGCCTCGCGCCAGCTCCCTGGCGGCTGGGGCACCGGGCTCAAGCCCGCCTATGAGCCGATCGTGCTCGCTCGCGCCCCACTAGACGGGTCGCTCGACCACACCCTGGCCGTCCACGGCACCGGGGGACTCAACATCGATGGCTGCCGCATACCCGACCCGACCGTGTGCGAGCGACGCACGCACACGCGCCGGCTCTCTGCGAACCCGGAGGGCCGCTGGCCAGCCAACCTCCTGCTCTCCCACACACCGCAATGCACCGCCAGCAGGTGTCGGAGCAACTGCCCGGCAAGCCTTCTCGGTGAGCGCCACCGATTCTTCTACTGCGCGAAGGCGAGCCGTCGCGAGCGAGACGCCGGCTGCGAGCAGCTCCCCCGCCGGGTCGTCCAGACGTTCAAGATCGGCGCGCGCAACGAGCAGATGTGCGACGAAAACCCCGTCGCCAACATCCACCCCACCGTCAAGCCAATCGAGCTGATGCGCTGGCTCGTCCGGCTCGTTGCGCCCCCAGGCGGACTCGTACTCGACCCCTTCGCCGGCAGCGGCTCCACCGGCGCCGCGGCGCAACTCGAGGGCGCTCGCTTCCTCGGGATCGAGCAGGACAGCGAATACGTCCGCATCGCCCGGGCACGAATCAAACACTGGGCCACAATCGGCCGCGAGGCGGCCCGTGCCTCCAGCGGGACGGCCTGAAGCAATGAGCGCCGGACTCGTCGAGGTTTTTCTAGCGGCGTTCTCGGACGCTGACGAGTCGCTGAGGCGAGAACTCGCCGAGCTGCTGCGTCCCTATCTATGGGAGGACGACCCGGCGCGGCTGCTCGACTCGACTGAGAAGGCGCGGCAGCTAGGGCTCAACCGTGACGTCCTGACACGGATGCGTCGTGAAGGGAGGATCGACGCGGAGTCGGTAGGCCGCAGGCTCCGATTCCGCGCCGACGCGCTCCCTTGCCCCGCTCGCCATGCCGGTGCCGCCGAGCCAGTGCCGCGGCTCCCGCGCGCGCGGCGGGCCGCGGGGCATGCTGCCTCATCGGCGATGCGGAACGCGGCCTCAAAGCGTTGCGCTTGACATACACTTAGAGATGCGTTATCGTCCGTATTATGCAACGCTTCGGGGAAGGACCATGAGGACGGCCTCGCATAAGACGCCAGCGGGCCGCCGTTGGTACGGCAAGCTCGTTCGAGCGCGGCAGGTGGTCGAGCGCGCGGAGCAGCGACGCGATCAGCTCGCGCGCGAAGCTCTCGCTACAGGCGAGATTGGAGTCCGCGGCGTTGCCGAGGCGCTCGGTATCGACAAGGGCAGCGCAAGCCGCCGCTATCGGCCTCCTGCACCATGAGCGTCCGTCCCGTATCAAGCGGCGGTCGCCGACGCTACGAGGTTCGCTGGCGCGAACACGGTCGCAATCGCTCGCGCCTATTCGATCGCAAGCGAGATGCAGAAATCCTCGACGGCGAGATCCGACGCGCAAAGCAGCTCGGCCCGCTCGCGGTCGGGCGACTGACGACCGCGACGCCGACGCTGGACGAATGGATCGAGCAGCACTGGATGCCCGAGCACGGCGCCAACCTCGAGCAGGCGACCATGCTGCGCTACCTCAGCGCTTGGGAGTGTCACATCGCTTCTTCACTGGCCGAGATCCCGCTCTCCGAGCTGACGGTTCGCCGGCTTCGAACCTGGCAAGCAGACCTGCTCGAGCAGGGCGCTTCCTCGGCGACGATCCACAAGGCGCGTACCTTCCTTTCGAGCGTTCTGCGCCATGCGGCGGAGGCCGAAGTCATCCCGAGCAATCCGCTGCCACTCGTGCGGGCGCCGAAGGCGCCGCAGCGCGACGCGGTGCGGCCACTCACCCCGACAACGATCGAGGCCATCCGGCGCGGCATGCTCTTGGCCCAGCCACGCGAAGTCACAGCCTCATCGGCCGGACAACGCCCCCGCCGCGCCTACACGCTCACTGGCCGCGCCGAACATGACCGCCGACGCGACGCCATGATCGTCTCGCTGCTTGCCTACTCGGGGATCAGGCCAGGCGAGCTGCGAGCGCTCCGCTGGCGCGACGTAGGCGAGAACACGCTCCTAGTGGAGCGCGCAGCCGCACCTGACGGAACAATCAAGGCAACCAAGAGTCGGCGCCGCAGGCCCGTGCGGCTCTTGCGCCAGCTCGCGCAGGATCTGCGCGAGTGGCGGTTCGCCTGCGGGCGACCCGCTGAGGATGCGCTGGTCATCCCCGGCATCAAGGGCGGCCCCTGGACGAAGACCGATTGGGAGAACTGGTGCAACCGCCAATGGGTGCCAGCCTGCCGGCGTGCAGGGCTCGGGACGATCCCGCGCCCGTATGACCTGCGACACAGCTTCGCCTCGTTGCTACTGGCCGACGGACGGCAGCCTCTCTACGTCGCGGAGCAGCTCGGGCACAGCCCCGCCGTCCTGCACAACACCTACGCCCACCTCTTCGCCGAGTACGCCGACCGCCGACAGGTTGACCCCGAGTGCGAGATAGACCGCGCGCGGGAGCAGGCAAGTTGACCGACGCGCGCAGCCGGTAACTCGTACCCCTCTAATCGCTGGTCCGATGCCGGCTGCTCGTCGAAGCCGTCTTAGTGCTGCGGGCCGTTGTCGCGCGTGGGGTTCACTGGTCTTTCGGGTCGATCCCTTTCGGCTGCGTGAGCTGCGTCATTGAGCGTAGGCTCCGGCTCGTGATCGTCAGCCATTGCCTAGCCGCGTAGAGAAGCGATGTCCGATCCCGAGCCGACCAAGTGGCAGACGGACATCAAGGAGGCCCACCGCGCCATCGGGCGCTACTTCGTGGTGTTCTCGCGGCTTGTGGCTCACATGCGGGGGCTCATGAGTCAGCGGCTCGTGATCGAGACCGGAGACAAGGTGGAGCTGGCCGAGCTTGCGTTCGGCGCGATGGCCCAGCAGGTCGCCGACTCCTTCTTTGCCATGTGCCGCTATGACGGCAACCTCTCCGAAGCCGAGAAAGGCGTCTGCGAGCTGCTGTGCCGCGCCGTCAATGACGAGATCGAGTGGCGGAATAGGTTCGCTCACGGCGTCTGGTGGATCAGCCCGCGATATGGCGACCCCGCGAATCCCGAGCTGATCCGTACGACGCCCAAGAAACGTGAGGGCATGCCCGCCGAGCTAACACTTCACCCGCCGAAAGAGATGGACGAACGCTCCGACGCGCTTTGGGAATTGGTCGAACACGTCGTGGAGTTCGGGGCGCTCGCGTTCGGCCTGCGTGTGATCAAGCGCGAGGGAGGTTCGCTACGTACGGCCAAGCGGCGCGAGTATCGGGTCGAAGACGTATTTACGTACACGCCACCGCGCAAGAGCGGCAAGAACCCTCAGAAAGCGAAGTATGATCGCAACGGGCCGAAGGCGGCGGAGATTGTCAACCCCAAGGCGGACCTCGACTAGCAGCGCGCTGCTCATCCCGAGGATGTATTGGGCCTCGGCGGCCAGGTTCTAGGCAGACGTATGGCTGGCCGTGCCCCGCATGGCCAGCACGATCCGGCGGGCCTCCTCCGGCACGTTGACGAAGCCCTGCGCGGCGGCGAGTGCTCGGGACGCAGCGGCTGCGCCACGATGGAGTTCCTGAGCGTCGCCGGAGCTATAGCGGTACGTCGCGGCGACCCGGATGGCGCGCTGCGCCTCCATGAGCGTCGTCCGCGCAGCGCGAACGAGGATCGGGTCGGCGGCGACCGGGGGCGGTTCCTCGTTAATGATTGAGCGAGCCGTGCGAAGCGTCTGCTCGGACGCCGCGGCGCCGTCGGCGCTGAGCGCGCCCTGCCGCTCAATGGCGGTCGCATAGGCCCCGAGGCCGGCGAAGCCGCGCAGCACCGCCGCGGACAACGCTGCCATGCTGTTGGAGAGGGGGTAGTAGCTGTCCAATTCCTCGGCTTCCGTGCCCACCGGTTCGTCCGCGTCGTAGGCTCCCCGCACCAGGCGTGCCCCGGCTTCCCCGGGGAGCTGTTTGGCGGTTTCCAACGCGAAGCGCTGCGTAACGGTGGCGCTCGGGGTCATGCGTCCATTGTAGGCGCGGATGCCGCCCCGTTCGGCCAGTGCGGGCCGGCGTCGGCCTATGCGCCGCCGCGTCGCGGAAGCCCATGCCAACCGTGCTCATCTGCCGTCCCGCAGCGGCAGGACGTGCCGCCGCGTGAACGCGCGAAGCACGGTGTCCATCGCGTCAGCGATCTCCAAGCCCATCGCACAGGCGATCAGAGCCTCTTCGTCGCTTCTCCAGCCAGGCTCGCTCGACCAGGAGATCCGAAGCCCCTCCTCGCCTCTGCCCTCAGGCTTGTGCGCAGTCCACATCGCAGTCGAGCCGAAGTGGGTCGCCTCAGATAGCTCGCGGTAGACGCCTTCCATTCCTGGCGCGTGCTCTGAGGCGTAAGAGATCAGAGCTTTGATCGTCTTGCGTTTTGGGCCTCCCTTCGGCAACTCCCGCTCAGGGACAATCAGCGTTCTGACGTACTGCGGATGGTCGTTTACATAGAAGACGAGCACGACCGCCTCTGCGAACGCGCGAATCAGAGGAAAGACCGCATACGGGTTGGCGTTCTTGCACTCGCGGGCGATGGCCTGATGGAGTCCTTCGCTTCGAGTAATCATCGACATCCAGAAGAGGCTCTGCAAGGTTGACGGCATCCCGTTCTCGAGCGGCAGGAGCATCGCGCCAATCTCGACGTACCTGCTTTTCGGCTCGATCTTTTCGAGGGCATCTTCGACGGAATCGAACTGCGAGATGTTGACCCGCTTGGGTGGCCGCTCTGACCGAGTGCGTTTTGACTTGGGCATCGGGAGATCGTAGGGCCGGTGGGTGCTACAGACGCCTCAGCCAGGGGCGTGGCGATCAGCGAGAGCGTGGCGCTCGCCACGTAACGCGCGTGATCGACTCTCTAGAATCCCGGAAGTACATATGACGTTCCATCCACTCGAGATCGACACCATCGACGATTACAGCAGTGCCCGCGAGCTTGGCCCCGAGTGGACAGGGAGCCCGCTCCACGAGCTCGTTCTCGCCGCGTCGAGCACCAAGAGCGCGTTTGCGCGGCACGTCGTCGCGTCGCTCGCGACGGAGGCTGGCGCTGACTTCGCGGGAGTTCCGGGTCGAACCGGAGGCCGTCGCAAAGTCGGCAGGATGGTGGTCGAGATCAAGTTCTCGACCGAGCTACCAGCACGCTTCCAGCAGGTGCGCCCCCCCGACGACGGATATGACTACTTGCTTGGGATCGGTGCGCATCCTGATGCGCTCGTGTACTGGCTTATCCCGGCTGCTGACGTAGAAGTTCTCATCGAGCAAGGAGAGATATCGGTTCAACACGCCAGCACGTCGCTGTGGTTCTTTCCAGACGCGACGCAGCCGGACGCCTTCTCGCCGTTCCGGATGAATGCTGAGGGCCTAATCGACGCGCTTCGCTCGTTCGCCTAGAACAACGTTGAGGCGACTTGGCGAGGCTCATCTGGCGTCTCGTCAAGTGCGACCTCCCTATCGGTTCGGAGTTCTTCGCTGTCGAACCCCAAGCGTGCGGCCATAATTTGGACGGCATCGGGGTTGGAGTCGATGAGCACGTAGCGTCGGCCGAGCGCCGAGGCGACGGCACCGAGAGTGCCGGACCCCGCGAAAAAGTCGAGGCACCAATCCCCCGGCTTGGTTGAAGCTTGAACCATGCGCCGCACGATGCCTTCCGGCTTCTGGGTTGGATAGCCAGTCTTCTCGCGACCGTTGGTGGGCACTATTGTGTGCCACCAGACGTCCGTTGGGAGCTTCCCGCGTGCCGCCTTCTCGGCTGTGACCAGCCCTGGCGCCATATAGGGCTCTCGATCAACTGTCGCTGCATCGAAGTAGTACGCGTCCGGGTCCTTGACATAGACCAAGATCGTGTCGTGCTTGCTCGGCCAGCGAGTCTTAGACCTCGCCCCATAGTCGTACGCCCAGATGATCTCGTTCAGAAAGCACTCTCGACCAAACACTTCGTCCATTAGAACCTTGCAGTAGTGGGCCTCTCGATAGTCGAGGTGCAGATAAAACGTCCCGCTTGGCTTCAGGAGTCGATTGGCGTGAGCGAGGCGCGGACGGATGAAGGCCAGGTAGTCGTCGAACGAGTCCTCGTAACAGCGAGAGGACAAGGCTTCGGTCCGATACCGGCGACCCTGAAAGCCAGTGCGATCGCCGGCCTCGTCAGCGACCGTTCGGAGGGTTCTCCTGGATTGCGCCTTGCCCGTATTGAACGGGGGATCGATGTAGATCATCTGGAATGTCGCGTCGTCGAACGTGCTGAGAGCGACCAGATTGTCTTCGAGCAAGATCTGATCTCGGTCCGGAACCACGAGTCGGCACGCTAAGCGCGAGGCCGGTCGGATCAGTCGCAGGGCGTCGTCGCCCTCCTGGGCTTAGCTCCGGTCTGCTCGTCCGGCTTAAGGGCTGACAGCGCTCTCGCGGGACGCGACTAGTCCCACACCTCCATCGACCACAGACGCTCCGGGTCAGCCAGAAGTGCGAGAGCGATGAGCGGGACGAGTTCCGGCAGGGTGTCGGGCAGGGCCCCTGTGTGCGTCGCCGCCACCTCGACCTCGGTCTTGTGGGCCTGGAGCAGACCGTGCGAGGAGTTGCGGACGGCTCGGACGAGGGTGCCCACGTAGGTGTCCCAGGGCATTTTGCGGATCGACGTGCTGCCGTAGCGCACGCCATCCTCGTCGAGCCGACCGCGGAGGACGCCGTCTGCGACTTCGGCGTACACGGCGTCGAACAAGACCCTGGCGCGGTCCTTGAACCTCGACTGGAGCGTGCTCGGCATGTTGTCGAACCCGCGCTGCATCATCGGCAGCGCTACGCGCCGGTCGAGGAGCTTCGCGAGTCCACGTCCGGGCCCCCACGCTTTGCCGAACTGACTCAGCGACTGTGGTCCGTACCCCAGCAGCGTTTCGAGCTTGTCGAGCAGGTCGAACGTGGCTCCGAGCCGGGTAAGTGCCGGTGCCTGCGGTGAAGCATTGATGATCCGCAGGTCTGCGAGCACGCGTTCGACGGTCAGCCGGAAGGCGACGTGGTCGGAGCTGTCGTACTCACCACGCTTGTTGGGGAACCGCGTCGGGTCGGTGATGATCCCGTAGAGGAGATTGAGACGGCTGATCCACCACTGGACGAGCGTCGCAAGCTGCTCCTTTGGAATCGAGTTGAACCACGCCTCGCGGCCGTCGAGATCGACCGGTGCGCTCAGGACGCGCGGGTCGTAGACCGCGCTGAGTGAGGCGGGCGGCTTCACCCGCAGCTCGACGGCGGCCCCGAAGTCGAGCGCGATCGTGTGGGGGAGCCAAGGCGCCGCGAACCCGGTCGCTGCGGGTGAGAACGTTAGGAATATCGGCTGGACGAGGTCCGCCGTCGAGATGCCGTTCGAGAGTGACTGCGCCAACAAGCTGCGGCGCTCGTCTGCCATCAGCGTCTTGAGGTCGAGGTCTGGTGTGTGTTGGAACTGGAAGAGGAGCTGCGACAGCCGGACGCGAGATACGAACGCCTGCTCTGGCGTCACGAGCCACATCGTAAGCTGCGGGATCGAAGTCCAGAGGGCGTCGAGTTGCGGTTCGAGCGTCGGACGGAGTTCGTCGTTCCCGGTAATCAGCAACAGCAGGGCCAAGCTCCAGAAGATGCCCTCTCGTGTTTGTTCGCCCGCGACGCGGTTGATTTCGGCGATTGCCTGCTGCTTCTGAGGAACCTCGTGCTCGAAGCGAGGGTGTTCGCTCAGCACCCTCCACATGCGCTCGCGGTTCTCGCCAGGCGACGCGAGGCGATAGGCATCGAGCAGCTTCGGTGGGTCGGTCGGCTCGACAACCATGATGCCCGGCTCGGGGAAGCTCGTCGCGAGAGCGGCCGCACCTTTCGACGTCTCGGGCAGGCCCGACGCATCGGCTCCAACGCCGAGCCTGACCGTGACCGCTTGGCGGACTCGCTTCGGCGCGGACATCGCCCAGAAGACGATCGCAGGACTCGCGGATGCCAGCAGGAATGTTGTCAGCTGCCAAGGCCCGCGAGCAGGCATGTACGTCCTGAGTACGTCGACGCTGGGCGCCAGCCGTCTCACAGAACACCCCGCCACCACAAAACCGGCGCGTTTGCAGGGCTTTCTCTGAGCGGGAGCGACGGGACTCGAACCCGCGACCTCTGCCGTGACAGGGCAGCGCTCTAACCTGCTGAGCTACGCCCCCGCGGTTGCGTCGGAACGCCCGGGGACCTTCCGCATGCCTCCAGTATGCCAAGCGCCGGCCACTTGCCTCGCCCGGTCGCGTGTGTGCGCATCCCGGGCGCCCTCCCCGCCCCAAACTGGCCGGCCGGCCAGGCGGTCGGCTAGGCTTTGTTCATGGCCCTCGTCGGTCCTCGGCCGCTGCTCGGATCGAGCCCCTTTTCGGTCCTGCTCGAAGACCTGCGCTCGGAGCGCCGCGCGACCGTGCCGTTTCCGCCCGGCGAAAAGCGCCCGTCGCTGGCGCGCACCAGGCGCTTTGCCGCCCAACCCCTGCCGCTGCTGCTCGAGTCCTACGAGCGCTTCGGCCCGATCTTCACGCTGCGGCTGTTCCACAGCAACGTGGTGTTCATGCTGGGGCCGGAGGCCAACCACTACATCACCGTCTCGCACGCGTCCAACTTCAGCTGGCGCGAGTCGCACTTTCGCGACCTGATCGGCCTGGTGGGCGACGGGCTGCTGACGATCGACGGCGACTTCCATCGCGACTCGCGGCGGATCATGCTGCCGGCGTTTCACCGCGAGCACATCCTCGCGTCGATGGACGCGATCGCGCGGGAGACCGACCTGGCGCTGCAGCGCTTTGAGCCCGGCGCTCAGCTGGACCTGTACGCATGGACGCGCCGACTGGCCCTGCGCGTGGCCATGCGCGCGCTCTTCGGCCTAGACCCAGACGGCCCACAGGCCCAGGCGATCGACGCTGCCGGCCTGTTCGAGCAGGCGCTGTCGTTCTACTCGACCGACTACTTCCTGCGCATCCTGCGCGGGCCCTATTCGCCGTGGGCGCGCCTGCAGCAGGCCGCGCGCAAGCTCGACACGCTGATCTATTCCGAGATCGCCCACCGCCGCGCCACCGGCGAGCGCGGGCAGGACGTCCTTAGCCTGCTGCTCGACGCCCACGACGAGGACGCCAACACGCTGTCCGACCTGCAGGTCCGCGACGAGGTCATGACGCTGATGTTCGCCGGGCACGACACCACCACTTCGACGGTCTCGTTCATGTTCTACGAGCTCGCGCGCCATCCGCAGATCGTCGCGCGGCTGCTGGCCGAGCAGGACGCGCTGCTCGACGGCGGGCAGCCGACCGCGAACCAGCTGGCCTCCGGCGAGCTGGTGGAGCTCGAAGATGGTGCTCGACGAGACGCTGCGCAAGTACCCGCCCGCCTGGGTCGGCCCGCGCCGGTCGATCGAGCCCTTCGAGTTCCAGGGCCGCACGGTCCCTGGCCGCGCGTTTGTCAACTACTGCTCGTGGGCCTCCCATCACCTCCCCGCCGTGTTTGCCGAGCCCGACGAGTTTCGCCCCGAGCGCTTCACCCCGCAGGCGCGCGCTGCCCTGCCCAAGGGCGCATACGTACCGTTCGGCGGCGGCTCGCGCACGTGCATCGGCATGCGCTTCGGCCAGCTGGAGGTACGCACGATCGCCACGATGATCCTCTCGCGCTGCACGCTGTCGATCCCGCAGGACTTCCGCCTGACGATCCGCCAGATGCCCACGATCAGCCCCAAAGAGGGGCTGCCGGTGGTCGTCCACCCGCGCTCGACCGCGCTCGTGGCGTCTCTGCGCGCCGCCGCCTGACGTCGCCCCTGGCGCCGGCGACGCGCCGAAGACGCGATGCGCGTTCGCGCGGGCGAGCTGTCAGCGAAGCCGTGCGCTCATCGTCAGCCTGTAGGTCAGCGGCTGTTCGCCGGCGACGCTCGCGCCCACTCCCTCGACGTACACGTGCGGGTCGGAGAACAGGGTCAGCCGCAGCCCTTCCACGAGGAAGCCCAGCGGATGGGCGATCAGCTTGCCTTCGCTGGCCTGGGCGACCGCATTGACGGACGCGCCCACGCCGAACAGCCCGCCGCTGGCCTGCACTTCCACCTCGCCGCCTTCGCTGCGCAGCAGCTTCAAGCCGATGCCGGCGGGCAGCGCCGCGCTGACGTCAGCTTCGCTCGTGCTCGCCTGCGCGCTGAGCGCGCCGTCGCGCTTTTGCAGGGTGGCGTCGCTCAGGCGCAGCGAGCCCACCTGCACGCTTTCCGCGGTCGCGTCGATGCTCGCGGTGGTGCGCCCTTCCCACAGCAGCTTGGCCGCCTGCGCAGGGCTCATCGCCAGGCGCCCCGCGTGCACGCGCACCGAGTCGACGCTCCCCCACAGCAGCTTCACGGCCGGCCATGCGGACACGCTCACGCTGTGCACCTTGCCGTAGCGGCCGATGCGCGAGGAGATCACGCCGGCGGCTATGCGCGGGAGCAACAGCTGGGCGAGCGCGAGGACGAGCACCACCACGACGAGTGGAACCACAACGAGCATCCGGATGCTCCTGCCGCCACGGCTCATCACCTCAAGCTTGGCATGCCCGCGCGCGCGGACTTGGCCCGGTACAGATCCAGGTCGGCCAGCCGCACGATCTCATCGGGGGTCGTGGCGCCCTTGCTGGCCGTGGCTGTGCCGATGCTCATCAGCACGCCCGACTCCAGTCCGACGTCGTGCAGATCGACGCCTGCGGCCGCCGCGCGCAATCGCTCGGCCACGCGCCGGGCCTCGTCCTCGTCGCCCGTGGGCAGCACGATCAAGAACTCGTCGCCGCCCCAGCGCCCGTATGCGTCCTCGCCACGCAGGGTGTCGCGCATGCAGCCAGCCAGGGCGCACAGGACCTCATCGCCGGCCTCGTGGCCGAAATGGTCGTTGGTCTGCTTGAAGTGGTCGAGGTCGATCATCAGCACCGACAGCGGCTCGCCGCGCCTACGCGCGTGCGCGGTCGCCCGCGTGAGCTCGTCGGTGAGCGCGCGGCGGTTGAGCAGGCCGGTCAGCGAGTCCGTGCGCGCGGTCTGCTCGAGCGTGTCCGACAGCGTCCTCAGCCGCGCGCGGTCGGCGTGCGAGCGCGCGAGCAGGACCACGAGCAGCGCCCCAAGGATGCTCACGAGCGAGAACACCAGCCAGGGCACCACCTCTGTCCAGCCCGCGATCGACGCGTACAGGCGGCTGTCAGGCACCGCCACCAGCAGCCACCAGGACCTGCCGGCGACGGGTGCGATCGTGAAGGTGCTGGGTTCGCGCGCGCCCGCGACGGGACCGGTGGTCGCGTGCAGGGCCGCGCGCGCGAGCGCCGGGTCGACCTGCAGCAGGTTCGTCGCGCGGGTGGCCGGACTGGACGCGATCAGCGCTCCGTCGATGTTGACGAGATACACCTGGTGCTGGCGATAGGAGATGGTGTGTTCGACGATCGCCGACAGGACGCGATCGGTCGTCTGTCGATCGCCTCCGCGCTGCTGGGAGAGGAACTCCGAGACGAACGTCGCCGAGCTCGTCGCGCGCAGCGCAAACGACGAGACCATGCGCGAGCGCGTCTGCTGTTCAGAGGAGGCGACCGCATAGGCGAGCAGCCCGATCACGATCACGAGCGCGACAGACGCCAGTGCCACCACTTTCCCAAGCGCGCGTATGGCAGGCATGCGTCTGAGCTCGGCGGGCGCCGTCATTGCGCCCGGCATCGACGGGCGCCCAGGGCGGCTTGAGCAGCCCTGGGCGCCAATCGACAGATCGGGTCAAGCCCCGCCGCGCGAGGGGCTGACCCGAGACCTCCAGCTCGGGGTGTCGACTGCGCTAGCCGAGCCCGTTTGCCACCAGAAACTGGCGGGCGACGCTCGAGGCCGACTGCTTGTCGATGCTCACCGCCGCGTTCATCTGCTGGATCGCCTTGATGGTGAGCAGCGCGCTGACCTTGTTGAGCGTGGCTGCGAACGCGGGCCCCTCGGCGGCGAGCACGCTCTGCTTGACCACCGGCGCGACGTTCTGGAAGCCGAACACATGCTTGGGGTCTGCCAGTACCTTGAACTTGCCGCCCAGCAGCTGCCCGTCGGTGGAGAACACGTTCTGCACGTCCACCTGGCCGCCTTCCAGGGCCTTGTAGGACAGTTCAATGGCGATCGGCTTGAACGTGGGCACCACGTCGTACAGCCGCTTGAGCCCGAGCAACCCCTCAAAGCGGGTGGCGAATTCGGGCGGCGCGCCGAGCGTGAGCGACTTGCCCAGCGCCTTGAGGTCGGCGATGCTGGCCAGGTGGTGGGCGCTTGCGTAGCTGGGCAGCGTGGCGAGCGCGTCGGAGTCATAGAACGGCGTGTAGTTGAGCAACGTGAAGCCGTGTTTTTGCACGAACGCCTTCGCTTGCGTGTACGCGGCGGCGGCGCTGGCCGGTTCCTTGGTCTGTTCTGCGATGGCCGACAGCAGCGTGCCCGTGTACTCGGGGTACATGTCGATCTGCCCCGCCACGAGCGCCTTGTAGATGATCTCTGAGGAGCCCACGTTTTCCTTCAGCGTGACCGTGAAGCCCTTCGCCTGCAACGCCTGCGCGTAGAGCTGGCCAAGGATGTTCTCCTCGGCGAAGTTCTTGTCGCCGATCGTCACCGCCGGCTTGCCCACCCCGGGTCCGCTGGACGCGGTCGTCGCGGTGCTCGCGGTCGTGGCCGTCGTCGAGCTGCTCGACGACGTTGTGTTGTTGCTGCTGCTTCCGCACGCCGCGAGGCCCACGCTCAGCGCCGACAGCGCGACCGCAGATAGCGCGCTCGCGATGCGGGACCTCGACCTGCTCCACCTGCTGGCTGTCATCAACCGCCTCCTATTTCTCAACATTGTCGATCGACTTTATTATATTTATTTAGACGTTGACTCGCGTGGCGGGCACCCCGCCGGCCTGCCCGAGAACGTGCTCGCGTTGCACCATCAGCAGTCCACGCGGCGTGAGCGAACGCTGCAACAGCGTCAATGCCCCCTCGACCGCGAGCGCAAGCGCGGCCACGCAGATCGCCGCGCCGAGCACCCCCGAGAAGTGGTAGCTGGTCTCGTTGGCGATCACGTCGCCCAGACTGCCGCTGAAGCCGGCCAGCGACGCGATCGTGGTGGTGCTCACAACGAACACGGCGGCCGTGCGAATGCCCGCGAAGATCAGCGGCACGGCCAGCGGCAGCTCCACGCGCGCGAGCACCTGCCAGCCGCCCATCCCCATGCCCCTCGCCGCGTCCACGAGATCCGGATCTACCCCGTCCACGGCCAGGTACGCGTTGGTCACGATTGGCGGCACCGCCAAGATCACCAGGGCGAGCTCCACCACGGTCAGCCCCAGGCCGAGGAACGCGTCGCCGATCGCCAGCACCGCCAGGCTGGGCAGTGCGCGACCCACGTTTCCCAAGTTGATCGCGATGAACGACCCGCGATGGACGTGGCCCAGCCACACGCCGAGCGGCACTGAGATCAGCACGGAGATGGCCACGCCGATCGCTCCCACCTTCAGGGTCTCCAGCGCCAGGTGGCTGAGACTCGGCAGGGCGGGGCCGCCGGCGACCGCGCCGTTGTGGGCGATGAAGCGAAAGGCTTGCACGAATTCGTGCATCGGGCGCCTGCGCCTAACCGGCCCTCGCGCGCGCCCACGGCGTGAGCATTCGCTGGGTCAGCACGAGCAGCCCGTCGGCGAGCAGCGCGAGCGCGATCGCAAGGCCGCCCGCCGCGATCAGCTCGGTCTTGAACGGCCCCTCGCCGAGCGCCGTGTGGATCGGTACCCCCAGCCCGCGGTCGTAGATGATGTAGACGATCGTCGCCAGCGCGATGATCGTGACGACCGCGATCCGCAGCCCCGCAACGATCGCCGGCAGCGCCAGCGGCAGCTCCACGCGCAGCAGCGTCTGTGTGCGCGACATGCCGGTCCCTTCGGCTGCGTCCAGCACCTCCGCTGGCACAGACCGCAGGCCGGCGAGGATGTTACGAAAGAGGATCAGTAGCGTGTAGGACACGAGCGCGATCTCGGCCGAGAACACGTTCAGGCCGACCGGCGCGGCCAGCAGCTCGAACAGCGCGATCCCGGGGATCGTGTACAGGATCGTCGTGATAATCACCGTCGGGCGCTCCAGCGCGCCGTAGCGGTGCGCGGCGAGCGCGAGCGCCATCGAGATGAGAAAGCCGATCGCCACGGCAACAAGCGCGAGCAGGATGTGCTGGCGCAGCGCCGGCCACAGCACCGGCCCCCAGTTGTGCTGTACCCAGCGCCAACAGAACAGGCGGTTGTCTACTTCGCAGCTGGAGCTCTGCGCGGCGTAGTTGGGGATCACCGGCCCGGCGGCCGCGAGCATCGTCATGCTGCGGCGACCTCGTCGGACAGCAGCTGCTCGACCAGCTCGATCGTCACCAGGCCCTCGATGCGGTCGTCTGCGTCCACGACCGCGAGCGGCCTTCCCCCTGCGCTGAGCAGCGCCGACAGCGCGTCGCGCACGGACATCTCGCGGGGCACGCGCACGACGCCGTCGGAGGGGACGTCGCTCGCAAGCCAGTCCTCGGCGTGTCCGTTGGGCTCGATCAGCTTCAGCTCCGCGAGCGTGGTCAGCGCCAGGCGCTTGAGTCCCCGGTCGGCGCCCACGAACTGCGCGACGAAGTCGTCGGCGGGGCGCATCAGGATCTCGCGCGGCGTGTCGTACTGCGCCAGCACGCCGCCCTCGCGCAGGATCGCGATCCGGTCGCCCATCTTGATCGCCTCGTCGATGTCGTGGGTGACGAACACGACCGTCTTTCGCACCTGCTGCTGGAGACGCAGGAACTCATCCTGCAGGCGCGCGCGGTTGATCGGGTCGATCGCGCCGAACGGCTCGTCCATCAGCATCAGCGGCGGGTCGGCCGCGAGCGCGCGCGCCACGCCCACGCGCTGGCGCTGCCCACCGGACAGCTGGGCCGGGTAGCGCCCGTGCATCTCCTGCGCGTCCAGGCCGATCAGCTCCAGCAGCTCGTGCACACGCGCGCGGATGCGCTGCTTGGGCCAGCCCAGCAAGTGGGGAACCGTGGCGATGTTCTCGCTCACCGTCTGGTGCGGGAACAGGCCGATCTGCTGGATCACGTAGCCGATCTCGCGGCGCAGCTGGCGCGGGTCGCGCTCGAGCACGCTGCGCCCGCCCAGCAGGATGTCGCCGGAGCTGATCGGGATCATGCGGTTGATCAGGCGCATCGCCGTCGTCTTGCCCGAGCCGGACGGGCCGACCAGCACGCACACCTCGCCTGCGGGCACCGTGAACGAAAGGTCGCGGATCGCCGGCTCGCGCTGCCCGGCGTAGCGCTTGCTGACCCCGCGCAGCTGCAGCTCGGCGGCCTGCGCGAACGCCGACGGCCCCTCACTATGGGCAGTGTCTGCAATGTTCAAGAGGAGATCCCGGCCGGGTGCGAGAGATCCTAGCCCACGCGCTCAGATCGCTAGCCTTGAGGGTCCCGGAGGGCGCGTAGCTCAGTTGGCTAGAGCACCTCGCTTACACCGAGGGGGTCGCCCGTTCGAGTCGGGCCGCGCCCATCCTCCGCCATCAGCCGATGACCGACGACGAATCTCCCATCCGCATCGCCGTGATCGGCTCGGGCCCAGCGGGCTTCTATGCGGCCGGACACCTGCTCAAGGACTCCGCGGGCCGCTTCGAGGTGGACATGCTCGAGCGCCTGCCCACCCCCTGGGGGCTGGTTCGCTCGGGCGTGGCGCCGGACCACCCGAAGATCAAGTCCGTCACACGCATCTACGAGAAGACGGCCGCGCATCCGCGCTTTCGCTACTTCGGAAACGTGACGTTCGGCGAGCACGTCTCGCGCGAGGACCTGCTGGAGCGCTATCACGCGATCGTGTACGCGACCGGCTCGCCGGCGGATCGCCCGCTGGACATCCCCGGCGAAGACCTGCCCGGCTCGCACGCGGCGACGGAGTTCGTGGGCTGGTACAACGGCCACCCCGACCACACCCACCTGGAGTTCGACCTCCTCTCGGCGCAGCGCGCGGTGGTGATCGGAAACGGCAACGTGGCGCTGGACGTGGCGCGCATGCTCGTGCTCGACCCCTCCGAGCTGGCGCCCACGGACACAGCCGACCACGCCCTGGAGGTGCTGGCGGCGAGCCGGGTCAACGAGGTGGTGGTGGTCGGCCGTCGCGGCCCGGCCCAGGCGGCGTTCACCAACCCGGAGCTGCTGGAGCTGGGCGAGCTGGCCGACGCGGACGTGATCGTGGACGCCGACGAGCTCGAGCGCGCGCTCGCGGTTGCCGACCCCGACGCCGAGGCCGACGTGACGGCGCGGCGCAACGTGGAGATCCTGCGCGGCTACGCCGCCAAGGAGCCCGCGGGCGCCCGCAAGCGCATCGTGCTGCGCTTCCTGCTCTCGCCCGTCGCCTTCCTGCCCGACGAGCACGGGCGCCTGGGCGCAGTTGAGCTCGTGCGCAACGAGCTCGTGCCGGGCCCATCGGGCAGCCTGCGCGCGCAGGCGACCGACGAGCGCGAGACGATCACCGCGGGCCTTGCGTTTCGCGCGATCGGCTACCGCGGCATCCCGCTCCCCGACGTCCCCTTCGACGAGCGCGGCGCGGTCATATCGAACGAGGGCGGGCGCGTGACCGACCCCGACACGGGCGCCCCGCTGGCAGGCGAGTACGTGGTCGGCTGGATCAAGCGCGGTCCCTCGGGTGTGATCGGCACGAACAAGAAGGACGCCCAGGAGACGGTCAACGCGATGCTCGCGGATCTCTCGTCGGCGGCTGCGAGCAACGGCGGTCCGCCAGCGCACACGGACGACGGTCCATCTGCCAAGGCCCCGACGCATATGCCCGGCGACCCCGACCCCGCCTCGGTGGAGCAACTGCTGCGCGAGCGCCAGCCCGACCTGGTCACGTACTCGGGCTGGGAAGCGATCGACCGCCACGAGCGCTCGCTCGGCGAGCCCGCCGGCCGGCCGCGCGTGAAGCTCACGCGCATCGACGAGCTGCTGCGGGTGGCCGCCGACGAATAGCCGTAGGTCTGCCAAACTGTCGGGCGCAGGGCCCCGTTAGCTCATCTGGTAGAGCGCCGGACTTTTAATCCGGTGGGGCGGGTTCGAGTCCCGCACGGGGCATGAGGAAAATGGCTGGAAATCGGCAGTTTTAGACGGAGTGGCCATACGAGATCCCGAATTTGGTCCCCACTTGGTCCCGAGATCGCCGACTTCGACCCGCAGTTGCTCATCGAACCCCTGCTCCGCGTGGGCCTGATCTACAAGACCAGCGACGGGTTCGTATTCGCCGCACCCGCCGCATACCATCTGGTCGGGTTGGTCGGACACGTCTCCTGACGCACCCGCTGAGCGCCACGTCGCAGGGCTCTGGGTGGGGCGCTCACGAAGCGCCCTTGAGTACGTTCTGGATCACCTTCATACGTGCCTCGACGTAAGCCTTGAGCCGGTCACAGTCGCCTGACGTTGGGCTCCCGGAGGCGGATGGCGCACTCCCAGCGACGGCCGCAGCAGCATCCATGAAGCCAGCGTTCTTAAGACCGGAGCGCAGCCCCTTCGCCCAATGATTCGCTGAGTTCGTGAGTTCGCTGAGATTGAACGACGGGCCGATGGCCGCCATGCCGCCCATTGCTGTGAGCACTTCGGTGCGGACAAGATTGATCTTGTAGCACTCGTCTTTGCCTCGCTCGTACTGACGTTGGAGCCATTGGCTGAACTTAGGTGTGAGAACCGGCGATGGCGCTGGCTTCTTGGCTTCCTCCCGTTTCTGCTCGGGGAAGACCCGATATGCGGCGAGGCCCTGGTCGCGGGTCGCTGCAATGCGGTGCGCCTCGCTCTCGCTGACCTCCAGCGGGGGAGGCGTGATGGGGGGAGCCCGCAACGTGTCGGGTAGACGTTCAACCCTGAGCCTTCCATGAGTGGGCGGCGTCAACTCCCCCCGTGCCAACGCCGCCCAACGTTTGACACGCTCTGGTCCGAGCGCCACCAAGCCGACAAGGACCACGGCGAGCCCAGCCAGGATCACACCGAGTGTGGGGGATTGCGTGACCCCCGCGTCTTTGAACCATTTGAGGGCCTGCGGAGCGCCTTGGGCCGTCTCGATGACTCCGAGGACAAAGATCACCGCCAGCACCCCCCTGAAAGCGAGCCAGGAGAAGCGAAGGATACGTGCCAACGTCGCTTCGCCTCCTGCCGTCCGGGTGGATGGTGAGCGCATCGCATGGAGCCTACGCACCGAAGCCCCTCCCCTGAAAGCCAGCGTTTTTCCGTCCGACGCGACCTGCAGTTTTCCTTGTTCTAGAGCCAAAAATTACCCCCGCGACACGCCAGCCGACCTCTCAATCCCGCATGGATAAAGGGATTGCGGGGATTCGCCAATCCCTCCTAGCATCAGGTAGTCCCCGTCAAAGCATGACGAGCGTTTTCGCGCCAGGTTTGCCGGGTTTCCTGGTGTTTGCGCGCTTGGGCGTGTAGCCTGCGGGGTCAGCGAGAGTTTGGCCCCGGCGACAGCGCCAACTGCCCCGGGGCCGCGACACGGAAAGGTGTGAGCTTCCCATGTGCGATCAGCGTAGTGGTGCAGACGATGTCGGGTTGGCGTGTGTGGAGCGTGCGCTGTTGGGGGTGTTGTTGTTCTCGGAGTTTCGCGGGCCGTGGTCGGTGGGCGAGCTTGAGCGCGAGCTCGGCGACGACGTAAGCGTGGTCGTGGCGATCGACGCGTTGCACGCGGCGGGCGTGGTGCATCGCTGTGAGGGGTTTGTGTGGGCGACCCGTGCGGCGGCGCGGGCGGGCTGGCTCGCCGGCGGCCCATAGCGGTGGTCGGCTGAGCAGGCAACAACGTAAATAGTGCCCCCGCGCTGTTGACGCAGCCGGGGGCGTGGCTCCGAGAGATTTGGGCTCCCGGCGCAAGGGCAGCGTACCCAGGCTGGGTTGGCTGGCCTTGCTTGCCGCTGGCTGTCTTTCGGCGCCTCCAATCGAATGGAGGAACCGAGAATGAGCAACCCCACTGATGCGGTTTGTGAGGACGCGGTCTTTGATGTGTTGGTGTTGGCGGCGGTCGAGCGTGGTGCGCGTCACCGCGCCAGAGCCCATGAGGGTGTTCCCGTGTGGGTGATCCGCGCACACCTGCACATACCTGCGCGTTCACGCGATTCGCGCCGTCTGCGCGCGCGTCTAGGGGTCCTGGAGCGCGAGGGTCTGCTGAGCAGCGGGGGCAGAAGCGGCGTGGTGTTGTGGTCGCTGACCGAGGACGGACAGCAACGGCTGAATGCTGCGCGGGCTGGGGGGGGTGTGTCGGTGCTGCCCGAGTCTCCCCAGCACATTGCTTGGCGTCAGGCGCGTGCGGCTGCGCAGGAGCACGTGGTTGGGTTCGATCAGGCGTTGGGCGAAGCCGCGCTGGGCACGTTCGCCCTGCTTGATGCCGAGCGGGCCGGTGAGCCTGCGCACTCGGATGAGTGGTTTGTGATGGGAGAGCGCCTGCAACGCGGTTGCAGGCGCATGGGGTCGGCGAGCCACTGTCTGTATGAGTGGGTCGAGCCCAGCGACGAGCAGGCGGACGTTGATGATCGCCGCGAGCCGGGCGACGATCGGCTGGAGCCGGCAGAGCGCGACCGGCGTCGTGCGCGGCGAACGGGCCGGCGCAACATCGCGCTGTGGGACACGTCGTCTGCGCCAGATGCACAGATCGCCCAGGACGTCCGATTCTTGATCGCTTTGGGGCAAGCCATCCGCCAACTGCGGGTCGAGCATGACATCAGCGCTGAGCGGCTTGCCGGCGCGGCCGGACTCAAGCAGACGCGCCTGGAGGCGATCGAAGCGGGCCGGCTTGACCTGCGCTATGACGTTCTGCTCGCGTTGGCGCGTGGGCTTGGCGTCCAGCCCGGCGAGCTTGTAACGCGCGCCGAAGCGGTGGCGAAAGACCGGACGCTCACGGTCGGCAACCTGGTGATGGGCTGGACGATCGACATCCACGACGGCGCTGTGGTGATCGTCTTGACGCCCGTCCCCCGACTCGACCGCAAGGCTCTCGAGGACGTCACGATCGATGTCGAGCGCATCTTCGATGAGCACGTGGCTCGTGGTGCGTCGGCGAGCGCGAACTTCAAGACCGGCTGTGTCGAGGTGGGCATCGTCCTCGATGGCATCACCGCCGCTGAGATCGCGCGCAAGCTCGACCGCCTGGAACAGGGGGCCTGAAACCCAGCGGGCCTGGCGTACCCGGCGACGGACGATATGGGCAGCCTGTCGCGGGGCGTGTCGTGGTTGTTGTCGTGTGGCGCGTCAGGTTTCGCGTCAGGTTCTGGACATGCCCTGCATCCTGCTTTTGGCTTTGGGATGCGGTTCTGCCTGCCCGGCGGGCGGGTGGGGCGTGGTGGGCCAGGTCATTGACCACCCCCTCTCCGCTTCGCTGCGATGCGATGGTCAATGACCTGGACTGGAGGTTGGGTGGGGCAGGCAGAGGAAAGAAGATGTGGTGGCAGGGTGCAGGGGCAGGTGGATGATCCTGGGATAAGGGGGAGATTCAAAACAAACAAACAACAACAACAACGACTGCATGGACTGTGGGCTGTCAAGGCGGGTAAGGCCGGCCGCTCGCGTGCTCGCGGCCGGCCTTACCTCCTACATGATATGTAGCGTGTGATTTCTTGACAGACATATGATGCGTGTGTAGTCTGTCGATAGTTGCTGTTGTTCTCGTGTGGAGGTGGTTTGTGTCTGGTCGTTCGCGTGGCGGTATCGGCGGAGCATCCCGGGGTGTGGTCGCACAGATCGACCAGCAGCTAAAAGCACTCGATCAACAGCTTGAAAGCCACGAGCAGCTTCTAGGCGAACGCGAACGCCTCAGAGCAGCACGATCCACACTCCTAGGAGAAGGACCAGCAGGACAGATCACCCAAGACGACGTAGCCGCATACCTGGCCGAGCATCCCGGGTCACGGCCCAGACAAATCGCAGAAGCGCTCGGCGTCACCGCGGGCCGCGTGTCCGCGCACCTCTACCGCGCAAAGACCACACGCTTCATCAGCCGCAGCGACGGCTGGTATCTACGCCCACGCAAAGGCAGCGGAGTCGGGAAGGGGGACGGGTGAGCCGACCCGCGGCCGGGCACCCTGTCGGTCTGCGTGCGCGGGGCATCGCGCCAGCCTCGCGGCCGCGGGCGGCCTGTACTGGTGGGGAGCTTATGCGTCGCCGCGACCTGGACCTGCTCGCGTGGGTTGGCGAGCAGTACGCCGCCCGCACCGACCAGCTGGAGATGCTGATGGGCGCCGGTCCACGGACGGTGCAGCGCACCCTTGTGCGGCTGCGCGACCACGGCATGGTCACCACACGACGGCTGCTCGCCGGCGAACCCGCATGGGTGCTCCCGACCACAGCCGGCCTGCGCGCGTGCGGGTCGAGCTTCGGCGTATGGCAGCCCAAGGTAGGGCTGCTCGCGCACGTCGCCGCGGTCAACGACGTGCGGCTGCACATCCAGCAGCGCTCCCCCGACTCGCAATGGACTCCAGAGCGGACGCTCGCCCGCGACCGCCAAGCAGGCCAGCACCTACCCGACGCGGTCGTGCTGGCCGACGGGCAGCGCGTGGCGATCGAGGTTGAGCTCACCGTCAAGAGCCAGCACCGCGTCACCGCGATTCTTGACGAGCTCGCCGGCCGCTTCGACGCTGTCGTCTACTTCTGCGCGCCGGCTCCCTACCGGCAGCTGACCCAGCTCGCCGACACAGCCCGTTGGCCGACCCTCGGAGTGCGCAAGCTTCCAAGCCGACAGGCCACCTGACCATGCCCGCCGTGGCCGTGCGGGGGATCATCGGCCGGCGCCGGCCCCGGCCCGCCCCAGCGTCGAATGCGCAGCCATCGATGGCTGACGGCGCTCTCGTCGGTGAAGCCGACGGGGAGCGCGGGTTCACACTCGCGCGACGCCTCGCAGGCGAGCGTGCCCTTCCGGTGGACCGCGGGCTGGTCGTGCTCTCTCCACAGCGGTTGTGTCACCACATGCTCGTCTGTGGTGCGACGGGGTCGGGGAAGACTGAGACGCTGCTACGTCTGGCGTGGGTTGTGGCGAAGTGCAGCGACGCGCCCGTGTTCTACCTCGACGGGAAGGGCGACCGGGACACCGCCGGACGCTTCACCGCCCTGATGTACGACGCCGGCCGCACACCCCGCGTATTCCCCAACGAGCAGGTGGACGGGTGGCGGGGTGAGCCGCACGAGATCCAAGGCCGGCTGATGGAGATCATCGACTACGCCGTCGACGGCCCCGCCGCCTGGTATCGGGATGTCGCAAAGAACGTGCTGCGCCTGGTCTGCGAACACCCCGACGGCCCACCACGCTCCAGCGGCGACGCGTTGCTGCGGATGAACCACGAAACCCTCGCCCAGGCTCACGCGGAGTGCACTGCGTTGGCGGCGTTGACCGCCCAACAGGTCAACCAGGTGCGGCTGCGCTATGAGGCGTTCTTCGGGCAGACCCGCGGCGCGCTGGACGGGCAGTGGGCGTGGGAGGACACCAACGCCGCCTACCTCCTACTCGACAGCCTCGCCCTACGCGAGGAGACCGCCGGCCTCGCACGCTTCCTGTTCGAGGACTTCGCGCACTACTTCACCAGCCGCAAGCCCCGCAGCCAGTTCGCCCTGCTGATCGTGGACGAGTTCTCGGCGCTGGCGTCGGGTGCTGGAATGGCTGGCAGGGTCGAGCAGGCCCGCGGGTTCAACACGAGCCTGGTGCTCGCGCCGCAGGTGGTGGCGGGGATGGGTGACGAGACCGAGGCCGCCAGGATCATGGGCAGCGTCGAGACGATCATCTGCCACCGCGTCAACACCCCCGAGGACATCATCGCCCTGGCGGGTACGCGCAAGGCGATGGAGTATTCAAGCCAGTACGCCACCGAAGGCGCCACCGGCAGCGGGAGTGCGCGTATCCAGCATCAGTTCAAGATCGAACCGAACAAGGTCCGCGCGCTCGACCCCGGCGTCGCTTACCTCATCAACCGGGGACGCGCGATGAGGATCGCCGTCCTGCGGGCACCGCAGGCGAGCGCCCCGTTGCCCGCGGAGAATTGGAGGGGGGGTGAGCAGGCCGTCCCGTTCGACATGTCTAGGTCGGAGAAGGCAATGAGCCTTCCGTTCTAGACCAAAGGAGACGGTCAATGATTCAGCTACTACGCGCCCTGCGGCTTCCAGCCCCCACGACGCTATGCCTCTACGCGGCCACGCTGGTCGCAGAAGTGCCGGTCGTGATCGCCCGGCTGCTCATCACGTTCTTCCTCGCCGCCTTGGTGCTGCTCGTCAAAGACGGCTCCACCGCGGGTTCGGAAAGCATCGCCGAACTGGCATGGATCCCCACCGCCTGGTCCGTGTTCGCGCTACTCACCCCTTTCGGTGGTGGCTGGTGGTGGGCACAGAATATGGGCGGACGCAAACCCTCTGACCGCGAGCACAGCGTCTACCAAGACGCCATCGACCTGCTCCAAGCCCACAGCACAACGCCATTGCGACTGCCGAGCAGATGGTTCGTAGTCGATGAGCCACAGCCAGACGCCGCGGTATGCGGCGACACGCTGATGCTCTCCCGCGGCCTGCTGGAAAGCGAATACCTACCGGCGGTCCTCGCGCATGAGCTCGGGCACCTCGCCACCAGCGACGGGAAGCTGACAGCCGCGATCAACCGTCTGATCATCAACCCACTGCCCAAAACCAGGGAACGACGCCAACGCGAACAGAACCTCGTGGTTGTCGGCGGTGACCGGCTGCTGTGGACGATCACCGGCATCAGCACACTGCTCTGGCTGCTACGGCGAGTGTTTCGCTTCGCCCAAGGCGGGTTGGGCTTGCGGATCACACGCCCGTTCTGGGGCTCTTACTGGCGCGAACGCGAGTACCTCGCAGACCAACACGCCGCCGCTCTCGGCCAGGCAGACGAGCTTGCCGACTTCCTGGAAATCCACGCGCTGATCAACGACCACCCCGTCCCGTTCATCTGGCTCACCGAACACACCCACCCACCAACAGAGCTACGCATCGACAAGCTACGAGCCGCCCGCTACACCGAGATACCCGCCAGCGTCACTATGGCGGCAGACGAACCTCACCCCGCTCATCAGAGCCTCTAGCGATGACCGGAACGCCGTCTATGGGAGACCCGGTCTCGCGTCCCTTCGCACAACCCTGCCGGCACCGGCCAACACAGCCCGCATCGTCAGTAGCTACGGGCGTGGAACCTGTCAAGGCCGCCCCTGCGGGGCCGCCTACGGCGGGGCCTGACGGCCCGACCTTGACAGAACCCACCCCCTCCGCTGAAAGATCACTCAGGTCGGCAG
Organism: uncultured Solirubrobacteraceae bacterium; assembly: GCA_963734225.1. GTDB lineage: Bacteria > Actinomycetota > Thermoleophilia > Solirubrobacterales > Solirubrobacteraceae > Palsa-744. The sequence continues at coordinate 359,918 of CAVTGI010000006.1, forward strand.
GGAGGACCCTGCCGACCTGTCAGCAACACCAAAGGATGGACACGTGATGCGCAGCCTGACCACGATCCCTCAAAGCCCTGTCGGGCGCCTACGCTCAGGCGCCGCACGCCTACTGCACACCCGCCGAAGCATCACCGACACGAAGGCCTTCACGCCACTGATCGACGCCAAGGCCGCAAGCCGACTGCTCGGCGTACCCCACACATGGCTGTTGGCCCAAGCCCGCGCCGGACGCATACCCCACCACCGCCTCGGGCACTACGTCCGCTTCAACCCCGAAGACCTCACTACCTGGCTGAACGAGAACAGGATCAGCCCCGAGCCCAGCCATCGCTCGATACGCGGAGGCATGTCCTGATGCGTGCCAACCTTCCAGACACTCAGGCCAGCGGGCACGTCATCTTGCGCCAAGGCTCGCGGGGACCCGTCTACTACCTCAAGTACCGACTTCCTGACGGGCGTCAGCTCAAACGCCGTCTCGGCAGAGCATGGACGCAGCGCGGGCGCGCCCCTGCCGGGTACTACACAGCGCGCACAGCCGAGCAGGCACTTCAAGCCCTCTTGGCCGACGCCCGGCGCGGCACGCTCGCCGGGATGAGCACCATCAACGCCAAGTTCGCCGACGCGTCAGCCGAGTGGCTGCGTTACGTGCAGCACGACCGCGACGTCAAGCCAAGCACCCTCTCCGACTACCGCCACATGGTCAACCGCCTCGACAGGACCTTCGGAGATATGCCGATCGAGCGGATAGCAGTCGAGAACATCGAACGCTGGCGTGCCGGACAGTCGTGCTCAAACCGCACGACGCAGAAGTACCTCATCGTCCTGAACGGAATCTTCAAGCGAGCGATGAAGGTCTACAAGCTGCCGGCCAACCCGATGACCTTGGTCGAGCGCCCACGCGTGAGACATTCCAGCGACATCGACGTACTGTCAGCCTCAGAGGTCCGCGCGCTCGTCGGTGCGGCATCGACCGAGCTACACGGGACGCTGCTACTCACGGCAGCGTTCACAGGCCTGCGCATGGGCGAGTTGCTGGCACTGCGCTGGGGCGCGGTTGACTTCACCGCAGAGACGATCCGCGTCGTGCGTAGCTTCACCATCGGCGGCGAGAGCAGCCCCAAGTCAGGCAAGCCGCGCTCAGTCCCAATGGTCCGGGAGGTCGCAGCCGCACTCGCCCGTCTCGGCCAGCGCGAGCGCTTCACCGGCGACGACGACCTGGTGTTCGCGGGCGCAGCAGGCGGCCACCTGGACTCCAAAGACGTACGCGCCGGATACAAGGCTGCGCTCGCCCGAGCAAGACTGCGCAACCTACGCTTCCACGACCTACGCCACACCTTCGGCACTCGCGCAGTCGAGCAGGCAGAGTCGATCCTGGAGCTCAAGGAGTGGATGGGCCACGCCAACGTCCAGACCACGATGCGCTACCTGCACTACAAGTCCAAGGCCGACGCCGCACACCGGCTCGCCGCAGCCTTCGCCGAAGAGGCGCCAGACGCCAGCGCCGATCCTGCCGCCACGGCTGTTACGTCCACGTCCGTCCGGTAGCCGACCGTTGACGTACGCTCATCGACCGTGTTCGAGACCGTAGCCGGGATCATTGTCGGTGTCAGCCTCGTGCTGCCCGGCTTCATCATCGCTGACCGGGCCGAGGCTCGGCGCGCACAGCGGTCGGCTCGCTCTGACTGGGATCTCGTCCTTCGTGCGCTGATCTACGCGCTGGTGTTGCAGAGCCTCGTGCTCCTGACCGGCTGGACGACCTGGCTGATCGACACCGCCGGACTGCTCAAGCACGCCAAGCCCGGAGCCAGGCCCCTGTGGGAGAACCACGTCGATGCGATTGCGCTCTACGTCGTGGTCGTGATCCTGCTCGCGCCGACGATCACCGGCCTCGTGCTCGGATGGATCTTGCGCCGGGCTGAGAGCCGCGGCTCGCTGACCTGGATTCACTACGCCCTCGGCGGACGCGACGCACGCGACGCGTGGGACTACATCTTCCAGCGCTACGGCGCCGGCTTCGTCCTGATCCACCGCAAGCCGGGAGCCGACAAGAGCAGCCAGTTCCTCGTCGGGAAGTTCGGTCGCGCGTCGTGGGCTGCGCAGACACCCGCTGCCTCCAGGGACGTCTACTTCGAGGAAGTCTGGCCTGCGAGCGCAGACGGACAGATCAACGACGAGTTCGCCGTGCGCCGGGGCGTGTGGCTCGACTCAGAGCAGATCGACGCGCTGTTCTTCATGGAGCCGCCTGGTGCCTCACAGTCGTTCGCCGAGCACGTCGGCGGCTTGCTGCGAGCCTGCTGGAGGCGGATTCGCGGACACTCCACGCATACACCAGCGACCGCGCCGACGCCCGAGTAGAATCGAACGCATGGCAACTCGTGACCCCAGCATCATCAAGGAGGGCGGCTACCAGGGATCGAGCGACCCTGGGCGTCCCACCAGTCTCATGCAGCAACAGATCAGGCCGGTGCAGCCCGCGCAAACAAACGGCGCATCGCCGCCGCCAGCACCGCCCTCCGGCAGCAACTCCAATGGCTGATAACAACGCGCTCCCAGGCCGCTGAGGCCCGCTGGCGCAAGGAAACCGCCGCCAGCTAACGCGCGCTCCGTGCAGACATAGCTAGCCGCCGTAGAAGGAGCTAAACTCCAAGATCAACTAAGAGCCCGCAGACGGCTGGGCACGCCGCCCGCGGGAGGCCCTAGGAATGTCCGGCTGGTTGCCGGTTGCCCAACCTAAGGCCCTGCTCTTGGTCTCCACCCCGCCGGCTGCCACCGTTGGGGGAAGTTTGTGGGACTGCCGTTGGCGACCCGTTGAGGGGTCCAGGCAGTTGCGCGTGGCCGTTCGAGGGCGACGGGAAGCCGCCGGTAGGTGCGTAGGTGTTGTCGGGCCGTTTGACGACGCGGCCAGCCTTTGCAGCAGCCCAAAGGCGAGCATTCAGAGCGCCGACGCTTGTCGGCATCTCCATCCCGTGGGATTCCATAAACCGAAAGAGATCGGCCGGACCCATAGGGCGCCCCGCTCGTTCAAGCGCTCCGACCGCATGTTCCTGGGACGGTGCCACTTTCCGCGCTGAAGGCTTCTCCGTCTTGCGGCCCTTCGCCTTCGCCTTTCCCTGGTCGGCGCCCGACGCTGGGACCGGCTCCCCTACGATTCGCTCTAGCAGCGCGACCTGCTCGTGCTGGGCGTTGAGCTGCTCTCTTAGCGTCGCCTGCGCGTCGCGGGCTTCCACGAGTAGCTCCCGAATCTGCGGCATCTTCTCGTGGATGTCCTTCGGGTCTCCGAGATTGACGGGGAGGTCTTTGACCATAGGCGTGAGGATAGCGCATCGCGAAACGGAAGGATCTAGGTCCTAGCAAAGTCCGATAGCTCAAGCAGAGAGGTCAAGATGAACCGCTTGAGCACAGAGAAGCGCGCGCAGGTCATCGGGTGGTTGGTCGAGGACATGAGCATCACGTCTGAGCCGAGCGTACGCCACGGCGGCGAGGCGATGAGCGCCGGGGGCTAGAAGCAGGTAGCGTCGGCGGCTTCGGTGATGCCTTGGACCGCTTGCAGTGCTTGTTCGAGTATCCGAAGCAGTGGCCCTTCGATCCCGTCGTGGGACTCGTAGATGGCTATCTCCACGGTTGTATACGCATCCACGTCCACAGTCGGGTCGTCGGGGATGACTCGGAGACGTGCGCCGTGTTCGTTGGTGGACTCCAGGCGCGTCGTGAACGAGAAAGCGGCCAGACCAGCGGGCAGGCGGATGGCCGTGTGGGAGCCCCTAGCGATCACATCTCGGTGCTTGTCGATGTTCCAGAGCTTGTGCAGCCGCCAGAGCGAATGCGTGCGGTAATTCGCTCCGAGGTTGTAGGGCTGCGCGACGTTGACGACTGTCTGTGCGGCGGCATTGATCCCGCCCGCGATGCCCGGTGAGACCCGCTGCCCTTGGTCGTTGGTCGGTGGTTTCGGCAGGAGGGGAAAGCGTGTCCCTCGGGTCGGGGTTCCTCCGGCGCTCAGTACCAACTGCCGCGCGAGATGATCCAACGATGATCGCGTGTCGTGAACGAACTCGCCGATGAGGGTGTTGAGCCGGTGCTCGATGCGCGGGCTGTTGACCAGGCCGCCTTCGATGGTGGCGACGCGCCCATCCGAGTTGGGCTCGTACGTGCCCGTTACGAAGCACTCGTCGAGATCGTAGTAGGCGAGCAGCTTTGCCTGGATCGCCTCCAAGTGCTCATCGGCCCGAGCCAGGCGGTCGAAGATCGCTTCAAGCTCCGTAGTCATTTCCGCGAGCCTACGCCGCCAGCGCAGGCTCAGCGAACACCCGTTCCTGATTCGGCGCGCTCGTCAACTGAGAGAGGATCGCGAGGTCAGCGTGAAGGCAGACTTGGTCCCGAACTTGGTCCCGAGATGAGCATTTCTGAGATGATCTCAGCGGCGATGATCGCCCAGGATATGGGCGATCACAGCTCAGATCACCCCCTTTGGTCCCACTTTTAATCCGGTGGGGCGGGTTCGAGTCCCGCACGGGGCATGGAGATAGCGTCAGTCTGCCGCCGCGATCCCGAGCACCGACCCCGACAACAGGATATTTCCGTCGGGCACGCGCAATGTCGTACCCTCGGCAGGTTTTCTTGCAATTTCAGCATCCTTGCATTCCACTGTAATAATGTAGATCATGCAAGAAAGCGCCCTTCTCGCGAAGCGTCCGTCCCTTGAAATCGGCACGCGCCTGGCCACCCTGCGGACCCCCGACCAGGTGTTCGTCAGCTTCCGTGTCAGGCGCATCGACGCACTCAACACGGCGGAGGCGCGGAGGGCACTCTCCGACGCCTCAGACACCGAGAACCCGCAGCTTGTCGTATTCCGAACCGCCTCCCCCGAGGCCAAGGCGCTGCTGCGCGATCGGCAAGTCTCATACGCGGGCGAGGACGGCGAGTGGTTCCTGTTCGCCCCGCCGGTCTATGTCGAGCGCCCCGCCAGGCGCTCCACCATAGTGCCGCCCGCGAAAGCCTCGTCCCCGTTTGCGCCGCGCGCGAGCCGCATACCGCGCTGGCTGCTACTCCACAAAGACGAGTCGCCATCGCTCAGCACCATCGCTCGCCAAGTCGAGTTGAGCGAGGCGACGGTGTCGCGCACGGCACGAGCATTGGCCAGCGAAGGACTCGTCGAGCTGATCGCCGACCCCAAAGACACGCGCGTGCGTCGCTTGCAAGCACGCAACACAGCTGGACTCCTGGAGGCTCTGGAGCGCTCGGCATGGCCCCGGAGGGTAAGCCGTCAGACATGGGACATCGGGGCGCGCGACGCCCCCAGCGCAATGAGCCGCTGGCGCGAAGCGGTGAACGACGTAAATGAAGCCACATACGCGGTCGGCGGAATCGCCGGCGCGGCCACCGTTAGACGTGTCGTGGAACCCGCCGACATGCTCGTCTGGCTGCGGCGCGAGGATGCAGCCGGTTGGAGCGAGCGACTCCTGGCCGAGCCGGCACGCCCGGGCCCCGGGCGGGTGACGGTTCAAGTGGCACCCGACCCGTTCGTTCTGCAGCTCGCCTCAGAGCACGACGGCGTGAAAATCGCCGATCCTGTACAGCTCTACCTCGACTGCCGGCTCGCCGGTGAGCGGGCGCTCGAGGCCGCCGACGCGATCCGAGAGGTGATGGGCTGGTGAAGCTCGTGCGCCCGAGTGAGCTGATGCGCGAGGCCGTGAGCGTTCTTGAGCCCGTCCGAGACGATGTCGTGATCATCGGGGCGGTGGCGATCCAGGTCGCTCTCGACGGCAAGGACGTCGCGCTAACCCCCACCCGCGACATCGATGCCGGCGTTGACAGCACTGCGGTGGATCGTGTCGTAGGTCAACTGGAGGCCAGTGGACTCACACCGAGCGATATCCCCCACGAGCGCTCGTTCACGTGGGTCAAGGGCGAGTTGAAGGTGCAGCTGCTTCGCCCGTTCCACCCCTTCCCCGAAGGCTCAGCCAAGGGGCTGCCGGTCAACAACATCCTCTCTGAGCTCGATCGTCATCGCGTCGCAGTCGCCTTCGATGACACGCCCGACATTCTTCGCTTTTGGGCTGCAAGCGCAGCAGCGCTGGTCGGCCTCAAGGAGGCCGCGTTCGGCCGCACCCGTCCCGGTGGTGAACCGGTCGACCGCGACTTCAGCGACGCGGCGATGCTGCTTGAGCGACTGATAGATGAGATCACCGAGGAACTCCCTGACCCATCACCGATGCGTAGTCGCGCGGTGCGCGCCGCCCAGCGGCTCCTGGCCGACGAGGCGAGCGAAGCAGCAGCGCGCGAGCTGGTCAAGACCGGCGAGCAAGACACACAACGTGGTGCCGAGCTGGCCGTCCGGCGCGCCGCGCAAGCCTTTCTGCGCCGCATCGGCTGATCCCCAAGTACCAAGCCGCACTCCGCGGGTACCCTCGACGGCGGCATTGCTGGCCCGCCCGGGGCATGACCAGGGCGTTCGCAAGCGCCCTCGTCAGCGACGAGCCAGCCGGCGTCCGCTCTCAGTGTTGGGGGGGCGCGTAGTTGAGCTCGTAGTGGTGATACAACGCCGACTCGTCGGTCTGCGAGAGCTCCTCGCCCTGCAGCTCGATGTTAGGCGCGGCCGCGACCTGGCTCTTGTAGACAGCAACCTGCAGATTATCGGGGCCGACTTTGATATCGCCGAGTGGCACGAAGGTCAAGTGCCGGCTGATGAATCCTTCCTTGACCGTCGCGAACTGCGGCACATCGGTCTCAACATCGACGTATACATCTTCCAACTTGCCGATTTTTCTCGCCGTCAGGATCCACGAGCGTCTTGCCGTGCCACTCGGCTACGTTCCACTCCGCTACTTGCGCATCGTCGCTCATAAAGCCCTCCGAGTTGCTTCGCTTGTCAGGCGTTACGGTGCACTACAGACTACCCGGGGCCGGGACTACGATCCCGCGGATGGCGAACCTCAACGACCCCGAGTTCGACGAGCATCGCGACCACCCTGGCTTCCGGTGTCGCCGAGCGCGCCTTGGCCGCCAGGTCGGTGCCAAGCAGCTTGGCCTCAGCCTGTGGGAGATTCCACCGGGGCAGGCTGCGTATCCCTACCACTACCACCTGGGCGAGGAGGAGCTGATCGCGGTCCTCTCCGGCCAGCCGAGCCTGCGCGGGCCCGATGGCTGGCGCGAGCTGCGTGAGGGAGAGGTCGTCTCATTCCTCGTCGGTGAAGCGGGAGCCCATCAGATAGTCAACCGCACCGATGCGCCGATTCGCATGCTCGCGTTCAGCACCGGCGGCGCGCCGGACATCGTGATCAGACCCGACTCGGGCACGGTCGGCGCGTTCGAGCGCCGACCAGAGGGCGGCGGCCTCTACAGGCACTTCCGCGCTGATGATGCCATCGACTACTTCGAGGGCGAGCAGCCTCCCGAGCCCGCATAGACGGCTGACCGAAGCGCAGGACGGAGCTCATGCAGCTCAGCCCGCCGCAGCGTCCTCCACGGCCACGGTCGCCACAGCGCCGAGCCGCTCCGCGAAGAACGCGAGCGTGCGAGCCCACGCGTCGCGGGCGGCCTCTTGGCGGTAGCTCGGCCGGGTGTCGTTGAAGAAGGCGTGGCCGGTGTCCGGGTAGATGCGCAGCTCGTGATCGGCGTCGGCCTCGCGCAGCGCGGCCTCGAAGTCGGGCAGGCCGCCTACTATGCGGGGATCGTCGCGCCCGTAGAAGCCGCGCAGCGGACAGCCGATCGAGGCGGCCCGCTCGGCGCTCGGCGACGCTCCGTAGAAGACGACAGCCGCCCCCAGCCGCGGCTCCTCGCAGGCCAACAGCGCCGACAGGCCGCCACCCAGGCAGAAGCCGACAGACCCGATAGCCCGGCCGGCGCACGCCGAATGGGCGCTCAGATAGGCGACCGCACCCTGCAGGACGCCGAGGTGGCGCTCGGGGTCGCGCGCGCCACCGAACAGCGTCCCCAGCGTCTCTCCCACTCGCTCGCCCTCGCCGTCGGGAAGCTTGCCCAGCGCCTGCGCGCGGCGCTGGTCGTCGCCGAGCACGGTCATCCACTCGGCTGGCGGGATCGTGTTGAGGAACGCTTTGGCCGCCTCCACGCGCTCGACCGCCAGCGCGGGCGGGCGTCCGCCGCCCGCCGAGTACAGGTCGGGCGCCAGGGCCACGTAGCCGGCCCCGGCCACACGGTCGGCCACGTCCTGGATGTGGCCGTCGACCCCCCAGATCTCCTGGATGACCACGACCGAGGGCAGAGGATCGCCGGCCGCCGTCGGTCGCGCCAGGTACGCGGCGACCGATCCGGCGGGACTGTCATAGCTCACCCACTCGTTCATAAGCTCCATGGTGCTCTCCTGGTCTCGGGAAGCTGCGCACGATGACACGCGAAGCCTCTTAATGCACCACTTGGCCCGAACACGCGCTTTCCTGTTGGCCGCCGTCGGCGTGGTCGTCGCGCTGTGCGCGCCCGCTGTCGCCGCCTCGCAGCCGACCCCAACCCCGCTCCTGGCCGCAACCTCGCTCCCGACAGCCACCCCGATTCCGGCCCCACCTGAAGGCGGCGCTCCCGCACACCCGCTCCCTGTGAGCGTGACCATCGATCCATTCGACCCGGGCCCGCCCGTGCCTAAGCGATTCCTCGGCCTGTCCTTCGAGGCGGCCGCGCTCGGCCAGATCGCCGACTACGCCCACAGCGGCAACCTGGTCAACCTGCTGCGCTCGCTCGGGCCAGGGATGCTGCGCTTCGGCGGCATCACCGCCGACGAGAACGTCGCTTGGACCGACTCCGCCACGCCGCGACCTGCGTGGGCGTCGAGCGTGATCGACACCGCCCAGCTGCGCGAGATCGGCGTGCTCGCCCGCCGCACCCACTGGCAGGTGCTGCTGACGGTCGGCATGGCCCACTACGAACCGACGGCCGCCGCTCGGGAGGTCGCAGCTGCCCACGCCGCGCTCGGCCCATATCTGGCCGCGGTGGAGATCGGCAACGAGCCAAACTCCTACGGCTCGCACGGGTTTCGCCAGTTGCCCTGGATCGCCCAGGGCTATGAGGAAGAGGTGACCGAATACCGCGAAGCGATCGGAGCGCTCACGCCGGGGGTGCCGATCGCGGGCCCCGACGTGTCGGGCTCTGGCGTGTTCGCCGAATGGGGCGAAGAGGAGGCACTCGCACAGAAACCCGCGCTGCTGACCGGACACCATTACCCGCTCGGGTGCGCCCAGGTGCCCGCGCCCTCGATCGAACAGCTGCTGAGCCCGGTCATCCGCAACCTCGAGGCGCGCTCGCTGGCGACCTATCTGAAGGTGGCGCAGTCAAACGGCATCCCGCTGCGCATCGATGAGGCCAACACCGTCTCCTGCGGCGGCGTGGCCGGCATCAGCGACACGTTCGCCTCGGCGCTGTGGGCCACCAGCTACATCACGCAGGCGATGGCCGCGGGGGTGGCGGGCATCAACCTCGAGGGCTCGCCCTTCAGTTGCACCGGATACACGCCCCTGTGCGCACCCGATCCGGTGGCGCTCGCGCACGGGACGCTGCGCCCCCAGCCCGAGTGGTATTCGCTGCTGCTGACCAGCTCGCTCGTGGGCGACCGTCCGCTGCCGACCACGTTCGCGCCAGAAGGCTCGTCGGAAGTCTCGCCCAACCTCGTGGCCGCGTCGTTCTCGGCCCCCGACCACACGGTCAAGGTGGTCCTGGTCGACGACGAACCTCCCGGCGCCGGTCCGCTGGCGCTCAAACTGAACCTGGGCCAGACGATGGGCAGCGCGAGCGTCGTGCGCCTGACGGCCTCCTCGCAGAGCGCCACCGACGGCGTGTTGCTGGGCAGCCGCGCGGTCGCGGCCAACGGGTCCTGGTCTAACCCGGTGTCGGCCAGGCAGGCCGTGGCCGTACCCTTGGGGGTCCTGCCGCTCGAACTGGCGCCCAGCAGCGTCGCGCTGGTCACGATCAGCCCCAAGACGACCAGATGACGGACGCCATGACGCCCTACACCAGGGGAGTGCACGAGGTCGGCGACGGCCTGTATGCCTACCTGCAGCCCGACGGTGGCTGGGGCTGGAGTAACGCGGGACTGGTCGTCGACGGCGAGTCCACGCTGCTCGTCGACACGCTGTACGACCTGGCGCTGACCGAGCAGATGCTCACGGCGATGCGCCGCGCGGTGCCTGCGGCTGCGCGCATCGACACGCTCGTCAACACCCACGCCAACGGCGACCACTGCTACGGCAACCAGCTCGTGGGCGGCGCGCGCATCGTGTCATCGCAGCGCACCGCGGCCGAGATGACCGAGCTGCCGCCCGCGGCGATGGCGGCGCTGGTCGAGCAGGCCCCCAAGATGGGCCGCCTGGGCGAGTTCTTCTTGCAGTGCTTCGGCGCGTTTGACTTCAACGGGATCGAGCTGGAACTGCCGCAGCAGACGTTCAGCGGCGAGCTGTCCTTGTCGGTGGGCGACCGCGAGCTGCGCCTGATCGAGGTCGGCCCGGCGCACACGCGCGGAGACACGCTCGTGCACGCCCCCGCGCAGCGCGCGCTGTTCAGCGGCGACATCCTCTTCTCACAGGCGCACCCGATCGCCTGGGCGGGGCCCGTGTCCAACTGGATCGCAGCATGCGATCGCATCCTCGCGCTGGATGTGGAGGTGATCGTGCCGGGCCACGGCCCGCTGGCCAACCTCGACGCGGTGCGCGAGCTGAGGGCCTACTTCGAGTATCTGTACGAGCAGGCCCGCGCGCGCCACGCGCAGGGCATGACGCCGCTGCAGGCCGCAAGCTCGATGTCGCTCGATCGCTGGGCCGGCTGGCGCGAGCCCGAGCGCCTGGTGGTCAACATCGCCAATATCTATGCCGAGATCTCGGGCGAGGAGCCGCCCAACCCGCTGGCCGCCTTCGAGCAGATGGCCGAGCTGGCCGGCTCGCGCTAAGCGGTCTGGGCGAGCTGGGGCCGGCGCTGCGCCCACGGCATGGCCTGCTCCAGCTGGGCCGACAGCGCGATCAGCGTCGCCTCCTGCCATGGCCCGCCCGTCAGCATCACGCCGACCGGCAGCCCCTCATCGGTCCAGTGCAGCGGCAGGCTCACGGCCGGCAGCCCGGTGACGTTGCCAAAGGCGGTGAACAACACGCTGCGCACGACGTCCATCACGGGCTGGTCGGGGGCCTCATGCTGGGCCTCGAGCGTGGCGCCCGCCTGCGGCGGCAGAAGCGCACAGGTGGGCGTGAGCAGCACGTCGAAGTCGCGGCCCCAGCGCACGACCTCGCGGCGGCTGAGCATCTCCAGCGTGCGCGCTGCGAGCACGTAGTCGAAGGAGCCCACCTCGTCGGCGTGGCGGCGCTGGAGGGCGATGTGGGAGTCGACCGCATCCCAGTCCACGCCCTCGTAGTCGGCCAGGCCGCCGACTGACACGGCGATGAACGACGGCATCAGCTCTTCGGAGATCGTGGGCACCTCGACCTCCTGCACCGTGTGGCCGAGCTCCTGCAGCGATGAGGCAGCGGCGAGCGCGGCGGAGGTGCAGGGCTCGTCGGTGGGTATGCCCATCGGCGCCTGGGCCATCAGCCCGATGCGCAGGCTGCCCGGATCGGCTCCCACCTCCTGCGCAAATGGCCGCGTAGGCACGGGCGCGTTGTACCAGGCGTCGTGGTCCGGGCCGCAGGTCGCATCGAGCACGGCGGCCGCGTCGGCGACGGTGCGCGCCTCCGCGCCGTCGACGACTGCGCCCAGCCAGCCCTGCGCGAGCGCGGGCACCCGCCCGCGACTGGGCTTCAGGCCTACCAGCCCGCAGTAGGAGGCGGGGATGCGAATCGAGCCGCCGCCGTCGGTGGCGTGAGCGATCGGGAACATGCCGCCGGCGACCGCCGCCGCCGCGCCGCCGCTGGAGCCGCCGGGCGTGCGGTTGGTGTCCCAGGGGTTGCGGGTGATCCCGTAGCGAACGTTCTCGGTGGCCGTGATCAGCCCGAACTCGGGTGTGTTGCTGCGCCCACACAGCACGAACCCTGCGCGCGCGAGCGCAAGGACCGACAGGTCGCTGTGGTTGCTCACGCCTGCCGGCCCGCCGTTTGAGCCGTAGCTGACCGGCCAGCCCTCGACGTGCACGAGGTCCTTGATCGGCAGCGGCACGCCGAGGAATGGCGCGCTGTCCCCCGCCGCGAGGCGCCGGTCGGCCTCGGCAGCGCTCGCGCGGGCCTGCTCGTCGTTGCGCCACACGATCGCGTTGAGCTTGTCGTTGAGCTCGTCGACCGCGGCCAGACACGCATCCAGCAGCTCGACCGCCGACAGCTCGCGGGCCCTCAGCGCAGCGGCCAGCTCCAGCGCGGAGGAGGTTGGCCCGAGCGCGGACATGGCCGACAGCCTACTCCGCGCGGCTGAACTGCACGATGGCGATCGCGAGCATCCCCAGCCCGAGCAGCGCCACGACGGCGGCCTCGACCAGGCCGGGGACGTGCCAGCTCCACCACGTGACCCCGGGATCGAGCGCGTGGCGCGCGGCGGCGCCGACGTGCAGGTGCGCGAAGACGATCCTGCGCATCGGGTCGACGGCGTAGGTGAGCGGGTCGAGACGGTTGAGGATCGCCAGCCACTGCGGCAGGCCGGAGACGGGAAAGAGCGCGCCCGACAGGAAGTACATGGGCATGATCGCCATCTGCATGAGCGCCATGAACGACTGCATCTGGGTGATGCGCGCGGCGACCATCACGCCGAAGGCGGTGACCGCGAAGGCGAGCAGCATCTGCAAGGCGAACACCTCGATGATCAGGCCGGGGGCATAGGGCACGCCGACGAGGCCGGCAAGGCACAGCACGATCACCCCTTGAATGCCCGCCACGGTGGCGCCACCGAAGCACTTGCCCAGCACCAGCGAGCTGCGCCTCACCGGCGCGACCATCATCTCTCTCAAAAATCCAAACTCGCGGTCCCACACCAGCGACGCGGCGGAAAACATCGCGGTGAACATCACCGCCATGCACAGCACGCCCGGGAAGACGAACGTGCGCAGGTTGACGCCGTGCGTGCCCACGGAGGCCAGACGCGACAGGCCGGTGCCGAGCACGAACAGGAACAGGAACGGCTGCATCAGCGAGGTGAGGATGCGCAGGCGGTCGCGGCTGAAGCGGATCAGCTCGCGCTTCCATACGACCTTGACCGCGCGTAGCTCGCCGCGGGCGCTGCGTGTGGGCACGCGCACGCGCGCGATCTCATGCGGGCTCGTCTGCGGCCCGGTGGGCGCCGGCAGGCTCGTTGACGGCGCTGTGGTCTGCGTTGCCATCAGCGTTGCACCCGCGAGGCCATCAGCGGCTCATCATCCTGGCGACGTTGCGCATGCGGTCTGCGCCGGTGGACTCGGCGTCGCGGATGGTAGTGCCGGTGTGGGCCATGAACACATCATCGAGCGACGGGCGCGCGACGCTGACCGCGCGGATCGGCACGTCGAGCTGGGCGAACAGGCGCGGCACGAACTGCTCGCCGTCGGGCACGCCGAAAGTGACGGCGCCTTCGGCGATCGTGGCATCGATGCCAAAGCGCTCGCTCAGGGCGGCGATCGCCGCCTGGTCATCTTCGGTCTTGATCTGCACGCGGTCCTTCCCCACTTTGGCCTTGAGCGCCTCGGGGGTGTCGAGCACGATGATGCGCCCGTGGTCCATGATGGCGATGCGGTCGCAGTACTCGGCCTCGTCCATGTAGTGGGTGGTCATGAAGATGGTGATGTCCTCGCGCTCCTTGAGCTCGCGGATGTAGCTCCAGATCGAGCTGCGCGTCTGCGGATCGAGGCCGACGGTGGGCTCGTCCAGGAACAGCACGCGCGGCGAGTGCAGCAGGCCGCGCGCGATCTCCAGGCGCCGCTTCATCCCACCGGAGAAGGTGTTGACGAGGCTGGCGCGGCGCTCCCACAGCCCGACCATGTGCATGACCTGGCCCATGCGCTGCTCCAGCGCCCCGCGGGGCACGCCGTAGAGCTCGCCGTGCAGGCGCAGGTTCTGCTCGGCACTGAGGTAACCGTCGAGCGTGGTGTCCTGGAAGACGAGGCCGATGTTGCGCCTGACCTCGTCGCGTTCTGACACCACGTCGTGGCCGGCGACCTGTGCGGAGCCGGCGCTGGGGCGCACGAGCGTGCACAACATGTTGATAGTGGTCGACTTGCCGGCGCCGTTGGGGCCGAGGAAGCCGAAGACCTCGCCAGCGTGCACCTCGAAGGCGATGCCGCGTACCGCTTCGACCTCGTCGTAACGCTTGACGAGGCTGTCGACCGTGACGGCCGCGACGGGGGTGGCGCCCACCGCTGCAGCAGCCGCGACGGGCATGGCGCCCACCCCCGGGAGGGCGCCCGCCCCGGGGGTGGTGCTGGGTGTCGTGTGGTCGGCCTGCTCGATCAATCCTTGTCCACCGTAGCGCCCTCGTCCTCGCCGTCGGCGAGGATCCGGTACAGATCGCGGCGGGTGTTGGCCAGAACCTCGCGGGCGCTGACCAACTGTCCGGGGCTGCCGGTGCGCATGACCTGGGTGAAGGCGAAGGCTACGTCGCGAATCAGCTTGCCGAGCTCGTGCGCATCGCCGCTGTCGCCTCCCTGCTGCTCCCACGGCGCGGGGCGATCGGCGCCGCGCTCGTCCACCAGCGCTTTGCCGGCGTCGGTGAGCACGAACAGCTTGTGCCCGTCCTCATCCTGGGTGCGGATCAGGCCCTCGTCCTCCAGCTGCGCCAGCGCGGGGTAGACCGAGCCGGGGCTGGGGCTCCACAGGCCGCCGCTGCGCTCCTGGACCTCCTGCATGATCTGGTAGCCGTTGCGCGGCTCCTCGGCGAGCAGCAGCAGCGCGGCGGTGCGGATATCCCCGCGTCGCGCGCGCCGGCCGCGTCCGCGTGGACCGCCGCCGTATGGGAATCCCCACCCGCCCCCGCCTCGGCCGAAGTCGCCGTGGGGGCCGTAGACGAAGCGCCCGCGCTGTGAGCCGCGGTGGCCGGGCTTGCAGCCCCCGCCGGTTGAATAAATCGCATTCGCAAACATATCTAGTTCCTATCGTGAGCTATCAAAGGAAGTCAAAGATATATCGGATACTCTTCGCGATTTCAACCCTCTTGCCACATCGGGCGATCGGACGGGCTGCTCAGCCGATCTGCTCGACGGCTCGCCGCGCGCTAGCGGCGGCCCAGCTGGTGGTGCTGGCGAGCGCGAGCACGAGCACCAGTAGGCCGCAGCCGGCGGCGATCCAGAAGCCGGCGTGGCTGGCGGCGACGAAGCCGGGGCCGACCGAGACGGCGCCGGCGGCGGCGATCGCGCCGATGACGGCCACGCCGAGCGTCTGGCCGACCTGGCGCGAGGTGGAGGCGACGGCGGCTGCGACCCCGGCCTGCGCGGGCGGCATGCCAAGCACGGCGGTGTTGGTGATCGGCGGGTTGACCGTGCCAAAGCCCACGCCGAAGACGAAGTAGGCGGGCAGCAGCGAGGTCAGCGGGGTGTGCGGGCCAAGCCCTGTGAGCAGCGCCGCGCCGAGCATCAGGCCGAGCCCCCCGACGACGAGGCTGGGGCGCGATCCGACGCGCCCGACCAGGTAGCCCGACAGGGGAGCACACACGAGCGTCATGGCGGCGATCGGCAGCGTGTACAGGCCGGCTTGGAAGGCGGACAGGTGGCGGACCTCCTGCAGGTAGAGGGTGTTGAGGAACAAAAAGCCACCAAGGGCAGCGAAGGCGCAGACGGCGATCGCGCTGGCGCTGGAGAAGGGCACGCTGCGAAAGAAGCGCAGTTCCAGCAGCGGGTCGGCCCGTCGCGGCTCGTAGGTCAGCAGTGCGGTCAGCGCGACGGCGGCGAGGCCGAACAGGCCGAGGCTCTGCGCGGAGGTCCAGCCCGATGAGGGGCCCTCGATGATCGCGTAGGTGAGCGACGCGAGCAGCACGATCACGAGCCCCTGCCCAACCGGATCGACGCGCCGTGGCCGCGGGGCGCGCGACTCGGGCACGAAGCGCATGGTCAGCGCAAGCGCGACCAGGCCGACGGGGATGTTGATCCAGAAGATCGACGGCCAGCCGACGTTCTGCACGAGCGCGCCGCCGACGACCGGGCCGAGGGCGAGGCTGATGCCGATCGTGGCGCCCCACATGCCGATCGCCTGCGCGCGCTCGCGCTCGTCGGTGAAGACGTTGCGGATGATCGACATGGCGACCGGGTTGAGCATCGAGCCGCCGATCGCCTGCAGCATGCGAAAGGCGATCAGGAAGCCAAGGCTGGGCGCAAGGCTGCACAGCAGCGAGCCGAGCGTGAACAGCACCAGGCCGGTCATGAACACGCGCTTGCGCCCGAGCCGGTCGCCGGTCGAGCCGGCCAGCATCAGCAGGCTGGCGAGCACGAGCGTGTACGCGTCCACGGTCCACTGCAGCCCCGACAGGGCCGCGTGCAGGTGGCGCCCGATGGAGGGCAGCGCGACGTTGACGATCGTGTTGTCCAGCCCGACGATCAGCAGGCTCATGCAGCAGATGGCGAGCACCAGCAGCCGCCGCCGGCGGGGTAGCTCGCCCTCCACGCTCAGTGGCGGAAGTGGCGCACGCCGGTGGCGACCATCGCCGCGCCGGCTGCGTCGACGGCCGCGACGACCTCCTCGTCGCGCACCGAGCCGCCCGGCTGGATGATCGCGCCGACGCCCGCGTCAAGCGCCAGCTGCGGGCCGTCGGCGAAGGGGAAGTAGGCGTCGGAAGCGAGCGCCGCTCCCGCGAGCGCGTCAGCGCGGAATTTGTGGGCCTTCTGGACGGCGATCCGCACGGCGTCCACGCGGCTCATCTGCCCCGCGCCGATGCCGATCGTGGCGCCGCCGGCGGCGAGCACGATCGCGTTGGAGCGCACGTGCCGGCAGACGGTCCAGGCGAACAGCATGTCCTGCCACTCCTGCTCGCTCGGCTGGCGCGCGCTCATCGCGCGCATCTGCTCACGCGTCTCTGAGACGACGTCGTGGGTCTGCACTAGCTGGCCGCCGATCACCGGCTTGGATTCGACCTCCCGCAACGGCGCGGGCCAGTCGCCCAGCTCCAGCAGACGCACATTTTTCCTGACCTGCAGCTCCTGGAGCGCGGCGGCGTCGTAGCCGGGCGCGAGCAGCACCTCGATGAACTGCTTGCCGAGCTGCTCGGCGAAGGCGAGGTCGACGGGGCGGTTGACCGCGATCACCCCACCGTAGGCGCTTTCGGGGTCGCACGCGAAGGCCTGTTCGTAGGCCTCCTGCCCGCTGGCGCCGATGGCGCAGCCGCACGGGTTGTTGTGCTTGACGATCGCGCAGGCGGGCTCGTCGAACTCCTCGACCAGCTCGCGTGCGGAGCTGAGGTCGAGCAGGTTGTTGAACGACAGCTCCTTGCCGTGCAGCTGCTCGACCCCGGCGAGCAGGTGCGTGGGCGAGCCGACGCGCGCGTAGAAGGCGGCCTGCTGGTGGGGGTTCTCGCCGTAGCGCAGGTCTGCGACCTTCTCGTAGGCGTCGCGCCAGCTGGGCGCAAAGCCCTCGTGGGTGCGTAGCGAGAACCATGTGGAGATGGCTGCGTCATAACGCGCGGTGCAGGCGAACGCCTTGCCCGCGAGCTGCTTGCGCGTCGTTAGCGACAGCCTGCCATCGGACTCGCGTAGCTCGCCGAGCACGCGCTCGTAGTCGCCGGGATCGACCACGACGGCGGCGAACGCGCTGTTCTTGGCGGCGGCCCTGATCATGGTCGGGCCGCCGATGTCGATGTTCTCGATCACCTCGTCCTCGGAGGCGTCGCCGCGCGCGACGGTCTGCTCGAAGGGGTAGAGGTTGACGCACACCAGGTCTACCTGCTCGATCCCCTGCTCGGCGGCCGCGCGTAGGTGCTCGTCCTCGTCGCGGCGCGCCAGCAGGCCGGCATACAGGCGCGGGTGCAGCGTCTTTACGCGCCCGTCCATGATCTCGGGAAAGCCGGTGAAGTCGTCGATCGCGCGCACGCCGATCGCCGCGTCTGCCAGCTCGCGCGCGGTGCCGCCGGTGGACACGATCTCCACGCCCAGCTCGGCCAGGCCCTGGGCGAACTGCACGATCCCCTGCTTGTCAGAGACCGACAGCAGCGCCCGGCGCACGCGCACCTCGCCCGGCGCGGCGCGCTGCACGCCGTCAGGCGCCGGGGGCGCGACGCCGCCGTGCTCGGTCATCAGCTCGTCCTTGGCGGCCACACTCAGAGCCTATCCACGATCGTCCGGCGCGGGTTGTCGGGGTCGACGCGCAGCGCGTTGCGGGCGAACAGCGCGACGGCCCGCGGCAGCAGCTCGTGCTCGAGCGGACGCAGCGCGGCGAGCACCTCGTCAGGCTCGCGCGCATCGGGCAGCTCGACGGCTGCCTGCAGGATCACCGGGCCGGAGTCGACGCCGGCGTCGACGAAGTGCACGGTGACGCCGAAGACCTTGACGCCGTACGCGAGCGCCTGCTCGATCGCGCCGAGCCCGGGAAAGGCAGGCAGCAGGGACGGGTGCACGTTGATGACCGCGCCAGGAAATCGCCCCAGGAACACCTCGCCGAGCAGCTCCATGTAGCCGGCCAGCACGACCAGCCGAGTGCCGCGCTCGGTCAGCCAGCGAGCCAGAGCGTCGTCGCGCGAGCCACGATCGGGATAGTCGGCGCGGGCGAAGACCGCCGTGGGCACCCCGACTGCTTCTGCACGTGCGAGCGCGTGCGCACCGGCGACGCTGGAGGCCACCGCGACGACCTGCGCCTCGCGCCCGTGCACCGTGTCGAGCAGGGCCTGCAGGTTGGTCCCCGTCCCCGACACGAGCACGGCGATAGGGAGTCTCTGGTTCACGTCCCGGCCACGATAGCTGTGAGCCAACTCACAGAAATCGAAGTCCGGATGCTCGAAAATACCGGCAGGGACGAGAGGGGCCTGACGATCTCATAGATGACCCATCTTCCCCCCACACTCACAGGACAGATCCCATGCTCACAGCGATCATCATCACCGTCATCATCGTCGCGGCGCTCGGCTACGCGGGGCGTCCCGGCGGGCTGATCTCCAGCCGGCCGTACAACAACGTCCACAGCGACGCGAGCGGCGCCCGCGAGGAGCACTTCATCTAGACCCGCGCGAGCGGAGGAGCCGTCTCTTCGCCCTGAACGTCCTCCAGCGCGTACTTGCCGGCGGCGCCATCGCTGCCGGCAAGCGGGTACTCGCCGGTGAAGCACGCGTCGCAATGGGATGCGCGCCCGCCCGCCCCGGCGCCGACGGCCTCGTAGACGCCGGCCAGCGAAAGGTAGTGCAGCGAGTCGCAGCCCAGCTCTGCGGCCACCTCCTTGGTGGTGCGCCCGTGGGCGATCATCTCCTCGCGCGTGGACATGTCGATGCCGTAGTGGCAGGGATGCTTGATCGGCGGCGCGGAGATGCGCATGTGGATCTCGGCCGCGCCGGCGTCGCGCAGCATCTGCACGATCTGCCGGGTGGTGTTGCCGCGCACGATCGAGTCGTCGACCACGACCAGCCGCTTGCCGGCGATCACCTCGGGCAGCGGGTTGAACTTCAGGCGCAGACCGTGCTTGCGCAGCTCCTGGCCAGGCTGGATGAACGTGCGCGCGACATAGCGGTTCTTGACGAAGCCATCGTCCTGGGGAAGGCCGGCGGCACGCGCCAGGCCGCGGGCGGCGGGGTTGCCGGAGTCGGGGACCGCGATCACCAGGTCTGCCTCGACGGGCGCCTCGCGCCAGAGGATCTCGCCCATGCGCCCGCGCGCGACCTGCAGCACCTGATCGTTCATGCGCGAGTCCGGGCGCGCGAAGTAGATGTACTCGAACACGCAGAACGCGCGCCTGGCGTCCGCCACGATCATGCGACTCTCGAGTCCGTCGGCGCCCAGCGTGACCAGCTCGCCCGGCTCCACGTCGCGCAGGAACTTCGCGCCGATGATGTCAAAGGCGCACGACTCGCTGGCCACGCAGTAGTGCTTGGTGTGAGCCCCGCCGGCGGCGCCCTCGGTGCCGGCGGGACTGCCATCGAGCACGCCGATAGCCAGCGGGCGCAGCCCGTGCGGATCGCGGAAGGCGACCACGCGATCCTTTGTCATGGCGACGATCGAGAAGGCGCCGCGCAGGCGCGGCAGCACGTCTGCGATCGCGTCCTCGATCCGCTCGGCCGGGTGCGTGGCGATCATCGCTGCGATGATCTCCGAGTCGGACGTCGAGTTGAAGCCGACCCCCGCCGCCACCAGCTCCGCGTGCAGGTCCAGGGCGTTGATTAGGTTTCCGTTGTGGGCCAGCGCGACCTCGCGCCGCGACCCGTCGGTGCCGTCCGAGCGCTGCACGGGCTGGGAGTTCTCCCAGGCGTTGGATCCGGTCGTGGAGTAGCGCACGTGCCCGATCGCAAGCTCGCCGGCGAGTGTGGACAGGTCGTTCTCGGTGAACACCTGGTTGACCAGCCCGAGCTCGCGGCGGGTGATGATGTGCCCGCCGCGGTCGGCAGCGGCGATGCCGGCCGACTCCTGCCCGCGGTGCTGTAGCGCGTACAGCGCGAAGTACGACAGCCGGGACACCTCGTGACCGGGCGCATAAAGTCCAAACACTCCGCACTCGTCGCGCGGTCCGTCACGCATCACGTTCACAAGCTAGCAGGGTGCGCGCGCCGGCTTTTCACGAGAACAACTCCCCGAGCGCACCGTGCGCTGCGGCGAGCTCATCCAGCGTGAGCGTGAGCATCGTCCCTGCGGTCGCGCCGGCCTCGACGATCGTGAGCACGTCATCGCCGACCCTGCCGATCGTGCGCACGTGCACACGCTCGCCAAGCTCGCGCAGCGCATCCTCCGCGGCGCTGACGATGAAGCCGCCCGGGCCCTCACCGAACAGGCAGGCGGTCACGGGCGTCCAGACCGCCGACAGCGGCCCCGAAGCGGGCGGCGCACCCCGGAGGGCGCTGACGGGTGCGATCGCTGTCCAGAATTCCTCGCCGAGCTCCACCTCCGCCCCGAGGCCGCCGGCCAGGCAGCACTCGGCCAAAGCCACCGCGAGGCCTCCCTCGGCGATGTCGTGCGCGCTTGCCAGCGCACCCGCGCGGACGGCGTCGCGGACGGCGATCTGCACGTCGCGGACGGCATCGACGTCGATCGCGGGCAGCCCGTCGGGGAGCGGCTCGCCGAGCAGCTTGGAAAGCTCGCTGGCGGCAGGCGACGGGCTGAACGGGCCGACCAGCGCGATGTGATCGCCGGCGCGCTGGAAGCCCAGCGTCCCGGCGCGGCGCGCGTCGGGCAGCCGCCCGACCATGCCGATCACGGGCGTCGGGTAGATCGGGCCGGTCGGACCCTCGTTGTAGAGGGATACGTTGCCGCCGACGATCGGCGCATCCAGAGCCCGGCAGGCGTCGCCCAGGCCGCGTACCGACTCGCTCAGCTGCCAGGCGATGTGCGGCTTCTCGGGGTTGGCGAAGTTGAGGTTGTTGGTCGTCCCCAGCGCCTGCGCGCCCACGCACGCGAGGTTGGCCGCGCACTCGAGCACGGCCTCCACGGTCCCCGTGTAGGGGTCGGCAGCGACGCGGCGGCCGTTGCAGTCGATGCTGACCGCCAGCGCAGCGCCGTCGGGCAGCGCCAGCACAGCCGCGTCGGCCTGCTCGGGGCGGCGCACCGTGCGCGACTGGACGATCGCGTCGTACTGCTCGAACAGAGGCCGGCGTGAGGACAGGTTCGCGCAGGACAGCAGCGCCAGGAGGGCGTCCCGCGGTGCGGCGTGCGGCGTCAGAGCGCCCGCGGGCGCCGGGCGCGCGTAGATCGGCTCGGTGGGCTTGCTCGGGCGCAGGTCATACAGCGGGCAGTCGTCCACCAGCGCGGTCACGGGCATGTCCCCCACCAGCTCGCCGTCGCGCAGCACGCGCATCCGCCGCGTGTCGGTGACCGTGCCGATCGCCGCGCCGTTGACCTCCCACTTAGCGCACACCTCCATCACGCCCGCGACGTTGGCCGGCTCGACCACGCACAGCATGCGCTCCTGGGACTCTGAGACCATCACCTCGAAGGGCTCCATGGCGGGCTCGCGCAGGGGGACCAGCGCCACGTCGAGGTCGATTCCGACGCCGCCCTTGGAGGCCATCTCCGACGCCGACGAGGTCAGCCCGGCGGCGCCGAGGTCCTGCAGCGAGACGATCAGGCCCCGCTCGAGCAGCTCGAGCGAGCACTCCAGCAGCTTCTTCTCCTCGAACGGATCGCCAACCTGGACCGTCGGACGCTTCTCGTCGCCCTCGCCCAGCTCTGCGGAGGCGAGCACCGACGCGCCGCCGATTCCGTCGCGGCCGGTGGACGCGCCGAACAGCACCACCACGTTGCCTGGGCCGGCGGCGGCGCTGCGCACGAGCCGCTCGCGCGGGGCGAGCCCAAGGGCCATGGCGTTGACCAGGCAGTTGTGCTCATAGGGCGCCTCGAAGTACACCTCCCCGCCGACGGTGGGCACACCGATCGAGTTGCCGTAGTGGCCGATCCCGGACACCGCTCCGTCGAGCAGGTAGCGCACACGCGTACGCGCACCATCGGCGTCACCGTGGCCGGGCTCGCCGAAGCGCAGCGAGTCCAGCACGGCGATCGGGCGCGCGCCGATCGCGAAGATGTCGCGCAGGATGCCGCCAACGCCGGTGGCCGCCCCCTGGAAGGGCTCGACGGCGCTGGGGTGGTTGTGCGACTCGACCTTGAACGCGCACACCAGCCCGCCGCCCACGTCGACCGCGCCGGCGTTCTCGCCCGGCCCCATGACCACGTGCTCGCCCTTGGTGGGCAGCGTGCGCAGCAGCTTCTTGGAGTGCTTGTAGGCGCAGTGCTCTGACCACAGCAGTGAGTACATCGCCAGCTCCACCTGGTTTGGCGGGCGGCCCTGCTTGGCGCACACGAGCTCGTACTCGGCCCGCGTCAGGCCGAGGGCCAGGGCGTCGTCGACCGTCGGGAGATCGTGCGCGGCAACGCCGGGGTTCGATGTGTTTGCCTGCGAGTCCTGTACAGCCATGGTTATACGCAGTGCGCGAGCGATGTCATGCGACGGCCCCCTCGACGGCCAGCCGCATCGACTGGAAGATCTTCAGGCCGTCGGCGGAGCCGCCTAGCAGCTCGTCGACGGCGTGCTCGGGGTGTGGCATCAGGCCGAACACGTTGCCCGCCTCATTGCGCACGCCGGCGATGTTGCGCAACGAGCCGTTGAAGTTGTGGCCGGGTGCGTAGCGCAGCACGACCTGGCCCGCGCGCTCCATCGACTCCAGCGTGTGATCGTCGGCGTAGTAGCGCCCCCACGAGTGCTTGGCGGGGATGCTCAGGCGGCTGGACGCGGGTCCACCCTCATCGGGTCGGCAGGCGCACGTGAACGCAGTGTCGGCGTGGACCACTTCGAGATCGACCTGCCTGAAGGTGAAGCGCAGGTTGGCGTTGGGCAACAGCGCGCCCGGCAGCAGATGCGCCTCGCACAGCACCTGGAAGCCGTTGCAGATCCCGAGCACCAGACCGCCGTCGGCGGCGAACGCGGCGACCGACTCCATCGCGGGCGAGAAGCGCGCGATGGCGCCCGCGCGCAGGTAGTCGCCGTAGGAGAAGCCGCCCGGCACGACGATCACATCCGCGCCGCCCAGGTCTCGATCGGCGTGCCAGATTAGCTGCGCATCGCCCACCAATCTCGCGGCCGCGAGCGCGTCGACCTCGTCGCAGGAGCCGGGGAAGCGCAGGACGCCGAACTTCATGCGGTGATCAGCGAGGCGACGGCGGCGGCGTCGGCGGGGTCGATGCGCCGCAGGCCCTCGATCCCATCGAAGCCCCGGTCCGGGCTGAGGATCACGTTGATCTGGCGGTTGAGCGCCTGCGCGGCGAAGATCGCGTCGCGCATGTCGAGTTGCTCATGCTCGGACCACAGCTCCAGTGCGCGCTCGACGTCCGCACGCTCGACCGTGTGCAGCCGGGAGGTCTCGGCGATATGGCGCGCATCTGCAACAGCGGTCCGTCGATTGACACCCCGCCTGGCCCGCACGTGGGCGAACTCGTGTATCAGCTCGATGCTCGCCTCGCCCGCGAGCAGCCCTTCCACGCCTTTGCTCATGATCGCGCGACAGGGAGCGCGGTACGGATGCTCGCCTCCGAGCGCGTAGATGAACACGCTCGTGTCGAACATAAAGCGACGCACGGAGCGTTACTCGTCCTCGTCGTACAACTTCGAGACCTTTGCGTAGTGGCTGTCGAGGATCTCCCGCTTCATCACCGGCCAGTCGTCGACCGGCATCGGCTCCGCGGCAAGAAGCCTCGCGAACGCCTCCGCGCGATCGTCTTGCACACGCGCGAGCTTCTCGGCGAGGGCCTCGCGGATCAGCGCGCCCATGGAAATACCTCTGCGCTCTGCGCTCTCGCGCAGGCGCCGGTGGAGGTCGTCGTCGAGCAGCAGTTGCGTTCGCCGTGATAGCTGCGAGGAGGCCATACACCTACGCTAGCACATGTGCAGGATACATACACATGTGCAACCAGCCTCAGCCGGTGACGATCTCGTAATCCTCCACGAGTGGATTGGCGAGCAGCTTCTCGCACATGTCCTGGAGCTGGGCGGGGTCCTCCACGTCCAGCTCGATGAGCCGTCCGACGTGGACGTGACTGACGCCGTGGAAGCCGAGCGCGGGCAGCGCCCGCTCGACAGCCTCGCCCTGCGGGTCCAGGATGCCGGCCTTGGGCCGGATCAGCACGCGCGCCCTCACCGGCTCTGCGCGACGGCGCCCGTGCGCTGCAACCACGTTCCGAACGGCTCGCCGGTGATGCGCTCGTAGGCCTCGATATAGCGCGCACGTGTGCCGGCGACGACATCGTCGGGAATCGGCGGGGCGGGCGGCTTCTTGTCCCAGCCGCTGCCAGCGGCCCAGTCGCGCACGTACTGCTTGTCAAAGCTCGGCTGTCCGTGGCCGACCTCGTAGCCATCGGCGGGCCAGTAGCG
This sequence comes from uncultured Solirubrobacteraceae bacterium, assembly GCA_963734225.1. Lineage (GTDB taxonomy): Bacteria > Actinomycetota > Thermoleophilia > Solirubrobacterales > Solirubrobacteraceae > Palsa-744. The sequence continues at coordinate 384,763 of CAVTGI010000006.1, forward strand.
CGAGGAGTCGGGCGTGAGCACCTCGTCGCCCACCACCAGCCGGCCATCGTCGTCCAGGCCAAACTCGAACTTGGTGTCCGCGAGGATCACGCCGCGCTCGCGCGCGTGCTCGGCGGCGAAGGAGTACAGCTCGATCGACACGTGGCGCACTCGCTCCATCAGCTTCTCGTCGCCCACTAGCTGGGCAGCGCGCGCGAAGTCGATTGCCTCGTCGTGCCCCTGCTCGGCCTTGGTGCTAGGTGTAAAGATCGGCTCGGGCAGGCGCTGGGACTCGCGCAGGCCGCCCGGCAGCTCAATTCCGGAGACCTTGCCGGTGGCCTGGTAGTCCTTCCAACCCGAGCCGGTTATGTAGCCGCGCACGACGCACTCGACGGGCAGCATGCTCAGCTTGCGCACGACCATCGCGCGCCCCAGCACCTCCTCGGGCACGCCGTCGACGGTGGAGATGAGGTGGTTGGCGACGATGTGGGCGGTCCGTTCGAACCAGAACACGGACAGGCCGGTGAGCACCTTGCCCTTGTCGGGGATCGGCGTGGGATGCACGGCGTCGTAGGTGGAGATGCGGTCGCTGGCGACCATCAACAGCGTCTCCTGCACGCGGCCGGACTGCCCGTCGCCGAGCCGCTCGAGCTCGTACATCTCGCGCACCTTGCCGCTGGCGATGAGGGGCAGGTCGGCGAGCACGGTCACGTGGCGCGATGCTACCAGCGCCTGGAGACCGGATAGCGGCGCGCTTCGGCGTCCAGCCTCACACAGGCTCGATGCGATCGAGGCGCGCGATTATCTGGTCGGCGTAGCGCAGGTAGTGGCCGTAATCGAAAATCGCGTTGAGATCCAGGCCACTGGCACGCTCGTCGCTCGCGAGCAGATCGCGCAGTGGCACGCCGTCGTCCCAGGCGCGCTGGGCGAGCTCTTGCACGACCCGGTAGGCCTCGTCGCGGGTGCTGCCAGCGGCGACCAGCGCGAGCAATACACGCTGGGAGAACAGCGCGCCGTGAGTCAGGTCGAGGTTGACGCGCATCCGCTCGACATCCACGGTCATGTTGGTTACGAGAGCGGCCGCCGAATGCTGCATGTGGTCGAGCAGGATGGTCGAGTCGGGCAGGATCACCCGCTCGACCGAGGAGTGGGAGATGTCGCGCTCGTGCCACAGGGCCACGTCCTCGAGGGCCGCAACAGCGTTGCCGCGCAGGACGCGCGCCAGGCCCGAGATCTGCTCGCTCTTGATCGGGTTGCGCTTGTGGGGCATCGCCGAGGAGCCCTTCTGGCCGGCGCGAAAGGGCTCCTGGACCTCTCGTACCTCTGTCCGCTGGAGGTGGCGGATCTCGGTTGCCAGGCGCTCCAGGCCGGCGCCGGCGAGCGCGATCGACTCCAGCAGCTCAGCGTGGCGGTCGCGCGCGACGACCTGCGTGGAGACGTCCTCGCGCGCCAGCCCCAGCCGGCCGAGAACGCGTGCCTCGAAGTCGGGGCTGGTGGCGGCGTAGGTGCCCACAGCGCCCGAGATCGCACCGACGGCTGCCTGGGCAAAGGCGCGCTGCAGGCGCTGCGCGTTGCGGTGCGCCTCGAAGGCGAAGCCCGCGAGCTTGATCCCGAACGTGGTCGGCTCGGCATGCACGCCGTGCGTGCGCCCCACGCAGAGCGTGTGCGCGTGCTCGCGGGCGCGTGTGGCCAGTGCGGCGACCAGGTCGCGAGCGCCGGCCAGCACGAGCTCGCCGGCCGCGCGCAGCTGCAGCGCAAGCGCGGTGTCGAGCACGTCCGAGGAGGTCAGCCCGAAATGAATCCAGCGGCCGGCCTGGCCCGCTGAGCGCGCGAGGACGTCCACGAACGCGGCCATGTCGTGGTCGGTGACATTCTCGCGCTCCTGCACGGCCGCCACCGTGAAAGTGGCTTTGCGGATCGCCTCAAGGTCCGCGTCGCTGGGGCCATCTGTTCCAAGCAGGCCGGGCAGTTGCTCGCACGCCGCAACCTCAACCTGTCTCCAACTGTCCATGCGCGCCTGATCTGTCCACAGCGCACCAAGCTCGGGACGGGTGTAGCGAGCGATCACGTCTAAGGATTATCGCCGGATCGCCAGCGGCGGGGCCTATGCCCCAAGGATCTGCGCCGCCAGGATGGCAGCGTTGCGCGGGTTGTCCAGGCCCACGCACGCCACGGGAACGCCGGGTGGCATCTGCACGATCGAGAGGATCGCGTCCAGACCGCCAGCGGCGGTCAGGCGTCCAGAGAGGGGGACGCCGATCACGGGCAGGTCGGTGTGGGCGGCCACGGCGCCAGGCAGCGCGGCCGAGATCCCGGCTCCAGCGATGATCACGCGCAGGCCGCGCATGCGCGCGTTCTTGGCGTATTCGGCCACGAGGTCGGGTTCGCGATGCGCGGACATGACCCGCATCTCGTGCAGGATGCCCCGCTCCTGCAGCTCCTTGGCCGCCTTTTCCATCGTCTCCATGTCGCTCTTGGAGCCCATCACGATGCCCACGCGCGGAGCGTCCACGTCGATCTCGTCCAGCTGGGATTGCACTTCGGCCTCCTCCATCAGCTCGGGCACCAGCGAGATTCCCGGGCCGCTGGAGGGACGCCCCTCCTGTGATGCCGTCACAGCGACGAGATGAAGTCGTCGATGGGGATCGCCGACAGTGTCTCGTAGCGCCCGGTGCCGCGCGAACCGAGCTCCAGCGACACGCGCGCCATCGTGCCATCGTCGGGCGCCTCGATGACCGAGATGAAGTCGACGTGCCCGAGCGTGGCCCATTGCGCCTTGACCGTGGCGCCGAGCTGCTCGACCTCTTTGTTGACCTCCTTGATTCGCTGCGGATTGTTCTTGACCGTCTGCACGCCGTCGGGCGTGAGGGTGGAGAGCATGATGTAGGTAGGCATTGCGGGTGACTCCTCCCGTGGCTTGGGCGATCGCTGGCGTGCTTGGTGCTCAGCCTGCGTTGTACCCGATGGCGCGGCCGCGCGCAGCGCGGATCCCGCCGTGAGCTTGAAGGGGCTGGCGCTATGCGGTGACCCCCACGCTCGTCTCCGCCTGGGCGCCGGTCGGCTCGAGCCGCAGTTCACCGTCGGCCGCGTCCACCAGCACGCTGTCGCCTTCGCGGATCTCGCCCTGCAGCAGCGCCAGCGCGAGGCGGTCGGTCAGCTGCTTTTGGATCACCCTTCGCAGCGGTCGCGCGCCGTAGACAGGGTCATAGCCAAGGTTGCCGAGCAGCTCCTTGGCCTTGTCGGTCAGCGTCACCTCTACGCCGCGCTCAGCGACGCGCCGTAGCACCAGCCTGACCTGCAACTCGACGATCTCAGACAGCTGCTCGCGGCTGAGGCTTTCAAAGCGCACCACGTCGTCAAGGCGGTTGACGAACTCGGGCTTGAAGTGCTCGAGCAGCGCACTGCGCACCTGCGCATCGTCCAGCCCAGATGACTCGATCCCCTCCCCCGCCCTGATGTTCGAGGTCATGATCAGCACCGTGTTCTTGAAGTCGACCGTGCGGCCCTGGCCGTCGGTCAGGCGACCGTCGTCCATCACCTGCAGCAGCGTGTTGAACACGTCCGGATGGGCCTTCTCGATCTCGTCGAGCAGCACGACCGAGTAGGGGCGGCGGCGGACGGCCTCGGTCAGCTGGCCTCCCTCTTCATAGCCCACGTAGCCGGGGGGCGCGCCGACCAGGCGCGACACGGAGTGCTTCTCCATGTACTCGGACATGTCGATCCTGATCATCGCGTCCTGAGAGTCGAACATGAACTCGGCCAGCGCGCGCGCGAGCTCGGTCTTGCCTACGCCGGTGGGGCCAAGGAACAGGAACGAGCCGATCGGCCTGTCGGGGTCTTGCAGGCCCGCGCGCGAGCGCCGCAACGCCGTGGCGACCGCCTCGATCGCCTCGTCCTGACCAACCACGCGTTCGTGCAGCCGGTCCTCCATGTGGATCAGCTTCTCGGTCTCGCCCTCCAGCAGGCGGCTGACGGGGATGCCGGTCCAGCGCGCGACCACCTCGGCGACGTCGTCGGCGTCGACCTCCTCTTTCAAGAATTGAGGCCCGCCCACCCCACCCACCGCCAGGCCCTCGCCGGATGCTTCGCCGGATTCGTGCTCGGCGATCTGGCGCTCCAGCTCGGGGATCTCTTCATAAAGCAGCTTGGAAGCAGTCTCGTAGTCGGTCTCGCGCTGTGCTTTCTCGGCCTCCAGCCGGGCCTGCTCGAGGCGTTCCTTGACCTGTGACACGCCCTGGATGGCCTGCTTCTCGGACTGCCATTGCGCCTTCATAGCCGCCGAGCGCTCGCGCAGCTCGGCCAGCTCGCGCTCGATCGCCTCGCGGCGCTCGGCTGAGGCCTCGTCGGTCTCCTTGCGCAGCGACGTCAGCTCGATCTCCAGTTGCATCACCCGGCGGTCCACCTCGTCGATCTCCGTGGGCAGCGAGTCGATCTCGATACGCAACCGCGACGCCGCCTCGTCGATCAGGTCGATGGCCTTGTCGGGCAGGAAGCGGTCGGCGATGTAGCGGTCTGACAGCGTGGCGGCGGCGATCAGGGCGTTGTCCTGGATGCGCACGCCGTGGTGGACCTCGTAGCGCTCCTTCAAGCCGCGCAGGATCGCGATCGTGTCCTGCACGCTGGGCTCGCCCACCATGATCGGCTGGAAGCGCCGCTCCAGGGCGGCGTCCTTCTCGATGTGCTTGCGGTACTCGTCCAGCGTCGTCGCGCCCACGCAGCGAAGTTCGCCGCGCGCGAGCATCGGCTTGAGCAGGTTGGCCGCGTCCACGGCGCCTTCGGCAGCGCCGGCGCCCACGATCGTGTGCAGCTCGTCGAGGAACAGGATCACGCTGCCCTGCGCCTGCGACACCTCGCCGAGCACCGCCTTCAGGCGCTCCTCGAACTCGCCCCGGTACTTCGCCCCGGCGATCAGGCTGCCGATGTCCAGGGCGATCACGCGCCTGTCGCGCAGCGAGTCGGGGATGTCGCCCGAGACGATCCGCTGGGCCAGACCCTCCACGATCGCGGTCTTGCCCACGCCGGGCTCGCCGATCAGCACCGGGTTGTTCTTGGTGCGGCGCGAGAGCACCTGGATCACGCGGCGGATCTCCTCGTCGCGGCCGATCACCGGGTCGAGCTTGCCCTGCTCGGCGGCCGCGGTCAGGTCGGTGCCGAAGCGCTCGAGCGCCTCCAGCTTCTCCTCGGGAGACTGGTCGGTGACGCGATGCGAGCCGCGCACCTCGGCCAGCGCCTGGCTCGATGCGCTCGGGGTTGACGCCGACACGCGTCGCAGCTCGTCCGCGGCCCGTCCGCTCTCGCTCGGACAGCGCGAGCAGCAGGTGCTCGGTGGAGACGTACTGGTCGGAGAGCTTGCCCGCCTCGGTCTCGGCGGCGCGCAGGATGGCCAGCAGCTCCGCGCCCGGCTGCGCCACCGCGTCCGCCGGCGAGGCTGGGCCGGCCACGGGCAGCTCGCCAGAGCGCCCGCTGCACGCCCGCGCGCAGCCCATCGACCTGGACGCCGAGCTTGGCGAGCACTCCCAGCACGACGCCGCCGGGCGCCTCCGCGCTCGCAGCGGCGCGGCGGCGCCGGGCGCCGGCGCAAGCAACGCCGAGAGCAGGTGCAGCGGGGTGACCTGCGGGTTGCGCGCCTCTTGGGCAAGACGGCCGGCGGTGGCAACCGCCTCCTGGGACTTGATGGTGAAGCGATCGGCTTGCATGGCTATGACCTCTTGGGGGTGTTGCGAAACGGGGATCTGGCGTCGACGGCGCGCACGAGCGCGCGGCCGGGTGGGCGGGAGTTGGGAAACGGCACGAGCTCGGCGCGGAAGGAACGGCGGACCTCCTCGAGCTCCTGAGCCAGCCTGACCTGCGCCTGCAGCGCCTGCAGCTCCAGCTCATCGATGCGCGCGTGCATGCTCTCGATCTCCTGCTCCAGGCGCAGCACGCGCTCCACGCCGGCGAGGTTCAGCCCGAGCTCGGCGGTCATCTCCTGGATGCGTCGCAGCCTGTCGACGTCATCCTGCGAGTACAGCCGCGTGCCCTTGGGCGAGCGCTTGGGCTCGATCAGCCCGCGCGCCTCGTACATGCGCAGCGTCTGCGGGTGCATGTTGGCGAGCTGGGCGGCGACCGAGATCATGAACACGCCACGGTCGGTCTCGATCTGCACGCGCATGGCCTTACGAGGCATCGCCGGCCCCCTCCCGCCGCCGCGAACAGCCGGTCGCGCGGGTTTGCGCCCATCGACTTGGACAGCTCGTCGATCGCCTGTTCTTGCTCCTTGCTGAGATTCTCGGGCACGTCGATCACGAAGCGGTAGTGGATGTCGCCTCTCTCTTTGCCCGCACCGAGCTTGGGGGGACCCTCGCCGCGCAGGCGCTGGACGGTGCCGTGCGTGGTGCCGGGACGCACGCGCAGCGTCTTTGACCCGTTGAGCGTGGGCACGCGCACCTCGGCGCCGCGCAGCGCCTCGGGGATGGTCAGCGGCACCTCCACCTCGAAGTTGTCTCCCTTGCGGGTGAACACGGGTGAGGGCGCCACATGGGTGAGCAGGTACAGGTCGCCGGGCGGGCCGCCGTTGCGCCCGGGCTCGCCCTTGCCCGCCAGGCGGATGCGGCTGCCGTCCCGCACGCCCGCTGGGATGTTCACGCGCAGTCGCTTGACCGTGCGCACCGCACCGGCGCCGTTGCACGTCGGACAGGGATCCTCGATGACCGTGCCCGAGCCGCCGCAGCGTGAGCAGGGCTGGGAGATCGAGAACATGCCCTGGCCCTGCGTCTCGATGCCGCGTCCTTCACAGCGCGGGCACACCGACGGCGTAGTGCCGGGCTTGGCGCCGGTGCCGCGACAGGTCGCGCAGGTGGCGTGCATGGGGACCTGCAGCGGGACCTGCGCGCCAGAGATCGCCTGATCGAAGGTGATCGACACCTGCGCTTCCAGGTCGGCACCCTTCTCTGCCCGTGGTTTGGTTCGTACGCGCCGCCCGCTGGCCGAGCCGCCGAACAGGTTCGACAGGATGTCGCCCATCGAGGATGAGTCGAAGTCGAAGTTGCCAAAGCCACCGAAGCCGCCACCAGGGCCAGCCCCGGTGGCGAACGGGCCAGTGCCACTGTCGTACTGCTTGCGCTTCTCCGGGTCGCCCAGCACGTCGTGGGCCTGGGAGATCTCCTTGAAGCGCGCCTCTGCCTGCTTGTCGCCGGGGTTGCGGTCGGGGTGGTACTGACGTGCGAGCTTGCGGTAGGCCTTCTTGATCTCGTCGGCCGTCGCCTTGTTGGAGACGCCGAGCGTCTTGTAGTAGTCGGGACGCGCTGCCATCTGGACCTCCCGCGCTATGCCGCCACGACAACGCGCGCGGGTCGGATCACGTTCTCGCCCAGCCGGTAGCCGAGCTGATAGACCTCGACCACGGTGCCGCTGGCGGCGCCGCCCTCAGGCTGCGGGGCGGTGGCGACGGCATCGTGCAATGTCGGGTCGAACGCCTCGCCGACGGGCGCGAAGGACTCGATGCCAACACGCGAAAGCGCGCCGCTGAGCTCCGAGCGCACCAGGCGCACGCCCTGCAGCAGAGGGTCATCGTCGGCCGCTGCCTCCAAGGCGCGGTCGAGGTTGTCGAGCGCAGGCAGCAGCTCCTTGGCCAGGCAGATCACCCCGCGCTCCTGTGCGCCGGCGGCCTCTCGGGCCACACGCTTGCGGTAGTTCTCGAAGTCCGCCTGGGTGCGCTGGGCCAGCGCTAGGTACTCGTCGCGCTGGGCGGCCTTGCTGACGAGCGCGTCGAGGTCCTCGCGGACCTCCTGCGTCTCGCCGCCGTCGTGCCCGGAGGCGACGGGCTCCTGCCCCGCCGCCTGCGCAACCACGTCCTGGGCCTGCTCGGGCTCCTCGACGGTTCGCTCGATCTCGATCTCGGTCATCGCCGGCCTACGCCTTCGGCTCTTCGACTACCTCGGCGTCCACCACGTCCTCCTCGTCAGAGGACGCGCCAGCGCCTGCGCCGTCCGTGGAGGCGCCGTTGCCGGAGGCCGCGGCCTGCTCCTGGGCACGCTGGTACATCGCCTCAGAGACCGCGTGGAAGGCGCTCTGCAGTGCCTCTGCCCTGGCGTTGATCGTGGCCGGGTCCTCGGACTCGAGCACCTCGCGAACGTCCTTGATCGCCTGCTCGATCCCCGCCTTTGAGTCGGCGTCGACCTGGTCGCCGAGGTCGGCCAGCTGGCGCTCGGCCTGGTAGGCGGCGTTCTCGGCGTTGTTGCGCGCCTCGGCCAGCTCGCGCGCCTTGCGGTCATCCTCAGCGTGGGACTCGGCGTCGGAGACCATGTTCTTGATTTCCTCCTCCGACAGTCCCGAGCCGGCCTTGATCTCGATCTTCTGCTCCTTGCCGGTGCCGAGATCCTTGGCGGATACGTTGAGGATGCCGTTGGCGTCGATGTCGAAGGCGACCTCGATCTGCGGGATGCCGCGCGGCGCTGGCGGGATGCCGGTCAGCTGGAACTTGCCCAGCGACTTGTTGTACTGGGCCATCTCGCGCTCGCCCTGCAAGACGTGGATCTCCACCGACGGCTGGTTGTCCTCGGCCGTGGAGAAGACCTCGCCCTTGCGTGTGGGGATCGTCGTGTTGCGCTCGATCAGCTTGGTCATCACGCCGCCCTTGGTCTCGATGCCGAGGGTCAGCGGGGTAACGTCGAGCAACAGCACGTCCTTGACGTCGCCGGCGAGCACGCCCGCCTGGATGGCTGCTCCGACGGCGACCACCTCGTCGGGGTTGACGCCGCGGTGGGGCTCCTTGCCGGTCAGGTCCTTGACCTTCTCCTGCACGGCAGGCGAGCGCGTCATGCCGCCGACGAGCACGATGTGGTCGATCTCCTTGACGCCCTTGTTCTTGGCGTCGTCCATCGCCTGGCGCACGGGCGCGACGACGCGGTCGAGTAGGTCTGCGGTGAGCTCTGACAGCTTGGCCCGCGTCAGGCGCGTGTCCAGATGCTTGGGCCCGGACGCGTCGGCGGTGATGAACGGCAGGTTGATCTGCGTCTCCTGAGTGGTCGACAGCTCGATCTTGGCCTTCTCGGAGGCCTCGTACAGACGCTGCAACGCCATCGGGTCGGCAGACAGGTCGATGCCCTGGGACTTGCGGAACTCGGCCACCAGCCAGTCGACGATGGCCTTGTCAAAGTTGTCGCCGCCGAGGTGGTTGTCGCCGGCGGTCGACTTGACCTCGAACACGCCGTCGCCGATCTCCAGCACGGACACGTCGAAGGTGCCGCCGCCGAGGTCGAAGACGAGGATCGTCTGATCTGACTCCTTGTCCAGGCCGTAGGCCAGCGACGCGGCGGTGGGCTCGTTGATGATGCGCTTGACGTCAAGGCCGGCGATCTTGCCCGCGTCCTTGGTGGCCTGGCGCTGGTCGTCGTTGAAATAGGCGGGGACGGTGATGACGGCCGAATCGACCGCCTCGCCCAGATACGCTTCGGCGTCTGACTTGAGCTTCTGCAGGATCATCGCCGAGATCTCCGGCGGCGAGTGCTGTTCGGGCGGGTTTCCTATTTCCACACGCGCGTCGCCGTTGGGGCCGGCGACGACCTTATAGGGGACGATCGACTCCTCCTCACGCACCTCGGCCTCCTTGCGGCCCATGAAGCGCTTGATCGAGAAGACGGTGTTCTGCGGGTTGGTCACCGCCTGGCGCTTGGCGACGGTGCCCACGAGGCGCTCGCCGGACGCCGTGAATGCGACGACCGAGGGGGTCGTGCGACCGCCCTCGGCGTTCTCGATGACGGTCGGCTCGCCGCCCTCGAGTACCGCCATGCACGAGTTGGTCGTGCCCAAGTCGATACCTATGGTCTTAGCCATGATGAGAGAAATGCTCCTTCGTGTGCTGTATAAATCTGAGTGGCAGTATGACAGATTTCTTGACAGAGGTCAAGTGGCCACCGGCGTGTGTCTACCCACCCACGCCCCTGGGGCCGCCCCACCCACCCCCCCAAACGGGGGTTTATGCGGTAACCGCGTAGTCGGGCGGGGTATGGCTAGCAAGTGACCCGCCTCGAGCGCAACGTCAACATCGCAGCGGTCGTGATCCCGTTTCTCGGCGTGATCGCGGCTGCGGCGATCCTGTGGAGCCGCTTCCTCGGGGCTCGCGACCTGGCGATCTTCGCGGTCATGTACATGCTGACCGCGCTGGGCATCACGGTGGGCTTCCACCGTCTGCTCACCCACCGGGCCTTCCAGACACGGCCGTGGCTGCGCTACACCCTTGCGGTGCTCGGCTCGATGGCGCTGCAGGGCCCGGTGATCGACTGGGTGGCCGACCACCGCAAGCACCACACGTTCACCGACGAAGACGGCGACCCGCACAGCCCGCACGCGGGCCACGGCGCGGGCCTGCGAGGGATGGCGGCCGGCCTATGGCACGCGCACGTGGGCTGGCTGTTCGAGACCCATGGCCAGGCCTCCTCGAAACGGTTCGCCCGCGACCTGGTCGAAGACGCGACGATGCGACGTATCAACAAGAGCTTCCCGCTGATAGCCCTTGGCAGCCTTGGGCTGCCTTTCCTGGCGGGCCTTGCGCTGAGCGGCGGCTCGCTCGTGGACGGCGGCCTGTCCGCCCTGCTGTGGGCGGGCCTCGTGCGGATCTTCCTCGTCCACCATGTCACGTGGTCGATCAACTCGATCTGCCACTTCTTCGGCAGCCGCCGGTTTGCGACCGACGATGAGTCGACCAACGTGTTCTGGCTGGCCCTACCCTCGCTGGGCGAGGCCTGGCACCACAACCACCACGCCTTCCCGCAGTCGGCCTTTCACGGGCTGCGCTGGTATGAGCTGGATCCCTCCGGCTGGCTGATTCTCGGGCTCGAGCGCGTGGGCCTGGCGTGGGACGTGGTCAAGGTCACGCCCGAGCGCGCGCGCGCCAAGCTCGACAGCGCGCCGGCAGCCAGCCACTGAGCACCGCGGCCACCGGTTGAGCGCTACCGTCTAGGCATGAACATGGTCCCGTCGGGGCCGTTGAAGCCCCGGCTGCGCGGCGTGCTGCATGAGTACGGGTTCTTCGTCTCGCTCGTGTGCGGGGTAGCGCTGATCTTGGCGGCATCCGACGGACGCGCACGACTGGCAGCCACGATCTACGCGTTCGCCGTGTCGGGCCTGCTGGGCACGAGCGCGCTGTACCACCGTGTGACCTGGCGCCCGAGTGCTCGGCGCTGGATGAGGCGCTTGGATCACTCGATGATCTTCGTGCTGATCGCCGGGACCTACACCCCTGTGGCGCTGCTCGCGCTGAAGGGATCGTTGGCAAGCACGGTGCTGATCGTGCTGTGGGCCGGCGCGCTCGGCGGCGCGGTCTTCAAGCTGCTGTGGATCGACGCGCCGAAGTGGCTATTCGCGGCGGTGTACGTAGCGCTTGGCCTGGTGACCGCGGCAGTCTTCGGCGAACTGCCGGCGGCAATCGGTTGGCTGGGAGCGGGTGGACTTGCGTGCGGCGGCCTGCTGTACCTGGTAGGGGCGATCGTGTACGCGAGCGGCCGGCCAAACCCGTGGCCGAAGGTGTTCGGCTACCACGAGGTCTTCCACACGCTGGTTCTCGTCGCGGCGGCGTTGCAATATGCGGTGATCGCATTTGCCGTGCTCCCGCGCGGCTAGCGCGGTTCGGCTCCCTCGGTTTATCGTTTTGTTTTTTTGTGGTTCTTTTTGTTTGTGTGTGGTGTGTGGCAGCCGGTTATGGTGATTTTGGTGGTTTGGTGGATGGTGGTGTTGTTTTGGGCTACGAAGCTGGTGGGCATGTTGAGTTGGAGTTTGGGTTTGCAGAGGTTGCTGTTGGCGGCGAGGGCGGAGTATTTGCCCTCGGGGAGGGTGAGTTCGAAGGTGTTGACGGGGTTGTCGGGGATCGTCTTGAATGTGCTGCTGGTGATGCCGTTGTGGATGAAGGTGGAGCCGACGAGGTCGATGGTGATGCCGTAGCCTTGCAGGACGATGGTCAGGGAGGGGAATGCTTCGTTGCCGTGGCTGACGAAGTAGGCGGGTCCTTCCAAGGGGACGGGGATGTTGGGGACGGTCGCTTTGGCGTGTCCGACGATGGATGCGGCGGGGCAGTTGGCGGCGTTGGCTTCAAAGACGGCTGCCAGGCATGCCTTTTGCAGGGTAGTCAGTCGGGAGGGGAGTTGCTTGGGGAGGTCGACCTTGACTTTGGCGATGTTGGCGTAGACGCCGGAGGGCGCGGTGGGGTAGGACAGTTTGACGGTGAGGCTCGCGCCGTTGGCTTTGCTGGTTTGCCCTGAGGTGGAGACCTGGAATTTGGGGGCGAATCTCAGGGTCGCGCAGTTGGTGGCCTGGAACGGTACGGTCGCCGAGACGCTCGTGCTTTCGGTGCTGGTGAGGGTCGCTGTGATAGCGAGCGGCTGGCAGTTGGTGGGGTTAAACGTGAAGGCGGGGCGGTTGATCAGGACGTTTATGTGCTGGATTTGCAGGGGTATGCCGTCCAGGATGGTCGGGATCTTATACGGGCCGGTTTCGTCGGTGGTGACGGTCAGCGCGGCGGTGTGCGGGTCGATGTCTATTCGTGCTCTGACGAGCACGCAGTCGCACGCTGTGTTTTTCTCAAGATCATATGGTCCGGCCTTAGCGGGGTTGACGATCGATAGCCCGAATGGGGAGCCGTGATAGGGGCCGGTGAGATAGATCTTGCCGCCCTTTACGCTGAAGGGCTCTCCGCCGACACCGACCGAGACTGTGGTTTCCCCGATCAGGCTTTCCGGGGGGCAGGTTCCTTCGTCGGCTTGTGGTTCGGGGCACAGCGGGACACCGGTGAGGCTCCCGGATAGCCCGGGGGGCATGTGGATCTGTATGCCTGCGAGGGGTTGTTGGCCGTCTGGGCGGCTGATCGTGGTCGTCAACGGGCTGAACGAGCCGGCCTGGTTGTTGATCGTGCCGCCCGTCAAGGTCGGGCTAAACGGCAGGTTTTGGCCGGGGCAGGCGCTGGCGTTGGGGCCGCTGTTGATTTCAAACATAGATGTCGAGTTGACCGCGGGAGCATCCGACCATGGCGTGACCGACGCGCTGGTGGTGTAGAAGCCACAGCGGGCGGGGGTCGCCAGCGGGGCGCGTTCCCCACCGAAGAAGTGCACTTCGGCGTCTTCGAAGGCGAGTTGGGGGGTGTTCGTGAACGTCGAGATGATCTGCCCCGTTTCTGTCGAGCTGGACGTTGCCGGCGAGCTTGACCAGCGCACCGGAGATAGGGTCTTCTGCGACGAGATACATAGCGACGAGGCTCCCGAACGGGTTTTCGTTTTGCGTCGCTACGTAGACTGCGCCTTCAAGCGGGTTGGGCAGCAGCGGTGTTTTGATCTTCACGGTCGCGATCTTCGACGCTTCCGGGCAAAACCCGGACGGCAGCGTTGGAGTGAAGCGCAGGTTTTCGGGAGGGCTGCTTTCTGAGGGCAGATAGCCGATCTGGGTTTGGGAGCATGCCTGCAGCCCATCACCAGAAGACGGGTTCAGCGCGAGGCCTTCGGGCAGCACGATCTTTATGTCTTTGACGTTGGAGTCGGCCAGGCCGTTGGCGTTCAGCGTCTCCTCTTGGGGGACGTGCACGTCGACGTTCACGCCCGTTGGGGAGCTCGCGGCCCGCCCGTCGGGGGTCACTTTGATCGAGGCGCCAAACGGCAGCCTGTTACAACCATCAAGCGCTTGCATAGAGCCGGTGAGCGGTGCCTGGTCGGGTTCGCTGGAAAGCGTGACCTGTTTTATCGGTTCTTCCCACGGATCCGCCTCCACAGTGTCTTGCAAAGGGCCCGTGCACGATGTCGGCAGCGACAAAAACGGTGGCGGTGCGGCTTCTGAGATCGCCAGACACGGTTCGATGTGAAATTGCTGGCGGGCTTCTTGCAGACATGGTAACCCGCGCTGGCTGGCGTGCACAGCACGACCCGGGACACCCCAGAACGTAAGCTCGACCTTCAAGAACGCCGCCGTCTGAGAAGTATCACTAGAAGTCGCGGTAATACCATAGTCGCCGCCCGTACGCACCGCGGTATCGATGAACACGGGTGTTCCGGGGACCCGAAAGCCGAACCGAGCGGGCTCCCCGACCGACGGTTCCATGTTAAAGATTCGGGACCGTGAACGTGCCGATATGGTTGTTTCCCCCGAAAGTCGTGGGTTCCTTGATCGAGACCATCGCGACACCCAACGCGGTCTGCGCCGGGCAGCTCGCTTCGGTCGCGAACTGCGCAAGCGTGCATTTCGGGAACGGTGTCGGGTTACCGATCAACCCCGCCGGCAGGTCGCTTGAGATGTCCTTTACGAGCGCCGCCGGCTCCCCTTCTGAGGTCTGGTTAAACGCGAGCGTGGTCGTGAACTGGAAAGGATGAGACCCCGCCTGCGCGTCGGGCTGGCCGCCTTCTTCTTCAAGGGTCTGTTCATACTCTTCCACCCCGAACGACGTCGACCCCGAACCAACACGCAGCATACGTGCCGCCTGCGTACCAGGTGCTTCGCCACCCGAGACGCTCACTTCGTTGACCCCCGACGACGCCCCGCCACCGACCGATACCTGCACCAGCATTTCAATCTGGTCAAAAGGCGGCAAAGTGCCCGCGAACGAGCACGCCACGACCTGTGGTTCTTGCATCTCACACGACACCGGACCACTGTTGCCCGGCTGACCGATACCCTGCTGGTATCCCGCTATCCCTTCCACGCGTTCCGCGGTCAACCCCGCGGGCAGCCTATCCACGATCCGCACAGGCGATGATTCCCCGTCAGCGTCCGCGTCCCCGAGATTCGCGGCCGTCACCACGACCGTCTGGCCCGAGAAACGCCCGGAAGTGACTGTCGTCACGGTCGCTTCGCCAAACAACACTTCAAGCGCGACCGGCTCACCAGCGAACGCTCCCTTGAAGGTAATCGTGTACGGCGCGAGGACACCAAGGCTGACGCCAGTTCCCGCTTCGGTGGGGGGCTGTGAGAGGGTGAGGGTGCCCGCGCCGACCGCCGTGATCGTCGTACCCTTCGGAATACTCACCCCGGAAAGCTCCTGGCCCACTTCGAAAGCCCCCGTGACACCCTTTACTTCCTTCGACGCGGCCCTCAACCCGCGTTCGGTCGCGGTTTCCGTAGCATCACCAGACAGAGTGAGGGTGGTCCCGACGATTTTTGTGATCGTCGTCCCCGCAGGGATACCCGCAGCCGATATTTCCTGGCCTTCTTCAAACACACCCGCGGTCGTATTGACTTCCTTAACTTCGCCCGATCCGGTGGTGATCGTGCCGGTACCAGCTCCCGCACTGAGATTGCCCGTGCCCGTCGCAACCGGGCCGCCAGTCACTTCGACGCTCCCGCTGCCATACAGCGCTTCCAGACCGCTCTGCAATTCACTCGCGCTAGCGTCGAAACTGACGATCCCGGCTTGTTCGTTGCCCTTCAGCAAGATCACTCCCGTTCCCACCCCGGACACCGTCAACTTGTCGACCTGACTCGCGCCCACCGCGGCCCGCTGCAACAACGCCGGCCTCGAACCAGACGTCACATGCCACCACGCCGACGGGGCCCCCAACGCCGACGGCGCCCCCACCAGCACACCCAACAACACGCTCACTCCGAGATAACGCCTAGAAGCCCGGCCCGTAACGCTCACCGTCCACCCCCAGCCCGACGCCCAGAAGACCTCCCGCGCACCTCACGCCGTGCCTTCGCGCTCGCCTTCCCAGCCGGGCCATAACGTTTGCGCGCTACACGTTCACACACCACCCGCTTCCCACGATCATGCTTGGCGCGACACACCCGCAACGCCCCAGCAAGCTTCTGCGCCCGCGTCAACACCTTCACCTTCATTACCGGCACAGGACCACCCAAAACATTCCCGATGCCAGAGAACGTCGCGGACGACGGTGCACCAAAGATCGATGGTTGCGGCGTCGGGGCGGGCCGACACGACGCTTCCGTCACACACACCGGGGGACGTTCGGCCCCGGGCTGCAAACACGGCGACGCGGGCGAGCATTCATGCGCGTCATACACATCCAACGCCGTATCAAAATCTTCAGGGACCAGCCTCGCCGTCGTCAAGAAAAACACGTCACTACCCGATTCACTCGCATCCAAAAACACCGATTCCTGCACCGAGCTCCCCGACGAAATCAAACCCACACAACCATCCGACCGTTCGCTAAACGTGACCAACCCCGTCGAGCAATCACCCACCCCAGCAGGCTCATACTCATACACATCCCACGTCCCATTCCCATCCTGAGGCACCAACCCCACCGGACTATTGAAGAACAACCGGCCACTATCAGACAAGTACCGCGGCTGATACCGCGCCTTACCCACTTCATATTCACTCCACCCCGGCACATCCGCCGCCAACCCCTGACTCGCAGTCCACGTACCCGGAGTGCCCCTGACGATCCCAAAGTTTGCGCCCTTCGGCCCATACACCACACCCACCGGGTGTGCGCCCGACGGGTCACACGACGCACACACCAAACCACCTTCGCCCGCTTCAGCCTCCCCGTGATAGAGATACAGCTCCTCGTCGGGCTGGCCCGTCAGTGCGTCCCTCGTGTCATACCCAGTCAAATCACGCAATGACATAAACGCAAGCCAACGCCCGTCGGGCGACACCCGCCCAATCTGCCCCCCATTCGTCCAGTCCGGGCTGTCTTCCCCCGCCACCACACCCACCAGCCCAATCGCGCCTTCATGCCACACGTACAAGTCGCAGCTCGCGCCAGCCGGCGAAAACTGGACGCAATCACCCTTCACCGCACCAGCCGCCAACACCCCATCAGCCACGAAATACACCCATGAGCCGTCCCTGCTTACACCCACCACCTTCCCCTGCACCCTAACAGCTTCCCCGCCCTGCGCGGGCGTCAGATCAGACAACTGGCAGGCCAAGCGCCCAGCCACTTCCACGATCACACACTCGTAGAGATCCGACCCTTGCGCGCTCGCCCCCGAGTTCGCCGTCAGCTTCCTCGTGTCGGTAAAGAATACCCGCGACCCATCCGTGCTGGCCGCCTGAAACACCCCACCTCCAGCTTCACAACCCCCACACCCAGCTTCCGGCCCATCCACCGCAAGCGTTTCCGCCCTCACCACATCCCGCACATACAACCGCGTAGGAGTTGACCAGAACACCCGCGACCCATCGTCTGAGATCGCACCCTGAGCATCCGTACTACTACTATTCCCGAACGTCGCCCCCGTGGTCGCCGGCCCGCCGCCTTCTTGCGCGGGCAGCAAGCTCACCAACGAAAGCTGTTCACCCAAAGGCTTGCCGCCATCCCACTCATACAACGACGTGGCTCCTTCGGTCGGGGTGCTCGTCAACGCCACATTCGACGCCAACACCACCCGGCTGAGATCTGCTGTCGCACCAGTAAATTCCGGGCCACAAATGAATTCCGGCGGGCACGCCCTGCCCTTCTTCCCAACCTGCCCGAACACCGCGTTTGCGGGCACGTTGGCAAAACCAGTTTCGCCGCTGACCAAAGGCCTGTAGCAACCCGACACACACCCTTCACCCGACCCACTAGCCACATAGCTCGAGCGCAAGAACGCCGTCTGTTCAGAAGCCTCCCCAGGCGCAAGCGCCCCCGGCTCCATGGCCGACACAAACGCCCCAAACGGCTGCACCACACCAACCGACAAATTTTCACTAAACAGTCGGAACTCCAAACCAACATTTACTTCGATGTCGGTTGCGATATGATGCGCGGGAGAGATGTCCTGTGTGCGCCAACCCTCAGGTCCACGAGTGGACAGCAGCTGCTCTGACACGGCATAACCCGGGGGTTCTGATTCGGTCGGAGCGTCCGTGAAATAGCTGATCGCCCCGCCCCCCACCGCCGCCTGGATCGCACCCTCTTCCCCGGGCCACAAGATCAACGCGCCACGCTTATGCGCCGGGGAGACCAGTTCCCACTCGCGCCCATCGGGCAACACCAGCTGTCCGCCCGCCGCTTCTGTCGTAAACGTCCCTTCCTTGACGGTTGTCCCCAGCCCGCTCGACACCAGCACCCGGTAATGATAAGCGGTGCCCGGGGAAAGGCCCTGCACATGCACAGGCCCAATCGTCGCAACCACGAAACCCGACCCCACCACGCCAACCGAAACCGACTTTTCAAAGCCGCTGCCCGCACAACCAGACGGCGACACACAACGCCCGTATTCAAACCGCGCATCCGTGACCGCGCCGCGCGGGTTCACAGACCCTTCAAACGTCGCCGCTTCCCCACTCACATCAGAAACGGACTCAGCTTCTACCGTCGGCGCCCGCGGTTCTTCCAACCCAAATACCATCACACGATCCGCTGAGGTCTCAGCCACATACACCCTACCGCTACCCGCATCAACCCCAACACCACCACCACCCGTCAACACCCCTTCACCAAACCGTTCCACAAACACCCCCGCCGACGAAAACCGCCCCACCGAACCCACATTATCAACATATACATCATCACCAGACAAATCCACTGCCACACCCGACGATTCTTCTTCATCCATTGCTTCACTCACCACTTCCCCACCACTCAACAGCTTCGACAGACGAAATTCCAGGGGACTGCTGCCCTGCACTTCATGGACCGGGTACAAATCGTCTTCGGAGTCCACAGCAAACCCCGGATCCCAAAAGGGGCTACTCAAAGGCGCTTCGTGGCGCCCCGTGAATTCATTCGCTAACGCATCATTGAAGCTAAAGACGATCCTTTCGTGCTCGGCGACCCACACTTCGCCCTTGCCGTCCACCGCCACACCATCCAATTCGCTAAACGCTGCCCCGCCGCCTTCGCTCAACTGACCCAGATACCCACCCGTGGCCGTGAACTTATCGACCACGCCATGCCCGACATCGGCCACATACACATCACCATTTGATGGGTCCAATGCTTCGCATTCACTACCGCTCAACGCCATCCCGGAGCTCAGTTCGTGCAGCCGGCAGGTGTTGTCTATCGCGATGCCTTCCGGTGAGGAAAACACTGCCGGGGGATGCGGCTGGCCTGTCAACACATTGCCTTGCACTTCAAGCGTTTCACTCCCGTCCCACTGGCCTAAAAACACGCCCGCGGCGCTGAACCACTCCACGCGCCCGTCCCCCTTGTCCACGACATACACAACACCCGAAGCCGCGTCCACCGCCACCCCAGCCGGCCCGTCAAACAAACTTCCAGCACAAGGCGGCCCACCACACGGGCCACCAAACACCCCCACCGGCACATGCCCCCGAGCACCCCAAGCAGACCCCACCAACACACCCACCAACACACCACAAACACACAACGACGCCGAAACCCGCCACGCGACCCCACACAAACCCACGCCCGCGCGGCCACGCACCCCAAACTGTCCCAGCGCCAACCCATCCATCAACACTTTTCCTCCTGCTCCCGATCAACCAAACACCCGACAGCACCACCCTACCCCACCAACAGTCCACTACCGATAGTACGCTACCGCGCCGACACACCCCTAGAGGTGTTTCCCACTTCCAACCATCCACCAAAACAAAGGGGCGGGCAGCACCCGAACGGCACCACCCACCCCAACCAGCACGCAACCAACCAACAGCCACGCACCAGCCCAACTCAAACTACGATTCTAACAGTTCCGTGGCTTTTGCAGCAGTCAATTCTACTTCCCCGCCTTCCTCCGCGCATTCTTCAAACGCGCCGGGGCCCACGCTACATTCCAGGTGATCTGTGAATTTTTCACCTGCGTTGTTGGTGGCTTCCTTCACTTCCTGCGTTGTAGCGCTTTTTGCGTGGATTAATAGCCTGTAGACGGTGGTGCTTACTTTATCGATTAACCCAAGCACGCTGCCCCTTACACGGATTAACACTTCGATGAGGCCTGTGCAAATGATGTGCAGTTCGGGGCTGATAGTCAGTAGTATTAGATTGGGATCGGTGCTCGGCCCCCTCGCTACGGACCACGTACCACCAACTAAGATCGTTTCGCCTTTGTCACCTAAACTGAAACATTTCAATGTCACACCATCCACCGTTACTGAGCATTCTTCGAAGTCGGTCGTCCATGTGCCTGTTCTCCCGGTTGCAGCGATCGTACCGCTACCTTTATCTTTCTTGCATACGATCGGGTCTGCTCCGAACAGTGTGCCTAACCCGCTTTTCGTCGTGAATGTGTTTGCCACGCCGCCCATGAATTCGGGTAAGGTGGTTTCCGCCTGGGCGGCTGTCGCCGCCACCATGCTGACCGAGCACACAGCCAACATCGCCAAGCCGACAACAAGCCTAAATGACTTGAACATAAACATACTCTCTTTCACAATAGAGTCAACACAAAACGGCACCCAGCGATCCCGCAAACATCCAAACAAGCCAGGCGCCAGCACGACCACACTCCCGTCAACCAACCACGCGAGGCGCCGCACCACACAACCATCCCACCCAACCCGACCACTGTCAAGCAAACAGACCGATTGTCTCCCACCATCCCGAAGACGCCCGATACGTGGAACCAGTCGGGGTAATCAGCCGCGCACGCCGGCGGGCTCGCGACGTCGCTCGACCGCGTTCTGGAACGCCGACTCCCAGGCGTGGATATGGCGGTCGAGTGCTTGCGCTTGGGCCCACGCCCGAGCATGCTTGCAAAGACGCCTGCGCCTACGACGATCACGAATGAGCAGATCGATCGCCGACATCCAATCCCCATCCTCGACCAGCATCCCACCCTGATCCTCACCGAGCCCGCGATAGGGCCCCACCGGCGAGGCCAGCCACGCAGCCCCACCCGAAGCGTACTCCTTCAACTTCACATTCGAGCGAGAGCGATTGAAGACCGTGTCAGCCAACGGCGCTATCCCGATATCGATCCTACTCGCCACCTTCAACAGATCAACGAACGGTACTTCCCTAATATGCTCATAGCGGGACGACTGGAGCGCGAGAGGCACCCCGACAGTCAGAACCCTCAAATCCCTGTGCACCTCAAGCAGCCGGCGTAGAACATCGGCGATAGGTATCCGATCCAAGTCGAGGCTATGCTCGCGCCCAGCAACATACCCAACGAGCACACCCTCATGCTTGGACCGCGACCCAAACCCAAACATGCTTCGCTCAAGATGATTCTCGATGACGACGACATTACGCGCCCCCTCGACACGGTAACGCTGCGCCAACAAGCCACTCGGAGTCGTCGTCACGTCAGCCAACCTCGCAACCTTCAAAAGGTCCCGGAACGTCGCCTTATACAGCCGCAGCTCACCCATCCCGGACGCCCTGTCAGTGATCTCGGCAGCAGCGAAGTTATCGTCGTTGTCAAAGCTTATAGCGACGCCACGCGCCGAAAGCTTGCGCAGATCTCCCAGTCGATCGGCGCGCCGGAAGCAGTGCACCAGATCACAGCCAAAGAACTCGCGTGGCACTTGATGAGCCCTGCTCGGCCACACGACCGTATGGCCGAGCAGCTCAAGCGCGCGCATCGGGAACAGCGCCCGGTAATACGCACTGGCCAACGTCGGGTCGTAGATGACACCCAGCCTCACCTCATCACCCCAAGCGGTTACGGCTTGCCGGCGCCCGTCTTGACAGGACCCCCGACCGGTTCACAAACCACTTCCTTGCCCTTGTTCTTGCACTCGATGTCGCGAGCAGGGGGTTTCGCGGGAGCCTGCGAACCCAACTTGCCGAGCTGCTCAATCAAGATCGCCGGACTGGCTTCGTGAGTCGCTGCCCTCGTCGCGACATATTGCTTGCAGTGTTCGACCACATAGCCCGGCCGGCAGGTCGTTTGAGCCGTCCACCTCAAAGCTTCCTGGTTGAGCTTCGCGAGCACTCGAGAACCGCCCGCTCGAAGCTTTTCCAAAAGGCGCTGCTGCAGTATATCTCGCCTGGCGAGCTCGATCTCGTCCGACAACGCCCACCGCCGATCCGCCAAATAGGCCGTACGCCCACCCGCCTTGGTAAACGGTTCAGCTATCGAAGGCTTGAGCAGCTGCTGTCGCGCTTCTTGCTCGGTGGCTGTCACACCCTCGGCGGAGTACAGATGCGAACGCCATTCGGTCCCCACCAAGAAAGTGAGCGCCTGTACCTTCACCGCCTGGTAGAGCGCTTCACATTTGCTTTTGAGTTCGACCGCGGTGCGCGACGGCCCGCTGACCGGCTTGCGCATCGCCGCTTTCAGTCTCGCCACGCAGGCGGTGTAGTGCGGCGGCTCTGACACCAGCCCCTCGGGAATCGGCTCGCCCATAATCTCGTAATAGTCGCCCCCGAGCATGCTCGACATCCAATGATCGAGCGTAGCTTTCGTAATCGTAGCCGCCCCGACTCGCGCCACCGCATCGGCAGGCAACGCGCTGCTGCCCCCACCACAGCCGGCCAGAGAAACAACGGCGACGAGAACGAAGGAGACCGACAGCGCGCGAACCACTAGACGTGCACTCATGGCAGCTCACTGTATAGAAGAATTCGAAGAATATGTGCACGTGTTTCTGAAAAACTTTCGCGCGGCGAGCGCGCGCCACTAGGTTCAAGGAAATTCGCCTGCCCCGGCGCAAGGCGCACCGAGCCGATCTTCTGGTTGGCGATCAGGGTGTAGGGGTCCTCCAAGGTCGCCTCCATGCGGTCCTGGTCGGTCACCATATACGGCGAGATGTAGCCCTTGTCGAACTGCATACCCTCGGTGAACGCCGAACGTCTGGCCCTCCTCGACATTGACCACGCCGTCCTTGCCGACCTTCTCGATCGCATCCGCAATCACGTCACCGATCTCCTCATCACCGGCCGAGATCGCGTAGCCGCTTTGCCTCGGCCATACCCCAAGCGCTCACTCGAACAGCGCCCGGCTCGGGCACATGCGCGCGAGCGCGCACCGACGAGCAGGCGGGCGAGCGCGCGTGGCAGGTGCGTCGCCCGTGGCGCAGCAGGTTGACGTGCAACTCGAGCTCCTCGCCGGGCGGCGTGAGCGCGAGCATCGCGTCGTGCAACTCCTCGAAGGGCGCGCCCGGGCGCAGCAGCCCGAGGCGGGTGCCGACGCGCGAGACGTGCGTGTCGACCGGCACGTCGGGCAGGCCGTAGGCGAACAGCAGCACGCACGCGGCCGTCTTGCGTCCCACGCCGGGCAGCGCCACGAGGTAGTCGCGCGCCTGCTCGATCGACACGACGGGCAGCCAGTCGAGCGAGAGCTCATGCGCTGGCTCGGAGTCGGCACCTTGCGCGCGCGCCCCCGCCGGCGGCGGCTCGTCTGAGATCGCACGCAGGATCGCCTGTATGCGGGCGGACTTGACCTTGGAGATGCCGCCCGGGCGGATCGCCTCCTCGACGTCTGCCAGCGGCGCGTCGCGCACGGCCCGCCAATCGAAACTCGCCCCCCCGAAGCGGCTGCGCAGCCGCAGATAGGCGACGTCGCGGTTGCGGTCGTTGGTCGACTGGGACAGCACCGTCAGGATCAGCTCGGCGATCGGGTGACCGTGCGGGCGCATCAGCGGGGTGCCGTAGATCTCGCGCAGCCGGTCGCGGATGCGCCGAACACGTGCGCGACTGGGCGGACGTCCATGCCACTGCGGACATCGAGCCGCGGCGACGGGATGCACGACGCGAGGCTGGCGGCGACACGGGCACAAGTATCCTCGCCCGGTGCCCGCTGTGGCAGACCACACCGGCGAGATCGACGGACTGCCCGTCTTCTGGCGCAGCGCGCAGGCACCAAGCAGGCGATGCGAGAGATGCCGTGACGCTGTATCTGCACGGCGTGCCCGACAGCAGCGACGAGTGGATTGCGTTCCTGGCAGCGCACGGGCGGCCTGGCGCCCGACCTGCCCGGCTTCGGCCGCTCGGGCAAGCCCGGCTACCTGACGTACACGATCGACGAGTACAGCCGCTACATCGAGCGCTTCCTCGACGAGCTCGACGTGCAGCGTGTGAGCATGGTCATGCACGACTGGGGCGCGGTTGGGCTCACGTTCGCCCAACGCCACCCCGAGCGCGTGGCGCAGCTGGTGCTCATCGACGCGGTGCCGCTGCTTGCGGGCTATCGCTGGCATCGCATGGCGCGCATCTGGCGCACCCTGGGGCTTGGCGAGCTTGCGATGGGTACCACCAACCGCTTCACGCTCGGGCGCCTGTCGCGCGAGACCAACGCGACGCCGGGGCCGATGCCACAGGCGTGGCTGGACAGCGTGCTCGAGCACTTCGACCAGGGCACCCAGCGCGCGATCCTGCGCCTGTACCGCAGCTCGCCGCCCGAGGTGCTGGCGGCGGCGGGCGAGCGGCTAGGACGCCTGGACGTCCCCGCGCTGGTCGTGTGGGGCATGAAGGACCCCTACATCCCAGCCCGCTTCGCACAGGAGTACGTGGACGCGCTGCCCCAGGCGCAGCTGCTGAAGCTGGAGGATGCGGGCCACTACCCGTGGCTGGACCGTCCCGAGGTGGTGGCGCGCGTGGCCGACTTCCTGGCCGCCGCGTGAGCCGGCTGGCATTCAGAGCGCAGCCGGCAACGCCGGGAGCCGTGCGCGTGGCGATGCCGGGCGCAGAGCGCCGCCGGACCATGCGTATGCCGCCAGCATGGACGATCGCGGCGGCGCTCGCGCTCGTGTACGTGATCCTGGCACCGCCCAGCGGCGACCTGGCGGCGGCCAGCTACCGCAGCGACCTGTTCGCGCGTGCCGGGCTGACGCTGTGGGACAACTCTTGGTACGGCGGCCATCACCTGCTTGCCTACTCGCTGCTGGCGCCCGCGCTGGGGGCGCTGATCGGCCAGCAGCTGTTGGCGGCGCTGTCGATCACGTCTGCGAGCGCGCTGTTCGCGGTCCTGATCGAGGGGCGCTTCCCAGCGCGTGCCACGCGCATCGCCGCCGCGTGGTTTGCAGTCGGCGCGGCGATCGACCTGCTGTCCAACCGCATTCCGTTTGACCTCGGCCTGTCGATCGGCCTGGGTGCGCTGGTGCTGGCCCAACGACGCCGGCTCGCGCTCGCGCTCGTGCTGACCGTGCTGGCGGCCGTGGCCAGCCCGGTCGACGGCGCGTTCCTCGCGCTGGCCTTCCTGGCGTGGGCGCTCGCGGGACCGGACCGCCGCGGCCCGGCGCTGCTGACGCTCGCCGCGCTGGCACCCGTCGCGCTGCTCAACCTCGCGTTTCCCGAAGGCGGCACGCAGCCGTTCGTGGCCTCGGCCTTCTTCCCGGCGCTCGCGGGTGTGCTGGCGATCGGGGTCCTGATCTCCTCCGAGCAGCGCCTGCTGCGCGTTGGCGCGCTGCTGTACGCGCTCGCGTTGACGGGGTCCTACGTGCTGTCGACGTCGGTAGGCGGCAACGCAGATCGGCTGGGCGTGCTGATGGGCGCGCCCGTAACCGCGCTGCTGCTGCTGGGCGGATCGACGATCGGCCGTCGCCCGCGCCTGTTGCTTGCCGTGGCACCGCTGCTTTTGTACTGGCAGGCCAACGCGCCGGTGACCGACCTCGTGTCGGCCCAGCGCGACGATCCTGCCACCAGAGCCTCCTACTACGCCCCCCTGCTCGGCGAGCTGGACGCGCTCGGGGTGGGCTACTCCGCCCGCCCCGCGCGCATCGAGGTCGTGCCGCTGGCCGACCACTGGGAGGCGCGCTGGGTGGCGCCGCACATCATGATCGCCCGTGGCTGGGAGCGCCAGTTGGACACCCTGCGAAACGCGGTCTTCTACGAAGAATCAAAGGCCCTCACGCCAGCGCGCTATCGCGCATGGCTGTCGGCGCAGGCGATCTCCTACGTGGCGCTCCCGGACGCCCCATTGGACTACTCGGCCGCGGCGGAGGCAGCTCTGCTGCGCAGCTCGCAGCGGCCGGGCTATCTGCGCGAAGTGTGGCGCTCTGCGCACTGGCGCCTGTTCGCCGTGCGCGGCGCCCAGCCGTTGGCGCAGCAGCACCGGCAGAGCTGACCCAGCTGGACAGCGACTCGTTCACGCTGAGCGCGCCGCGCGCAGGCACGTTCACCGTGCGCGTGCACTTCACCGCCTACTGGGCGCTTGCCGGCGGTCGGGGCTGCGTTCAGCGCGCGCCGGGCGACTGGACGGCGGTCCGGGCGAGCGCAGCGGGCAGCTTGCACGTGGTGATCGACTTCTCGCTCGCGCGCGTGTTCGACGACGGCCCTCGCTGCGACTTGGGTTAGGCTTTGACTGGATGGTCGCCCGCGCTCGTGTCCTGCAGGCGCGCGTCCTGCCCCGCGGCTGGCTGGACGCGCTGCGGCAGGTCTCGCTCTTCGCCGCCGCCTACTTGGCCTACAGGCTGGTGCGCGGGCTGGTGGAGGGCGACGCCAACGCCGCGTTCGCCCATGCGCGCGACCTGATCTCACTGGAGCGCACGCTGCACGTGTTCGTGGAGCCTTCGATCCAGGCGTGGGCGTCGGGCAGCCACGTGGTCATGGTCTTGGCCAGCTGGCTGTACGTCAATGCGCAGACGTCGGTCACGGTGGCGGCGCTGCTGTACCTGTACCTGCGCCACAACCGCAGCTTCTACTTCGTGCGCAACATGCTGATGATCGGGATGACGATCGCGCTGGTCGGCTACGTGGTCTTCCCCACGGCGCCACCGCGGTTCATGCCCGAGTGGGGCTTTATCGACACGGTCGCCGACTTCACGAGCGTGCACGTGTCGCACGCGAGCGCGTCGCTGAACGCGCTGACCAACCTGTATGCGGCGGTGCCGTCGATGCATGTGGCGTTCGCGCTGATGATCGGCTGGACGCTTGCCCGCCTGGTGCGCTGGCGGATCGTGAGCGTCCTGTGGCTGCTGTACCCCTTCGTGATCGCGTTCGTGATCATCGTGACCGCCAACCACTTCATCTTTGACGCGCTGCTGGGAGCGCTGACGGCCGCCGTGTCAGCCTACGGCGCCAGCTGGCTGGCGCGCGCTCGGCCGGCCGCGTGGCGCTTCTCGGCGGTCGCGCCGGCGCGGCTGACGGCGAGCGGATAGGGGTCTGACCGGCATGGCGCCAGGGCAGCACGCGCCAGTCCGGCGCACGCGCCGCCGCGCGGGCCAGGGCGCGACCAACGGCGCCAGGACGACCCTGACCGTCGAGCAGCGGCGAGAGCTCGTGCGCAACCGGCTGATCGAGTCGCGCCTGACCCCCAACGCGATCTCGCTGACGGGTCTCGCGCTGAACGTGCTGGCCGCGGTGCTCGTGTGGGAACGGCTGTTCTTCATCGGCGGGATCGCGTTCATCGTGGGGTCGGTCATGGACACGCTCGACGGGCGCTACTCGCGCATGTCGGGCAAGGGCACCCCCTTCGGCGCGTTCCTGGACTCGACGCTGGATCGCATCGAGGAGGGGATCGTGCTGGCATCCGTGGCCGGCTACTTCGCGCTGCACGGCAACCGCGTGGCGACCGCGGCAGTGGTCGTGGCGGTGCTGGCATCGCTGATCGTCAGCTACACGCGGGCGCGGGCGGAGGCGCTAGGGGTGGAGTGCAAGGTGGGCATCGCCACGCGGCCCGTGCGCGTGGCGATCCTGGCGATCGGCCTGGTGTTCGCCCGCGGCGCGTCACTGGGCAACTTCGAGCTGCTGCAGCCAGCCGTGTACGTGCTGGCGGCGCTTAGCGTGGTCACGGTCGCACAGCGCATCTGGCACGTGCGCAGTGAGCTGTCGCGGCCTGCGGTGTGACCTCGCGCGCGCGGCGGAGTATTCAGCTCGAACTTCAGGAAGGAATCTCTCCCGTGAGCACACAGAGCAACAAGACCAACGGCCATGCCATGGTCTCCCCCTCCGGGGACAATGCCGGCAACGGCCTTGCCGAACCGGTAGACACTCGCTACCGAAACCAGGAGACACTCGCTGACGCTCGCATCCCCGGTTCGGCCAGCATCCCCGAACCGGCCAGCTACCAATCCGAGAAGGTGCGCGTGGCAATCATCGGCGTGGGCAACTGCGCCTGCTCGTTTGTCCAGGGCGTCCACTACTACCGCGACGCGGACCCCGCGCAGCGGGTCCCCGGCCTCATGCACGTGGACCTCGGCGGCTACCACGTGCGCGACATCGAGTTCACGGCGGCCTTCGACATCGACTCGACCAAGGTCGGCAAGGACCTCGGCCAGGCGATCTGGGCGGGCCAGAACAACACGATCAAGTTCGCCAACGGCAAGCGAGCGGTCCCCAAGAAGCTGGGCGTTCCGGTGCACCGCGGCATGACCCACGACGGCCTGGGCAAATACCTCAAAGAGAAGATCGTCAAGGCGCCGGGCGAGACGGCCGACATCGTGAAGATCCTCAGAGACACCCACACGGATGTGGTCGTCTCCTACCTGCCAGTCGGCTCCGAGCAGGCGACCAAGTGGTATGTCGAGCAGGTGCTGGAGGCGGGCTGTGGCTTTGTCAACTGCATCCCCGTGTTCATCGCCCGCGAGGACTACTGGGACAAGCGCTTCAAAAAGGCGGGGCTGCCGATCGTCGGCGATGACATCAAGTCTCAGGTGGGCGCGACGATCGTGCACCGCACGTTGGCGCGCCTGTTCGCCGAGCGCGGCGTGGAGATCGAGCGCACCTCGCAGCTGAACGTGGGCGGCAACATGGACTTCTACAACATGCTCGAGCGCGAGCGGCTGGAGTCCAAGAAGATCTCCAAGACCAACGCGGTGACCTCGATCATGGACCACGAGCTGCCGGCGTCAGACGTGCACGTGGGCCCGTCCGACTACGTGCCGTGGCTGACCGACCGCAAGTGGGCGCACATCCGCGTCGAGGGCCAGGCCTTCGGCGACGTGCCGCTGAACGTGGAGCTCAAGCTCGAGGTGTGGGACTCGCCCAACTCGGCGGGCATCGTGATCGACGCGGTGCGCTGCTGCAAGCTGGCGCTTAACCACGGCCTCGGCGGCCAGCTGGACGGACCGTCGTCCTACCTGATGAAGTCGCCGCATCGCCAGCGCCCCGACGAGCAGGCGCGCACGGACACGGAGGCGTTCATCGCCAAGTACGCCGTGCGTCCCGGAGCCAAACCCGAGCCCAAGCGGCGAAAGGTGGCTCAGCGTACGGGATAATGGCTGCACCGATGGCCTCGAAGTTCTCGATCGCCCATGTGACCCCGTATCCGTGGGAGGCACAGGACAACGAGGTAAACGTGCACGTCAGGCGCGTCTGCGAGGAACTGTCTGCGCGCGGACACCGCGTGCTGGTGATCGCGCCGTCTCGTTCGCAGGAGCGCGTGCGCGCGTCGCGCAGAATGCTGCGCGCCGCGCGCGGTGGAGCTGGCGGCGCATCGATGTTGTTGGAGGGGACCGACACGGGCAGCCCGCGGGTGTTCGCCGTGGGGGAGGTGCTGGATTTCTGGAGGCCCGGGCGGGCCAGCGATACCCGGCGCCCAAGCGCGGCTCTACCGATCGACGTGGCCCGCACGGTGGAGGAACTGCTGACGATGGTGCCCCTGGACTTCGTACACGTGCACGAGCCGTTTGCACCGAGCACGTCAAACGCCGCGCTGCGCCACTCGCGTGCGCTGAACGTCGGCTCCTTTCACTCCTCCAGCGAGCGGCTGCTGTCCACGCTGGTCGCGCGGCGCTTCGTGGAGAGCTTCCTCGGGCGCCTGGACGCGCGCACGGCGAGCCTCCCGGCGACCGCCGAGCTGATGGCCCACCACTTCCCGGGCGACTACCGCCTTGTGCCCGACGCACAGGGCGCGGCCGCACAGCTGGAGGAGATCTACGCGGGCCTCGCCCGCCGGCGCCACTCGCTCGACGGCGACCGCGAGATCGAGCGCGTGCTCGCGCAGCGCCCGCTGATGGAGGTAGACCTGCACATGCACACCGACCATTCCCATGACTGCGCAACGCCGGTGGAGGTGTTGCTGGCGACCGCGCGAGAACAGGGGCTGGGAGCGATCGCGGTGACAGACCACAACGAGATCTCGGGTGCGCTGGCGGCCCGTGCCCAGGCAGGCGACTTCGGCGTGAAGGTGATCGTGGGCGAGGAGGTCAAGACGGCGGGCCAGGGCGAGGTGATCGGCCTGTTCATCGAGGAGAAGATCCCGCGGGGATTGAGCCTGGCCGAGACCGTCGCCGAGATCAAGCGCCAGGGCGGCCTGGTCTATGTGCCGCACCCGTTCGACCGCATGCACTCGGTGCCCGACTACGAGCACCTGCTGACGATCCTCGACGAGGTCGACGCGATCGAGGTCTTCAATCCACGCGTTGCGATCGGGGCGTTCAACGAGGAGGCCGAGCGCTTCGCCGTCAAGTACCGGCTGCCGGCGGGCGCGGGCTCTGACTCGCACGTGGCCCAGGGACTGGGGTCGGTGCGGATCCGCATGCGCGACTTCGACGGGCCGACAGAGTTCCTGCAGTCGCTGCGCGGCGGCGTGATAACGACCCGTCCGTCGTCGCTGTTGTACGTGCAGGCGCTGAAGTTCCTGCAGACGCGCGCCACGCCGCGCTCGGCGCGGCAGGCCAGAAAGGCGCGGCGGCTGAAGCGACTGCGGCGGGCGTCGGGAAGCGGCGGGCGCAGATAAGCGCAAGGACTGATGCACAGTCAAGGACAAGACGACGCGTCGTCAAATCCCACGGGGTCGATGCCGGTAACTGACGATGAGATCCGCGAGAAGTACCTCGAGCGCGCCATCCGCGAGCTGAACACGCTCACGCGCGAGCTGCAGGCATGCCCCCACTGCCCGCGCGGAAACCTGATGCCGGTGCTCGGCTCGGGGCATCCCCAGGCGGACATCATGCTGCTCAAGCACTCGGCGTTGCCGTCGGAGATCGAGGAGGGTGTGGCCTTCTACGGGCGTGCGGGGGGCGCGCTGATGAAGTCGCTCAAGCGGCTGTCCATCGACCCGCTGGCGGTGTACGGGACGCTGTGCGTGAAGTGCCCTCTGAGCGATGCCTCATTGGCGGACTTCGCCTGCGTAGCGCGGGTGGTCGAGGAGATCGCGATCGTCGCACCGAAGATCATCGTGGTGATGGGCACGGAGGCGCTGGCCGCGCTGGGCGAGATGGACATCCCGCTGGCGCGGGCGGGCGGCCTCGATTCCGACAGGCTCGGCGAGATCCAGCAGCTGACGCCGACGATCGACGCCCTGTACGTGCCCAACATCGACGACTCGCTCGACGAAGAAGACGCCAAGCGCGCCTTCTGGGCGGCCTTCCGCACGCTCGGCGACTGGTACGCGGCGCAGCCGCCGTACTGAGCTGGACTACTTGGCGGTAAGTCCCTCGACCCAGTTGCCGAGAGCCGCGATGAAGGAGGGAAGGTGCCGGCGTTGATTGCTGACCGCGGCGTGCACCTCCTTGGGTGCGAGGATCCAGTACTCGTGCTGGCTTGAGTTGCGCAGGTCTGAGACCTCCTGGATGACCAGCTGCGCCTCTCTGGGGTAGAGACCCTGTCCGCGCAGTTGATCGTTCGCAGGCGTCTTGCGATCGGCCGGGATCGCACCATTGTCCTGTGCAAGACGCACGCTGCGATCGATGAGGCCTTGGCACAGGTTGTGCAGATCGTCAATGTTCGAGCGCACCAGCATTGCCTTGTTGCGCTCCTCAGGCACGGTCGAATACCAGGCGGCCTTGAACGCACCCGGATCGAAATCCGGCGGAAAGGCCGAGACCGCGCTCTCGAGCTGTTCCATGGTGCGTGCGAGCTGCGACAGCGCCTGCTCGACTGCCTTGCGGCGCGCCTCACGCGAAACGGGCGGACGACTGGCGTCGCTCATCGTCGGGCAGTCTTGGACGGAGACGCCCTTTCAGCGGCCAGCCTCTGAAAATACCCAACGGCCGCGCGTGCTTGCTCGTGCAATTCGCGACTCGCCCGATCGGCCTGTGTCTGCGTCTGCTCTCGTTGAGCTTGCAGTCGCGGCCACGCATGTGCGCGATCCACCAGTGGCCTGCCGTCGCGCAGCACCTCGGCCAGCAGATGCGGGTCGCGCGTGGCGGCCTGCAGGGAAACGAGCTGTACGTCGGGCCGCAGCCGCCGATCGAGTCTGTGGCGCAGGGCCTCGAGCGCGCCGGGGGATGGACGTTGCAGGTCGATCAGGAGGTCAAGGTCGGAGACGTCCTTGACGTCGGTGCCCCGCGCAACCGAGCCAAAGAGCACGGCGAGCTCAACGTTTGGCTCGGTTCTGAGGGCGGCGAGCAGTTGTCCGACGAGCGGCCAATGCGAGCGAACCCACGTCCTCTCCGGGTCCGCCAGCGAAAGCCGGCGCGTGCTGGGACGCTGGGCGCGAATAAGGCCGCTGTTGACCGCCCGGCGCAGCGTCCGCTCGTTAACAGCAACTTCGCGCGCGAGCTGCTCAAGCGCCAAGCTCATATGTCCAGCTTAGCGTTTGTGTGTCCGATCACTGCCTGGCCGCTTCGCCGGCTCCGGCAGGCCGGCTGTCCGACATCCGAGACCGGCTACATCGTCAGCACGATCTTGCCGAGCTTGCCGCCTGCCGCGAAGCGGTCATAGGCCGTGGCGGCGGCGTCCAGCGCGAACGTCTCGGCGACGGGCACACGCAACTGGCCGCTGTCGAACAGCGGCAACACCTCGTGCTCGACCAGGCGCGCGACGACGGCTTTGTCCTCGAGCGAGCGCGAACGCAGCGTCGAGCCATGTATGCGTGCGCGCTTGCCCATCAGCGCGAGCAGGTTGACCTCGGCTTTGGCGCCGGCGGAGACGCCGATCACGGTCACGCGTCCGGCGGTCGCGAGCGCGCTGAGGTTGTCGGGCATGTTGGGCGCGCCGACGAGCTCCAGGATCACGTCGAACGGACCGTGATCGGCGAAGCCGTCGGGCGCGATCGCGCGCGCGCCGAGCTCGGCGACGGCGTCGCGGTGGCGCTCGTTTCGCACGGTCGCGGTCACGCGCGCGCCAGCTGCGCAGCCGAGCTGGATCGCTGCGGTGCCGACACCGCCGGCGCCTCCGTGCACGAGCAGGCGCTCGCCGCTGCGCAGCTGCGCCTGCGTGAAGAGGGCGTCGTGTGCGGTGGTGAAGACCTCCGGCAGCCCGCCGGCAGCACTCCAGTCGAGCGCGTCGGGCACGGGCATCAGCTGGCGCTCGTGCACGAGGCACAGCTCGGCCTGCGCGCCGCCGCCCACGATCGCCATCACCCGCGCGCCGACGTCGAAGCGCTCGACGCCGGGTGGGTGGGGACCGAGAGCAACGACCTCGCCGGCAAACTCCATCCCGGGGATGTCCTGCGGCGAACCAGGCGGCGCCGGATACAGCCCCCGGCGCTGCATCATGTCGGCGCCGTTCAACCCCGCCGCGTGCACGCGCACGAGCACCTCCCCCTTGTCCGGCTCCGGGTCGGGGTGCTGCTCGACCACGATCTCCTTGTCGCGGATGGTGACGGCGCGCATGACGCGAAGCCTATCCGCGCTCGCCCGCCGCGTCCGGAAGCAGCCCGAGCACGTCGCGAGCCACGCGCCGGGCAGCCGTGGTGGCGATCGCGCCCTGCGGCGAGTCGCTCGGCAGCGGGCGGTCCAGAAGCGCCTGCATGCGCGCCCTCGCCTGCGCGACCGTTGGCAGGCTCCACGGCCGGTGAGCGTCGACCAGGATGCGCAGCGTCTGTGCGAGCTCCTGCACTTCGACGATGAGCTCCGGCCGGGGGGCGGTCGGTTCCTCGGCGAGGTCGATCGTCGTGCGCAGCAGGCTCAGCACCCCGCTGGCGAGCAGATACAGACGCGCCACGCGCGTCTCCTCGCGCTCGACCGTCGCGCGCATCGACCTGCGCCGCGGAGCGACCCGCACGGAGGTCCTGGCCGTTGCGCGCGCTTGTGTGAGGGCGGTCAGCTGGCGGTGAACCTCGTGGCTGGCGGCGAGCGCGGGGTCCATGTCGGGGTCGGTTTCCATCTCCGCTGAGGCTGGCGCCGGGCGCCGCTCGAGGATGCGCAGGAGCGAGCGCAGCAGGCCGTTCTCGGTATCCCACAGAACCCTCAGTGGATCGGCGGGGAAGAGACCCACGCCGATCACCAGCGCAACCGCGCCGCCGACGAGCGCGTCGACCGCGCGCTCGGCCCCGGTGCCGGCTTTGTGCAGCGCGATCACCAGCACGGCCGAGGCTGCGGCCTGGTTGAAGAACATCATGCCTTCGCCCACGAAGCCGATGCCCAGCGCCACGGCGAGCAACAGCGTGACGAACACCACCACGCCAATCGACACCGCGCCGTTACCGACCAGGGGATGCAACAGCTCGCTGACACCGATGCCGAGCAGCACGCCGACCATCATCTGGACGCTGCGCCGCGAGCGCTGGACGTGGCTGGTGCTGAGCGCGACGGCGGCCGCTATCGGAGCGAAGAACGGCTGGGCATGGCCGAGCAGGTCATGGGCCACATACCAGGCGACGCCCGCAGCGACGGAGGCCTGGAGCACGGGCGCAAAAACACCGCGCACGCGTTGTGAGGCGTCGCTGAGATTCCATCGACCAGCCAGCACTGCGCGAGGTTATCCGCTGCGCGGGCGCAGTCCTCCGCTGCGCGAGCGCGGTCAGGTCCGCTCGAGCAGGGCGACGCACTCGATGTGATGCGTCTGCGGAAACATGTCCACGGGGCGCACCCGGCGCAGCGTCCAGCCGGCCTCGACGAGTTCGGCGGCATTGGGGGCCAGCGTGGTGGGGTTGCAGGACACGTAGACGATCCGCTTGGGCGCGGCGTCGATGATGCGGTGCACGACCTTCTTGGACAGGCCCGCGCGGGGAGGATCGACGACGAGGACGTCGGGTCGCCCGGTCTGTGCGAGCAGCTCGGGCAGCGCTGTGCGCGTGTCGCCGGCGAAGAAGCGGGCGTTGGTGATCTCGTTACGCCGGGCCCCCTCGATGGCGTCGGCGACGGCCTCGCGCACGAGCTCGATCCCCCACAGCTCGCCCGCGCGAGGCGCGAGCGTGAGCGCGATCGTGCCGATGCCTGAGTACAGGTCATAGACGCGCTCCCACCCTTGCAGTGCGGCGTACTCGCCGGCGATGCCGTACAGCAGCTCGGCCATCTCGGTATTGGTCTGAAAGAACGCCTCCGCGGAGATGCGCAGGTCGAGCTCGCCGAGGCGCTCGGGCAGCTGCGCATCGCCCCACACCAGCTCGGTGTCGCCGCCGGCGGTGGTCTCGGCCAGGCTGTGCGAGCGGGTCCACAAGACACCGCTGAGCTGCTCACCGAGCCCGTCGCTCAGCGCGCCCGCCAGCGAACCGGCCTCCAGCTCCCCGCCGGTGGTAACGATTCGCACCTGCAGCTTGCCGGTGCGACGGCCTTCGCGCACGACCAGGTTGCGCAGGCGGGCGCGCCCGTCGCCCGCCGGTCCTGTGCGCTTAACCCGGTCGGCGTCGTCGCCCGCTCGCGCGCGCCCCGCCCCGCCGTGCCGGCCGCGGTCCCAGGCGCCAAGGCCCTGTGCGCGGCACCACTGCAGGGCGAGCTCGCGGGCGAGGTTGCCCCGCTCGGAGGCCAGCATGCAGTCGTCGATCGCCACCACGCGATTGCGCCCGGCGGGCGCGTGAAAGCCGCACACGAGCTCGGGGTGGGGGGAGTCGTCGTCTTCGCCGAAGGAGTACTCGAGCTTGTTGCGATAGCGCCAGGGCGCGACGGCGGGCACGATGTCCTGCAGCTCGTAGCCGTCGAGCCGCCCGAGCCGTCGCAGCGCCTCGTCGACCTGGGCGCTCTTGATCTGCAGCTGTCGCTCGTAGGGGATCACCTGCCACGGCGCGCCGGGGTGGTGGGCGATGGGCGCGATCCGTTCGGGGCTGGGCTCGAGCACCTCGACTGCGCGCGCGTGGGCATAGCTGCGCTTGCGCTTGTAGACGACCGCGCGCACGCGGTCGCCGGGGATGGCGCCGGCGACGAACACGACGTAGCCGCCGTCGCCGAGCCGCGCTACGCCCTCTCCGCCGAAGGCCAGCGAATCGATGTGCAACTCGAGCTCGTCGCCCTTCTGCGGTCGCGCGGCTACAGGCTCGGCGGCCGGCTCGGCGGCCGGCTCGGCGGCGGAATGGCTACTCATCGCCGCCTCGCTGTAGATACGGTGGCGCACACTGCGCGCGAACAGACAATCATCCCCAGCCCTTTCACACCGCGGCGTTCGGCGCGACGAGCATCTCCAGCAGCGCCTTCTGCGCGTGGCGGCGGTTCTCGGCCTGGTCCCAGATGTGCTGGCGCGTGCCGTAGAGGACCTCGGCGGTGATCTCGTCGCCGGGATGGGCGGGCAGGTCGTGCATGGCGAACGCGCCCGGGGCGGCGGCGTCGAGCAGCGCGTCGTCGACGCGGTAGGCGCCCAGCGCGCGCCGGCGCTCAGCGGCGGTGGCCTCGTCGCCCATGCTGACCCACACGTCGGTGTACACGGCGCGCGCGTCGCGCACGGCGTCGCGCGGGTCGGCGTGATGGCTGACAGTGCCGCGCGCGTCCGCGGCGAGGTCAAGGTCCCCATCCAGCGAGTATCCGGTGGGTGAGGCGAGCGCGACGTGCATCCCGGCGATCGTGCCGAGCACGGCGAGCGAGCGGGCGACGTTGTTGCCGTCGCCGATGTAGGCGATGCGCAGCCCCTGCAGCGAGCCGTAGGCCTCGCGCAGGGTGAGCAGGTCGGCGAGTGCCTGGCAGGGGTGGTGGCGGGCGGTGAGCATGTTGATGACCGGCACGGAGCTCTGCTCGGAGAGCTCCTCGAGCATGGCGTCGGGCCCGGTGCGCACGCCGATGGCGGCGACATGGCGAGAGAGGACGAGGGCGGTGTCGCGCAGCGCCTCTCCACGCGATAGCTGAAGCTCTTCGGGGCGCAGCAGCACGGGGTGGCCGCCGAGCTCGTGGATGCCGACCTCGAAGGACACGCGGGTGCGGGTGGAGGGCTTCTCGAAGATGAGCGCAACGCTGTGGCCGTCGAGCGCACTGGAGGACAGCGGCGCGGCCTTCAGGGCCGCAGCTCGGTCGAGCAGCGCGTCGAGCTCGTCGGCAGTCAGCTCTGCGCCGGTGAGAAAATGCTGTGGCATGGGCAAGCCAGTCTAGGCTAGGGTGCGCGAGCCGATGACGAGAGGGCTTTGCACCGCAGCCGCTGCCTGCCTGGCGCTCGCGCCGGCCGTGGCTGGTTGCGGATCCTCGTCTACGTCGAGCACGAGCACGTCCTCGACATCGAGCACCGCGACCAGCGCACCGGCCACGACACCCTCCACCTCGACGCCCCACTCGACGAGCAGCGCCAGCGGGGGCTTCAAAGTGACCACCACGCCCAAGTTCGCCTCGCCAGAACGCTCGGCTCCGGTGCAGAGCGGGGTCGTGGAAGTGGCCTACCGCAACATCGCGATCGACCCGGACACGCTGAGGGTGAAGGTGGGCAGCACGATCAAGTGGACCAACTACGACTCGGTGGATCACAACGTGACGAGCATCGGCGCGGGGCCCCAGAAGTTCGCTTCCAAGGAATTCGGCGAAAACGGCACATTCGAGATCAAGGCGGACAGGCCGGGGATCATCCACTACGAGTCGACGACCCAGCCGGCGACGATGAACGGGACGATCGAAGTCGTCAGGTGATCGCCCGGCCGGCCGCAACTGCGGCGCGGGGGTCAGCCGAACTCGGGCAGCCCCTCGTTGGGAGTGGAAGCGGTGGCGTAGAGGCGGCGCGGTATGCGTCCGGCGCCGCGTGCCAGGCGCCCGGCCTCCACGGCGGCGCGCATCGCGCGGGCCATGCGCACGGGATCCTGGGCGCGCGAGATGGCCGACGCGGCCATGACGGCGTCGCAGCCGAGCTCCATCGCAAGAGCGGCGTCAGAGGCGGTGCCTACCCCAGCGTCGAGGACCACGGGCACCTGGACGGCGTCGCGTATGAGGGCAATGTTGTAGGGGTTGCGGATGCCCATGCCGCTGCCGATGGGGGAGCCGAGCGGCATCACGGCGGCGCAGCCGATGTCGACAAGGCGCCGCGCGAGCACGGGATCGTCGGTGGTGTAGGGGAGCACGACAAAGCCGTCGTCGACGAGCTCCTCGGCGGCGCGCAGCAGCTCGGGCGCGTCTGGCAGCAGCGTGTCCTCGTCGCCGATCACCTCGAGCTTGATCCAGTCCGTCTCAAACGCCTCGCGCGCGAGGCGGGCGGTGAGCACGGCGTCGCGTGCGGTGTGACAGCCGGCGGTGTTGGGCAGCAACTGCACGCCGGCGTGGGCGAGCACGTCGACGAGCGAGCCGCGTGCGTCCGGATCGATCCGGCGCAGGGCGACGGTGACGAGCTCGCTGGCGCTGGCGGCGATCGCGTCGGCCATCAGCTCCAGCGAGGGGAAGCCGCCGGTGCCGAGCAAAAGGCGCGAGCGCAGCGTGCGCCCGGCGATCGTGAAGGCGTCCTGCTCCGGGCCGACGCCGCGGGCCTCCACGTCCTGCGCGGGGGCGGCGCCGTTGGCGGCGGGGGTCACGACGGTGCCGTTGGACGCGCTGATGGGTGGCGTGTTCACGATCTCCCGCATGCCCCCATCATCCTCCCTGCATCGCGGTGAGCACCTCCACGCGGGCGTGCTCGGACAGCGCGAAGGTGTCCCAGCCGACGCGCGGGACCACCTCGCCGTCGACGGCCACCGCGACGCCGCGCGCGCTCGCGTCCAGGCCCAGGCGGGCCAGCACCGCGGCCACGGTCTCGCCAGGGCGCACGTCGGAGTCCTGGCCGTTGAGAGAGATCATGATGCGGCCCCCACAGGGGGGCCGGGGAGGGGTTGCGCGTGGCCGGCGCCGGCCGTGAAGCGATCAGGCGCGCATGCGGGCAGAAGGGCATCGAGATCGAGGTCGCAGGCGGCGCGATGGGTGCCGTCGCCGGCTTTGGCGCGGGCGCCGGCGAGCGTGCGGACGACGAGCTCGGCGGTGAGCGGCGCGAGCAGGACGCCATTGCGATAGTGGCCGGTGGCCCACGTCAGCCCCGTCACCTTGCCGGGGCCGATCGCTGGCGCGTTGTCGGGCGTGCCCGGCCGCAGCCCCACGGACAGCTCGGCGATCTCCAGCTCGCTCAGCCCCGGCACCAGCTCGTGCGCGTCGCGCAACAGCTCGTATACGCCGCCGGCGGTGGGCGCGCTCGAGAAGCCGCGCTCCTCGACAGTGGCGCCGAGCACGTAGTGCCCGTCCTCGCGCGGCACGAGATAGCCGCCGCGGAAGCGCACGACGCGCCGCAGCAGGCCAGGGCCGGCGGGATCGCGCAGGCGCAGGATCTGTCCCTTGACGGGCCGCACGGGCACGCCCGCGCCGTCGGGCAGACCGGCGATGCGCCCACTCCAGGCGCCGGCGGCGAGCACGACCTGGCCAGCGCGCAGGCGCTCGCCATCTTCCAGGATCACGCCCGTGACCCGTCCGCACATGCGGGGCGGGCGTGCACGATGGTCCCCGCTAGGGGCACCGTCCAGCTCGATGCGCGCGACGGTGCTGTGCGTGCGCAGGTCTGTGCCCTCTGCGGCGCATGCGCGCGCGAGCGCGGTGAGCACCCGCCGCGGCTCGACTGAGTGGTCGTCGGGCGCCTCCAATGCCAGGCGCACGGTGGGCGCGAGCGCTGGCTCCAGCTCGCGCGCCCGGCTGGGCAGCAGGCGTGTGACAGCCAGCCCGAGCGACCGACGGAAGGCGAGCTGGCGTTCGAGCTCGCGTGCGTCGTCGTCGTCGCGGGCGGCGAGCAGCGTGCCGGTCTGCATCAGCCCGACGGACATGCCGCTTGCGCTCTGAAGCTCGGCGGCGAACGCCGGCCAGATGGCGGCCGAGCGCAGGCCAAGCGCCAGCAGCCGCCTGCCGGCGTCTCCGAACTCGACCTCGGCGATCGGCGCGAGCATGCCCGCTGCGACGTGTGAGGTGGCCGCACCAACGTCGTCGCGCTCGAGCAGGGTCACCGACATGCCGGCCTGTCGCGCGCGCCACGCGATCGACAGGCCAATGATCCCGCCGCCCACGACCACGACGTCGACTTGCCGATTGTCGAGCATGGGTTTGATGCTAGCCCGCGAGGATCCGACGCCAGCTGAGCGCCCCGCCAGGCACGATCGCCTGAGCGCCGCGGCGGCACGGTCGCCGCTGCGCCATGCCAGTATGCGAGCGATGCCCGACGACCGGACACGCTCGAGCAAGGCTGGCGATCGACGCCGTGCCCGACTGGACGACGCGCGTCTGTACCTCGTATGCACCGCCCGGCCAGAAGGCATCGAGCTGCCGGACCTGTTGCGCGGCGCGATCGCAGGCGGCGTGGACATCGTGCAACTGCGCGAGAAGGCCCTGCCCGACGACGAGCTGACCGCGGTGGCCAACGCAGCACGCGCGCTGTGCGAGCGCCTGGGCGCGCTGCTGATCGTCAACGACCGCCCGACGGTGGCGTTGGAGGCGGGCACGGACGGCGTACACGTCGGCCAGGACGACATGCCGCCCGCGCAGGTGCGCGAGCTGGTCGGCCCGGACATGTTGGTCGGGCTGTCCACGCATTCGCCCGAGCAGATCGACGCGGTGAACCCTGCGCTGGTGGACTACATCGGCGTGGGGCCGATCCACGAGACGCCCACCAAGCCCGGGCGCCCGGCGGTCGGGCTGGAGCTGATCCGCTACGCGGCGGCGCACTCGCCGACCCCCTTCTTCGCGATCGGCGGGATCGACGTGGGCAACCTGGACGCGGTTGTAGACGCGGGCGCCACGCGCGTCTGCGTGCTGCGCGCGATCGGCGACGCCGCCGACCCCGAACAGGCAGCCGGGAGGCTGCGCGAGCGCCTCGATGTCGCGCCGCTCGCGCGCTGAGTCAGCATCGTCGGAGACAAACAGGCGACAGGTCATCAGCCCAGATCGGCGTCCGTCGGGGCAAATCGGCGATTGAGCTTCACGTTAGTCAAAGCACAGACGCCCTTCACCTACGATGTCACCCGAAAGCCAGATCCGGGAGTCCCCGTGTCTCGCGGCATCTGGGGGATAGCGAGTAGCCGCGCAACGACGATCAGGTGCTATCACCTGCGTGGATCACGCCGGTTGCCTGTCGAGCGGCTGTCGCACGTAGACGCTCGAAGGAGGCAATCCAATGAGACCGAAGTGCGTGGTTGCCCTTGCGACCATGATGGCCGTGGCATTGGCGGGTGCGGGCGCGCCCGCACCGGTGGCCGCCGCGCCGCAATGGCGACTGACGAACGGCAACCTGCTGGCTGCGGGCAACAATCGGGAGGCGGTACTGAACCAGAGTTCGCCGTCTGCTTCACTTGAATTCAAAATAGGGGCCAATGAATACGTGCTTTCGTGTAACCGAACCCCGGTGAACAAAGGCCCCACCGAACTCATCGGCGGTGATCCGGGAAAAGACGAACTCACGGCCCTGAACCTGGTAGGCGGGCCTTTATGCAACGTATTTGTGAACCTTGTCGTAGAACCAACCTGTGCGATTCAAAAAGTGGGGCTGCTCGGGCCCTCGACATCGACCCTCGAAAAAGTAGGCAACAACGTCTACGACGATTTCAAAGAATTCGTACTCGCATGGGAAGTGGTGACACTCGGAGGCTGCCCCGCGGCCCTGAACAAGACATTTGACATGGAAAAAGAAGTCAAAGGAACCGTAATGGGAAGACGAGCCCTCTCGTTCTCCCAGGTCCCCGTGATGGTCGAAGGAGCCACGAATGCGAAGTTCAATGGCGAATTCAGGTTCGACCTGGGAGGCTTGATGCGGATCGACCCAGGGCGCAAATGGGAAGCCGACAGCAAAGTTCTTGGATCTGGAGAAACGGCCGAAGCGGAATACGAAAGCAAAACGATCGAATTCAAGTCGGAAGGTGTCGAACTGAAGTGCAAAGATGCTGCCGGCGAAGGACTGGTCACGGGCGGCACACCGGGCACGGACCTAACCACGATCGACTTCACTGAATGCTCTGATGTCGCGGAATCCGTGTGCAAAGTCGCCGAACCGATATCGATGGACGGCGTCAAATCCACCCTGGTCACACTGAACGAAGCCAAAGAAGAATACGGCGACAAGCTCGAAGCGATCAGCTCGAGCGTCGAATTGACCGGGTCATCATGTAAAGCGGCTGGTAAATACGCCCTCGAAGGCAACACGGTGGGGCGTGCACACAACTCCGAAGAAGAGCTTGAATTCACGGAACCGGCACAGGAAGGAAGCACGCTGAAACTTGGCGGGCATGCGGCGACGATGGTCGGGGATATCAAGCAGCATGCTGGTGAAGTGGTGGAAGTGGCAGAAGAAACGGCGAAAGCCGAAAAAGAACGGGAAGAAGCAGAAAAAGAAGGGGATCCTCTGATCTTACCTACCCCAACGAGCAAAGCCCCCCTCGAATTTACCGCGACCAGCGGGAAAGCGATCCTCGAAACCGCCGAAGCAAAGATCGAATGCAAAGAAGACACGGCCAGCGGCGAATTTATAGGGGTCCGGGAAGGCACCACAACCATCGATTTCCACGGATGTAAAGACACC
The DNA here is from genome assembly GCA_963734225.1 of uncultured Solirubrobacteraceae bacterium. Classification (GTDB taxonomy): domain Bacteria; phylum Actinomycetota; class Thermoleophilia; order Solirubrobacterales; family Solirubrobacteraceae; genus Palsa-744. Next base: position 426,963 of record CAVTGI010000006.1, read on the forward strand.
AGCCTCGGCGTCTCATGCCACAGCTTAGGCGACGCAACCGAAACGATATTAACCGGCGGGAGCGTCGAGCTCGTCGACCTCGAAAAATCGTCTAAATTAGTTCTTGGCCTGGAGTTTGCACCCAAAGAACTCCACGTCGAATGTAGTATAGCCTTAGTCTTAATCAAGGGCGCGACGATCGGTGAAATCAGCGGGATCGAAAACGGCAAAGCAACCAAAACAGGAACCGCGATCTTCAAACAGGAAAAAGGCAAACAAGCGATCAAGGAATGTCATCTCACCAAAAAATTCTGCGAAAGCAAAAAATTCCTGCTTGAAGCGAGCCTCAGCGGCGGGGCATTCAAAGAAGCCGGTCTGGAAACGGAAGAGAAATTCACGTTCGGCAAAGAAGCTACGTTCGACTTCTAGCCGTCGATAGCGGATGCGAGCAGAGCGCGGGGCCTAACGGGTCCCGCGCTCTATTGTGCGGAGTTGTGCAGCAGGGTCCAGATCGCGAGATGGAGGCCGACGCACCGAGAGGCGCCGAGCAGGTCCGCGCCGCCCTCGCCCCACTGGCCGAGCACGAGCGCCCGCGCGCGTTGCTCGTCGCGGTCGCCGTCAGCGCCCTCTTGGCGGTCGGCGTTGTCGTCGGCGCGCTGACCGTCCACGACCTGTCCAGCCACGGTGGCTCGCTCGCCGGCGGGGTGTTCATCGCGGCGATCCTCGCGCTGCTCGCGCAGGGCATGTACAGGCGCCGCTACTGGGCGGTGCTCGGCTTCGAGGCGCTGCTGGCCTTCCAGGTCATCGTGACCTCGCTCGCGCTGGTGGTCGCCTCGACGCTCGCCGCGGCCGGCGGCTGCCTGCTGGCGATCGTGCTGGGAGGGTGGTTGTTCTGGAAGCTGATTCGAGTTATGGGCCGCATCCAGGCGGGCGAACGCCAGAGGCACCGATAGCCTGCGCGAGGCGGCGTCCTCGGTCGCTCGCGTGCCAATCAGCACGCCACGCTCGCTGCGTCCTTGCCTCGCTTGCCTCTCGACACCTCTGGTCAGTAATTGGCGTTTCGATAGTGTGGGCGCGCGATGGCTGAGAGCTCTTATGACTGCATCGTGATCGGCTCCGGGCCGGGTGGCTACGTGGCGGCGATCCGCGCAGCGCAGCTCGGCATGAAGACCGCTGTGATCGAGCGCGACAAGGTTGGCGGGCGCTGCCTGAACTACGCGTGCATCCCCGCCAAGGCGGTGCTGCGCTCGGCCGACCTGCTGTCGGAGATCCGCGACTCGCAGGAGTTCGGGCTGCGCGTGAGCGGCGTGGAGATCGACTACGGCGCGATCCAGGAGCGCCGCGCGAAGGTTGTCGGGACTCTTACCTCCGGTGTGGCGGGCTTGTTCAGGAAAAACGGCATCGACCTGATCGATGGGAGTGCGACCCTGACGGCCGACGGCGACGTGCTGGTCGACGTCTTCACCAGTGAGCCCCAGACGATCGGCGCGGGTGGAGTGATCCTCGCGACCGGCTCGATCCCGCGGCCGATCCCCGGCGTCCAGTTCGGTGGGCGCGTGATCGGCACCGAGGAGGCGTGGGCGCTGCCTGAAGTGCCCGCACGGCTGGCTGTCGTCGGCGCTGGGGCCTCCGGCACGGAGATCGCCTCCGCGTTTGCTCGCCTGGGCAGCGAAGTGCTGCTGCTGGAGGCGCTCGAGCGCGTGCTGCCGACGGAGGACGCGGACATCTCGCGCCTGGTCGAGCGCGGCCTCAAGCGTCAGGACATCGCCGTGCACACGTCCACACCCGTCGCCGACGTGAGCCAGGGCGAACGCGACGTCGGCTTCTCCTACGGCGCAGAGGCGACCGCCGTCGACTACATGGTCATCGCCGCCGGGCGTGGCGCCGACGTCGAGGGCCTCGGCCTGGCAACCGCCGGCGTGGAGCTGGACGCCCAGGGCCTGGTCAAGGTGGACGGCGCGCTGCGCACCACGCGTCCGGGCGTGTACGCGATCGGTGATCTCGTGGAAGGTCCCGCGCTCGCCCACAAGGCCTCCGACCAGGGCATCCTCGCGGCCGAGGACATGGCCGGGCGACCCACGCACCCGATCGCCTACGTGGACGTGCCGCGCGCCACCTTCTGCACGCCCAACGTCGGCTCCTTCGGCCTGACCGAGGCGCAGGCGCGCGAGCAGGGCTATGACGTGGTCGTCGGCAAGGTGCCCTACGGCGCGGTCGGCGGCGGGACCGTGTACGGCGACCGCACCGGCCTGGTCAAGGTCGTGGGCGAGCGCTCCTACGGCGAGCTGCTGGGCGGGCACATCGTGGGCTCGCGCGCGACCGAGCTGATCCAGGAGCTCGTCAACATCCGCGCCCTGGAGGGCGGCTTCCCCGAGCTCGCCCGCATCATCCACGGCCATCCCACGCTGTCAGAGGCTGTCATGGAGGCGGGCCGCGCCGCCGACGGTTGGCTGATCCACGGCTGAGGCGGCCGTCCCGTGGCGTCAGACGCCACCCACGATGCTCGACGTGCTGGCCGATCCCGGATGATCGGCACGCCTGTGCTCGCGTGCGTCGTCTGCCATCCACGGGCCCGACCGCCTGCGGATCGTGCGACTAACCTCGGCGAGGTGCCAACGCCGGCCGCCTTCTACTTCGACCTCGCCAGCCCGCTCGCCTACCTCGCCGCCGAGCGCGTCCTGCATGTGTTGCCCGTCCCTGCCGAGTGGACACCCGTGCTCGCGTGCGAGCTTCCCGCAGCACAGACGTTCGACGCCTTCCGCTGCCAGTCCGAGGACGACGTCTTTCGTGTCGAGCTTGCCCGCCGCGCCGAGCAGTTGGGCCTGCAGCCGTTGCGCTGGCCCGACCCCTTCCCGTTCGATAGCGCGCTGGCCATGCGCGTGGCCACCTATGCCAAGTCGATCGGCCGCGCCGTTCCGTTCGCCCAGGCCGCCTTCCGCCAGGCGTTTGCCGGCGGGCGTTCGCTGGCCGATCCCGACAACGTGCTGATCGCAGCCGCCGCCTGCGAGATGCACCCGGCTGCCGTCCTGCGCGGCGCCGAGTTGCGCTCGGTGGTCGAGCAGCTGCAAGCCAGCACCGCAGCAGCATCAGCAGCCGGCGTCACCGACGTGCCCGCCGTGGTCGTTGCGGGCACACAGGCGGGACGCCTGGGCCGCGTGTTCGTCGGCGCGCGCGCACTCGAGGACGCCGCCGCCGCGATGCGCCCAGAGTTGCGATGAAAGCCAAGCACGCATATCGCCTGATCGTCACCCGCGGCGGCCTCGCGCCAGCGCTGCTCGCAGACGCCGACCGTGTGGACCACGTGGAGGTCGTCGAGATCGACAGCGGCGAAGTCGTGCTGTTCTGGGACCAGACTCCGCAGGCGGCGTCCAAGCGCGCGCGCGAGCTGCGCGAAGACCTCGCGCAGCTGAACGCCGAGGAGTTCATCGTGCGCTGGAGCGCAGTCGAGCATTGACGGACTGGCACGACTACGCCTTGATTTCAGATTCGACCCTAATTTTTTCCCGTTCTATATTGAAGATTCGCGCTTCGCGTAATTCAAGGCCGGTTTGTAAGAACCCCCCACCGTTTTCCGACGTTAACAACTTGCATTCTACTTTCCCGGTGCCCGCTTCATTGAAGTATTCAACCTCCTTGTTGGCGCCTTTTTCTTGTTCGAAGTGCGTGGAGTAGGATTCCGACGTTTTCACTTTGGTGTTTATCGGCGTGATTAAGCCCAGCGCGCAGCCCTTGACTTCGAATTTTTCTCTGCCACTCGCGCAAGCGAACGTGAACGTTTTAGGCATCAACGCAACGGCAACACCCACCGATGGAGTTAATACATCGTACACCAGGGCGAGGTTGTCTTCCATCACGATCACACCCCCGCCGCTGCCCGACCGCGTACACAGCACGCCCGCCCCGATTTCACATCCCGAGAATTCCGTCTTGAATTCACCTAATGCCGGCTTGTGCAGTTCGCCAGTGGTTGCGCTGCTCGAACATTTGATCTTCGTTCCCTTTGCCGTTTCGAATACGGATACGCCGCTCGAGCCTTTGAAGGCCACCGGTTTCGCGGTTGACGGTTCGGGTAAGAATAAGGGTAATGCCGCGAGCGCGGGTGCCACTGCGAGAGCGCTTCCACCAAGCATGACGATGAAAGCCCCTGTGGCGATGAGCCTGATTGGTCGCATAGGATCCCCCTTTGACGTCGTAGCGTTGGATCTGTCCGCCCCGACTGTGCCACTTCGAACTCCCCCTATCAAGCAAACCCCCGCACCTGTCTCCCACTGAGTGAACCAAGCGGGGGGCCCGGCGAGGCTCCGCGCTCTATCGTGCCTTTCCGTGCAGCAGGACTCGCGCTCGTCGGAACCGTGCAGCAGCCAGTTCATCGCGCCCTGGAGTACCGTGGAGCATTGATGGCAAGCACGCCCCCGTCCGAGCCGCCCGAGCCCGCCGTGCGCCAAGGCGAGCCCAAGCGAGCCAGGGGAGCCGAGCATGCCCTGCCCGACGCCGCCAGCGCGCGCGAGTGGCTCGCCACGATGACGCTGATCAGGCGCTTTGAGGAGCGCGCCGGCGAGATGTACGCGCGCGCCAAGGTCGGCGGTTTCCTGCACCTGTCGATCGGCGAGGAGGCCACCATCGTCGGCAGCGCCCGCGCGCTGCGCGACAGCGACTACCTGATCTCCACCTACCGCTCGCACGGCCACGCGCTCGTGCGCGGCACGCCGCCCGAGAACGTCATGGCCGAGCTGTTCGGCCGCGTCGACGGCTGCTCGCACGGGCGCGGCGGCTCGATGCACATGTTCGACCTGTCGCGCCGCTTTATGGGCGGCTACGGGATCGTCGGCGGCAACCTGCCCATAGCCGCCGGCATCGCCCTGTCCAGCGACTACCGCAACACCGACGAGGTCACGCTGTGCACGTTCGGCGACGGCGCCTCCAACCAGGGCACCTTCGGCGAGACGCTCAACCTGGCCGCCCTGTGGCGCCTGCCTGTCGTGTTCATGGTCACCAACAACCAGTTCGGCATGGGCACGTCGCTGCGCCGCCACTCCGCCGTCACCGACCTGCAGCGCAAGGGCGAGAGCCTGGGCGTGCCCGGCATGCGCTGCGACGGCATGGACGTGCTCGACACCCACGCCGTCGTCGCAGAGGCCGTCGAGCGCGTGCGCTCAGAGCGCCGTCCGCTGCTCGTCGAGGCCGTCACCTACCGCTTCCGCGGGCACTCCATGGCCGACCCCGAGCAGTACCGCAGCAAGGAGGAGGTCGCCAGCTGGCGCGAGCGCGATCCAATCCCCGCGTTCGCCGAGCTGCTCGAGCGGGAGGGCGATCATCGACGCGGGCGAACAGCAGCGCCTCGACGCCGACGCGATCGCCCGTGTGGACGCCGCCGTGGAGTTCGCCGACAACTCTCCCTTCCCCGCGCCCGAGTCGCTCTACGACGACGTGTACGTGCTCGATCGGCAGTCCCAAGGCTGGTATTCACTGCAGACTGCCGCCGCGACCGCAAGCGACAACACACCCGGAGCCGGAGGCGGAGGTCATCAAAAAGACGGTGCCGCCGAGTCTTCCGCCAACGACGAGATTCCCCAACAGCTCACGCAGGCGCTCGCCGCGGGGGAGGACCGCGAACGTCCGCAGGAGGGGGCCTGATGGCGCAGATGCGCTACCGCGAGGCGCTCAACGCCGCGCTGCGCGAGGAGCTCGCGCGCGACGAGCGGGTGGTGTTGATGGGCGAGGACATCGGCGTGTTCGGCGGCGCCTTCAAGGTCACCGACGGGCTATTGGAGGAGTTCGGCGAGCAGCGTGTGCGTGACACGCCCATCTCCGAGAACACCATCGTCGGCGTCGGCGTCGGCGCCGCCATGACCGGGCTGCGCCCTGTCGTCGAGCTGATGACCATCAACTTCGCGCTGCTCGCGCTCGACCAGATCGTCAACCACGCCGCCCACATCCACTACATGTTCGGCGGGCAGGCCCGCGTGCCGCTCGTCGTGCGCATGCCCCAGGGCGCAGGACATCAGCTGGGGCCCACGCACTCGCACTGCTTCGAGGCCATGTTCTTGCAGGTGCCCGGCCTGCTTGTCGCCGTGCCCGCCACCGCCGCCGACGCCAAGGGCCTGCTCAAGAGCGCCATCCGCGACGAGAACCCCGTCATCTTCATCGAGCACGAGTCGCTCTATGGGGTGCGCGGCGAGGTGCCCGACAGCGACGACCATCTCGTCCCCTTCGGCCTCGCGCGCGTCGCCCGCGAGGGCAGCGACGTCACCGTCGTGGGCATATCCAGGATGGCCCGCACCGCCGAGCGCGCCGCCGAAGTACTGGCGTCCGAGCACGGCGTGCAGGCCGAGGTGATCGACCCGCGCACGCTGCGCCCGCTCGACCTCGACACGATCCTCGCCTCCGTGCGCAAGACCAACCGCTGCGTGATCGTCGAGGAGGGCTGGCCCCACGGCGGCGTCGGCGCCAACCTCGCCGCGCTCATCTCAGAACAAGCCTTCGACGACCTCGATGCGCCCGTCCAGCGGGTCACCGGCGCCGACGTGCCCATGCCCTACTCAAAGCCGCTCGAGGACCTCGCCTATCCGCACGAGCAACAGGTCGTCCGCGCCGTGCTCGCCACACTCGGCATCGCCCCTCAGCGTCCCGCCGCGTCCGCCCAACCCACCGCCCTGTCCACATCCGTGCCGGGCGGCACAGGGGCAGCCTGATGGCCGACATCGTCATGCCGCGCCTGTCCGACACGATGGAGGAGGGCACCATCCTGCGCTGGCTCAAGGCCGATGGGGAAGAGATCGCGCGCGGCGAGGAGCTCGTCGAGATCGAGACCGACAAGGCCAACATGACCTATGAGTCAGACCAGGCCGGCGTGCTGCAGATCGTCGCCGAGGTGGGACAGACGCTGGAAGTTGGCGCGGTCATTGCACGGGTGGGGGACGGCGCGGGAGCCGCGTCCGGTCCCGGGCTCGCCGCTGATCGAAAGCCCGCCGCTGATCGAAAGCCCGCCGCTGATCGGGAGCCAGCCTCATATCAGGAGCTAGCCGTGGCCCACACAGCAGCAGCCAGCTCGCCCGCGGCCGATGTCCCTCTCCAAGAGGTCGGGTCCAGCGCAGACCATGGCGATGTCTCCACCGATGGGGAGCGCGTGAGAGCCTCGCCTCTTGCGAGACGGATGGCGCGCGAGGACGGTGTCGATCTGCACCGCGTGACCGGCAGCGGCCCGGGCGGGCGGATCGTCAAGGCGGACGTGGTCGCCGCGGCGCGCTCAGCCACCGCACCGGCTCCTGCTACGCCAGGTGCGCCTGCTGCGACCCCAGCCCCCGCCGCCGCGCCCGTTCCTGCGGCTCCTGCGGTGGGTGGCGCTCCGGCGCCTCGCCCCGCGGCCAGCGCGGGCGCCTCTAGTGCCGCGCCGGCCCTGGAGGGCGTGATGACCGCCAAGGGCGAGACGACCACGATCGAGCTGACGCGCACGCAGCAGGCGGTCGCGCGGCGCATGGCCGAGTCCAAGGCCACGATTCCCGACTTCACGCTGCAGATGGACGTCGACATGGAGGCCTGCGTGGCGCTGCGCAAAGAGCTCAAGGGCATGTCCGCGTCGCAAGCCCCCACCTACAACGACATGGTCGTCAAGGCCGCCGCGCTGGCGCTACGCGAGCATCCCCGCGCCAACGGCAGCTACCGCGACGGGCGCGTGCAGGTGTACTCGCGCGTGAACGTCGGCGTGGCCGTTGCCGCGCAGGACGCGCTGGTGGTGCCCACGGTGTTCGACGCCGACTCCAAGGCGCTCGGCGAGATCGCCCGCGAGACACGCGCGCTGGCCGTGCATGTTCGCGACGGCACCATCACGCCGCCGCAGCTCGGCGGCGGCACTTTCACCGTTTCAAACCTCGGCATGTATGGCGTACGCAGCTTCAGCGCCATCATCAACCCGCCGCAGGCGGCCATCCTGTCGGTCGGCTCGCTGGAGCCGCGCGCCGTCGCGCGCGAGGGCGGCATCACCATCCGTAACACAATGACGCTCACCCTCGCATGTGACCACCGCATCCTCTACGGCGCCGACGCGGCGCAGTTCCTCGCGCGGATCCGCGAGCTGCTCGAGGCGCCCGCCGCGCTCACACTGTGAAGTGCCCTGGCGGCGGCAGCCAAGACGTCGAGGTGACTACAGCGGCGGGGCCTGCGCGTGACCGCAGTCAACGGTGGCGTATTGCGCGGCGCAGTACGTCTGAGCCTGCCACTTGCGTTTGAAGTCTTTGACAAAACGCGCCAGGGCGCGTTGCTGGCTCTTTGCGCCTCGATGCCCGGAGACGACGCGTTTCTCGATCCGCTGCGACAGCAGGTTTAGCTTGACGCGAAACATCAGGTCGGCGACGGTCTGGCCAGACCGCTTGAGGAAGGCCCGGAATTCTCTTTCTCTCGGGAACTGCTGGTGGCGAATCTTGTCGAAGGTGCGCCGAACCTGGCCAGATGAGATGTCGACCCCGAGCGCCTGAGCTTCGTCCATCACCCAGTACGACGAGACCAGGAAGCCCATCACCTCTCTCAGCACCTCGCCGGGCTTCAGAGGATGCTTCGGGTGTGGCCCTTCGCCCATCATCGCGACGTTTGCCCAGTGCTCATACGTCGCGCCGGTGATCGACTGCGAGGCCACGCATACGAGGATCTGTTCTGGCGCGGGCGGATGCGTGGGCAAGATCACCGGCGGGGCGGGCGTGGGGACGCTTGACAGCGGTGGCGGACACGTTTCGGCACCCGTCGGCACCTGTGCGGCCACAGGGGCGACCGCCGTCCAGCCGGGCACAGCGAACAGCACGGCGAGACCCAGGACGAATGACCACACAGGCGGTCTGACGTTGGTTCGCAACCGCGACACGTGTTGCAGCCTACCCCAGCGCACCAGACTGAAGAGGTCGGGAATGGGAATCATCTACAGAGCGGCGAGGCGCGTGTGCACGGGCACTCCGCCCACTCGCCCTCTGAGCGTGAGCCCATGCAGGGTGAGCGTTCCGGCCAGACGTCCGCGGACGGTCAGGTGGCCTGAGATCGCTGGGAGGAGACCGGTCGGACTGCCTTTCACGTGGATGGCGCCGCTGAGCGCGACGCCGGGCACGTCGATCATGCCGTGCAGCACAAACCCGGTCGGCTGCTCGAACCAGTCGCCACCGCACAGCCCGCCGCCCGAGAAGCTGGTCTGGCCGAAGAGGTCCTCGATCGTCATCGCCGCCGCGGTCGCGATCTGCCCCGCCACGCGCGAGCCGGACGCCGCCGCTGGCACCCGGCTGAGCGAGGAGGGTGGCAGCGGGAGGGCCTGCGGTTCGCTCGAGCCCGGGCACGATGCGGGCGCCTGCCCGGCTGTCAGGAACTCGATCATCGCTCTCCTGGCACAGCCGGTCATGTCGGTGGTGACGGTCGAATGCCCGGTGTCGGGGACCCTGAGGAGCTGACCATCGCTGTAGCCAGCGGCGATGGTCAGTGCCTGTTCGTAGGGTGTGCGCAGATCGTCATCGCCGGAGAGGATGAGGGTTGGGACGGTTGAGACGCCGGTGGGAGAGGGTGGCGCAGGGAGTGTGGCGGGCCAGTCCATGCATATCTGCAGGTCCGACCGTGCTGCCACCGTGACTGAGGCGAACGGAGCGAAAACTTGCGCGGGCTGTGCGGCAAGCCAGTTGCGTAGGGCCCCAGGCCGTCCAGCGGGCGGCGAGTCCGGTGACCACGGCAGTTCGCTCTCGTCGCAGTAGGTGGCCGCGAACAGCGCTTCGGATATGAGCGCATCGCTCAGGGGCGCTCGCGCCTTGAGCGATTCCCCTCCGAGGGGACCTGACGGAACGGACGTGACAGATGTGGCTGGCGCAAGTTGGCTGCCGCGGTTTTCTGCGACGAGGCCGTATGTCAGTCGGGCAAGCGGGGCGGCGTCGCCGTGGGCGGCCGCGGAGATGGCGGCGGGCGCGAGCTCGCGCGCTCCCTTGGCGAGATCAAGCCCGGAGACCAGGCGCAGGACCCCCGCTTCGGTCACGCTCGCTCGCCGCGGCCTGCCGTGAGCATCGTAGATTGTCGTACGCAGCGGGCGGCGGTGCAGGGTTGTCACCAGGTGCGTGAGATCCGCGTAGACGTCTGGGGAGAACGAACGGCAAGCGCCGGCGCCGCAAATGCCTTCGTCGAACACCCGGCGCAGCGCGCGTTGACGAACGCTCTGGAGCGGGTCGGGCCCGGTGAGCGGGGTGGTCGAGTCGAGCACCATGCGCGCCACGCCCTGCGGATGCTCGCGCGCATACATGCCGGCGACGCGCGTGCCATAGGAGACGGCAAACAGCGACAACGGCCAGCCGCCGAGCGCCTGACGCAGCGCGTCGAGGTCTTCCACCGATTCCTGGCTTGTGTAGAACGCGCGCGTGGGCCCGAGCGCCATGCCGCACTCGCCGAAATAGGGCGCGAGTCCTCCCTTGAGCGATTCATTCGCTTCCGGGCACTGCAACCCCTCCGACTGACCGGTGCCGCGCTGATCGAACGCCACCAGTTCGAAGCCGCGTAGCGCCGGTTCGTGGGCGAGCGGCGCGAGGAACGACTCGAAGGCGGGCAGAGCCGGCTGGCCGGGACCACCGGCGAGCAGCACGATCGTCCCGGCACGCGGCGCGCTGGCAGGCACCCGCTGGACGGCGAGCGCGATGCTGCCGAGAGCGGCGTCGGAGCGGTCAAAGGGTACCTGCAGCGTGGCGCACTGCAGCCCGGCGGCGGGAATGAAGACCTGCGTCGAGGCGCACGCGCCGAACGCGAGGGGGACCGGCTGGGCGCCGGCGCGCTGCGGTGTCACGAGTGCCAGCGCAGCGCAGGCGAGCGCGAGCACTCCGGCGAGTGAAGCCCTCACGCTCACAGCACCGACGCTCCCAGCGCAGCCCCGAGCTTGGCTTGTGCGGCGGACCTCGCTGAGGAAAAGCGCTTTTCCGACTGCGCTTCGAGCCGTTCGACGCGCTCCCCGAGTTGTCTGTCCACTCGGTTCTCGTAGGGCCTGAGCAGACGCAGGATGGCCGTTTCGCGCGATTCTTCGGAGGGTCCGACGAACAATTCGACTTCGATCGCTTCCGAGTGCGCCAGGAATCCGCTCGAGCTCTGGGGCAGTTCGGCATACGCGCTCGCCTTCCAAGCGGCAATGTCGGTACACACGTCGGGCAGCGCGATAGTCGCGATCCCGCCTTCTTCAGCGGCTCGAAGGCGAACGAGCCGCGTGAGCTTGGAGCTGCTCCATCTGAGGTGTGCGATCTCATGTGACAAGCGCAGACGCAGCGAGCGTTCAGGGGCTGCGCTCGCGTACGCCACCACCGTGAGGATCTCTTCACCGAGACTCACAAACGCTTCATCGCGGGGAGCGTAGGTCAGCGCGGAGGGACACTCATTGGCGATCTCACTCGCACGTTCTTCCATCGCTGCGAAGCTGGCCTGCGCCTCGGCCGATGTGTCGAGCGCAGCGTCGGCCGCACGCAGATACGCCTGCGTCGCGGCCGCATCGTCGCTGCGGACGGATGCGAGGGCATGCGCGGGCAAGCAGGCCCACGCCGTGCACGCGAGCCCGATGATCAGCCTCCTCACCGGCCAACACCTGAGCTTTATCCGCCGAATCACGTCGACGTTGTCGTTCTTCGGCCAAGGCAAGTGATGGGTGCGCACGGTAACGCGGGCCGGGAGACAGTGCAATGTCCAAGGTTGGACGTGCTGTCTCCCCGGCCAGCGGACCCGCTGCTCGCCGACGCTACGCTGGAACGGAGCGATGAAAAGCGCCAGCCGAACTGCCGTCGATGAGCTGTGGGTGTGCCACCTCGGCACCGTCCCCTACCGCGACGCACTCGCCATCCAGGAGCAGATCCGCGCGCAGCGCCAATCCGGTGAGCTGCCCGACACGCTGCTGTTGCTCGAGCACCCGCCCGTGTACACGCGCGGGCGTCGCTCCAGGGCCGAGGACCTGCCCTTCCCCAAGGGCTTCTACGCGGCCAAAGGCATCGACGTGGTTGCCACCGATCGGGGCGGCAAGCTCACCTACCACGCCCCTGGCCAACTGGTCGGCTATCCGATCATGGGCATCGACGACGTGGGGCGCTTCCTGCGCACGATGGAAGGCGCGATCGTCAGCGCACTGGCCGAGGAGGGAGTTCAGACGCACTCCCGCCACGACGAGGGCGTCGACTACACCGGTGTGTGGGTCCAGGACCGCAAGATCGCCTCGATCGGGCTGCACGTCTCGCGCGGCGTCACCACCCATGGCTTCGCCGTCAACGTCAACAACGACCTCGACCCCTTCTCCTGGGTCGTCGCCTGCGGGCTGCCCGATGTGCAGATGACGTCGATCGCGCGCGAGCTCGCCCCCGGGCGCACCGCCGGCATGCCCTGCTTTCGCCGGCGCATGGCCTTCCACTTCGCTGCAGCGCATGGCCGCCGCCAGCGCCTGGTCTCGCCCTGGCGCCTTGGCATCGACACTACGAACGCCCCACCCATCAAAAAATCGGTTTCATCCACCCCGCTGCAGGCAATCCCAGCATGAGCGACGCCACCAACCCAGTTGCCACACGCTCGCGCGCCAACCCCGGCGGCATGGACGTGCTGCGTGTGCTCGGCCCCGACGTGCGCCCGCTGCGCGAGCGCAAGCCGCCGTGGTTCAAGGTGCCCCCGCCTGGCGGGCAGCGCTACCGTGAGCTGACCGAGCTGATCCGCTCGGAGAACCTGCACACCGTCTGCCAGGAGGCCGCCTGCCCCAACGTCGGCGAGTGCTGGGAGCGCGGCACCGCCACGTTCATGATCCTCGGCGACACCTGCACGCGGCGCTGCGGCTTTTGCAACGTCAAGACCGGCAAGCCCACTTGGAACGACCCGCTCGAGCCCGCCCGCGTCGCGCGCTCGATCGCGCGCATGGGCCTGCGCCACGCCGTCATCACGTCCGTCGATCGCGACGACCTGCCCGACAAGGGCGCCTCCGCATTCGTCGGCGTCATCCGCCAGGTCCGCCGCCAGGCGCCCGGCTGCCAGATCGAGGTGCTCACCCCCGACTTCCAGGGCCAGGAGATGCCACTTGCCAAGGTCATCGCCGAGCGCCCCGACGTGTTCAACCACAACGTCGAGGTCGTCCCCCGCCTGTATCCCGTCGCCCGCCGCGGCTCCCAGTTCACGCGCTCTTGCCGCATGCTGCGCCTCGCTCGCGAGCTGGGCGAGGGCCAGGTCGTGACCAAGTCCGGGCTGATGGTCGGGCTCGGCGAGACCCACGACGAGATGGTCCACACGTTCGCAGCGCTGCGCGAGCACGGCGTGCAGGTGCTCACCGTCGGACAGTACCTGCGCCCATCCGAGCGCCATCTGCCCGTCGTGCGCTACTGGCACCCCGACGAGTTCGCCGCACTCGAAACAGCCGCCTATGAGCTCGGCTTCGACCACGTCGCCGCCGGGCCACTCGTGCGCTCCTCCTACCACGCCGATCAGCACGTGGGGTGGGCGGGAAAGCCATCCCTCGGCGGAGAAGGCCCACTCGCCGCGCACGCCTAGCTCCGACGCCATCGCGCGCGGATAGGCTCGCCCGATCTTCCCCGTCAAAGACAACATCGCGCTCGCGCGGTTTCCGATCGTCACGGTCGCGCTGATCGTCATCAACGTGATCGCCTACCTGCTGGAGATCCGCCACGGCGGCAGCTTCTTCGGCGGCCCCTCCAGCAGCGTCGAGGTGCACTACGGCGCGATTCCCTACGAGCTCACCCACGCCGGCAAGCACTGCGATCTCGTAACAGTGCCCACACCCGCCGGCCTGCGCGAATCGATCGCCTGCCAAGGCCAACCCGGTGTCACCGGCACGGGGCGGGCGGGGATCCATTCTCAGCCGGCCGCCTGGGAGACCGTGTTCACGGCCATGTTCCTGCACGGCAGCTTCCTGCACATCTTCGGCAACATGCTGTTCCTGGGCATCTTCGGGCCCACCGTCGAGGACGCCATGAATCGCTGGAGCTACCTTGGCTTCTATCTGCTCGGCGGCCTCGTCGCGCTCGCCGCCCAGGTGGCCGTCGACCCGAGCTCAACCGGCCCCACGCTCGGCGCGTCCGGCGCGATCGCAGCCGTGCTCGGCGGCTACATCCTGCTGTATCCGCGTGCGAGAGTCCTCACGCTCGTGTTCATCGTCTTCTTCGTGACCATCATCGAGGTGCCCGCCATCTTCCTGCTCGGCTTCTGGTTTGCCGAGCAGGTCTTCCTCGGCCTCGAAGGCCTGACCAACACTGTCGGCGGCGAAGGCGTCGCCTATTTCGCCCACATCGGCGGCTTTGCCTTCGGCCTGCTCGCAATCCGCCTGCTCGCCACGCGGCGCACGCAACCGCCGCCCCCGGTGTACTGAGGGACGACCCGATGAGATTGGGAAGCCCTTGCCCCCCCGCCTGACCCGGTTGCTCGTCCTCTGGGTCGCGCTCCTGTTCACCTTCGGCTTCGGCTTCCTGACCTACGGCGCGATCTCCGAACACGGAGTTACCCTGGGCAGCCTGGTTTCCGTGTTCATCCTCATCCTGCTCGGCGTGGGCGTCATCGGGGCGCTGCTGCATCCTCCAGATCGATGAGCTTCTCGCCCTTTCTCACCCCCGACCGCAGCCGCCGGCGAAGCGCCCTGGCGGCCCGGCGACGCCGGCGGCGGCGTGTCCTCGCCGCCGTTGTGGGGCTCGCGGTGCTGGCAACCGCGATCGTGTTCGGCGCGATGGCGCTCGCCAGCCGTTCGGGGCGCGCTGCCCACCACGGCCAGGCGCACGCCGCGATTCGGTCGATCGCCATACGCTCGGGCGGGCGCGCTCGCTCGCCCTACGGCCTCCCGCTCGCTCGGCCCGCGCTGGCACTGAGCGGGATCGCCACGCCCGCGCGCAACCCCGTGCAGATCAGCTTCCGCAATCCCCCGCGCGAGGGGCTGCTGTTCAACCTGTCAACCGGCCAGGTGCTGTGGCAGCACAACGCCTACCAACGCGTGCCCATCGCCAGCCTCACCAAGATGATGACCGCGCTGCTCACCGTTCAATCGGCGCCTTCAGACGCGCCCGTGCTGGTGACCAGGGAAGCCGTCGATGCCGACGGCTCGAAGGTCGGCGTGCTGCCGCTCGGGCGCCACGTGCCGCTGGAGAGCATGCTCTACGGCCTGCTGCTTCCATCAGGCAACGATGCCGCGGTCGCGCTCGCCCAGCACGTCGCCGGCTCGGTCAACCGCTTCGTCGTGCGCATGAACCGGGAGGCCGCCAAGCTGGGGCTCGGCTGCACCCGCTACTCCTCGCCCTCGGGCTACTACGACGCCGGCAACTACTCGTGTGCCGCCGACCTCGCCGTGCTCGCGCACGTGGATCTCGAGCAGCCGCGCATCGCGCGCGTCGTGCACACCTACTCCGCCGTGCTGCCCTTCCCGATCAAGGGCGGCAAGCTCTACCTGTACAACAACAACCCGCTGCTGATCTACAGATACCCCGGCGTAACCGGCATGAAGACCGGCCAGACCGAAGCCGCCGGACGCTGTCTGGTGGCCACCGCCGAACGCCACGGCGTGCGTCTCGGCGCGATCGTGCTCAACTCAGACGCCCCCGGCACACAGGCGCGCGAGCTGCTCGACCTCGGCTTCGAGCACGTCTACCACCAGCCGATCGTGCCCGAGGAACCCTTCCCGCCTGGGGCCTGAGCGCTGCGCGTGCGACACGCTGGACGGTCCACGCCACCGCGAGCATGCGGCCATCGCAATCGTGCGACGCGCTCGTGCGCGGTGGAGTACCGTTCTCGTGCAGCGATTGACTGGTCAGTCAGCCAAAGGAGGAGCCCGTGGATCTCGACGACACGCCCGAGCAGGCCGCCTACCGCGCGCAGGTGCGCAGCTGGCTGAATGAGCACTCCTCCGAGGCGCCTGTTCTGCAGGGCCCGGGGGCCATCACAGACGAGGACGAGATAATCGCCGCGCGCCGCGCCTGGCAGGGCAAGCTCGCCGAGAACGGCCTCGCGGGCGTGACCTGGCCCAAGGAGTACGGCGGCCAAGGGCTCGGGCCGATCGAGCAGGTCATCTGCAACCAGGAGATCGCGCGCGCCAAAGTGCCCGGCATCCTTGACGCGATCGGCGTGGGCATGCTCGGCCCCACCATCATCGCCCACGGAAGCGACGAGCAGAAGGGCCGCTACCTTGGGCCCATGCTGCACGGCGACGAGGTCTGGTGTCAGCTGTTCTCCGAGCCCGCCGCCGGCTCCGATCTGGCCGCGGTGCAGGCACGCGCGCGCCAGCAAGACGACGGCAGCTGGCGGCTGTCCGGCCAGAAGGTGTGGACGACCAACGCCCAGTTCGCCTCCTACGGGCTGCTGCTCGCGCGCACCGACCCCGACGTGCCCAAGCACAAGGGCCTGACCATGTTCATCGTGCCGATCGACGCCCCGGGGGTGACCGTGCGCGGCCTGCGCCAGATCTCCGGCGAGGCCGAGTTCAACGAGGTCTTCTTCGATGACGTCGCACTCGACGAGGGCGCGGTCGTGGGCGGAGTAGGAAACGGCTGGGGCACCGCGCTGACCACGCTCATGTACGAGCGCGTCACGATCGGCCTGGGCGGCGAGGGCCTTGGCTACAACTCCACGCGCTTTGCCGCCGCGCTCGCCCGCGACCCCGATGCCCGGCGCGACCCCGAGGTGCGCCACCAGCTCGGCCAGATCGCAAGCGAACTGCTCGCCGTGCGCTTCACCGGATACAGGACGCTCACCGCGCTGCAGAAGGGCCAGATCCCCGGCCCCGAGGCGGGGCTGGCCAAGGTCACGATCGTCAACGGCGCGATCAAAGCGGGTGACCTGATCGCCGACGTGATCGGCCCCGACGCGCTGTCGCAGGACAGCGAGTGGGCGTACATGATCTCGTTCCTGCCCGGCCTGAAGTCCGCCGGCGGCACCGAGGAGATTTTGCGCAACACGGTCGGCGAGCGCGTGCTCGGCCTGCCCCCCGAGCCGCGCCTGGACAAGGGCATCCCGTTCTCCGACCTATCGAAGATAGGCCAGCACTCCAAGGAAGGAGCGCCAGCATGAACCTGGCCCTCTCCGACGAGCAGGAGTTTCTGCGCGAGGCCGCCCGCGGCACGCTGTCGCGCTTTAAGACCGTCGAAGCGGCCCGCGAGGCGCTCGACGGCAACCAGGGCGCGCTGCCCGACCTGTGGCCGACCGCCTGCGAGGCCGGCTGGCCCGGGCTGTTGATCGGCGAGGCCCACGGCGGCGCCGGCCTGGACGCCTTCGACGCGATGCTCGTGATGGGCGAGTGTGGGCGCGTGCTCGCCGGCGTGGCGCTGCTCGGGCACCTGCCCGCCACGGCCATCCTCGATGACGGGGCGGGCGGGCTCGGTCAATCCGAGTTCATGGCCGACCTGGCCAGCGGCGCGCGGCGCGCCGCCTACCTGCCCGCGCAGCCGCCCGGCGATCTCGACGAGCGCTG
Source organism: uncultured Solirubrobacteraceae bacterium (assembly GCA_963734225.1). Classification (GTDB taxonomy): domain Bacteria; phylum Actinomycetota; class Thermoleophilia; order Solirubrobacterales; family Solirubrobacteraceae; genus Palsa-744. Next base: position 444,352 of record CAVTGI010000006.1, read on the forward strand.
GAGCGCCGATCCGGCCAGCGGCTTCGCGCGCGGCGATCTGCCGGTCGCCGGGGCCGCGGGCGAAGACGGTCGCGTGACGCTGACCGGCAGCTTTGCCTTCGTGCCCGACGCCCCCGGCGCCGACGTGTTGGTGGGCGTGGCCATGCGCGACGGACTTCCCGTCGGCGTGGCGGTGCTCGCAGATGCACCTGGCGTGCAGGTCACGCCGGTCACACGCTATGACGTGACCCGCTCGCTCGGGCACGTCACGCTGAAGGACTCTCCCGCGGTCGTGCTCGACGCCCCCGTCGAGTCGCTCGCGGGCGCATGGCACCTCGCCCAGGCGCTGATCGCGGCCGAGTCGCTGGGCAGCGTCGAGACGGCGCTGGAGGTGTCGGTCGCCTACGCCAAGGAGCGCTTTACGTTCGGCCGTGCGATCGGCTCTTACCAGGCGGTCAAGCACTCGCTCACCGAGGTGCTACGCGGGCTGGAGAACGGGCGCTCGCTGCTCTACTACGCCGGCTGGGCGCGGCGCGGCGCACCCGGCGAGTTCGCGCTGGCGGCCAACTCGGCGCGCTCGGTGGCCTCCCGCGCGCTCGACCACGCGGCGCGTACGATGATCTCGGTGCATGGCGGCATCGGCGCCACCTGGGAGCACGACGCGCCCCTGTACTTCCGCCGCGCGCAGCTGTCGCGGCGGCTGCTCGGCGGTACCGGGAGCGCTACCGACCGCGTCGCCGGCGAGCTGCTCGCGCAGGCCGACGCCGCCTGAAGTCAGCGCTTGCGGCGGCGGGCCCTGGCCTTCGTCAGCGCCTTGGCCGTGGCCGCTTCTTGCGCTTCCAGCGCCGCCAGCACGGGCGCGCCGTAGGCCGCGTACACGGCCTGCACCATCGCGTCTTCCACGCCGCAGTTGATGCAGAAGCCGTGCTGGGACCAGCCGATCGCACGCGCGAGCACCTCGTCGGCGTAGCTCACGCCCGTGGCGTCGTGGCCGTAGTAGTCGTAGGCGGCCCACCACGCGGAGTCGTCCAGCGCGTATTCAGCTCCGTCCGCCGACAGCAGGTGGGCGGCCGCCATGATCGCGTCGAAGTCGTCGTAGATGGACGGGTGCCTGGCGGTCATGTGGTCGTAGGAGGCGGGCCGCTTACCGTAGATGTAGGAGTCGCTGACCAGGCCCCAGGTGGTTGGAACGCCCGCCTCCCCATTGGTCACGTTGAACTGCATCGGCCCGCCGCAGCAGTGGGCGAAGTTGAGGCCGTGATAGGTGCCCGGCGCGGTAGAGAACGCCGACTCCTGCCTGTGGATCGAGGCGAGCAGCAGCCAGTTGACGCCGAAGGTGCTCTGCGCGGCTTCGTAGATCGGGTAGAAGCCTTCCATCCAGCGCCTGGAGATGTGCACCTGCATGGGATCGAGCAGGCGCTGGGCGTCCGCGCGCTGCTGTGCGGGCGTCGGGCGCGCGACGATCGCCCCATGGGCGTGGCCGTCCGCGCGGACTGCCGCGGCGGACAGCCCCGACGAGCTCGGCAGCGGCGTCGCGGCGGCGACCAGCACCGGCGGGGGCGCGGTCTGCGTCGTACGGCCGACCGCGCCACTGAGTACGGCCACGAGCACCGCCACGCCGATCGCCGCGATCGAGCAGGCCAGCAGCCACGCGCGCCTTTCCGACGGCGGGTGCGGGAAGTGGACGTGGGCGTGCGACGGCGCGGGCGTGTCGGTCATGGCGCTTAGAACCTCTTTGAAAGAGGTTCTTGGCCGATAACGGTATCCATGGGCCACCCGCGGCGATCCCCCACGCGCGACTGCCGGCCGCGCGCTGGGCGCGCACCGATACGCCTGCTGTCGGGTTAGGGCTGTAATGCGCACTCGCCTGATCGTGCCCGCGGCACTCGCGCTCGCCGTGGCACTCACCGTGTGCGCCCGCGCGCCGTCGAGCCCTGCGGTCCCGCTGTCGGTCACCCAGCAGCAGTATCTGGCCCTGGCTAAGGCCGGCGTGGCCAACGCGCGGCTGCGCTGGAGCGATCGCAGGCTCGGCTGGTATGACGCCCGCCTGGGCGACCGCGAACGCTACCCGTTGGCCACGATCTGGGACATCGTGCCGCTGTTTCAGTCGCTGGACGCGATCGCGACCGCCCAGCCGACGCCGGCCAACAGGAGCGCGCTGGCACGCTTTGCGGCGGGCGCCGAACGCTACCTGAACCGCGGCCTGCGCCCGCTGGCCGGCTACTCGCCCTACCCGGGCGACCGCGAAGCGGACACTGAGACGTGGTTCGACGACAACGGCTGGTGGGGCCTGGCGTTCATCAACGCGTACAAGGCGACGGGCGCGCACCGCTACCTGCGAGACGCCGAACGGGCGCTGCGCTACATCGCGACCGTCGGCTGGGACCCGCAGGGCGGCGGGATCTGGTGGAACACCGATCACCCATACAAGGCGGGCGAGGCGCTGGCGTCGGGCACGCTGCTGGCGACGCTGCTCTATCAGCAGACGCACTCGGCCTTCGCGCTCGGCCAGGCGCTGAAGTACCTCGCGTGGGCCAACACCAGCGGCTTTAGCGCCGCCGAAGGCCTGTACGCGGGCAGCAACCTGGACCCCACGCCGATCGACTACATCGAGGCGCCGCTGATCTACGCGCAGGCGCTGCTGTGCACGCTCACGACGACCCCGCCAGACTGCGAACACGCGTCCCAGCTGCAGGCGGTCGCACTCGAGCGCTTTGGCTACCTGCTGGACTTCTCTCCGCAGTACGACGCGATCTACCTGCAGTGGATGCTCGCGCTGTACTCACTGCAGAACGACCCCGTGCTGTACGCGCTCGCGGTCGACAACGCACACGACGCGCAGACGCGCGCGCTCAACAGCGAAGGGCTGTACCTGCTCTCCTGGAACGGCGAAACGCTGCCGCCCCAGTACGCTGCGCCGGGCATGCTCCAGACTCAGGCAGCAACCACCAGCCTGTTCGCGTGGCTGGCCGTCTATCCGCCGCCGCAATGAGGCTTCGCGCGAGCGTCATGCTGGCCCTGTTCGCCCTGCTGGCCGGCTGCGCGTCCACCCTCAGCAGCAGCAGCCCGGCGCACACCAGCGCGGCGCAGGCCCCGCCGTCGCGGCCGTGCGCAGCCACGGTGCTCGAAACGCTCGGTGGCGTGCTCGAGCGCGTCTATCACGAGGGAGTGGCCAGCGAACGCACCGCTGCGGCCGAACACCTGATTACCGGCTCGGTCGCGCTGCGCGAAGCGGTGCAAGACGACAACGCGTCGGCCGCGCGGGCGGCGGGACGGGCGCTGATCGCCACCGGCCACATGACCAACCTGCGAGTCATCCGCGCCGGCCACACCCTGGTCGACCTCGGCGGGCCCGCGCTGGTCGGGCTGAAGGGCTCTCTTCTGGGCATAGACGGGGCGCCGATCGCCACGTACCTCACGAGCGTGTGGGCCGACAGCTCCTTCATCGAGGAGGGCAACGGCATCGCCGAAGGCAGCGTCGTGCTGCGTGCCGGCCGGTCCTCGATCGGTGGGCACGGCATCGTCCGCTCGTTCGCGCTGCCGCCCCGGGCTCTCCCGGACGAAGGCGAGCTCACGCGCGGACATGTGGCCTACCGGTACACGTCCTTCCCGGCCCAGGCGTTCCCAGCGGGCGCGCTGCGGATCTACCTGGTGCGTCCGCTCAGCTCGATCGCCCCACTGTGTGCACACAGCTCTGAAGACACGCTCGTCAACACGCTGACCCGGGTGGCGAAGCTGATCTATGCCGCCGAGACTGGCGGCGCGGCACAGGCGCAGATCAAGCGCGTGCAGCACAATCGGGCCCTGCTGGCGGCCGTGGCGCGGCGCGACCCTGAAGCGACGCGCCTAGCGATCGACCAGCTGCTCAACCAGCACATCGTGCGCCTGCGTGTGAGCGCCGGCGGCATGCTGCTGGCCGACGTCGGCGGACCGTTCGTGCTCGCGCCCGTGCACGCCACGCTGCGCCTGCACGGGCGCACCATCGGCAGCTTCGTGCTGTCGGTCCAGGACGACGAAGGCTATCTGCGCCTGGCCAGGCGCCTGGCGGGGCTGGACGTGTTGATGTACGTCAAGCCCCCACACCTGCAGCTGGTCAAGAACAGCGTGGGGCCGGCGCCGGGCACCGTGCCCGAAGGCGGTCCCTATCACTACCGCGGCAGCACCTTCGACGTGTTCACGCTACACGCGCAGGCCTTCCCCTCGGGCCCGCTGCTGATCCGCGTGCTCGTCCCGATCCCCTATCCGACTTCGCAGGCGCTGGCGGTGGAACTCGCTCACGCAGGCGCAAGCGACTCGCGCTTGGCGCCCAAGGCCTCCAAGAGCTCGCGGAAGGAGTCGCCGAATTTCTCGACCCCCTCGCGCTCGAGCGTGTCGGTCACGTCGTCGTAGTCCACACCCGCGTCCTTCAGCTGCTCGAACACCCTGCGCGCGTCATCGAGGTCGCGCTCGAGCGTGGGCTGCGGCTGGCCGTGATCCTGGTAGGCCTTGATCGTCTCCTCGGGCATCGTGTTGACCGTGTCGGCGCCGATCAGCTCGTCGACGTACAGCGTGTCGGGGTAGGCGGGGTTCTTGGTCGATGTGGACGCCCACAGCACGCGCTGGGGCGTGGCGCCCTTGCCGGCCAGGTACTCCCAGCGCGGGCCCGCGAAGGCGTCTAGGTAGTGCGCATAGGCGAGCTTGGCGTTGGCGATCGCGAGCTTGCCCTTGAGGTCCTCGTGGCCGCCGACCTCGTCCAGGCGTCTGTCGGCCTCAGTGTCGATGCGCGAGACGAAGAAGCTGGCCACCGATGCGACCTTGCCCGGGTCGCCGCCCTCGGCGACCAGCCGCTCGATCCCGCGGATGTAAGACTCTGCCACCTCGGCGTAGCGGCGCAGCGAGAAGATCAGCGTGACGTTGATCGAACGGCCCTTGGCGATCACGTCCTCGATCGCCGCCAGGCCCGGCTTGGTGGCGGGGATCTTGACCAGCAGGTTGGGGCGGTCGACCTTCTCGTGGATGTCGATCGCCGCGCGGAAGGTCTGCAGGGTGTCGTAGGCCAGGCGTGGGTCGACCTCCAGCGAGACGTAGCCGTCGCGTCCGGAGCCGCCGTCCCAGACTGGGCGGAACAGGTCGCAGGCGTCGGAGATGTCCTGCTCGGCGAGCGCCCAGAAGGCCTCCTCGACATCCTTACCTTCGACGGCGAGCTGGTGCAGTTGCTCGTCGTAGGCGTTACCAGCGGTCATCGCCTTCTGAAAGATCGTGGGGTTGGAGGTGGCGCCGACGACAGCGTAGTCGTCGATCAGCTCCTGCAGGTGGCCGCCGTGGATCGATTCGCGCGAGAGGAAGTCCACCCAGACGCTCTGCCCAAGCGCCGACAGACGTTGCAGCGGGAGTGCATCGGAGGGCATCGTGTCTCCTTAGTGTGTTGATTTCAGCACGGCGCGCGCACGCGCCGCGATGTTCTCAGCGGTGAAGCCCAGTTCCTTCAACACGGTAGTGCCCGGTGCCGATGCGCCGAAGCGGTCCAGGCCGAGCACGTCGCCGTCGCTGCCCACCCACTTCCACCAGCTCATGGTGGCGCCGGGCTCGACGGCCAGGCGCGCGGTGACCTGGCGTGGAAGCACCTGCTCGCGGTACTCCTGTGGCTGGGCTTCGAAGAGCTCCATGCACGGCATCGACACGACGCGTACGCTCGTGCCCTGCTCGGTCAGCGTTCTGGCGGCGGCGAGCGTGGGCGCCAGCTCGGAGCCGGTTGCGATCAGGATGAGCTCGGCAGCGGACGAGCCCCGGGGGGCGGGCCGCCATCAGACTCGCCGGCGGGCGACTGCCACAACACATAGCCGCCGCGCTCGAGCCCGTGGGCGTCGGCCACCTCGCTGCGGTCGAGCACGGGCACGTTCTGGCGCGAGAGCAACAGTGCGACAGGTCCGTCGTCGCGTTCCAAGGCGACCTGCCAGGCGACGACGGTCTCGTTGGGGTCGCCCGGGCGGATCACCCACAGATGGGGGATCGCGCGCAGCGAGGCGTAGTGCTCGATCGGCTGGTGGGTGGGGCCGTCCTCGCCCAGACCGACGGAGTCGTGCGTCCACACCCACACCACCGGCAGGCCCATCAGCGCGGACAGCCGCACGGCGCCGCGCATGTAGTCGGAGAACGTCAGGAACGTGGAGCCGTACGGTTTGACGATCCCGCCGTGCGCGGCCGCGCCGTTGACGATCGCGCCCATCGCGTGCTCGCGAATGCCGAACGGCACGTTGCGCCCGGCGTGCACCTTGGAGAACTCGCCGGCGCCGTCGAACAGCGTCTTGGTGGACTCGACCAGGTCGGCCGCGCCGCCGATCATCGTGGGCGCAAATTCACCAAAGGCCGCCATCGTCTTCTGGCCGGCCGAACGGGTGGCAATCTGTTCGCCGGCCTTGAACACGGGCAGCGTCTCGCGCCAGCCCTCGCGCAGGCGCCCCGCCCACGCCAGATCCCAGTCCTCGGCCATGTCCGGGTACGCCTCGCGCCAAGCATCGAAGCGCTCCTGCCAGTCAGCTTGCAAGGAGGCGCCGCGCTCGCGCAGCGACATGTGCTCGTACACGCGCTCGTCCACCCAGAAGCGGCGGTCGGGGTCGAAGCCCATCACCTGCTTGGTCGCCCTCACCTCGTCTTCGCCCAGTGCCGACCCGTGCGACTTGGCCGTGTCGATGGCGTGCGGAGCGGGGTAGGCGATGTGCGAGCGGATCGAGATGAACGACGGACGCTCGGTTTCCTCGCGCGCGGCGGCGATGGCCGCGTGCAGCGCGTCGGTGTCCTCGGAGTCGGCCACGCGCTGGACGTGCCAGCCCTCGGCGGCCATGCGCTCGGTGTGGCTCTCGCCGTCGAAGGAGATCGACGTGCTGCCGTCGATCGTGATGTGGTTGTCGTCGTAGCAGACAACGAGCTTGCCCAGCGCGAAGTGCCCGGCGATCGAGGCGGCTTCTTGGCTGATTCCCTCCATCAGATCGCCGTCGGAGCAGATCGCGTAGATGTGGTGGTCGACCACCTCCGCGCCGGGGCGGTTGAAGCGATCGCCCAGGAAGCGCTCGGCGATGGCCATCCCGACCGCGTTTGCGAAGCCCTGCCCGAGCGGCCCGGTGGTGACCTCGATCCCGGCTGTGTGGCCGCGCTCGGGGTGCCCGGGCGTGCGCGAACCCCACTGGCGAAATTGTTCGAGGTCGTCCAGGCCCAGGTCGAAGCCCACGAGATGGAGCAGCGAGTACTGCAGCACGCACGCGTGGCCCGAGCTGAGGATGAAGCGATCGCGCGCGGGCCACTGCGTGTCGGCTGGATTGACGCGCAGGAAACGTTTGAACAGGACGTAGGCGAGCGGCGCGAGAGCCATCGCGGTGCCCGGGTGGCCGGCGTTGGCCTTCTGCACCGCGTCCATGGCCAGGCCGCGGATCGTGTCGATGGACAGCGTGGCGATCTCGCGCTCGTCGACTCCGCTCGGGTGGGTCTGTGAGCTGGTCGATTCACGCGTGGCGCTCATCTCGCCCGATCCTAGCGCCACGGACGTGCACATGTCCCTATAGAGTTCTTTGAATATGTCCGAGCAGTTGTGCGACGTCGGCCGGGGGATCACCCTCTGCTATGAGACCTTCGGCGACCCGTCCGATCCGACGGCCTTGCTGATCATGGGCCTCGGCACCCAGATGCTGGCCTGGCAGGAGGACTTCTGTACGGGGCTGGCCGATCGCGGCCTGCACGTGGTGCGCTTTGACAACCGCGACGTCGGACACTCGACCCATGTCGCGGGGGCGCCGCCCACGGTCCGCCAGCTGCTGCTGCGCTCAAAGCACGCCGCCCACTACACGCTCGTGGACATGGCGCAGGACGCGGCCGGCCTGCTGACCGAGCTGGAGCTGGCGCCGGCGCACGTGATCGGCGCATCGATGGGCGGCATGATCGCCCAGACGCTCGCCTACACCCACCCGCACATGGTCCGCTCGCTGGTGTCGATCATGTCCAACACGGGCAACATCCGCAGCGGGCAGCCGTCGATCAGGCTGTACTCGATGTTCTTGGGCCGCCCTCCGCGCGAGCGCGAGGCGTACATCGCCCACATGGACGACGTGTTCGCGAGGATCGGTTCGAGCGGGCTGCCCCGAGATGTGGCGGAGACCCACGCGGTGGCGGCCGCCAGCTACGACCGCGACCGCGACCCGAGCGGGCCGGGGCGCCAGCTTGCGGCGATCATCGCGTCTGGCGATCGCACGGCGCAGCTGCGTCACATAACGGCGCCGACGCTGGTGGTCCACGGAACGGCCGATCCGCTGGTGTCGCCCTCCGGCGGGCGCGCGACCGCGCGTGCGATCCCGGGCGCCAGGCTGATGACCGTTGCGGGCATGGGCCACGACCTGCCGCGTGCGGCCTGGCCACAGCTGATCACAACGATCGCCGAGCATGCGGCGAGCGCCGACGCAAGCGCTGCCGAGCGTCGCGCCCCCCTGCAGGCCGTTGTGACTTCCCTCTCGGGCCTGCAGGGGTAGCGCCCGCCTCGACCGAGCTCCTCCCCTCAGGCCCCCTGAGGGGGTCGTCGCGTGCAGGCCCGCAGGCCGGCCAGCGAGTGTGCGCGTGCGCTGGGGCACCAGCAATGGTGCGGCTGCACGCGCACGAGCCAATGCAGGTCGTGGCGGCAGTGGGAGCGGCGGTACGGCCAGCGGCCGTGCAGCGCGCGCAGCATCCGCTGCTCATGGCAGGCGAACACCCTCATCCCCATCTTGCCGTTCCCCTTCCCATCCCTGCGTGGCGCTCGCCCACGGGCTCGCCTCCGTGCAACATCTCTTGGCCGCAATGGCCAAAGGAGCTCATCAAGTTCTGCCTATATGACACAGCTGTTCGTAGGAGACTCAAAGTAGCAGGGCGGGGAGGTTTCGTCCACGACCTACTTACCCCGCTGATGCCTTGGTCTCGCGTCCTGCTTGACCCCAAGCCCATATCAGGCCCTTCCATTGCTTTCCGAACGTCTCTCCACCCGGCTGAAATGCTCGGATGGGCGGGAACAATGCCCGCTAAGGACATATAAATCAGGTTTTACTCAGAAAGTCAACAGGGAATCGCCGCAAGCCCAAGAGACGGAGACGAACCGACCATCGGAACGGCAGTGCTTGCGCGAGGAGCGCCGGGGCGGGCGGGCGCCGCGGGAGAAGATCCAGGTGAGAGATGCGCCCGGCGGGAATCGAACCCGCGGCCTGCGGCTTGAAAGACCGCTGCTCTTTGGCTCCCCGAAGAGAACCGTTGACCACTGAGCTACGGGCGCTCGTTGAAGTGTCTAGCAAGTCAGCCTTGCGGCCGGAGCCTATTGTATGCAGGCCCGAGCCGGGCACGCGGGCAGGTAGGCGCGCTGAGCGCGCCTACGCGACCGGCTCGTCTCCGACTCGGCGATCGGGCTGAGGATCTAGGCGTCGCTGGAGGGCGCCCAGATGTTGATGTTGCCCTCGACGGCGTGGCGGTCGATCTCGGCGAGTTCCTCGGCGCTGAAGTCCAGGTTGGCCAGCGCGGCGACGTTCTGCTCCAGCTGGGCGACGCTGCTGGCGCCGATCAACGCGGAGCTGACGCGCGGATCGTGCAACGCCCAGGCGATCGCCATCTGGGCGAGCGACTGGCCGCGACGGCCGGCGATCTCGTTGAGCGCACGGACCCGCGCGAGGTTGTCCTCGCTGAGCAGCTGTTCGGCGAACGCCTCGCCACGGCGCACGCGCGAGTCGGCGGGAACGCCGTCGAGGTAGCGGTCGGTGAGCAGCCCCTGCGCGAGCGGCGAGAAGACGATCGCGCCGACGCCGTTGCGCTGCAGCACGTCGAGCAGGCCGTGCTCGATCCAGCGGTTGAGCAGCGAGTAGGAGGGCTGGTGGATCAGCAGCGGCGTGCCGAGCTCGGCGAGGATCTCGACCGCCTCGACGGTGCGCTGGGGCGAGTAGGAGCTGATGCCGACGTACAGTGCCTTGCCCTGACGCACGGCGCTATCGAGCGCGCCCATCGTCTCGCGCAATGGGGTGTTGGGATCGAATCGATGCGAGTAGAAGATGTCAACGTAGTCCAGGCGCATGCGCGCGAGGCTCTGGTCGAGGCTCGCGAGCAGGTACTTGCGCGAGCCCCACTCACCGTAGGGCCCGGGCCACTGGTCATAGCCGGCCTTGGTGGAGATGACCAACTCGTCGCGGTAGGGACGGAAGTCCTCGTCGAGCAGGCGCCCAAAGTTGGTCTCGGCGGCGCCGTAGGGGGGCCCGTAGTTGTTGGCGAGGTCGAAGTGGGTGATGCCGAGGTCAAAGGCCCGGCGCAAGATCAGCCGGCGTTCGTCAAGCGGCAGGTCGTCGCCGAAGTTCTGCCACAGTCCGAGCGAGATGGCAGGCAGTTGCAGGCCGCTTGAGCCGACACGCCGGTAGGGCATCCGCTCGTAGCGGCCGGCGTCGGCGACGTAGCGGGCGACTGCGCGTCCGGGGTCGTAGGGCACGGCTATGCGGCGAAGCGCTCGGCCGCGCGGGCGCGTCGCTTGGCGGCCTCGACCTCGCGGTCCTTGGGCGGCGCTGACGTGACGAGCTGATCGAGCAGGCGAGCGGTCGCCAGCGCGATCTCGTCGACGGCTTGCTCGAATGCCTGAGCGTTGGCCTGCGAGGGCTTGGTCGAGCCGCTGATCTTGCGCACGTACTGCAGCGCGGCGTCGCGGATCTCCTCGTCGCTGGCGGGCGGCTGGAAGTTGTGGAGAGGACGGATGTTTCGGCACATACGCGAAGCCTAGCGCCAGCCCGCGGCTGGCGGTCGTGGCTGCGCGGCGGCCTTTGGTCAGTCAGTCCACCAGTCGGGGACGGGCACCCCATCGCCATCCTCTGGCTTGGTGCCGCCGATCGCGATGATCTCCAGGCCTTGGGGGCCGCCCTCGAATGCTCTGACGACCTGGGGGGAGACGCGGACCACGTCCCACTGGCTCAGGTCGAGGATCTCGTCGTCGAGCTTGATGCGCCCGGCGCCGCCGACGATGACGTATGCCTCCTCCTGCTCGCGGTGGCTGTGGCCCATACGCGAGCGGTAATTGGGCGCGTAGCGGAAGTAGCTGACCCCGAGCTCTTGCGAGTCGAGGTGCTTGCGGGCGAAGCGTGCCTCGACGTCTGACGTTCTCGCGGCGGCCGAGTCCTCGACATCCATGAGGTTCTTGACGCTGTAGCTGGACATTGGGGCTCCTGTCTTGTTTAGTGGCGGCTGCGTGGCAGCCGGTGGGACAACCAGCCAGGTGAGCCTAAGACGCAGCGCGTGCGGACGCTGCGCTCCTCCTGCGACGCGAGCGCTGCTGGCGCGAGGCCGAGCCGGCCGGCCTTGCGGAGCGCTCCTGGCCGCCACCCAGCCCGTGCTCGAGGCCGAGCCGGCGGGCGACCTCGCGCATCTCGTGGCGCTCGCCTGCGCCGACGAGGGTGATGCCGATGCCCTGGCGCCCGGCGCGTCCGGTACGCCCGACGCGATGGACATAGGCGTCATGGTCGCCGGGCGGGTCGAAGTTGATCACGTGCGAGATGCCGTCCACGTCGATGCCCCTGGCGGCGACGTCGGTTGCGACGAGCGTGTCGACGCGGCCGGACCTGAAGCTGGCGAGGGCGCGCTCGCGCTGGCTCTGTGACTTGTTGCCGTGGATCGCCAGCGCCTCGACGCCGCTGGCGCCGAGCCGTTTGACGAGCCGGTCGGCTCCTCGCTTGGTGCGCACGAACACCAGCGCGCGGTCGCGGTCGCAGCCGAGCTCGTCGACCAGCGTCTGCAGGCGAGCGTCGTCGCGTATCGCAACGAAGCGGTGCTCGACGTCGGCTGTGCGGTAGCGGCCCGGCTCGCCTTGCTCGTGGGTGATGGGCCGCTTGGTGTAGCCGGCCGCGAGGCGGCCTGCGACGCCGTCGAGGGTGGCCGAGAAGAACAGCGTCTGGCGCTCTGAGGGGCAGGCGGCGACGATGCGATCGATAGCGGGACGAAAGCCCATGTCGAGCATGCGGTCGGCCTCGTCGAGCACGAGGATGCGGATCGCGTCGAGCGTGAAGGCGCGGCGCTGCAGAAGGTCCTCGAGGCGACCGGGTGTCGCCACCAGGATGTGGGATCTGGCGGCCTGGGCGGCCTGCTTGGTCAGGCCGACGCCGCCGTAGACGGCTGTGACTCGCAGCTTGCGCGAGCGTGCGATGTCCTGCAGCTCGTCGACTATCTGGCTGGCGAGCTCGCGGGTGGGCGCCAGCACGAGCGCTGTGGGGTGGGCGCCATCGGCGCTGAGGCGCTCGGCGAGCGGGACCCCGAAGGCGAGCGTCTTGCCCGATCCGGTGGGCGACTTGACGAGCACGTCGCGGCCCGCAAGGACATCTGCGAGGACGAGTTGCTGGACGGGGAACGGCTCGTGGATCCCGCGACGGGCGAGCGCGGCGATGACCGTGTTCGAGACGCCGAGATCGGCGAAGGACTGCTTATTCATGAATGACTCCTTTGGCGGCGCTTGGTGGCGCGTACAGTTCGGAGGCTCTGGCCTACCCGAACCGCTGTCAGCGGGACTCAAGCGAGCTGCCTCGCGGCCGAAAAGGTTTCAGCCGCTGGGGCCAAGCTAGCAGACGCGGGCCGCTGCGCCCGGGATGCGAGCGCTATTGCGCTAACCTGACTATGTAGATTAATACTTATCTACGCAGGCGCGGACTCGACGGTCGCGACCGCGCAGGCAAACGGGAGGCGGCCGGGACCGGAGGTCCCATCCCCTCGACGCGCCGAGCTGCCTCGAACCAGCACCCGAGCGGTGGCCGACAGCGCCGGGACGCGCGATCCCTTAGGAGCAGTCACGTGCCAGGTCCCCAGCAGGTCCGCCAGCAGGAAAAGCACGAAGAGAAGCTCAAGGACATCCGCGAGCAGGTGGCCCAGGGCAAACTGGTGATCAGGAAGATGACGGCAGACGAGCGCAGGCGCTACCCGCCACGCGAGGCCAGCCGTTCGCGCCCGGGCTCCAAGCGGCGCTGATGACGCGCTTCTTCCTGCCATCGTCGCCGCAGGGCGACGCAGCGGTCGAGAGCGGCTACAAGAAGCTGCGAGAGCAGGCGGAGGCCTGCACGGGATCGGCCTCGCGCGACCGGCGCATCCGGGAGATCGAGTGCCGACGCCAGGGCCTTGACTGCCTCCTGCGCGTGGGCGAGCCCGATGCGATCGACGGCAGGACGGTCGCGGCAATCCTCCAGCTCGGCCGCGACACGTACACGGTGCACCACGTGCCGAGCGAGCCGGACGAGTTCACGGCGCCGACGGTGCTGCAGCGGACCGAGGTCTACTCGGTCGCCGACTTCGACTGAGCACATCGTCCGGTGGCGCTTGGCGCTCGCTGTTAGGGCGCGGTCACGCTTCCTCGGGCGGGCGACGCTCGCGCTTGCGCTCGGTGGCACGGCGCTTGGCCGCCAGGCGCCGCTCGCGCGAGGCGGCGGTGGGACGAGTGGCGCGGCGGCGCTTGGGGGCGGCGAGCGCCGTGGCGAGCCGCGCGCTCAGACGAGTGAGGGCCAACTCGCGATTGCGCGCCTGTGATCGCTCGTCCTGCGCAACCGCTACGACTCGTGGCCCGATGCGAGCCAGCACCCGCTCCCGCTGCGCGTCGCTGAGCGTGGGCGAGGCGAGCACGTCAAAGCTCGCTTCCACACGGGAAGCGGTGACGTTGGCGTGCTGTCCGCCCGGGCCGGAGGAACGGCTTGCGCGCAGTGTTACCTCCGCGAGCGGGATCGCCAGCTCGCCAGTGATCTGCAGCCGTCTGTGAGGGCCCTCTTCAGCTTCGCTCGGCGCGGTCGCGGTCATGGGATCAGTGTGGCGCGATGTCCGTGCGCGTGCCGGCCTGCAGTTAAGGCGTCTGTTCTGCTCGATGGCGGTCGATTCCCAGCACCCCTGCAACGGCGCGTGCAGCCAGGAGCTCGTCGTGAGGCGTATGCCCGGCGAGGGCGATCACGGCTCCCTCGAGCGCGCCCAGCAACGCGACTGCCACCGCCCGGGCGGGCGGTCCCGGTGGAATCGAACCGGCTTTGCGCCCGGCGTTGATGAGCCTGGCGTAGCGCCTGACGCCGGCCTCCCAGATCCGCTCGGTCTTGTGCCCCACCGGATGGTCCTGGCCGTCGAACTCCAAGCGCAGCGCCATCACGACGCGGGCGATGTCGCGCCGGCAGAAGACGGCGTGGCCGCGTGCCAGCGCCAGCAGCTCGGCGACCGGGTCGGCCTGTTGCGCGGCCGGCTCGCCGACCTCGCGCATCCAGTTCTCGTTGACCCACTCGATCACCGCCAGCGCCAGGTCCTCCTTGTCCTTGAACTGGTGGTACAGAGCGCCCCGCGTATAACCGGCCTCGCGCGCCACCTCCTCGAGCAGGAGGTTGCCGTAGCCGTAGTGCGAGAAACCACGCGCGGCGGATTCAAGCAACGCGTTGCGCGAGCGGGCGCGGCGCTCAGCCTGGGTAGGGCGCCCGCGCACTGGCAGTGTCGGCGCACTCGCGGAGCTCATCGACCTTGCAGCGTTCGTCTTATGTCAGTACATACATGCACGTATGTATGCTAGCATCCTCGCGAGCAGACGATGTCCACAGCCTCGTCCCAGCACTCCGACCCTTTGTCTCCGCGTCGCGACGGACGCGCAGACACCTCGACCGCCCGCTGGCGGCGCGAGGTTCCCGCGGCGATTCGCACTCTTGGCGCGCTTGCGGACGCCGATTACGCCGACATCGTCACCGCGACCGTTGACGAGACGCCAGCGGACCCTTACCAGTTCGTCCAAGCGATGCTGAAGACCCTGCCCCGTGGCCTGCTCGTCTTCATCGCATTTGTCCAGCGTGTCTTCCTCGGTCTTCGCTTGAAGCTGGCGCCTTCCCCGGATCGCCTGCTCGGCTGGAAGATCACCGATCGCGGCGAGAACTGGATAAGGATCGAGGCTGCCTCGTGGTTCTTGACCGGCCACGTAGTCATGCACGCCGACGATGGCCAACTGTCCTTCGCGTCGTTCATCCGCTACGACAGACGGCTCGCGGCATTCGTCTGGCCGCCGGTATCCCTGATCCACCGTCAAGTGGCGCTCGCCCTCGTACGCAGCGCGATACGAGCGCAGCGATCAAGACCGGCATCACATCTATGAAGGGACAAGCGAGGCTCCCCAACAGCGCGCACACCGCCCAGCCTTGGCGAATCCATGAGCTGACCGCTGACTTCCGCCTCGAGGACGTCTGGCAGCTACCCGGCGTCGGCGGCCCCGACGACTTCCCCCGGCTGGTGGCGTTGGCCGCGTCGCTGGACCCAGCGCAGGGCTCCTCCCGCGCCGCGCGCGCTCTGTGGGCGTTGCGCTGGAAGCTCGGCGACCTATTTGGCTGGGATCGGCCGGACGCGGGGGTCGGCGCGCGCGTGCCGACGCTTCGCGATCGCCTGCCGCCCGATCTGCGCGACGCGCCCGTCGGACCGACCTTCGACGCCCTGCCCTTCACGTCGCTGTACCTGCTCGAGGATGAGTGGGCTGCCGAGATCGCCAACGGCACGATGCACGGGGTCATGCACATCGGGCGCGTGCCGCACGAGTCCGGCGGCTTTGGTGCGCGCATGGCGGTCCTGGTGAAGCCCAACGGCCTGCTCGGACACGCCTACATGGCAGCCATCAGGCCCTTCCGGCACCTGATCGTCTACCCGCCGATGATGCGCGATGCCGAACGCGCGTGGGAACGATCAAATCGGACCAGTCTCCCGCGTACCCGCGGTTCGCATTGAGTCCGCAGGCTGGCAGGATGCAGGCGCCGCGTATCGCGCAGTCGGTTCAACTCTGTCTCCTGTCTCAAGAGCTGCCGTCCGGAGCGAGCTTGCCGCTCGCGAGCATGCCGATCCAGAGCCCGAAACCGTCTTTGAGGTGGTTGCCGGTGGCCTGCCCCGCCTTCGTGTCGGCCGCGTAGTAGTAGAGCGGGAGACCGTTGTAGGTGACCTGTTTGGTGCCGTCGCGGCGCGTCGTGAGGCCGAGCAACGACACATTGGCTTTGCCGGCGACCGCTGGGGTGCCGGAGGCGAGCACCGGAGGCCAGACAGCCGCGCAGCCTCCGTAGCAGGTGCTGAGCTTCTCGTGCGCGGATGTGGACTTTTCATCCGCCGTCAGCACGTACAGCGTCCTGTTGTTGGCGCCACTGATGAGCGTCCCGTCTTCGGGTGTCTTGTACGTCGCGATGATCAACGACGGCGCCGACTTGGTGGCGCTCTGGGCAGCGGTGGCCGCGCTCGATGGTGCGGTGGCGCCCGTCGCAGCGCCGCCACCGCAACCCGCGAGCGCTCCGGCGACCATGGCGAGTGCGCCTATCGCGCAAAACGTCAGTATTCGATTCACGTTGCATTCCCTTGGTCGGGTTC
The DNA here is from genome assembly GCA_963734225.1 of uncultured Solirubrobacteraceae bacterium. Classification (GTDB taxonomy): domain Bacteria; phylum Actinomycetota; class Thermoleophilia; order Solirubrobacterales; family Solirubrobacteraceae; genus Palsa-744. Next base: position 460,669 of record CAVTGI010000006.1, read on the forward strand.
GTCAGAGCGCACGATGCTGCTCAAGCCTCCTTACGCAGGCCTAACGTTGTGGTGAGGAATGTCTCACCACACCAGCCCTCCCAGCGCGGAACAGTCGAGCTCGTGTGAATCTCCTCGAACCATCGCTACCGCTGGTCGTGGACGCGTGCAACCGGGTGATGCTCGTAAGGTGGCGCTGTTGCTGGGCCACTACGAAATGTTCTTCGCTGCAAGCGCGGGCGCATCTGCTGCCATCCTCGGCCTGCTAGTCGTGGCCGTGTCGGTCGTCAATGCCGACGATGAGGACGCGAAGACTCGGGAGAGGCGGACTGTTCTGGCCGGAAGCGCATTCCTTGCTTTGGTCGACGCCTTCTTCGTCTCGATTGTCGCGTTGACCGGAGGCGCTGCGGTCTTCGGGACATCCAACCTCGTGATGGCGATGGTCGGCTTGCTGGCCACCAGCCGCTTGATACGGCGAGCAAAACGGGCCGGGAACTTCTCCCGCGGCTTTCCAACTCGCAGGCTGAACATCGCCTTTGCATACGTTTCGGCCGGGGGCTATTCAATCCAACTCGGCCTTGCCATTGCGCTCCTGGCCGACGCACAAAGCTCTGCATTGCAGCGCGCTTTGGTGCTGGTCATCGTGGGGTTGTTTGGAAGTGCATTGGGACGAGCATGGGAGGTCACCGGGATACCACGGCGACGCTTGCCTGAAGTTTCACGACGATGACGCTCGACAGGGGTCCGGCGCTTTCGGTTGACGGCCTGGGTAAGCGGTTCGGCGAGCTGATCGCGCTCGACGGGGTTGCGCTCTCCGTCGGCCGGGGGGAGATCGTTGGCCTCGTCGGCCGCAACGGCGCGGGCAAGACGACGGCGATGCGGGCGGTGATGGGCATCCTCGCCCCCGACCGCGGGACGGTCACGTGGGACGGGCAGCCCGTCGGCAACCGCGCTCGGCTGCGGTTCGGCTACATGCCGGAGGAGCGGGGGCTGTACCCGCAGATGCGGCTGCTCGACCAGGTCGCGTACTTCGCGCGGCTGCACGGACTCGACTCGGCCACGGCGGTTGACTGCGGGCGCCGCTGGCTCGACCGGCTCGGGCTCGGCGAGCGGGCCGGCGAGAAGCTCATCGCGCTCTCGCACGGTAACCAGCAGCGTGTCCAACTCGCGGTCGCGCTCGTCCACGACCCTGAGCTGCTCGTCCTCGACGAGCCGTTCGCGGGCCTCGACCCCGAGGCGGTCGATTCGCTGTCGGAAGTCCTGTTCGAGCGGGCGGCGGCTGGAGCTGCGGTGCTGTTCTCAAGCCACCAGCTCGAGCTCGTTGAGCGGGTCTGTCGGCGGGTCGTGATCCTCGAGTCGGGACGGGTGCTCGCGGCAGGGACGCTTGCGGAGCTGCGCCGCGAGCTGCCTGCGCAGCTGCGGATCAAGGTCGACGGCCCCGGCGGCTGGACGCAGGGGCTGCAGGGGGTGAGTGTCGAGGGATCCGACGAGGACGGTGTCCTGCTCGTGGTGCAGCCGGGTACCGATCCGCAGGCGATCCTGCACGCAGCGCTCGCGGCGGGACCGGTCGAGCACTTCGGGTTCGAGAGCGGCGGCCTCCTGGAGCTCTACCGGCGGATGGTTTCCCGGTGAGCCGCGGCGGCGCGATTCGGCTGATCGCCGAGCGCGAGATTCGCGAGCGCGTCAGCGGACGGGTCACGCGCATCGTGACCGTGGCGACGGCGATCCTGGTCGTCGCGGGGATCGCGATCCCCGCGCTGGTCAAGTCCTCGGCGTCATCGACGAAGATCGGGCTCGTCGGGAGCCGCTCGCAGGCGCTCGCGCCGGCGCTCGAGCGCGCGGCGAATACGGCGACGGTGACCGTCAGGCTCTCGGGCATCGCGGGACTCGCGACCGCGCGGACGCTGCTCGACGCCGGCAAGCTCGACGTGGCGATCGACGTGGGCACGAGCTCGGCCAGGATCGAGGTAAAGCAGTCGCTGTCGACGGGGACCAGGGCGGTGATCGCTGCCGCCGTCGACGAGGCGCACTTCCGCACGGCGCTGGCAACGGCGGGCGTACCGCTCGCGAAGGTGCTGCCCGCCGTGACCCCGGTACCGCTGGCGACGGTCGTGCTCAAGCCACAACCCGCAGACCAGGACGCCCGCTACGTGGCGGCGATCTTCGTCGGTCTATTGATGTACGTCGCGATCGCGCTGTACGGGAACGCGGTCGCCACGGGCGTCGCCCAAGAGAAGACCTCGCGCACGGCCGAGGTGCTGCTGTCTGCTGTCAAGCCTGAGCAACTACTGGTCGGCAAGGTCGTCGGGATCGGGCTCGTCGGCCTCGGCCAGCTCGCGATCGCCGGCATCGCCGGCCTGCTCACCAACGCCGCCGTCCACAGCGCGAAGATCCCCGGCAGCGTCTGGGTGTTGATGCCCGCCTTCCTCGCGTTCTTCGTCGCCGGGTTCGCGCTTTACGCGTTCGCCCTGGCAGCCGCGGGGGCGCTCGTCGCTCGCCAGGAGGAGGTCCAGTCGGCGACCCTCCCGATCATCATGCCGTTGCCGATCGGCTACGTGATCACCTTCCTCGCGGTCAGCTCCCCGAACGCAACCTGGCTTCGGGTGATCTCGTGGCTGCCGCCGCTGACGCCGACGCTGATGCCCGCTCGGATCGCGCTCGGCACTGTCGACTGGTGGGAGTACCCGCTGGTCGCAGGGATCATGCTCGCCTCGATCTACGCCATCGTGAGGGCCGCGTCGGCCGTCTACGCCGGTGGGCTTTTGCGGGGCGGCGAGCGGCTTGCCTGGTGGACGGCGCTGCGCAGACCAGGCGCCTGATCGGCGTCGACTCCACCAGCGCATGACCTCGACCGCCTTCCGCATCACAGCTCGCGCGCAGGGCCTCGAGAAATGGACACGGCGCGACGAGCGCGCGACCGCTCGCCCGTCGAGTACATCGAGCATCGCACGCAGGCGTTGCGCTGCCCGGGCTGCAAGAGGAGGACTCCCGGGGCGCTGGGCGTGGTCGGCCAGTCCGCGTTTGGACCCGTCCTTCAAGCGGCGCTGGTGACGCTAACCGCGCGCAACCGGATCTCCCGCCGCGATCTGAGCGAGCTCACGGGGGAGCTCTTCCAGGTTGGGATCTCCGTCGGCGCGATCGACAAGATCTGCCAACGAGCCTCGGCGCTGTTGGCCGCCCCGCACGAGCGCTTGGTCGCCCAGGTGCTGGCCTGCGGGGCGATCAACGTCGATGAGACAGGCTGGTTTCGAGCAGGGGAGAACCGCTCGATGTGGACCGCGGCGGGCAAGGACACGGCGATCTTCCAGATCGTGGCCGATCGCCATCGTGACCGGCTCATCGAGCTGCTCGGCCCCGAGTTCGAGGGCATCGTTACCTCCGATCGCTGGTGGGCCTATGACCATCTGGACCCCGAACAGCGACAAGCCTGCTGGTCGCACCTACAGCGAGATTTCCGCTTCCACAGCGAAGGATTGGCCCTGCAGAAGACGTTCGGCCTGGCCGGCCTTGAGTTGACCAGCCGGATGTTCACCACGTAGCGCGCGTTCGCCGAGCACCAAGACCGTGAGCGTCTAATCCGGGAGATGACCCCGATCCAGACCGAGTTCCTCTCGTCGCTCGAGCACGCCGGCCAGAAGACCAAGCGTCATCGTCTGCATCGCCGGTTCGCGAACAACCTGATCAAGATCTGGCCCGCGCTCTGGACGTTCCTGACCATCGAAGGCGTCACCCCAACCAACAATGCAGCCGAGCGCGCCCTGCGCGGACCGGTTATCCACCACAAGCTCAGCTACGGCAACCAATCCGACGACGGCGAACGGTTCACCGAGCGATCCCTCTCAGCCTCGGTCACCTGCCGCCTACAACACCGCTCCCTCCTGCCCTACCTCACCCAGCTCTTCACCGCCCACCAAACCGACGGCGCGCTCCCCACCCTCACCTGAACCCCCAGCCCCACAACCGAGACGACCAAACGCCTACAGAACTGGCCGATTTAGCAGGCATTTCTCAAATGGAGCCAACCGGGATCGAACCGGTGACCTCCTGCTTGCAAAGACGCCGCTCGCGCGGCCGATTCAGTGCCTAAAGGCGAATATTTGCAGGTGGTTCGTGGCGGGCACGACGCGCCGAGTGTAGTGCGGATGCACGCGGATCATCAGCGATTGTCGTGGTTTCAGGCACTTCGCGCGATGAGTGCCTGGGCGTGGACCGAGGTTGCGGCGGGTTGGTGTCCTCGACGGCCGCGGCGCGATGCCGAGGCCTCAGCCGCCGACGCCATTGTCTGGGAGGGTCCCGTAGCGCGGCCGGACTTCGAGCAGCTCTGCGGGCGCTACAAACGTGTCGAGTGCCTCGCCGGTCTCCTTGTCGGGGACCTCGACGAGCGCCGCCTCGTCATAGATGCTGATTGCGGTGCCGACCGTTCCAGCTGGCCAGCCGCCTACCCGCTCGCGTAGCGCGACCACGTCGTTCTCCTGGATTGCGTGCTTGACGACCGTCATCGTCAGATCACTTTAGTCGTGATGTACGCCGTTACCAACCGTGGGGCATCGCCGTCCCACCTGATCTCCCACGACGTGAGCACGTTGGCGACTCGGCTGGCATGCTGACCAAGACCGCGGACAGGCACGATCACCGCACATTGCATCCCGTGATCCCCGCGGTCGCGGACCTCCGAGACGGATATCTCGCGCACGCCGGCGAGCAGCGCGTCTGCGAGGTAGGCCAGATCGTCCGCGGTGATGCCGAGGATCCGGGCGAAGCCAGCCGCCTTCGGCCCGCCGGTGGCATGGTCGGGGTTGAGCGAGTAGTCGGCAAGCTTCTCGTGGACGTTGTAGGCATCCTCCGCGCGCGGCAACGACGCGCCGATCTGTGGTGGCCAGGACACCGATCGATCGTGGCAGCGAGAGCGGACGCCTCACTCTCCCGCGTCGCGCTGGTGGCGCGCAAGTCGTGCAGCCTACGGCTCGTAGCCAAGCCAGCGGCGGTAGGCAGTGGCAACGCGTCCGAGCTCGCTGTCCTCGGGGAATGTCAGATCCGCGAGCGCTACTTCGTGGCGAGTGCTGTCGCGCTTGCAGATGGCGATCAGGCCGCGCCGCACATCGGGCCCGGCATCGATCTTGACGACGCTTACAGGCACGCCGACGATGCTCGCGGGCTCCGTGCGTTTGAGTGCGTCTTCGGCGCCCGCGAGAAAGCCGGTGAGCTGCTCCTCATCGCCGTATGCGTCGAGGGTGAGATCTGCGATCAGCTCATCGATCTCGTCGAGACGGCTCTTGCTCACGCGGCGCGCCGGGCCTCAAGGTCGGGGATCACACCCCGCCTGCGCGCGTCGTCCTGGATCTCTGGCGGCAATGTGCGCGCATCGATGATGAACCCGTTGATCATCACCATCCAGGTCAGAGGGTGCTGCTCGAGCATCGCAACTCGTGTGAGGTCGGGCTCGAAGATGCCGATGTTGAGCGCCTTGACGATCAACGCGGCCTTGTTCGCCATCGTCGTCTTGACGACTCCTACGCGCTGGGCGAGTTGGTCAGCGCTGAGATGCGGCTGCTGGGATCGATCGAATAGGAAGTTCACCCGCCCGACCGCGTAGATCACGCCCGCCGCCCAGATGCGCACATCACCACGTGCAAGTGGAGATGGTCGCTTGCGCGCGAGCCGCCCCACGAGCACGCTGCACAGCTCGCGGTGCTCCTCGTCGAGATGCGCGACGCACACCTCGTCGGTGATAGCGAGTATCTCCGACACCCGTGGGCGCAAGTCGACAGGAACCTTGAGCTTCGCCAGTGTCCGATCTACAGGCTGAGGCACGCACAAATCATGGCCCGGCCATCGGACGGCGCGAGCCGATGACAACGCTGTGACCGCATGATCGCATCACGTCTGGAGGAGCTCGTATCCGAGGGACCGGTAGGTGCGCAGGCGCTTGGCGAACATGCGGCGCAGGACGGGGACCTCGGCGTCTACGTAGTCGTAGATCAGGACATCTTGCTTGCCAGGGTTGGAGCGGTTTAGGCGCCCGGCGTATTGAACTACCGTGCCTTTCCAGGCGATCGGCATTGCCAGGATCAGCGTGTCGAGGCGGGGATCATCGAAGCCCTCGCCGATGTAGCGGCCGGTTGCGAGCACCACGCGCTGAACGCCATCCACGTTGCTGCTGGCGAGTTGTTCGTGTGCGGCACGGTGCTCTGCCGGGCGCATCTCGCCGTGCAAAGTGATGAGCGTGAGGCTGCCGGTGGCGAGATGTGCGGCCAGCAGCTCCAGGTGCTCGCGTCGTTCGGTCAGCACGAGCGGTTGGCGGCCCTGGGCTGCAAGTTGCAGTGCATCTCCGGCGATCAGTTCCGTACGCGCCCCATCGGCGGCCAGGGCGGTAAAGACCTCCTGGATGTGCGGTTCGCTGGGGAGTGTTTGCGGGTCGAACTGGGTGTCGCGTCGTACGACGCGCTGCTCGAGTCGCCGTGCGTGGCGTTCGGGATCGTGGCCAAGCGTGTGGCGTACCGGGCCACACTGCATGGTGATGATTGGGTGGTGTCCGTCGCGACGTTTGGGTGTCGCGGTCAGCCCGGTCACGTAGCGCGCGGGGGCTGCCCGCAGAATTCGCTCGGTCATAACAGCGGGAACATGGTGGCACTCGTCGATGACGATGTGCCCGTAGTGGGCGAGCATCTGATCGAGGGTCTTGTGGCGAGTGAGGCTTTGCACCATCGCGACGTCCACCCGGCCCGTCGGCTTGTCGCGGCCGCCGCCAATCGTCCCGATCGCCTCCGCCCCGAGGTCGACGAACTCCTCGAGCCGGTCGACCCACTGTTCGAGCAGCGGCTTTCGGTGAACGAGCACCAGCGTCGAACGTCCCCGCTCGGCGATCAGCCGGGCTCCGATCACCGTCTTGCCGGCACCAGGCGGCGCGCAAAGCACGCCGAGGTCCTGCTCGAGCAGCGCCGACACGGCGTCCTGCTGGCGGACGGTCAGCTCTCCCACGAAGTGAGCGTCCAGCGGGTCGCCTTCGGCACGCTCGTCGGAGAGTTCGAGCTCGACCCCGACGCTCGCGAGCAACTCCGCCAGGGACTCCCGACATCCGCGCGGGAGCACCAGAAAGCCGTCCGTGTGTTCAAAGCACGTGATTACGCGCGGTGTTCGCGCCGTGGACATGCGCATCGCCTGGAGTTCCAGGAATCTAGGGTTTGAGAACGCGGCCAGCCGTCGCATCGAGTCGATCAGGACTGGGGGCAGCTCGTCTTCGCGTATGTAGAGACGCTGCGCGAGCGTGGCGGACACTGTGCTGGGCAGGTCCGTCTCGGCCAGCCGCTCAGTGAGCGGCTGGGGCGGCCGCCACGGTGCGCCGTCGTGCTCCTCGCCGGGGACGCCAAGGACGCGGCCGTCGCGGATGCTGCCGGCTACCAGCTGCTGCAAACGCGCGATAGTGATGCGTGGGAGCGACTCGAGGTAGGACCACTGGTCGTGGTGTGGCTCGAGCTGCTCGTCGAGGAACTCCGTGTTGCCGTGCTCGCGCGGCTGCCGCTGGAGTGGTAGCGCTATCAGGTTTCCAAAGCCACCCTTCGGCAGCATGTCTTGGCTCGGGAACAGGCGGTCGTAGGAGGCCATATCAAGCGTTGGGCTACGCGCCATCGCGTCAGTCAGCAGCATCAGACCAAAACGACGCGCAACCGCAGCCGGCACCGGCTCGCAGAAGAAAAACCAGACGTGCGCGCCCTCACCCGAGCGCGATCGCTCCACCGCCGGCGAGACCTCGAGCTCGTTGCAGACCGCGCGGATCGCTGCGACATCCGAGCACCAAGCACGACCATCGAGGTCGATCGCGAGCAGCCAGCAGCGATCGTCGGTGAGCAGCGGGTAGACACCCATCACATGGCGGCCCTGCAAATGCGCGAGCAGCTCGGCCTCCGATGGCGCACGGAAAGCCTGGTTCGGGCATTCCCCGCACTTCACGCGCGGCTTGCCGCACACCCCGGCCTTCCACTCGTTCGCGCAACACGGCGCCCACCCGCTCTTGGCCTTCGCCGCGTTCTCCCACCGCAACGGAAAGACATCTGCGCGACCGCGGAACAGGCTCGCGAACAGCGCGAGCTTACGCTCGACCGTCCACGAAACCGGCGACGACGCGTCGGTCTCGCGCATAGCCTCCGGCGGCGCATGCTCTCGCCTGGCACATAGTTCGGCCAGCTCACGCGCAGTGGCGGCACGCTCGCTATCCAGCGCACGCAGTCGCGCCTCCGCCGCGGCGATTGCACCATCCAGCTCCGCATCCAAGGACATGCGCCTCATTGTCTACCTAGACCCGGTGCGACCGGCACCGGCCAAGAGCGAGAGCGAGGAACGATGCGCGCAGATAGGCAGCATGTGACCGCGAGACGGAGCCGGGTGGAGCGCGGCATTTACCGCCAACCAAACGGGAAGTACGCGGTCTGCTTCATGCTCAACGGCAGGCCGACGTTCCGAACTGTCGGCTACGAGCTCGACGCCGCGCGTCAGGAGCGCCGAGCATTCGTGGAAGCCGCGCGCTGGGGCGTGGTTGCGTCAGCGCAACGGCTACGGTTCGGACAGGTCGCGGGCTGGTGGGTCGAGCGATTCGCGCGACGCGTCGCCGTAGGCGAGCGGTGCGAGCGCACGCTCGACTTCCGCCGCTACCACCTCGAACACTACCTGCTTCCCCTGCTCGAGAACCGATTGCTGCGCGAGATCAACGTCGATGACATCGCCGACCTCCTCGATTCGCTTCGCGAGAAGGGTCGCGCGGAGAACACGATCGCCGGTGCGCTCGCGACCCTTCAGTGCGTGATGCACTTCGCCGTGCGCAACGCCTGGATCCCCGACAGTCCCGTCGACAAGCTCGAAGCTGACGAGCGTCCCCACCCGGGTCGCCTGGCGCATCGGGTCCTTGGCCGCGAGGAGATCCAGAGGTTGCTCGATGCCTGCTTGCCGGCCTACCGCCCCTCTGATAGCGACTGCGCTATACACCGGCGTTCGTCAGTCCGAGCTGCTCGGCCTGATCTGGGACGACATCGACATCAGAGGCGGCTCGATCCGTGTCCGCGCGCAGCTCTCGCGCACTCGTACCAGCATGCCCTGCCGGCGGGTCCCGCTGAAGACCCGCAGTGCGCGCAGGCAGATCCCGCTCTCGCCGCAGCTCGCCGCGCTCCTGCAAGGCCACTGCGAAACGAGCAGGTTCAAAGCTCTCGGCAACTGGGTGTTCGCGACGCGCAACGACACGCCTCTCAACCAGCGCAACGTGCAGCGGAGCGCTCTCTCTCGCGCCGCACATGCCGCCGGGCTGAACAAGACGGAGCGCGGCTGCGCTTTCACGATCCGCGCCACACCTTCACCAGCCACCTGATTGTCGACGTCGCACGAGGCACGTCACGCTGCCGACATCCGCGCTCGCATGAGCCGAAGCAAGTTCGCCCGCATGCTCGAGTCGGGGGACGACGAAAACGTGATCACAATGCCAGCCGCAGCTCAATCCCACGCAGGACAACCTTCGGCCCGCGAGCGAGCCGCGATCCGATGGCCACTTGACCAAGACTTGACTACGCAGTCGAGCTCGACCCCTGCCCACAACCCCCGAGACGGAGAGAAAGCGGCCCGCGTGCAGGGGTATTAGGTATGGAGCCAAC
>CAVTGI010000007.1:0-144216 GCA_963734225.1 uncultured Solirubrobacteraceae bacterium
CCGTTAGCGTGCCCATATGACCGACCAGCTCAGCGCATTGGATGCGACCTTCCTGGAGCTCGAGCAGTTGGACGAGGGGGCGACGATGCACATCGGCGGCGTGATGGTCTTCGATCCGCTGCCCGGCGGCGGATCGCCCGGGCTCGATGCGGTGTGCACGGAGATCGCCGCGCGCCTGACGTTGCTGCCACGCTACTCCCAGCGGCTGTCGGCCGAGCGCACCGGCGGGATGAGCTGGCCGCATTGGCAGGACGATCCCCAGTTCGAGCTGCACAACCACGTCCACCGCGCAGCGCTGCCCGCGCCCGGCGGCGACGCTGAACTGTGCGAGTGGTCGGCCGACTACTTCTCCCATCGCCTCGATCGCACCCGCCCGCTGTGGGAGATGGTGCTGCTGGAGGGCTTGCAGGACGATCGCTGGGCGCTGGTCACCTGACGACGCGCTCGAGCACGCCGACCTCGCGCTGATCGTCACCGCCCACCCCGAGGTCGACCACCAGCTCGTCGCCCAACGCGCACGCCTGCTCGTCGACCTGCCCGGCGTCACGCGGGAGCTGGGGGGCGCCGGCGCCGTGCGGCTGTAGCTCTCGCTGCTTTCCCCCGGGGGGCGCTTCGGCAGACGCGAGGGAACCATCCCAGTCCGCATCTACCCTTTCCGTGTATGGCGAACTATTCCGATCCACCCCGACGCGATCGCCTGCTCGACCCGAGCGTCCCGGGGGCCGACTCATGAGCGGCACTCCCGCGCGCCGAGCGGCGCAGCTGCCGACCGACTACCCCAAGTTCCTTGGGGAGCTCAAGACGCGAATTGCTGCTGCCCGCACTCGCGCCGCGCTCGCGGTCAACGGCGAGCTCATCAAGCTCTACTGGGAGATGGGCCATGAGATCCTCGATCGCGAGCAGCACGAGAGCTGGGGCGCCAAGGTCATCGATCGGCTGGCCACCGACCTCCGACGAGAGTTCCCCGACATGACGGGGCTATCACTTCGAAACCTTCGCTACATGCGGGCGTTTGCTCGAGCGTGGCCCGCCGAGGACCGATCGGCAATTGTGCAGCAGCCTGTTGCACAATTGCCGTGGGGACACAACACGCTGCTTTTGGACAAGCTCGATGAGCCCTCCGAGCGGCTTTGGTATGCAGCGAAGGCCGTCGAAAACGGCTGGTCGCGCAAGGTTCTGGACGCCCAGATCGCAAGCGATCTGCACGGACGCCAAGGTGGCGCGCTCACGAGCTTTGGCCGCTTGCTCCCCGAGCCGGACTCCGAACTGGTTGGTGACGCCATCAAGGACCCCTACAACTTCGAGTTCCTCAGCCTGTCCGCTCAGGCCAAGGAGCGCGACCTCGAGCTCGCGCTGCTCAACGACATCCAATCGTTCCTGATGGAGATGGGCCGCGGCTTCGCGCTCGTCGGGCGCCAGTTTCCGCTGCGGATCGTCGATCAAGAGACGGGTGAGGAGCAGGAGTTCTTCATCGACCTGCTCTTCTACAACTACCTCCTGCGGCGGTTCGTGGTGATCGACCTGAAGATCGAGGACTTCAAGCCGGAGTTCGCCGGCAAGATGAGCTTCTATTTGACCGCGGTCGACGAGCTCGAGCGCCAACCGGCCGATGAGCCGTCGATCGGCCTGGTGCTCTGTCCCGGCCGCAGCAAGACGGTGACCGAATGGGCGCTGCGGGGCATCGACAGTCCGGTCGCCGTCGCTCGCTATACCACCGGCGGCGAGGTCAGGCTGACGCAGACACCGCCCGCGGACATGAAGCCGGCGCTCCCGGACCTGCCCGCGCTGGCCACCGAGCTGTCGAACATCGTCGAGGCAGCCAACGCTGTCTACGACGATGATGGGCTGGCCAAGCTCTAGCTTGGGCCGTCGCGCAGCATTTGTGCAGCAAGCTGCTGCACAAATGAGATTCCGCACTATCTCGCTGCCCTGCAGGAGCCTCGATCCAGCGCGTGGACCCCGGACGCACCGACTTCACGCTGCGCAACACCCCCAAGGTGCTCGGCGGCCTCACCGACGCGTGCGCCGAAGCGGTCCACGGGCTCGTGTGCAATCACCTCGTGCGGGTCTCCACGCCCGAGGCCGCCGATCTGACCAAGCTCCTGGAGAACATCTTCTGCTCGGTCAACATCGCGCTGCAGCCCGGCTCGGACTCGATCGCGCGTGCCATCCCAGGTCGTGCGTAACGTGCTCTCATGGCTTACACCACGCGTGAAGACAGAGCTTGGCGTGTAATCCGTGCCGCTAATAAGTCCTCTAGAGGAGTACAATACTCCAATGTCTGTCGTATTGATTGCTGACTTGTTCAAGGTCGGGCCGCCGCTCACCGAGGTGGAACAGGTCGGACGCACTCCATCCATAGACGCGCTCAGCGATCGGGCCATGACGGGTGGGACGCTGCGGCTGTTCGACCAGCGTCGCGAGGGTAAGACCAGTCTCGCGCTTGCGGTTCTGGCTCGAGCCCATGCCGCACACCTCGCGACCTGCAACCTCCCACTCGACGAATACCCGACTGCTCAGTCAGCAGCAGCGCGGATCCTCGCTCAGCTCGGGGGCGCACTGCGTGCCGCGCGGCGAGCAGAGCAGATCGGGGGAGCCGCGGCGCGCATCGCCGGCCGGATCGCTCGCGACTGCAAGTGACGATCTCGCCGTGCTCGCAGACCTCGCTGACACCGCCCAACCCTCCGAGCTGACCCTCTCCTCCGTCCTAACGGCCCTTCGCGAGCGCCTGAAGACATCGGACAGGCGAGCGGTCTTGCTCATAGACGAGGCGCACCTCATCGGCGACTGGGCTCCGGAAGATCAGGCAGCCATCCGCGCGCTGCTCAAGGACGAGCACCAGCGCCTCGGTGTTGTTCTCGCCAGCAGCGAAGACAGCGCGCAGAGCACGCTCGTCCCGGTTCTGCAGTTCCTCGGCGAGCCGTTCGTTATCCCGCACATCGCACGGGAGGATTGGCAGCACGATCTACGCGAGCGCTTCAAGCGCGCCGACCTATCCCTGGAGGAGCCCGCGCTCGACAGGCTGCTCGACCTCTCCACTGGTCAACCGTACTGCACGATGCTGCTGGCCCGTCAGTGCGCCGAGTTGGGTGGCGCGTTCGGGTCTATCAACGTGGATGTTGTCGAGCTTGCGCTACCCACTGTCGAGAGACACGAGGCATGGCAGCTACTGCGCTACAGCTAGCCTCCGTCCCACAAGCGCCACATGGCGCTCAGCTCGATCGCTTCCTCAACCTCGAGCGCCAGCCACCCTGGGCTGGCCGCATCCCCACCCACGGCTCGCTGACGGTGATCGGCCATCCCGGCTCGGGCGCCGAGGAGGCCGTGCAGCGTATCGCGCAAGCCGAGAACGGGCCAAGCCTTCCGATCCTGCTCGATGCGCGCCACCACGGTGACCGCGCGGCGCTCGTCGGAGCGCTGGCTGACCGGATCCTGCAAGGGCTGCTAGGCAGCGAGGCTATCCGTCGTTGGCGGGCGGGTGAACCACCGCCCGCAGACACGCTCGCGTCGCTGGGCTCGGGACGTAGCACAGAGATCGCCCACCTACTCACCGAGCCCGCAAGCCTTCAAGTGATCTCGCTGGCGCAACTCCTTGCGCTGCCACCACAGGGCGTGACACTCGCCATCAACTGGGCGCACCTGCTCGCCGCGCGTCCCATGGGCAAGGTCCTCTGGGAGCTTCGCGCGTGCGTCACAAACGACGACAGCAACATCGCGCTGATCCTGAGCACATTCCCCGCCACGAAGGATCTCCTCGTCGGAGAGCAAGCTGCCCTGTTCGGAGTCGGCGAGAAGCTCGAGGTCACCGATCCGACCACTGAACGGTGGCGGGAGCTCGTTCGCCTCCGGGGGCTGCCTGTCAGCGATCAGGATCTGCTCTGGCTGCTGCTGCACACCGATGGCCAAGCGCGCGCCACTGCCCAAGTCTTGGAGCTGACGCGCTCCACCGCTCCCGATGCCAAGTGGGCCGCTCGCCGCGTGTGGGAGCAGGAAAGCGAACGCGCGCTTGCGCGAGGACAAGACATTGTCAGCTTCGCGCGCGCGGTGACCCCACATGGGGCGGCACTGATATGCGCGATCGCGGCGGATGAAAAACCGTACCGCGCGCTGCGCCCGTACGCCAATGCCAAGCAGATTGCACGGGCCCTCGGTCAGCTGGCATATCACGGGCTCATCTACAGCCCACGCAGAGGGCTCTGGCTGCTAGGCGACCCGCTGCTCCGTGACGCCCTCGCCAATCTGGATTTCCCAACCGAGACGAGCCGATGACAGCCGTCTTGGCGTCAGCCATCCCAGCAGCAAAGCTTGAAACAGTGAAGGCAGATCGTCGAGCGTCGAGTGACTCAGACGCTTCGCGTCACGGTCATACAGCCCGTACAGTTTGAACAGCACCACCCACGCCGGCAGCGTGCCCCCAACTGCGGCTTACTACGCCCGCCCCTGCGCGCCACCACCGATGAAAACCACGGCCCGGCACCGTTAGCGTGCCCATATGACCGACCAGCTCAGCGCACTGGACGCGACCTTCCTGGAGCTCGAGCAGCTGGACGAGGGCGCCACAATGCACATCGGTGGGGTGATGGTCTTCGACCCGCTGCCCGGCGGCGGCGCGCCCGCGCTCGATGCAGTGTGCACGGACATCGCCGCGCGCCTGACGCTGCTGGCGCGCTACTCCCAGCGGCTATCCGCCGAGCGCACCGGCGGAATGAGCTGGCCCCATTGGCAGGACGACCCCCAATTCGAGCTGCACAACCACGTCCACCGCGCCGCGCTGCCCGCACCCGGCGGCGACGCCGAGCTGTGCGAGTGGTCGGCCGACTACTTCTCCCATCGCCTCGATCGCACCCGCCCGCTGTGGGAGATGGTGCTGCTGGAGGGCTTGCAGGACGATCGCTGGGCGCTGGTCACCAAGACCCACCACTCGCTCGTCGACGGGGTCGGGTCGGTGGACGTGGTGCGGCTGCTGCTCGACGCCGAGCCGCCCGCGCTGGCCGCCGGCGCCAGCGATCGCCGCGCCGACCACCAGCCTCAATGTTCCCATAGGCGCCACGCGGCGGTTTGCGATCGTGCGCGCATCACTGCCCGAGATCAAGGCGATCGGCCACGAGCTCGGCGGCTCGGTCAACGACGTCGTGCACGCTCCGTCCGAGACGTTCCTCGATCTTGTTTATTCCTATCGATTCCAAGGAACGCCGGCGCGGAGGCTTCTACAGCGATCCGGGCGCGGCGACCCAGCGGCTCTCGAAGCCAAGCACCTTGCTGAGCGTGTCGAAATGCCCGTCGTAGTGCAACACACCCACGTTCTGCCGCGCGGCCGTCGCAGCGATCAGCGCGTCCTGGAACGGCAGTCGATGATGAGCTGTCAGCGACAACGTGTGCAGCGCGCGGCGCGCATCACGGACGATCCCCTGCGTCAACGGCATCTGCCGCAAAGCATCCAGCTCGCCCTCAAGCTGCTCAAACTCAGCCTGGTTGCGCGCGTTGCAGAGAACCTCGAACGCGACGATCGGCGAGACAGCCAACTGGTTGCTCCGCAGAGCGGACGTCCAATCTGCCGTTATTAGCGGATGCTTGGTGCGAATCCAGATCGACGTGTCGAACAGGTAAATCCGGTCGGCCGGCAGCGTCACGAATCGGGGCGCTTACCCCAAGCGTCATCCTTCAACGCTGCTTCCATCTCCGGCGTCGGTCCCGGGCCCTTCGTGGTGCGCTCAATCAGCGCCTCGATCTTTTCGCGGCGAGCCTTCGACCGGATCGGCCCGATGCCGTTCGAGGCCGAACGACCGTTAGCCCCAGACGCGGGCTTGACGGTGGCTGTGGGCTTCTTGGTCGTGGCCATGAATCCAGGCTAGCACCAGCCGCGGGCGACGGAATACCGGCATACCGCGAAGCAAACGGTGAAACTTCCCCCAACTGCGGCTTACTACGCCCGCCCCTGCGCGCCACCACCGATGAAAACCACGGCCCGGCACCGTTAGCGTGCCCATATGACCGACCAGCTCAGCGCACTTGACGCGACCTTCCTGGAGCTCGAGCAGCTGGACGAGGGCGCCACAATGCACATCGGTGGGGTGATGGTCTTCGACCCGCTGCCCGGCGGCGGCGCGCCCGCGCTCGATGCAGTGTGCACGGACATCGCCGCGCGCCTGACGCTGCTGGCGCGCTACTCCCAGCGGCTATCCGCCGAGCGCACCGGCGGAATGAGCTGGCCCCATTGGCAGGACGACCCCCAATTCGAGCTGCACAACCACGTCCACCGCGCCGCGCTGCCCGCACCCGGCGGCGACGCCGAGCTGTGCGAGTGGTCGGCCGACTACTTCTCCCATCGCCTCGATCGCACCCGCCCGCTGTGGGAGATGGTGCTGCTGGAGGGCTTGCAGGACGATCGCTGGGCGCTGGTCACCAAGACCCACCACTCGCTCGTCGACGGGGTCGGGTCGGTGGACGTGGTGCGGCTGCTGCTCGACGCCGAGCCGCCCGCGCTCGCTGGCGCCGGCGATGTAGAGGCCGATGAGACGCGCTCGCTGTTCGGGGCGCTCACCCCGCGTCCGTTCGACGCCGTGGCGGGACTGACCAAGGCAGGGGTCCGCGCGGCCAGCGCAGGCTTGCACGCGGCGCTGCATCCCCGCGACACACTGGAGAAGTCCCGCGCGCTGGCCGAGCTGATCGTGCGCGACGAGCTGATCGCCGCGCCGCACACCAGCCTCAACGTTCCCATCGGCGCCACGCGGCGGTTTGCAATCGTGCGCGCCTCGCTGCCCGAGGTCAAGGCGATCGGCCGCGAGCTGGGCGGCTCGGTCAACGACATCGTGCTCGCCGCCTGCACCACCGGGCTCAGCCGCCTGCTGGTCGCGCGGCGCGAGTCGCCTCCAGCGGAGGGCCTGCGCGCGATGGTCCCCATGAACGTCCGCCACGCCTCCGAGGAGTTCGCGCTGGGCAACCGCGTCAGCTCGTTGTTCGTGGAACTGCCCGTCGCCGAGGTCGACTCGTTCGCGCGCGTGCGCAAGATCGTCGAGCACACCAGCCGGCTGAAGGCATCCGGGGCGGCGCTGGGCGCGGCCACCATGCTCGACCTCGCCGCGCTCGCGCCGCCGCTGCTGCACGCGGTGATCGCGCGGTCGCTGTATGCCACACGCCTGTTCAACCTGACGATCACCAACGTGCCCGGACCGCGGATGCCGCTGTACGCGTTCGGCGCGCCGCTGCGCGAGGTTCACCCGGTCGTGCCGCTCGCCGCTGAGCACGCGGTCGCCATCGCGATCTTCTCCTATGACGGACGGATCGTGCTCGGCCTCAACGCCGACTGCGACTCCGTGCCCGACCTCGACGTGCTCGCCAGGGGCGTCGAGGAAGGCTTCGCCGAGCTACGCACGCTGGTGGGCGCCTCCAGTCGCTAGGCCTACGATCCTTCATTATCGGCAGCCGGCTTTGAGGTCACAGATCGCAACGTCAAACGAGCGTTGGGTCCGCAGCGTGTGGCACTCTGCGCCCATGGTTGATCGAACCAAGACAGGGAGTTCGCTGGAGATGCTTCCACTCCCAGCGATCCAGCAGCGGATCCTGGTGGTTCGCAAGCGCCACGTGATACTCGATGAGGATCTCGCAGAGCTCTATGGGGTGCAGACACGCCGCCTAATCGAGCAGGTCAAGCGGAACATCGACCGGTTCCCGTCCGACTTCATGTTCCAGCTGACGAAGGACGAGGCCACGGCTTTGAGATCGCGATCTGCGACCTCAAAGGAGGGGCGCGGAGGACGTCGCTACGCACCCTACGTCTTCACAGAGCAAGGCGTGGCGATGCTGTCTGGCGTTCTCCGGAGCAAGACGGCCATCGCCGTCAACATCGCGATCATGCGGGCGTTCGTTGAGCTGCGACGCATCGCGGCCTCTTACACCGCGATCGAGAGGCGCCTTGAAGACTTCGAGCGAGAGACCAAAGCCACGATCGGCCAACATGACCAGCAGTTGGACGAAATCTTCCAGGCACTGCGGCAGTTGATCTCCCCACCCCCGCGGCCCAAGCGCCCAGTTGGCTTCAGGCTGCCCGAAGGCGACAAGTAGGCCCTCGTACTCGGCAAAGGTGCTCGCCGACGCAGATACCCCTCCGCGCCGGTAGCTGCTCGACTTCAACCCGTGGTGGCGCTGGCCCGCTGCTGCTGGTCAGGCGGGGTGAATCGCCGGCCAGTCCAGCTGCTCAGCCAGTCCCTGCGCTCCCAGATCGAGGAGCCCACTGTGCTCGACCGGACGGTACTCGCCGCCCTCGAGCGCCGGCCAACTGACCGAGCGCTCCGCCGGGTCGACGATCAGCACCTCGTCGACATCGTGGGCGGCGTAGAAGGGAAGCTTCTCCCAGCTCTCGTCACCGGGGGAGACGATCTCGATCACCAGCGCGGCGGTCGGATTCCACACCCCCCTGGGAACGCTGTGGTGTAGAGCG
Source organism: uncultured Solirubrobacteraceae bacterium (assembly GCA_963734225.1). GTDB lineage: Bacteria > Actinomycetota > Thermoleophilia > Solirubrobacterales > Solirubrobacteraceae > Palsa-744. Next base: position 8,438 of record CAVTGI010000007.1, read on the forward strand.
CCGTCCGGTACCCGGAAGTCGTGTTCTGACTCGCCGAGATTGCTCTGGCCGATCATCTTCAGACCCGCCTGCTGGGCAAGCGGCCTGAGAAGCGCGTGGAGCTGGCTTTCGAGATCGCCGTGCGGTCCGGAGGGGGCGGGAACCATGTGGTAGACACCCTCCCAGATCTCATCCAGGCGATCCAGCCCCGATCGGCGCCGACCCTCGAGCACGTCGCCGAGTCCGGCTGTAGGAGGGTCCAGAACCAGCGTTCGCATACGCCTAAGCGTAACAGCGCGTGGTTCTTGGAATTGCTTATCGCCACGCCCTCCAGGCGACGAACGGCTCCCTCACGGCGTCGCTTCACTCTCGGCGGCCGCCGGACCGCCTTTGTCCACGCACGGACCCGAGTTGGGTCTCGGCCTCCGTTCGTGTTCTTCGTCTTCAGCTTCCAGGTGCCCGTTCTCGGCCTGCCACAGCGGCGATCGGGGGCCCGACACGAGCACATATTTTTCGATCGCGCGCGCGATCGAGCTCTCTTGCTTGCCCGCCGAGCGGATCGATTCCGGCGTGACCGCCCCGAAGTGGCCCTGCCAGCACACCCACGGCGTCCGGGCGAGGTCGACCAGCGGCGTGCTCGACGCCCGAAACGCGAACCTGCCCGGGCCGCACACCAGCCAGTCGCTCACCCGGCCGTCCAGCGGTGACATGTAGCGGGGACGGGCCCCGCAGCCGGCCGGATAGCTGGGGTGCCCGCCGTAAGCGGCCTGCACGATCGGGTGGCCTTCGTCAAAGCTCAGCAGCGGGCTGTTCCAGCGAAAGTATTTGCCCTCGCTGCTGTGACGAGCCATGTACAGCCAGCGGGCTTCTTGTTTGCGCGGTTCCACCAGCACCGTCACGTGCTCCCAGTCGCCCTGGTGCAGGTCGGTGTTGGCCAAGTCGCCCGCGATCGGCGTGTCGTCCATGAGATCGCCAGCCACCAGCGTGGGGTAATAGTTGTAGGGATAGAAGAACCAGTACTGCAACGCCACCAGGCCCTTTTCGATCGCCGCGTTCGGCGCCGGCCAATGCGCCGGGTCGGCCGGCCCCGCGTAGTAGAAGTACACCTGCGCGGTCGCCCACGGATCGAGCGTGCCCGGATCGGCCAGCAGCTCCCGCGGTGAGGGGAGCGGGCTTTCGCGCCCGAGCTGGCCGCGCAGGAACGCTTGCAGCTGTTGCGTGGGCTCGCGCGTGAGCGCCGGCGTGGTGGGGAATTCCAGGAAGTCTTCGGGGCTGCTCTGCAGCGAGCTCAGGTCGGCAAGCGTGGTCTGGGCTTCGACCGGGCACTGCTTGGCCTTGTCGCTGGGACGCACGCAGGTTCGCCGGCCATCGCTTCCGCTGCCGATGTCCTGCAGCAGGGCATCGACCGACACCGGCCAGAAGGGGTCGGCGATCGACGTCAGCACGGTCGGCTGAAAGCGCTTTGCCAGCGCGACCATCGCGGGGAGCTTGGCGGTCGTCTGCTCGATCGGCGCTTCGCCGTCGCGGGCAACCCCGCCGGGCGGCGGCGAACCGGCGAACACCCCCGACCCCAGTTGCCGCGCTTCATAGCCCGTGCTCGGACGCGGCGGGGGCGTGCCCGCGCACGGCGCCTGTCTTTCTCTCAGTTCGGGCCTGATCCAGGCGATTGTCTGCGTGTCAATCCCCAGCGCTCGCAGCACGAGCGTGGGCAGCGACGGCCGGTAGCCGGTGTCGAGCGTGAAGTCGGTGTCGGTGGACGCGGTCGACTCGATCGCCGCGGCCGGCACGAACTGCACGCGGTCGTCCGTCGAGGTCGCGTCTGCGAGCGGCGTGCAGGAGGCCAGGTACACGCCCGAGCCCGTGCGACCGATGTAGCCGCCCACGCGGCTTCCGGCGGCGGTCTGCACGATCGTCTGCGAGAAGCTCACCGGCGGCATCGCCGAGTAGGACAGCGCCACCAGCGCATAGATCGTCAACAGCACCCACGGCAGCGGCGAGCGCAGGAACGCGATGGTGGAAGTGGGTAGCGGCCGTTTTCCAAACTGGCGCCCGAGCGAGCCGATCCCCATCCACGTGAGCACCAAGAGGCCGACCGGCGCCGAGGACACCATCGCCACGGCGGCCACCGCCAGCCACAGCAGCCCGTGCACGACGCGCCCGCCGCGCAGCGGGTTCACGCGTGCGAGCAGCGCCGCGAGCACGATCGTGCACACCGCCCAAGGAGCCAGCAGTGCCCACCAGTAGCCAGGGTGCAGCTGGTCGATGATCGTCTTTGCGAACCTCCCGCCGATGAGACCGAGCGCGGCCGCGAGCACGCCCACGTTGAAGCCCGCGATCACCCTCACCACGTTCTCGCGGGGACGCGGTTTGGGGCCCCCGGGTGCCGGCCGGGAAGGCTTGCGCTCAACAGCCCCTCTCCCGAAGCGTTGCAGTCTGGCGAGTTTGCGCCGTCTGGGGGAATCGAGCTGCGAGGCTCTCATGTTCCCGAGGTATTCCTCGTGCGCGCTGGCCCGATTGGTCTCTACGATCTGGCGCCATTCCTGGGCGTGCCGGTCCCATCGACCGAAGTGCACGGCGTAGGCGAAGGCGCACATGGCAGCGAACACGACCACCATCACCAGAACCGCCCGCGCCCCGGTGGCCAAGATCGCGCCATGGTCGATGCTCGACAGCGACGCGCCGATCGGCAGGCGCACGGCGGCAAGGCGCACGCAGGTAACAAGCCAACCGATGGCATACACGTATGCCACCAGCGCAAGCGAAAGTCCGCCGGCCTGCAGCAGCTCTGACAGCTGCGGTCGAGCTCCGCTCGCCTGGCTGCCCATTGCCGCATCGAGCTCCGCTGGTTTGCCCGGCTCAGAAGACATGGGCGCTGAGCGGCCCCTGGCTCAGGTGCCCGCGTTCGCGGGGATGCGCGACGGACGCGGCGCGTCCCACAACCCGAACCGGTCGCGCCAGTAGTCGGTCAGGAAGATGTTGTTCGGGTCGCGCTCCTCGCGCAGCGCCAGGAAGTCCTCCCAGCGGGGATAGCGGTCCTTGAAGTAGTCGATCCAGTCACGGCTGCCGGGCTCGCTGACAGGCTGATACTTGCCCCAGTGCAGGCGAAACGGGATCTGGTTATCGCGCAGCAGCTCCCAGAACTGGGGCCAGTACGTCTGTGCTGGATCGCCGGGGTTGGCCGCAAACCAGTACGGATCGATGCGAAAGGCGCCGTCTCGCCACTCGTCGGCGCCATCGGAGTGCGACGCGTTCATCCACAGCCGCGTTGGCATCGCCGCATACAGCTCCCATGCGTACAAGCCGGTGCGCTTGTAGGACTCGTGGTCGTCGCTCGGTTCGGCGAAGTAAGAGCGCAAGAGCTGCATCACCTCCTGCGTGCGCGCCAATGGCACCCACATCTCCGTGAACTCGGTCGGCAGCATTTCGTAGTCTGCCTGGTTGTCCATCGGCAGCCCGTGCCACATGTAGTCGCGGAACGACTGCGGCTCGCCCGCTTCGACGCCTGGCTTGTCAGAGTCGAGCGGGATGAAGATGCCGAGCAGCTTCGGGAAGATCTCGGGGATCTCGGGCTCGATCACACCGGCGAATGGTTTGAGGACCTCGATCGCAGCGTCGACGCCGTGCTTGGCGCCATGGCTGATGAACTTCGCCAGCGCCTCCCCAAGACGCCCATGCCGCTCGAGCATGGGCACAAGCTCGAGCAGCGCCTGCACGCGCGAGAAGGTTCGCTCGATCTGCGCGCGAGCCCGCGAAAGGTCGTGGAGGTTGCCAAGGATCGTGTACAGGATCGAGATGAACGTCTCCGCGGTGTCCGGGTGGGTCGTGAACTCCTTGTAGGTCGCGGGTCGAAACCCCAGCTGCGGGCGAATCCGCTGAGCCTGCCACACGAGCACGCGTTCCACGCCCCGCTGCGGCCACCACTCCACGCGCGCATACTCCGCGTCGCGCAGGAACTGCTCGAGCGATGGACGCGTGTCGTCGCCGGGACCAAACAGGTCGACCGCGCACCCCTCGACGCTCGTGACCGCCTCCTGGCCGCAGATGTTGAATGTGTCCTCGCACTTGAACGTGATCGTCGACACCACTCCGAGCAGCCCCATGTTCGGGGACATCGCGTCCAACAGGTCCGCGTCGGGGTCATCGCGCGAGAGCTCGTGCACCTGTCCGCGCCCATCGATCACACGAAAGCCCCAAAGGTTGTCGTTGACCGAGAACTGCAGCGAGCCTCCCGAGGAACCTGTGGCGGTGAATCCGCTGACGGTCTGATTTGTGATTCCGCCCAGGTCTGACAGGGTCCAGCCACGCTGTTGCCACAGCTGCCACAGGAGGCTGGTCTCGAGTGTGGCCGTGCCCGTCGGATCAGTCGGATCATGGCCGAGATGAATTCCCGCATCGGCCTCGACCAGCCTGCGAGCCTCGTCCTTGACGCGCCAGCCGCGGTAGCGGTCGAGCATCACGTTCACGTTTTCACCCGGCGGCGCGTCCTGCCAACCGACACGATTGGGAAGCTCGCCGATGGGGTCGCAGTAGACCACGTGCGAGAGCGAGTGCACCGCGCCCCGCACGCGAAGCTGGCGCCCTTCGCTATAGGCCATCTTGACCAGCGCCGCCAACTCCTCCTCGCTCGCCGGGTGGTGGAAGCCGTCGGCTGCGGGAGCGATCGCTTCCATCAGGCTCAGTCAGCGCTCGCGCGCGCCGCGAACACCCGTCCGAGGACACGGCGCGCGTTGCCGTACAGGATCTTCTCAGCGTCGGCCGGCTGAGCCTCGCGGATCCACTGTTCGAGCACCCGCAGGTCGCCCGCCTGGGAGATGCCTGCCAGGGTGGGCTTGATATAGCCGTCGAGGTCGCTGCCGATCGCCGTCGCGTCATGACCGTTGCCCAGTTGGCCGATCGCAGCGAGGTGGCGGCTGACCACGGCCTGGGATTGGGCCGCATCTTGCGTTGAACCAAGCTGGTGCTGGGCGGTGATCAGGCCGATCAGCCCGCCACGTGCCTGGATGCGCTTGGCCGTCTCGTCGCTCAGGTTGTAGGCCTGCTGATCTGGCCCCGCGTTGCGCATGCCCACGTGGGTCGCGATCACGGGAAAGTCAAGGGGATCGGTCCCGGCTTCCTCGTCCAGTTGCTCGACCAGCGTAAACGTGGCGTCGAGCGCGTCCTGGCGCATGTGGGAGACATCGATAAGCACCTTGTGCTTGTGCATCGCCTTCACCGCCGCCCTGCCGAGCTCGGTCAAGCCGATGCCCGGGGCCTGGGGAAAGAGGCGTTCGTAATTGGCGTCGGAGAGCATCGGGATCGCCGGTGCGTTGCTTGCCACTTGGCGGTAGAAGAGGTGGGCGAGGGTGATGTAGGCGACCCCCTGTTCGGCCAGCCAGCACACCTCCTGCTCGATCGCAGCCAGGTCGGGGCCGAGGTGAAAGCCACCCTCGAGGCAGTGGACGAACACCATCCGCTCGTCGTCCAGGTCGGCCTCTTTGCGGGCGATGACATGGCGCGTTCCGTCGGCGTCCTGCCGGCGTAGGTCCTCCTCGACGCACTCCAGCTGATATTTGACGTCCCCGTAATACGCGGACAAGGGAGGCGAGGCGTATTTGACTGCGAAGTCAAACTCCGCCGGCGGCCAATAGAGCACCGAGCAGACGAGACGTGCCCCGCCCTGCTGCAGCTTGTCGAGATCCACCCGCCAGCCCTCATTCCAGCTCGCGTCGTTCAGGAACGGTGCGAGCAGGCTCTCGATATCGGCCTGCAGATCATTGCGAACCCGATCGAGCCAACCTTCGGTACGACCACGCGGATGGCGGTCGTCCGCCAGCAGGTGCATCGGATAGTGGCAGTGCAGATCGGCGATCACCGACTCCCCCAGGACCGTACTGTGCGTGGCTGCTCCTGTTGTGCGGGTGCACCATATCAAAGGATTCGGGATGCTGGACACTGGCCGAACCCGATGAGATCGTATTCTCGTCCACGACCACCCGGGTCAGATCACACGCAGGAAGGCAACGGCCCCGAAAGCCGTGTTAGGTTGCGGCGATGCCCGATGAGCACATGCAGTGGGAGGCCGCCCCCGTACAGCTCGGTCCGCGGACGCGACACTTGCTGGCGCTCGAGTTCGGCTCCAGGGCTGAGTTCGACGACCCGCGCTTGGAGTGGCGAAGACTCTTCTCCGAGCTGCTCGGCACATTCATGCTGGTGCTCGTCGCCGCCGGTGGCGGGCTCCTTCACGGCAAGGGCCAGATCAGCCTGGCCGCAGCCGTGGTTGCGCCAGGGCTGATGGTCATGGCGATCATTCTCTTCATGGGTGCCGTCTCAGGCGCGCACCTGAACCCTGTCGTATCGATCGCGTTTGCCCTGCGCGGAGACTTCCCGTGGAAGCGCATTCCGGGGTACGTCGTCATCCAGCTGATCGGTGCAACCCTGGCCTGTCTGTTTCTCTACGCGGTGTTTGGCAACGTCGAGCATCTCGGAGCCACGCTGCCAGGCCCCGGCTACGCAAACTGGCAGGCGCTGCTGATGGAGGTTGCCCTCACCGGGACGTTGGTCAGCGTGATCTTGGGGACCGCCTCTGCTGCCCAGAACGTCGGCGCGATCGCCGCGCTCGGCGTCGGCGGGTACATCGCGCTCGCGGGTCTGTGGTCGGCGCCCGTGAGCGGCACCTCGATGAACCCTGCGCGCTCCTTCGGTCCGGCCCTGGTGAGCGGAGACTTCAGCAGCTATTGGGTGTACGTCGTCGGTCCGATCGCCGGCGCGCTGATCGCAGTCGGCAGCGCATATCTCCTGCGCGGAGCAGGTGGAGACCCGACCTCCCGCCGCGCTGGTTCCGGCGCGCTGGAAGCGGGCAAGCCCGCAGATGCTGATCAGGCGAGCTTGAGAGGGACTTCTCCGTAGGGGTCGATGCGATACACGAGCGACACACGGTGATAGCCGTCGGCAATGTCAGCGCCGGCCTCGGCGCTGACCACGAGCACGGGGCTGAGATGCTTGCCCTCGATGACCTTGATCAGGTCTTTCATTACACCCGGATCGTCCAACGGCGCAGCGGTCAGTCCGGCGGCACGCAAGATGTCGTTCGCGCGGCGCGTTGTCAGCGACGCGTGACGTAGCCGTTTGACCCTCTTGTGCACCGCTTCCTTGTCGAACTTGAGTGACAAGTAGGCCTCGGCGGCATCGTAGTCGTGGTCGGCCACGTCGTCGAGCCATTTGATCTTCTCTACAGGTCCGGTCTGGAGTGTCTCGGTTTTCTCTTTGGCCATGCAACGATCATGCCAGACGGCGGGCCATTCGCTCCGCGCGAGCGTTAGCTCGGATTTGGGAAGCGAACGGTCACGCGGAGTCCGCCTGCATCCTGTGAGTGCACGCTGAGCGTCGCTCCGTGCGCCGTTGCGATCGCGTCGATGATCGCCAGGCCGAGCCCATTCCCACTGGCGTGGTCGGTGCGGGTTCCATGAAGGCGTTGGAACGGTTGCAGCAGGCGGAGCACCTCCTTGGGGGGAATCGCCGGACCGCTGTTTGCGACCGCCAGGAACGCGCACTCGTGACAGGTGCCGGTCGTGATCTCGACGTGTCCCCGGGGAATGTTGTGGCGGATGGCGTTGTCGATCAGGTTGGCGATCAGGCGCTCCACCAGCCGCAGATCGCCCACGGCCGGCGCGCAGGCCAGCGTTGCGCGAACGTCGAGGTCGCAGCCTGCGGCCTCTGACTCACGCGCGAGCAGGGCGTTGGAGGTGAGGGACGCGAGGTCGAGGCGCTCGCGGCCCTCCAATCCCGCTTGGCCGCGTGTGAGCGTCAGCAGTCCATCGATCATCTGCTCCAGCTGAAGCTCTGAGGCGAGCACACGCTCGTGCGCGCTGTGCAACGAGGTGAAGTTCGCGTCCGGATCGGCGAGCGCGACCTGGATCAGCGCTCGCTGGCGGGTCAGCGGCGTGCGCAACTCGTGCGAGGCGTTGGCGACGAACTGGCGTTGCGCTTCAAAGGCAGCGTCCAGCCGCCCAAACAGGTCATCGAGGGTATCCCCGAGTTCCTTGAGCTCGTCCTGCGGCCCGTCGAGCGCCAGGCGCTCGTGCAGGCTGGTGGAGGAGATCCTCCGGGCCGTGCGGGTGATGGTCCGGATAGGTCGCAGCATCCGCCCGGCAACGAGCCAGCCGGTGAGGAGGGCGAGTACGGCCACGATCGCCAGGGCGATCGCCGAGTTGACCAGCAGCTGGTGTGAGTCGGCAGCGCGCTGTGCGGCTTGGACGGGCCCTACCTGTGCGACCTGATGTACAGCGTCTGCCAGCTGACGCTGGCCCTGTGCCAGCTGATGCTGAGCCTGTGTCACCTGACGCTGTATCCGTGCCAGCTGGGCCGGCACACCCACTATCAGCCGAGGCCGAGCCTGTATCAGCTCCTGCTGAGCCTGTCCCAGATCGTACCCAGCCTGGGCCAGCGGAGGCGGATGCTTGAGAAGCTGGACCGATTGGCCCTGAGGCTTGAGCAGCTGGACCGAATGGCCCTGAGGCAGAGGCTGTCCAGGCGCAACCGCAAGCCCGAGACGCTGGATGGCGGGAGTGTGAGGGATCGTCGGCAGATGCGGCGTTCTGTATTCGGTCGCCCGCTCGAAGAGGACGTAGGTGATGGCGACCAACGCGACGCCAGACAGGAGGAAGAGGCCACCGTAGAGAGCGGTGAGCCGCAGCCGGGCCGTGCGGCGAGGCAATCGCAGCCAAGAGGGTGGTGCGAGCCGACGGTGCGCGATGTCCATCAAATACCTCCGATGCGATAGCCGGCCTTTGCGACGGTCTCGATCACGGGGGGATCACCGAGCTTGGCGCGCAGCCGGCTCATGGTGATCCTCACGGCGCCCGTGAACGGATCGGCGTTCTCGTCCCACACGCGTTCGAGCAGCTCCTCGGCCGAGACGACCCTGCCCTGGGCGGCGAGCAGCAGCTCCAGCGCCCCGAACTCCTTGGGTGTCAGCTCGAGATCACGGCCAGAGCGCTGCGCGCAGCGCTTGGCCGCGTCGAGCACCACGCCGCCGTACTCCAGCAGCGGCGGGATGCTCGGCTGCGCGCGGCGGGCCAGGGCGCCGATGCGCGCCACCAACACGGGGAAGTCAAACGGCTTTCCCAGGTAGTCGTCCGCGCCGAGCCCAAGCCCGTCGACGAGATCGTCGTTCGCCGTCGCGCCGGTAAGCATCAGCACCCGGCTGCGCCCGCCGGCGGCGACCAGCTTGGCGCACACCTCATCGCCGTGCAGGCCGGGAAGGTCGCGGTCGAGCACGACCACGTCGTAGTCATTGACCAGCGCTCGCGTCAAACCAGCTTGGCCGTCGAGCGCGACATCAACAGCCATCTGCGCGTGGCGCAGGCCGGCGGCGACCGTTGCGGCCAGCTCCTCGTCGTCCTCGATCACAAGCACACGCATCTGCAGCTCCTTGTCGTGATCAAACGTAGCGCCGCGGTGTTTCAAGGCTGTTTCGCTCGCTCCGGCAAGCAAGACCGCTGCCTGCTCAGCGAAACACGGCTGAAACAGCCCACCGCGTAGAACCGGTCCGGGAGGAGGACGCAAACCCCCGAAGGAGACCAGATGCCACACAGGATCCACACCAACAGGCTCACCCCGCCACGAGCGCACCCTCTCGCCGCCGCAGTCCTCCTGAGCGTCACGCTGGCGCTCGCTGGATGCGGGGGGTCGTCGAGCCCCACCGTCGCCCACATCTCCACCGCAAAAAGCGCCACATCGGTGAGCTCTGAAAGCAGCGGTTCTTCGTCTGAAGGCGCGGCGAACCCTCAGCAGGCGCTGATCGCCTTCGCCAAGTGCATGCGCTCTAACGGCCTGCCCAACTTCCCAGACCCCAACGGCAGCGGAGGCTTCGCCTTCCACGCGAGTGCCGAAATGAATCCCTCATCGCCCGCGTTCAAGGCGGCGCAGGCGAAGTGCCGCAAGCTTATGCCGGGTGGAGGCCCCCCTGGCCCCGGCTCGACGACGAACCCCTCCCCACAGACGCTGGCGAGGTTTCTGAGCATCGCGCGGTGCATGCGTGGGCACGGCATCTACGACTTTCCCGATCCTCGGACCTCGGTCCCGTCCAACCCGTTCGGCTCCGGCGCCGGCGTGATCAGCAATATCGAAGGAGTGATCCTTATCTTCCCCAGCACAATCGACCAGCAGTCGCCGACATTCACGCGGGCGGCGGGCGCGTGCGCGTTCCCGCTGCACAACCACTGATGGCGTACAGCGTCCATACCAAGAGGCTGCCCCCTCCGCGAGTCCGGCTGCTCACCGCCGCGGCACTACTGAGCGGGGTGCTCGTGACAGGATGCGGGGGAAGCTCTCCAAGCCCGACGGGCGGCGCGAGCAGCTCGGCGTCCGCGGCGGACGCCGTCGAATCGGGGGTCGCGTTCGCCAGGTGCATCCGCTCGCACGGGGTGCCCAACTTCCCCGACCCGAAGGTCAGTGGCCACGCAGTCCGGATGGGCTCGGCGAGCACCCTGCTGTCGCCCGCGTTCCAGTCGGCCGCGCACGCTTGCCAGCGCCTGCTGCCGAAGGGCCCCCCGGGCCCCGAAGCCTCGTCCCCGCAGGCGCAGGCACGGATGCTGGGCGTGTCCGCATGTATGCGCAAGCACGGGATCTCGGGCTTCCCCGATCCGAGCACCTCTCCTCCGTCGAGCTCGGCCGGCAACAGCGCGATGCTCGGCGGCGGCGGGTACTTCCTCGCGATCCCAAAGTCGATCGACACGCGCTCGCCGGCGTTCGAGCGGGCGGCGGCGGCGTGCAAGCTGCGGTGAGCCGCCGGGAGGCTTGACGGCGACCCCCGCCAGGTGCTGTAATCCTGTCGTATGACAATAGATAAAGTCTTCGGCCCGGCGGGGGCTTCGGCTGACGACCCGGCGCCAACCTCAAGTGGGCGTGAGGGCCTCGCGGCCGCACACGGATCGGCATGGCCGATCGAGTTCCGGCTCGACACCGCTTCGGGCGTGCCGACCTACCTGCAGCTTGTGCACCAGGTCGAGCACGCGCTGCGGCTGGGCTACCTCGAGCCCGGCGACCAGCTTCCCAAGGTCCGGGACGTCGTCGCCTCGCTGGCGATCAACCCGAACACGGTGCTGAAGGCCTACCGCGAGCTGGAGACGAAGGGCCTGACCGCCGGGCGACCGGGCCAGGGCACGTTCATCCAAGCCACGCTCAATCAGGTCGCGCTGCCCGAGCTGACTGCGCTGCACCGTTCGCTGCTGCGCTGGCTGACCGCCGCGGACGGGGCCGGCCTGGACGAGGACGGGATCGTGGCGCTGTTCGCCAGCGCGCTGCGGGATTTCTATGAGCGCCGCGGCGGGTCACGCACCCGCGGCGGCGCGGTGAGCGGCGCAACGGAGGACGTCGCATGAATGTGCTCGAGGCGAGCGGCCTGGGCAAGCGCTACGGCGGCACCTGGGCACTGCGCGAGTGCTCGCTCGCGATCCCCGCCGGTCACGTGGTCGCGCTGGTAGGCCCCAACGGCGCCGGCAAGAGCACGCTGCTGAATCTGGCGGTCGGCCTGGCGGCGCCGTCCGCAGGCGACCTCACCGTGCTCGGCGGTCAGCAGCCCGGGTCGCCCGCCGCGCTAGACGGCATCGCGTTCGTCGCCCAGGACACGCCGCTGTACAAGAACCTGTCGGCCGCGGACATGCTGCACCTGACGCGCAACCTCAACCGACGCTTCGACCAGGCATCTGCCGAGGCCCGGCTTGCGGAGCTCGGCATCCCGCTGAAGCAGATGGCAGGCAAGATGTCAGGCGGCCAGCAGGCGCAGCTCGCGCTGACCCTGGCGCTGGCCAGGCGGCCGCAGCTGCTCGTGCTCGATGAGCCGATGGCAAAGCTCGACCCGCTCGCGCGGCACGACTTCATGGCCACGGCGATGACGGCGGTCGCGGACGACGGCGTGTCGATGCTGCTGTCCTCGCACGTGCTCACCGAGCTCGAGCGGGTGGCCGACTACCTCATCCTGATGTCGCGCGGCCGCGTGCAGGTGGCCGGCGAGATCGACGACCTGCTCGCCAGCCACCGGATACTGACCGGCCCGGCCGCCCAGGCCGGTAGATATGCGCACCAGCCGGTGGTGCACATCCGCCGCGCCGCGGCACAGGCCCACCTGCTAGTCCGGGCCAGCGCGCAAGATCCGGTCCCACCGGGCTGGCAGGCGCACCCGGTGGGCATGGAGGAGCTCGCCCTTGCCTACCTGCGCGAGCCCGGCGCCGCGGCGCTGCCCGGCCCGGCCCGCTGCCGGGACGCCGAACCCTCGGCGGTGACGAAATGACCGCGCTGAGGGCGCTGGCCGCGCCCACCCGTCCGCATGAGCACGCGAGCCTGCGGCCAGTGCCGTGGCGACGGATGGCCTGGGTCACCTGGCGCCAGCAGCGCTTCGCGCTGGCCGGCATGGCCGCGCTGCTGGGTGCGCTGGCGCTGTGCCTGTGGATTGTCGGCGTTCAGCTGCACCACGCCCACACCGCCGCGACCGCCTGCCACCCGGCAGGCTCAATCGCCTGCGAAGAGCTGATCAGCAGGTTCAACGGCACGGGCCACTTCCTGGCGAGCGGCTTCGTCCTGCAGGCGGTGCCCGCGCTGATCGGGGCGTTCGTCGGGGCGCCGGCGCTGGCCCGTGAGCTGGAGACCGGCACCTTCCGCTACGTCTGGACCCAGGGCTTCGGGCCGTGGCGCTGGACGCTCGCCAAGCTGGTGGCGCTCGCGGTCGTCGTGGCCGCCGCAGCCGCCGCCATCAGCGTGCTGCTCTCCTGGTACTACCAGCCTTACTTCCAGCCGTACTTCGCGGGCAACCCGATGTCCCTTACTACCGAGTCGTCCCCGCTCGCCGGTGGCCTGTTCGATCTGCGCGGGGTCGCGTTCGCCGCCTGGACGCTGGCCGCCTTCGCGATCGGCGGCCTGGCCGGCATGCTCATCCGCCGGGTCGTCCCCGCGATCGTTGCCACCCTGGCCGCCTACGCCGGGCTCGCCCTCGCGGCCGGTGTATACCTGCGCCCGCATTACCTGACGGCGCTGGTCACCAGCAAACTGAACGTGCCCGGTTCCGCACTGATCATCAGCCAGTGGTGGACGACCAAGGGCGGCCAGCCGGTCAGCCAGTCGGTGCTCAGCCAGGTACTCCAGCAGGGGGGACCACAGCTGGCCGGGAAGGGCGGGGTCCCGAAGGCCCTCGGCTCGTGGCAGTACCTCGTCCAGCACGGCTACACGCAGTGGACCACCTATCAGCCGGCCGGCCGCTTCTGGACGTTCCAGTGGATCGAGGGTGGCTGGCTGCTCGCGCTGTCGACGTTGCTGATCGCCGTGACCGTCTGGCTGGTCCGCCGCCGGAGCGGCCAGAAAGGCCGAGAACGCCCCGGATGGCCACGCCGATTGCCTCGCGCCGCAGTAACGGCAGGCGCGGTCTTCGCTGCCGGCCTCGCTGTCGCCGGCTGCGGTGGCGGCTCGTCGAGCCCGGGTGTCGCGCACCTCTCGACCAGCACGTCCGGCGGCTCGCCCGCGAGCGGCGGCGGCTCATCCTCCGCGGGAAGCAGCGCGAACACCTCGCAGAAGATGCTCGCCTACGCGCAGTGCATGCGCACCCACGGCGTGCCGAGCTTTCCCGACCCCACCAGCAGCGGCGCGATCACCAAGGAAGCCGCCATCAGGGCGTTCAAAGCGGTCAGCAACGCCCAGGCCTTCGCGGCCCAAACAGCCTGCCAGCGCCTGCAGCCGAACGGCGGCCAGCCGAGCCGGGCCCAGCTCGCGCAGCGCCTCGGCGACCTGCTCGCCTTTGCCGGCTGTATACGCACGCACGGCATCCCCAACTTCCCCGACCCAACGAGCAGCGGCGAGTTGACCCACCAGATGCTCGCGAGCGCGGGGGTGAACGTGCATCAGCCGGCGGTGCTGCAGGCCGCCGACGCGTGCGTCGGCGTCACCCACGGGGCCCTCACCAAGGCCGCCGTGGCCCGCTTCGCCGCGGGGCAATAGACCGTTGATCCGGGACGCATCGCCGCGGAGAGCGAAACAAGGACGAAACAACCCATCGCGTAGAACCGCTCCGGGAGATGACGCAAGCTCCGCAGCGGACCCCGAAGGAAAACCATGCCGCACAGCATTCATACGAACCGAAGCCGAAGGGTGCTCGCGGGAGCGGGGCTGGTGCTCGTCGCAGCTGTCGTCGTCCTGATCGTGACCGATCCCTTTGGTGGCTCGACCAAGTCCGGCGGCGGTGTCGTCGATAACGCGACTGCGACCTCGCTGGTAGCGGTGGCCCGCCGGTCGCTGTCTTCGCAGACGCAGGTGAGCGGGACGCTTGGCTATGCGGGCTCGTCGAGCATCCGCGTGCCGTCGGGGACGGCGCCGTCGGCGGTGTCACAGGCGCAGCAGTCGGTCACCAGCGCCCAAGCAATGCTGAGCACGGCGAGAGCGTCGCTGGCAGCCGACAGCCAAGCGCTCGCCGGTGACCAGGCAACCGTCTCGGCTGCCCGCGCGAAGGAGGCGGTCGATTGCGCCGGCGATGGCGCCGCGCAAGGCGCGTCCAGTGGCTCTCCCTCGGGCGGCGGAGGCGCAGGCGGCGAAGGCTCGGGGCTGTGCGCGGGCGACGTGCAGGCGGTCTCCTCGGCGCAGCAGAGCGTGACCGGCGCCGCCGCGAAGGTCACAGGCGACCGGGCACAGGTCTCTTCGGCTGGGAAGGCGCTCGCGAGCGCTGAGGCGGGTTTGTCTACGGCGCGGTCGTCGGCGGCGGTGTATGGGCAGAGCTCGACGTTCACGAAGCTTCCGTCGGTGGGCCAGGTGATCGCCCGCGGACAGAGTCTGTATGAGATCGATGGTCAGTCGGCGGTGTTGTTGTATGGCTCGGTGCTCCCCACGCGCGCGTTCATCGCGGGGATGTCCGCGGGGTCAGATGTCGCCGAGCTGAACTCCAACCTCGATGCACTCGGTTATCGGCAGGGGCTCACGGGCGATACATTCAGCGCCGCGACGGCCGCGGCGATACGCGCATTTCAGTCCGCACAGGGGTTGACCGTGACCGGTGAGCTGCTGCTCGGTTCGGTGGTGTTCGAGCCCGGGCCGGTGCGTGTGACGAGCGTGACGCCGACGGTCGGCCAGGCGGTCATGCCCGGTCCGGTGCTGGGTGTCACCTCAACCGCTCGCCAGGTCAAGCTCGCGCTTGATGCGTCCCAGCAGGCGAGTGTCAAGAAGGGTGATCGGGTCACGATCACGCTGCCTGACAATCAGACCACGCCGGGGCGAATCTCTTATGTCTCGAGTGTCGCGACAGCGCCGTCGAGTAAACCCGGTGAAGAAGAAAGCGCGCCGACGATCGAAGTCGATGCCACACCGACAGATCCCGCGGCGACGGGACACCTCGACCAGGCGCCGGTGAACGTGTCGATCACTACCGAAAGCGTCGAAGGCGCGCTCGCGGTGCCGATCGATGCGCTGCTCGCGCTCGCCGGCGGCGGGTATGCGCTGGAGGTCGTCGAAGGCGGCGTGCATCGTCTGGAGGCGGTCAGCCTTGGCTTGTTCGACGACGCGGACGGGCTGGTGCAGGTGAGCGGTCAGGGTGTGTCTGTCGGTCAGCGCGTGGTGGTGCCGGCGACATGATGAGCGAGCAGCCGACAGGCGTCTCCTACGCGGACGGCGGCGAGCCGCCGGTGGTGCTGGAGCTTGACGGGGTGAGCAAGGTCTATGGCGTCGAGCCGCCGGTGTATGCGCTGCGGGAGGTCAGCTTTGTGGTGGGTGAGGGTGAGCTGGTGGCGATCGTGGGCCCGTCGGGTTCGGGTAAGACGACGTTGCTGCACGTGATGGGCACGCTGGAGCGCCCGAGCTCGGGGGTCGTTTCGATCACGGGCCTTGACGCGGCTGGGCTTTCTGATCGTCAGCTCGCGGCGTTGCGTGCTACGCGCATCGGGTTTGTCTTTCAGCAGTTCTTCTTGGCCGAGCACTCCAGTGCCCTGGAGAACGTCGCCGAAGGCCTGCTCTACGCCGGGGTCGCTGTGTCTGAGCGCCGTGAGCGGGCGGCGCAGACGCTCGCCCGGGTGGGGCTTGCCGATCGCGCGCAGTTTCGTCCGAGCAAGCTGTCCGGTGGTGAGCGCCAGCGTGTCGCGATCGCCCGTGCGCTGGTTGGCCGCCCCGCGATCGTGCTCGCCGACGAGCCGACGGGGAACCTGGACAGCGCGTCTGGTGAAGCGATCCTCGCGCTGCTTGAAGAGCTCAATGCCGATGGCGCGACGATCCTCGTGATCACCCACGATCACGATCTTGCCGGCCGCCTGCCACGACAGGTGCAGGTGCTAGACGGGCGCATCGTGGACGACACCAGCCAAGCAGGAGCAGAGCGCTGATGGCATGGACGACGTGGCTGCCCCGCCGTGTTCGCCGGGTGGGGCTCGGCCTGATCGTGACCGCGAGCCTGGGCATCTTCGCTGGCGCGCACATGGGTGGTCCGGCCGCTGCCGCGGGGGAAACCGGCGGATCGCCCACCGGAACCGGAACGTCACCCACCGGGACATCGGGGTGCCCGTCGTCCAATCCGCCCAACCAGATGACGCTCGTCGCGGGCACACCGCAGACGGCGATCCTGCAGACGGCCTTTGCGAGCGGCTTGCAGGTAGCGCTCAGCAACAGCGACGGCTGCCCTGTCACGAGCGCCGCCGCGGGGGTCCCGGTCACGTTCAGCGCACCCGCCAGTGGCGCCAGCGGGGTGTTCTCCACCAGCGCCTCGAATACCGCGGTCGTCGGCGCCGACGCGTCGGGCACGGTCGCCGCACCGACGTTCACCGCCAACACCGAGCCGGGCAGCTACACCGTCACCGCCAGCTCGCAATACGGCACGGTCTCATTCTCACTGACCAACACAGCCACGGGCATACCCGCGAGCATCGTCGCAATCGCGCCGCAGAGCAGATCCGCGAGCGTCATGAGCCGCTACCCGGAGCCATTGCAGGTCGAGGTGCTCGACCCAGGTGGCAACCCGGTCGCGGGCACCACAGTCACGTTCACGCTCGGCTCCAGCGCCGCGAGCGCGTGCGGCACGAGCGTTACCGCCGGTGCGAGCTTCACCGGCGGGGGCACCCAGGCGACCACGACGACCGACGCAGCCGGTCTCGCGAGCTCGCCGCTGTTCACGGCCAACAGCACGGCCGGGTCGTTCACCGCGACGGCCGCCGTCTCGGGCAAAGAACCCGCGGGAGGGTCGGGTAAAGAAAACTCTGGGGCATCTGGCAGCGACGCGGCGACACCGGTGAGCCTCTCGCTCGCAAACCTCGCCGGCAAACCCACCAAGCTCACCACGGGGGTCGGGTCCACGCAATCCACCCCCGCGGGGACGCCCTTCCCCATCCGCCTCGCAGTCACCGTCACCGACGCGCAGAAGAACCCCGTCCCGGGCGCGCTCATCACGTTCTCAGCGCCTGTTGCCGGCGCGAGCGGACGCTTCACGATCCATGCTCGCGGACCCCACCATCGCTCCCACGTCTCTCACCCCTACACCGTCAAGGTCAAGACCAACGCCTGCGGGATCGCCGTCGCGCCGCCCTTCAGTGCCAATGACACGCAGGGCGGCTACATCGTCAAGGCATCGGTCGAGCACGCGAGACCGGCGGCGTTCGCGCTGGTCAACGAAGGACCCGGGCGGTCGTTGTGACCGCAGCCGGGAGCCTTGCTCCCGATCTTGTGAGCTTGGCGCCGCAGAAGCTGCGTCCTTCCGATCTCGCGCGCGTCGCGAGCGTCGGGCTTCGCACGAGGCGCATGCGTGCGGGACTCTCCGCGCTGGGGATCGCAATCGGCGTCGCCGCGATCGTGGCTGTGCTCGGCCTGTCCTCGTCGAGCCAAGCCGGGTTGCTGTCGGAGATCGAACGTCTCGGGACGAACCTGCTGACGGTCACCAACGGCCAGAGCTTTGCCGGCAAGACAGCAGAGCTGCCACTTGTGGCGCCCGCGATGATCGCCCGTATCGACCCGGTCGAAACCGTCGCCGAGACGGGGAAGGTCAAGGGCGAGGTCTACCGCTCTCCGCTGATCCCCAGCGTCGAAACCAACGCCTTGAGCATCCAGGCGGCGAGCCTCGGCCTGCTGCACACGTTGGGCATCGACATCGTGCAGGGACGCTACCTGAACGCCGCCACCGCGCACGAGCCAGCCGCGGTGCTCGGCCCCGCGGCTGCCCAGCGACTCGGGGTCGACCACATCTACCCTGGCGAGCGGATCTGGGCCGACGGGATGTGGCTCTACCTCGTCGGGATCCTTGGCCCATCGGTGCTCGTACCCGAAATCGAAAGCTCGGTGCTCGTCGGCTTCAAGGCCGCGGAACGCTTCATGCAGTTCAACGGGCACCCCAACACCGTCTACCTGCGCGCCCAGAACAGCCAGGTCGCGGCCGTCCAGTCGGTGCTCGCCGCCACCGCGAACCCCGAAGCGCCCAACGAAGTCAATGTCAGCCAGCCCTCGGCCGCGCTCACGGCGCGCGCCGACGCCCAAGGCGCCTTCAACGGCCTGTTCCTCGGGCTCGGCGTGGTGGCGCTGCTTGTGGGCGCCGTGGGCGTGGCGAACATCATGGTCATCTCCGTGCTGGAACGCCGCTCAGAGATCGGGCTGCGCCGCGCGCTCGGCGCGACCAAAGGACAGATCCGCACCCAGTTCCTGTGCGAGGCGATTCTGCTCGCGCTCGGCGGCGGCGCCGTCGGTGTCGCCAGCGGGGTGCTCGCTACAGCGATCTACGCCTCCACCAAGGGCTGGGCGATCGTCATCCCCACCCTCGCCTGGGCAGGCGGGCTCGGCGCGGCGCTCCTGATCGGCGCGGTCGCCGGCCTGCTCCCCGCACTACGCGCCGCCCGCCTCTCACCCACCGAAGCGCTCAGGACCGCGTAATCACCGCGTGATCACCCTGGACACGACGACCGACAACAGCGATCGCTCTGGCTCAAGCCGCCTGCGACCGCGCATGCTGTGCCAACCGACTCCTGCGGGGCGCTGACGCACGCAGCGCGTCCAGCGCGTGTGTGGCCGCCGTGTGGCCTTGACGGATCAGCGCGGGCCACTGGCGGCGGTCGATGAACAGGTCATAGAAGGACACGCCGCGCAGCAGCGACGGGTCGATCGGGTCGATAAGGGTGAAACGCTCACCCAGCTCGCGCCGCGCTCGCCTTGCCAGCTCGAGGTGGTTGCCCTGCTGCAGCTGGCGGCTGGCCTGCATGAAGCCCCCGGGGCGCTCGGCCCAGCCGGTGATGTCCTGCGCCTCAAAGCGCCGCGGCAGCATGAAGTTCAAGCCGAAGACGTGGTCGAAACTGCCGTCCTCGAGGATCGGCTGGGCCGGGAACAACTCGATGACCCCGCCATCCACGTACAGGTGGCCGCCTACCGACACCGACTCGATGAACATCGGAAGCGCAACCGCTATGCGCACGAGCTCGCCGATCGTCAGCTCGGGCGTGTGCTCGCTGCCGAAGTACTCCACACGACCGAGATCCATGTTGTAGGCGTTCGAGGTAATCGGGAAGCCGGTGTCGCCGACGTGCATGCTCCACAGCCGTTCGTTGAACAGATGTTCGAGCGCCTGGCCCTTCATCAATCCCGTGAACCCTTTCATTGCGCTAAGCGCGTAGCGGGGTATCCGCCTCCACTGGATGTCGAGGTAGTCCTCGGCTCGCCACGACAGGGAGAAGTCGGCCATCTCCTGAGCGCTCATCCCGGCCGCCCACATCGCGCCCCAGATCGTGCTGCCCGAGCAGGACGAGTACAGCGCCGGGCGGATCCCCGCCTCTTCGAAGGCACGCGCGACCCCGACCATCGCGACGCACCCGCCGCCACCACCGGATGCGATGACGCCAACCCGCTTGCCCTCGAGCGCCCCGATCGGTCGCTCTCTCAGAGGTGGGAGGACATCGGTCGGCACGGGCTGGCGCCGATCGATCACCGGCAGCGGCATCAGCACGCGGCGCGCGTGGTGCAGGAAGGAGAGACCTGTGCTCGCGCGCCCGAGGTCGAGCAGCTCGTTCGCCCGCTCGAAACCGCGCTTGAGGTTGTAGATGTCGACGTCGGGGACCATCAGCCAAGAGACCTGCACATTTGGTATCGGTGCTCACCAGGGGCGTCTTGAGCGGTCGCTGCGCGCGCTCACCGCGGCTGGCAAAGCCGCCAGCCGACCATGACGCACAGCGAAGGCATACTCCCCGCAGTGCTGCGGCTCATCACGATCCCGATCAGTCACTACTGCGAAAAGGCGCGCTGGGCTCTGGAGCGGGCGGGAATTGACTATCGCGAGGAGCGCCACGTGCAGGGCATCCATCGGCTCGCCGCAAGGCGCGCGGGCGGTGGGACCACGGTCCCCGTGCTGGTGACGCCCGACGGTGCGATCGGCGAGTCACAGGAGATACTCGCCTGGGTCGACGGGCACACGCCATCCGAGCACCGGCTGTTTCCTGTAGAGCCCGACGCACGCCGTGACGTCGAGCGTCTGTGCAGGCGTTTCGATGAGGAGCTCGGGCCGCGAGGGCGGCGGCTGATGTATATCCACATGCTCGCCCAGCGCAAGCTCGTCTTGCAGTTCAACGACGAGGGCGTGCCCGCATGGGAGGACCGCGCGATCCGCTACGGATGGCCGTTGGTCGTTCGCTTTTTGGGGCGCGCGCTGGATATCCGTCCGGGGATCGAGAGCGAGGACGAGGCAGCGGTCTGGCGCGAGCTCGACTACGTGGCAGGGCTGCTCGCGGACGGTCGGTCGTACCTGTGCGGTGAGCGCTTCGGCGCGGCCGACCTAACTTTCGCGGCGCTGTCAGCGTCGGTTGTGATGCCACCTGAGTATGGCGTGCCCCTGCCACAACCCGCCGTCCTGTCGCCCCGCACAGCAGCGCTCGTCGAGCGTGCACGCGCTCACCCCGCCGGGCGCTACGCGCTCGCGCTGTTTGCACAGCACCGCTAGTGTGCGAGTGGTGCTGGTCTCTTCACTGTCCTTGGTCGAGTTCCCCGCCGACGACCCCGAGCGCGCCCGGCGCTTCTGGACTGAGCTTCTCGGCGTGGAACTGGAGGCTCGCGAGGACTCCGAGGGCGAGGGCTGGCAGACGCACTCGGGAGCGCCAGCGGTTGGCGTCCACGCTCGCGGGCGTGGCCCAGGGGATTCGTTTTCGCTGCCCTACTTCGCCGTAACCGACATCGCCGAGGCGCTGGAGCGGGTAGCGGCGCTCGGGGGCAGCGTTGTCCACCCGGGGGAGCGATGGGCGATCTGCAAGGACTCCGAGGGAAGCCCGTTCGCGCTGTCTCGCGCGAGCTAAGGGATGCGAATGTCGTGCAAGGCCGCGGCCGCCTGGAGATCGCGCACTGGAGCTCAGCCGAACAGAGCGTCCACCGAGACCGCTATCCGCCCGCTAGCACCCGGCTGCTCATCCTGGCCCAAGGTGCTCCCGGCCCCCGCCGGGTCGACGGGCAGATGGGAGACGACACATAGGCTCTGCACCGTCTGCGTCAGAAATCGCGACGCCTTGCCGTAGCCATGAGCGTCGTCGCTGCCGTGCGGGCGGTGGTAGTAGCGCGACGGGACATACACGTGCAGGCTGCGACGCGCCCTCGTGAGCGCGACGTAGAACAGTCGCCGCTCCTCGGCCACTCCCTCCTCGCTGCCCGCGCTCATGTCGGCCGGGAAGTTGCCGTCATAGGCGCCGATCAGATGCACCGCCTCCCACTCCAGGCCCTTGGCCGAGTGCACGGTGCTGAGCACGAGGTAGTCCTCGTCGAGATGCGGCGGGCCGGCCAGATCGGCGCTCGACGCGGGCGGGTCGAGGACGAGCTCTGAGACGAAGTGACGGACGTCCTGCGCTTGGCCGGCTGCTGCGGCCAGGTGATCGAGGTCGGCCACGCGCGCAGCACCGTCGGCGTAGCGAAGGCGGATCAGCGGCTCGAGTGCGCCGGCCAGCCGCTGCACCGCCGCGCCCGCGCCCTGCTGCGGGGCGGCCTGCTCGCCCTCCAACGCCGCGACCAGCGCGGCTGCGTGCTCGCGCGAGTGCTCAGGCACGTGCGCGACGGCCGACGGCCAACGCGCCAGCTCGGGCGCCGCGCCGTCACTCGGTCGCAGCGCATCGAGCACGCGCCGGGCGCGGGTCGGGCCGACACCGTCGAGCAGGCGCAGCAGGCGAAACCAGCTGAGCTCGTCGGCCGGGTTGTCGAGCAGGCGCAGCAGGGCGATCAGGTCCTTGACGTGCGCCGCGTCGAGATAGCGCAGGCCGCCGTACTTGACGAACGGGATCTGTCGGCGCGTCAGCTCGAGCTCGAGCAGATCGGAGTCGTGGCCGGTGCGAAACAGCACCGCCTGCGCACGCAGGTCCATCCCCTCCTCGCGCGCCGCCAGCACGCGCGCACAGACCTCGCCGGCTTGTGCGGCTTCGTCGCGCGGGAACACGAGCTCGGGCGGGCGCCCACCGTCTCGTGCGCTCCACAGGCGCTTGGCAAACCCCAGCCGACCCTGCTCGGAGACCGCGTTTGCGACCGCGAGTATCGGCGCGCTCGAGCGGTAGTTCTGCTCCAGCGTCAGCGTGTGCGCGTCGGGAAACTGCTTGGGGAAATCGAGAATGTGCTGGGCGCTTGCAGCACGAAAGCCGTAGATCGCCTGGAAGTCGTCGCCCACCACCGTCACATCGCGGCGCGTGCGGCGCAGGCTCCTGACGATGTCCACCTGCAGGCCGTTGACGTCCTGGTACTCGTCAACTAGCACGTGGTCGAAGGCGTCAGACATGCGCGCCCCGATCAGCTCGTCGGCCGCGAGCGCGCGCCAGTACAGCAGCAGGTCATCGAGGTCCAGCACGCCCAGCGAGCGCTTGCGCGCGTCGTAGGCGCGGAAGATCTCAGCGAGCCGCTCGCGGTGGCCTTCACACCACGGAAATGCCGTGGCCAGTACCTGCGCGAGCGGCAGCTGGGCGTTGACCGTGCGCGAGTAGATGTCACGCAGCGTGTGCGCGCGCGGAAAGCGCCTGCCATGGTCCGCATGGCCCAGCTGCTCGCGCAGGATGTCGAGCAGGTCGGCTGCATCGCCCGCGTCGAGCACGCCGAAGCCCGGGGCAAGACCGAGCGCAGAGGCATGCACACGCACCATCCGGTGCGCAACCGAGTGGAAGGTCCCGCCGACCACGCGCCCGCCGCCCGCCACCGCGCGCTCGGCCAACACCTGCGCCCGCTCGACCATCTCTCGCGCGGCGCGTCGCGTGAAGGTCAACAGCAGTATGCGCTCCGCGGGCACACCCTGTGACAACAGCCAGGCCACGCGCGAGCACAGCGTGGTCGTCTTGCCCGAGCCTGCACCCGCGAGGATCAACAGCGGCCCGCCCGGGTGCGTCGCGGCGCTGCGCTGCTGCGGGTTCAGCTGATCCAGCCAGGAAGGCACCGCGGGCTCGTCGAACATGTGTTCGCGAACGCTAGGGCAGACGACGGATGGGGTGCAAGCGGGCCTGCAGGGCAGCCGGCTATGGGGTCATCGGCATGTGGCACGGGGAAGCTGTCCGCTCGATGCGCGCGTATACCGACACGCTCGCTTTCGCCGAGCAGTTGCGCGAGCGCGTCAGCCAGCTTTGCGGTTGAAGTTCAACCGTTGACGGTTCGTGCCGATATTGGTTGGGTGATTTTGGTGGTTCGAGCGGTCGCCAACGATCTCGGGCGCTCGGTCGCATGATCAACGCGCATCTGGGCCGGCACGAGTGTTCTGAGAGCCGGCGTTGGCGGGGCGATCGTAGACCGGCGCTTTTCCTCCACGGGATGCGCGTCGGGGACCCTGGCGAGTTGTCTGAACGCTCCCCCGTGGCAACCATGTGGCGCGCGGCGCGCTGGGGCGTTCTCGTCGTCGTTGTGGCGACTACTGTCGCAGTCCCGTCGGCCGCCAGCGCGAGGCAAAGGATGCACCGTGTCCTATGGCACGCCGGCGCTCACATAGCGGTGGTCGGCGGGCAGACCGCGAAACCCGGCACGTTCCCGTGGATGGCTTACGTCCTCGATGTTCGCGGCAATGATGCAGGGCAGTGCTCCGGGACGGTAGTGGCACCGAACCTGGTTTTGACGGCAGGGCATTGCGCCGAGGACATGCAGACCGGGGTCCTCAACGAAGCCTCGGGCTATGAGGTCGTGACCGGCAACGTGGACTGGGACGCACCGAAAACGGAAGGGCAGGTGTCGGGCGTCACCAGAGTGATTGTCTGTTCCTGCTTTGATCGTCGCACCGACGTTGGCGATGTCGCGCTGCTGCAGCTATCCACCCCAACCAGTGCGCCGGTGGTCACGCTCGCAGCGAGCCCGCGTGGCCGCACGCAGGCGCTCCTGGCCGGATGGGGTCGGACGTATTACAACCAGGAGGCCCTGGGCGAACGCTTGCAGTGGGCGCCGACGGTCGTACAGCACCCGGAACGCTGCGAACACCAAGCGCCTCCGTTCAGTCCGGCGAGCCAGATCTGCGTGATGGATACACCCAGCCATCAAACGGGCGCGTGCGAGGGAGACAGCGGCGGCCCGTTGCTCCTACCGGAACCATCGGCGGTTGGAGGCATGGTTCAGATCGGTGTCGCCGACCATGTGTATGGCGAATGCGCCACCACCAGCCCGTCAGTATTTACGCGCGTCGACGCGATCTCCGCGTGGGTGAGAGACTGGGCGCAGGCGCTCGCTAGCGCCCCGCCCGTCTCTGCATTCCTGCCGGCCGACACCGTCGCCGCGCCCACGCTACCCGGCGTCGCCAGCAGCCGGTCGCTCACCCTGGCCAGAAATGGCATCTCACTCGTGCTCAGCTGCGACGACGAAGGGGGAGTCTGCACGGGCGGCGTCGAGGCGACGATCAGGCTGCGAGAAAAGCTGGTCGTGCGACGCGGCGACACACGGAGCGTGTTGTACGACCGCACCCGCACCGTGCGGCTCACCTCCGTCGGCTTCGCGATCGCACCTGGCTATAGCACCGCTGTCCGCGCGGCCCTCTCCCCGCAGAACCGGGCGCTGCTGTCGCACCTCGGCAACGTGCCGCTCGACGTGACGCTTACGGGCCGCGGCTTCAGTTCCCGTGTCGTGACGCTGGAGCCCGCCCGGCGGTCCACATAAGCTCGCCCCAAGACCAAAATGACATGAGCGCACACGAGTACTCGTTCCGAGAGCGACACAACAGTCCCGTTTGCGCGCTGCGCGACAGCCCGGATGCCCAATTCCGCCCCAATCACCGCTGTCTCCTGGGGTGCAAACCGCCTCGACATCTTCGCGATCGGCACCAACAATCACATGTTCCACAAGGCTTGGTACGGCCAGTGGACGCCCGGCTGGGAAGACCTCGAGGGCGTGTTCGTCATCCGCTAACGCCAGGAATGCGTGTCGGATACCATTTGTCGGGCGTGTATAGCCGGCACCGATTCGGTTAGCGCGCCGCGTCGAGCCTGACGCCTTCGAGGGCCAATGACGAGACCGGCGGAAACGCCGGGCTCCACGGGTGCTGCTTGTGTGGGACTTCCAAGCGACCAACCGTGGTATGTGCCGGCGTTCGCTCGGCAGACGCTCGCTTGCACCGGATGAAGCAGTCGTCATCACGGCGTTGGCCTCATCCCCTCCCTCGTCCGGACCGGGCGTCCGGGGCGAAGCTCGGCGGACGCTCGCAGGTAACTCGTAGCGACAGTGTCACGTGCTAGCAGCCGGACCGGAGTTTGCGATAACGCGCTACGGCAATGGCAGCCCGGGATCTCGGTGGCCGGAGGGCTGGCCATCGTAGATACGAGGGCTTTCGCCGGTGATCGCGGCGTTTCACTCGGATTCCTCGGCAAGCGTATTTGACAGCCACTGAGGGGGCGTCCAGTCCCCCTCTGGGTCCGTGGTCTGCCCCACCTCGATCAAATAACCGTCGGGGTCGCGGATGTAGCAACGGATCTCGTACTGGTGCTGCTTCGGCGGCGTCAGGAATTGAGCACCACGGGCGCTCCATTCGGCGTACACGGTCTCGATGTCCTTGACCCGGATATTGAGGAAGCTGCTGACCCGGTCAAGGTCGCGTGGCGTCTCCAGGGTGACCGCGGGCTTGTCGTCGGTCGGGCCTCCGCCCCGATTGATGACGATCCAGCTGTTGGCAAGCGCGACGTTGGTCGGCTCTCCCGAGCGGGCCACCGTGCCGCCGAGCACGTCGGTGTAAAAGCGGCGGGAACGCTCTACATCATCGGAGACGATGAAGTGGGTCAAGACCAGCTCCTGGTCGGGGGTGCTCATGCTGACCTCCCTTGTGAATTGATTCCATAGCGGTGCCTTATACCTCAGAGGCTTGGGCTGTCCACGTCACGCGTCTCAAGGCCAGGGAGGCGTGGGCACTGGTCCAGATCTGGTCCGAGCAGCGACTCACCCAGCAAGGTCGGAGGGTAGTGCGGATCACGAGGATTCGAGGAGCTGCTTCGCGTGCGCTAGCGCCTCGGCCAGGCTGTGTGCGCTGACAACGACCGCGCCGCCATCGCTCCGGGGCTCGATCCTGAGAACCAGCTCGCCGTCCTCGAGCCGCGTGAAGCCAACGAGCCTGTCGCCCGCCCAGAACTCGGCGGTGCCGAACTCGGCCTCCCCAGGACTCACGACGCTGACGTGAGTTCGTGCGAAGCGGGCATCTTTCCAGTCGGTCGGGTGGTGCTCATGAGCTACTGCCCACGACAGGCCGGAGTCGTGAGCCCGCGGCGGCCGAGGTCGGCAAAGCGCACCACACGAGTGCTTCCGCACGAAAGCAAGTGCCCGGCATAACCGGCGCGCCGTCAAAGCCGATGCTGGGCGCGGCTGAGTAGGAGTCGAAGTGTCCTCGTGCTTGCACGGCCTTCGGTGTATCCCACGACTCGTCCGGAACGATCGATCACGAACGTGACGGGAACGGGGGACTTTTCGCCGAGGAATGCATGGAGGAACGCGCGGCCGTTGGGTTCGAGCGGGTTTGCGGTGACCACCGGGACATTGAGGTACTCGTGTTTGAGAGTGGCGGTCGCTTGGCCTTCGGTGTCGTACGTCGAGACGAGGACCACGGTGCCGGTATGTGCCTCATGCATCTCTCGGTTGATCGCAGCGAGAGCCGGCGCCTGCTCGACGCACGGCGCGCACCACGCGGCCCAAAACGACACGACGACGACCTGTCCGCGGAATCGCAAGAGCGAGGTCATCGCTCGTGCGCCGAGCGTCGGGATCGACGTCCCTGGCGCGGGCGGTGATCCGCCGTGGCGTAGGGCGCTACGGACGTTCGGCCAGAGTTGCGCGGCGGCGGCAACACCAGAACCCACGCACGCGATGATCGCGAGGACCAGGGCTGCGCGCCTCGCTGACCCCCGGAAGTTTCGGGCGCGTTGCTGATCGCGGCGGATGGCCTCCAACAGCGCAGTTTCGACCGGGGGCATAGTGCTCATGGGTTCACTCCTTCGTGTTGTGCGAGCTTGCGCAATGACTGCAGCCCACGGCTCACGCGCTTTCGGGCGACCTGCTGAGTCACGTTGAGCCGTGCTGCGAGCTCCCCATACCCAATGTCCTCGAACACTCTCGCCTGGACAGCCTCACGTTGCTCCGCGGGCAGCCCGTCCAGGAGCGCGATCAGCTCGGAGCCATCGATGAGCTCGATCGCTCTGAGCGTCTCGTCGTCGACCTCCAACGGCACGATCGCGAGCCGGCGGCGAGCCGAGGCCTCCGTACGTTCACGTCGCAAGCTCCGAAGTAGCTTGTTACGGGCGATCCCGAGAAGCCACGCGGCGGCTGGCTCAGGCCCCGCCCGGAATCGTGGAGCTGCAATGTACGCCGCGGCGAACACCTCGGCCGCCAGGTCCGCGGCAACCTCCGGGCGGCCCGTCTGACGCATGAGCCACCCCACCACAAGACGCTCGTGGCGCCGGTAGAAGACCGCGTAGGGCTCATCCCCCGACCGCGAGATCCGCAACAGCTCATCGTCGGTAAGGCGATCCGGGTCTCGAGACATGCATTGCGATACTTCCACGAGCCGTCAATCTTGTGACCGAACCACCACTAAAGGCCCACGCCCAAGGCGCGGGCCACCCGTCATCCAAGCTAACACCGGCTCCCGTTTCTTGCCTGCGGGCCTAGCCCGGGGGCCGACGCCGACGGCTCCTCGCCCTGTCGTCAAGTCGGGGATCTCGGACCCCCCTCGGACATCGTGCCGCAAAGTACCCTGGACCACTGCATTTGGGACCACAGCGAGCGTCCGACCGACGGCCGAGCAGACGCCCTCTGCGGAGGACATCGGCATCCACAGCGTGCGACCTCGATACCGCCGCCAGTCGGCGCCTGTGCGCCGCTAACATGCGCGATCTGTCCGGTCTGTTGATTGCGCCTAGAGGAATGCGAACGCGCTGCTGCAGCCCCCGCGATTATCTCCGCCTGCACGCGTGGGACGCGGGCGCTCGCGTCTTTCCTGCACTGGTAGGACTTGTGGCTTGCCTGTCGTTGGCAGTTGGGCTGGTGCGTGCTTCCGCCGCGTCGGCCGAAGTAGGCTCCATCCTCTCGACACCTCAAGGCGATCTCTGGTTCACCGACCCGGCTGCAAACGAGATCGGCGAGATTCGCCCTAATGCCACCGTGAGCTGGTTCAAGGCACCCATTGCAACAGACGAACGTGACGCGCTGTCGCAGGGTCCCGGCGGCGGTATCTGGTTCACCGAGACTACGGCCCGCAAGGTCGGCCACATTACTTCGACTGGTGCACTAGCTGAATTCGCGGTGCCGCTGCCGCCTGCACATCCCCCCTCCACCGGGCCGCTTGGCTTCGGTCCGCCCCTCGAATCCTCCGCACTGCCGGGTCCGGGTTCTATCATCGCCGGGCCCGACGGCAACATCTGGTTCACCAACGGCGGTAGCGATGTTGGCGTCAGCGGCGTGTATGGCGGCCAGATCGACAGGATCACCCAGACCGGCACCGTCAGCGAATACCAGATCCCGAGCCCCAACAGTCAACCCAACGACCTCGTGGCCGGACCGGACGGCAATCTGTGGTTCACGGAGAGCACCCTCTACGGAGGAGTTATCGGACGCATCACACCGGGCGGGACGATCACAACGTTCATGCTCCCCGAAGTCCAGGAGCAGGTCAGCGAAACGTTCGGGATTGCGGCGGGTCCTGACGACGCGCTTTGGTTCACCGACCAGCTTCGAGGCCCAGAGCCTTGGACTAGCAGGATCGGCCGGATCACTCCCACTGGGGATATCCGCTACTTCGCTCTTCCGACTCCTGAAGTCCAGGCGGACGACATCACGCTCGGCGCCAACGGTGATATGTGGTTTACCGCCGGCGGGTCCAGCAGGGTGCGTCCGGGTTCAACCTCTGGTGCGGAGATCGGCCAGATCACGCCGGACGGGCAAGTGAGGGAATTCGCAGTCGATGGTGAGCCGAATGAGATAGTGCCTGGCCCACACAACGAAATGCTGTTCACCTCATTTACGGCCACAGGGAACAAAATCGGGCGCATCGCCATAAGCGGAGAGGTCAGCGAAATCCAGCTGCCATCACCCGACAGCTGCTTCGTGCCCCGCTTGGCGGGACAGACGCCGCGCGCCGCCGAGCAGCTGCTGCGTCGCGCACAATGCGGGCTGGGCAAGATCACAAGGCCCACCAGAGCCACCCGGAAACGAGTTGTTGTAAGCCAACGTCCCAGTCCAGAAACCACACTTCCAGGCGGCTCCCGGGTCGCCATCCAGCTGGGTTAACAGCACCGTACACGCAGGCGAGCACGCCGCGATCTCGGGTCGGGCGAGGACTTCGTGTTGATGCTAAACCCGCGAAGGCCTGCGGGCGCTCGTGCGAGGCCACGTCGCGCGCTATATCCCGATCCAGGTTGACACCTCGACGGGTAATGCATAGATTGTCTAGGTATGGCATCGGGCGAGGTTCAAGGGCATGTCGATGGGATGCTGCTGGCGGTCTTGAGCGGCGGCCCGCTGCACGGCTACGGAGTCACGGAGGAGCTCAGGCGCGGCGGCGAATCTTGGCCGAGGTTCGCGCGCACCTGCTCGACGCAGTCGAAGCCGAGCTGTCGACGGGCGCTGAGGAGGGCATCGCCGCGCAGCGGGCGATTGTCCGTTTCGGGCTTGTCGCCGAGACCGCGCGTCAGTTCAACTGTCTGGCTGCTCGGCGCGGCGCGGTCCTCCGGCGGGCGCTGGTGCCGTGGATCGCTGCGGTCGCGCTGAGCTTGATGGCGACTGCAACGGTCTGGGCGTTTCACGCCGGCCCAGCCCCGTCGCAGCAGGCTCATGCTCATCCGGCCCTGCGACAGCGCTGCGTGCCGCGCTGCCAGCTTCGCGCCGGCTCATGCCAGCGGGAAGCTGGTGTAATGACCGACACAAACGCGGACGAGGAGACCAGCGCCAGGCCTCGCGTGAGGCGATCGAAATCGGTGCTACCGTTTCAGGTAGGCAGATGAATATGCAGAGTTTCGCGCCATACCCCCACAGCCACCGTCGCGCCAAGGCCCGGGTGCGCTTTGGCGTCGGTATCTGGCTGCTCGCCCTTGCTGCGTATTCGTGCTACTCCGGCCTCTGGTGGGGCGTGCTGCTGGTTGCGCCGGCGGCGCTTCACTTCTACCTTGGCTACCGCCTGCTGCACAACGTCCAGGCATAGTGTGTAGTAGCAAGCGCTATGAGACGGCGACGAGCTGCAGCTCGGAGGCGTTCTCGGGCCGATCTTCGAATCCGACGACAGCGGTCACCCACGATCACGGCGTCATAGCTGGCGGAGTCACTCATGGATTCACCAGCGGCTCAACGTTCTGGTTGACCCGAAGTACGTTCGCCGGATCGTAGGTCGCCTTCGCGGCGGCGAGGCGGTCGTAGTTGCCACGGTAGGTCGCACGAACACGCTCGTGGCCCTCGTCCATCATGAAGTTCACGTATGCGCCGCCGGCGGAGAAGGGATGCGTTGCGTCCCAGTAGTCGACGGTCCAGTCACGGATGACGCCGGCGTTCGCGGGGTCGGGGTCGACGCCGACGATCACCTCGGCCCAGTTGCAGTCGCGATAGCTGAAGGGAGTGTCGCGCTCGCCGACGTCGTGCACGGCACCGTCGATGGGATAAAGGTGCATGGCCGAGTGCAGCGTCGGCAGCCGCTCGCCGAAGCGCGCATGCTGCTCGATTGCCGCGTCTGGGAGCTCGCGCACGAAGTCTGCGCGCCAGTACCACTGCAGCCCCGGGGAGTAGAGGTCATCGAACAGGCTCTGCCACGCCGGGAACGGCATCGGCGCGACCCCGTGCAGCAGCGGCGTCCCCACCTCCTGCACTGGCGCGAACAGCTCGGCCGCTGAGTCCTCCGAGCCCACGTAGCACCACATCACGCCGCACACCTTGCGCAGGTGCAGCTCGGCCGGGAGGAAGTCGGCGGGAGGAACGGTCATCAGCGTGAAGAACCCGTTCAGCTCGCGTGGCGCGGAGGGCAGGAACTCGCGGTAGAAGCGCATCACCTCCTGCGTCTGCTCGAGCGGCCAGAACGTCGGACCGGCGAGCACGGTGGAGACGGGGTGTGCTTGGAAGCGGAACGAGGTCACGACGCCGAAGTTCCCGCCGCCGCCGCGCAGCGCCCAGAACAGCTCGGGGTTCTCGTCGGCGCTGGCGCGCACCTGCGCCCCGTCGGGCAGAACGACCTCGGCGTCGATCAGGTTGTCGATCGTGAGCCCGTGCCTGCGCGAGAGGTGG
Organism: uncultured Solirubrobacteraceae bacterium; assembly: GCA_963734225.1. Taxonomy (GTDB): domain Bacteria; phylum Actinomycetota; class Thermoleophilia; order Solirubrobacterales; family Solirubrobacteraceae; genus Palsa-744. The sequence continues at coordinate 40,034 of CAVTGI010000007.1, forward strand.
CCGATCCCGCCCCCCAGCGTGAGGCCGCCGACTCCGGTGCTGGAGATGATCCCCGACGGTGTCGCGAGGCCGGCCTGATGGGTTGCGGCGTCGACCTGCCCCCACGTGCAGCCACCACCCGCGCGAACCGTGCGCGCGCCTGTGTCGACATCGACGTCCTGTAGGAGGGAGAGGTCGAGGACGACCCCGTCGTCGCAGACCCCCAGCCCTCCGCCGTTATGGCCGCCTCCGCGAACCGCCAGCAGCAGCTCGTGCCGGCGCGCGAACGCGATCGTCTGCGCAACGTCGTCCCTGTTGGTGGCGCGAGCGATCAGCGCTGGCCGGCGGTCGATCATCGCGTTGAAGACCGCTCGCGCCGACTCGTAGGAAGGATCGGAAGGTCCGATCAGCTCGCCGGCGAACCTTCCGCCAAGCTCCTGCCGTGCCGTGTCCGCCGCTGCTGTGGTGGTGCTCATGGTCGCCTCCTGTTGTCGGGGCTCACCCGAGAGCCCGCTCGCAAGCGACGGTAGACCAGTGCGGTCGCGCTGTCATGACCTGGATTGACACAGTTCGCGCGCCCCTGATGGAGCGGCGCGCAGGGAGCGATAATCAGATCTGACTACTCGTACATCAACGCCCGTGCACACGCTTCCCGGCCCTCTCCGCCTCGCCTCCTCATCCCCGTTCGTCGGGCGCTCTGCAGAGCTCGCGACGCTACGAGCCCTGGTTCCACGCGAGACGGGCGAGCGTGGCCGGCTCGTCTTGGTGGGCGGAGAGGCTGGGTCTGGAAAGAGCCGCCTAGTTCGGGAGCTGGCGCACGAGGTCGCCGCAGAAGGCGTGCTTGTGCTCTACGGCGCCTGCGATGCCGTGGTGCAGACCGCCTACCGGCCGTTCGCCGAGGCGCTGGATCAGCTCGTCCGGATCACCGATCCCGACGTTCTCCGTGCGGACGTCGGAAGCGCGGGCGGTGAGTTGACCCGGCTCCTGCCCGACCTGTCCGCCCGCGTAGCGGAGCTGCCGGCCCCGATTGTCGCCGACCCGGACACCGAGCGCCATCGCCTGCACACTTCGGTGACCGACTTTCTAACGAGCGCCGGACATCGACAGCCGCTCCTGCTCGTGCTCGAGGACGGCCATTGGGCGGACCCCGCAACGCTCGTGCTCTTGCGCCACCTGGCCCGAGCCACGAGCGAGGCCCGCGTGCTCCTGCTCGCAACGTTCCGGGACACCGAGGCCGACGTCCCGGCTGAGCTCGCCGACACCCTCGCCGACTTGCGCCGCTCCGACGAGGCTGTCCGCCTGAGCCTGAGCGGCCTCACCGAGGAGGACGTCGGGGAGTTCGTGCGCCGCGCCGGCGGCGAGATAGATCCGGAGCTCCGGCTCTCCCACGAGATCCGCGACCTGACGGAGGGCAATGCTTTCCTGCTGTGCGAGCTCTGGCGGGCACTGGTGGAGACCGAGGCGTTGACGGTCGAAGAGGGCAAGCTGCGCTTGACCAGACCGTTGCAGACGATCGCCACGCCCCAGAGCGTCCGTGAGGTCGTCAACCAGCGCCTGGCCCGACTCGGCCCGGCGACTAGAGACCTGCTAGAGCTGGCCGCCGTCGCGGGGCCGGAGTTCGAGCTCGACGTACTTCGCCTGGCAGCACCTGTCGAGCTCGAGCGGATCGACGCTCTCGAACCGGCGATGCGCAGCGGGGTGATCGAGGAGCTCGCGTATCCGGCGCTGGCGTATCGCTTTGCTCACGAGCTCGTGCGCCGCGCGTTGTATGACCGGCTGAGCGTGCTGCGCCGAGCCGAGTTGCACATGCGCATCGCCGAGGCGCTGGAGGCCGCCGATCGACCGCGGAGCGGGCGCATTCTCGCCGACCTCGCCCACCATTTCGCGGCGGCGGCCCCGATCGGGGGGACGTCCCAGGCCGTGGAGTACAACCTCCTGGCCGCGAAGGCGGCGGCCGACGCGCTGGCCCATGACGAGACGACGGCTCGACTGCGCACGGCTCTGCGCATCGGAATCGAGGACGAGCGACGGCGAGCCGAGGTCCTGCTCGATCTCGGCGCAGCGCTGTTCCGTGCAGGACAGTCGCTGGAGTCGCTGCAGGCGTTCCGCCAGGCGGCTCAGATCGCACGGGACCTCGGCGCCGGTGAGCTGCTCGCGAGGGCGGCGATCGGGTTCGAGACGAGCTGCTGGCGGCCGGGTCTCGCCGATGAAGGTGCCCGCGAGCTGCTCGCCGAGGCCTCGACGGCCCTTGGGCCGGAGGACTCCGCGCTGCGTGTCGGTGTCCTTGCCGGTCTCGCGCGCACGCTCGAGCTCGAAGGCGACTCGGACCCGGCGGCGGTCGCGCGCGAGGAAGCGATCGCGATGGCGCGCCGAATCGACGACCGGCCCGGACTGGCAAAGACATTGATGGGCGTCTACTGGGCACGCGCGACAACCAGCCTCGAGGAAGCCCAGCAGATGCTCGGTGAGGCGCGAGATATCGCCCAGGAGCTCGGAGACGTCGAGGGCCAGGCCGAGGCGGTCGAGTGGAGGGTCTCGGCACTCATGGCCCTCGGCGAGATTGCGACCGCGCGCGAGCAGCTTGAGGTCGCCTTCGAGGCCGCGCAGCAGACGCGCCAACCCTTCATCCTCCACGTCGCCGAACACTACCGCTCCGCGCTGGCGCTCCTCGAGGGTCGACTCGCGGAGGCCGAGACGGCTGCGGAGCGCTCCCGTGAGTGGGGTCAACTGCTCATCGGCCGCGACGCGTCAGGTGTCTACGGCGTCCAGATGTTCTCCGTCAGACGCGAGCAGGGCCGGCTCGCCGAGCTCGCTCCGGTGATCCGCATACTTGCGGCCGGGGATCGCGGGGGCGCCGCTTGGCGCCCCGGCCTCGTGGCAATGCTCGCCGAGCTGGCGATGGACGAGCAGGTTCGCGACGAGCTGGACCGCGTACACGCCGACGGTCTCGAGCCGCTGCGTGAGGGCCTGTGGCTTGCCTCGCTCACCTATCTCGCTGACGCGGCCAGCGCGGTCGCGCATCGGGATGTGGCCGCGCTCGTGTACCCGATGCTCGCGCCGCTGACCGGCACGAACCTGATGATCGGCCATGGCGTGGCCTGCTACGGCGCCGCCGACCGCTACCTGGGGATGCTGGCCGCCACCCTCGACGACAGCGAAGACGCGGCCGATCATTTCGAGGCCGCCCTGGAGCTCAACCGGCGGATGGGCGCGACGACTTGGCTCGCGCACACCGCCTACGAGTACGGCCGCATGCTGCTGCGCGGCACCGACCACGCTCATGGGGCACAGCTCCTCGCCGAGGCCGTCCGCCTCGCCGACGCCGTGGGGATGCCCACGCTTCTCGCCCGGGCACGCGTGCTTGCGCCGGTGCCCGCCTCCACGCTGCCCGACGGCCTGTCCGCGCGCGAGCTCGACGTGCTGCGCCTGGTGGCGCGCGGCCGGTCGAATCGCGAGATCGGGGCGGCGCTGTTCATCAGCGAGCACACCGCCGCCAACCACGTGCGCAGCATCCTGCGTAAGACCGGCAGCGCCAACCGCGCGGAGGCCACGGGATACGCCTACCGGCGCGGCCTTGTCGAGGGCTGATCGATCGCCTAGCATCAGCAGCATGCCGATGTATGTGATCGAGCGTGAGTTCGCCGAGCAGCTCGATCTGACGAGCGACGACGTGAAGCTGATCGAGGAGGTCAACACGGACGAGGGAGTCCGCTGGCTGTTCTCGTTCCTCAGCGCCGACCGGCGCCGCTCCTATTGCCTGTATGAAGCGCCCTCGCCCGACACGATCGTAGCCGCGGCCAAGCGCGTCGGGATCCCCGCCGACGCCGTCGTCGAGGTCAACCGTATCTCCGCAGACATGTACGCCTAGCTCAACGACCCCACTGGGAAGGTCACGCCGGTGCTCGAAAGTGAGCTATGTCTCAGCGTTTCGGGCCGGCTCGCGGGTGACGACAGTGAGCGTCGCGGTTTGCCGCACGCGAAAGCCAAGCTCTTGGTAGAGCCGGATCGCCCCCGTGTTGGTGCTCATGACGTGCAGGAACACGCGCTCAGAGCGCCGCTGGATGCCCGCGACCAACGCACCCATAAGCCGAGAGGCCAGCCCCTGACCACGATGGTCCGGCTTGGTGCAGACGGCGCTGATCTCGGTCCAACCATCCAGATGAAACCGCTCGCCGGCCATCGCGACGAGTGCGCCGTCGCGCCGGATCCCCAGGTAATCGCCAAGCTCGATGGTCCTCTTCAGAAACGGCCCCGGTTCGGTCTGGGCGACGAGCTCGAGCATCTCGGGCACGTCGGCGGCGCCGAGCGTGATCGCCTCCGAGCAATCAACCCCGGCGACCCGCTGCTCGACCATCTGCACCAGATCAAAAGCCTGAACCGCCCGCCAACCATCTGGCAGCTCGCCGGCGCCGTACCGGCCGGCCACGAAGGTCCCCGGTGCGACGAGCTCGGCGGCGTCGGACCAGTCCTGTGCCGACGGCGACGAGGGCAGAGCGAGGAACGGCGCTACATCGGCCGCATATCGGCGCGCGCGCCCACACACCTGCGCAAATCGCGCGTGAGGACCGCAAAGCGCCGCGTACGCCGGATTGTCGAGTAGGGCCTCGTCGCTCGGGAACATGGCGCATCAAATACCACGCGGGACGGCACCGCTGCCCGCCGACCGCTGGCAAAGCGCGGCAATGCTGGCAGTTACTCGTCGCCCAGTGCGACGGCGCCGAGGGCGACAGCCGAGAGAGCGGTGCCGGTGACGAGCACGCTCGTGAGCTTCGGCAGATACCCGCCGCGCGCGCCTGCGAGGCCGGCGAGAGCGTCGGCGGCGTCACAGGCAAGTCCTGCGAGCAGCCATTGGCGCCGCGTATCGCCCTCGCTCGAGAAGGTGCCCCAGGCAAGCGCGACGTCGCGCGCACCGAACAGGCGCGCCAGGTAAGGCGCCTGGGGGTTGGCGGGCACGTCGAGTCCAAACAGCTTGCCCGCGGAACGCGGCGTCAACCAAGAGGCGACGCCCACGGCGAGCCTCAGTCCGACGAGTGCGCTCAGCGCGCTCTTCTCGTTCATGCTCGCGACTCTAACGCACCAGCCGCTAACCGACTCGAAGTCGTCCCTCAAAGTCGTCCCCGTTTCAAGAACGGCCTATCGCGCTCGTCGCGTAGGCTGTGGCCGCAGTGAGGCTGCCGGCATACCCTGTACCGCTCGCCGCGATGCGCGCCGGACTGGCGGTTCGTCGCGGCATTCTCGAACTCGCCGACCGGATCGTGCCCGCCGAGGGAGCTCTGTGGGATCTGGTGGCTGGGATGCAGCGCACCAAGCTCGCCGGTCTACTTGTAACCTCGGGCCTTGCGGATGCGTTGGGCGACCGTACGCGCGACATCGGCGAGCTCGCCAGAGAGCTGGGCCTGTCCGAAGATGTGACGCTACGCGTCCTGGGCGCCGCGGCGGCCTGCCGCCTGGTGCACCTCGACGGCGGGCATCGGGCGCGCCTCGCGCGGCTGGGCGCGCCACTGCGCACAGACCATCCGCACTCGATCGCGTCCTGGGTGGCCTACCAGGCGGCGCCGGCGATCGCAGCGGCGCATGACGAGATCGAGCATCAGTTGCGCGAGGGAGCGCAGCCGTCGGGTCACCGGCGGGCGTTCGGCAACTCGATCTGGGAGTACTTCGGCGAGCACCCCGACGAGGGGGCGCGCTTTGGCGAGGCGATGCAGCAGATGACAGCGATCGACCTGGGGGCGCTCGCCCGGGCCTACCCGTGGCCACGGGAAGGAGTGATCTGCGACGTCGCCGGGGGAATCGGGACGCTCCTGTCGGCGATCCTGGAGCGCCGCAAGGGCGCCCGGGGCATACTGCTCGACGCTCCCAAGGTACTCGCCGAGGCCGAGGACTTCTTGCGCTCGCAAGGCGTCGCCGACCGAATCGAGAGGCGAGCCGGGGACCTGTTCGGCGAGCTGGACGCACACGCCGATGTGTACGTGCTCAAGTGGATCCTGCACGACTGGAGCGACGACGCCTGCCGTGGCATCCTGGGCCGCGTGCGGGCGACAATGCCCACTGGATCGAGAATCGTCGTGATCGACCAGCATCACGAGTCAAATCGCCCGAGCCCCCTCAGCTCGATGACAGACCTGCTCATGCTTGTCGAGTGCGAGGGTGGGCGTGAGCGCTCGCCCGACGAGGTGCATGGCCTGATGCGCGACGCCGGGCTTACCCCCGGTCGCGTTCGGCACGCGGGACTCCAGATGCTCGTTGAGGCGGTAGCGGAGTAGCGATGTCAGCCACCGTCAAGCGGCGTCAGAACCCTTGGAAGCCATGGCCGTGGCCGATGAATCAATCGCCTGGGCCCAGTCGATGACGGCCTGCGGACGCTGTTCTGGCACCCAGTGCGCCACGCGGTCGAGCACCTCGACGTGCAGCCGCGGCTGGCCCTCGACCGGCCCGGGGGTCGTTCCCCCCGTAACCGCGTCTGCCCGACCGACCATCAGCGTGGTCGGCACCTGCAGCGCGGCGTTTGCGTAGCGGCCTTTTGCCAGCGGCACCAGCTCGCGGGTCAGGAAGGTCCGGTACATGGCCACCGTCACGGCGGGCGGGATGTGCTCGGCAAAGAGCGCCACATCCGCCCGATCGAGCCGATCGCCACCTCGTCCCACCTGCAGGATCCGGCGCACCATCGGGTCGGCCACGCGTAGTCCCACGATCGGGAGGCTGATCGGCCCCTGGTAGCTGAGCAGCACCGCAAGGCGGCGCAGATCGGGCTTGACCCACGGGTGCGGAATGCACAGCGCGAGCAGCCGCTCGATGCGCTCGGGCGCACGGAGCGCCGCGAGAAAGCCCGTCCACCCGCCCCAGTCATGGCCGATCCAAGTCACCCGCTCGATCGCCAGGGCGTCCAGCACGGCGAGCATGTCCGACGCAAGCTGCTCCTTGTCATAGCCGGCCGGTGGCGCCTCGCTCCAGCCGTGGCCGCGCAGATCCACAGCGATGACCCGAAACCTCTCGGCCAGTGTGGGGATGACGTGGCGCCAGGCCCACCAGCTCTGGGGCCAGCCGTGGACGAGCAACACCGGCGGGGCGTCGTCTGGGCCGGCCAGCGCGACGTGCGTGCGCAAGGCGCCCGCATCCACATACTCGTGTCGGACGCCTGACAGCTCGGGAGGCTCACCGACCATGGCCGCACACTACACCTCTCGCGCGTTGCATACCAACCACCGAGAGCTGCCCTTGGAAGGGCGGCCGGGCCCGGACCTGCCGGGGGTGCCTCACACCCTCCGAAGCACGTACTTCGCAAAGACGCAGTCGTCGGAGTACCACGCATCCTCGATGTGAAAGCCGGATCGCTCGATCATCGGCTCGAGCAGCCAGCTGAACGTCGAGCTCTCGTCGCGCACGTGCTCCTCGAGCTCTGCTGCGCTCCAGCCCCGCTGCGGGTCGACGCTGTAGTTGGCACACCAGGACTCCACGCGATCCCGCGCCTCGGCGGGATCGAAGCTGTACACCAGGTCCCACAGCCGCAGCACGCCACCCGGCGCAAGGATGGCGCGCAGGCGAACCAGGGCGAGCGCCTTCCAGAAGTCGGGCAGGTGATGCAGCGCATAGCGTGAGTAGACGAGGTCCGCCGGATCTCCCCGGTGCTCATAGCTCAAGAACCCGGCCCGAACGACCTCGACGTTGCTCAGCCCCGCTTCGACGACCTTCGCGCACAGCCGGTCGAGCATGACGTCAGACACGTCCACCGCGACGACCCGCGCACAGGCCGGCGCGACAGCGACAGTGAACTGGCCTGTCCCCGCCCCCACGTCGACCACGGTCGACTCGCGCCCGAGACCCAGCTGCTGGCAGAGCGAGACCTCGTCTGCTGCGCCGGAGTCCTCCTTGGCGTCGTAGCGCGCAACATGGCCCGCATCGAGGTTCTCCCTGCCCGCGCTTGCCACCTCGTCGAGCAACCAGCCGGGTTTCTCGGCGGCTGCAAGATCGCGGGGCATCGCATCATCGTGTCATGAACGCAGCGGCTGCCCGCTTAGCGCGCGGGCGCTGCCGCAAGCGCCGCGGTGACCGGCGCAACGGGCGCGGCCACGGCGCCGTACGCGCCAGCCTGCTCACCAAGCTCGATCGGGTCGCCGGCGCGCTCCATCGAGCAGTGAGCGGCCTCGAGCGCGCGCACGATTTCAAGCCCCAGCGCGCAGCTGGAGCGCGGCTCCTCTCCCGTGCGTATCGCGTGCGCGAAGTCCGCCAGCTCCAGGCCCAGCGGCTCGCCCGCCTCGATGCGCGGCACCACGATGTCGCCGCTGCGATACGTCAGCTGGTACTCGCCGAAGGTGGCAGGTGCCTCCGTGGAGACGTCCAGGCCGCGATCGTAGATGCGCACCGACTCATCCGACGAGGTGTCCTCGTACTGCACCATCCGCTTGGAGCCCACCACCACCATCTGGCGCATCTTGCGCGGCGCAAGCCAGGAGATCTGCACGTTGGCAGTGGTGCCACCCGCGAACGTCACCGTCAGGAACGCCGTCTCGGGCACGCCGTCTTGGAAGATGCTCTGGCCGGCCGCCGCGATGTGGGTGACCGGGCGCTCCAGCCAGTACAGCAGGATCGACAGGTCGTGCGGTGCCAGGTCGCTGATCACCCCGTCGGCCTGGTAAAGGCCGAGGTTCATGCGCGAGGAGGTCACGAAATACACGTCGCCCAACTCGCCCGAACGGATCAGCTCGCGCACCTTGTTGACCGGCGGGCTGTACACGAAGGTGTGCCCCGGCATCAACACGCGTCCGGCCGCCGCTGCCAGCTCGATCAGCTCTTCGGCCTCGCCCGCGCAGGTGGCGAGGGGCTTCTCGACCATCACGTGCTTGCCCGCTTCAAGGGCCCGCCGCGCGAGCTCGAAGTGCGTGCGCGGAGGGGTGGCGATGGCCACCGCCTGCACACGCGGGTCCAGCAGCAGGTCGTCGAGATCGCGCTCCACTGCGCAGCCCGGATAACGGCGCGCGAAATCCTGCGCTCGCGCGGGATCGTGCTCGCACAAGCCCATCAGACGCAGCTCAGGGCGCTCGGCTATGTTGCGGGCCAGGTTCGGCCCCCAATAGCCAAAGCCGACGACCGCTATGCCGATGGGCGTCGTGATCATCGCTGCACAAACGGGGGGTTCTCGCCCGGGCTTGCGCCCACGGGACAAGATCGTCCTTAACTCACCCAGGCAGCGGCTCTGTCAGGTAGCGCTGCACCGTCGGGCCGACCGCTGCAGCCAGCCAGGCGGGATCGGCGCTGGCGAGCGGCTCGATGCCCACGATCTTGCGCGCCATGGCCAGCCCCACGATCTGCGATCCGGCCAGCGCGGCGCGCGCCTGCGCTGCGTCGGGAGCCACCGCGGCCGCCAGGCGTCCGAGCAGCTCGCGCGTGAGGAACTCGCGCAGCAGGCGCGCGGCGTCCGAGTGGGTGACCGCGCCGCGGATCAGCCCGAGAAAGCCCTCGAAGGCGCCCGGCGTGTCCCACAGCTCGACCACCGCGCGCACGAGCCGTTCGCCGAGCGTGTCCGCATCGCCGGCCAGCAGCGCCGACACGAACGCGTCGGGCTCGAACGGCAACTCCATGGCAGCCGCGAACAGCTGCGCCTTGGCCGCGAAGAAGTGGTGGACCAGTGCCGGGTCAACACCCGCCTCGCGCGCTATCGCGCGCAGGCTGACCGCGTCATAGCCGCGCGCGGCGAACTGCGCGCGGGCCACGTCGACGATGGCCCTGCGCGTCCGTGTCGGCCCCGCGCGACGCCCGCCCGGCATCAGTCGGTGCGCCGCTTGAGCGTCAACGCCCCGAGCGCCATCGCCCCCACGGCATAGGCCAGCACGATCGCCAGGTCGCCCAACGCCGCCCCACTGGCGCCCGGCTGGCGGGAAAGGTGGCGGATGCCGTCGACCGCGTAGGACATCGGCAGCACATCGGAGACCGCGTGCAGCACCGTGCCCATGCGCGCTCGGGGCACCAGCAGGCCGCACAGCAGCAGCTGGGGCAGGATGGTCGCCGGGAAGAACTGCACCACCTGAAACTCCGTACGGGCGAACGCGCTCGCGAGCAGGCCCAGTCCCATGCCCAACAGCGCCACCGCGGCCGCCAGCACGACCACCAGCGCGACGTCGCCCGCGATGTCCAAGCCGAGCGGTCCCAGGCTGAGGGCGGTGACCACGCCCGCCTGCGCGACGGCCACCAGCGTGAGCGCGATGCCATAGCCGGCCAGCAGCGGCAGACGCCCGAGCGGGGTGGTCATCAGCCGCTCGAGGGTCCCCGTGGTGCGCTCGCGCAGCAGCGCCACCGAGGACACGAGGAACATGGTGATCAGCGGGAAGAGGACCATCAGCGCCGGCCCAGCCTGCTCGAACGCCGCCCGCTCGTGCTCATAGACCAGGCGGAAGATCGTCATCAGCGCCGCCGGCACGCCGAGTAGCAAGACGACCGTGCGCGGGTCGTGGCGCAGCTGGCGCAGGACGCGGACCGCTGTCGCGCCGGCGCCCTTCATCGCTGCTCCTCGACCATGCGCAGGAACGCCTGGTCGAGATCGCCCGCGCCGGTGCGCGCGAGCAGCTGCGCAGGCGTGGACTGGGCCAGTACGCGCCCATCGCGCAGCAGCAGCACCTCGTCGCAGCGGCCCGCCTCCTCCATCACGTGGCTTGACACCAGCAGTGTCGCCCCGCCTGCCGCCAGCTCGCGAAACAGCACCCACAGACTCTCGCGCAGGACGGGGTCCAAGCCAACGGTCGGCTCGTCGAGCACCAGCAGCTCCGGCGCGCCCAGCAGCGCCACCACCAGCGACACGCGCGAGCGCTGCCCGCCCGACAGCGAGCGCACGAGCTGATCGGCGGCACCCTGCAGATCCACGCGGGCGAGCAGCTGCGCGACCTGGGCGCGTGGCGCGCCCAGCAGCGCAGCGAAGTACTCGAGGTTCTCGACCACGCTCACGTCCTCATACAGCGCCGGCGCCTGCGTGAGATAGCCCACCCTGCGCCTCAGCGCCGCACTGCCCGGCGCCATCCCGAGCACGCTCAGCTCGCCACGCACCCGCCGCTGGACGCCCACGATCGCGCGCATCAGCGTCGTCTTGCCGCCGCCACTCGGTCCGATCAGCCCGGTGATACGCCCGCTCGCGCAGGACAGCGACACGTCATGCAGCACGTCGCGCCCGCCGCGGGCGACCGACAGGTTGCGCGCGACCACCGCCGCTGAGGAAGAACTCATCACTTGATGAGTTTAGCCGGCTAACTGTCCGCGCCCTCCACCCGGATGCCCAGCTCACCGGCCAGCGACGGCGCCAGGTCGATCAGCTGGCCGGGGTCCACGATCGCTCCTCTCAGAGAGCCGATCCCGCGGATGTTCACAAGCGATGAGCCGCGCAGGTCGACCGTCTCCAGCGACGCGCGATCGAAGTCTGTCTCGTGCAGCTCACAGCCGGCGAAGGAGACCGAGCGAAGGGTCGTCCCGTAGAAGTCCGTCGCGCGCAGCGAGCAGCCGCTGAAGACCACGTCGTGCAGCATCGCCATGCGCAGGTTGGCGAGGTCGAGCTTGCAGTCGCGAAACGTCGTCTGGGAGAGCTCGCCGTTGCCCGCGTCCAGCCCCACCAGATTGCAGCGCTCGAAGGTCACCCGACTCGTGCGCAGCGCCAGCCACGAGCCGTTGGCCCCGTTGACCGAGCTGGCCAGGACGTCTATGAGACTGAGCGCACGTAGCCGGGTCGCGCTGAGATCCACGCGGCGCAGCGCCACCTCGGCCAGGCGCACCGACGACGCCTCCCACGTCGACACGTCCGCGTCCTCCAACACGGCGCCATCCAGCCCGCGCTCGCGCTGCAGCTGCCCGCTCGACACGCTCGCGAGGTCGCCCACGAGCAGCGGCTCGGGGTTGCCCGCCGCTGCGGGCGCCCGCCGCGTGTGCTTGGCGCTCATCGCCCGCGCGAAGCTAGCAGCGCGCGGCGGTGATCGTCTGCGCGACGCCGCCAGCGCACGGGCCACCGTGGGGGCGGCGCTGCGATCGGGCCCGCGTGATCTAGTGTTCGCCATGCACATGGTCAGCGACACGTCCAACGACTCCGCCGAACAGGACTGGAGACTGCAGGTAGACCTCGGCGCGGGCGAGCATCGCAGCACGCTCGAGACCATCCTCGAGCGCCTGGGCAGGCCGACGATCGTCAAGGAAGTGCAGGCGAGCGTGCCGCACGACGTGGTCATCACGCACGACGGCAAGCTGCTGTTCGCCTATGCCGCCGACCAGGCCACGCTGAACGCCGCGCGCAGCGCGATCGAAGGCGTGCTGCGAGAGGACTCGATCCAGGCGAGCATGCGCGTCAGCCACTGGGACGATCAGCTCGACCAATGGCTGCAGACCGACCCGCCGCCCAGTGGCGCCGACCTGCAGGCGCGACAGGCCGCCGAGCGTGATGCCGAGGCGCCCGACAGCCGCACCCTGGTCGCGAGCGTCGGCAGGGAGATCCGCGCCGAATTCGAGCAGTCGCTGCAGAACTACGCCGGTGAACTCGGCGTGCAGTGTGAGATCGTCGAGCATCCCCACCTGCTCACCACGCAGGTCGCCTTCACGGTCACCGGCCCCAAACGCAGACTCGACGAGTTCACGCGGGCGCTTAAGGCTGAGGAGCGGGCCACGATCCGCACGGAGACCGCCGTTATGGGCAGCCCGCTATAGCGCGACGGACGCTGAGTGCCGCGGCGGCGGGCGAGATGCCACGGGACCGCGACATTCCGTGGGGCCGGGCGCTAGCGCGGCTCAGCGGATGAGGATGGGCGCGCTGTAGTCGAACACGTGCGCGCCGTCGAAGATCTGCACGAGCGCGCGGTAGAGGCCAGGATGACGGATGCGCAGCACGCGGCCAAAGCGCGACACGGTGGGCGTGGCCGCTTTGACGTTCGTGCCGCCCTCGTTGATCGACCGGCCTGGCGTGAGCAGCTGGAAGCCGACCAGCGCCCCCACCTCCGCCGGCGCCACGTCGCCATACAGGTAGAAGTAGCCGCGCCTACGGGTGCGGCGGGCGTGAAAGCTGACCCGCACGGCCACGTTCTCGCCGACCACCGGGCTGACCACTTCGGGCTTGCCCACCGTCACCACGCGCAGCTGGGCGTTTTCGAGCAGTCCCACGTAGGGGAAGGAGAAGCCGCCCGTGGAGCTCGTCACCTCGGGGTTGCCCACGTCTTTGAAGCCGCCCAAGTAGGGGAACGGATTAACCTGCAGCTCGACCTCGTGCCCGGCCGCGCCCGTCCCCGACAGGTTGCCCTCGACGAAGAAGGGGTCACCGAACACCACAGGATTTGGCACGCCGGCGATCTGCAGCGACAGCGGCACGCTGGCCGTCTTGAACGTACGGTCTAGGCCATCTCTGGTCCCGTCCGAGTTGACCGCAACGACCCGGTAGTGGTAGGTGGTGTCGGGCTGCAGGCCCGACACGCCCGTGCTCAGCCTGACCATGATCGTGCCGTTGCCCGCTGGAGCAAGCGGGGTCTGGCTGCCATAGCCCGAACCGGTGCCGTACTGGAAGGAGTAGCTCGTGGACAGCCCGCGCGCGTCCACGCCTCCGAACAGGGTCGCCGACGAGTAGGTCACGTTGGCAGTGCCCTCTGTTATCACCAAGGGCGCGCCAACTGCGCCAAGTGCACCAGGGACCGGCAGCGCGAGCGCGCCCACGAGCAGCGCGATCACGAGGGGCAGGCGCGAGCCCAGGGGCAGGCGCGGGCGGGCGATTCGCAGGCTACGAGGTACGTCCATACGACATCAATACCCGATTGCGCGCGAAAGTCGCGCCGTCAGGACGCGCAGGGGAGGCTAAAGCGCACGCTCGTGCCCACCTGGGCGTCGTCGATCCAGATCCGTCCACCGTGGGCCTCCACGATCGCCCGCGAGATCGCCAGGCCCAGGCCGGTGCTGCCGTCGCTGCGCGCGATGCGGTCGGCGCCCTGGACGAACGCCTCGAAAACCCGCTCGCGTTCAAGTGCGGGAATCCCCTCGCCGGTGTCTGTCACCTCCACCTCGACCGCGTCGCGCGCCGCGTGCGCGCGGACCGTCACGCTGCCGTCTGCCGGCGTGTGCCTGATCGCGTTCTGGATCAGGTTGAACAGCACCCGCTGGATCTGCTCAGGGTTGGCGTGGGCAGCCTCCAGGTTGGGGTCCAGGTCCGCGCACATCGACACCGAGCCGGCCTGCGCGTGAACGCGCATCGCGTCCACGGTCTCCAGCACGAGATCCCGCAGCGGGACGCGTTCCATCGTCCAGTCGATGTCGCCCACCTCCAGGCGCGAGAGCTCGAACAGGTCGTCGATCAGCGCGCCCAGCGCGCGTATGTGCACGCCGATGCGCGTCACGTATTCGCGCCGCGTCGGCTCGTCGACCAGCTCGTCGTCGATCGCCTCGCTGAGCAGGCGCAGCGAGGTCAGCGGCGTGCGCACGTCGTGGGAGATCGCCGCCAGCAGCTCGCGGCGCGCCGCCTCCAGCTTCGCGCGCGAGCTCTCTTGGAGGGCCAAGCGCGCAGCCATCGCCTCGATGTCGCGCGCCACCAGCGCCAGCTCGTCGCTGCCCTGGGTTGCGATCCTGATGGGATCGCGCGCACCGCCAACGCCTGCGCCGTCTGCGATCGCATCCAGCCCGCGGCGCAGCTCGTCGATGTCGTCCACCACACTGCGCGCGATCGCACGCGCGCCCCACACGCCCACCACGCCCGCATACGCCGCCAGGATCACCACGAACAGGCCTTCGCGCGGGGTGCGCGACATCAAGGCCACGAACAGGCCCGTCGCGAGCAACAACTGGCCCACCACGATCAGACCGCCGATCGACAGCTGACGGCGAATACCGCCCACGCGAGCGCGCAGCGCGAGGAAGCGCCGCAGCACGAGCACGCTCAGCAGCCCCACCGGCGCGAGGATCGCCAGGCAGGTCCAGCCCGCGCCCGCCCCGCGTGCGAAGTAGCACGCAAGCGACGCCGCCAGCGCAGCGCCCAACACCAACGCCACCGCCGGCAGGGCGTCGCCGATCGGCTCGCGTCCGGCCGAGTACCGCGACCGTACGCGCCCGCCCATCAGCGCCTGGCGCCGGCGGCGCGTCACGGCATGAAGCGGTAGCCCACGCCCCACACCGTCTCCAGGAAACGTGGTCGCGCAGGGTCGCGCTCGATCTTTGCGCGCAAGCGGCGGACATGAACAGTGACCGTCGACGTATCGGTATAAAAAGAAAATTTCCACACCTTGTCGATCAGCTCCTGCCGGGTGAACGCATGCCCCGGGTGACGCGCGAGGAACAGCAGCAGCTCGAACTCGCGCTGGGTCAGGGCGACCTCCTGTGAGTCGACCAGCACGCGCCGGGCCGCCGGGTCGACCGTGAGCCCCTCGAACTCCAGGGTTGGTCCGCTGTCGGGCGCCGTGTCCATCCGTCGCAGCACTGCGTCCACGCGTGCCACCAGCTCGGTCGGCGAGAACGGCTTGACGATGTAGTCGTCTGCGCCCAGGCGCAGACCCACCACGCGATCTGACTCGTCGGCCCTTGGCCGTCAGCAGGATCACCGCCACGCGATCGCGGTCCATGTCGCGCAGCCGGCGCATCACCTCCAGGCCGGTCAGCCCGGGCAGCATCAGGTCCAACACCACCAGGTCGGGCAAGCTGTCGCTGGCCAGCGACAACGCCACATCGCCGTCGGGCGCCGTACGCACGTCATAGCCCGCGTGCTCGAGATAGCGAGACACCACCTCGGCGATCGTCGGCTCGTCGTCGACCACCAGCACCGAGCCGCGGACGTGCCTGGCGCGCTCGATCGATGCAAGCTCCATGGTCGCATTCTCCCACAGCACAGGCGCTGTCAAAGCACTGTTGAACGGAGTTAATAGTTACGTAATGGGATTTGCGCCCGCTCGGCCGTACGCTGGCTGGCATGTCACGACCAGCGCATCTCCTCAACGAAGACCACGCGCCCACACGCAAGCAGCGCCGCGAACGGGCACGCGCCCAACGCAAGGCGCTAGAACGCGCCGCCATCGCCGGCGCAGCACGGCGCACCCGCATGACCCAGCTGGCGATCGTCGTAAGCGTGGTCGTCGCGGGGATCGTCACCATCCTGATCGCCACCGCCGGCAGCGCCAGCGTCAAGAAGATCGCGCCCGAAACCGCAGCAGCGAGAAGCGTCGACAGTAGCGTCACCACCCTGCTCGCCGGCCTTCCCCAGAACGGCAACGTGCTCGGCCGGGCGACCGCACCCGTGACGCTTGAGTACTTCGGCGACCTGGAGTGCCCCGTCTGTAGGTCCTTCACCGTAAACGCGCTGCCGCCGATCATCGGCAAGTGGGTGCGCGACGGGCAGCTGCGCATCGAATATCACTCGCTGGAGACCGCCACGCGCGAACCGGAAGTGTTCAAGAGCCAGCAGGTCGCCGCGTTGGCCGCAGGCCAGCAGCAGAAGATGTGGAACTTCATCGAGATCTTCTACCACGAGCAAGGTGAAGAGGACAGCGGCTACGTCACCGAAGGCTACATCCAGGGCATCGCCAAACAACTGCCAGGACTGAACCTCACACAATGGACCAGCGAACGCAACGATCCCACGCTGGCCGGCCAGGTGGAAAGCGACGCGCAGGCGGCCAACAACGCGGGCTTTAACGGAACGCCCTCGTTTCTGGTCGGAAGGTCCGGCGGGGCCATGACCAAGCTCGAACCCAACTCCTATTCGCAAGCCGGCCCGTTCGACCAAGCGATCGAAAAGCTCGCCAAGAGCTGACATCAACCACAGCGGGTGGCGCTTTTTGCGCGGCACGCCCGTTCAGCCGCCGCCCAGACGCACGCGGCTAGGTAGTTCCACGCAGGCCGGCACGGCCTAACCACGATGAAAGCGATCCACCGGGCCCCTATGTTCGGTCCATGTCATCTCCCATGCTGGCACCCGAGCGAGATCCGTTCGTCCAGTCTGACCGCCCGCGCCAGCCGGTTGTCGCGGTGCGCGACCTGGTCAGGCGCTTTGGCGATTTCACCGCCGTGGACGGGATCAGCTTCGACGTCTTGGAGGGAGAGGTGTTCGCCTTCCTCGGCCCCAACGGCGCGGGCAAGTCGACGACCATCAACATGCTGTGCACGCTCGCCCACCCGACCGCCGGACAGGTCAGCGTCGCGGGCTTTGACGTCGTCGCGCGGCCGAAGGCGGTTCGCCGCAACATCGGCCTGGTCTTCCAGGACCAGACCCTCGACGACAGGCTGACCGCGCAGGAGAACCTGCGCTTTCACGCCGTCCTGTATCGCGTGCCCAGCGAGCAGGTCGACGCGCGCATCGCGCGCGTGCTCGAGCTCGTCGACCTCAGCGATCGGCGCTATGACCTCGTGTCGGAGTTCTCCGGCGGGATGGCTCGCCGGCTGGAAATCGCCAGGGCGCTCATGCACGTTCCCAGGGTGCTGTTCCTCGACGAGCCGACTATCGGGCTGGACCCACAAACGCGTACGCTGATGTGGGAAGACGTGCTGCGGCTGCGCGAGGAGGCGGGCGTAACCGTCTTTCTGACCACGCACTATATGGACGAGGCCGAGTACGCCGACCGCATCGCGATCATCGACCACGGCAGGATCGTCGCGCTGGACACCCCCGAGGCGCTGAAGGCGGCCATCGGCGCCGACACGGTCGACCTCGGCACGAAGGACGATCAGGTCGCGATCGCCGCGCTGAAACGAGCCGGCTACACCGTCGAGCCGGTGTCGGGCGGGGCGCGCGTGTTCGTCGACAACGGCGAGAACGCGGTCGCAGCGCTGATCGAGACCGTTGGCGTGCCGGTCGTAACGGTGCACGTCCATCAACCCACACTCGACGACGTGTTCTTGCACTACACCGGCCGCGAGATCCGCGAGTCCCACGCCGAGGCGATTCCCGCGCGCGTGCGCGCGTGGCATGCGAGGAGGGGAAGGTGAGCAGCGTTCCCCTGCATAGGCCCATCGTGCAAGGCCCCGAAACGGTGTTGCGCGACGAGGCGCGCACGATGGGCATGGTGTGGCTGCGCGAGCTGATCCGCTTCGAGCGCACGCGCACGCGCATCCTCAGCGGGCTGATCCAGCCGATCCTCTTTTTGATCGTGCTCGGCTACGGCATGGCCGGGCTGGTCGGCAGCACCGGCGGCTTCGATTTCAAGAAGTTCATGTTCCCGGGCATCATGGCCATGAGCGTAGTCACCACCGCGATCTTCTCGGGAATGTCGATCGTGTGGGATCGCGAATTCGGCTTCCTGCGCGAGATGCTCGTCGCGCCCACAAGCCGCGCGTCGCTGGCGCTGGGCAAGACGGCCGGCGGCGCCACCGTCGCCGCTGTACAGGGCACGATCATGCTCGTCCTCGCGCCGCTCATTGGTGTGCACCTGACAGCTGTGCTGGTCGCAGAGATCATCGGCCTGGAGTTGCTGATGGCGGTCGCGCTGACCGCCTTCGGCGTGTTCGTAGCCACCCACATAGAACGGATGGAAGGCTTCCAGGTGGTCATGCAGATGCTGCTGTTCCCGATGATCTTCCTGTCGGGCGCACTGTTTCCGCTGAACGCGCTGCCGGGATGGCTGAGCGTGCTCACACGCATCAACCCGCTCACCTATGCCGTCGCCCCGCTGCGCCAGGTCGTGTTCGCCGCGCAGCACATGCCGCCGGCCGCCCGCAAACGCTTCCCGTCGAGCGTGGAGGTGTTCGGCCACACGCTGTCGATCGGCAGCGAGATCGCGATCGTGGTGGTGTTCGCAGCGATTTTCATCGCGCTGGCCATCCGCGGGTTCTCGCGCACGGAATGACCGATCCCCCTCCGGCACTCTGCCTGCCGCAGGGGGCCTCAGACTTCGATCCCGAGCGCCGTCTTGAGGTGGGCGCGGCCCGCGCGGGTGGGTTTTACCGCTCGGCCTTGAGGCGCCCGCTCGATCCAGTCGAGCTCGAGCAACCGCCCGGCCAAGGCTGCCCCGACCGCCCCCGCGAGGTGCGGTCGGCGCTCGCTCCAATCAAGGCACGCGCGCGCGAACGAGCGCCGTGCTGCTTGCAGCCTGGACACGTCGATCCCCAGCTGCACAAACCACGAAACGCCCCGCTCGGTCAGCTCGAACTGATCTCCCACCAGGGTTATGAGCCCAGCTGTAGTCATGGCGTCAACCAGTTCGATCGCCAAGCGGCCGGCCAGGTGGTCGTAACAGAAACGGGCGTAGCTGAGTGCCTGCGCGTTGCCTGCGCCACGCAGAGAGCGAATCGCCTGTCGCGGCGAAATGCGCTGCAGAGCCTCGATTGCCTTGGCGACCTCAGGGCCGGCCAGTCGGTAGGTGCGATGGCGCCCTTGCGTCTGGACCTCCAACAGGTTTGCCGCGAGCAGCCTGCCCAGATGGAAGCTGGCCGTAGCCCGCGAGACACCAGCCGCGCTTGCCAGCTCGCTTGCGCGCCGGCCTTTTCCGCCGACCAGCTCGGTCAGGAAGCGGGCGCGTGTGCCGTCACCGATCAGTGCCGCGACCGCAGCGATATCGGCGTCTCCCGTCATCACCACACCCTATGACATTGACGATTCGATGGCTGTCGAACTATGGGGCGCTTACGCTCCCGACATGCACGAAATCATCTGGCCCACCATCCTCTACTTCGGTACGCCGATAGCGCTCGTCACCACGCTCAACGCCGATGGAAGTCCCAACATCGGGCCGATGTCCTCGGTTTGGGCGCTCGGCTACACCGTGGTGATGGGGTGGGAGAGCACGGCGCATACGCTCGCCAACCTGGAGCGCGAGCGCGAGTGTGTAGTTAATCTGCCAGACCACACTCTCGTCGAGCAGGTCGAGACGCTGGCCCCGCTGACCGGCAGCAACCCGCCAGCGGCACACAAGACCGACAAGTTTCGTTTCGAGCCGCGCAAGTTCGACGCCGCTGGGTTGACCGAGCAGGACAGCGAGACCGTCAAGCCGCCTCGCATTGCCGAGTGCCCGCTACAGCTCGAGGCCAAGATAACCGCGATCCACGAGCCTGCCACGCGCCCAGACGGCGCATACTTCCGCATTGCAGAGGCGCAAGTACAACGAGTCCATGCGCTCTCGGGAGTGGTCAAGCCCGGCACCAGCCACGTCGACCCCGGCCAGTGGCGCCCGTTGCTGTATGTCTTCAGGCATTACTTCTCGACCGGCAAGGAGTTGGCGCGCAGCTTTCGCGCCGAAGACTGACGTTTACAGCTCGCGCTCGTAGAAATACTGGATCGACCCGGCGGGCTTGCCTTCGCGGTTGCTGAAGCCAAGGCTCTCATACAGCGCCCGGGCGACCACGTCCTGCTCGCCGGTGCCGAGGTCCATGTGATCGGCGCCCCGTTTGCGGGCATTGGCGATCGCGGCCTGCATCAGCGCGCGCCCGAGACCGCGGCCACGCTGATCGGGCACCACATAGAGCTCTGCCAGGTAGCACTCGAGCGCGTCGCTCCAGATGCCAGGACGGAAGCGGAGCACGGCGAGTCCGTCGGGTCCCGCGCCAGCTAGCAGCACCGTGGTCTGCCCTTCAGCGAGCAGCTCGCGGATGCGCTCGGCGAGGCGAACTGGGCCTGGAGTAGGATCGCCGAACTCGGTGTTGAAGTCGTGCAGCAGCTTCCCCACCATGTCGGCGTCCGCCGGCTGGGCCAGCCGCACGGCGAGATCACGCGAGCTGCTCATTCTCTGCGAGAACGTCGGGCTATGTGCACTGTCGCGTTATCGCACATGCGACCGCCCGAGCGACTGTGAAACCGTATGGACGATGTCCAACGAGATCTCCCTCGGTCCGAGCGCGAACAGCCGGCCGCCCAGTGGCGCCTTGGCCATCCGCAGCGCCACCAGCCAGGACATCGCGTCGGTGCTCGCGCTGTGGCAGGCAGCCAGCGAGACGCCGACCATCACCGATACACGCGATGGCCTCACGCGCCTGCTCGCAGCCGACGACGGCGCGCTGATCCTCGCGGAATCCGATGGCGCTCTGGTGGGCTCGCTGATCGCGACGTGGGACGGATGGCGCGGCAGCTTCTATCGACTCGCCGTGCACCCTGGAAGTCGGCGTCAGGGGATCGCCAGGACGCTCGTACGCGAGGGCGAGCGCCGGTTGCGTGCCCTGGGCGCGGTGAGGCTCACCGCGATCGTCATCGATGACGACCCGGTCGCGATGGCCTTCTGGGACAAAGCCGGCTACGCCAAGCAGCAGCACCGTGCACGGTTCGTCACGCCGGCTGACGCCGACGGATGAGCACTGCTCAGGCGCGACAGCGCGGGCTGACGGGGACTTCCAGCGGGTCTTTGGCCGCGGGCGGCGGATCGACCTTGCACCACGTGAGCGCCAGTGCGCGCTCGTTTGCCACACCGACGAACGGATAGACGATGCCCCCGCTGCGCACCGTGCAGCTGTAGGGCATACGGCCCGTCTGCGCCGGCCCGCTCGCCCGGCAGCTGACGCTCTGCAGCGGGCCGGTCAGCTGTCCCGTGCGGATACGGTTGCGCACGTCCGCGACGATCGCGCTCTGCAGCGCCGGCTGCACAGCGATGCGGGGGTGCAGGCGCGAGCTGTGTGGCGCCTCGTCCTGCGCGATCGCGGTACGACCCTCGCTGTTGGCTTCGGCCACCCCGAGCGCTTCTTCAGACGGCGACGAACCGTTGCTTTCACTGCCCCTGCTGCGCACGATGATCGCAACCGCCGCTATTACGAGCGCAAACACGGCGATCGTCAATATCCAGCGGGCCCACAGCGGCGGATGCCGGGCCGTGCGCGCGAAGGCGCGCAGGGCGCTATCCGGCATGGCGCTTTCGCGCGAGCGGGTCCGCAGTGGCGTCCTCGGGCGCTTCGGCCTGCAGCTGTGCGCCCGCCTGTTGCAGCGCACTGCGCGCCTGCGGATCCATGACCGGGTACTGCGGGTCGATCTCCATCAACGTATGCACCAGCACCGCGCCCACAGCGATGTGCGCAAACCACTTGTGGTCGGCCGGGATCACGTGCCAGGGCGCCCACTCGGTGCTCGTATGCGTGAGCATCTCCGAGAAGGCCTCCTGGTAGTGGTCCCAGTAGGCGCGCTCAGTCACATCGGCCGCAGAGAACTTCCAGTTCTTCTCGGCCAGGTCGATGCGCTGGAGAAAGCGCTTGCGCTGCTCCTCGCGAGAGAGATTCAAGAACAGCTTGACGATGCGAAAGCCGTTGTCGACCAGATAGCGCTCCCAATCGTTGATCTCGCGGTAGCGACGCTTCCACACGTCGCCGCGCATCGCCTCTGGCGGCAGCTGCTGGCGCTCGAGCAAATCCGGATGGACACGCACCACCAGGACCTCCTCGTAGTGCGAGCGGTTGAAGATCCCGATCTGCCCGCGCGCGGGCAGGCGCTGCGCATAGCGCCACAGGAAGTCGTGGTCGAGCTCCTCCGTCGAGGGGACCTTGAAGCTGTGCACGACCACGCCCTGCGGGTTGACCCCGCTCATCACGTGGCGGATCGTCCCGTCCTTGCCCGCCGCGTCCAGAGCCTGCAGCACGATCAGCACGCCGTAGGTGTCCTGCGCGGCGAGGCGGTCCTGGTACTCGGCCAGCAGCTGCACGCTCAGCCGCAGATGGTCCTCGCCTTGCGCCTTGTCCAGCCATCCGGCCTTGAACGCCGGGTCATAGTCCTCGGCCAGCGTCACCTTCGACCCCGGCCTCACGCGCAGCGGATCGATCAGCGCGGCCAACTCCCTGGCTGTCTTGTCGGGCATCAGTGCTCATAATGCCCGCTCATGCCAGACCTGCGCTACAGCACACCGTCAGGCGAGCTCGGCGGGTATCTGGCGCAGCCGATCGGCTCCGGCCGGCATCCTGGCGTGGTCGTGGTCCAGGACGTGCTCGGGCTGTCCGATGACATTCGCGAGCAGGCCGACCGGCTCGCCGCGGCCGGCTACCTGGCGTTCGCCCCCGACCTGTACTCCGGTCGCGGGGTTCGCTGCGTGGTGGCCACCATGCAGGCGTCGCGCTCAGGCAGCGGAGCCGCCTATCAGGAGATCGAGGCGGCGCGGCGGCTGCTGGAGGAGCGCGATGACTGCACCGGTCGCATCGGCATTATCGGCTTCTGTATGGGTGGCGGCTTCGCATTGCTGTGCGCGCCGCACGGAGGCTTCGCAGCAGCATCTGTCAACTACGGCGAGGTGCCCAGCGACGCCGCCGAGCGCCTCGCCGGCGCATGCCCCGTGGTCGCCAGCTACGGCGCCAAGGACCGCGGCCTGCGCGGTCGCGCAGCGAGGCTCGAACGGGCGCTTGACGCAACCGGCGTCGTGCACGACGTCAAGGAGTACCCGCAGGCCGGCCACAGCTTCCTCAATCGCTTCAACGCCGGGCCGCTGCTCACGCCGCTGTTGCACGTCGGCGGCTTTGGCTACGAGCACACCGCGGCCGAGGACGCCTGGCGGCGGATCCTCGAGTTCTTCGCCGAGCACCTCGCCGCCGCTTGACCGCGGCCACGAGGAACGCGCGCCGGCGCATTCCATCAGGCCGCCCGACCGCCACCGCCACGACTCGGGCTAGTGCGCGAACCCGCCCACCAGCGACGGGTCGCGCTGGGGCAGCGGCGCCTCGAGGCTCTCCAGGTATTCGGTCTGGCTGCGCAGGTCCGCGAGCAGCAGGTCGGCCATGTCGTGGTTCATGCCCGCGCGCACCACGATGCGCAGCACAGCCAGGTCTTCGCGGTTCTTGGGGAACGTGTAGGCGGGCACTTGCCAGCCGCGCTCACGCAGTCGACCGGACACGTCATAGACGGTGTAGTTGTGCACATCGTCCTTGAGCTTGAAGGCAAACACGGGCAGCTCACTGCCGTCGGTGAGGCACTCGAAGGGGCCGATCTTGCCGATCTCCTCGGCGAGGTACATGGCCACCGACTGCGCCAGTCGCTGCACGCTGGTGTAGCCCTGGTGGCCGAGGTGCGTGAACATGTAGTACTGGGCGATCACCTCGCTGCCCGGGCGCGAGAAGTTGAGCGCAAAAGTGGGCATATTGCCGCCCAGATAGTTGACGTTGAAGACCAGCTCGCGCGGGAGCGCCTGCTCGTCGCGCCACACCGCCCAGCCCACGCCCGGGTAGACGAGGCCGTACTTGTGCCCGGACGCGTTGATCGACTGCACGCGGGGCAGGCGAAAGTCCCACACCAGATCGGGCTGCAAGAACGGCGCGATAAATCCGCCCGACGCGGCGTCCACGTGGATCGGCACGTCCAGGCCCCGCTCGCCCTCCAGAGCGTCCAGCGCCTGGGATATCTCCGCCACGGGCTCATAGCTGCCGTCAAAGGTCGAGCCAAGGATGGCCACCACGCCGATCGTGTTCTCGTCGCACTGCGCCGCCGCCTCGGGGGCGCCGAGGTGCAGGCGATCGCCCTGCACCGGAACCATGCGCGGCTCGACGTCCCAGTAGCGACAGAACTTCTCCCAGCAGACCTGGACGTTTGCGCCCATCACGATGTTCGGCCGGTCGGTCGGCTTGCCGGCCGACCGCATGCGCTCACGCCAACGCCACTTCAACGCGAGGCCGCCCAGCATCACCGCCTCACTGGAGCCAGTCGTCGAGCAGCCGGTCGCGCCGTCGCACTCGGGCGCGTTCCACAGCGAGGCGATGATGTTGACGCAGCGTGCCTCGATGTCGGCCGTCTGCGGATACTCGTCCTTGTCGATCATGTTCTTGTCGGCCGTCTGAGCCATCAGGCGAGCGGCCGGGCCGGGCATCCACGTGGTGACGAACGTCGCCAGGTTCAGACGCGCGCTGCCGTCCAGCAACAGCTCGGCGGTGATCACGTCATAGGCCAGCGACGCCGGCATCGATCGCTCCAACAGCTCGTGACGGGGGCAGCGAATCTCCTCCGGGTCCTCGCTCCCGTGGGAGGAGCGCTTGACGGGCGTGGCCTTGCGGGAAAGGGCCATGGCGGGTTCTCCTTCGTCGTAGACGGTGGAATCTGCTGGGCGCCGGATCCTAAGCGCGCGCGCAGTCACGCACGTTTGCAGCGTGACCGCCGGCGCGCGGCCCGGGCAAGACGGAGACGATGGGGCCAAGCTCCGAGCTGCCAGACGGCAGCTACCAGACAGAGGCGGTCCTACCGCACGGGTACCGTCTAGCGATGCTTGAGCGCGCGTTTCGTCGGGCGATCGATTGGGTGGCGCCAGACGAGAACCCCGCGGGCGCGATCTACGGGGTGATCGTGATCGGAGCGCTGCTGGCCGCAGAGAGCGCCAGCCACGAGAGCTATCTGGACACGGTCGGATCGGCCCTGATCGCGGCCTGCCTGTACTGGTTCGCCCATGCCTATGCAAGCCTGCTGGGGCGCCGCCTGACCACGCAGGAGCGCCTAACCGCCGGCGGGTTGTGGGGCTCGCTGAGCCACG
The DNA here is from genome assembly GCA_963734225.1 of uncultured Solirubrobacteraceae bacterium. Classification (GTDB taxonomy): domain Bacteria; phylum Actinomycetota; class Thermoleophilia; order Solirubrobacterales; family Solirubrobacteraceae; genus Palsa-744. Next base: position 65,335 of record CAVTGI010000007.1, read on the forward strand.
ACTGGGCGCTCGTGCGCGGCGCTACGATCCCACTGTTGGCGCTGGTTTGCGGCTGGCTGACAGGCGCAGCCCAGCAGACCTCGGTCACGGCCGCGCTGTGGACCTGTGTGGCAACGCTGATCGCGCTCGAGCTCGTCGCCGGCGTGCGCTCGCGGGCAAGCACGGGCGAGCTGGCGCTGCAGACGGGCGCGGGCGCAGCGATGGGGCTGGCGATCCTGGCCCTCAAGGTCCTCCTGCACCACTGATCGCCGACACGCGCGGGCGCGCTGGGCCGCCGGCGACGGACGCAGTCGAGGCAACCCGGCAGATCCGTCGCAATTTGCGTGCCCAGATTCGCGTTGGGTGGACTGGTTGCCTCGATGGAAAACGCCCAAACAGGTCTATAAAATTCAGATTACGCGACCTATGCCACCTCCCAGATCATAGACTGCACGGTTAGCTGTAGACAAAAAATCGCTGACATGGAATGATCCTGTTTACCAGACTCCATGACAGCGCTCTGGGGTCCGGTAGAGAGGGGAACGAGAATCTTGGGAGAGAGAATGTCATCGAGCAGTCGTGCGTCGTCGGGGCGGGACGAACGTATCGGTAGAGGCAGCGCCAGCGCACCGCTGGCGCCGTTGTACAAGCGCCTGCCCCACGGTCCTCACCGCCTGGACCGTACCCAGGTCGTGCGCCACCAACGCGCGCGCATCTACGGCGCGATGGTCGAGGCGGTCGCAAGCAGCGGCTACCAGGAGACCAGCGTCAAGCAGGTCGTTGCCCTCGCGGGCGTCTCGCGCCGTTCCTTCTACGAGCAGTTCGCCAACAAGGAGGAGTGCTTCTTGGCGACCTTCGACCTACTGGCCGGCCGTGGCCTGAAGCAGCTCAGCAAGGCGTATCTGGCGACCGATGGCAGCCTGGAGGACCGCTTGCGCGCAACCATGGGGGAGCTGGCGGACACGACGAGGGTGCACCGCAAGGCAAGCGTGCTGGTGATGGTGGAGGCCCAGACGGCGGGCACGGCCGGCCTCGCGCACATGCAGCGCGCGGCCGCGACGTGTGAGCAACTGCTGGCCAAGAGCTTCGCCCAGTCACCCGACTCGAGCGCCCTGCCGGCGCCGATCGTGCGGGGGATCGCCGGCGGCCTACACCGGGCGGTGGCGATGCGCCTGCGCGAGGGGCCGACCGCGAAGAGCCCGGAGCTGGCCGAGGAGATGCTGCGCTGGACGCTGTTGTTCCAGACCCCCGCGATCGAGCAGATGGCCGCTCGCGTGGCCGCTCGCCTGTCCGCGCGGATGCGCGAGGCCGCGGCGCACAACAGCGCCCAGCGCCCGTGCGCCCGGCAAGAGGACGAGCGCGAGCGGCTGCTGCACAACGCGCTGCGGCTGGCCGTGGCCGACAACTACACCGAGCTCAGCGCGCCCCAGATAGCCGAGGAGGCTGGGGTGCCGATCGACACGTTCTTCGAGCTGTTCGACGACAAGGAGGAGTGCTTCCTGGCCGCCCTGGACATGATGGGAGACGAGCTGCTGAACATCACAGCCCATCCCGACCTGGTCTCCAGCGACTGGCCGCGTGCCGTGCGCAGGGTGATCGCCGAGCTGATGCGCTACCTGGCCGACCATCCGCTGTACGCGCAGACGATCGCCCGCGAGGCGTTCACGGCGGGGCCGGAAGCGGTCGCGCGCAACCTCGAGCTGGCGCAGGGCATCGCCACGCTGCTCACCGAGGGCGCGCCGGGCGAAGCCCAGAGCAGCCTTGCCGTGGATGGCGTAGCAGGCGCGATCTGGCACCTCGTCCGCTGCCAGGTTGCAAGCGAGCGCATCCAGTTGCTGCCGGCGCTGTCCGACTACCTCTCCTACGTGGTCCTCGCGCCGTTCATCGGCGCCAACGCCGCGGTCGACGTCATGGCCGAGGACAAGGACGAGGACTGAAGGCGCCGCGATTGCCGGGCGCAGCGCTGGCGGCCCGCACGATTCAGTGTCGCTTGCGTACTACGCGTTCGGCGAAGTATGTGATCAGGACGCCCACCAGCAGCGAGACCACGATCACGATAATCAGCGGCGCGTGGCCGGAGCCGAAGATCCAGTCGACCTTGACGTCTTTGAGGTTGAGAACTGCGAACAGCGTGATGAGAACCGCGAGCACCACCAGCCCGCCGCTGCGAGCCAGCTCGCCGCGGCTACGTCGCTTGGTAGCGGATGCGTGCGGGCTCTTGCCTGCGGAGATCTTGGTCTGTCCTGGTGGGGCGGACATCGTGAATGACCTTGGGAGATCCTAGCGCCAGCGCGGAGCGTCGCCGGCGTCCCGCACGAGCTCCGCCCGCACCCACGCGCAGCCCGCCGACAGGTCCTCGACGCCCATGGCAGCAGCGACATTGAGGGCCATGCCGTGACGGAAGAAGTCGTCGAGTCGCTCGGCGTCTGCGCCGGACAGCTCGCCGGCGAGCGCGACCAGCTCGGCGTAGCGACGTCTGACGCGCTCGCGCACGACCTCGTCGTCACAGGCCGCATAGGACTGGTGCTGGAGCATCAGGTAGTCGCGGTCGCTTTGCAAGAGCTCCTTGTAGGCGTGCCCCATCGCCTCCAGCGCGTCCTCGCAGTCGGCGGGCGCGCGTCCCGCACGATAGTCCGCGTCGGCGCGCACGAACGTGTCTGCGACCAGCTGGAAGCTGCGCTCCAGCGCCGCCAGGAACAGCTCACGCTTGTTGGAGAAGAGGCTGAACACATACGGCTGGGCCACGCCCACGCGCCTGGCGATGCGCTCGACGGGCGTGCCGTGCAGGCCGCCGTGGGCGAACTCGTGCACTGCCGCCGAAATCAGCTCCTCACGGCGCTCGGCCGCCGGCACACGCCTGCGGACCGGCTCGGGCGCAGCGCCCGCCCCGCCCGGCTGGTGGGAGTCAACGCCCCCGTCTGCGGGCTGGGCGTTCACGCAGGCTCCCCCGCGAGCGCCCCGATCGCGCGCTCGGCGCGCTGGCGCTGGCCACCGTCGGCCTCAGCGGCGGCCGAGCGAGTCTTGAACGGGAAGGCGAGCACCGTGAGCGCGCCGACGGCGAGCACGGCCACACCCACCCACAGCGCAGGGATGAGCCCATTGACGAAGGACTGTGGCGAGGCGTAGCCGCCGGCACCCGTGAACACGGTGGCGAGTACAGCTACGCCGAGCACGCCACCGACCTCGCGGATCGCGTTGTTGGCGCCCGACGCCTGACCGGCCTGCTGCGTGCTCACCGAGGAGAGCACTGCGTTGGCCGACGGGGCGAATACGAGCGCCATGCCGGCGCCGGCCATCACGAACGGAGCGATCATGTGCGAGTACGGCAGGTTCGTGGAGGCCATCGTGGCAAACCATCCTATGGCCCCGGCCTGCAGGGACAGGCCAGCGAACATGAACGGGCGGCTGCCCAGGCGCTCGGAGAAGACGCCAGCGAAGGGGGCCACGACCATCGTTGCTCCTGTCCACACGAGCAGCTTCAGCCCGGCCTGTAGCGGCGAATTGTGCAACACGTTCTGCATGTACTGGGAGAGGAAGAAGATCGAGCCGAACATGCCGAAGTACATGCTCAGCGAGGCCACGTTGGTGACCGCGAACGAGCGTTTGGCGAAGAAGGACATCGGCAGCATCGGCTCAGCCGCGCGCCGCTCATAGACAACGAAGCCGCCCAGCAACACCACACCGGCGATCAGGCTGGCGAGCACCGTGGTGTTGCCCCAGCCCAGCGACTGGGCGCGGACGAGGCCGAAGACCACCCCGAAGGCACCCGTGGACCCGAGCAGGAGCCCCGGCAGGTCGAGCGTGCCGTAAGGGCCGCGGCTTTCGGCCAGCAACCGCGCTGCCAGCGGGACCAGCACGATCCCGATCGGCACGTTGATCCAGAAGATCCAGTGCCAGGAGATGCCCTGCACGACCGCTCCGCCGACCAGCGGCCCGATCGCCACAGCGATACCGCTGATGCCCGACCACACGCCGATCGCCATGCCCCGACGCTCGGCCGGGAATGCCTCGGCCAGCAGGGTGAGGGTGAGCGGCGTCACGATCGCAGCGCCGGCGCCCTGGACGGCGCGGGCGGCGACGAGCAGCCCGGTGGTGGGCGCCAGCGCAGCAGCAGCCGAGGCGGCCGTGAACACGGTCATGCCGATGAGAAACATGCGCTTGCGCCCGAAGCGGTCGCCCAGCGCGGCGCCCGTCAGCAACAGCACGGCGTAGGCGAGCACGTACGCGTTGACGGTCCACTCCAGCGACTGGATCGAGGCGCCGAAGTCGCGGTGGATGGTGGGCAGCGCGACGCTCACCACGAGGTTGTCTAGCACCGTCATGAAAAGGGCCACCGACACGATCCCAAGGGTCCAGCTGTTCCTACGCGAGCCACTCATTGCCGACGCTCCTTCGCTTGGGGACTGATCTGGCTAACTTAGCAGTGACTAATCACTATGTCAAGTTGGCCGGCACAATCGGGGCTGCTGGCCACCCGAGCCAGGCGCCCGCCCTCAAGGAGGAGGCCGCTCGGGCGGCGAATACCATGGGTGCGATGAGAGCGACCCGTGCCACGGCCGGCACGCTTGCCCTGGGCGCGTCCTGTGCGGCGCTGCTGGGCGGCTGCGGCGGAGCGACCAAGACGGTGACCGTGGCCAGCTCCCCGCCGGCGCAACAGGAAACGAGCACGAACCCCGCAGCCAGCTCGACGATCACGACGCACCCGAGCACCACGCCGACCAGCTCGACGCCGACCGTGACGACGCCCGCCACAGGCGGGGGCACGGTCGCGCCCGGCCCCGCGCGCAAGGCGCCCGAGCCGGCATTCGCCGAACACGAACACGAATCTGCCGGCAGCGGGGAAGCTGCCAGCGCGGCCGCCGGGGTAGTGCGCGCCCACGGCTACACGCCCAACAACACCGCCGAATACCACTCCGACCAGACCCTGCGCGTGCTCGTCGGCACCCGCACGGGATCGGGCGACGGATACGGACAGCAGGCGTTCTTCTTCCTCGACGGCCACTACATCGGAACCGACACCAGCGAACCGAGCGCCACCGTCAAAGTGATCTCCCAGAGCGACACCCAGGTGACCCTCGCATACCCGCTCTATCGCAGTGGCGATCCGCTCTCCAGCCCCAGCGGCGGCCAGGCCACGATCACCTTCCAGCTCAACAACGGCCGGCTGACACCGCTCGGCCAGATACCGCCCACCCGCTCGGCGAGCGGCCTGAGCCGATACTGAGCCACACCGACGATCGGTCTGGGCAGCCGCCGAGCCCGCGCGACGAGCGATCCAGGCAGCCGCCGAGCCTGCTCGACGAGCGATCTGGGTAGCCGCTGAGCCAGATCGACGATCGGCCGAGCGGTTGCTGATCGCTCAAGCGGCTGGCGTTTGCCACCGATCCACCCCCTATGAATGCGCAGCCTGCGCGTGCGGACCCCCCCGAGGACGCCGATCGGCAGTTCTGCTGCTCGATGAGCACGTCGATCCTGCGGCTGCTTCGCGGCCAGGGCGGCGAGCAGGCGGTCGCCGCCCTGCTCGAGCGCGCGGCCAGCAGGCGTTCGCCGTCCTATCTGGAAGACGCCAACAACTGGATATCGCTGGACGAGGCCTACGCGCTGATGGACGCTGCCGTCGAGGTTTCCGGCGACCCCCATTTCGCCCGGCGAGCGGGCGAGGAGACGGTACGCCAGCACGCGGGCACACAGGTCGCCACGCTGTTGCGCTCGCTCGGGTCTGTCGAGGCGTGCATGCAGACGATCGCCCAGGCCGCGGGACGCTTCACAACGATCACCGAGATGGAGGCTCTCGAGGTCGAACCGGGGCGCGCGGTGATCAGGGCGGCGGCGCGACCGGGCTACACCCGCACCGTGGCGATGTGCGAACTGACGACCGGCCTGCTGGCCAGCAATCCGGTCCTCTTCGGACTCCCGACCGCGCGCGTGCAGGAGAGCGAATGCCATGCGCGCGGTGGCAAGCAGTGCCTCTACACAGTCACCTGGGACGCCGAGCAGGCGGCCGCCGCGGCCGACCCGCAGGCGCGCGTGACATCGCTGGAGGCCCAGCTCGTGGCCATGTCCGAGCGGCTGCACAGCGTGTATGCGATCGCCGGCGACCTGGTCTCGACCGAGGACATCGAGACCGTGTTGCGCCGCATCGTCGACAGTGCCGCCGACGCGGTTCGCGCGCCCAGCCACATCCTCGCGGTACGCCCGGACCCGAGCGCCGAGCTGCAGGTCTACAGCCACGGCATCGACGAGCACAGCGCCCGCAAGCTCGCACGCGCGGCGCTCGCAGACGAAACCTCGCCGGAGGACTCGATGCTGGTCGTGGAGGTCGCCTCCAGTCGGCGCAGCTACGGCCGTCTGATCGCGCACTTCCCAGGCAACATCGACTTCTTCCCCCAGGAACGGGAAATCCTCGGCCTGTACGCCAAACACGCCGCAGCCGTCCTCGACATGGCCTTCGCGCTGCAGGAGTCCGCCCAGCGCCACGCGCAGGTCAGCTCGCTGCTGTCGCTGTCGCACGCGATGGCCGAGGCGGGCTCGAGCCACGACGTCGCCGAGCGCCTCGCCGCGGCGGTCCCCGAGGTGGTCGACTGCGACAGGATCGCGGTGTGGCTGTGGGACGAGGACAAGCGCCACCTGGCGCCCGTCGCCTTTTGGAATCGCGCGCACGACCCTGCCTTCGAGCTCTCAGACGTGCGCATCTCGCCCGCCGACACGCCCAACCTGGCGCGCATGCTCGTCGAGCCCGCGCCGCACTTCTTCGTGCAGGGAACCGACGACGTATTCGTCGGACGGCTGATGGCCGAGATCCAGGTGATCGCGCTGACCGTCGTACCGATCATCGCGCGAGACGTGTTCCAGGGCATCCTGACCGTGTCGGTGGCCGACAACGCGCAGCGCCTGCGCCCCGACAGCGACCTGCTCGAGCGCCTCACCGGCGTGGCCGCGCTGGCCGCGCCGGCCATCCAGAACGGCTACCTCGTCGACCAGCTGCGCCACAAAGCCAGCCACGACGGCCTCACCGGCCTGCTCAACCGCGTCGGCTTCAAACAGCGCATCGACACGGTCCTGGATGGGGCGCGCAGCCAGGACGGACATGCGGGGCTGCTGTTCGTCGACCTCAACGAGTTCAAGCGGGTCAACGACCTGTACGGCCACGAGGCCGGCGACGAGCTCATCCGCCAGGCTGCCGTGCGCCTGCGCGCGGCCTGCCGCAGCGGCGACGAGGTCGCCCGCCTGGGCGGAGACGAGTTCGCGGTGATCCTCGCCGACGTGCAGCGTGACGGCCAGATCCGCGCCGCCGAGCGGCGCGTCAAGGCAGCGTTCGCCGAGCAATTCATCGTCGACGGGATCGAGCTGTCGGTCGGCGCGAGCGTCGGCGGCGGCATCTGGCCCCAGGACGGGCGAACCGTGACCGAACTGGTCAGGCACGCCGACGCTGCCATGTACGTGGACAAGGCGCACAGCAGACGCGCATCGGACGATCCACGCGTGGATCGCGCGCCGGTGCCCGTGCCGCCCGTGCGCTGACACCTGGGCGTCAACAGCGCATCCGCGCCAGGCGCAGGCCGCAGCCGCACCCGCCCCAAGCGCCAGGCCGCACCCGCGCCAAGCGCCAGGCCCTATCGTGGTGTCACCCGACAACCACCGCGAGAAAGGGCTTGCACAGATGAGCGTAACGATCGAAGGCCGGGCTGAGGAGCTCATGAAGGCCAAGAACTTCTGCCACGTCGCAACCCTGCGCTCCGACGGCGCCGTGCAGTGCGTGCCCGTGTGGGTGGACGTGCAAGACGGACGCCCCGTGCTCAACACGGCCGAGGGTCGCGCCTGGCCACGCAACCTCGAGCGCGACCCGCGCGTCACGCTGACCGTGCAGAACCTGGAGAACCCCTACGAGTACGTGGAGGTGCGTGGGCGCGTGGCCGAGCGCACCCACGAGGGCGCCGACGAGCACATCGACGCGATGGCCAAGAAGTACATGGGCGTGGACGAATACCCGTTGCGCCAGCCCGGCGAACAGCGGCTGATCATTCGCGTGGAGCCCGAGCACGTGCACGCGTTCGGGGCCTGAGCCGCCCGAATAGTCGTGCCCACGGCGACGGGCCGCGCGGCTGGGCGGCCAGCCACTCGTCGCGGGCCGGCAGCTGTCCGCGCGCGCGCGCGCGCAGCACACACTCGCTGTGGGCATGACGGCGCCTGCGCGTGTCGCCTTCGGGCGCAATCAGCATATGCTCGCTCAGGGCAGAAAGACGATGACCACAGAACGGACAGCGATACGTCGTGGGCTTGGGATTCGCCGCAAGGCGCACTGTCCACCATGGCGCGGGCGGCAGGCTGGTCATCGCTCCATTGTCGCGCCCTTTGCCGCCACGGTCGCGGTCACGGTCGCCGCCACCGTGTTCGTCGGCGTGGGCGCGGCCCTGGCCAAAGCCGAGCGCGAGCGCCGCTGCGCCCGGCTGCGCCGCCGCGACCGCCAGCTGGGCCAGCGTGCAGGCGAGCCGCTCGCCAGGGCCATGCAGCGCATGGCCCTCGCGCAGGCCGACCTGGCGATCGAGCTGTTGGGCGGCGGGCAGAGCGCCAACGGGACACACCACGCGGCCGCCCCGGACGAGAACGCGGTGCACGAGACGCGCAAGGCGCTCAAGCGCCTGCGCGCCCTGTTGGCGCTGCTGGCCGGCGAGCTGGGCGAGCAGACGGTCGCGCGCGAGAACCGCGCGCTGCGCGACGTCGGCCGGAGCCTGGCAGGCGCACGCGACGCTGAGGTGATGCTGGGCACCCTCGACACGCTGATCGAGCGCCATTCGCGCAAGCTCGCCCGCCGCAGCGGTGTGCGCAGGCTGCGAGCACGGCTGGCAGCCGAGCACCAGCGCAGTCGGCGCCAGACCCTCGGTGAGCCCGCCGCGCTCGCCCAGGCGCTCGTGCAGCTGCGCGCGTTCAGGGCACGTGCAAGCACGTGGAGCCTGAGCGAACGCGCCGGCATCGAGCTCGTGCAGGACGACCTGCAGCGCCTCTACCAGCAGGGCCGGCGCCGGCGCAGGCGCGCCGCGCGCACGGACGGCACAGACATGCAGGCCATGCATCAGTGGCGCAAACGCGTCAAGGACCTGCGCTACGCAGCCGAAATGCTCGACCGACCCAGCCTCGCCCGCCGCGCCGATTCGCTGGGAGAAACGCTCGGCGAGGATCACGACCTGGCCGTGCTCGCGCAGCGCATCCGCGAACAGGCCAAGCAGGGCCAGCGCTCAGAGCGCGTAGGCCGGCGCACGCGCAAGCTGCTGCTCGGGTTGATCGCCAAGCGCCGGCGCAAGCTGCAACGGCGAGCACTGCGCGAGGGCAGGCGCCTGTACGCCGACAGCCCCAAGAAGTTCCTGCACCGCGCCCAGCGGCGGGCGCGCAGCCGCTGATCCGGGCATCCGGCTTCGCGCGGCGCGGTGGGAGCCAGCGGCCTGGCGGCGTGGGCGCGTCACGCGCGGTGGCGTGAGCGCCGACTCAGCCTACGCTGAGGATGCTCAGCGTGCGCCTGCCCTTGGGCAGCGACACCGAGACCTGCTCGCCAGCCGCCCGCCCCAGCAGCGCCACCGCTACCGGCGATTCGGCCGACAGGCGTCCCTCGCCCGGCGCCGCGTCGTGGGAGCTGACGATCTGCCACGTGCGCTCCACGCCGTCTGGGTCGCGCACGACCACCGTCGAGCCAAAGCCCACCACGCCGCCCGGCGCGGCCTGCTTCTCGGCCACCACCACCGCGTCGGCGATCTTCTCACGCAGCCGCGCGATCTTCGTCTCCAGATGCGCCTGATCGTTCTTGGCGTCGTGGTACTCGCTGTTCTCCTTCAGATCGCCCCATTCGCGCGCCGTCTTGATCCGCTCGGCGATCTCCCTGCGACCCTCCCCCTCCAGCGCCGCCAGCTCCGCCTCCAGGGCCTCCAGCCCCTCCGCCGTGGTCAGGTTCGTGCCTTCGCTCACTTCCACAGAGCCTACTCCAACAGCCACGCGACCCGCTCCACTGGCGCGCCAGCGCCAGCTCATCAATTAAAAATAGGTGCTCGCCGGCGACGACAGCAGCGCATAGATCTGCACGATGGCCGCCTGCACCAGCAGCTGGGCCGCGGGCGGCGAGCCCGCCACGAACAGGTCGTCCGACAAGCGCAGGTGCTGCCAGGCATAGTTCACGTATGCCTGGGCGATCGCCGGGCCGGGAGGGTCATGGGTGACCGAGTCCAGGTACATGAGGTTGCGAAAGTAGACCGACGGGAAGAACGGGTTCTCCGAGCCCAGCCGTTCGGGCGTGAAGTATTCGAGCGCCGCCTTGGCCGTTTGGCGGGCCTGGTACAGGTATGCGCTGTTGCCCGTCGCCTGGTAGAGCAGCGTGCCCGCGCCGATCATCGTGCCCTGGTTGTAGCTCCACAGCATCGGTTCCACTTCGCCCTGCGGGCTGATGTGGTCGGCGTACATGCCGCTGGGCTCCAGCAGGCAGCTGCGCACCCACTGGTAGGCCATTTCAGCGAACTGCAGGTACTGGACGTTGGCCGTGATCCTGTACAGCTGGACCGCGAGCTCGGCAGCCGGCGCGGTCGTCACCGTGTTGCGTTCGGTGTTTTCCGGCGTGTTCGAGAACGGCAGGCCGCCTGGGCAGGCCAGCTGGGGGTCGGTCTGCCAGCCGGCCATCTCGAAGGCCATGATCGCCTGCGCGCTGCCCAGCGCCGCCGGGTTGTGCGTGAGCTCGTACAGGCGCGCCAGCTCGATCCCCACCCAGTCGTTGTCGTCGTAGTACTTCGCCCCGCCGGGCCCCGCGGGCGGGGCCACGGTGCCGTCGAACGCCGGCAGCGTGCTCGTGAACGCTCCTTCCGATGAGCCGGAGTTGTCGCTGTCGAGATACGAGTTCAGGCCCACCAGCCGCGACTGCAGTTCGCGCCCGAACGACACGGGCGCGACCGGCTTTTCGATGCCCGGCGCTTCGATGCCGGGGATATAGGCCATGCTCACCGTCGCCGCCAGCGCCTGCGAGAACGGCCACAGATACGAGAACGGTTCGCCTTCATACAGGCCCGAGCCCGCGATGTAGTAGTGCTGCTGCATCGCCGCAAACGCAACCAGCGCGCGGGCCGCATTGCCACGCAGCTTGGGCTTGGGTTTGGGCTTCTTCTTGTTGGTGTGCGTGCTCGCCTGCGCATTCGCATGCGTGCTCGTCTTCGCAGCGCTCGCCGACGCATGGGCAAACTGCGAAGGACGCGCCACGAACGACGCGCGTGTGGCACCCGCCGGGTAGGGCAAGCGCGCCGCGGCGACCGGCGCCATAAGGGCGCACGCGGCGCCAGCAGCGCACAGCGCCAGCAGTCGGGCCCCCAGCGCGCGTCCGTGATCCAGGTTGGGCATCATCGATTGCCTGCGGATCGTTCCACAGGCACCACCCACCAGATGAATTCGGGCTTGCACTTCGACTACACCGCCGTCGGCCACGTGACCGTCGACGTGCTCGCCGACGGCTCGCGCCGCCCTGGCGGGACCGCCTTCTACAGCGCCCTGCAGGCCGCCCGGCTGGGATGTCGGACGCTGATCCTCACGCAGGGCCTGCCTGGCGAGATCGAAGAGCTGCTCGCTCCCTATCGCCCCGAGATCGAGCTGCAGATCCAGCCGGCCGCCGCCACCACCACGCTGCTCACGCGCGGCGCCGGCGCAGCGCGGACACAACGAATGCTCGCCTGGGCCGGGCCCATGGCCGACGAGGTCGCCGTCGACAGCGCCATCCTGCACCTGGCGCCCGTCGCGCGCGAGTCCCCGCAGAGCTGGCATGGAACCTGTGACTTCGTCGGCTTGACACCACAGGGATTGGCGCGCGACTGGAGCGATCCCGACGGCGAGGTCAAGGTCACCCCGACCGACCCAGCCAGCCTGTCGATCGCGCGCCACTGCCAGGCCGTCGTCGTCAGCGAGCACGAGCGCAGCAGTTGCCGAGCACTGCTGCGCGAGGCCGTCGCCGCCGGCGCCGTCGCCGCGATCACCGCCGGCGCCGCGCCCGCCACGATCCTGCTCGCCGATGGCCCCACGCTCGAGCTCGACGTGCCCACCGTCGCCGACGTCGTCGACGATCTGGGCGCAGGCGACGTGTTCGCGGCCGCCTTCTTCATAGCGCTCGCCGAGGGCGCCCGCGCCGAGCGCGCCGCTTCCTTCGCGAACGCTGCCGCCGCCGTGCGGATGCAGGGCGCGGGCGCACGCGCGATCGGCGATCGGGCGGCCATCGCCGCACGGCTCGACGCCGTTGCCAACGCCGGTGTGGGGCGCGCTCCCGGTCGGCAAGGGAGATAATCCGCGTGCATCCAACCAAAGCCGAGACTGCCCGGCGGACCCAAACAGGAGGTAGCCGTTGATGACAGAACACAGGATCGGCACGCAGGAGGAGTGGCAGGCGCAGCGCGGCGAGTTGCTCAAAGAGGAGAAGGAGCTCACCCGCCGCGGTGACGAGCTGGCCAGGAAGAGACGCGAGCTGCCTTGGGTCCCGGTCGAGAAGGACTACCGCTTCGAGACCGAGCAGGGCACCAAGGCCCTCGCCGACCTGTTCGACGGCCGCTCCCAGCTGCTCGTCTACCACTTCATGTTCGGGCCATCCTGGGAGGCAGGCTGCCCGGTCTGCTCCTCGATCGCGGACACACTCGACCCCCAGGTGGCCCATCTGAAGGCCAGGGACACCACCCTGATGCTCGCCTCCCGCGCGCCGCTCGACAAGCTCCTCGCCTACAGGCAACGGATGGGCTGGGGCATCGACTGGGTCTCCAGCGGCGACAGCGACTTCAACCGCGACATCGGCTTCCTGTACACAGCGGAGGAGCTCAAGCCGTTCCTGGAAGGCCCGATTCCACCCACCGTCGAGCAAAACGCGCGCATGTGCAAGACCGACGCGGGGGGATACGTCGCCGAGGGACCGGGCCTGAGCGTGTACGCGCTATCGGACGGGACCGTCTACCGGACCTACGTCACGACCGCCCGCGGCCTCGAGCCCGCAATGGCCTACTACGGCCTGCTGGACCGGACGCCGAAGGGTCGCGACGAGAGCGCCTCGGAGCCATTGTGGGTGCGCCGCCACGACGAGTACAACAGCCAGTGAAACCATGGACGGCAATGCGCTCCGAGCTGGGGATGGTCGCGGCGTTGCTTGCAGCGGCGGGCCTGGCGTGGTGGTTGACCGCCGACCGGATGGCGGGGATGGACGCAGGACCGGGGACCGCCCTCGGCGCGCTCGGCTGGTTTACGGGCGTGTGGGCGGTGATGATGGCGGCGATGATGCTGCCGTCGCTTGCGCCCACCGCAGCCGTCTACGCCGCGCTGGTGCGTCGTGAGCCCAGCCGGATGCTCTTGTTCGCCGGCGGCTACCTGCTTGTCTGGAGCGCCGCGGGAGTGGTCGCCTACGGACTGTTCGAGCTCGGCAAGAGCCTGTTCGCCACCACCCTGGCGTGGCACAGCGGCGGGCGTTGGCTCGCGACGGGTGTGCTGGTGCTCGCCGCGCTGTATCAGCTGACGCCGTTCAAGCACGCTTTCCTTACGAGGTGCCGAAGCCCGCTGCGATTCCTGCGCGCGACGTGGCGCGACAGCCGCTCAGGCGCATTTGTGATGGGCCTGCGCAGTGGCGGATGGTGCATTGGTTGCTCGTGGGCGCTGATGGCCGCGCTGTTCGCGCTCGGCGTCATGAGCCTCACCTGGATGGCGCTGATCGCGGGCCTCGTGGCGCTCGAAAAGCTTGGACCGTGGCAACGCGCGGCGAAGCTGACGACCGCAGGCCTCCTCGTCGTGCTCGCGGTCGCGATTCTCGCCGCGCCGCACGAGGTGCCGGGGTTCGTCGTTCCGGGCTCGTCCGGATCGATGCACGCCATGGGAGCGATGGGCATGAGCCGCTGAGCCTTCCTCAGTGGGTGGTGTGCGGTCATGGGCCGGCGTCGCTGTGCTGCGCGGCTCGCAGATCTTCGCCTCCTGCAGGGGGTCGGACTTATGGAACTGAAGCTAACGGACGATTGGTTAGGTGGAATGACCGTTCAAGGCTTTGGCCCAGACAGGGATGAGCAGCGTCCGGCGCCGTCGCCGCCCACTGCAATGTCTGAGCTCAGGGTGGATGTCCATCCCCTTGGCGAGGCCCTGAAGGCACGGGTGGCGGATGTGTTCGACCTGACGGCGGCACGAGCTACGGGGCGGGGCGACGGTGTCGACGCCGTGGTTCTGGATCGCTTCGAACGAATCAACAGAAGCTCCACGATGGCGGTCGCCCGGTGGATGGCGGGTGAGGGCGCAGAGGTGGCGATCGAGGCCGGCAGAGAAACCTGGGTCATCTACGGCGAGCTGGCGGCTCACCGCTTGGCATCACTGAACCAGCTGACCAAACGCTGCGTGTGGTGGCGCGACTCGGTGGCCGAGGTGCTGCGCCAAAGCGCCGCGCAGCTGGACGCTTCGCAAGAGGCGCTTTCCCAGGCCCTCAACGTATTGCAGCTGAGTCTCGAGTTCAGCCTCGTCAAGATATCCAAGTGCTTTGACGCCGAGCGCCAGCGAACCGACGCGGAGCTCAAGCAGCGCGAGGAGGAGCTTTCCTTTCTCGCCACCCACGACCCGTTGACCGGTTTGCCGAACCGGACGTTGATCTTGGACCGCATTGAGCAGATGCTCGCGCGCTCGCGTCGCAGCAAGACGCCGGTGGCGGCGCTGTTTGTCGATCTCGATAACTTCAAGAGCATCAACGACACCCTTGGTCACGGCGTCGGGGATGAATTGCTGCGGGCGGTCGCCGCGAGGCTCGAGGGGGTGGTACGAGACATCGACGCGCTGGGGCGCCTCGGCGGGGACGAGTTCGTCGTGATCGCCGAGGATCTCTCGGTGGCAGCGGGCCCCGAGCTGATTGCCGAGCGTCTGCTCGACGCGCTCGGGCAGCCGTTCAAGCTCGGTACAGACAAGAAGACTCGTGTGACCGTTGCGGCTAGCATCGGGATCGCAGCAGTAGATGGAGCCTCGGCCGATGGAGGCGGAGCCTCAGCCGAGGAGCTCCTACGCGAGGCTGACATCGCGATGTACCGCGCGAAGTGGGACGGCAGGAATCGCTACGCCGTGTTCGAGACCGGCATGCAGGACACCCTGCAGGACCGTATGGAACTCGAGATGGACCTCCGCGAAGCCCTCGACAAGGACGAGTTCTTCCTGGCCTACCAGCCCACCTTCGACCTGAGCGACATGAGACCCACTGGAGTGGAGGCGCTGATCCGCTGGCGCCATCCAGTGCGCGGCGTCGTTCAACCCAACGAGTTCATCCCGCTGCTTGAGGAGACCGGGCTGATCACAGAGGTCGGCAAGTGGGTCCTGCAAGAGGCTTGCTCTCAGGGCGCCAAGTGGCGTCAGGCCGGGTATCCGATCGTCATGGCCGTCAACGTCTCCGCGCGCCAGCTCGACAGCGACAAGATCCTCGCCGACATAGAAAGCTCGCTTTGTGACAGCAGCCTTGACCCCGAGGCGCTGACGATCGAGATCACCGAGACTACGCTCATGCGCAACGTCGACGAGACCGCCCGCCGGCTCGCCCAGATCAAGCAGCTCGGCGTACGGATAGCGATCGACGACTTCGGTACGGGCTACTCATCCCTCGCGCACCTCCAACGCTTCCAGGTTGACGCCTTGAAGATCGACCGGTCCTTCATCACTGGGCTGGCACACAACCAGGAGGGTCAGACGCTCATCCACACCCTCGTGCAACTCGGCAAGGCCCTCTCGATCGAGACCTTCGCCGAGGGCATCGAGAAACAGCACGAGCTCTCGCTGCTGAGAGACGAGCACTGCGACAGCGGACAGGGCTTCCTGTTCGCACGTCCACTCGACGTAGCCGCCACCGAAGCATTCCTCCAGAACTGGGCCCACAACGCCACTCTCGCCTCAGCGCAGGCGCCTCAGCACACATAGGTGCTGCCGCGCGTAGGGCTCTCCAGCCGTGGAGAGCCCCACGTCTGGTCCCGCGTGAAGTTGCGGGTGTTTAGCGCGCCCGGATGCACTCCTTTCAGGCGTGCAGAGCGTCGTCGATCATTCGCGACAGCTCCTCCCTGGGCGGCCCGTCCGTCAGGCCGCACACGCGAATCGCCAGCAGCAGGCTGCCGCCCACCGGGGCCATCTCCACCACGTTCACACGCGCCGGCTCGGCATGCGCGCGAATGGCCTGCGCGAGCGGCTCCACGAACACCGCGCCTGCCTTGAACGCGCTGCCGATCAGACCCACCGGAAAGCCGTCCGCAGAGCCGTTCGCAGCCAGGCCCGTCTGGTCGATCACAGCCGCGATCTGTCCTGCCAACTCGCGTGCCCCAAGCACGTACAGCTCGCTCGCGACCGCGTCTCCAGCTGCGGCCACGCGCGCGGTTTCGGTCGCAAAGGCCGCTATCTCGCCCTTGGTCAAGGGCTTTGAGTACACGTTGCTGGCAACCGCCTCGACGCTGGGCATCTGAAAGAACTCGCACACCGCATCGCTGAGCGCCGTCGGCGGCCCCGACGCCTCGCGGTCGCGCAACGCCGCCTTGATCGACTGCACGCCCAACCAATATCCCGACCCCTCGTCGCCGAGCAGATGGCCCCAGCCTCCGGCCCGCCACGCGCGCGCATCAGCACCCACGCCCCCCACCCCGAACACGTTCGAGCCCGTGCCCGAGATCACCGCCACACCCGGCGTCGCGCCTGTCGCCGTGGCCCATGCGCCGACCACGTCGTTGACCACCAGCCACTGCTCGGTGCGCGCGCTCGCCACGTGCTCGGCCACCGAGTCTGTGTCTGTGCCCGCCACCGCCAGTACCGCCCCGGCGAGGTCATCCGACGCGATCCCCGCCCTCGCGATCGCCTCGTCGGCCGCCGCCAGCAGCGCCGCCACGGCCGCGTTTGCCCCGACCGCGTCCTCGTTGCTCGGCCCCGCGTGGCCGAGGTGCAGCACACCTGCCCGCAGGTCCAGGACAGCGGCCAGCGTCTTGGTCGCACCGCCGTCGATGCCCATCACAAAGCGCGCGTCCGGGTGGCGGCGCGGTTCGGTCAATGCGCGCGGCAGTTGCACGAGCGGGTCTCGCCTCATCGTCAGATCCTCTCAGGGGTGACACTACAGAGGGTTGCCAGGCGGTTAGCATCGCAATTGATGGCCACGAGCGCCGTGTTCCCGACCGCGCCGCTGCGGGCGGGTTTGTACGAGTCCTTCTATCTGCGCGCCGTCAGTCCCGACCGGCCGCTGGGCGCCTGGATTCGTTGCACCGTGCACAAGCCCCCCGGGCGCGCAGCGCTCGGGTCGGTGTGGTGCACAGTCTTCGACACGGGCACCGAGCGGCCTTTTATGCACAAGCTCACCAGCACGCAGCTACGCGCGCCCGCCGCGGGCTGGATCGCGGTCGGCGACGCAGGCGGCGCGAGCGAGAGTAGGGACGCAGGCGCAGGCGCAGACGGAGTCGCAGGCGCAGGGGCGGGGGAGGGCGAAGGTGCGAGCCTCGGTCCCGGACAGTCGCATGGCCGCTGCGGCGATGCGCACTGGTCGCTGCGCTTGCGCGCCCGCGGGCCGGAGCTGCGTCACCTGTCACCCGCCTGGCTCTACAAGGCGCCGCTGCCGCGCACCAAGCTAACCAGCCCCGCTCCCGCCGCGAGCTTCGACGGGCGGCTGGAGCTGGCCGGGCGCGAGGCGATCGAGCTGCGCGAGTGGCGTGGGATGGTTGGGCACAACTGGGGCAGCGAGCATGCCGAGCGGTGGATCTGGCTGCACGGGATCGACTTCGCGGGTGCGCCGGACGCGTGGCTTGACCTGGCGCTGGGACGCGTGCGACTGGCCGGGCGCACAACGCCGTGGGTGGCCAGCGGCGCGCTATGCATCGACGGCGCCCGCCACCGCCTGGGCGGGCTCGCCGTCGGACGCCCGCGCGTGGACGCAAACGCGCAGGGCGCCACCGTACGGCTCACCGGCCAGGGCAACATGACCGTCGAGATCAGCGTGCAGGTCCCCGCTCAATCGGCAGCCCGCTGGCGCTACGCCGACCCCCGCGGCGGCGAGCGCGACGTGGTCAACTGCTCGATCGCAGCCATGCAGATGACCGTCCAGAAGACGCGGGCGGGCGCGCCCAGGACACTGCGCACCGCGCACGGCGGCGCGTACGAGCTCGGCATGCGCGAGCGCGACCACGGCGTGCCGGCCGATCTTTGACAGGTTGCCCCGTCTGCCGCCTGAGCATCCGCACACCGGGCCGATTCGGTGCTGCCTCGGCGCCCGCCCGATCGTCCATACGCTCGCCGGAGAGCTCACGCGAAGGCGCCTCGCGGTCGATTGGACGCCGAAGAGGAATCAGATGGCAAGTCAAGCCACATACGACCCGCAAAGCATCGCCCTGGCCGCGGATGCCCTGCTGCGCGAGCACTCCGACGCCCTCGTCTGCGGGCTGTCGAGCAACGGCCTGATCGTGCCCGTGCCCAACACCGTCGGGCTGTGGGGCCAGGCGGCCATCGAGGGACGGGCCGTGATCGACGGCGTGGTCGCCGAGGACCGTGCAACCGTGATCAGCCTGTGGCAGCTAGCACAGCACGAGGGCGCATCCGCCGGGAACGTGCGCCTGCTCAGCAAACCCGCTTCCTGGGTAACGCTGCACTTCCTGGACGTACGTGAGATCCACGGCACGTTGATATGCATCATCCTGCCCACCGACGAGGAGGTCGAGGAAGACGGCCGCCCGGCAGCCAAGGAGCAGGCGCCAGCCGCTCCGCGCTTCTCCACGCTGCTCGAGGACGAGGGCGCCAACGTCCTGGAGTGCGATGACGCGTTCACGCAGATGTTCGGCTACACGCCCGAGGAACTGATCGGCAAATCGGTCCTCGACCAGATCCACCCCGACGACCAGGGTCGCGCGGTCGAGGGCTGGCTGGCCGTGCTCTCCACACGCCGCGCCCAGCAGACCCGGCTGCGCCGCAGGCGCAAGGACGGCACGTGGATGTGGGTGGACACCACGCTGCACAACTTCCTCAACCAGCCCGACCGCAACTACGTGCTGATCGAGATCATCGATGTGACCGCGGAGATGCACGCCCAGGAAGTCCTCGAGGAACGCGAGGAGCTGCTGCGGCGCATCACCGACGCCATGCCCGTCGGGCTGTTGCAGGTCGACACCGATCGCACCGTCATCTACAACAACGCACGCCTGCTGGACATCCTGCACGGCTGCGCCGGCCAGGACGACGCAGCGCGCGACTCGCCCGCCGGCGCCGCGCCGATCGAGGACGCCGACGCGCCCTCCACCTCGGTGGTCGAGATCCTGCACACGCTCACCGACGAGGGCCTCGGCGCCTTCGACGCCGCGCTCGCCGAGGTGCTCAGCGAGGGCGTCGACCGCGATGTCGAGGTCGACATCGTGCTGCCATCAGGGACCTGGCGACGCGCCCTGATGAGCCTGCGCGCGCTGCTGCGCAGCAGCGGCGAGGTCAACGGCGCGATCACCTGCGTGCTTGACATCACCGACAGCGCCCGTGCGCGCCAGGAGCTCGAGAAGCGCGCCACCTTCGACCCTCTTACGCACTGCCACAACCGCTCCTCGATCCTCGGCACCCTGCAGCTGGAGCTCGAGCGCGACGACGCCACCACCACCGGCGCCGTCTACGTCGACCTCGACGAGTTCAAGCCCGTCAACGACAGGCTCGGCCACGCTGCCGGCGACGAGCTGCTCGTGCTGGTCGCAGAGCGCATGAAGCTCGCCAGCCGCGACCACGACGTGATCGGGCGCCTCGGCGGCGACGAGTTCCTAGTGCTGCTGCGCGACATCCCCGGGCCAGACATGGCCATGCGTGCCGCCGAGCGCATCGGCCAGGCGCTGTGCAGCGACTTCCAGCTCTCCTGCGGCACCGTCAAACTGCGCGCCAGCATCGGCGTCGCCTGCTCGGACGCCGGCGCCATCTCCCCCGAGGATCTCGTCAAGCGGGCCGACGCCGCCATGTACGAGTCAAAGCAGCAGCGGCGCAGCGTGCCCGTGCTGGCAGCAGCCGCTTGAGGGCCCACGGGCCCTAAGGAATAAAAACAAGGCGGGGAGCTGGCGCCAAACGCGCCTGCTCCCCGCCTCCAATCCGGCTAGCCAGCCGGGCTGGTCAACTAGGCTTCGACTTTTTCTTCGAGTCCCAGGTTGCCTGTCGGGATTTCGAGGTTCAGCTCACCTTTGTATGTCCCGGTGGTGCCTTCTGGGCTTTTTTCGTCTTCGTCGCACTGCGTTTCTTCAGCGAACCTGTACGTCAGGCCTTTGAAGTTGTTGCTGATCGCAAGCGACTCTTTTTCATTGTTCACGAACCCTTTACGTGCAGTCGGCGTGAACACGTTGGAGAACGTCACCGCCGTGAATTCTTCTTCTGGGTTTTTGATGGCTTTGATCGGCACGGTCTGTTCCGGGATGATCACCGTGCAGAGCTTCGACGCCGCCACTTTGAACGTGGCCGCGGTTTCACGGATCGTCGCGTTTTTGCCTTTGCCGAATTCGTTTTCTTCGCCTTCGCCGTTGCCGATGATTTCGCCAAACCCGTTGACGTGGTAGATGATCGTGACCTTGCCTTTGAAGTTCGCGGCAACGTATTCGTCTCTAGCGGGTTCGCCGGCGACGGCCCTTACGACCCGTCCACATTTCTGGAAGTGGATGCCCACTTCAAGGGTCGTGCCAAGTTCTTCTTCGACTTTGCCGGTCGTCAGCGCCGTCGGGGCTTCCTTCTCCATGGCAGCCTGGCCGGAAGCCCAGATCTGGCATATGAGTTTTTGGTTGCCGAACTTGAATTCCTGCATTTCTTCGGTCCTGCCAGACGTCTTCGCCGGTTTTTCGGGCGAGATCGTTTTCTTCGGGATATTTGCATTGAAGTTGCTGCTGGCGCTCGCGGCGAGCGCCGGGGCTGCGGCGACACAAAGCGCGCACACTGTCAGCGCGACTCCGTACGCCATCTTGACGTGTCTCATCCTTGTGGATCCTCCGATTTCGCCCTCTTGAGGGGTTGTCCAGATGTCAACCAGATGTAATCGACCACAAACTCGCTGTCTCCCCAGGCCATACCCCGGCGAGACTGCGGCCGAGCATATCACGGATAGCCGCTCGAAGGCGACGTTCACAACCCTCTTACATGCTCCCGCGGGCCGGCGCAAAACGGCCGCTCGGGGGGCCGCCGGCGCGCCGCTGCCCCGTTCGGGCACGACACGCGCCAGGAGAGATTCGAACTCCCGACCTTCGGTTCCGTAGATCGCGGCTCAAGCTGGCTTTCTGCCTGCAAAACGCGACAAGCCCGGGCCCGAGATACCCAGAAGATACCCATTTGTTTCGGTTTTTGGCGATCACATCTGATGGATCCGCCGGGCGCCGAGCGCACCTGGAGTCGGCAAGCCGTCGGGGTTCGAAGCCGAAGACTCGCCCCTAGGTCCGCCTGCTCGCCTCGGCCTTACGAACCGCTTCTTCGCCGCCAAGCGCTCGGATAGCCATCGGCGAGGCGCCGAGGCGGGCCAGATCCAGCGCCAATTCGACGTCGAGCGCGCCCGTGCCTTTGGGCTGCGTGTCCGTAAGGACGATAGTCCCCTCTGGAAGCTCGGCGTTGTCGCTCATCGGATTGCTTGCCTCGGTCACGGCCGTAGCTTCGCATCTGCCGCAGTTATCGAGGATCGGCTCGATGCTGTGGAGGTCAATGACCGCTCAGCTCCCGTGTCTGCGATTGTTTCGATGGTTGCGTTTGCTTCGTTTGTTTGCTAGAATGACGAGTCCAGGCAGAGCTCCTCCAAGAGCCGAACATGACGACTTCCACACCACAGATCCCCGACAACCTGTTGCGCTCCACCCCCGCGGAGGACGACGCGATCCAGGCTCTGCGCCGCCAGATCGACGACATCTTCCGTGAGCATGGCACGGCCCGACTCGTCGGTCCCGATGGCGAGACGATGGAGATACCCGCCTCAGCGTTCCACGCGCTGAAGCTGATCGTGCAAGGCATGGCGCGCGGACAGACGATGACGCTCGTGCCCCACGGCAAGGAGTTGACCACCCAACAGGCCGCCGACCTACTGCACGTTTCACGGCCACACCTCGTGAAGCTTCTCGACGACGGCACCATCCCCCACTACAAGGTAGGCACCCATCGTCGCGTGCGCATCGAGGACGTCCTCGAGCACCGCGAACTCCGGGCTGGCACCCGACGGGAGAAGCTCGACGAGCTCACACGACTGTCCGAGCAACTGCCCGGCGGCTACCGCTAGCTGGCATCCGGCTCACCTCACCAGCCACCGCCGCCTGTCCTCTTATTCTCGGCGGCGATGCCCTTTGCCGCCGTCTTGGACGCGAGCGTCCTCTATCCGCTGCCCCTGCGCGACACGCTCCTGCGGGTCGCCGAGATCGAGCTATATGACCCCTACTGGAGCCAGCGCATCCTCGACGAGGTCGCCCGCAACCTCATCGCCGCCGCTCGCGCCAGCGAGCAGCAGGCGCGCAACCTGATCGATGCCATGCGCGACGCGTTCGACGAAGCGACCGTTCCCGAGGACGCGATCACCCAACTGGAGGCGGCAATGCGGAACGACCCCAAAGACCGACACGTCCTCGCAGCCGCCGTCGCCAGCGACGCGCAAGCCGTCATAACACTCAACCTCAAGCACTTCCCGACCGAGGCATGCGAGCCATTCGCGGTCGAGGTGCTACACCCCGACAGCTTTCTGCTCGACCTCCACGGCCTCGACAGCGATCACGTCTTTGACGTGATCCAGCGCCAAGCAGCTGTCCTCAGCCGCCCACCCATGACGACCAACGATCTCCTCGACCGCCTCGCAGCCACCGTCCCAGACTTCGCGCAGGCACTCCGCGCCCACAGCTGAAGTCCTGGCGACGTTGTGCCGAGCGCGAACTAGAACCAATCGCCTCGGAGCGCTTTGTCGGGCTCACTCAGTAGGGCGAGGATGTAGAGCACGACTAGCTCGGGGAATGCCTGGCTGATGTGGCCGGTGTGCACGGCGAGCAGCTCACGCTTCTTTGGCGCCTCGAGCTCATATCCGTGGTGGGTGTTTCGCAGTTGCTCGCGGACCATGGAATTGATGAAGGTCGGCTCGTCCTGCATGAACAGCGCCCGCGTCGCGGACCAGGCTCCTCTCAGGTCATTGTCGTGCGCTCGCGCACGAAGGTCGGCGCGGCTAATTCGTGGCCCGTAGGATTCGTCGAGCATCCCATCAGGAAGAGCTCGAAGTACTCGCAGCCCTTCCCAAGGCCGTGCTCCTCGAACATGACCTCCGGGTCGCCGCTATTGAAACCGCCGACGATAGTAAGGCCAGCCGCATCATCGTGCAGACCTTTGACCTGCTCGAACACGGGCTTTCCATCATGAGATCCAAGCCTCACTGGGTGGCGGATTTGCGATGTAGACATCGGGACCAGTGTGCCTTTCGATCGGTCGGCGGGACGTCCGCAGAGGACCTGGCCGGTACTCGCGTTGTCGCATGAGCCGCGAGTGCTGGATCTGCGTTGAGTGAACACCGCCCAAGCGGCGAGGAGGGCCACGGCCGTCGGCCGGTAGGTCGTCGACGGCTCCCGGCGCACGGCGTCAGATGGGCCGCGACGGACGCTCGGCCCAAGCCTGTGGCGCGGTTAGTTCCAGTCGTCAGCGTGCGGTCCGGGCCACTCGGCGATCAGTAGATCGGCGAGTTCGGCGCCGCGCTTGTCGATCGTGTTCTCGTCGAAGATGTCGGGGTAGTCGTGGACGAGCCGGGCGTTGAGGCGAAGGGCGCTGTGTTGCGCGAGTTCTCCGCGCTTCTCTGCCCATGGATCGTTGCTGAGGGCGGGGTTCAGGCTTGAGGTGACAAGAGTCAGGTTGCCGAGCCGATGGATGTGCGCAACTCGGCGCGCGTGGGCG
Organism: uncultured Solirubrobacteraceae bacterium; assembly: GCA_963734225.1. Classification (GTDB taxonomy): domain Bacteria; phylum Actinomycetota; class Thermoleophilia; order Solirubrobacterales; family Solirubrobacteraceae; genus Palsa-744. The sequence continues at coordinate 89,164 of CAVTGI010000007.1, forward strand.
TCCTGGTCATTGGGATCCTCAAGCGGCCACGTGTCCTCCCAGGTCTGAGGGATCACGTGCTCGATTGACAGCTTGTCCGGCAGCGGCACCTTCTCAGTCTTCGGTGTGTGCAGGCGTGCCTCGACCGCCTCAAGGAGTATCCGCACGCGAGCCTGAGTGATCGAGTTGTAAAGCGGCTGCTCGATCAGGTGCGAGCAGAACCGCTCGTCGGTGGGCCACCATCCGGTAGGCGTGTCGTCCTTGTAGCTGCGCAGGTGGTCGATCATGCCCGCGACCGGGTCGGCGGTAGCGGCGCTCATCGCGTTGAGCACCTTGAGCATCACGCGGTTGTAGTTTTGGGCGGTAAGGCGCATCGTCATACGCCGAACGAGCCACGACTCGAGCGCGCGCAGGCCCTCAACGAGGCGGTCGCTGTCGATCACCTGTTCGCCGAGTGCCCGCCACAACCGCAGCGCAACGGGATAGATGACGCCAATGTCGAGAACCTCGCGCCGCGCGAAGAAGAGCCGCTCGCGCGATCCCGAGTCCAGCGACTCGAACCCCCGGTAGGTGCCGGCGTCGGTGACGAACCCGTCGATAAATCCCTTGACGTCTGGTAGGCCGACCTTATCGGCGGCGAATAGCCGCGAGAACTCGACGAACAGGCCCGTCGCCGAGACCTCCGCGCCCGTGCGCTCGGTCAGCCAGTGCATCAGGAACAGCTCCGCGCGCGGCCGGCGGTAGCGGCCCTGCTTGACGTCGGCGCGCCACCACTCGTCCCCGAAGCGCGCCGACCAGACCTCGGTGTCCAGCTGTTCGAGATCGAGCTCGGCGCGGCGCGCGCGGCGGAAGACGTGGTTCTTGACCAGATCGATCGCCAGCAACCGCTCGCCTTGCGCATTGAGCGACTCAAAGATCCCTTGCGGGTTATCGCCCGGCTGCAACTCGATGACCACGAACAGCAAGTGCTCGTAGATCGTGTCGCGCAGCGCGTTGAAGTACTCGTCCTCCTCACCGGCAGGTAGTTCGGTGACCCAGGTCGCGAGCTCGTCGGCGAAGTACCGATAGCCGACCGAGACCCGATCGGTCCCGCTCATCGCGACCGCGTCCGGATCCATGACGGCCGCAAACGCCTTGCGGTCATACCGTGTGGGGCGCAGCTTGAAGCGCTGATCCCCGGCCACATCGACATCCTCGTCCTGCAGCCACAGCCTCCGTAGCCGCGAGGCATGCTTGGGCCGCCCGGCAGACTCACATGTACGCGCTGCCGCCGCGATCAGCAGCTGTGCGGTCGTCAACCGCTGCTGACCGTCGATCACCTCGTGCGCAACGACTCCACCCTCGACCTTCTCCGGCTCGTCGATGACGACAGCACCGAAGAAATGGGGCGTCATCGGCGCGAGCTTGTCCGGATCCCCAGCAGCGCGAAGCAGCTGCTCATGCTCGACAAGCCGATCGACGGTCTGCTTGACGTCCTCCCAAAATGGACCCAAACGGTCCCGCTCCGGGTCAGCCTCATCCCGACGCCACACGAACGGCCGCTGGTAGAGCGGAACTGCGTAGCGCATCGCCCCTTGAAAGACGCGCTTCAGCGATTGCGACTCGGCCTTCATGACTCCGCGCCGCTATCGCACGGCGGGACCCAGCGTCGTCCACCCTCACTGGCGAGTCGGACTACTTCCTGGGCGCGGTCCTCCGCGGTCTGGCCGGGTAGCCAGGCGGCGGCATTCACGATTTGTGCCACCTCGACGTCGCCCATGTTCTTCATCGGTACTTCCCGGCTGTTGAGTAGGCGCCAGCCGTGGGGCCGTTTGTAAGGCTCGCCGTCTGGGCCTTTGCTGATTTCTGTCGGGATCAGCTCATCGAAGCCATGCCCGTCGATCTCGGCTGCGGGCAGCGTCATGTAGGAGGAGACTTGAAAGTCCAGATCGTCGGGCAAGGTAACCGCCGCACACCGAGCGGCGAGCGCGACCGGAACGCCGAAGACAGAAGCGCTGTAGCCCTGAGGCGTTCCAACGTACCCAACGATAACCCGCCCAGAAGCGATGCCGATATGCGGCATGAACGAGTATGCGTCGTATAGACCCATACCGCGAGCGGCGTGGACCGCATCGAGCAGCGGGGCCTCCGACCCGAACTCCTCGGAGAAGACGACCATTACCTCATCGCCGATGTACTTGTCCACAATGCCAGGCCCATGGCTGAGCGCCTCCGCCGAGATCCATGCAAAGAAATGGTTGACGAAAGCCAAGGTTTCGGCCGGCCCCAAGCTGGCGGTTCGAGCGCTGAAGGAGGTGATGTCAGCGAAGAGGACAGTCGCTTCGACTTCTCTTCCCTTGACAGGCATCGGCGCACCCCAGCCATCTTCGGTGCTCACGTCGATGGTGAGCATCTGGCAGGCGAGAAAATCAGCGAGCGACGCGTACCGGACAGCCATGCCGGTCAGGATGACAGGGCGGCGCGTCGGGACGTGCCCCTACGCTCGCGCTTGAGCGACCCCCTCTTCGGCTGTTCACTTGCCCCCGCTGTTGCCATGCATCAGGGGTTTGCGGTGCAGGACTCATGTCCTGCAAATCATGGTTATTTCAGGGCAACATCCCACGTGTTGCCCTGTTGCCCCGCTGTTGCCACGCTTCAAGGTCTGTCGGCCAGCACGAAAGCCGTGTAAACCGCGATGAATACTGGCGATCACGCCACCGGCAGAAGGCGCGCCAGGAGAGATTCGAACTCCCGACCTTCGGTTCCGTAGACCGACGCTCTATCCAGCTGAGCTACTGGCGCAGAAAGCCTAGTCTATCTCGTGCTTTCCGTCTCGCTCGGCGGGGCGCCATCGGTTCGGTTTCTCCTGCGCCGCCACGAGTGCGCCGGGTTCTCGACTGATCGACTGAACAAAGCTCTAGGCTACGGCTGCGCCGACCTCCTCCCCAATCGCCACGTGAGCCACGCCGCGCCCAACATCCTCTACCTGCACTCGCACGACACCGGTCGCTACGTCCAGCCGTACGGGCACCCCGTTCCCACGCCCAACATCCAGCGGCTGGCAGATCAGGGGGTGCTGTTCCGCCAGGCCTTCTGCGCGGCGCCCACCTGCTCGGCCTCGCGCGCATGCCTGTTGACGGGCCAGTACGGGCACAACAACGGCATGCTCGGCCTGGCCCATCGCGGCTGGTCGCTCAACGACTACCACCAACATCTCGTGCACCCGCTGCACAACGCCGGATACCACTCGGTGCTGATCGGCGAGCAGCACATCGCCAAGCGCCCCGACGTGATCGGCTTCGACCGCGTGCTCAAGATCGAGACCAGCCACGTGGACAGCGTCGCCCCGGCCGCCATCGAGATCCTCGCCGAGCCGCCCCCCGAGCCGTTCTTCCTGTCGGTGGGGTTCTTCGAGACGCACCGCGACTGGCTCAGCCCGCCCTCGCTGCGCGACGCGCTCTACTCGCTCCCCCCTGCCAACCTGCCCGACACGCCCGAGACCAGACGCGACATGGCCGCCTACAAGGCCAGCGCGCGCTCGCTCGACCAGGGCGTGGGCTCAGTGCTGGAGGCACTCGACGCGCACGGGCTGGCGGACAACACGCTGATCCTGTTCACGACCGACCACGGCCTCGCCTTCCCGGGCGCCAAGGCCACGCTGTACGACCGCGGGCTCGGCGTGATGCTGATCCTGCGCGGCCCCGGCGGCTTCGCCGGCGGCAAGGTGCTCGACGCGCTCGTGTCGCACATCGACGTCTACCCCACGCTGTGCGAGCTCGTGGGCATCGAGCGCCCCGACTTCCTGCAGGGCGTCTCGCTGATGCCGCTGATCCGCGGCGAGACCACATCTGTCCGCGATGAGATCTTCGCCGAGATGACCTGGCATGCCGCATACGAGCCCCAGCGCGCGGTGCGCACCCAGCGCTGGAAGTACATCCGCCGCTTCGGCCAGCGCACCACGCCGGTGCTTGCCAACTGCGACGACTCGCCCAGCAAGAGCCTGCTGCTGTCGCTGGGATGGGCCCAGCGGACAGTCCCATTCGAACAGCTCTACGATCTCGCGTTCGACCCCAACGAGGCGGCCAACCTCGCCGACGATTCCGCCTGCATGGAGATCCGCAACGAGCTTGCCGGCCGTCTAGGAAGCTGGATGCAAGACACACACGACCCGCTGCTGCACGGCGATCCCAGCCCACCGGCCGGGGCCGCGATCAACGATCCTGACCAGCTGTCAGCCAGCGAACCGACGCGGCGGATCGGATGAGCACCACAGAGCCACAGCGCCCGCAGGCATCCGCCGCTGCAGCGGACGAGCCGGTCACTCCCAGGCTCTGCTATGTGGTCTGCGCCACGCCGCGCAGCGGCAGCACGCTGCTGTGCGAGGGGCTGGAACAGACGGGCGTGGCAGGCCGTCCGCGCGAGTACTTCGAGGCGCTCAAGGAGACCGGCGTGCCGCGCCGGCCGCGCGAGTACTTCTGGGGCCTGCGCAGCCCCGAAGTCATCCGCCTGCTGCCCTACGACTCACAGCTCGACCGCGAGGCCGAACGCAGCCCCACGTGGAGCCGCGACGACTACGCCGGCCATCTCGCTGCCACGCTGCGCGAGGGAACCACGCCCAACGGCGTGTTCGGCGCAAAGCTGATGTGGAGCTACTTCAACGACTTCCTCGAGCTGATGCGCGGGATCCCCCGCTTCGGCGGCAAGGGCGACGGCTCGCTGCTCAACGCCGCCTTTCCGGAACTGCGATACGTGTTCGTCTCACGCAGCGACAAGGTCCGCCAGGCCGTCTCGCTGTGGCGTGCGCTGCAGACCTGGGTCTGGCGCCAGTCCGACACCCAAGCCGCGGGCGAGCCCGTGCGCGAGCAGCGGGTGGTCTACTCCTTCGACGCCATCGATCACCTGCTCGACCAGCTACGCCGCCACGAGGACGCCTGGCGCGGATTCTTCTTTCGCATCGGCCAACAGCCGCTACCGCTGTACTACGAGGACGTCGCCGGCGACCTGCAGGGCTCGGTCGGCCGGGTCCTGGACATGCTCGGGATCGAGCGCCCGCAGACCTCCGTTCCCGCCTCCCAGCCGATGCGCCGGCAATCCGACGAGCTGTCGGAGAGCTGGGTGCAGAGCTACCTCGAAGACGTCTCGCGCCGGTGAGCCTGGCGGCAGCCGCTCGGGTGGGGATGGGCGGCCATCACCCTGTCCGCTGCGCTGCGTCGAGTCCGAGCAGCCCGGTCAGCGCGTCCAGCGTGTGCACGATCTCTGCCCCGGCCAGCGCCAGCGCTGCTCGATCGCTGTCCGCTGCATAGCCGATCGCGCGCATCCCCGCGCGAACCGCCGCGGTGACACCCGATGGAGTGTCCTCGACGACCGCGCAGCGGCCGGGCGGCGCGCCCATCGTCTGGGCGGCGTGCAGGAAGAGGTCGGGGTGGGGCTTGCCGCGCGGCACCTGCTCGGCGGAGAAGAGGGCATGCTCGGAGAACAGGTCTGACAGGCCGCTCAGCGCCAGCGACAGGCGGGTCTTTGCGAGCTTGCCCTGCGATGCCACGCACACCTCCACTCCCGCCGCGGTCACCGCCCGCACCGCCGCCGCCGCGCCCGCAACCGCCTGCAGGCCCGAGCGAAACGCGTCCGCGCGCTCGCGCTCGTAGCGCTCCAGCCAGCCTGCAGGCAGCCGGCGGCCCAACCGCGCCTCGGCCGCGGCCAGCACATCGCCCAGCAACAGCCCCTGATAGGCGCTGCGCGCCTGCCCGAGCGTCGTCGCCAGGCCCTCCTTGGTCAGCATCCGCGCGAGCACGTCGTTGGAGATGTCCTCGCTGTCTACGAGCACGCCGTCGCAATCGAAAATCACCAGCTGCAGGTCGGGCATATCGTCAAGCCTTCCAGCGCCCTGTCAACCCATTGCGCCCACGCGCGACGCGGGAGCGCTCAGCGGTAGGTGAAGTCGTCGGCGGGAGCGTTGACCGGGCTGGTCGCTTTGTTGACCTGCGCGGTCACGTTGACCGTGCTGGCAGTGCCGGGCGGTGCGATTATCGTGCAGCTGGTGGTGCTCGCGCACTGCACAGACGTCGCCTTCTTGGTCGCAAACTTGAAGGTCGTCGCTGTGCTGGCAGTGGCGAACCCCGTCCCCGTCACCGTCACGCTCGTGCCGCCCGCCGTCGAGCCTTCGTCGGGTGCGACAGCTTCAACCGTCGGCGTGTAGGTGAAGTGATCCTTGGCCGATTTAGCGCTCGTGCCGGCGACGTTGGTGACGGTCACGTCGACCGCGCCCGCCGTCCCGGGCGGGACTTCGGCGGTGATCGAGGTGGGTGAGACGACGGTGTATCGCAGCGCGCCCGCCGCGCCGAAGCTGACGGCAGTCACACCCGTAAATTCGGTTCCCGTGATGGTCACGCTCGTGTGGCCCGCGACCGGTCCCGATTTCGTCGAGAGCTTGCTCACCGTCGGCGTGTGCACATAGGTGTAGCGGTCTGCCGCGCCCGTCGCGCTGACGCCGGCGGGGGTGGTGATCGTCACGTCGACCGTGCCCGTGCCCGCAGGAGCGACCGCCGTGGCGGTCGTGTCGGACGTGACTTCGAAGCTGACCGCCGCGTTAGCTGCGAAGTGGACCGCGGTCGCTTCGTCGAAGTTCGCGCCGGTGAGCGTCACCGTCGTCTGGCCCACGGCCGGGCCCACGTTTGGGCTGACGGCGGAGATCGCCGGTTTGGGTTCGCCGAACGCCAGCATGTGAAAGCCGCCGGCCGAAATGCTCGCGACCTTGCCTATGGCGCTCACCAGTACCGGCACGTCGCTCGGGCTCCCGCTGGTTCCATCTCCAAGCTGTCCGTCGCGGTCGATGCCCCACGTCATCACCGAGCCGCCGCTGAGTAGCGCCTCGCTGTCCTGCCCGCCGGCCGAGATCGCGACGACGCCCGACAGGCCGCCGACGGCCACGGGCTTTGCTTCGCGCGCGGCGGTCTTGCCGTTGCCGAGCTCCCCGAAGTTGTCTTCGCCCCACGCCATCACCGTGCCGCCGCCCACCAAGGCCAGGGCGTGGTCAGAGCCGGCCGCGATCGCTGTGACGCCGGTCAGCCCTTCCACCCCGATCGGCACGTCGCTTCGTTCCCCTTCTCCTTCTTCCTTTTCTTCAGTGCCGGTGCCAATCTGGCCCGATTCATTGGTGCCCCAGCCCTCGACGGTTCCGTTGCTGAGCAGCGCGAGGCTGAATTCGCCGCCGGCGGCGATCGCTGACACACGGCTGAGTCCTTTGACCGCCACCGGCACGTCGCTCGATTTTGTTCCGCCGCTGCCCAGCTCGCCGGCTTCGTTGTCGCCCCACGCCATCACGGTGCCGTTGCTCATCAGCGCCAGGCTGTGATCGCCCCCCGCCGCGATCGCCTTCACGCCGGTGAGCCCTTTGACCGCGACCGGGACTTCACTTTCCTGGTCGTTGCCGTCGCCCAGCTGTCCGTCTTCGTTGTCCCCCCACGCCATCACGGTGCCATTGGCCAACAGCGCCAGGCTGTGGCTTTCGCCGGCCGCGATGGCCTTGACGCCGGTCAGTCCGCTGACCACCACCGGCACCGAGGCGATCGTCGTGGAGCCGTCGCCCAGCTGCCCGAATTCGTTGTCGCCCCACGCGTCGACCGTGCCGTTGGCGAGGAGCGCCAGGCTGTGAAACCCCCCAGCGGCCACAGCGGTGACGAACTTCAGGCCGCTCACGGTCACGGGCACGTTGCTGGAAGCGTTGGCCGAGCCATTGCCCAGCTGCCTGAAGAGATTCTGGCCCCAGGCGACCGCGCTGTAGTGGGTGGTCGCGACCGTCAGCGTCGCCACGCCACTCGTCGCTTTGCCTGCAACGTTCGTAAACACCGCTCGATACTCGTCACCGCTTTCGGAAGCCTTGGTGTCGGCGATCGTCAGCTGGTCTGAGGTCGCGCCTTCGACCGCGCTGAAGGTGGTACCACCATTGCTGGACGCTTCCCACTGGACGGTCGGGGTCGGGAACCCGGACGCGGCGGCTTCGAACGTGGCGCTCTGGCCCACTTCTACGGTCATGCTCGCCGGCTGCTCGGTCACGAGCGCAGGCGCTTGGACCGTCAGCGTGGCAACTTCGCTGATCGCTTCGCCGGCCGCGTTCTTGAACACGGCCCGGTACTCGTATCCGTTCTCGCCGACGTTCACGTCTTCGATCGCCAGCCGGTCGAAGGTTTCCCCCGCGATGGGACTCCAGTCCGTGCCGCCGTCGATTGACACTTCCCACTGGACGGTCGCAGCGGGGAAGCCCGACGCGCTTGCTTCGAAGATGGCACTAGCGCCTTCGTCGACGGTCTTCGAGGCAGGCTGTTTGAGGATCGCGGGAGACTTGCGGACGGTCAGCAGCGCCGCTTCGCTGGTCGCCTTGCCCGCCACGTTCTTGAACGTCGCGCGGTACTCCTGGCCGCTTTCAGAGGTCTTTGCGCTGGCGACCGTGAGCCTGTCCGAGGTGGCTCCCGTGACGTTGGTCCACGTGCTGCCGGCGTTGGTCGAGCGTTCCCACTGGACGGTGGGGGTCGGAACGCCCGCAGCGGCAGCTTCAAACGCGGCACCCTGGCCTTCTTCGACCGTCACACCAATCGGTTGCTCGGTCACCGCGGGCGCCTCGTGGACGGTGAGCGTCGCTGCTTTGCTGGTCGCTTCACCTGCCGTGTTCTTGAACACAGCTCGGTACTCGTCGCCGCTTTGCGAGGTCGTGGCGTCGGACACGGTCAGCTGATCTGCGCTGCCCCCTTCCACCGGGCTCCATGTCGCGCCGGCGTTGGTCGAGACTTCCCATTGAACGGTCGGCGTCGGAGATCCCGAGGCAGTCGCTTCGAACGCCGCGCTCTGGCCTTCTTCGACGGTCGTGCTGAGCGGCTGCTTGATCACTTTCGGGGCTTTTGGCGCTTCGGCCGCGAAGGCGATCGGCGTCACCTGCGCAAGGTGCGACAGGACGCCGCCGCTGCCCGCCCACGCGGGAGCGCTCGCAAGCACGCCCATGAGAAAAAGCGATGCCAGCGCGCCCGCCAACGGTCCGCCCACGCGCGCGCCGAAGCGGCGTATGACTGAGAGCCAGCCGCCGGCAGCGCAGCACGCGCGGCCCACCCCTCCATCCTGCGTGGTCGTCCTTGCCATCCCTCGGCCCCCATCATCGCCCGGCTTTGCGCGTCGAAGGCTACCAGCGCCCGCAAACGCGTCAAGCGCCTGTGGCCCGGCCCCCATGCTGGAGCTCGGGCCACAGGCGAGAGTCGGTGGAGCGCCGTCCGGCTCGCTACCCGCTGGCGGCTGCTTTGATCTCCAGCGATTCTTCGTTGGCGATCTTCTCGGCAGCGCTCAGGCCCGCCTGTTCGGCGCCCGCACCCAACGTGGCGGTCAGGGTGTCCTTGGGTTCGCCTTCGAACTGTTCGGGCGACTGCTTGCCGGCGCTCTGCGTGTAGGGCAGGCTGAACGTCTTGGACATCGTGTCGATCTTGGAGATCGGCGCGATCGCCGAGCCCTTGACCACCAGCTCTTCGGCGCCGCCGGCGCACTGAGCCGTCAACAGCGACGGTTCGCCACTGAGGTCCACACCCACCGACACGAACAGGCCTGATTCGTTTTGGACGTCTTCGATGAACCCCAACCGACCGGTCAGGCCGTTCGCGACGATCTGTCCCGACGGCGCGCCGCTGCTCTGACAGACCTCCCTGCCGGCCGCGCCCTTGCAGCCCTTGAACGTGACCGACGCTGTGAGCGTCTTCGTCCCGGTGTATTCGCCAGCGACGCTCGAGCTCGCGCACGTCACGCCCGCGCCGCCCGCTCCTTCCAGCGTCACCTTTCCGCTTTTGCTCGTGAATTTGCTCTTGGCCGCCCCCGCGATCCATTCGTACTGGCCTTCGTGGCCCTGCACTTCGGTCGTACAGCCCTTGTCTTCAAAGGCGCCGTGATACACCTTCGCTCGGCCTTCCCCGGTGCTTTCGGCGACCACGCACCTGCCAACCTCCGGCAGCGCGGCCAAGGCCTTCACCTCGGCCGACGGAGCGGTCTCCAGCACGCCGGTCATGATCGCCGTGTTGTGGCCTGCCGCCGCCGGTATGCCCGCCGCCGCATCCACGAGCGGATCTGTCAGCAGGGGCAGCGGGCCGCAGCCGTTGGCACCCGGCACCGAGAACGCGTTGTCGACCAAGGAGGTCGGCAGGATCGAGATCCGCTCGCCTGCCGCAAACTCGATTTTCCCCACGCTGCCGCTGATCGGCGTGTTCGGGGCGGGCGGGCTCGTCGTTCCGGTGGTCAAAAGCGGATTCACAGGTTCGGATTCCGAGCCGACATAGCAGCCTTCGCCGAGCACGGGGTTTTCCAGCTTGACCTTGAGCGGCAGCGACACCGCTGTGCCACTGCGTTTGAGCAGGTTGGCCCCGTTGAGCTGCACCTGCCCCGCCAGTTCCGCTGTGGCCGTCACTTCTCCGCCGAGCCCTTCGATGCCCACGAGACCGCCGGGGACCGTGAGCGACGTGCGCGACAGGGTGTTCCCGTCGGCTGCCGGCACGAGATCGGGGCTGACCGAGCTGAGGCCGCCCTGGAGGGTCACCGTCTTATCGATCGTCACCGTCTTGCCGCCGAGCGTGAATTGGCCACTGGTGACCGTCGAGTAGACACACGTGATCACATTCGGGGCATTCACTGGACAGTCGGCGAATACGGCCATTTCCTGCACCAACCCCGCCTGGGCTGGCGCGGCGACGCCCAGCGTCGCCATCGTCGCCAGCACGCTGACCGCAGGGAGCGCGAGCCTGCGCCCGCTCACTTGCGACAGCGCGCGCACGACTGCCTCGATCATCTCTCTCCTCATCGGTTTGATCCCCTCCAGAATGGTCGTTCGCATCGATGGCACCCCCGGCCGACAGGCCAGGCCAAGTACAGCCTACCCCGATCTAACGTGCTTTATGCAACGTGTTTATAGATCTCACGTGCTCCGCTAGCCGTTGGCGGCCGCTTTGATCTCTAGCGATTCTTCGTTGGAGATCTTCTCGGTCGTGCTCAGGCCGGCCTGTTCGGCGCCCGAGCCCAATGTCGCAACGAGCGTGTCTTTGGATCCACCTTCGAACTGTTCGGGCGACTGCTTGCCGGCGCTCTGCGTGTAGGCGAGGCTGAATGTCTTGGACATCGCGTCGATCTTGGCGATCGCAGCGATCACCGAGCCGTTGACAACCAGTTCTTCCTTGACGCCCGCGCAACGGGCTGGCAGCGGCGAGCCGTCGCCGAGGTCGACGCCCACCGACACCGACAGCCCCGATTCGCTCTGGACGTCTTCGATGAAGCCCAGGCCACCCGTGAGCCCGCTCGCCGTCACTTCTCCGGTCGCCGCTCCATTGCTCTGGCAGGCTTCTCTGCTGATCGTGCTCTTGCAGCCCTTGAAGGCGACCGACGCAGACAGCGATTTCGGCCCCGTGTATTCACCAGTCATAAGCGAGTTTCTGCAAGTCACCCCTGCGCCGCTTGCGCCCGCGAGCGTCATCGCGCCTCCCTTGGCGGTGAATTTTGCTTTCGCCGCGCCGGTGGTCCATTCGTACTTGCCTTCATGACCCTGCACTTCGCTCGTGCAGCCCTTGTCTTCATAGGCGCCGTGGAAGACCGTGCCCTTGCCTTCGCCCGTGCTTTGCGCCACCACACACCTGCCGATCTCGGGGAGCGCCGCCTGGGCCTTCACCGCCTGAACCGGTGAGGTCTCCAGCACGCCGTTGAGAATCGCCGTGTTGTGACCAGCCGCCGCCGGCACGCCGGAGGCGAGGTCGACGAGCGGGTCGATCAACAGCGGCAACAGACCGCAGCCGTTGGCCCCAGGCACCGAGAACGCGTTGTCCACCAGCGATGCCGGCACGATCGTGATTCTCTGGCCGGCCGCAAAGCTGACTTTGCCGACGCTGCCGCTGATCGGCTTGTTCGGCCCCGGCGGGTTGGTCGTGCCGGTGGTCAACAGTGGATTGGCCGGCTGGGATTCCGAGCCGATGTAGCATCGGTTCAGCAGCAGCGGGTTGTCGAGTTTCACCTTCAACGGGAGTGACACCGCGGTACCGCTGCGCTCGAGCAGGTTGGCGCCGTGGAGTTCAACTGCCCCTGCAAGTTCGGCCGTAGCCGTCACTTCTCCACCGAGACCTTCTATGCCTATGAGACCACCAGGAACGGTGAGCGGCGTCTTGGACAGCGTTTCCCCGTTTGCCGCCGCAACCAGGTCGGGGCTCACCGAGCTGATGCCACCCTGCAGCAGCACCGTCCTGGTGATCGCAACCGACTTGCCGCCGAGCTTGAATTCACCACTTGTCACCGGTGAGTACACGCACGTGATCACATTCGGGGCATTCACCGGGCAGTCGTCGAAGATCGCCATTTCCTGCTGCAGCCCAGCCTGAGCGGGCGCTGCAGCGGCAAGCGCCGCGACCCACGCAAGCAGCGTAACGCCAGCCGGGACGAGCCTGCGCCCGCGCCTTGGCGACAGCTGTGCGCGCACCGTCTCAGACATGCCTCTCATAAGGTCTTCCCCTCCGTGAGTCGTGGTTCAGTTCGTCGTCTGCGCGGATGCAGCGCAGACGGGCACGCGCAAAGTACATGATTGACCATACTTATGCAACTTGTTTATAGTGTCCTGAGTCAGTAATTCGTTCACAATATGCTGCGAGTGTGTCAAGTATCTGCTCGGCGGTCTTGGTCCAGACGTACGGGCGGGGGTTCTCGTTCCAGTGCTTCATCCAGTCACGGATGTCTTGGTTGAGTTCGCGGACGGATCGGTGTGTGCCGCGTCGGAGCTTGCGGGCGGTCAGCTCGCCGAACCACCGCTCGACGAGGTTCAACCACGATGAGCCTGTCGGGGTGAAGTGCAAATGGAAGCGCGGGTGGGCAGCCAGCCAGCGCTTGATCGCGGGGGTCTTGTGCGTGGAGTAGTTATCGAGAATGAGGTGAACGTCCAAGTCGGCGGGGACCTCTTGGTCGATGGTGATGAGGAATTTCTTGAACTCGATCGCGCGGTGGCGAGCGTGCAGCGACCCGATGACCTTGCCCGAGGCCACATTCAACGCGGCGAACAGGCTGCTCGTCCCGTGACGCTTGTAGTCATGGGTGGCACGCTCGGGAACGCCGGGCATTACCGGCAGGATCGGCTGGGAGCGATCGAGTGCCTGGATTTGGCTCTTCTCATCAACGCACAGGACCATTGCGCGCTCGGGCGGGTCGAGGTAGAGGCCCACGATGTCGCGCACCTTCTCCACAAACAAGGGGTCCTTGGAGAGCTTCCAGTGCTCCACGCGGTGAGGTTGCAATCCAAAGGCGCGCCACACCCGCGAGATCGTGGACTGCGAGAGGCCCGTACGGGCCGCCATCTGCCGCGTCGACCAGTGCGTACCCCCATCCGGCGGGGCACTCTCCAACGTCTTGACAATCACGTCCTCAACGCGATCATCAGAAACCGTCCGCGGGCGCCCCGGCCGCGGCTCATCCACCAGCCCATCCAGCCTTGAAGCAACGAATCTCCGGCGCCACTTACCAACCGTCGCCGCGCTCACACCAAGCCGCGCAGCAACATCCTGATTCGAAGCACCACCAGCACACTCCAGCACGATCGCAGAGCGCAAAGCCAGTCCCTGCGCCGTACGCCGCCGACGAGCCCATCGCTGCAACTGCGCACGCTCACCATCTGTGAGCTCCAACACCGCCTTGGGACGACCGAAAGTAGTAGCCATACCCGCATACTACCACACTTACCACCCGAACTTAAGACTCAGAACAATAGCTATCACCGACGGTTACCCTTGTGGAGCCGGTGAAATCGGCCAAAAACTCACTGTTACATAAATCGCATGGCCGTAGGAAAGGCAGCGGACGGCTCGTGGGCGAAAGCAGCGCAGCCGGCTCGCGGCGCAAAACCTACGTCACGGACGCATAGCCAAACATACGTTAGTATGTAGTTATGAAGTTCGGATCACGGCGATCTCCTGCACATCGACGAGTCGCAGGCACTCGCCCTGCGGGCGGCTCGCTTGGACGCCGACAGCGCCGAGCTGGTCGCCGAGCGCCTTCGTGCCCTCGGCGACCCGATGCGGCTGGGGCTCGCCTTGGCCCTGCGTGACGGACGCGAGCTGTGCGTGTGCGACCTCTCGTGGATCGCGCAAAGGCCGCAGAACTTGACCTCTCACCACATGAAAGTGCTCAGGCGCGCAGGCATCGTCGCGGCCCGCAAGCAGGGCAAGATGACCATGTACCGGCTCACCGACCAGGGCAGCCAACTGGCAGAGGGCGTCGTTGCGGGGTGCGCGCCCGGCGGATCGCCGTGACCGGCGTGCTCAACACGCTCTGGGATGGCCTCGCAAACGCCTTTCTGATGGGATGGGCGGTCTGCTGGGCGCTCGTGCTGGGCTTCGCCATCTCGGCAATCGTGCAGGCGTGGGTGCCCCGGCAGCGCATCCAGGATGCGCTCGGTGGCACGGGCGCGCGTCCGATCGCGCTGGCCACCGGGTTGGGCGCCGCGAGTTCCTCGTGCAGCTACGCCGCCATCGCAATCGCCAAGTCGCTGTTCGCCAAGGGCGCATCCGCCGCCAGCGCGCTCGCCTTCCAGTTCGCCTCGACCAACCTGGTGGTCGAGCTCGGCGCGGTCATCTGGGTCCTGATCGGATGGCAGTTCACGCTCGCCGAGCTCGTCGGCGGGCTGGCGCTGATCGCGATCATGACCGCGCTGCTTCGCCTGTTCGTGTCACAGCGCCTGGAAGAGCGCGCTCGCGCGCACGCCCAGCACGCCGACGGCGGACACCAGCACCACGCGGCCGGCGCACAGGTCGCGCTGCGCCAGCGCCTGACCTCGATCGACTCGTGGTCTGACGTGGCCCACAACTTCCGCAACGACTGGTCGATGCTGTGGAAGGAGATCACGCTCGGGTTCGTCCTTGCCGGCTTCGTCGGGCTGCTCGGCAACGACTTCTTCAACGGCCTGTTCATCACGCACGCGCCGCCCGCGTGGCGGCTGCTGGAGAACGTCATCGTCGGGCCGATCATCGCCGTGCTCAGCTTCGTCTGCTCGGTCGGCAACGTGCCGATCGCCGCGGTGCTGTGGTCCGGCGGCATCGGCTTCGGCGGGGTGATCGCCTTCATCTTCGCCGACCTGATCGTCATGCCGATCGTGCTGATCTATCGCAAGTACTACGGCAACGCCTTTGCGCTGCGGATCACCGCGCTGATGTTCGTCACGATCGTGCTCGCCGCCCTGCTCGTCGACCTTCTGTTCGGCGCAGCCGGGCTGATCCCGCACGCGCGCCCCAGCCGCGGCGATGTCTTCGCACACGTCACGCTCAACTACACGCTGATCGCCGACGCATTCGCGCTGGCCGTCTTCGGCGCGCTGTTCGCCCTGACGATGCGCCGCGGCGCGACCGACCCCGTATGCGGGATGCAGATCGACCGTGCCAAGGCTCTGCATGTGGACCTCGCCGGCAAGCGCCACTACTTCTGCAGCGAGGGCTGCCTACAGGCCTTCAGCCGCCAACGAGATCCGAGCGCACCAGGCGCAGGTGGCGCCTGCCGGCGCGCCCGGACTGCCCCGTCTCCAGCGGCGCCAGGCGCAACTCCTCGCGGATCAGCTCCTCGATCGTGATCCGCTTGGCTGCAGCGACACGGTCGAGCAGATCCCACTCCTCGCACGTGAAGCGCACCTCGGCCACGTAGGGGAAGCGGTGGCGCATGTCGTGAAGCGTAAGGCCTAAAGTACATGTCGTCAATGGTAACTGGTAGAACGGATGGACCTAGACACATGCGGCGTGCGATGTTTCTCGCATGGCCCGAACATCTACGCCCGACCCCGCCCTCGCGGCCACCCTGCGCCGCCTGCGCGAGGAGCGCGGCATCACGCGCGAAGCGCTCGCCTTCAAGACCGGCATCACCACAGGATCGCTCGCGCGGATCGAGCTGGGCCAGTCGGTGCCTGGATGGGACACCGTGCGGCTGCTGGTCAAGGCGCTCGACATCACGCTGGCCGAGCTCGGCGAAGCCGTCGAAGGGAAGTCCTGAGCTTTGTTTCTCACTGCAAGAAATCCCCGCTAGTTACAGAGGAATTCACGTTTCCGGCTTGGACTGACGCCCAGTTCTCGCTACTTTCGGCCCAACGAAGCAAGCGAGAGGGCCTGCCCAGTGGACTCCGAACAGGCCCTCTCAGGCGGGTCTACACCTCGTCGCCAGCCCGACCCCACACCGGGAGCGGCGAGGTCGTAGGCCCAGCTTGGCCAAGCACCGCTACCGTATCGCCCCCCGAGTTGCCAGCACGCGCGCTGTTTGCGGCTTTTAACGCAACGAGCGAGAAATTTCGGCAGTCCCCGTCGTTCCAATAACAGGTATGCCTGGTCGGGCCGCTCCTGTCTCCCGATGACACTGTCGCCGACCACACGGCCTGGCGGCTATGGGAACACGACGCTAAAGCGCCCGACGATGCGTACTCTAGCTTCGGCCAAGGTAGCCGATCGGGTCCTGAACATCGCGCGACTTCTTCTCGATGAAGGCCTCCAGCAGGGATGGAGCTACGTCCCGCGAGAACGCGAACGGCGCAAGCATGCGCATTCGCAGAGCCCAATCGTCGGTGCGCAGCGCGAACGCCCTCGAGGCAGCCGCCGCAGCTGGCGCCGCGTGGCCGATGCCCGCGTGCGTGCAACCGAGCACGAGGCGGTGAACCCGTTCGGGATGGGAGTCGAGCAAATGACGGGAGTTCGGGACGCGTTGCAAACCGAGATGCCCTTGACCAGCTGCTGGCGCTCTTGTCGGAGCCGGCTGGCCGGGAGACTCGGCGGCGGGCGGCGGAGTCGATCCGAGATGCAGATGCTGACCGAGCTCAATCCTCTTGGGGTTGAGCGGCGTCGAGGTCGTCCAAGTCGACGAGGTCACGTGGACGCCCGGCCGCCCGCTTCATCGTCCTCAGGTGCTCAAGCGCACATATCGCAATCGTCAGATCCGCTATCTCGACATCGATCGCCTGGGACCGGAGCTCCGCGTAGGGCAAGACGCCCTCGAGACCCTGGACCACGTCCAAGTCTCCAAGCTGTGTGGCGATCAACGCTCGTTTGCCACTGCGCAGCAGCCCCGCGATAGAGCGCTCGGAGCCGAGCAGTGCGTCTCCCAGCTGGACGTGGCCGCCGAGCCCAGCTGCAACATGGGCGAGCGTATCGAGGTTCTCCGGAGCTGGATCGGGCACGATGTCGCAGTCCTTCGTCCCACGCACAACGCCCCACGATCCCAATGCCAAGCCACCTATGACTACAAACCGGACATCCGCCTGGATGAGGTGACCGAGCAGCTCATCAAAAAGCGGTGCGCTCAACGGGCGCGCAGCGCAGCGTCGCGCAACTCGAACAGCTTGCGTGTAAGCGAGATCGTCTCTTCGAGGTTCACCGCCAGCGGCCGCTGCCCGTCCGCACGCAGCCGCGCACGCCGTACGCGGTCCCCCTCCACGTCATGCACTTGGTTCGTTGGCTGCTCAGCCATGAAGCCAAACACTACCGCGCCCGTCGCCCTCAATCGAGAGGAGCGGAGCGGCATGCAATACGCTCACCGGGAGCGTATCTTGGCGGACGGAGAGGGAGGGATTCGAACCCTCGAACGAGGTTGACCCCCGTTACGCGATTTCCAGTCGCGCCCGTTCAACCGCTCCGGCACCTCTCCAGGCGCTTGCTTTTCGGCGGCCCCACAAGCCTACGACACGCACGCTCCGTCCGTTGCTAGGCTCCCCGCATGGTCCTCGCCGCAAGCGAAGCCTTCGTCAAGACCTTTGGCCTGATCATCACCTTCGGCGGGATCGGCGTGATCGTCAACGTGATCATCGTGTACATCGCCATCCAGGTCCGCGGCGAGCGCCGCCAGAACCAGGAATACCTGGCCTCCCGCCGCCCGCCCGAGTCCTGATCGGGCAACCCGCCCCTCGCGAGGCCCAGCGCGAGAGCGCCACGTAGCGCTGCGTCAGCCGGCCGCGCCGCCGTTCGCCGTACCCTTCGCAGCGGCTGCCTCTGCGGCGTGCGCCGCTTCGCGTGCGCGGCGGTACTCGTTGACGACGATGTCCGTCAACTCCTCCACCGACGTCTCCGCCGTCGGCTTGTCCAGCGCGATCACCCCCTCCTGGATCATGCTCACGCGGTCGCACGCCTCGAGCACGTGCACGTAGTTATGCAGGATCATGATGATCGAGACCTTGCCCTCCGCCTTCAGGCGCGCCACCAGATCGAGTATCTGCGCACCCTCCTTCGCGCCCATCGCCGCCAGCGGCTCGTCCAGCAGGATGATGTCCGCGTCGGAGTTGACCGTGCGCGCCACCGCGATCGCCTGGCGCTGGCCGCCCGACAGGCGCGCAACCGCGACGTCGATCCGCGGGATGTTGATCCCGATCTCATCCAGCGCTTTGCGCGCTTCGCGCTTCATCTGACGGTTTGCCAGCAGCGGGATCGGACGGTGCACGCGCTCCTTGCGCAGGAACAGGTTGTGGTAGACCGACAGTTCGTCGATCAGCGCCAGGTCCTGGTAGACGGTCTCGATGCCGTGTGCGCGCGCATCGTCCACGCTCCTCGGCTCATACTTCTCGCCGTGGATGAACATCTTGCCGGCATCCTGCTTCTGGAAGCCGCAGATGATCTTGATCAGTGTCGACTTGCCCGCGCCGTTGTCGCCGAGCAGTCCCAGCACCTCGCCCTTTCTGAGATGCAAGCTCACGTCGCGCAGCGCGGTCACGGGGCCGAAGCGCTTGGCGATGTGTTCCACACGCAGCACGTCATCCGGCGCCGATGTCGGGCCGACCACTTTCTCGATGAGTGCCGGCGCGTCAGCCACTTCCCACGTGCCCCCTGCGCACCCGGCCAACATAGACGTTCGCGGTCATCGCCACGATGATGGCCAGGCCGAGATAGAACAGTTTGTAGTTCGCGTTCACTCCCAGCAGCACAAGACCGTCTTCGAGGATGCCCAGGAACAGCGCCCCGATGAACGCGCCCACGATCGTGCCCGAGCCGCCCGTCAGCAGCGTGCCGCCGATCACGCCGGCGGCCACCGCCAGGAACAGGATCTGGTTGGCGCCCGCCGGGTCCGGCTGGACCGTCCCCGAGCGGACTGCCTCGAGGATGCCCACAAGCCCCGCCGTCAGCGCGCACAGCACGAAGTTGCGGATCATCACCAGCTTCACCCGCACGCCCGCCTCCGAGGCGCCCAGCTTGTTGGAGCCAATTGCCACCGTGTACAGACCCCAGCGGGTGAACGTGAGCACAACCTGCAAGATCAAGATGATCGCCACCGCCCAGATCAGCTCGGAGTAGGTGCCACGGCCGAAGATCTTGGCGAAGGTGCCGAAGTGAAGGACTTTTTCCTGCAGCGTGATCGTGTGGCCATTGACTATGTGATGGACGCTGACTTCCGTCGAGTGGACAGCTGCGCCGGGTGTTTCGACGGGCGTGCCGTGCGAGACGATCAGCGCCAGGCCCTCGAAGCAGAACAGCGTCGCCAGCGTCGTCACGAACGAGTTGATTTCGACGACCGCCACGAAGAAGCCGTTGAGGGCGCCGACAGCCATGCACACCAGCAGCGTGACGATCACGCCCGGCACCAGCCCCAGACCTGCTGAGCTATAGAGCTTGTAGAAGAGGATCGGCGCGAACAAGTACA
Source organism: uncultured Solirubrobacteraceae bacterium (assembly GCA_963734225.1). GTDB lineage: Bacteria > Actinomycetota > Thermoleophilia > Solirubrobacterales > Solirubrobacteraceae > Palsa-744. The sequence goes on from CAVTGI010000007.1 coordinate 108,754, forward strand.
TCGCCCCGATCGACAGGTCGATCTCCCCCAGGATCATCACGAACACCTCGCCCGCCGCGAGAATCGCGAACGGCGCGAAGTAAGGCAGCAGCGTTTCGAAGTTGGCGCCCGTGAGGAAGCTGTTGGTGTTGGCCGCGAAATAGATCGCCGTGATCAGCGTCACGACGATGATGCTGCCCTCGCGCAGCGCGATCAGGCGGTTCAGCAGCTCACGCCCGCCGGGCAGCGAGCGGTGGTGTTCCTCGCCGCCGGACCCGGTGGAGGGACCGCGCGCAGCGGGGCTCTGCGCCGCGCTTGCCACGATCCCTCCCGTCTCCCTCGCGATTTCCTACTTGACGACGGCGGCCGTCGTCGAGGTGCCCTCGTAGCGTGATTTCGAGCTCACGTAGGGACCCACGGTTTCCTTGTTCAGGAACTTCAGACCGGTATCCACTTCCGCGGGGCCCGTCAACGTCCCCGAGACCTTGTACTGGAACAGCTGCAAGATCGGCAGGAAGCCCTGCAGGTAGGGCTGCTGGTCGATCGTGAATTCGATGTTGCCTTCCTGCAGCAGTTTCTGCGTCGCTTCGGTCAGGTCGAAGCCGCCGGCCTTGATGCCTTTGCCGGCCAGCCCGAACTTCTGCATGACTTTCGCCAGGCTTTCCGTCGAGCCGCCGTCAACCGCATACATGCCCTTGGTTTCCTTGTGACCCGTCCAATACGCTTCGATCGTCGAGAGCTCGCCGGGGACAGCTGCGCCGGTCGCGACCGTATGTATGGTGATCGGCTTGCCAGAGGCCTTGATCGCCTTTTCGGCGCCTTCGATGCGTGGCTGCAGGTTGGCCGACCCCGGCGTCGCGATGAACAGCGCCACATCGCCCGAGCCCACCGCCGCGACGATCCTTTCGCCCATCTCTTCGCCGGCCTTTTTGAGGTCCTGGCCGATGTAGGAGAGCCGGGCGTTACCGGGCGCGTCGGCGTTGTAGGCGACTACCGGGATCCCCGCCTTGATCGCCGCTTCAACCGGGGCGTTGAACGCGTGCAGATCGATCAGCGCGACGGCGATGCCATCAGCGCCGCCGGTGACGGCGGTGTTGATCGCGTTAACCATCTGGTTGACGTTGCTGGATTCCGATCCTGTCCACTGGTAGGAGCAACCCAGTAGCTTGCTGGCGTCGGCGGCGCCATACTGGGTGGGCGTGAAGAACGGGTTGGTCGTGACGTGGTTGACGATCACGAATTTGTAGTTCGGGTGCGAACCAAACACTTCCGCCGAGCCCCCACCGCTCGACGCGCTGGACCCGCACGCGTTGAGCAGCGTGCCCACGGAGCCGGCCGCCACGCCCGTCAGCGCGGTTCGTCGCAGGAATGCCCGACGGTCGAAGCCCGATCGTTCGGCCTCCGGTCGGTCGAGGTGGTCGACAGTCTGCACCGCGATGTCGATTTGGTCGGTGTCTGCCATTTCCGTCCTCCTGTCCCTCGTTGAAAACCCTGCGATTTCTCAAGCAATAGCAGACACACCCTCGCGCCTGGCGGCACCTGCGTCAACCCCGATTTCGCGGAAAACCCGCAATCAACGGTCGGCATTTCGCGGTGGCCCCCACAGCCGGCGTTTGAGCAAGCCAGCTCACGCGTATGTAGGTATACCCTCGGGCGATGGCGTCAAATCCTTCGCCGCCGCCCGCTGGCACATCAGGCGAGCCGAGCGAGCTCGCCTCAGACGATCAGCCGGGCGAGCGCTACGGCCCGGTCGCGATCGAGCGCCTGGTCAAAGAGGACGGGCGCGCGCTGATCCTCTACACACGCATCCAGGAGAGCTCGGCCGCGTGAGCGAGCTTCGCTTCGAGGAGCTGCGCGGCGAGCAGGTCGCCTATGCGATCCACCGGCAGGAGCGCACCTTCCTGCCCGATCGCGACCACTGCCCGCTGTGCCCTACCCGCCCTGGAGGGCCGGCCACCGAGATCCCCGTCGCCGCCTTCGAGATCGCGGTCTTCGACAATCGCTTCCCCGCCTTCGAGGCGCCGCACGGCGCAGCCGAGGTGGTCGTGTACACAGACAAACACGAAGGCTCGCTCGGCACGCTCGCGCCCGAGCGGGCAGAGGCGCTGATGTGGGTCTGGCGCCACCGCTACATGGAGCTCGGCGCACGCGATGACGTCGACTACGTGTTCATCTTCGAAAACCGCGGCGTGGAGGTCGGCGTCACCCTGCATCACCCGCACGGCCAGATCTACGGCTATCCGTTCCTGCCGCCCATCCCCGCGCGCGAGATCGCAGCCGACGAGCGCCTGGGCGGCTGCGCGCCGTGCAAGCTGCTCGGCGACGAGCTCGCCGACGGGCGACGCATCCTGATCGAGACCGACGCGGTCGTCGCCTACGTCCCCTACGCCGCCCGCTGGGCCTACGAAGCGCACGTCGTGCTGCGCCCGCACCGCGCCAGCCTGCTCGACTGCGAGGCAGCCGAGCTGCGCGCGCTCGCATCGGTGTTGCAGACGCTCGTACGCGGGTATGACGCCCTGTTCGAGCGGCCCTTCCCCTACGTCATGGCCGTCCACCAGGCACCCACCGACGCCGGCCACCAGCAGAGCGGGCACCTGCACGTCGAGTTCTACCCGCCGCTGCGCACCGCCGACAAGCTCAAGTACCTCGCCGGATCTGAGCAGGGCGCCGGCACGTTCATCTCCGACACGCTGCCCGAGGAGTCCGCCGCCGCGCTGCGCGAGGCGATCGACCGTGCCGGCTGATCACAGCTGCGCGTTTGCGCCCGGGCGCGTTAACCTGATCGGCGAGCACACCGATTACAACGAAGGGCTGGCCCTGCCCTTCGCCATCGCCCAGGGCGTCACCGTCCGTGCCGAAGCCCAATCGCCCGGGTCGGCCGGTTCGCGACGGGTCGAGGCGCACGCCAGCGACCTCGGCGAGCGAGATGACTTCGCGCTCGCCCACGTCACGCCCGCCGCCGGCTGGCGTGCGTTCGTGCGCGGGACCGTCGCCGAGCTGAGCCGCGCCCGCTATCCGCTGGTCGGCGCACGCCTGTGCATCAGCGCCGATGTGCCCGCCGGCGCCGGGCTGTCCTCATCGGCCGCGCTGGAGGTCGCGCTGTGCCTGGCCCTGATCGCCCTGTGTGGCCAGTCCCCACCCGCCGACGCGATCGAGCTCGCCCGCCTGTGCGCGCGTGTGGAGAATCGCTGGGTCGGCGCGCAGACCGGCCTGCTCGACCAGCTGGCCTCGCTGTGCGGGGCGCCCGACAGTGCGCTGTGCATCGACTTTCGCACCTTGCACGTGGAACCCGTGCCGCTCGCGCTCGGGGACTGGCGGCTGGTCGTGCTGGACTCCGGCGAGCGCCACCAGCTCGCCAGCTCGGGCTACAACCAGCGGCGCGCCGAGTGCGCACAAGCGTGCCAGCTGCTCGGCGTCGAGTCGCTGCGCAACGCCACCGCCGCGGCCGCCGAGCGCCTGCCCGAGCCGCTGCGCCGGCGCGCCGAGCACGTGATCGGGGAAAACCAGCGCGTGCGCGATGCCGTCGCCGCCCTGAACGCAGACGATCTTCCCGCGCTCGCCTCACTGCTCAACGCATCCCACGAGAGCCTGCGCGACCTCTACGACGTCTCCACCGCCGCCGTCGAGGCCACCCGCGAGCGGCTGCTCGACGCCGGCGCGCGCGGCGCGCGCCTGATCGGCGGCGGCTTCGGCGGCAGCGTGCTCGGACTGCTCGAGCGCGGCGTCAGTCCTCCCGTCGGCGCGCGCACGGTGCGCCCCGGCCCGGGTGCACACCTTGTCGAGTGAGAGTCCGTCCGCAGGGCAGTAGTCCCGCGGCACACTGGGTATAACCATGGCTATCGGCGGCCGCGGCGTGTATATCGCCTCACAGCCTCGCCGCCGCCTTAGCCGCATCGCCTCACAGCCTCGCCGCCGCCTCAGCCGCATCGCCTCACAGCCGGGCCGCCACCAGCGCGCACGCGGTCACCACCATCGCCAGCGACAGCGCCGCCAACGCCCCGTCGAGCGGCCCCAGCATGGCGGCCAGCGTGAGCGGTTCGGCGCTGCCGTCGGGCAGCTCGCGCACGCCGCTGACCGAGCGGGTGCGCCTGCGCAGCTCGCGCGCCGGTGCGCTCAGGCGTCGCTGAGCCACGCTCATGGCCAGGCAACCGCACGCGATCAACAGCCCCGGCAGGGCGATCTTCTCGGCGTTCACGAAGTACCCGGTCAGAGCCGGGAACGCGCCCCAACCAAGCGCGAACCACAGGTCGCCGTGCATACGCCCGCCGATCAGCTCGAGGTTGTAGGCTGGCAAGAACAGCGCGCCCGCGAGCACGAACGGCACGAGCCACAGCGACACCGTCACGATACCGGCCACCCCGATCGCCAGCGCGCCCAGCAGGCTCACTGCAGCGAGGGCTAGCAGTGCACGGTCGCTGAGGCTGGTGCGCAGGGGCCGGTCGTGCAGCTCGTCCAGCGCGTGCGCCGCCACACCCACGGCCAGAGCGAACGCGGCCAGACCCCACAAGAGGCGATCGGCGTACAGATGCGGCGCCACAGCCGCACCCAGCGCGAAGTAGCTCAGATGCCACGCCGTGTAGGGGGGATGCAACAGCGTCAGCAGCTCGCCCGGGCGCCCGCGCCCCAGCGCATAGAAGGCGGGGCGCTCAGGCGTCGCCCGCATCGCCGTTCAGCGCTCGCCGGCCGCTTGGCCGTCGGTGCCGTCGCCCTTGACCGCGGACATGACGATTCCGCCGCCCAGGCTCATGCGGCGCACCCGCACGTCGCGCAGCCCCGCCGCATGCCAATAGCCGACGATCGTCTCGACAGGGTGGCGCTCGTAGAAGCCGCGGATGCTCGGCCCGAGAAAGCGCCCCACCTCAAACCACTCGCGCGAGGCGATGCGCCCCAGCACGGGCAGCCCCACGGCCGTGTACAGACGCCACGCCGCGCGCGCGGGCGCCCACGGCGGCACGCCGAACTCCAGCGACGCGATCCGCCCACCCGGACGCAGCACGCGCGCGAGCTCTGCCACCGTCGCGCGCGGATCGTCCACGTAGCGCAGCAGATAGGTGAACGTCAGCGCATCGAAGCTCGAGTCGGCAAACGGCAGCGCCTCCGCCTCACCCTGCAGCAGCTGCACGCGAGAGCCGTCCTGGCCGGCGAAGCGCGCGCGTGCGCCCGCCAGCATCTCGGCGCTCTGATCGATGCCTATGACCGAGCAGTCCGCGCTCGCGAGCAGCTGCGCGGCCACCATCCCGGTGCCAGTCGCCACATCCAGCACGCGATCGCCCGCCTGCGGCGCCACCGCGCGCACCAACGTTCGCCGCCAGCGGGGGTCCTGCCAGAAGCTGAATGCAGCCGACAGCAGGTCATAGCGGCGCGGCAGGCCGCGGAACAGCTCGATCGCCTCGCGCTTGCGCGGCGATCCGTTATCGGGGGTGGCGACGCCCTGCACGCCGCTGGATGATGGCCAGCTCATCGTCTTTGCCGATCTGGAAGGCTAACGATCGATGTCCGCCGTCATGCTGATCACCGGCGCCTCCAGCGGCATCGGCGAAGCCACCGCCCGCCGGCTCGCGCGCGAGCCCGGTGCATCGCTCGTGCTCGTCGCCCGCCGCGAGGATCGCCTGCGCGCGCTCGCCGACGCGCTCGGCCCGCGGCGCACGAGCTTCGTCGCCGTCGATCTCGTCGATGACGACGCGCCGGAGCGCATTCGCGAGCACGTCAGCGAGCGCCACGGGCGCCTGGACCTGCTCGTCAACAACGCCGGCGCCTCCTGGCGCGCGCGCTTTGCAGACGGCGGCTATGAGAACGTCAGGCGCACGATGGCCATCAACTTCGACGCCCAGGTGCGTCTCACCGAGGCACTGCTTCCATTGCTGCGCGCCTCCGCGCCCAGCGCGATCGTCAACGTCGCGTCCACTGCCGCCCGCGTGGCCCGGGCCGGGACGGGCGCTTACAGCGCGTCCAAGTTTGCGCTCGCCGGCTGGTCGGATTCGCTGTGGGCCGAGGAGCGCGGCCACGGCGTGCACGTGGGCCTGGTGCTGCCCGGCTTCATCTCCACCGAGGGCTTCCCGCAGTCCGAGCTCACGGCCAGGGTGGGCACCCGTTGGATCGTCTCCACACCCGACCGGGCCGCAGAGGCCATCTTTCAGGCGGGCATTGGCCGCCGTCCAGAACGCTACGTGCCCCGCCCCTATTGGCTCGCTGCGGCGGTGCGAATCCTCGCCCCCGGACTGGTCCGCCGCGTGCTCGGCGGCAGCAGCGCCGAGGTGATGACCACGACAACCGGTGCTGATCTGGCCGACCGGCAGGATACGGCGTCATCGTAGGGCGGGTATCGACGACATCGCGTCGTGCTGGGGCTGGGGCTGGGGCTGGGGCGCGATCGCAACCCAGCTGAAGATTCCCGGCGGATAACCCGTACGCTCACCCATGTTCAGCGAGAGTAGCGCACGCCGGCCGGCTGGGGGTTGGCAGGTGCTCGTCAACCTAGCCGTAGACGAACTGGTCCGCCGGCGGGCTCTTCGCGCTTTTGAGCTTACCGACCGTGGCGATCACGTCGACGGTCCCGGCCGTGTGCGCTGGCACCACGACAGTGCATTCCGTCGCGGAGGCGCATTGAACCTGCTTTGACTTCGTCGAGCCGAACGTGAACGTTGTGCCGGTCGCGCCGGTTGCGAAGCCTGCGCCGGTGATCGTCACGCTTTCGCCGCCGGCCTTGGAGCCGCTGCTCGGACTGACGCCGGCGACGGCGGGGATCAGCTCGAAGCGGTCTTTCGTGGATGTCGCGCTGGTCCCCGACGGCGCCGTCACCGTCACGTCCACCGTGGCGGCCGTCTGCGCCGGCGATACCGCGGTGATCGAGGTGGGCGAGTTCACGGTGAAGCTGGCCGCCGCGGTAGTCCCGAACATGACCGCGCTGGCTCCCGTCAAGCTCGTCCCGGTGATCGTCACCGCCGTGCCGCCCGCAGCCGTGCCCTTGGTGGGCGACAGCTTCTTGACAGCCGGTGCGGGCAGGTAGGTGAAGTGCACGGACCTGTTGATCGCGCTCGTGCCGGTGGGCGTCGTCACCGTGACGTACACCGTGCCCGTTCCAGCCGGCGCCAGCGCGGTGATCGAGGTGGATGAGTTCACGGTGAAGCTGGGCGCCTGCGCAGACCCGAACCTGACAGCCGACGCGTCCGCCAGTTCCAGTCCGCTGATCGCCACTTCCGTCCCGCCGGTAGCCGGGCCGCTTTCGGGTGCCGCGTGGGTGACCGTGGGAATCGGCGCGCCGACGGCGACCGTGTGCACACCCCCCGCCGAGACGCCCACGGCCCCGGTCAGCCCGCTGACGGCCACGGGACTGTCGCTGAAGCCGCCGCTGGAGCCGTCTCCGAGGATCCCGTCTTCGTTTGCTCCCCAATCCATGGCCGTGCCGCCGGCCAGCAGCGCCACGCCGTGCTGTTCTCCAGCCGAGATGGCGGTCACTTCGCGCAAGCCGCTCACGGCCACCGGTTCTTCGAACCTGCTCGCGGTGGCGCCGTTGCCCAGCTGCCCGCGTGCGTCCGCGCCCCAGGCCATGACCGTGGCGCCTTTGAGCAGCGCCAGGCTGAACGAGCCGCCGGCCGAGATCGCGCTCACCCCGCTGAGACCGTGCACGGCGACCGGGACGTCGCTGAACTGCGGTTCGCCTTCTTCGGCGACTTCCTCGCCCAGCTGGCCGGCTTCGTCATCGCCCCACGCCATCACCGTGCCCGTCTTGAGCAGCGCCACGCTGTGGGCGCCGCCCGCCGAGATCGCCGCCACCCCGCTCAAGGCCTTGACCGCCACAGGCGCGTCGGTCGTTTTGACAGCGCCGTCGCCCAACTGGCCGACTTCGTTTTCGCCCCAGGCCATCACCGTGCCTGTCTTGAGCAGCGCCAGGCTGTAGTCGCTCCCCGCCGAGATCGCCGCCACTCCGCTGAGCCCCTTGACCGCCACCGGCACGTCGCTTTCGGTGAAGTTGCCCGTGCCCAGTTGCCCTGATTCGTTGTTACCCCACGCCATCACCGTGCCGTTGCTCAACAGCGCCAGGCTGTGTTCGCCGCCGGCCGCGATCGCTGTCACACCGCTCAGGCCGCTCACCGCGACCGGCACCGAGCTCACGGTTTCGTTCCTGCCGTTGCCCAACTGCCCGGATTCGTCATCGCCCCACGCCATCACGGTTCCGTTGCCAAGCAGCGCGAGGCTGTGCAATCCGCCGGCCGAGACCGCCGTCACTCCGCTCAGGCCGCTCACCGCAACGGGCGTGTCGCTGAAGGCTTCGCTGGAGCCGTCTCCAAGCTGGCGCTCTAGGTTCGCGCCCCAGCTGACGACGCCGTTGGTCGCAGCCGACGCCCACCCAGCGAACACCGCCAGCCCGAGGACGCCGACAAGCAGCAGCGCGACCGCGCATGTCCATCCCCTCCGCTCCACGCAGGTAGTTTACACGTGTCAACTGCCGCCGCGTGGGTCTCGCCACATCGCCCACATCGTGGGCCCGCGCAGCAGGTGCAGCTCCCCGGTCACGCGAAAGCCGTGGCGGGCGTAGAAGTCGATGTTGCGCTCCTTGGAGGACTCCAGATAGGCGCCCACCCCGTCCTGGTCGCACTGCTCAAGGACCGGCCCGAGCACCGCCGAACCGAGGCCCCGCCCCTGGCAGTCGGGCTCTGTACCGAGCACAGCCAGATACCAGTGGTCGGGCCGCGACGGGTGCTTGCGCTCGAGGCCCTGCCAACCGGCCGCCACCAGCGGCATCCGCGCGAACAGGCGCGGATGCATAAACGCGGGGCCCAGCGCGGCCACTTCGCGCAGGCTGCTGCGCCAGCGCCGCGGGGGCGCCCACAGCGCGGCAGCGCTCAGGTCTGACGTCGTCCAGACCTCCTCGTCGACGAGCAGCTGGCGCAGGCGCGTTGCCTGAAAGCGTCGCAGCGCGGTCAGGCGCAGCCGGTCCGGTCGCCAGGCCCAGCTGGCGACCGGGTCATCTAGGAAAGCCCGCGCGAGCGCGCGCGACAGGGCGCCGACGTCGCTCGCCGTCGCGCGGCGCACCGAAGGCATCTGACCGGGCTGCGAGCTCAAGTCCGCAGGCGCTCTGGCGGCATCAGCAGCACCGAGCAGTGCGCCTCGTGCAGCATGTGCCTGCTCACGCTGCCGATCGCCTTCAGGCCGGTCAGACCGCGGCTGCTCATCACGATCAACGATGCGGCCGTGTCCTGCGCCGCCTGCAGGATCGCGCTGGGCGCATCGCCCGCCTCAACCCGCACGTCGCTGGTTCCCTGTAGGGTCGCGTCGAGCGAACGCGCCTGCTCGGAGATGCGGTGCGGCCGCGCGCGCGACTCCACGCCGACCGCATGCAGCAGGGTCACGGCGGCAGCGTGCTCGCGGGCCAGGCGCCCGACGAGCGCCACCAGCTCATCCGAGCCGTCCAGGCCGTCGCTGGCGACGACGATCCGCGCCGCGAAGCGATCCGCCCCCTTGGGCAGCTCGCGCGCGGCCAGCAAGGGCACCGGCGAGGAGCTCAGCGCGCTGTGTGTCACGCCGTCGATCAGCATCCCGCCGAGCACCGAGCCCGTGGGCGCGCCCAGCGCCAGCAGGTCGTGCTGGACGGCCTGCTGGAGGATCACCTGCGGAGGCGGGCTGCCCGGGTCGATGGTGCTCGTGCACGGCACATGGGCCTGCTCGGCGAGCCTCGCAGCATGCTCGAGCACGCGCTCGGCGCGCTCCGGGCTGATGGCGGCGTGCCTGTACTGGCCTTCGCCGCCGACGGCGGTCACGGCCAGCAGGGTGAGGCGACCCTGTTGGTCGGCGAGCACCGCGGCCTGCTCGACGGCCTCATAGCTGCGGTGGGTGCCATCCACCGCGCAGAGGATGTCCGCGAACACGCGACCTGACTGCGCGACTGGCGAAGCTTGTTGGCTGTGAGTTGCTCCTGTGTCGGTCATGGGCACAACCTATTGCCTGGAGCGCCGCGGGGCATCCGCTGATTGCCGTCCGCCTATATCCGGGAAATCCCGCAGGCCGCCCACGTCGGTAGGCTGCGCCACGGCCATGAGCGATCCAACCAGCCCATCCGAGCCCGCCTACCACGTGTTCCTCGATCCGGGCGAGGTGCCCGTCGCCGCGAGCGCGCTGCGCCTGTTGATATCCGACGAGGCGCACGAGCCCGTGATCCGCGGGCTGGCGCGGGAGGTCCTGGCGGCGCTCGAGGGCCAGCCTGACGAGCGCGGCACACTCACCGTCACGCTGGCGCCGGCGCAGATGAAGATCACCCACAGCGCCGTGCGGCTGCTGCTCAACGACTCCCAGCGCGAGCAGGCCGACGAGCGCGAGATCCTGCGCGCGATCCTCGCCAAGCTGCCAGACGAGCACGTCATGCGCGCGATCGAGATCGAGTAGGCCAAGCGGGCGCGATCGAGCGGCTGCGCCCGCCGGGCCGGCGGGGCCGGGGCGCCTCACGTCGGCTCGGGCTCCATCCTGATCGCCCCGCACGGGCACTCCTGCACACAGATGCCACAGCCCTTGCAGTAGTCGTAGTCGAACTGGTAACGCTCGGTCAGCTTGATCACGGCGTTGTCGGGACACACGCCGTAGCAGTTGTCGCATTCAAAGCAGTTGCCGCACGACAGGCAGCGACGCGCCTCGAACAGGGCGTTTGACTCGTCTAGGCCGAGCTGCACCTCCTCGAAGGTCGACTGGCGACGAACGGCGTCCAGCCGCGGCGCCTCGGTGGCGGGCGCGTCGGAGTAGTACCAGGTGTTCAGCCGGTCAAAGCCCGCCGGTTCGTGCTTGGCTGGAGCGCGCAGCTCGGCGCCGCGCAGCCACGCGTCGATGTTGCGGGCGGCCTTCTTGCCATGGCCCACGCCGACCGTGACCGAGCGCTCAGCCGGCACTATGTCGCCGCCCGCGAAGATGCCCGGGCAGCCGGTCATCATGTTCTGCGCGACCTTCACCACGCCGTCCTCGATCTCCAGGCCGGGAACGCCGTCCAGCAGCGACAGGTCGGCTTCCTGTCCGAGCGCGAGCACGACCGAGTCCGCGTCGAGCTCCTCCAGCTCGCCGGTGGGCTGGGGGAAACCGTCGTCGTCGAGCTGCATCCGCTCGAGCACCACGCTGCCCTCGCGGGCGTTTCTGATCGTGGACAGCCACTTCATGACCACGCCCTCCTCGAGCGCTTCCTGCACCTCGAAGTCGTGCGCGGGCATGCGCTCGCGCGTACGCCTGTAGACGACGATCGCGTCGCTGGCCCCCAATCGCTTGGCCGTGCGCGCGGCGTCCATGGCGGTGTTGCCGCCGCCGTAGACGACCACACGGCGTCCCAGCAGCGGCCGTTCGCCGCCCTCCAGGCCGCGCAGCAGCGAGATCGCGTCGAGCATGTGCGCGGCCTCGCCCGCGGGGATGTATGCGCGGTTGCTGATGTGCGCGCCGACGGCCAGGAACGCCGCGTCGAAGTCCCCGTCGCGCATCGTGGCGCGGATGTCTGTGACCTTGCTGTCGCAATGCAGGCTCACGCCGAGATCGAAGATGCGCGCGATCTCGGCCGCCAGCACCTCACGCGGCAGGCGATAGGCGGGGATGCCGAAGCGCATCATGCCGCCGGGCAGTGGGCCGGCGTCGTGGACGGCCACCTCGTGGCCGAGGCGCGCGAGGTGGTAGGCGGCGGACAGACCCGAAGGCCCGGCGCCGACGACGAGCACGCGCTTGCCCGACGGCGGGGCGCAAGGATCGGGCTTCCATCCCTGCTCGATCGCCTGATCGCCGAGGAAACGCTCGACCGAGTTGATGCCCACCGCCTCGTCCAGCTCGGCGCGGTTGCAGACGGTCGTGCACGGGTGGTAACAGACGCGGCCCATCACCGCCGGAAACGGGTTGTCCTGCATGATCTGGCGCCACGCCACCTCGTAGTCGCCCTCCTCGGCGTGGTAGAGCCACTGCTGGATGTTCTCGCCCGCCGGGCAGCCGGCGTTGCACGGCGGCAGGCGATCGACGTACACAGGGCGCTCGTCGCGCCAGGCGCCCGTCTTGTTGGCCAGACTGGAGCCGACCTCCAGCGTGATCGCGAAGGGCTTGTCCATCACAGCGTCTCCACCGGCCGCTGATCGACCGCGGGCCGCAGCTCGCCGGCCGGCTCCTCGTCGAGCAGCCCGTAGCGCTCGACGTTGCGGTCGGCGATCGCCTGAATGTGCACGAGCACGTCCTCGCGGCGCTGGGGCTCGAACAGGTGGCGGTAGCGGCCCTGCAGTTGCAGGTACTCCTCGACGGGCCGGCGGCTGCGGATCTTCGAGACGGCGGTCACCTCGCCGTGCTCGGCCTCGAACACGGGGAACAGGCCTGTCTCCTTGGCCAGGCGCGCCACGCGGATGCTGTCGGCGGCCTGACAGCTCCAGCCGAGCGGACAGGTGACGAGGATGTGCAGGTAGCGCGCGCCGTGCATGCTCATCGCGCGCGCCACCTTGGCCTCGATGTCGCGCAGCTCGGACACGGTGGCGGTGGCCACGTAGGGGATTTCGTGGGCCATGGCGATGCGCGCCATGTCCTTGCCCTGCCCGAACACGTTGCCGGGCTCATCGCCGACCGCCTGTGTGGTCATCGTGCGCGCGGCCGGCGGCGTGGAGCCCGAGCGCTGCACGCCGGTGTTCATGTAGGCCTCGTTGTCGTAGCAGACGAACAGCACGTCGTCGTTTCGCTCGAACATGCCCGACAGGCAGGCCATGCCGATGTCCACCGTGCCGCCGTCGCCGCCCTGGGCGACCACGCGCACGTCGCTTTGGCCTTTGACCTTGAGCGCGGCGGCGATGCCGGTAGCGACCGAGGGGGCGTTGGCGAACAGCGAGTGCAGCCAGGGCATCTGCCACGACGACTCGGGATAGGGCGTAGAGAAGACCTCCAGGCAGCCAGTGGCGTTAGCAGCGATCAGCCGGCCGTCTGTGGCGCGCATGGCGGCGTCGAGCGCGTAGCGGGCGCCGAGCGCCTCGCCGCAGCCCTGGCAGGCGCGGTGTCCCTTGGTGATCGCGTTGCTGCGGTTGGGGTCGGCCTGCACCGATTGCAGCTCGGTGTCGAGCAGCCGGTTGCCGGCCGCGTGCGAGCCCACTTGGTAGAACTTGATCGGACGCGTGGCCATCGTGCCTACACCGGCCCTGCGGCGACGACGCCGATGTCGCGCAACATGTTCTCCGCGTGCGGTCCCGAGCGGCGCGTGGCGCGCGTGCGCGCCAGCTCGCGCTCGACCAGCTCGCGGTCGAGGTCGAGGAACGTCAGCGGCTCCAGGCTGTCCGAGTCTGCGTCGCGCAGCAGCGTGCGCAGCGACGCGGCTGTGATCGGACGCCCGCCCAGTCCGGCGATCACCGTGTACACGTGCGCGGGCGCGCCGGCGAGGGCGATGCGCACGTCCTGGGAGACGATCCCGCCGATGCCCAGGGCGAGCGCCTTCTCGACGACGACCACGCGTGCGGCGTGGCCGAGCGCGGCGCGCACCTCGGCCACGGGGAACGGCCGGAACGCCTTGATCCCCACGGCGCCCACCTTCATGCCGGTCTCGCGCAGCTCGTCGATGGCATCCTCGATCGTGCCGAGCACCGAGCCGAGCGCGACAACGACCGTCTCGGCGTCCTCGCAGCGGTATTCACGCAGCAGGCCGTCCTGCGCGCGCCCGAGCGCGTTCTGGAGCTCGCCCGCCAGCTGCCCGATCAGGTCGAGCGCCTGCATCTGCTTGACGTGCGCCAGGTACTTGACCTCGGTGAATGCCTCGGGGCCGACCATCGCGCCGATCGTGACCGGCTCGTCGGGATCGAGCACCTGGCGCGGCTCATACGCCGGCAGGTAGCAGTCGACCTGCTCGTGTGAAGGAAGGTCAACCTGCTCGTAGGCGTGGGTAAGGATGAAGCCGTCCATGCACACCATCACCGGCAGCGACAGCTGCTCGGCCAGACGAAAGGCGAGCAGGTGCGTGTCGACGGCCTCCTGGTTTGACTCGACGTACAGCTGGATCCAGCCGGAGTCGCGCTGGGACATCGAGTCGGAGTGGTCGTTCCAGATGTTGATCGGCGCGCCGATCGCGCGGTTGGCGACGGTCATCACCACCGGCAGGCCCAGGCCGGAGGCGTTGTACAGCGCCTCGGCCATGTACAGCAGGCCTTGGCTAGCCGTGGCGGTGTACGTGCGCGCTCCCGTGGCGCTGGCGCCGATCGCGACCGACATGGCGGCGTACTCGGACTCCACGTTGACGAACTCGCAGGGAGTCAGCGAGCCGTCCTTGACCATCGCCGACAGCGCCTCCACGATGTGCGTTTGGGGGGAGATGGGGTAAGCGGGGATGACCTCCGGGCGACACAGCGCGACCGTGCGGGCGACCGCACGCGACCCCTCCAGTTGCTCAAGCATCGGGACATGCCTCCTGCGCGGACGCACGGTGGAGCTCAGGCATGCGCCGACACCTCCCCTTGCATGTGCGCGAGCACGTGCTCGTGGCAGGCCCTGGCGGCCGCTGCGTTCCCGTCGGCCAACTTTTTTGATGAGAAGCGATCTCCGATCGCGTGCAGGACCGCGTCGAGCGAGACGACGCCCGTGAGGGCAGCCAAGCCACCGAGCAGGGCGGCGTTGGGACGCATCTGGCCGATGTGCTCGCGGGAGATCTCCGCGGCGGGCACGGTCAGCAGGCGCTCGTGGCGAAAGCCGTGCGTCCACTCGGCCAGGCCGAGCTCGTCGAAGCTGCGCGGGGAGTTGATCAGCACGTAGCCATCTGGGCGCAGCCCGCCAAACACGTCGACCTGGTGCAGCAGCGTGGCGTCCTGCACGATCAGCGCGTCAGGCTCGGAGACGGGCTCGCGCGTGCGGATCTCGCGCTCGTCAATGCGACAGAAGGACACGACGGGCGCGCCGGTGCGCTCCGAGCCGAAGCTGGGGAACGCCTGCGCGTGGCGGCCCTCGCGGAAGGCCGCCAGCGACAGTAGCTCGGCGGCCGTCACGACGCCCTGGCCACCGCGCCCATGGATGCGTACTTGGAACATGCAGTTGACTTCACCACCACCCGCGGAGGCGAGCATCCGTGAAACGCCGCAGCGGCGCTCGGTCGTTGGCCGCGCGATCTCGGCCGTAGCGCGGCCTGGCGGGTGAACTGCTAAACCAAGCCTCCCCGAGCGAGCAGGAGGTCGATGAGCGTGTGCCTGGCCATCCCGGGTCGAGTGGTGGAAGTCCTCGACCATGCGAACGGCCTCGCGCTGATCGACGTGGGCGGGGTCAGGCGCACCGTCAACGTGGGGCTGCTCGACGCAGGGACGGACGAGCTGGTCGGACAGTGGGTGCTGATCCACGTGGGCTTTGCGCTGTCGCGGATCGACGAGCGAGAGGCGATGGCCACACTGCAATTGCTCGAGGAAATGGGCGCCGACTACGAGCAGGAGCTGGCGCAGCTGAGAGCGAGCGCGATCGAATGAGGTTCGCCGACGAGTTTCGCGACGCGGCGCTGGGACGCGCCCTGTGCAGCGAGATCCGCGCGCTGGTGGAGCCCGGGCGCACGTACAAGCTGATGGAGGTGTGCGGCGGACACACCCACTCGATCTACCGCTACGGGATCGACGGCCTGCTGGGGGATGCGGTCGAGCTCGTGCATGGGCCTGGCTGTCCGGTGTGCGTGTTGCCGATGGGACGCGTGGACGACGGGATCGCCCTGGCCGGCCGACCGGAGGTAATTTTTTGTTGTTTTGGCGACGTCCTGCGGGTGCCGGGTTCACACGGCAGCCTGCTGGACGCCAGGGCGCGGGGGGCGGACGTGCGGGTCGTCTACTCGCCGCTGGACGCGCTGGCGATCGCCAGGCAGAACCCCGAGCGCGAGGTGGTCTTCTTCGCGATCGGCTTTGAGACGACCGCGCCGTCGACCGCGCTGACGCTCAAACGGGCCAAGGCGGAGGGCGTCGCCAACTTCTCCTGCCTATGCAACCACGTGACGATCGTGCCGCCGCTGCGCGCGCTGCTGGACTCGCCCGACCTGCGCCTGGACGGCTTCATCGGTCCGGGGCACGTGTCGACGGTGGTGGGCGCGCGACCGTTCCAGTTCATCCCCGCCGAGTACGGGCGGCCGCTGGTGATCTCCGGCTTTGAGCCGCTGGACGTGCTGCAGTCGATCCACATGCTGCTCGCCCAGTTGGCAGACGGGCGCTGCGAGGTCGAGAACCAGTACAGCCGGGTGGTCGCCTGGGATGGCAACCCGCGCGCGCTGGAAGCGATGGCGGAGGTGTTCGAGCTGCGCGAGCACTTCGAGTGGCGGGGTCTGGGCTTCATCTCCCAGAGCGCGCTGAAGCTGTCGGGCGGCTACGCCGAGCTCGACGCCGAGCGCCGCTATGAGATCCCCGGCGTGAGCGTGGCCGACCCCAAGGCGTGTCAGTGCGGCGAGGTGCTCAAGGGCGTGATCAAGCCGTGGGAGTGCAAGGTGTTCGGCACCGCCTGCACGCCCGAGCGCCCGATCGGCACGTGCATGGTCTCGCCCGAGGGCGCATGCGCGGCCTACTACAGCTACGGGCGCTACGCGCGCGCGAGCGCCCACGAGCCCGAGGTGGCGGTGTGAGCGCGAGGACACAAGTGCGGACGCTGGAGATCGTGCAGGGCGCTCGCGCCAAGCGGGCGCGCTTTCGCGACGAACAGATCACGATGGCGCACGGCGCCGGGGGCAAGGCGTCGCAGTCGTTGATCGAGGGGTTGCTGGTGCCGGCGTTTGCATCGTCCCCGGCGGGGGAGAACCACACGTTGGCCGAGCTGGGCGACGCGGGTGTGCTGACGCTCGACGGCGCCGCGGGGGCGCTGGCAGCGGGGCGGACAGCGCTCGCGCTCACGACAGACAGCTTCGTGGTCTCGCCCATCAGCTTCCCCGGCGGCTCGATCGGCGAGCTGGCGGTCAACGGGACCGTCAACGACCTGGCCGTATCGGGCGCGCGGCCGCTCGCGCTGACGCTCTCGCTGATCTTGGAGGAGGGGTTGGACGCGGCGCAACTGCGGGCGGAGATCGAGGCGATCGCCAGGGCCGCGCGGGCGGCGGGCGTGCAGGTGATCGCGGGCGACACCAAGGTGGTGCAGCGCGGCCAGGCCGATCGGATGTACATGTGCACGACGGGCGTGGGGGTGCTCGACCCGCGCGCGCGCATGTCCACCACGGCGCTCCAGGCGGGCGATCGCATCCTCCTGTCGGGTCCGATCGGGGCGCACGGGATGGCGATCATGCTCGCGCGCGGCGAGTTCGCGCTGGAGGCTGACATCCGCTCGGACACAAGGTCGCTGTGGCCGGCCGCGGACGCACTGCTCGATGCGGCGGGCCCGGCGTTGCATTGCATGCGCGACGCCACCCGGGGGGGCGTGGCGTCGGCGCTGAACGAGCTCGCGCGCGCGTCTGCTGTCGCGGCGCTCGTGCGCGAGAGCGACGTGCCGGTCGCACCGGCGGTAGCCGCAGCGTGCGAGCTGCTGGGCATCGACCCGATGTACGTGGCCAACGAGGGCAGGCTGCTGGCGTTCGTCGCGCCCGGATCAGCCGCGGCGGCGCTTGACGCGCTGCGGGCCGTGCCCGGCTGCGGGCAGGCGGCCGAGATCGGCGAGATCGCGGCCGACCCGCCCGGCATGGTGCTGGTGGAAACCACGTTCGGCGGGCGCCGGGTGATGGACTTGCTGGCTGGTGACCCACTGCCGCGGATCTGCTGATGGGGTGGGATCTGCCGATGCGCTCGAGGTGCTGATGCACGAGCTCTCTCTCAGCCGCTCGATCCTCGACGCGGCGCTCACCCACGCGGACGGGCGGCGGGTGCTTGCGGTGCAGCTGAGAGTGGGGGCGCTGCGCCAGGTGGTGCCCGACTCGCTCGCGTTCTACTTCGAGATCGTCGCCCGTGGCACGGCCTGCGAGGGCGCGCGGCTGGTCGCGAGCTCAGTGCCCGCGCGGCTGCGCTGCGACTGCGGCGCGGAGTGGGAGCTGCAGGAGCCGGCGTTTCGCTGCCCGCGCTGCGACAGCTCGCGGGTGACTGTGATGAGCGGCGACGAGCTCGCCGTGGAGTCGATCGAGGTCGAGGAGGATGAGGCATGCACCGCAGCAAGGTGAGGGTGGCGGCGGACGTGCTCGACGCCAACGACACGATCGCGCGGGCCAACCGCGAGGACTTCGACCGCGCGGGCGTGCGCGTGGTCAACCTGATGAGCGCGCCGGGCGCGGGCAAGACGGCGCTGCTGGAGCGCGTGCTGATGGACGGCCTGGGCGATGTGCGGGTGGGCGTGCTGGAGGGCGACGTGCAGGGCTCGCTCGACGCCGAGCGCCTGTCTGCGCTGCACGTGCCGGTCACCCAGCTGAACACCGCTCCGGGCTTCGGTGGCGAGTGTCACCTGGACGCCAACATGGTCCGCTCGGCGCTCGGCGCGATGGACCTCGACGAGATCGACCTGCTGGTGATCGAGAACGTCGGCAACCTCGTCTGCCCGGCCGAGTTTCGCGTGGGCGAGGACCGCCGCGCGATGATCTCCTCGGTCACCGAGGGCGAGGACAAGCCGTTGAAGTACCCGTTGATGTTCCGCGCGTGCGAGCTGGTGGTCATCAACAAGATCGACCTGCTGCCCCACCTCGACTTCTCCCTGGAGCGCTTCCTGGCCAACCTCGACCAGGTCAACCCGGGCGTGGCGCACATGCTCGTCAGCGCACGCACGGGCGAGGGCACAGACGCGTTCGCGCGCTGGCTGGCAGACGCGGCGTGAGCGGCGTGGCGCAGCGCGCAGGGTCGAGCCCGACCGGCAGGACGGCCGGGTCGGGTGACGCCGGCGTGCACGGCGCATCGTCAGAGAACCCCCGCGCGCGACGCCTGCGCGAGCTGCTGGCGCTGCGTATGGACGCCAACGAGCGCTTCTTTGCGTCGGCAGCCGAGCCGCTTGCGCGGCTTTGCCAGCTGGTGGCCGAGCGCTTCACCGCGGGGGGTCGGCTGCTCGCGATCGGACAATCGCCCCAGGCGCGCTCGGACGCCCGCCACGTGGCGGTCGAGTTCGTCCACCCCGTGATCGTCGGCAAGCGGGCGCTGCCCGCGCTCGCGCTCACGGGTGAGGGTGCGACGCTGGCCGAGCAGGTGCAGCTGATGGCGCAACCACACGACGTCGCGATGGCGTTCGACGCGGACGCCAACACGGCACGAGCGCTCGGCGTCGCAGCCGCGCGCGGCTGCCTGACGATCGCCTTCGAGCGCACGGGCGCCGAGTGGGAGCTCGAGCCCGCGGAGGCCGACCCGTTCGTGCGACAGGAGCTGACCGAGACGGCCTACCACGTGCTGTGGGAGCTGGTGCATGTGTTCCTGGAGCACCGCGGCCGCCCTGGCGGGATCACGTCGCGACGCGCGGGCGGGCGGGCGGCCGCGCACGAGCCCGGCGAGTCAGCCACGCACGAGCTTGGCGCTACGGCCTTCCTGTACCCATTCCTCACTAAGGACGGCGGGGAGAGCAAGCGCGACCGCGAGGACGGCATCGAGCGTCTGATTGCAGATGTGCGCGGCTCGATCGAGCGCAAGGCGCGGGAGATCTCGCACCTGCGCGAGCAGACGCTCGGCGAGGGCGAGCAGACGCTGATCGGGGCTGCGGGCGAGCTGCGCGAGCGCCTGGACGCAGGCGCTACGGTGCTGGCGCTCGGCAACGGCGGTTCGGCCACGGACGCGATGGACGCGGTTGCCGACCTGCGCACCCCGCCGCGCGGGTGGACGGCGCGCCGCGCGATCGACCTGAGCGAGGACGCGGCGATCGTGACCGCGATCGCCAACGACATCGGCGTCGACGCGGTCTTCCGCCGCCAGGTGATCGCGCACGGCCGCGCGGGCGACATCCTGCTGGCATTCTCCACGAGCGGAGGGTCCGCCAACGTGATCGAGGCGCTCGCACAGGCGCGCGACATGGGCATGACCACCGTTGCGATGGTCGGCTACGACGGCGGGGAGATCGCGGCGCGGGGCCTGGCCGATCACGTGGTGGTGACGCGCTCGCAGCACATCCCCCGCATCCAGGAGGCGCAGGCGAGCGCGTGGCACGTGCTGCGCGAGCTGATCGAGTGCGACGGCACCGACAGCGTCGGCGAGCGATGAAAACGGTCGCACACACGCGCATACGCGCCCACGTGGAGGGGGTGGTGCAGGGCGTCGGCTTCCGTCCGTTCGTCCACCGGCTTGCACGCGAGCACACCCTGGCGGGGTGGGTGCGCAACGACGAGCGCGGGGTGCTGTTGGAGGTGGAGGGCGAGGCGGATGCGGTCGAGCGCTTCCTGGAGCGTCTGCGCGGCGACGCCCCGCCGCTGGCAGCGGTCGAGCGGGTGGACACGCAGCAACTGCGCCCGAGCGGCGAGGATCGCTTTGCGATCCTGCCAAGCGTCGAGGGGAATAATCCCGACGCATTGATCCCCGCGGACGTGGCTCCGTGCGCGGCGTGCCTGCGCGAGCTGCTCGACCCGAACGACCGGCGCCACCGCTACCCGTTCATCAACTGCACCGACTGCGGCCCGCGATTTACGATCGTGCGCGGCGTGCCGTATGACCGGGCGCTGACCACGATGGCGGGCTTTGAGATGTGCGCGGCCTGCCGCGCCGAGTACGAGGACCCGTCCAGCCGACGCTTCCACGCACAGGCCAACGCGTGTGCGGCGTGCGGGCCGACGTTGCGCCGGATCGACTGCTCGGGGCGGGCGGGCTCCAGGCGGGAGACCCCCATGGCGTTCGCGGCACTCGACGGCGCCGGCGTACCCACTGGCGACGAGGCGCTGACGGGTGCGGTCGCGTCGCTGGTTGCCGGCGGGATCGTGGCGGTCAAGGGCCTTGGCGGCTACCAGCTGGCCTGCCGCGCCGACGACGAGCGCGCCGTGGCGGAGCTGCGCCGGCGCAAGCATCGCGACGAGAAGCCGTTTGCGCTGATGGCGATCGACCTCGCGGTTCTGGGGGAGCTCGTCGACCTGCCCCCCGCAGAGCGCGAGCTGTGCAGCGGACGCGCGCGGCCAATCGTGATCGCGCGGCGGCGGCCCGGGGCGCCGGTGGCAGCGGCCGTCGCCCCGGGCCTGGTGGATCTCGGCGTGATGCTCCCCTCAACGCCTCTGCACCACCTGCTGCTGGCGGACACGGGCACGACGCTGGTGATGACCAGCGGCAACTTCACCGGCGAGCCGATCGCCCATCGCGACGATGACGCGCTCGAGCGGCTGAGCGTGATCGCCGACGCGGTGCTCGCCCACGACCGGCCGATCGAGGTGCGCGCGGACGACTCCGTGGTGCGCTCCCTGCGCAGCGCTGGGATGGCCTTTGTCGCCGCGGGAGTGGCCTCTGCTGCCGCGGGCGCGACCTCTCCCGCCGCGGACTCAGTCACATCCAGATCGCCCGCACCGCTGATGATCAGGCGCGCCCGCGGGTTCGTGCCCGGACACCTGCCGCTTCCGCTTGCCACAACGCCGCTGTTGGCATGCGGGGCGGAGCTCAAGAGCACCTTCTGCCTGGCCACGGGGCCGCGCGCCTGGGTCGGTCAACATATCGGCGACCTGCGCGACTGGCAGGCGCTGCGCTCCTTCGAAGAGGGGATCGCTCATTTCGAAGCGCTGTTTGCGGTGCGACCCAAGGTGGTGGCCCACGACCTGCATCCGGACTATCTGTCAACTGCCTACGCGCAGTCACGCGACGACGTGGAGCTCGTGGCGGTGCAGCATCACCACGCGCACCTGGCGGCCGTGCTGGCCGAGCACGGCGAGAGCGGCCCGGCGATTGGCGCGATCTACGACGGTGCGGGCCTGGGAACCGATGGAACGATCTGGGGGGGCGAGCTGCTGCTGGGCGATCTGGAGTCCGCGCGGCGTGTCGGCCATCTGCATGAGGTACGGCTTCCCGGCGGGGATGCCGCAGTGCGCGAGCCGTGGCGGATGGCGTGCGCGTGGCTGCAGGCCGCTGGGGTGAACCGCGAGGACGGCGCGGCGCCTCGCCAGCACGTGGCCGGGAGAATCGACTGGGAGCTGGTCGATCCCGGCCGCTGGGAGCAGGTGAGCGAGCTGGTTCGCACCGGTACTGCGTCGCCGATCACCACGAGCGTGGGGCGCCTGTGCGACGCGGTGGCTGCGCTGTGCGGGATCCGCATGTCTGTGCGTGAGGAGGGCCGCGCGGCGATGGAGCTCGAAGCCGCCGCCGCGCCCGCTGTGGATGGGACAGCGCGAGGCGCTCAAGACGCCTATCCCCTACCCGTCGTCAACGCCGCTGTACTGAAGCTGGATGCGCGCGCGACCGTGCTCGCGATCGTTGACGACCTCGCCGCGGGCACGTCCGCGGCGCTGGTCGGCGCGCGCTTTCACAACGGTCTGGCAGATGCGACTGTGCGGGCGCTCGAGACTGTGGCGACACGCGAGGGCGTCAACACGACGGTGCTGTCGGGCGGTGTGTTCCAAAACCGATTGCTGCTGGGGCGCTGCATCACCCGACTGGCCGAGACGGGGCTACGGGTGCTGATCCCTCGCCGATTGCCGCCTAACGATGGAGCCATCTCCTACGGCCAGGCGGCGGTGGCAGCGGCGACGCTTCACACCTGACCGCACGCGGGAACGATGAGTCGAATCCGCCTATGGTCACCTCGATATCGAGATACCGGCGTACGCTCTCGTGGGTCTGCCGATCTCAGAATGAGAGACACTGCTAGGGACCTGTCGGACTCCAAGTGCCATTGGTTACCGGGGTGACGCTCGACGCCTTGTAGCAGTCGACCGCTAGGACTACGGTTGTTGCGTGCCGCTGGGATTACAGAGGGGGTCTGGGTACCGTAGTCGGAGCCGACGTTCGGGTCTTGCGATGCGCGACGAGCCGGCGTCCAGCGGGTATTACGCCGGTTGGTCGGGTTCGCGGTCTGCCGATGTTCGCGGATCCTCCGCGCTTCGCGGGAGGACCTTCCGCACCGAAGCAATCGTGCTGTGGCGCGCTGTGGCGGGAGGCCTGCTACTGCTGGTGCTCGTGGGGCTGGCGCTCTGGCATGGCATGGCGGGCAAGCCTCCCGTCGCCTCGCAGGCCGCCCGTCCCGAGGCGGCGTCGCATCGAAGCCTTTCCGCCCTGCCCCTGATCGCACAGGGGGAGATCTCGGCCATGCTCGGAGGCGATCAGCGGGCCTATCGTGTAAGCAGGCTGGGGCCTGGGTATCAGGCGGTCAACCCGGCGCAACATCTGCGCGCTCGTTTCGACCGCTCGGGCATGCTCGTGCTGGGTGGCGGGGTGCGGCTGGGACTGCACCTGACAGCAGCTGGCTATGGCGCCGCGCTGACAGCGCTCGGGCCGGCCGCCCCCCGCGCGCGAGCCAACCGTGTGACGTATTCCCGGTCGGGATTGAGCGAGTGGTACGCCAACGGACCGCTCGGGCTCGAGCAGGGTTTCACCCTCTCCCGCGCTCCCTTGGGAGACTCCAGACAGCCGCTGACTCTGTCGCTCGCGCTCTCTGGCAACACGAGCGCCGCGATGGTCCCGAACGGACGAGGCCTCAGGTTCACGGATCCGGCAGGCAAGTTCCTGCGCTATGACGATCTGCTGGCAACCGACGCGCGAGGTCGACCATTGCACAGCTGGGTGACGTTGCAACCCGGGCTCGTGCTGCTCCACGTCGACACCGACGGTGCGCGCTATCCGCTGCGGATAGACCCGCTGATCCAGCAGGGCTCCAAGCTCACGGGCGGAACCGAAGAGACGGGCAATGGGGAATTCGGCTACAGCGTCGCCGTGTCTGCCGACGGGGACACCGCCGCGGTCGGCGGCGAGGCTGACAACAGTTACACCGGTGCCGCGTGGGTGTTCACGCGCTCGGAAGGAAAATGGACACAGCAAGGCTCCAAGCTCAAAGGCGCAGAAGAGACAGGCGAAGGGGAGTTCGGCTACAGCGTAGCGCTCTCCTCCGAAGGGAACACACTACTGGTCGGAGGCTTAAACGACAACAAAGGTCATGGTGCCGCGTGGGTGTTCACACGCTCGGAAGGAAAATGGACAGCGCAGGGGGGCAAGTTGACAGGTGGTGCAGAAGAGACGTCGGCAGGGAACTTCGGCGTCAGCGTGGCACTTTCGTCCAACGGCAACACCGCGGCGATCGGAGTGTACACCTTGGGGGCGGGTGCAGTGTGGGTGTTCACGCGCTCGGAAGGGAAATGGACGCAGCAAGGCAAAAAGCTCACCAGCGAAGAAGCGACTGGCGAAGCGACGTTCGGACACAGCGTAGCTCTCTCGTCCGATGGGAACACAATGGTGATCGGCGGCTACAACGAAAACGTCAGCAACGGTGCTGCGTGGGTGTTCACGCGTTCGGAAGGGAAATGGACGCAGCAAGGCAAAAAGCTCACGGGGGGATCGGGAGGGGCGTTCGGTATGAGCGTCGCGCTCTCCGCTGACGGGAACACGGCGTTGATCGGCGCTCCGTACGAATCGAAATTCGCGGGTGCCGCATGGGTGTTCACCCGTTCGGAAGAAAAATGGACCGAGCAGGCCAAGCTGACAAGCGAAGAAGGAGAGCTTGGCTGGGACGTGGCGCTTGCCGCGGGCGGGGGGAACACCGCCCTGCTCGGCACCGCGGGCGCCGGCGTCGTGGTGTTCACGCGCTCGGCAGGGACCTGGACGCAGCAAGGCTCGAGGGTTACAGGCGAAGGTCACTTCGGCTTAAGCGTGGCGCTTTCGTCGAATGGCAGCACTGCGCTGGTCGGCAGGCCTGCAGACAGCAGCAACGCGGGTGCCGTCTCGGTCTTCGTGGATTACACGCCCGCGCCCGAAGAAGGCTATGGGTCTGAAAATCCCGCTTCGCCAAAAGACACCAAATGCGAATGCGGTGACCCGGTCGACAACGCCAACGGGAACCTGACCGAGTCGCAGACGGACCTGTCGATCGGAGGACGTGGTCCGGGTCTGGTGTTGACGCGGTCCTACAACGCGCAGCTCGCCGCCACCGCGTCGAGCGCGGGTGCGTTCGGGTATGGCTGGAGCGGTCCTTACAGCGCACACCTGACGGTCGAAGAAGCCACAGGAACCGCCACGGTCTACCAGGACAATGGATCGACGGTCCTGTTCTACAGCTCGGGAGGCGCATACGTCGCTGGAGCGTGGGTGGAGGCGACGCTCGTCAAAGAAGGGACGAGCTACATCTACACGCTTCCAAACCAGACGAAACTCGTCTTCAACAGCTCCGGACAGCTGACAAAGGAAGAAGATCGCAACGGCAACGCGATAACGCTTGGTTACAACGCCGAAAAACGCCTCGAAACGGCGACAGACGGAGACGGTCGTGCACTCACCTTCAAATATAACGGCGGCGGCCAGGTTGAAAGCGTGAAAGACCCGATGGGACATGTCGTGGAATACGGCTATGAATCCGGCAACCTGGTGAGCGTGAAGATCGAAGCCAAAGTCCGCTGGAAATTTGAATACAACTCCTCCCACGAGCTCACGAAGCTCACCGACGGTCGCAGCGACGCGACGACCACCGAATACGATACCTCTCACCGTGCGATCAAGCAGGTGTCGGGGGGTCACGAACGAAAATGGAAATACGGCACGAGCGAAACGACCCTCACGGAACCCAACGGCTCGGAAACGGTCGAGCATTTTAACGAAGTCGGAGAGCCTACGGAAGTCACGCGGGCGAAGGGCACCGGCGTCGAAACGACGACGAAATACGAATACAACACCGCCGACCAGTTGACCAAGCTCACCGATGGCAACAAACACGTCAGCGAATTCGGGTATGACACGGAAGACAACCGAACAAGCGAAAAGGACCCCAGCGGCGACGAACGCGAATGGACGTACGACAAAACACATGACGTTGAAGCGGAAACGACGCCCGAAGGCGAGACCACCACCATCAAACGCAACGGCAAAGGCGACCCCGAAGTCGTCGAACGACCGGTCGGATCGGAAACCCAGAAGACGGAATACAAATACGACGAAAAAGGCGACGTCACCGAAGTCATCGACCCGCTGAAACACGCGATCAAATACACGCATGACGCCGCGGGCGACAAGGAAGTGGAAACGGACCCCGAAGGTGGCGAACGCAAGTGGAAATACAACGAAGACTCACAAGAGACCGAAGAAATCGATCCACGTAAATTCACGACGAAAACCGAACGTGACGAACAGGGTCGTCCGCTCAAGATCACGGATCCGCTGGGACACACAACAGAATACAAATACGACGGGGACGGCAACATCGAAAGCGAAACAGACGGCGACAAACACACCACGAAGTACACGTACAACGAAGAAAACCTACGCACAAAGGTCGAAGAACCTAACAAAACGGTCGTCGAAACCGGCTATGACAGCGGCGGCAAGATGGTCAGTCACACCGACGGGAACGGCCATAAGTGGGAATACAAGCGGAATCAACTCGAGCAAATTACCGAAGAAATCGACCCGCTGAAACACACGACAAAGAAGGAATACAACGCAGCAGGGAATCTGAAGAAGACAGAAGATCCTGAAAAACACACGATCGAATACACCTACGACGAATCGAATCGTCGTAAAGCGATTAAATACTCGACGGGTAAACCAGCGGAAGTGACCTACGAATACAACAAAGACTCCAAGGTCACGAAGATGACGGATGGAACCGGCACGACCGAAAACACGTACGACAAACTCGGGCGACTCACGCAGTATAAGAACGGAGCGGGGAAGGTCGTCAAATACGAATACAACTTGGTGAACGAGCCCACCAAGATCACGTATCCGAACGAAAAAGCCGTGACGCGCGCCTACGACAAAGACAACCGACTGGAAAAGATCACTGACTGGTTCTCGCGGTCAGACACGTTCGGATACAACCCCGACTCGCAGTTGACGTCGATCACGTACCCCGCAGAAGTGAAATACGAAGACAAGTACGTGTACAACGAAGCTGGCGAAATGACCGAACTAAAACTGATCAAATCCGGCGAAACGATCGGGTACCAGGCCTATACGCGTGACAACGACGGCCGACTTACGAAGACCATCAACCACGCGTTCCCGGGCGTAGTGACGTGGGAATACAAATATGACGAAAACGGCCGCCTCACCGAAGGGGGTGGTCTAGGCTACGAATACGACAAAGCGAACAACCCGACGAAGATCGAAGGCAAAGGACCCTACGCCTACAACGCTGCCGACGAGCTGGAAAAAGGCCCTGAAGCAACGTACACCTACAACGAAGACGGCAGGCGCACGGAAACAAAACCCACCACGGGTCCCGCGACCACCTACGGCTATGACCAGGTCGGCAACCTCACGAGCGTGAAACGGGCAGAAGAAGGCGAAATCAAAAAGATCGAAGACAGCTACACGTACGACGGCGAGAACCTCCGCGAGTCGCAAACGATCAACGGCACCACCAGCGACCTCACGTGGGACACCGCCGAAGAAGTGCCGCGGATCCTCTCAGACGAATCGAACTACTACGTCTACGGCCCGGACAACCTCGCGATCGAGCAGATCACCGGCGGCGCCACCCACTGGTTGCACTATGACCAGCAGGGCTCCATGCGCGCGATCATAAACGGGAAAGGCGAAATCGAAGCCGCGTACACATTCAATCCGTTCGGCAGCCTCAATTCGACGAGTCACGCAAATAACAGCTTCCTTCGATACGACGGCGAATACATGAGCACCGACAACGGGCTTTTGTACCTGCGCGCACGCACGTACGACCCGAGCACAGGGCAGTTTCTGTCGGTCGATCCGGCGCTCCAGAGCACGGGTGAACCATACGCGTACACGCGCGATGACCCGCTCGACATGATAGACCCGACAGGAGAGCAACCACCATTCGTGTGGCCACCCGGGGTCGTGGCGCCATGGAGTATCAGCATAGGGTCGCTCCACGCCTCGGGCTACACGATGGTTCCCTACTACCCGTACAACCCATTCGGCTTCGGCTTCTACCCGTACAACCCCTACGCCTTCGGCTACTACCCCTACAACCCCTATGCGTTCGGTAATCCCTATGGCTTCGGCTATCCGTCGGTGAACATTTACGGCTTCGGAAACACGGTCAACTTTGTCAACTATTCGGGCTATCCGTCCGTGAACATTTACGGCTTTGGTAATACCGTGAACTTCATCAACCAGCCGTTAAGCCCGTCGGCTCCGGTCCTCGATCTTGCCGGTGTCGACCTGGATCAATTAGGCTGCTGAGCGGCTGCCGAGAGCACCTTACGCGCATCGCCGACGCTATGTAGGTCATCCGGGATTGGCGATCGCTGCACCCGTGATCGACCGTACCTCCTGCGACACCGCCTCGCTGAGCGCGCCCATGGCATCTCTCACCTCCTTCGAGAGGCCGTCGCCCGCATCAAAACGCGCTCCCTCCACGCCATAGACGACCACCCGCGCCGGCAGGCGGCCAAGCGCACGAGCCAGCTCGATCGCCTCGGCCACGCCGATGGCGTGTGTGGAGGACGAGCCCCAGGGCGGCGCCGGGAGCGGTTGCTCCGACGCATCCACGCGGTGGATCGTGCCTGCAGGAGCGCCCGAGCGGATGGCGTCCACGAGCACCACCGCCGCCGCGCCCTCCCAGATGTCCAGCAGCGCCGACTGCTCGCCCTCGTGCTCGATCACCGCCACCCGCGCGGGGTCCACGAGCGCACGCACCATACGCGCGACCTCCAGGCCGGCCGCGTCGTCGTGGCGCAGCGCGTTGCCCACGCCGATGACCATGACCGAAAGCTCGCTCAACACTCTCGCCGGTGGGGACCGCGCATCGGGCGCCCCGCCGCGCGCTCCCCCGGCTCAGCCACGATCGACTGTCAGCTTCAGGAAGTGCGTCGCGCAGGAGATGCACGGATCGTGGTTGCGGATCGCCTGCTCGCAGCGCAGCGACAGCTTCTCGTCGGGCAGGTCCAGGGCGCCTTCCACGACCGCGCGCAGGTCCTCCTCGATCGCCAGCTGGTTCTGCGAGGTCGGCGGCACGATCCTCGCGTCCAGGATCGCGCCGTCGTCGTCGATCTCATAGCGGTGGTAGAGCAGGCCGCGCGGGGCCTCCGTCGCGCCGTGCCCGACCGCCCGGCGCGGGGTCACCTGCACGGCCGGCGCGTCCGGCTGCTCGTAGCGCTCGATGATCGCCAGCGCCTCGTCGCACGCCTGCACCAGCTCGACCGAGCGCACCACGATGCTCTGGAACGGGTTCTCGCACACCGGCCCCAGGCCCGCCGCGCGGGCCGCCTCGGCTGCCAGCGGGCGCAACTGCGCACAGGACAGCGCATATCGCGCCAACGGACCCGTCAGGTAGGTGCCCCGCTCGCGCATACGCGCGTGCAGCGCGTTGGAGTGCTCCACGTGCTCCTCCACCACGTGCTCGTCAAACTGCGCCGGCGCGATGTCCAGACCGGCGTCCGACACGATGGTGCCACGGTCGATCGGGTACTCCTCGCCCGGGTCGCGCAGCGCGACGAGCTCCCGTACGCGCCGCACGTCCGGGAAGTCCAGCTCAGCCACCCAGCGCACCGTCGCGAGCGCCGTCTCGCGCGCCCGCTCAAGCGGATCGACAAGCGTCCGCAGCTCGGTGGAGGTCGGGGCGCGGTAGAAGCCGCCCACGCGCACGTTGATCGGATGGACCTCGCGCCCGCCCACCAGCGCCATCAGCGCGTTGCCCGCCTTCTTCATCTGCAGGCCCTGTTCCACGATCTCGCCGTGATCGCGCGCCATCTCCACCGCGCCCGCATAGCCCAGGAAGTCGGGCGCGTGCAGCATGTACACGTGCAGGCTGTGGCTCTCGATCCACTCGCCGCAGTAGATCAGCCTGCGCAGCTCGCGCAGCGGGCCATCATCGATGACCACGTCGCACGCGTCCTCCATCGCCCGCACCGCGCTCATCTGGTAGGCCACCGGGCAGATGCCGCAGATCCGCGCCGTGATGTCCGGCGCCTCCGTGAACGCCCGACCACGCAGCAGCGCCTCGAAGAAGCGCGGCGGCTCGTAGATGCGCAGCTTCACGTCCACCACGTCGCGGCCGTCGAGCTTGACGTACATTGCCCCCTCGCCCTCCACGCGCGCCAGGTAGTCGGTGCGGATCACCCGCGTGCGATCACTCACGAGCCTCGCTCGCCTCCCGGAACGGCGCCGCCGCCGCGTTGAACGTGCGGTACACGCGCACGAGGTCCACGTCCTCGGCGCCGAGAGCCGCCATCTGCGCACTCAGCGACGCCGTGTTGGGCGACTCCATCGGCCCGTAGCAGCCGTAGCAGCCGCGGTCGTAGGACGGGCAGATGGCGCCGCAGCCCGCGTGGGTGACCGGGCCCAAGCAGGGCGTGCCGTGGGCCACCATCACGCACACCGTGCCGCGGCGCTTGCACTCCACGCACACGCTGTGCGCACGCACGTGCGGACGGCGCCCGGCCAGGTGCGCGCCGATCACCTCCAACAGCTGGCGCTTGTCGATCGGGCAGCCGTTCAACTCGAAGTCCACGCGCACGTGCGCGCTGATCGGAGTGGACGTCGCGAGCGTCGAGATGTAGTCCGGCGACGCGTACACGATGCGGGTGAAGTCATCCACGTCTGCGAAGTTGCGCAGCGCCTGGATGCCGCCGCTGGTCGCGCACGCGCCGATCGTGATCAGCGTGCGTGAGCTCGCGCGCACCTCGCGGATGCGCTGCGCGTCGTGGGGGGTCGTGATCGAGCCCTCCACGATCGAGATGTCATACGGGCCGCCCACCGTCGCGCTGCTCGCCTCCAGGAAGTTCGCGATCTGCACGCGGTCCGCCAGCGCCAGCAGCTCGTCCTCGCAGTCCAGCAGGCTCAGCTGGCAGCCGTCGCAGGAGGCAAACTTCCACACCGCCAGGGTCTGCTTGCGCGCGGCCTCCATCACAGCTCCCTGATCGCCAGCCAGCGCTCGAGCGCGCTCCACGTGTACACCGGCCCGTCGCGGCACACCAGCGTCGGCCCCAGCTGGCAGTGGCCGCAGTGGCCAATGCCGCACTGCATGTTGCGCTCCATCGACGCATACACGCGGTCGCCGCCCACGCCCGCCTGCGCCAGCGCGGACGCCGTGAAGCGCATCATCACCTCCGGCCCGCACAGCAGCGCCGCCGCCTTTGCTGCATCGAAGCGCGCGCGGCGCACCAAACGCGGAACCACGCCCACGTGGCCCAGCCACTCCGGGCCCGCGCTGTCCACCGTCACCGCCACGTCCAGCCCACGCCGCTCCCACTCGCGTAGCTCGCTCTCGTACAGCAGCTGGTCGGGCGCGCGGCCGCCGTACAGCAGCGCCACCCGCCCGTAGCGCTCGCGGCGCGCGAGCAGTGCGAGGATCGCCGGTCGCAGTGGCGCCAGGCCGATGCCGCCCGCCACCACCAGCACGTCCGCGCCGGTCAGCTGCCCCACCGGCCAAGGTCGGCCGAACGGGCCGCGCACACCCAGCGTCGATCCGATCGGCGCCTGGCAGATCGCCTGCGTGGCCAGGCCCACCGCACGCACCGTGTGCACGAGCGGACCGTCTCCCGCGTCCCACCCGCCCCCGCCGCTGATCGAGATCGGCACCTCGCCCGTGCCGAACGCCGACAGCATCGTGAACTGGCCCGGGGCAAACGCCAGGCCCTCCCCCGTGCGCGGGCGCAGCTGCAGCGTCCACGTGTCCAGCGTGTCCTGTCGCTTGGACACCAGCGTGAACGGCACCGGCACCATCGGCCCCGGCTCGGCGGCGTCTGCGGCGACGACGGTCGCGGTGTCGGGCGAGCCGGCCACGCCGAGCCTCAGCCGACCCCAGCGTGGCCGTACACGTCCAGCAGCTGCATGCGAGTCGCCTGCAGACGCTCGATCATCGACGCCGCAAACCGGCGCATCAGCTGGTAGCCCAGCTCATGGTCTGACTCGACCTTGCCGCGCAGGCACGCCCCGTCGAAGGCCACCGCCGCCGTTGCCACGGTCGCGCGAGCGTCGAACTGCCAGCGGTAGGGCTCGAACAGCCATGACCAGCCCACCACTTCGCCCGCATGCAGCGTCTCGATCACCAGCGCGCCGCGGCCAGGGGCGTCGACCTGGAGCGCCACCGCGCCCTCGCGGATGAGGAAGAAGCGGTCCGCCGGGGCGCCCTCGCGAAAGAGCTCTGCGCCGGCGTCGAAGCGCTCGTTAACCGCGCAGCCCGCGATCAGCTGCAGGTGCTCCTGCTCCAGCCCCGCGAACACTGGCGAGTGCGCGATCAGCTCGTCAAGGGTGTGCACGGTCGGCCCCATCGCTCGCCGAAGTCCCCGTGGCGGGCGAAACGTCGCTCGCGCGGATCGCCCGCGCCTCCTCGGTGATGTCGATGCCCACCGGACACCACGTGATGCAGCGCCCGCAGCCCACGCAGCCCGAGCTGCCGAACTGGTCGATCCAGGTGGCCAGCTTGTGCGTCATCCACTGGCGATAGCGCGAACGCGTCGACGCGCGCACCGGACCGCCGTGGATGTGCGAGTAGTCGATCGTGAAGCACGAGTCCCAGCGCTGGGTGCGTTCCACGTGCTCGCCTGCCAGGTCGGTCACGTCCTCCACGCTCGTGCAAAAGCACGTCGGGCACACCATCGTGCAGTTGCCGCATGCCAGGCAGCGCTCCGCCACGTCGTCCCAGCGCGGGTGCTCGTAATTGCGGTACAGCAACTCGCGGATGTCGCTCGTGTCCAGCTCGCGCCCCATCTGCGCTGCCGCCCGCGCGTGCGCCGCGCTCGCCGAGTCGCGCTCGCCGGGACCCGCGGGTGCGTTGGCGACCTCGGCCAAGACCTCGCCGCCGCGGTCGCTGCCCACGTCCAGCACGAAGTAGTGGCGCCCGTCCTCCAGCACCTCCGTCAGCGCGATGTCAAAGCCGCTATCCGCCGTCGGGCCTGTACCCATCGAGGAGCAAAAGCAAGTCGCACCCGCCTGCGCGCACTGCACCGCCACCACAAATACGTCCTGGCGGCGCGCGCGGTCGGCAGGGTCGGGATGGGAGCCGCCCAGCAGCACACGGTCGAGGATGCCCATCGCCGCAAGCTCGCATGAGCGCGCGCCCACGAACGCGTAGCGCGGCGGCTCGCGTGGGGGCTCCTCCAGCTCGGTCAGGCCGCCGTCGTCGTCGCGGCGCGCGCGCCACAGCCGCACCTCGGGCGGCAGCTGGTAGCGCTTCCACGAGTGCGGGCCCACGTTGTAGCCGAACAGCGCCTCGTCGTCGCGTCTGCGCAGGCGGTAGTGGCCGCCCTCCTGCTCGTCCGTCCAGCCAACCGGCAGGTCTGCGCAGCCGCCGATCTCGTCGTACACGATCGCCCCGTCGCGGACCGTCGGGCCGATCACCGTGTAGCCGCGACGCGCGAGCGCCGCGAACAGCTCGTCCAGTCCATCGCGCTCAACCGTATAGTCGCCGGGCCGCGCCATCTCCCGCCAGGCTACTCCGCAGGTCGCGTCACGAAGTGCTCCTGCGGCGGCGACAGCGAGAAACCCTCCGCCGGACCCGGCCGCACGTCCAGCAAAAATGACGGCCGACCCCAGCGGCGGTACTGCTCTGAGTCCACGTAGAACGG
Organism: uncultured Solirubrobacteraceae bacterium; assembly: GCA_963734225.1. GTDB lineage: Bacteria > Actinomycetota > Thermoleophilia > Solirubrobacterales > Solirubrobacteraceae > Palsa-744. The sequence goes on from CAVTGI010000007.1 coordinate 142,187, forward strand.
AGCTCCGGCGATCACGCCGAGCAGCGTGTCGCCGGAGCCCGGCGGCAGCTCGCCGTCCTTCAGGCAAATCGGCAGGCTGCCGTCACAGCAGCCGCCCGACTGGAAGAAGGCGAGCGGACCGTGCTCGGCGCTCAGGCGCTCTATCGCCCTGACCGCCGCATCGGTCGCGGTCACGCTCGCCCCTGCCATCGGCGCTGCCATCGAGCTCAGCCCCGGTCTCGCGCTCGTCGCCCGCTCGGCCTAGAAGAAGCCCATCGCCTTCTTGTCGTAGCTGACCAGCAGGCACTTCGTCTGTGAGTAGTGATCGAGCATCATCTTGTGGTTCTCGCGACCCACGCCCGACACCTTGTAGCCGCCGAATGCAGCGTGTGCGGGGTACAGGTGGTAGCAGTTGGTCCACACCCTGCCAGCCTTGATCGCGCGACCCATGCGAAACGCGCGGCTGCCGTCGCGGCTCCACACGCCCGCGCCCAGCCCGTACAGCGTGTCGTTGGCGATCGCAAGCGCCTGCGCCTCGTCCTTGAAGGTGGTCACCGCCAGCACCGGGCCGAAGATCTCCTCTTGGAAGATGCGCATGTCGTTGGTGCCCTTGAACACGGTCGGCTCGTAGTAGTAGCCGCCTGCCAGCTCGCCGGAAAGCATGTTGCGCTGCCCGCCCGTCAACAGCTGCGCGCCCTCGTCCTTGCCGATCTGCACGTAGCCTTCGATCTTCTCCAGCTGCGACGCCGAGTTCTGCGCCCCCAGCGCCACCGTCCGGTCGAGCGGGTTGCCCTGCTTGATCGCGTGGATGCGGTCCAGGCAGCGCGCCATGAACTCGTCATAGATCGACTCCTGGATCAGCGCACGCGACGGGCAGGTGCAGACCTCACCCTTGTTGAACGCGTACAGCACCAGGCCCTCGACTGCCTTGTCGAGAAACTCATCATCGGAACTCATCACATCATCAAAAAAGATGTTCGGCGACTTGCCGCCCAACTCCGTCGTGGAGGGGATGAGGTTCTGGGCCGCATACTGCATGATCAGCCGGCCCGTCACCGTCTCGCCCGTAAATGCGATCTTGGCGATGCGCTTGTTGGACGCCAGCGCCTTGCCAGTCTCCGCGCCCGGGCCGTTGACAATGTTCAGCACACCCTCCGGCACGATGTCCTGGATGACCTCCGCCAGCTTGAGGATCGACCACGGGGTCGATGAGGCCGGCTTGACCACCGTGCAGTTGCCCGCCGCTAGCGCCGGCGCGATCTTCCACGCCGCCATCAGCAGCGGGAAGTTGAACGGGATGATCTGCCCCACCACGCCCAGCGGCTCGTTGAAGTGGTAGGCCACCGTGTCCTTGTCGATCTCAGAGATCCTGCCCTCCTCGCCGCGGATCACGTCGGCGAAGTAGCGGAAGTGGTCGGCCGCCAGGGGGATGTCCGCAGCGAGCGTCTCGCGCACCGGCTTGCCGTTCTCCCAGCTCTCTGCCACCGCCAGCATCTCCAGGTTCTCCTCGATCGCGTCCGCAACCGCGTTGAGCACCTTCGAGCGTTCCGTCGTCGACGCCTCGCCCCACGCGTCCTTGGCCGCGTGCGCCGCGTCCAGCGCCAGCTCGATGTCCTGGGCGCCCGAGTGGGCCACCTCGCAGATCGGCTGCCCGGTTGCCGGCGACAAGTTGTCGCGGTACTCCCCGTCGATCGGCGCCACCCAATGGCCGCCGATGAAGTTGTCATAGCGCTCGTTCACTTCCACGGGGCTGCCCGGCCGGCCGGGCGCCTCGAAGGTGGTGGACTGCTCGGTGGTTGCCATGGGTCTGTGCTCTCCAGTCGTTCGTCGCGATGGTCGTGCGGCGCGGAAAAGGCCGTAGTGCGAAGGTACGCGCGCCGCGTGCCCGTTCCATCGGGGCTTCCCCCGGGAGGCGTTGCGCGTAAGTACGGATCGCGAGCGGCATGCGGACAGCCGCCACCGGCGTGCCCCGGCTACAGCGACAGCGGTGGGGCGGGCGCAGCGGCCGGTGCCAGGCGGATGCGCGCGTCTACGATCGTCGCGCCGCCGGG